>CAWJTN010000001.1:0-1231892 GCA_963845895.1 Candidatus Roizmanbacteria bacterium
ATTATGTCCTCTACTTGGTTCAAGTCTCATATACTACTGACAACCAGCCAGAATTAAAGTAGTAGGTATAGGTGGAGGAGGAGGTAATGCCCTGTCTTCAATGATTGCTGAAGGCGGAATTGCTGGTGTCGAGTTTGTTGCGGTTAATACTGACGCTCAAGCTCTTCTTCATAATAAAGCTACTATAAAAATCCAGATTGGTGAAAATTTCACAAAAGGATTGGGTGCGGGTGGTGATCCTGAAACTGGAAAACAAGCGGCAGAGGAGTCGAGAGAAAGGATAAAAGATGATTTGTCAGGAGCTGATATGATCTTTATAACCTGTGGAGAAGGTGGAGGAACTGGAACAGGGGCTTCTCCAATAGTTGCAGAAATTGCAAGAGAAACCGGTGCTCTGACGGTTGCCGTAGTAACTAAACCATTTGAATTTGAAGGTAGTAAAAGAAAATTAACTGCTGAAGAAGGTATTCAAAACTTAAAAGAGAAAGTTGACACGCTAATAGTCGTGCCAAACCAAAGGATTCTACAGGTTGTAGACAAAAAAACACCTATTCTTGAAGCCTTTAAAAAAATCGACGAAGTTTTACATCAGGGAGTCAAAGGCATTGCAGAATTAATAACAACGCCGGGTTTAATAAATGTTGACTTTGCCGATGTAAGAACCGTGATGAGTAACGCTGGCACGGCTTTGATGGGTATGGGTGTGGGCAGTGGTGATAAACGAGCTTTTGCAGCTATAAAACAAGCGATATCTTCACCACTATTGGATGTTTCAATTGAAGGAGCAAAAGGTGTCCTTTTCAATATTGTTGGTGGTCCAGACATGACAATGACAGAGATTGATGAAGCGGCATCAATTATTGCAAAAACGGTAGATCCTGACGCGGATATAATTTTTGGTGCAGTGATTGATGATAAAATGTTGGATCAAATTAAGATAACTATAATTGCGACTAAATTTGATGATAAAAGATTGAGGCTTTTTAGATTTAAAAGGGAAGAACCTGAAGTAATTGAAAAAAAAGAATCAATTACTCATGATAGAACGTCACCGCCACCTTCACCCGACGAAGTCTCGACGAAGTCGGGTCCAAAACCTTCCTTAGATGAAGACTTAACTTCGGAGGAAGATCTTCTGGAAGCCGAATCCGAATTTGATATTCCTGCTTTTTTGAGAAAAAAGTAAATTTTTTTTGGTGTAGTTTACTTGTCCTTCACCGGTGGTTTTTTTTATAGTCCTTCATGGATTTTTTAAGTAAAATTCTTTAAAATATATAGTGGAATGGGTGGTTGGGTAAAAGGAGGGTGATCAGACAATTTATAAAGTCCACTTAGCAAATTGTCCGGTCAATTTTCGTAGTCGAGATATGGTTATGGCACTTGACAAAAGATTCCCTAATCTTATATAATCTAATATAATCTTATATAGTCAGTTTAAGAACGTAATTATATCTGGAAAACTAGATATAAAACGTTCCGAATATATAAACCTATGCCAGATATAACCAGATTTGATAAAAGGCTAGAATCGCTTCCCGCCAACATTCTCACTCTTATAGCCTCCATTGACGAGCTGAAAGGCAGATGGGCGGCTGGTGCTAATTTACATCCTCAAATTCTAGGTAGGCTTAAACAATCCGTGCTCATCACTTCAACAGGCGCCTCAACGCGTATAGAAGGAGCAAAATTAAGTGATTCCGAAGTGGAAGACTTAATGAGAGGTATTTCCGTGCAAAAATTCAAGGACCGTGATGCCCAGGAAGTCAAAGGCTACTATGAATTACTAAAGAACGTCTTTGATTCTTGGCAGTCAATAAAGTTGAACGAAGGTACAATAAAACATTTCCACCAGGAAATTCTCAAATATGTTGAAAAAGACTCTTTTCATAGGGGTCAATACAAAGTAACTGAAAATAAAGTTCAAATGGTTGATGCCAAAGGGAATATCGTTGGCACTATATTTGATACCACACCGGTTTACTTAACTCCGATTGAAATGCAAGAACTGGTCGAATGGACAATTAAAACCATTAAGAAACAAAAATATCACCCTCTGCTTATAATCACTAATTTTGTGGTTGAATTTTTAAAGATCCATCCTTTTAGAGACGGCAATGGCCGAATATCTAGAATTTTGACTAATCTTTTAATGCTACAGGCAGGTTATCCTTATATGCCATACGTATCACATGAAAAATTAATCGAAGAAAAGAAACAAGAATATTATGTTGCTTTAAGAAAAACGCAATTAACTTTCAAATCGGAAAAAAACGATCTTATTCCTTGGCTGACCTTTTTTCTCAATATTATTTTGGACCAATCTAAAGAAGCTGTTAATCTGCTTACTGCTGATAATGTAGAAAAAACATTATCGGGGAAGCAACTGGCCGTTTTAGAGTATTTACGAAAAGTTAAAGAAGCTACACCTAGCGAAATTAATGAAAAAACCAAAGTGGCAAGACCAACGGTTAATCAAGTATTGGAGAAACTATTGAGTCTAAAGAAAATTGAACGAATGGGAATGGGAAGAAGCACAAGATATAGAATCATTTAAGATATTTGCTTATATTTTCGTTCTGCTCCTCTAAAGTTCTAGCAAAATGAAGATGACCCGAACTATCAGAAATATAAAATAAATATGGAGTATTGGGGTCTGCGTTAACGACCGCATCTATCGACGCAAGTCCTGGATTTGCAATTGGTCCAGGCGGCAGACCTAAGTTTTTATAGGTATTATAAGGAGAATTGACGCCCAGATCATCCTGTGTTAAATTTTTTTTCCACCATGTTTTTTCATCCGGTTGATATCCTAACGCATATTGAACAGTGGCGTCTATCTGTAGGAGAATATTGTTATTTAATCTCTTTAAAAGTACACTTGCCACGTTTTTTTTATCTTGGGCAAACTTAGCTTCTCTCTCAACCAAAGAAGCCAAAGTAATTAATTGATCTTCTGTGAGATTGTTTTTTTTGGCTTTAGAAATTAAATCCGAAGTAACTTTCTGATCAAAATTATTATCAAGTATTTTTATGACAGCTACTGCAGTAGCATCTTTTGGAATAAGGTAAGTATCAGGAAATAAATAACCCTCATGAGTATATTTTAAAAACTCAATCTCCGGAATATCAAGATTCCGCGAAACATCTTGGGCTACTTCTTCTCTTCTTGTTCCCTCGATTATGGTTAACCAAACATCCAGCGTTCCATGAGTGAGTATTTTTGCAATTTCATACGAATCCATCGATGGAGAAAGTCTAAAATCCCCAGCCTGTATCTTTTTTTCTATCCCTAGTTGTCTAACCGCCAGATAAAAAACTACTCTATTTCTAATCAAATTTTGATCAGCCAAATCATTTGCTATCTTATTGAGACTTTCTCCTGGATTAATAACAAATATTTTACTTGTTCTATCTTCCTTGTTAACAGGAAGCGTTCCGGCTTGATAATAAAAAAATCCAACGATAGAAATAATTAAAATAAAAAATAGAGAGACTGTTATTCTTTTCATATGCTTACTCGATGACATAAACTGGAAAATTTCTAAAACTTATTTCTGCTTCCATCAATCTATATTTATCACTTGAATAAAATTTTAACATCGGTTCTTTTTTTTCTACAAATTCATCAAGCTTTTTTATTAAATAAATACCTGCATATTTGTCGTTTGGCGCGCCAAGAATTCTGGCTAAAGTATTGAGATTATAGTTGTTTATTTCCTTAATTTTACCAGATCTAAAGGAGTTGATCTCTAAGACCGCTGCATTTAATTTAAAAGTTTCAGATGAGATTTGATCGTCACCATGCTGTGCTTTAACTATTTCTCTAAATTTTTTAAGTGCTGATCCTTCTAAAAGGATACGTCTTGCTTCCTCTTCTCCGCTTTTTTTTATTTTCATATCTGAAAAACAGATATCTAGAAGTTTGCCTGCTAAACGAAGAGCTTTAGCCTCAAGCTTGAGAGGGCGTTCTTTTTTCTGTTCCAAAACATACAATACATCACGTGCCTCGAGCGCCGGACCTACACCTCTTCCGGCCGGTTCCAATGTTTCATTGACGTCAAACGTTAGTTTCATTTTAAAGCGGTCTCCTAGATCTTTAAATTTATTGGTAACTTTATCAGCGTCAAAAAAATGTCTTATCTTCATAGTTTTCCCAACAGGAATATCAAAAACAACATGAGTAGCACCAACGGCAACTTTTTTAGCCATAATTGATATGATTATTTTGTCAAAAGACTCAAAAGATAATGGTTCTTCAATATGAATAATAACGTCATCGGCAGGCGCCAGACCTAAATGTCCATTCCAAGCAACACATCCACCAACATTATTTACAATCTTAGTAATTTCTTCTGGCTGAAAATTTACATTAGCCAACACTTCCATAACGTCAGCTGTTCCTGCGGGTGAAGTAATTGCTCGAGAAGAAACTTTAGGAATTTTTATACCTGCCGAAGCAATAATAGGAACTATAATCATAGTTGTTCTAGTCCCAGAAACTCCGCCAGTTGAATGCTTATCAGCTACAATTCCATCAAAATGAAGTTTTTTTCCAGTCTCCACCATTGCCTTAGTAAAATAAAAAAGTTCCTCTGATGAATAACCTTCTTTGAATGAAGAAGCAACAAAATAAGTTATGAGTATGTCGCTCATCCTATGATGAGCAATTTCATCCATCAAGTTATAGATTTCCCGATAAGACAACTTCCGACCCAGCAGTTTCTTCTGAATTGATTTTATGGCTTCCACTTCCTTAGGTCCATTATTCATAGCTTGTATAGAACTCTATAATTCTCCTATGGTATTCTCGAGCTTTTATAATCAGTCTTGTCACAAGATAAATTTCTTTAACATCTATAACCCAAGATAAAAATAGATAAAGAAAAAAATATACGATCGCGGAAGTCATAAGAAGTAAGAATACATTGATGGTAAATGAAGTATCAAAAACCAAACCATCCATCAATTTCATAAGATAATAAACCACAACTGAAGAGATTCCTGTTGCCGCGCACACTTTTACTAACTCGAAGACTAAAAATTTAAAATCTAACCCTTGTATTTTTTGAGATAAAATTAAAATAAGCATCAATACATTAATCATCATTGAGATTGAAAATGAGATTGCTAAAGACCAGACAGGTAGCTTTAAAAATATTATGAATATAACACTTAATAAAGTATTGATCCCAATTGAGATCACACTAATTACAAATGGTGTTTTTGTGTCAAGAAATGCATAAAAACAACGAGTTAAAAAGTAGTATATGCCGTGAAAAGGTAAAGAAAATGCAAAATAAGACAATGTCACGGCAGTTGAAACCGTTGCATCCCAGTCAAATTTTTGTCCACCGAAAAAAAGTCTGATTAAAGGAGTCCTGGCAAAAATGAAAAAACTCATTATCGGAATTATCAAAAAAAGTAAATTCAAGACTGACTCAACAATTATTTTTCTAAATTCTTCAAATTTTTTTTCTTGGTAGACTTCGCTTAGATATGGTAAGGATGCTTGTCCAAAAGCAATACCTATAACAGATACCGGAAGAAGCTGTAGACGTTGGGCAAAGTAGAAAACTGTATAAGAGCCTGAACCAAGAAAAGTGGCTAAAATTAGATCGACTGTGGCATCAAGTTGAGAAACAACAACTGTAAGTCCTCTAGGAACAATCACTCTAAAAAATTCAACAAGTCCTGCAGTTTTCTTTACAACAAAAGAGTAACTGAATCGAGAATCGCGCAAGAGGGGAAGCTGAATTATAAAAAACATTACTGCGCCGGCAATTACACCTATCACAGGTGCCAGTAAATAAAAATGAGAGCTCAACAACAGAGAGCTAATTATGATTGATAAATTGTAAAGAATTGGGGCCACTGCCGACAAAAAAAATCTTTTTTCCGCTTGACCTATTCCCGTTAAAAAATTACCAGCAATCATCAATGGAAGTTGTCCAAAAAGTAAAAGCCTTGAATATAGAATAATCGGTTGAATCTTGCTTTCCGGAAAGCCAGGAGTTATCAATGGAACAATTTTATCCATAAAAATAAAGAGCAGAAAAACCAGACATAGCATGATAACAATGATTAAGTTGATAATAGAAGATATATTGACATCAAGCTCTTCTTTATTACTTTGATACTTAATAAATATTGGAATAAAAGAGCTTGTCAATGCTCCGGTGATCAGTATCTCAAAAACAAGATCTGGTATACGAAAAGAGGCTAAAAAAATATCCAAATCATTTTTGGTAAAAAGACCGGAAAGAATTCTAAACCTCAAAAAGCCGAATAAACTTGAAATTATGATCATCACGGATATGATCATGGCTGAAGAAAACATGCTTGTCTGCTTAGCAAATATAAACTGACGAGTCTTGTCAAGAATTTTATTCATACTCTATAACCTATTATAAATAAGAATTCGCAAATATAAAGAGACAGATAAAAAATAATACATTTAGTGCATCATATTTGGATATCCACTAATTGCTCCTCTTGACAACTGGTAAGAAATGGCGTTAAATGGTTGTATATGTTATTCGTTGGCGAATATCGGATTACATTTACAGGTCAAAGCAGAATAATAATCCCAAAAAAAATAAGAGAGGCGCTTGATAATGGTAAAACATTTACTTTAACTAAAGGTTTAGATAGCTGCCTTTCTGGTTTTAGAAACAGCGATTGGGAAATGGCAGCAAAAGAATTATTAAGTCCATCTCCCCTAGAGATGCAAAAAGCTGAGGTAAAACGTCATCTTTTTTCTAGTGCAACAATATTAGAAATCGACGATCAGGGGCGGATTGTGATACCAAAAACTTTATTAGATTATGCCGGACTAGTCAACAATGCAGTCATTATAGGTGTCGGTGACCATTTTGAAATTTGGCAACCGCAAAGATGGGACAAATATCAAAAGAAGCTAGACAAATTTAAGCAGAAATAAATGCATCACGCTGTACTTTTAAAGGAAGTTATTGAAGGATTAAGTATTAAACCAGGTGGTTTATATATCGATGCGACATTTGGTCAAGGAGGTCACGCTAGAGAAATTCTGAAAAGAGGTGGAAAAGTTTTAGGAATTGACTGGGACATTAATCAAATTCAAAAGTTAAAAGTCAAATATCAAAACTATAAGAATTTAAAACTTGTTGTTGGGAATTTTGCGGAAATTGAAAAAATTGCGAAAGAAAATAATTTTTTCCCGGTCGACGGCATACTTTTTGATTTGGGATTATCGATGGAGCAGATTGAAAATTCGGGAAGAGGATTTTCCTATAGAAAAATGAACGAGCCTTTGGATATGAGAATAGATACTGATTATGAATTCAACGCAGAAGAATTAGTTAACAGTTCTGATCTAAAAAAACTTTATGAAATTTTGGCGCGCAATAGTGAGGAGATCAATTCTCTGGCAATTAGTCAGAGTATTGTTCGCACCCGTACCTTAAAAAGAATAAAAACAGTCGGCGATTTGATAAAAATCATTGATAAAACCTTAGGGTTTAAAAGTCAAAAAACCTATGCGAGAGTTTTTCAAGCGCTAAGAATTGAAGTTAATGATGAGATTAACAATTTAAAGAAAGGTCTGGAGGGTGTTCTTAAAATATCTAAAATTGGAGGAAAGATCGCTATAATTTCCTTCCATTCTCTTGAGGATAGAGTAGTTAAACAGTTTATAAGGAAAAATATACTAAAGCAGGTCAACAAAAAAATTATAGGAGGAAAAGGTTATAAAAGTTTCGAAAGATCTGCGAAGTTACGAATTATAGAAATATGAAATTATTAAGTAAATCAATAATTTGGGGAATATTTGCAGTATTGGTCGTTGTAAATATATTTATCTTTGTTAACAGTATAGGTTTGAGTGACAATATAAATAAATTTGAATCTGATACAAAGACTCTACATCAAGAAAATCTTAATTTAGAAAATGAAGTTTATCAAATTGATTCGCTCCAATATGCAGCTTCTGTGGCGGCATCGCTAAACTTTAGCCAAAAAGCACAACCAATTTTTCTTGAAAATCTGAAATATGCGCTTAACCGCTGACCTATGGCAAAAGCTAAAATATTGTTTTTTTTCTTTCTGATTCTTTATTTTGTCATAATTGCTAAACTTTTTTATATACAAGTAATAAATCCTACAAACTCCTTTGATACTGCTTACTTAAAAACTAATATAATCCAACCTGAAAGAGGAAAAATCTTTGACACAAATAATGAACCATTGGCTGTTAATGAAACCAATTATCTTTTGTATCTTGAACCAAAAAAAATAGAAAATAAAGACGGGTTTGTGAACAAATTAAGTAGCATCCTTCAGATGGATGTAGCCTCTCTTGAAGCGAAAATTGATCCAAGCAAAAGCTGGGTGGCGGTACAGGGTAATATTGATTCAAATACGAAACAAAAAATTCTTGATCTAGGGTTACAGGGATTAGGTTTTGAAGATCAATACCACCGCTATTATCCTGAGGCTTCTTTGGCCGCACATCTTCTTGGGTTTGTCGGAAAAGACAGCCAAGGCGGCGATGTTGGATACTTCGGAATTGAAGGTTATTACGACCAAGATCTCGTTGGACTACCTGGCGTTTTAAAAAGCGATATAGATTTACTGGGTAGGCCAATACTTATAGGCACTCAACAGAAAGTAAACCCTGAAAATGGTAGAGATCTTTATTTAAATATAGATAAATCCGTACAGGAAATAGTAAAGTCAAAATTAAAAGATGGCCTCGAGACTTACAAAGCGGATCAGGGATGTATTCTAGTTGCAAATCCCCAAACAATGCAGATGCTTGCAATCAGTTGTTTACCTGATTTTGATGTTGATAAGTATTATATGTTTTCGGAAGATTATTTCAAAGATCCAGCAGTCACAGACGTTTTTGAGCCTGGATCAATTTTTAAGCCTCTGATTATGGCAGCAGCGCTTGAGGAAAATAAAGTAAAACCAGATGATTTCTATCAAGAGGATGGCCCGGTAAAAGTTGGAGAATACTCTATTAGAACTTGGGATAATAAGTATGAAGGAAAAATCACGATGACAAGAATTCTTGATAAATCGTCAAATGTAGGAATGGTTTATGTTGGACAAAAATTAGGTGATCAGAAAATTTATGAATATTTAAATAAGTATGGGTTTGGTCAACAAACAGGTATTGACCTTCAAGGAGAAGTCTCGGGTTATCTTCGTCCCCAAAACTCCTGGTACCCTATAGATTATGCTACTGTCAACTTCGGACAAGGAATAGCTGTAACTCCTATTCAAATAATTAGAGCCTTTGCCTCAATCATAAACGGTGGGAAGCTCATGAAACCTGAAGTTGTAAAAAAAATAGTAAGTCAGGATGAAGAAAAAGATATAAGTCCAAAGATTGATGGCTACACCGTTAGCCAAAAAACAACAGAGATAATAAAAAAAATGTTACTATCAACTGTAGAAAATGGTGAAGTAAAATGGTTAAGACCTAAAGATTATAAAATTGCAGGTAAGACAGGAACAGCACAAGTACCAATACAAGGTCATTACGATCCTGAAAAAACTGTGGCTTCTTTCATAGGTTTTGCTCCTGTTGATAATCCAAAATTTTTAGTCCTCGTAATACTTCATAATCCTAAAACTTCTCCTTGGGGATCTGAAACTGCAGCTCCAATTTTCTTCGATGTGGCTAAAGATTTATTAGTTTACTATAATATAGCACCACAATGATTCAATCTATTAAAAACTTATATCACCGTTTGCAAAACGATATTGCAATTTTTTACTTTGGTTACCCTTGTAGAAAAATTAAAATCATCGGCGTAACGGGAACAGATGGAAAAACAACGACCACACATCTCATCTATCATATCCTGAAAACTGCTGGAAAAAAAGTATCTATGATCTCATCTGTCTATGCGGACATCGCAGGAAAAATTTATGATACTGGCTTTCATGTCACCACTCCGGATGTTTTTCCGCTCCATCGTTTTCTAGCAGAGAGTGTAAAAAAAGGAGACGAATATTTTGTTTTGGAAACAACCTCACACGCTCTTGCTCAAAACAGGGTTTACAGCATTAAATATTTTGCGGCAGTTTTGACTAATATCACTCATGAACATCTAGATTTTCATAAAACTTACGAAGAATATGTCAAATCCAAATTGATTCTTCTAAACAAAGCGAAGATTTCTCTGATCAACGCGGATGATAGATCGTTTGATTTTATAAAAAAATTACGGAACAAAAAATTTTATTCCTATGCCATAAAAAATAAAGCAAACTTCAGATTGGATATCTCAAAAAAAATAAATCAAGAGTTACCGGAATTTAATAAATACAACTACCTTGCTGCTTACTGCCTGACTAGACTTATCGGAATTCGCGAAAAACAAATTATTAAAGCTCTCAAAACCTTTAAATTACCACCAGGAAGGCTGGAAGTTGTTTTAAAAGAACCAATTACTGTAATTATTGACTTTGCCCATACTCCAAATGCATTTTTACAAGTATTAAGAACAGTTCATGATCTTTACCATACTGGAAAAAATAAACTGATTCATGTTTTTGGGGCAGCCGGTCTTAGAGATCAATCTAAAAGACCATCGATGGGTGAAATAAGTGCAAAATATTCTGATGTTGCAATTATTACGGAGGAAGACTATCGCAAAGAAAATCCAGATAAAATTGCTCAAGAAATAATAAATGGGTTATTAAGAATAAAACCAAAAATTACATACTATACGATATTAAACCGTGGAGAGGCTATAAAAAAGGCAATTGAGATTGCTAAACCTGGAGATATTGTTATAACAACCGGTAAAAGCCACGAGAAAAGTTTGGCGAGAGGTAATGTTGAATATCCGTGGGATGAAAAAAAAGCTATTCTTAATGCATTAAATAAAAAAAACTATGATAAGCTTTGATGCCGATCAAAAAATTTTTTACTCCAGCAATATTAACGATAACCACTATTACTCCGGCTTTGCCACAAAAGAGTTGGGAAATGCAAAAAACACAGAGAATATACTTAATTTTTTCAATACTTATAATATTCCTTTTTCAAAAATAGTAATTTTAAGACAAATTCACTCCACAAATATTTTGTTTTACAAAAAATCAGACTCCGAAGAGAAAGTTGAAAGAATCGAAGACACAGACGGATTAATAACCAAAGATAATGGGGTTGTGTTAATAGTAAGAAATGCAGACTGTGTGCCTATGATTTTTGTTGATAAAAAAAACGGCTTAATTGGAATATCTCACCAAGGATGGAGAGGAAGCTTGAGAAGAATGGCGGTAAAAATGCTAGAAAAATTACTTAAGTCTGGCGCCAAAAAAGATAATCTTAGAGTAGCTATTGGGCCGTCTATAAACGATTGTTGTTATGATATTGATGATGACAGATATTATGCTTTTATTGAAGAGTTTGACGGATATTCTAATAAAATCTTTCATTTTAGCAAAGGTAAAAGGTTTCTGAATTTAGCTAAACTTAACTATCTTGAATTAATTAACTCGGGTATAAAAGAAAAAAATATTGATCACTTTCCCTTTTGCACAAAATGTGACCATAAAAGATTTTTTTCAAGAAGGCGCGTCGGTCATGACAATTATGAAGCGATGTTCAATTTTGTAGTTAAAAACGATTAACCTACATCCATTGAACGTAGGTGCAGCCTGTTGAAGCTCTTTGCTCCGGATCCCATTTGTTTGTAGAACATTTCTTAAGTTTCTTTCCTGCCGCTGAAGTATAAAGTACCAACTTACTCCCACATTTAGGACAATCTTCATCAAGTTGTTCGGTGGATCCTTTTATCCATTCAACAAAATCACAACCCGTTGATTCTCTAGTTTTTGGATCCCATTTATTCGTTGAACAGCGTTTTAGCTTTTTGCCAAACTTTGTCGTGACTAAAAGCAAGGGAGATCCACACTTTGGGCATTTTTCATCAATTGATATAGGAGCTGGAGTAATCCAGCGTACGAAGTCACACCCATCTGTACTTCTTGTATCGGGATTCCACTTACCGGTAGAACAGCGTTGCAGCTGCTTACCTGTTTTTGTTGTCTCAATATCCCCCAAAGGCGATCCGCATTTTGGACAAACATTACTCTGTTGATTGGTATCTTGCATAGGTCTTATTCTACACTATTTCTCAAAATTTTTACTATAAAATTCGATATTTTTCTCAACGATTTCACTCCAACTTGCTTTGGAAAAGTTATGATCCTGCTCCGGATAGACAAAATATTCTATCTCTTTTTTCTTATCTTTCAATAGTTTATATAAGTCGTCAGACCATTTTTGTGGTACCGATTCGTCACTCCCACCCTGATATAACTGAATGGGGCCATTAATCCAATCAAAAAAATTGGTCAAAGAATATTTTTCCGAATCATAGTCTTTTTCAAAATCGGAAACAACCTTTCTTAAAGCCTCTCCGTGATCTGAAACATCATCTGTATAGTAAAGAATTGAATAGGGAAATGGCTTGGACACAGGAACCCATAAAACTGTAGGATATTTGCCTCCACTTATTTCAAGAACAGACAAAGCTATCTGTCCCCCATTACTGTGCCCCCAGATACCGATTTTACTAACATCAACGCTATTAAGAGATTTAACAGAATCGATTAAATCAAGAACAGTAGTATAGGTTAAAAATCTGTCTTCCATTGGACTTTTAACTGAAGGATCAGACTCTCCATAGCCTAAAAAGTCAGGAGCTAAAGTGATAAATCCATTTTGGGCAAAAACCTCAGCAGCATGCTGTGTCCCTGTACCTGTCGCATATACTTCTGTGTCTACAAAACCACGTATCATGATAATCACAGGAAACGGCCCTTTTGATTTAGGTATATTAATCAGTCCGCTTACTTTCCTCCCATCAGAAGTAAAAAAGAACAGTCTTGATTCATATTTGTCTGAATCTTTTAGGACTTTACCTATAACAATCTCTCCCCCAGCGAGTTTTCTTTTTCTTAAAGCCTCATAAGTATACTTATCCAAAGATTTCTCAATGGGCAATTGTGTTTTTCCAATCGGAGTTGCTAAAAAATTTGATTGGTGAGATTTTATTAAATATAGTCCAAAACCTATTATTAATACTGATGCAATAATTAAAAATGTCTTCATATATTAATTATAGTTCTTTAGTTTTGAAGGATGCGGATTTAAGCTTATGTCACGCGTGGCTACCAACTATAGAAACTAAAAATGCTTACTAACTTGATGCATAAGCGAAAAGACGCATCCGAGAAACATAGTAAAAATAGTATAATTGACTTTATTCATGATAGATCAGTCAAATCATATTCATATTGTTGGCATAAAAGGGGTGATGATGGCGAATTTGGCTATTTTTTTAAAAGAAATGGGGAAAAATGTTACTGGCTCTGATGTTGCGGAAGAATTCATTACAGATGAACTTCTTAAAAAGAATAAAATTGAATGGCAAATAGGATTTAAGCCAGAACGTCTTCCTAAAAACACAGATCTAATAGTCTTCTCCGCAGCTCACGGAGGAACAAATAATCCTCAAATAATTGAAGCAAAAAAAAGGAAAGTAAATATCCTTTCTCAAGCTGAACTGATTGGAATGATCATGAGAAAGTTTAAAACCAAAATTGCCGTCGCCGGTTGTCACGGAAAAACCACCACCTCTTCCCTACTCGCCTATGCCTTAACAAAATTAAACAGCAAACCAAGTTATCTCGTTGGAACTCCATCATTTAATAATTTTCCTGGAGGTGACTTTAATGGACCGGATTATTTTGTAATTGAGGCAGACGAATACGGCGTAAATCCACCAATAGACAAAACTCCCAAATTTTCCTTTCTTAATCCAGATTATATTCTGGCAACCAATATTGATTTTGATCATCCAGATCAATATAAAAACCTTGAAGAAGTAAAATATGCTTTTCTAAAATTCTTCGATAACAAAAAACTGATTCTTTGTGTTGATGATGATTCTCTACTTCAATTTATTAAAATAATGAAGTGGAATAAATGTGTAACTTATGGGTTTAATAAATCAGCTAGTCTCATTATTAAAAATAATAGGACAACAAATAAAGGATCAGTTTTTGAACTAGTTTTAAGTAAAAAACAATTAGGTTATTTTGAAATCTTTTTATTTGGCAAAAAAAATATTTCCAATGCTGCCGGGGTAGTTTTAACTTTACTTCAGCTTGGCTTTCCTTTAGATAAGATAAAAAAAGCAATTAAAGGATTCACAGGTGCAAAAAGAAGGTTTAAGATGGTCTATTCAAAAAGAAATATAAAACTTTTTGATGATTATGCCCATCATCCCAAAGAGATTGAAACAACGATATTGGCTGCAAGAGAGCGATTCCCAAAAAACAAAATCATAGTTGTTTTTCAACCCCATACCTACTCCAGAACTCAAGCCCTTTTAAAGGAATTTGCCAAAAGTCTTTCCTTGGCAGACTACAGCTATGTTTTACCCATTTTTCCTTCAGCCAGAGAAAATGCTAAGAACTTCCATGTTACCTCACTTGATATAGAAAAAAAAGGCTCTAAAAATAACATTAAAGCCGTTTCATCAAAAGGCGAATTATTTAAATTAATAACTACTAATCCTTCTACTTCGTTCAGGACAAGCATCCAACCAACTGTCATCTTCACTATGGGTGCGGGCGACGTTTATAAGCTAAAAAATGATATAATAGAAGCTATCTCAAATGTCAAATCTCAAAGCTCAAAACCAATTAGAAAAACTTCTAGGTAAAGGAAGAGTTAAGGAAAATTTTAATCTTTCTCCCTATCTTACTTTACGCACAGATACTGCGGTCAACTACTATTTCGAGGCTGAATCTCGAGAAGACTTATTAAATGCAAAAAGAGCCTCAATAGAACTTAGTATGCCCTTATTAATTATCGGTGGCGGATCAAACCTGGCTATTACTAAAACAAACCTGCCAGTTTTGGCTTTGAGGAACAAATATATTGAAAAGAGTATAAAAAATAACCTTTTAACAGTTTCTTCGGGATATCCAGTCACAAGGCTGGCAAAAGAAACAGCCGAAGACGGCCTTGAGGGATTAGAGTATCATTTCGGCTTACCGGGAACGGTAGGAGGCGCTCTTTACATGAATTCCAAATGGACAAAACCTCTAACCTACTTTGGTGACAGTCTTGTTTCTGCCACACTTATTGGTGAAAAAGGAAAAGAAAAAAAAGTCGGCAAATCTTATTTTAATTTCGCTTATGACTATAGCATTTTGCAAAAAACAAAAGAAATTTTAATAAAAGCAACTTTTAAACTAAAGAAACAAGATCCAAAAATATTATTAGAAAGGCTAAAGTTTGCCCAAAATTATCGAAAACTAACTCAACCCCAAGGATTCATGACCTGCGGCTGTTTCTTCCAGAATGTCAATGGGAAGTCTGCCGGAAAACTTATCGATCAGGCAGGTTTGAAAGGATATAGAGTAGGCCAGTTTTATGTTTCAGACAGACACGCAAACTTTATATTAAATAAAGGAAACGGAAATCCATCCGATCTTCTTAAATTGGTAAAGTTAATTAAAGCTAGAGTAAAGAAAAAGTTTGGGGTAGAATTAAAGGAGGAAGCGGTACTAATATGACAGAAGACTCTTTTTTAATAAAAGGTGGGAAAAAATTGGAAGGAAAAATTAAGCTTTCCGGAGCTAAAAATGCTTCATTAAAAATTATCATAGCTGCTTTACTGTTGAATCAGGAAGTGATTTTAAAAAATATTCCCCGGATTAACGATGTTGATGAACTGCTTCATCTTATTGAATCATTGGGAGCAAAAGCCAGATTTATGGATAAAAACACTGTTTCCGTTGATAGCAGAACATTGGACAAAAATAGAGTGGATCTTCTCTATGCTTCAAAGATTAGAGTTTCTTTTATGCTTTTTGCACCTTTACTCTACAAATTTAAAACTTGTTATGTTCCAAACCCAGGAGGCTGTAGAATAGGGGCAAGACCTATAGACAGAATTGTTGAAGGAATGAAACACCTTGGAGTTAATATCGACTATGACTCAAATACAGGCTATTACAACGCTATAATTAAAGATAACCCTTCCGGAAATTACTCTTTTCCTAAGTCATCGCACACCGGAACAGAGCTTCTCATAATGCTTAGTGTTTTAGGAAAAAAAAGAAGCACGATTAACAATGCCGCTCTCGAACCGGAGATTGACGAGTTGATTCGCTTTTTAAACCAATGTGGCGGAAAAATTAAAAGGGAAGACAAAAAAATTACAATTGATCCTGCGTCAACTCTTAAATGTAAATCACATTTTGAAGTAATCTCGGATAGAAATGAAGCCATAACTTTTGCAACTCTTGCGATAGCAACTATCGGTAACATTATAATCTCTCCAATAAATCCCATAGAGATAGATTCTTTTCTGAAAAAACTTAAATTGGCAGGAGGCGGAGTAGAAATTTTAAATAAAAATGAAATAAGATTTCATTATAAAGGCATTCTTAAATCGACAAATATCGAGACATCGCCTCACCCAGGTTTTATGACAGACTGGCAACCCAACTGGGCAATTTTAATGACACAGGCCAAAGGAGATTCTATAATTTATGAGAGGGTATTTGAGAATAGATTTTCCTATGTTGAAGAGTTGAGAAAATTGGGAGCACAAATCGATTTTATAAAAATTCCCATAAAGAATCCTACCGAATATTTCTTTTTTAATTTTAATCCAAACAAAAAATATAATCAGGCAATAAGAATAAAAGGACAGCAGAAATTACATGGAGGAGTATTGAATGTTGCTGATCTAAGAGCGGGAGCAACTTTAGCAATCGCAGCACTTGTTGCGGATGGAGAGTCAATAGTAAACAACGCCTCAATTATAGAGAGAGGTTATGAAAATTTCGTAGATAAAGTTAGTAGTTTGGGCGGAGATATAACAAAAGTATGACCCATTCGATAAACTCAGGGTCATAGTGAGTGAAATCGAACTATGAAAAAAATAAAAAATATCTTAATTTTGGCCGCTGGTGACAGCACCCGTTTTTGGCCACTAACTAAAAAAAGTTATTTTCCATTTTTAGGAAAACCACTAATCTTGTATCTATTAGAAAATCTCATCGAATTGACAGAAAACATCACAATTGTAGTCAATCCCTCAGATGTACAATCGATTAAACGATTGGACAACAATAAATTCAAAATTGTAGTTCAAAAAAATGAATTTAAGGGTCAAGCTGGAGCAGTTCTTTCAGCAAAAAATTCCTTCAAAGGAGAAGTTTCAATTATGAACGCTGAAGATATTTTTAATTATAAAATCTTGTATCAATGTATTAATACATTGAGTCAAACAAAAGCCGATTGTTTGTTTGTAGGAATAAAAGTTAAGAACTATTTTTCCGGAGGTTATTTGAAATTTCAGAATAAGCGTGTTGTAGAAATCGTTGAAAAACCCAGTCCTGATAAAACACCATCGGATATTGTAAAACTAGTGATTGATTACTTTAAGGATTTCGATTTATTAATCAAAACATTAGAAACAACTAAAACTACTCAAGACAACCAATATGAGGAGGGAATTAATAAATTACTTAAACAAAATATCAAATCTGAATATTTTTTATATAAAAACTATTGGTATCCTCTAAAATATCCATGGCACGTATTGTCAGTCATGAAATATTTCCTCTCCACTTTAAATAATGAAGTAAGATTAGGAAAAAATGTTAAAATTGCCAAAACTGCAAAAATTGTTGGTCCCTGTTTTATTGGAGACAACACTGTTATTGGTGATTTTGCTCTGGTTAGGGAGAGTAATATTGGGAAAAACTGTGTTGTTGGCGGCTATAGCGAGGTCACAAGATCATATCTTGGAGATAACGTGATGCTCCACAGAAATTATGTCGGGGACTCTGTTCTTGCAAAAAACGTAATGTTTGGAGCCGAAGCTACAATAGCCAACTTTAGATTTGACAAAAAAAATATTAAATCGAACGTTGATAGAGTTAGAATTGATACTGGTTTGACCAAATTTGGTGCAGTTGTTGGAGAAAGTTCAAAAATTGGAGTAAACACAACGTTGTTGCCAGGAATAAAAATAGGAAGTAATACTTTCGTTGCGCCTGGACATACTATAGCCGAAGACGTTGAAGATGGAATGTTTGTTAGAAAAGGGGTCAGAAAAAACAATTTAACAATATAACAATGAAGAAGATCACTGTAATCGGTGGTGGAACAGGAACATTTGTTGTTTTATCCGGGCTAAAAAACTATAGTCTTGACCTGGGCGTGATAGTTTCAATGATGGACTCAGGTGGCTCAACGGGAAGGTTAAGAGATCAACTCGGAGTTCTCCCGCCAGGAGATTTGCGACAATGCTTGGTGGCATTATCGGAAGCACCTAGGCTTTGGAGAAAACTTTTCCTTTATCGATTTGAGTCGGGTGATTTGGAAGGACATAATTTTGGGAATATCTTTCTTTCAGCTCTGGAAAAAGTATCTACCAACTACGACGAGGTAATAAAAACCGCGTCTTATGTTTTAAAAACTAAAGGAAAAGTTATTCCTGTCACCTTCCAAAAGACCCACCTATGTATTAAATATGAAGATGGAAAAATAATAAAAGGAGAAGGAAACATCGAAGAGAATATCGATGAAAAAAACGAAATTTCCGAAGCTTTTCTTGAGCCGTCTGTCGAGTCTAATGAAGCTGCTATCAAAAGAATCAATTCATCTAACATAATAATTGTTGGTCCGGGAGATCTTTACACAAGTATTATTCCTGTCTTGCTTGTTGATGGAATAAAAGAAGCAATAAAAAACTCTACAGCGAAAATAATTTTTGTTATGAATTTGATGACCAAATCTGGACAAACAAATAACTACACAGCTAGTCGACACCTAAAAGATCTAATTAGATATCTCGGGCGTGATCCTGAAGTTATTGTTTTAAACTCTGGAAAAATCCCAAAAGAAATCCTAAAATGGTACTTAGCACATAACGAAAATGTTGTTAAGAAAGATCTTAATGAAAACGGATACAAAGGTCTTGTTATAGAATCGAATCTCATAGATAACCGCTCGTTTGAAAAAAATGTCTCAGACAAATTATCTAGGAGTGTATTACGCCATAATCCAAAAAAGTTGGCGAAAACACTTGAAGAATTTATTTTATGATTCAAAAACAACTTTTTTCTTTTAAAAACGCCTTAGAAGGAGTCAGATGGATAATAAAGACACAAAGAAATTTTAGAATCCATATTTTTTTATCTTTATTAGCTCTTCTTGGCGGTTTTATTTTAAAAATATCAAATGAAGAATTTTTGCTAGTGATAGTTATGATTTTTATAGGTTTAGCAATAGAATCTTTTAATACAGCAATCGAGGAGGCTATCGATGCAATCCACAAAGACTATAGTGAAGAAATAAAAGTTGCCAAAGACGTTTCTGCGGCGGCTATGCTTATTTTTTCAATCGGAGCAATTTTCATTGCCTGTCTTATATTTGTTCCAAGAATATTGAGTTTTTTACAGTTTTAACATTTGGCATTTGAAATCTAAAATCTTATTATGTCTGTTTATTTATTTATCATAATTGCTTCCTTTATTTTTAATTTTGCTTCCATTATTCCTTTCATTAACTTTCTTTATAGTAAAAAATTACAAAGAGCTGATCAAAAAACAAAGGATATGTTCAATAAACCCACCCCTGTTTTTGATTTATTTCATTCTCATAAAAAAGGCACACCTGTTGGTGGAGGAATATTAATACTCATCAATACAGTTATAATTTTTTTTCTCTTTTTACTACTATATTTTATTTTCAGCAAAAAAATAATTACAAACTACCCATCAATAATCTCGGAAATTAAAATACTCATTTTCACTTTTATATCTTTTGGAATTTTAGGGTTATATGATGATTTTAAAAAAATGTTTTTTTTAGGCGAAGAAAAATTTTTCGGGTTAAGACTCAGGCATAAATTTATTTTTGAGGTTATACTGTCACTTATCATTTCCTACTGGATGTATACAGAGCTAAAAATAAGTATTATCCACATCCCTTTTGTTGGTGTTTTTGATATAGGTTGGTATTATGTTTTTTTCTCAAGTTTTGTTATTGTTGCATTTGCAAATGCCGTAAACATAACCGATGGATTAGATGGTCTTGCTTCTGGAGTTTTACTTTTCTCTTTGGCAAGTTTTTGGGCTGTTGCAAGATTAATACTTGATGTTCCCACCACAATTTTTATAGCAAGTTGGCTTGGAGGTCTTATGGCTTTTCTCTATTTCAATATATATCCCGCTAGAATATTTTTGGGAGACTCAGGCGCTCTATCATTCGGTGCCACATTTGCTGTTATCGGGTTGGTCTTAGGCAAAGCTTTTGCCCTACCAATTGTAGGTGGAGTTTTTGTTATAGAAATTTTAAGTTCTACTGTCCAACTTTTAGCAAAAAAGTATTTAAAAAGAAAAGTATTAAAGGTAGCTCCTTTTCATCTTCTTTTACAATTGAACGGCTGGGAAGAACCTAAAGTAGTCATGAGGCTGTGGATAATCTCAATTCTTTTTGCAATCTTCGGGCTTATGGTAGCATTTGCAAAATGACAGTGATAATTCATTAATTCCACTGTCATCCTGAACGAAGTGAAGGATCCCTTTATTAACTATTATCATCGCTTGTTTGCATACCTCTCTTCAAAACCTCTCTTGGTTTTGAACCTTCAGCAGGACTGACATAACCTGCCTGTTCCAGCTGATCAAGAAGTCTTGCAGCTCTGGCATATCCAATTTTGAACTTTCTTTGAAGAAGCGAAGCGGATGCTTTGTCAAACTGTAAAATTAGATCCACGGCTTGATTGAAAAAAGCATCCTTGTCTCCTCCATCTTGTATCATATATGTGCCTCCACGCCCAGGCACTAGAGATATATCCTGCTTGATAACTTCTTCCGTATAATGTACCTCAGGAACTTGTACTCTTAAGAAATTAACCAGTTGATTAACCTCTTTCTCTGTTAGAAAGGGTCCTTGGATTCTTTTTGGTTTAGCTTGATCTGGAGGTAAAAATAACATATCACCTTTTCCTAAAAGTTTTTCTGCTCCGGGCATGTCAATAATGACCCTTGAATCAATCATCGAAGATACGTTAAAAGCGATACGTGTTGGGATATTGGCTTTCATCAAACCAGTTATGACGTCAACAGATGGTCTCTGGGTTGCTAAGATTAGATGAATTCCTGTTGCCCTTGACATCTGAGCGATACGAGTAATAAGATCTTCTGCATTACCAGGCGCAAAGATCATAAGATCAGCCAACTCGTCTATTACAAACAAAATGTAGGGTTTCTTCTGCATACCTTCTATTGCGTTGTAACCTTCTAAATTTCTTGCACCTGCTTTTGAAAACTCTTTATATCTGTTTTCCATCTCCGAAACCGTCCACTTTAAGGCCGAAACAATTTTTTCTGGTTCTACGACCACTTCGGTTAAAAGATGAGGAATTCCGTTATATTGAGTCAACTCGACTCTTTTTGGATCAACAAGTATCATTCGAAGTTCATCAGGTTTTGTCCTAAAAAGAAAAGTACTTATCCAAGCGTTTAAAAGTACACTTTTGCCTGACCCTGTTGCTCCGGCAATCAATACGTGAGGCATTTTATCTATACTTGCGGCCTGTGGTTGGCCTGAAACATCTAGTCCTAATGGAATTAATAAAGGATCAAAATTATCTGTAAACAAAGGAGAAGAAAGCATTCTTTTTAAGGTAACAATCTCTGGTTTTCTGTTAGGAATCTCGATGCCTACTAATGCTCTCCCCGGTATGGGGGCCTCAATTCTGACTTGACCCGTTGGGGCGGCTAAAGCTAAAGCTAGATCGTTCCCTAAGGCAGTAATTCTAGAAAGCTTTGTACCTCTGGTAATCTGCAATGCATATTGTGTAACCGCAGGACCGTTATTTATCTCATCAACATGGGCTCTAATTCCAAAACTCTCAAGTGTTTTTTCGATCATATCTGCATTATATTTGACGTCACCCCTGTCAGCTTCTTTTTGAGTTACATCGGCAAGAAGAGTCAGAGGTGGATAGACCCAGGCTGTCTTAGAGACAGACGATAAAGGTCTTATGGTTATCTGCTTTGAATCTTCCTTTTTTAGTGGAACTGTGTCATTTCTTATATATTCTTGTTGTTTGAATAATCCTTCCTCTTCTTTTCTTACTGTTTTATCGGCAACTGATCTAAAAAAATAGGATTTCACAAAGTTAAAACCAGCTTTAGATAAGTTAAAGAGAAACAAAACAAAAACGTCAATTGAGGTATCAAGAAACAATATCAAACCAACAAAAAATATTACTCCAAGTATCACGACTGCTCCCAAAAGAGTGAAGTCTAAGCTTAAATTGGAAAAAATTAGCTGTCCAGATTCTCCCGATTGAAAGATTCCAAGAAGTGATAAAAAAACCAAAATTAAACCACCGGATATGTTAAACTTTATGAACTTAAGTTTTTTTGTATTAAAAAAGTGACCCGACAATAAAATAAGGACAAAGGGAAAAAGTATTGCCAATCCTCCCAGTTTCCCAACCAAAAAATCGTTTATTTTAAAAAGTATTCTTCCCTGTCCCTCCGGAGTAAAGTTTTTAAGGTAAGAAATTAAAAGAACCACTGATGCTCCGATTAGAATAAATCCTAAAACGTTAAGAATTGTTTGTTTATTTATTTTGAATTTTAAAAAGGGAATACGAATCAAAGTTTTTCTTCTTGCCATAGTAAGATTGTAAATCGTAAAAGAACTAAATTCAAGCCAAAACAAGAATCATTAGATCATCTGAAGATTTATGCGGCCTTGGTTGTCGATTTGGTAGACTTTAACTTTAACTCTCTGCCCGATTTTTACTACCTGATGAGGATCTCGAACAAATCCCTTCCCCATCTTGGAAACATGAACTAGACCTTCTTTTCCCGGAAGTATCTCAACGAATGCACCAAAAGGTAGGATTCTTTTTACTTCGCCTTCAAACTCCTCACCAACCTCAACTTCTCTAGTAATGTTTTCAATGAGTTTTGCCGCCTCTTCAACTTTATCCTTATCTAAACCGCTTATTGTTACTTTTCCATCATCAGAAACATTAATCTCCGTCTGGGTTTTGGCAATTAAGCTTCTTATATTTTTACCTCCCGGCCCAATTATCTCACCAATTTTTTCCTGTGGAGGAGTCAGAACCATGACTTTGGGAGCAAACTTTGATATCTCTGTTCTTGGTTTTTCAATCGCTTTTTTCATCGATTCAAGAATAAAAAGTCTCGCTTTTTTAGCTTTTGTCACCGTCTCATTAATCATTTCGTCCGTCAATCCGTTATTCTTTACATCTAGTTGGATGGCCGTAATTCCATCTTCCGTACCAGCTACCTTAAAATCCATCTCACCTGAAAAATCCTCGATACCCATGATGTCTGTCAAAATCACATATTCTTTGTCAGACTTTGATACTAAACCCATAGCTATCCCGGCAACTAGGGCTTTAATAGGAACACCTGCATCCATTAATGCCAAGGTAGAGCCGCAGGCAGATGCCATTGAGGTTGAGCCGTTGGAAGATAAAACTTCAGAAACAACTCTTATTGTGTAAGGAAAATCTTTTTGAGTAGGAAGCACTGGTTCGATCGCTTTCTCGGCCAATGCTCCATGGCCGATCTCTCTTCGTGATGGAAAACCAATCCGACCGGTTTCTCCAACAGAATAGGGAGGCATATAATAATGGTGGATATATCTTTTAGCTTCTTCACCTTCTGGGCTCTCAATCAACTGTTCAAGACTTGGCGCCCCTAAAGTAACGATCGATAATACTTGAGTGTCTCCTCTTTGAAAAATTGCTGATCCATGTGTTCTTGGCAGGATCGACACTTCAGAACTTAATTTTCTCACCTCATCAGGATTTCTACCGTCAATTCTTTTTTTAGTTTTTAAAATATTTTCCCTGATTTTTTGTTTACTTAGATAATCTACAGCTTTTGTGATTGTTTTTCTATCAAATTCTTCCTTATATTTCTCATATATTTCGGAAACGACAACTTCCAAAGCCTCATCGTTATCAAATTCTTTTTCGGCTTTTTTAAGAATTAGGTCGTTTATATGTTTTTGATAATCTTTTTTTAAAATTTTAAGTATCTTATCGTCGATCAATTTTCCTGACGAAACCTCTTTAACGGAGTGGACTTTCTTTGCCATTTTTTCAATAAAATCTATTATTTTTTTGTTTTCTTTCTTTGCAAGTTCAATCCCTTCTAAAATTATTTTTTCCGAAATTACTTCCGCTTCAGCTTCGATCATCACTACTTTCTCTTTATTAGATGAAACTATCAAGTCCATTACCGAGTATTTTTGATCATCTTCTGTCGGATTAACCACCAATGTCCCTTCAGACTCATTTTTTATATATCCTACCCTTATCGTGGAAATTGGGCCTTCCCAAGGTATTGTTGATAATTTAAGAGCCGCAGAAGTTGCAACAGCTGAAAGAATTTCTGGAGAATTAACACCATCAACTGACAGTAAAGTGATAATTATCTGGATGTCTTTTCTGTAATTTTGAGGAAAAAGTGGCCTGATTGATCTATCTATTATTCTTGCCTTTAAAACTGCGTCATCCGAAGGTCTCCCCTCTCTTTTTACCCATCTTGATCCTTTTATCCTTCCTCCAGCATATAATTTTTCAACATATTCTACTTGCAAGGGAAGGTAATCTATCTCCTCTCTTTCATTCCCAACTGTGACAGTGACTAAAACACAGGTATCTCCAAGTTTACCAAATATTGACATTGTGGCCTGTCTTGCTAATTTACCTGTCTGGAGGATTAATTTTTGCCCATTAATCTCAATGGAGTCCTCAATAATATTCATTTCTTCAAACCAAGTTTGGATATCAATTTTTTATAACGTTTTTCGTCCAATTTTGAAAGATAGTTTAAAATTCTTCTCCTTTTGGCTATAACTTTCAATAGTCCTCTTCTTGAATGATTATCTTTTTTATTTACATCCAAATGTAGGGTAAGTTTAGTTATTTTGTGAGTCAAAAGTGCTACCTGAACTTCCGGTGAACCTGTGTCACCCTTTTTCTGGGCGAACTCTTCTATTATTTTTTGTTTGTCTTCTGGTAATTTCACCATATTAAAAAATTTGTTCTAAAATTATAATTGATAAGTAAGTTTGTTGCAAGTCGATTTCTTTTATATGAAACTAGTTTTGCCCTTTTTGACAGCTTTAATTATAACTTTATTCATCCTATTTATACCTCCCAAAAATATTTGGACAGTTGCTTTTATGTCACTTCTTATTTCCGGCTTGATATATTTTCTATTAAAACTAATTTTACCTAAAAAACTCTCCTTGTTAGTTTTATTGTTTGTCTTTTTTGCTCTTCTTCTTTTGGCACTTAAACTTTTGGATGTTGTAAACTTTTTGCTTCTTTTAAGTCTTTTTGTTGGCATATTAACTCTTATTAAATAACTTTTGTTAAAATATATCCATGGGCAAGAAATATTTTTATATCACAACAACGACTCCCTATGTTAATGCGCCACCACACATAGGTTTTGCCTTGGAAATTGTCCAAGCTGATGTTGTCGCAAGGTTTAAGAGAATGGAAGGATATGAGGTTGTTTTTAACACCGGCACTGATGAACATGGGGAAAAAATTTATCGGGAAGCTTTAAAACAAAAAAAAGATCCGCAAAAATACTGTGATGAATCTGCTGCAAAATTTGATAATCTGAAATCAGCTTTGAACCTGAGCTATACAAATTTCATAAGAACTACGGATAAAAATCATCTTGACGCTGCTCAAGAGTTTTGGAAAAAATGTGAAAAAAACGGTGATATCTATAAAGCTCACTATAAAATCAAGTATTGTGTTGGTTGTGAACTTGAGAAGACCGACTCCGAATTAACAAATGGCAGTTGTCTTCTTCATCCAAACCAAAAAATAGAAATTTATGAAGAAGAAAATTATTTTTTCAAGTTCTCAAAATACCAAAATAGACTCCTCGAATTTTACGATAAGAACCCTTATTTTGTTTTGCCTGATTTCAGATTTAAAGAGATTAAAGAATTTGTTAAAAAAGGCTTAAACGACTTTAGCATCTCGAGGTTAAAAAGCAAAATGCCTTGGGGAGTTGATGTTCCAGGAGATTCAGAACACGTAATGTATGTTTGGTTTGACGCACTAATAAACTATATTTCAACAATTGGTTGGCCAAATAATCAAAAACAATATGAAAAATATTGGCCGGGAATGCAGGTCGCCGGAAAAGACAATTTAAGACAACAGTCTGCCATGTGGCAGGCGATGTTAATGTCGGCAGGACAGCCAAATTCAAAGCAAATCTTTATTCATGGATTTATCACAGCTAATGGACAAAAGATGAGTAAAAGCTTAGGTAACGTAACAGACCCATTTGCTTTAGTTAACCAATATGGAACAGACACTGTGAGATATTACCTTCTAAAAGAGATTCCGCCCTTTGATGACGGAGATTTTTCCAATCAAAGAATGAAGGAAATCTACAATGCTGATTTAGCCAATGAACTAGGAAATTTGATTTCTCGTTTAACAAACCTTGGTGAAAAAGATAAATTAACAATTAACCCTGAACCAGAACAAGTTCGGTTCAGGGCAAGCAATGAAACAATTAAACAATTAGATTCCTTCCAATTTAATGTTATATTGGAAAATATCTGGAAAGAGATTAAGAACTTAAATAAAAAAGTAGATGATTTTGTACCCTGGAAAAAAATTCCTTCGGAAAGAAAAATATTTCTTAAAGACTCTTTAAATTTATTAAAGAAAATAGCTTATGAACTTCAACCTTTTTTGCCAGAAACGGCAGAAAAAATTCTTAATGCGTCAAAAGGAAAAATAAAAAAAATTCCTCCATTATTCCCTCGAATTTCTAAATAATTTTTTGTAAAATTAACTGTTTATGAAGAGAAAGATTAAAAAAATTTATAGGCAGGTTGTGGTTAGAATCAATGCTTCAAAACATAGAGAGAAAATTTGGCTTGCCCTAAAGATTATTCCTGTAGTTTTGTTCGTTATCTTTATCTATTTTTATATTTTCTACAATCTACCATCTCCATATAGCTTAAAGGATTATAAAGCCATACCACTTTCATCACATATAATGGACAGAAACGGCAAACTTCTTTATGAGATATACCGTGAACAGAGAAGAACGCCAATAAAACTTAAGGATCTTCCTCTATATGTCTATCAAGCAACAATAGCCATCGAAGACAAGAATTTTTATCAGCATACAGGTGTATCTTTAGTTGGAGGAATATTAAGGGCTATAAGAGATACCATCTTGGGAGGAGGAAATGTCCAGGGAGGATCAACGATCACGCAACAGTTGGTTAGAAGCGCTCTATTGACCCCAGAAAGAACAATTAGAAGAAAAATTAGAGAAATAATTTTAGCTTTGTGGACGGAAAAGATATTTACAAAAGATCAAATCCTGGAATTATATTTAAATCAAATTCCCTATGGTGGAGCTTCGTATGGTATTGAAGAAGCGGCTCAAACTTATTATGGTAAACAGGCAAAAGACCTAACCCTTTCCCAAGCAGCTTTGTTGGCTGGTTTACCTCAAGCTCCTTCACTTTATTCTCCATATACTAATCCCGACTTAACTTTAAAAAGAAGAAATGAAGTATTAAAAGCGATGTATGATCAAAAATATATCAAGAAAGATCAGTATGATAAATTGACAAAAGAAAAAATTTCCGTCCAGCCGCCAAAACAAAATATTAAAGCTCCCCACTTTGTCTTTTACATAAAATCCCAACTAGAAGACATCTATGGGATAAAGCAAGTAGAAGAAGGCGGTCTTAAAGTAACAACAACTCTTGATCTTGATATTCAAACCCAAGCGGAAAAAATACTTAAAGAAGAGTTGGATAAAATCAAATATTTAAATGTAGGAAATGGAGCGGTTCTTGTAACCAGACCTCCAACTGGAGAGATACTCGCCATGGTCGGATCGGTGGATTATTTCGCCTCACCATCAGGAGCTTTTAATGTCACAACAGCCTTAAGACAACCTGGGTCTTCAATAAAACCTTTAAATTATTCCATTGGTCTTGAAAGAAGATTGGTTACTCCCGCAACAGTATTTCTTGATGTCCCAACCTGCTTTTTTGCTGCTGGACAGCCGACAAAATACTGTCCTATAAATTATGACGGGCAATTCCATGGAGCTGTTCAACTTCGTTTTGCTTTGGGAAATTCTTTTAACATTCCAGCAGTAAAAATGCTCGCCATAAACGGTGTTGATAATTTTGTTGCTTCTGCTTCGGCATTTACAATAACCACATTTAAAGATCCGTCAAATTATGGACTTTCCTTGACCTTAGGAGGAGGAGAGGTAAAGATGACGGAGATGGCACAGGCTTTTTCAACTTTCGCCAACAGAGGAACTCCGAAAAAGTTGTTGGGGATCCTTGAAATCAGAGATAAAGACAATAAAATTCTCTATCAATATAAAGACTCGAACTTTGTCAGAAACGTCAAAGATAATGTAACCAGCCCAAATTATTTTGCAATAGCCGGCAATAGAGTTATTTCACCAGCAACCGCATTTATAATTTCACATATTCTTTTGGACAATAACGCCAGATCCCAAGAATTCGGCGCATCTTCTTATTTGGTAATTCCAAATCGTGCGGTTTCTGTCAAAACCGGGACCACTGATGATAAAAGAGACAACTGGACAATTGGATACACTCCAAATTTTTTAACAACAGTCTGGGTTGGAAACGATGATAATTCACCAATGAATCCGTATCTTGCTTCCGGAATCACAGGAGCAGCTCCAATATGGAATAGAGTTATGAGTTATATATTAAAAAATCAAGCTGATCTCTGGCCACTAAAACCACCTGATGTAGTCGCACATCAAGTCTGCTGGGACACTGGACAAATTATGAACAAAAATCCTGATGGGACAGAAAGCTGTAAATCAAGATTTGAGTATTTTATTGCGGGAACTGAAAATGTCGTTCCAGCCGAAGGTCCAAGCAAAATGAGTATTCCTGTAAATAAAGATACTGGTAAAATGACAACGGCTGATGATCCAAATATGCAAATGCAGGATAAAACTATAATAAAGGATAAATTTTCAACTATCTGTACAGATTGTACGCCTGATTATACACTTAATACACCGACGCCAACACCTCATTAATATATTTGCTTTAATTCAACGCGTTTCAAAAGCTCAAGTTTCAATAAATAACAAACTTTATTCTTCAATCAATAGCGGCTATGTAATTCTTCTTGGAGTTTTTAAGGATGATATCGATAATGATACGGATAAGTTGGCAGAAAAAATTGCTAATTTAAGGGTAATGTCGGATGAAAATGGAAAAATGAACAAATCAATAATTGAAACGAAGGGAGAAATTCTTTTGGTTTCACAGTTTACTCTATGTGCAGATGTTACCGGAGGAAGAAGGCCTTCATTTATAAAAGCTAAGGAACCTAAAGAAGCAGAAAGACTTTATCTTCTTTTAGTTAAAAAATTAAAAGAAAAAAATATTGTTGTGAAGACGGGTAAGTTCGGAAGCTATATGGAAGTTCAGATCGTGAACGACGGACCGGTCACAATCATTATCGATAGTAAAGAGATCTAGAATTTAATTTCATTAACTTATAATTCCCTAGCATTATTTTTTCAAAATTGTTCATCGATGCCAATCTTCCATTCCAGGCCACAATTAACCTTGGTTTATATTTTTTAAGAATATCCTGAAATTCTTTTGAATTTAGATTTCCAGATTTAATCCGAACATAAGAAAGATCGGCTAATTCCGGAGGTGGTAACCTTCCTGATTCAGCGCTTAAAATTTCCTCATCACTTATCACAAAATCGTTTGGTTTTGAATATTTTTTAATTAATTCGACTCCTCTCATTTGTTCTTGACTTAAAATTCCATTAGAAACTATTTTGAAAGTTTGGTAGAAGTTCAATAATAAAAAACAAATTACCACAAATAAAACATACTTCTCTAATTTTTTAAATTCTGAAATCAAGAATGAAAATAACAAAACAAAGGGAACCGTTACAAATACAAGATGGTGAGGAAATAATGGCCTGTAGACAAATAACAGACAGAAAGAAATTATCGACCAAAGAAAAACAATAGATGTTAGTCCTTTGATTTTAGATCTTAGTAATATAAAAAAGAACATACTAAGAATAATTACTAGCGATAAAATTAGATCGTTCTTAAATAGTTCAAAAACTCTAAACGGCTCGAATGGATAAACAGATAAAGTCTGACTTCTTAAGACAAAAACATTTCTGACAATTTCATTAACTCCGAATGGAACTGTTAGGATTACGGATATCAGGATGAAAGTTAAAATAAATAATAAATAACTGACTTTTTTGTCATTTCGAGCGATGATTTTTGAAGTCGAGAAATCTTTTTCGAATAGAATTAGAGTCACTGGGATTAATATCGACACATCCAATTTCGTCCAAAAAGCCAAACTCATAGATATTGCGCTTAAAATTACATACCTTAGTTTCATTGTATTAATACATTGATACATGAACACCAATGATAAAGTTGAAAATGAGATTGCTAATGCATCTGATTGAAAAGTAACTATTTGTTTATAGAAACTGGGAACCGTAAATAAAATTAAAAAAGTTAATAAACCTATTGATGGTTTTTTTATTTGAAAACCCAACCATATAAGTCCAAATACTGCTGTGATTGACCAAAGATAGATTGTAAATCTAGCTGCTTGAACAGATTTTCCTAAAATTAAAAAGCCTGGGTAAACGGTAAGAAAAAAACCGGGAAGTTGAGAAAAGAATACTTGAGAATATAATCTGTATCCTTTATTTACCAACAAAAAACTGGTCGTGTAAATTCCTTCGTCATTTTCAGTGACTGGCCGATTAATTAATTTAAGATTCAATAATATAAGAAGGATCATGACTACCAACAGAATTTTTTGTTTCATGTGCTATAATATTACCATGATTAAAATTACTTACTCAAATGCATGGTATTGGTACAATAACTCTCATGCGGAGGGCGGTAATTTTATGAAATAAAAGGTAAATTAATTATAAAAACACACCCTCCGAAAGGAGGGTTTTTTTATTATGAAAAAGAATAAACCAATAATTATTTTAGGTGGAATGGGACCTCAAGCATCGGCTGCTATGGTTCAGCTTATGGTCAAACTGGCAACAGATCGGTTCGGTGCTGGTAAAAGAGAGAGTTTCCCGGAGATTATTTTAGATTCAATACCTGTACCTGACTTTATTTCTAATGAAAAAAGTAAAAAGAAACTTATCAGAATGTTATCTCAAAGAGTAAAAAAACTTGATAAGTTTAAACCTCTGTGCTTTTCTTTTGCCTGTAACACTGTTCATTTGTTTATAGATGACTTGAAATCAAAATCAAAAACAAAATTCATATCTATGATAGATGAGGTAGTCTCATCTGTAAAAAAACAAAATATTACGAAGGTAGGTCTTTTAGCCAGTCCACTGACACTTAAAACAACTTTATATCAGAACAGATTTAATTTAAAAAAAATCAAAGTAATCACTCCGAGAAAAGACGAGATAAAAGTAATAGAAAAAGTTATTAGAAATGTTATTAAAGGCGAAACAAATAATTCAGATTCTTTCGAATTAGTGGACATCAGTAATTCACTTATTAAAAAAGGCGCAGAAGCTATAATCTTAGGTTGTACAGAATTGCCATTGGTTTTTCCAATAAAATTCGAATTTCCTGTTTTTAATTCTTTAGAAATCCTGGCTCTCAAATTGCTGAATACTTATTATAAATTTGATAATATTGACTAATATGAAAAAACGAATTTTGACTGGAGACACGCCAACAGGTAAACTCCATATCGGTCATTACGTTGGTACTCTCGAAAATAGAGTGAAGTTACAGTCAACTTATGATACTTATATTATTTTAGCCAATGTTCACGCTTATGCTAATAATTACTCAAATATAGAAAAAATTAACGAAGATGTTTATAATGTATTTTTAGATAATCTTGCAGTAGGGATTGATCCAAAAGTATCAACAATTTTTTTAGAATCAGGAATTCCAGAACTATTCGAACTTTACTCCATTTTTTTGACAATGGTAAAACATTCTCGAGTTATTCGAAATCCATCAGTCAAAGATGAGGTAAAATATAAAAAAATCGATCCATCTATCGCTTTTATTGTTTATCCTATTTTACAAGCAGCTGATATATTAGGTTTTAATGCTGACCTTGTACCTGTAGGAGAAGACCAACTTCCAGTAGTTGAGCAAACTCGAGAGATTGCTCGAGATTTCAATAAAACTTTTGGTGTAACTTTTGTTATCCCTCAAGCTAAAGTTGGTCGAGTTGCCAGATTGGTGGGCATCGATGGAAAATTAAAAATGAGTAAAAGTGGAAATAATGCGATTCTATTGTCTGATGACGAAACAATCTTGAAGCAGAAAATCATGTCTATGTATACCGATCCCAACAGAATTCATGCTACTAATCCAGGAAAAGTTGAGGACAATCCAGTTTTTATCTACCACGAAACATTCAATCCAAACAAAATAGAGGTAGAGGATTTAAAAACAAGGTATCGTTCTGGTAAAGTTGGCGACATTGAAGTTAAAGAAAAACTCTTTATTGCTTTAAATAATTTTCTAAGACCAATCCGTGAAAAAAGAAAATATTATGAAGAGCGACCCAAACTAGCAAAAGAAATTTTAATTGAAAGCACTAAAAAAGCAAGAAAAGTAGTTATAGAAACTGTAGAAATTGTAAGAGAAAAAACAAAATTGAATAACTTAATAGAAACAATATAACTTATAATCTGTGCTAAAATATGCTCGATGGCTACTCCACTTGCAGATCAACTTAGACCAAAAACTTTAAACGAATTTGTTGGGCAAGAACATCTTGTTGGTAAAAATGGTCCAGTTAGAAAAATGTTGGAAAACGGCCAGATAACCTCGATGATACTCTGGGGACCACCTGGATGTGGAAAAACTACTTTAGCTAAACTCATCGCCCATTATGTCAATGCGGAATTTATAGCTTTTTCTGCAGTGACAAGTGGAGTTGCAGAAGTTAGGAAAATTATTGCAACTGCTAAAGATCTTAAAAAAATGTATGGAAGAGAAACAATTTTATTTATTGATGAAATTCACAGGTTTAATAAAGCCCAACAAGATGGCTTTCTTCCCCATGTTGAAAATGGAACTATTGTATTAATAGGAGCTACAACAGAAAATCCCGGATTTGAAGTTAACGCTCCTCTTATTTCCAGAAGTCAGGTTTATGTTCTTTATTCACTGGCAGATCAGGAGATTGAAAAAATTGTCAAAAAGGCAATAAGATTGTATCCGAGGCAAAAATGGGACAAAGATGCTTTAAAACATTTCATTAAAAATAGTAACGGTGATGCCAGAACTGCAATCAATGCAGTTGAACTTGCAGCTTCAATCAGCAAAAATATAAACCTTAAGGTCGCCGAAGAAGCAATTCAACGGAAAGCAATTTACTATGATAAAAAAGGTGACTGGCACTATGACACCATTTCAGCTTTTATAAAAAGCATGCGGGGAAGCAATCCTGATGCAACGCTCCACTATTTGGCTAGAATGATTAAGTCAGGCGAAGATCCAGTATTTATTGCAAGACGGATGGCAATCTTTGCTTCTGAAGATATTGGCAATGCACAACCGACTGCTCTAGTTGTTGCAACATCTTGTATGCAGGCAGTCCACATGATCGGAATGCCTGAAGCATCTCTAATTCTAGCCCAGACAGCAACTTATTTAGCAACTGCCAAAAAGTCAATAGCCTCAACCGAAGGAATCTCACAAGCACTATCAGATATTGATGAAGAAAATCTAGACCCCATTCCCCTACATCTTAGAAACGCTCCAAATAAGGTAATGAAACAGTTAGGATATGGCAAAGGTCATGTTCGATACCCATGGTTGGTAGAAAAACAAACTGGTCAAAAAATTAAACAAGAATATTTGCCTAAGAATCTGAGAGGTAGAAAATACTATATTCCAGATTGGAAGTAGTCAATAACTATGGTTAAAAATTTAAGAATTAATTTCAATGAAGTTAAAATTAAAGACGAAAAAAATAAAAATAAAATAATTCGAAATTTCTCAAAAATCATTGATAAGGGTATTTTCTTAGAGGGTGAAGAAAATAAGAAGTTAGAACGCACTTTAAAAAATTTACTAGGTGGTATTAACATTGTAACAACCGCCTCTGGACATGACGCAATTCTTTTGTCACTAAATTCTTTAAAACTAAATAAAGATGACGAAGTAATTTTTCCTGTAAATTCTTATCCAACAGCTTTTCCGGTTTATCTGTCAGGTGTAAAACCAGTTCCAGTCGATGTTGATGAAAACGGGCAACTAGATCCTGAATCTATTCTTAAATATCTGACAAAAAAAACTAAAGTTATAATTGTTGTTCATCTTTATGGATTAGTTGGTAATTTATCTGAAATAATCAAAATAGCTCGTCAAAATAAAATTACTTTAATCGAGGACTGTGCACAGTCATTTGGAACACTGTATAAAAATAAACTAGTCGGAACGTTCGGAGATATCGCCTGTTTTTCATTTTATCCTACTAAAAATATAGGAACACTGGGAGACGGAGGAGCAATTGCAACAAAATATAAAAATTTGTTTGATTACGCTAAAAAGGCCAAATCTTACGGAGAAAAAGAAAAATATAATAGTGAATTTGTCTCCGGACATAGTAGAATACCAGAACTTCAAGCCGCCGTTTTAAACTTATATCTGAAATCTGCTGATGCAAATTTTATAAGAAAAAAAGCTTTATTTGAATTTTATAAAAAGAAACTTCAAAGCGTAGGAGATAAAATAAGATTATTAGAATCTGACCCTGACTCAACACCTCTTCCCCACCTCTTGGTGATTGAAGCAGAGAAAAGAGATCAGCTCAAAGAATATCTTAGAAAAAATGGTATAGAAACACACATTCATTATCCATATCCTATCCACTTAGTTGCAGCATTTAATTTTCTGAAATACAAACAAGGCGATTTTCCCGTTGCCGAGAGGTTATCTAAAAATGTGTTAAGCCTGCCGTTTCATTCTTATCTTACAAAAAAACAGGTTGATTTTATTGTAAAATCTCTTAAAGAATTTTATGATTAAAAAAATCCTAGGATATTTTTTAACATGGAAAATTTTGATTTTTATTTTAGTGATTCTGCTAGAACCTCACATAAAAGACACTGTCTTTTACGAAGCAAAAAATCTTTTTTCTGACAGGTATGATCAGCTTATTTGGAGGTTTGCCAATATGGACGGTATTATCTACTTAAGAGTAGCTAAAAATGGATATACAAGTTATGAACTCCCATTTTTTCCTTTGTATCCTTTATTGATAAGATTTTTTTCAGTTAATTTTCTTCACTCAAAATATTTTACTCCCACTTCACAGGTGATATCTAACATTTCTTTTTTCTTTGCCTTAATAGTAAGCTGGAAACTTTTTGAATTAGAAAAGAAAAGAAATTTATTTACTTTATTTTTAATTTTGGTTCTTACTTTTCCTACCTCATTTTTTTATGGAGCTTCATATAATGATTCGCTTTTCTTCCTTCTTGCAGTTACCACTATTTATCTTACTAAAAAAAGTCATATTTTATTGGCTGGCATTTTTGGCGCCTTAGCTACACTAACCAGATTAAATGGTTTAGTTCTTTTCATTTTCATTGTCGCGGAATACTTTTCAAAAATAACAAAATTTGAGTATTTTAATCAGATTCCTCTATCAAAAAAATTTTTATCAAGGATAAAAAAAATTTTTCTTGTTAAAAATGTTCTTAAAGAAAAGGCTTATATTTCGCTTTTAATCCCTCTAGCTTTTTTTTCCTATCTCTATTTCATTCAAATGAGATTTGGGCATTGGCATCTTCTTTTTTCAACAATGAAAAATTGGGGACAAGATCGGATAATATTCCCACCGCAAGTCTTTTGGCGGTATTTTAAAATCCTTTTCATACACCCAACCTTTAAATTAAACTACTGGATAGCTGGAATAGAATTATTGTCAGTTCTCTTCTATATATTTATTTTGACAGTCTCTTTTAAAAAAATCAGAATCTCTTATTGGCTTCTCATATTTGTTTCCTTCTTAATTCCTTCGATGACTGGGACTTTTCAAGGTATGCCAAGATACGCACTTCATCTTTATCCTTTCTTTCTATTTTTAGCAGAATATATCAATCAAACAAAACCTTTCGTAAGAATTATTTATTTTAGCATATCGATTTTTCTCTTAATCGTATTGTTAAGCCTTTACACAAGTGGGTATTTTGTTGCCTGATTTATGGAAAAACTTAAAAGTCTCACTATTTTTTTCCCTTTTTTAAATGATGAAAAAAACGTTAATCGAATGATTTCAGACGCATATAAATACGGTAAAAAGCTAACTGACAACCTTGAGGTTATCGCAATTCATGGTGGAAACTCAACTGACAAAACTTTAAGTGTGATTAAAAAGCAAAAAAAGTATTACCCAGAACTTGTGATAATTGATAAAACGAAAAATATTGAAGGCTATGCTGTTATAAGATATGGTTTCTATAACGCAAGTAAAGACTGGGTTTTTTACACCGACGGAGATGGGCAATATGATGTTAAACAGTTGGAGAAATTAGTAACTAAACAACTTCAGACCGGAGCAGATGTTGTCAATGGCTATAAATTGCAGAGGTCTGATTCACTAACCAGAAAGATCTTTGGGAGTTTTTATAAACTTTTACTTCGTCGAATATATAATCTTCCTGTATCTGATATCGATTGTGATTTTAGACTGATAAGAAGAAGGTTTTTAAAAAATATAAAGTTTAGGTGTAGTTCGGCGGCGATTTGCTTGGTTTTGATAAATGAACTTAAAAAAGCTGGAGCAAAATTTGCAGAAGTGCCTGTCTATCATTCAAAAAGAAAATACGGAAAATCGCAATTTTTCAAATTAAAATATATCTATCCAACCTTTCTAGACAACCTGAAGTTTTTTTTCAATTACTTTTTCAACACTTCCCAATAACCACCACAACCATTGTATAACCAATGAGCTACTCTCGTTACTGTTGTCGTTGAAACTCCTGTTTTCTTGGCAATTGCTTTATAAGACATTTTTGTTTTTAATAATCTGGCGATTTCTAAACGATTGGCAAATTCGGTAATTTCCGGTAATGTTAACAAATCTCGCAGATAATTGGCCACGTTTTGTTCTGTTTTGAGTTTAAGGAAAGACTTGATTAAGAACTTTTCCTTGTCATTTCTAGGTTTATAAGATTCGTTATTGGAAAACGCACTATAAAAATTCTTTCTCATTACTCAAATTCTACCAACAAATATTCCACTTGACAAATTAAAACCTTTATGTTATCATGTTAACACGTTAATATATACTTCATTTTATTAAAATAATGAAGTGAAAATTTATAACAGAATTTCTAATTAATAAATTAACCTCAAATCACCACTACCCTGCTCCGGCGGGGTAATTTAAGTTGTAAATTTTTCAATTCTCTACCCCGCTTCGGCGGGGTTTTTTATTTTAGAAGTTTTTAATATATATGACAGAAAAGTTATCACCTAAGGAACGTGAACCAAAAAATAATAATCGATTTGAATTTTCATGTTGGAGACCAGGAGGTAACGACACTATGCTAGTTTACGATAGAGTCGACGATCCAAATTCTCGTAAATTAATAAACAATAATGTTATGCAAATTTATCCAAACATTGAGCAGGTTGGATTTGTCTATTTAGACCAAACTGGTGCTTTAAATCTAACTATGGCTGGCGGTGAATTTTGTGGCAATGCAACCCGATCAAGTGCTTATCTGGCCCTAAATGGAAAACCAGGAAATTTAAAAATGAAGGTATCTGGTGTTGATGGTTTTTTAAATGCAGGTGTCACTAAACAAGACGAAGCTTATGCTCAAATGCCAGTATATCCAAATTTTGATCGGATAGTTCGAGATTCGGAAAATGAAAATGCTTGGATGGTCTCAATGGAAGGAATAACACACTATGTAATTTTCGACGAAAGAGGCGTTAATGAACAAGTAGACCCAAATGAGATAAAAAGAAGAGGAATGGAAATCATAAGACAAAAACAGTTAAATAATTTACCTGCGTCAGGGGTAATATTTGTAACAAGACAGTTAACTGATTTGAAAATTGACCCTGTAGTTTATGTACGCGATGTTGACAGTTTATTTTATGAAACAGCATGTGGAAGTGGTACAACTGCATTAGGTCAAGTTTTAGCTATAAAACAAAGTGAGTCTATTTATAATGTTCCTATTATTCAACCTTCTGGACAATCTATAAAAATTTCAATAGAACTTGATAATAAAGGTTTTAAATATGCTCAAATTCAAGGATCTATTCAAAAATTATCAGATGGAGTAATAAGAGAAAATTCTTTTGGTGAAATGTATATAATAGAGTTACTAGAAAACAAAGATTCCCTACGTAAAGCCTTATATGAGGATAGGTTAAATTCTTTATATCAAGAAGTTTTTAGTGAATGGCCTTATTTTGAATCATTTTCTCCCTTTGAAGTTGAGTCATTATTTAATGAATACTTTGAAAGAGGAATAATTTTATTAGCTAGAGACTCTAGTGGAATACTTGGATTTACATCTTCAGTTCCACTCACTTCTGAAACAAAATTATTAGGTATTTTAAATGGTATAGGAATTGATATAGAAGAATATTCATACATAGCTGAACTTGGCGTCGGTAAAACGAATAGAAGAAAAAAGATTGGACAAGGTTTGATCGAAGAACTTATGTTTCGCATACCTCAAAATAATGCATTAATTCGTACTTCTGAAAATAATAGTCCTGCAATAAATTTATATAGAAATCTTGGATTTGAAATAATACCAGGAATTAGACAAAGTGTAACTCAAGCAAGAATTACAGGATCAGATCTTACTGATAATCGAATTTTTCTCGTAAAAAACCTATGAAACCATTAGATATTAAAAATATCAAAAAACTTGAAGATAAAATGACAAAATATAAACATTTATTGAAAGTTGAAACAAAAGAAAATCAAGAAAAATTTGTTAAATTAGACAAAAAACTAATACCATCTAGCTATATCTTAAAACTAAATGATATGCAATCAATGTTAAACAATGAAATTATAATAAGGAAATCAATAAATGGAAAATTAATTAAAATTCAGTCAAAGCTTCAAAAAGTGAATTCGAGTTATTCATTATTTATTACTTATGGATACAGAGACTTAGAAACTCAAACGAAATATTTCCTAGATCAGTTGCGATTGATTTCTAAAAAAATGTTTTTTCCTAAAGCTATTGATTTATACGAAGAAGTTCATAGGTATATTGCCGTTCCATCAGTAGCTGGTCATCCAACAGGTGGAGCTATTGACGTTCTTATTATTGACAAAAAAAGCAAGAAATCTTTAGATTTTGGTTCATTAATTTACGATTTTTCAACTAAAAAAAGTTTAACTTTTTATCCAAAAATTTCAGTCGAAGCTAAAAAAAACCGTTTACTGTTGCGAGAGTTGATGATTAAAGAAGGTTTTGCCCCTTTTGATGGTGAATGGTGGCATTTCTCTTATGGTGATCGTGAATGGGCTTTCTTTTATAAGAAAAAATTCGCTATTTATGATCAAGTAAAACTTATGGATTTAAAATTATAACTACTTTATCTGCTTTCATAATTCTTCTGTGCTAGCGACAGGATTCGAATCCTACTTCGCCATACAAGCTCTTGATATAATTTTGCTATGGGCAAAGTAGAAATAACCTTAAAAAGTTCTCTTGTAACTAAATCACCTAGAGAGGATAGGAAACCCACAGTTTATAAAAGATCTATTAGAAAGTTATCAGAGGACAAAAAACATCCAGGTAAAGTATTACGAGTCTATATACATATAGACGACGACTACAAGGTTTTCGGTGTTTTTACTATTAACACTGGTGGGTCTATTTCTTTTTCCCCTGATTTTTATAACCTTGATAATTTTGATCACCTTACACTAAGTAAAGACTTTATAAAAAATAAAGGCCATTTAACTAGAGTAGAACCTACAGGGAAACATAAAAAGGCCTATTCTTTTGAAACGAATAAATTACCTACCGATGATTACCATTTGACAACATTCATGATGACCGATGGTGATTTACTTATGGACTCTCTACCAGAAATTCATTATCCAGATATTGAGTTTGAAAATGAATATGAAGAAGATTTTTTGGCACTACTTAAAGACGCAATTCATACAGATGCCTACATGTTAGATTTTCCAGAAGAAGAAGGTTTTTACTGTATTCAAGTTTTGATTATCCCTAAAGGAAGAGACATCAATAAAGTTAGTATTTGGACAAGTATTGTTGAAGATTTTTTATCGTTACCCAAGCCGTTAGAAAAAATTATTTTTGCGAAGAAAACGGAAATTGAAACGCCTCCAAACTTTGATTTTTCACTATGCATAATTACATTTAAGGTAAATCAAAAGTTACAAACTCCATTTGCCTTGGCTATGGCACAGGATCCAAATAAACCTTTTATTCAAACTGCTTAGTAGTGGGGATGTATATTTTTCGCTTTGGCGATGATATAACTAATAAATTCCTAACATAAGAGTGACATGTTTGCATAAAAAGTTCCCACAAAGTCAACCAGTGCAAACTTCGGAGAACAAACCTGTAACGTTCAGCTTAATTACATACCTCAAATTTAGTATAATTAATCCAAGCTAGCGTAGCTCAGCGGTAGAGCACCCGTTTCATAAGCGGGACGTCACAGGTTCGAATCCTGTCGTTAGCACTTTTAAAATGAATAAACCCGATCTTTCAATTATCATCATCTCCTATAACACCAAACAAATCACAAAAAACTGTCTGGATTCAATTGTTGACTCTCTTAAAGGTTCGAAGTTAACAGTTGAAGTTATTGTAATTGATAACGGCTCAACTGATGGATCAAAAGAGATGTTGGAAAAATTTCAAAGTTTCCCACTTCGCTCTTCGAGCTTCGAGGGACAAGCAAAATTCAAAACTATATTAAATGAAACGAACTTGGGTTTTGGGAAATCTAACAATCAAGGAGTAAGAACTGCAGAATCGAATTATATACTCTTTTTAAATTCAGACATCCTGGTATTAGATGATGCAGTAGAAAAATTGTATAAATTTTATAAGCAAAATGAAAAAATGATCAATTTTTTAGGTGGAAAACTTTTGAACAAGGATTTAACTCCTCAAGCTTCCTGCGGTCCAAATTATTCTTTAATGATGGTTTTTACTCATCTTTTTTTTCGTGGAGACTACTGGGGTTTGACCAGATACTCACCAAATCGAATAAAAGAGGTTGATTGGGTTTCAGGTGCATGTATTCTGACTAAAAAAAAATGTCTCCAAAATATAAAAGGATTTGATGAAGGAATTTTTCTTTATATGGAGGAAATTGATCTTTTATATAGAGCGAAAAAACACGGTTTTAGAGTATTTTTTTATCCGGAAGCAAGGTTTATTCATCTGGGTTCGGCATCAACTAGATCAAGAAAATATCCGATTCTACAGGTATACAGAGGTCTGATATACTTTTATAGGAAACACTACTCTGTTTCGGCCCAATTTTTACTTAAAATTATGTTAAAATTTAAAGCATTGGTTGGGCTTACTATAGGTAAAATCGCCAACAATAAGTATCTTAAAGAAACATATGAAGAAGCTTATAAAATATCTAACATGGATTGATAATAATTTGCTGAAATTATTAACAGTAATTTTTATTTTTTTTATTCCGCTATACCCTAAATTTCCCCTCAAATTTATAAATTACACCTATATCGCTGTTCGCCTTGATGATTTGTTTGTTGCCTTTATTACCTTTGTTTTAATCGTTCAACTCCTAAGGAAAAAAGTGTTAATAAATAAGAAATTTTTGATTCCGATGTTGATTTTTTGGGGAGCAATTTTCTTGTCTTTTCTTTGGGGGACTTTTGTTCAAAAAACTCTTCCTTACAGGCAGTTGGCTTTCTTAAATACCGCAAGAAGAGTTGAATACTCAATTATATTCTTTATAGCAGCATCTACAATTAAATCCAAAAAAGACTTTCTAATTTATCTTTACTCCCTTATTTTTACATTAGGACTTGTAAGTATTTACGGGATTGGACAAAAATTTCTAGGTTTTCCAGCTGTCCAAACAATGAATCCTGCATTTTCTAAAGGGACGATTCTCTATCTAACACCAGAAGCAAGAATTTCTTCTACCTTTTCAGGTCATTATGATTTAGCTGCTTATCTTGTTTTTGCATTACCAATGGTTCTGGGTCTTTATTTTTGGAGAAAAAAATTTATGTATTATTTTATCTTTTTGGTTGTTCTCTTGGCATTAGCCTTGACAGCTTCCCGAACCTCATCGGTAGCATATATCGTCTCAACGGCTGCATTTTTAATATTTATCAGAAAATTTAAAGCACTTATATTAGTCGTAATAATTTCTGTTGCATTAACTCTTCTTACAACTACTTTAGCTTCAAGGTGGGCACAGGTTTTAAGAGTAAAGCAGATCTATATAAATGAGCAGACAGGCCAAGTAATCGTTCCTCAAAAAATTTCAACAGCCGTGCTTCCTGCAGGTTCATTATTCGTAGAAATAAATAAACCTGTTTCGCTAACCGATGCGCAAACAAATAAACTGTTAAAAGATACTATATTGAATAATATACGTGATGAGGCTAATAAATCTCATAAAACCTTAACCGCCCTTGAAGAGGCCCAGATGGTCGCCACAATTTTCGCCAACCTAAAACCCGTAAGCAGTGTAGTTTCGGACATTTCTTTTGCAACAAGAATTCAGGTTGAGTGGCCAAGAGCGATAAAAGCATTCTTAAAAAATCCAATTCTTGGCAGCGGCGCCTCAAGCATCACCGAAGCAACCGATGGCGATTACTTTAGATGGCTTGGAGAGTTCGGACTTTTGGGAACATTATCTTTCTTGTATCTACTGTTTACGATTTGTAAATTTATTTGGAATAAGACTAAAAAAATAAATAATAAAGAGTCATTACTGTTATATGGCTTTCTTTTTGGTCTATTTGGTCTTATGATCAATGCTTCTTACATTGATGTCTTCGAGGCTTCAAAAGTAGCTTATATGTTCTGGGTAACAGCAGGCACACTAATCGGCTTTCTAACATATGAACAAACATAACTTTCAATTAAAGGATTATTTAATTATCTTTTTGATCATATTGCTTGCCTTAGTCTTTAGATTATATAAGATAAATACACCACTGGCAGATCTTCACTCTTGGCGTCAAGCTGACACAGCGGCAGTAGCGAGAAACTATGCAAAAAATGGAATTGATCTTTTGCACCCAAAATATGACGACCTGTCTAGCATAGAATCGGGCTTAGAGAATCCACAGGGATATCGAATGGTTGAGTTTCCCATATATAATGCAATTGTTGCTTCTATTTATACATCTCTCCCTATCTTACCTATTGAAATCTATGGAAGACTAACAACCATATTCTTTTCTTTAGTCATAATCGTCATAATTTATTATCTTCTATTTAAAGAAATAGGCCGTTTGTCAGCTACTTTTGCCGCTCTAGTCTACTCTGTTTTTCCTTTTTTCGTCTTTTTTTCAAGAGTGGTACTTCCAGAAACAACAGCGTTAGCTTTTACTTTTATCTCAATTCTTTTACTATATCTTTATTCAAATAAAAAAATATCGCCAATTAAGGAAAATGTTTACTTACTTAGCTCAACTATTTTCTTTGCAATGGCAATCCTTATAAAACCCACAGTAATTTTTTTCTCTTTAACGTTGTTTTATCTCTTTCTTCAAAAATATAATTTAAAATTTTTCAAAAAAATTGGTTTTTACATCTACTTTGTTATTGCTTTAGTTCCATTTATTTTATGGAGATTGTACATAAACAAATATCCCGAAGGAATCCCAGCTAGCGATTGGCTTATAACTAGCGTAAATACCTCTGAAGGATTACAAAATATATTTTTAAGACCTGCTTTCTTCCGCTGGATTTTTTATGAAAGGTTGAGCAATGTAATTTTGGGCGGCTATCTTATTTTTTTCTTTATCTTAGGCATAATAAAAAGAAATTCCAAATATTTTTTTCACACTATCTTAGTTTCAAGTCTTCTTTATTTATTTGTATTTGAAGGAGGTAACACTCAACATGTTTATTATCAAACATTAATCTTGCCTGCAGTGGCCATATTTACCGGTTTAGGTGCAGAATTTTTATTGTCTTTTAAAAGAAATTTAATACCTGCTTATTTTACTCTTCCGATTCTAGCAATAGTAACTCTTTTTGGGTTCGCATTTTCCTATTATACGGTTAAAGACTACTATAATTATCCTCAAGATATCACACAAATGGCAAAAATTATAAAGACTTTATCTAATGACACTGATAAGATTGTGACTGATACAACGGGGGATACAACATTACTTTATCTATCAGACAGAAAGGGGGCGCCCTCACTCTATAAAGATCCTCCGACGCTGGCAAAATTAGGATATAACTATATGATAATCTTTAACAAAGACTATATAAAGCAGTTGAAATCCCAAGGATTTGTCTCGATCTTTGAAAACGACAAATTCACTATGTTTAAACTATGATACCACTTCGCTATCAAAACAAACCTTGATAGCTTCGTTAGGTATTGATCTAGATTAAGTTGGAAATCTAAAATACCCAACAAAGCTTTTAATTTCATTATTATTTTAAAGCGACGTGGTATGAGAATCCTGATGCTAACTCCCTATCTTCCCTACCCTCCTGCTTCGGGTGGGCAAATTAGGACTCTCAATCTTCTTAAATACTTAAGTAAGAATAACGATATTACATTAATTGCCTTATATAAAAACGATGCGGAAAAAATTTACGCCCGGCAACTCCAATCATATTGTAAAAAAATTTATCTTTGTAAGAGAGCAGAAAAACCATGGCAACTGAATAATATTATAAAATCTCTTTTTTCATTTCTTCCATTCCTGATAGTCAGAAATTTTTCGCAAGAATCCAAAAAAATTGTCCAAGAGCTTCTCCAAAGTGAAACTTTCGATGTCATACACGCAGAAACTTTTTATGTAATGCCCCATATTCCGACAAACATTCCAATTTTTTTAGTCGAACAGACAATCGAATATGAAGTATACCAACATTTTGTCAGTACCTTACCAGCATATATAAAGTATTTTTTTTATTTTGACATTTTAAAACTCAAATATTGGGAAAGATACTACTGGAGGCAAGCTTATCTCGTAGCCACTGTGTCAGAAAGAGATAAAAAACTTATTCGAAAAATTGAACCGAAAATAAAACCTGTGGTTATCCCAAACGGCGCCGGTGATGAACTTATAGCTTACAAATTGACAAAAAAAGATATCAGAAACCCCAATATATTATTTCTAGGCAACTTTTCCTGGCTTCAAAACACGGAGGCCGCCAACTATCTTATTAATGAAATATATCCTAAACTTGAAATGAGTATCTCTAATTTCAAACTTACCATAGCCGGTCAACAGGCAAAAGATAAAATTAAAGTGCCGGAGACGTCTAAAATCGAACTTGTAAATATCGATACAGACGATATCAATCTTGTTAAAAAAATGTATGAGAAATCAACTATATTTATAGCTCCAATCTTTGGCCCAGGAGGTACAAGATTGAAAATTCTTGCCGCTATGGCAACGGGCCTTCCAGTTATTTCAACCAATACCGGCGTGACCGGGATATTGGCAAAGAACGGCTACAATGTTTTGATTGCTAATTCGCCGGATGAATTTGTAGATAAAATTAGAGTCCTTTTGTCAAACCCACAGTTATATGAAAAACTTAGAACAAATGCTTATAAACTCGTTAACGAGATCTACAACTGGAAAAAAATAGCACATAAGTTAGAAGTTGCTTACCTAAAAATCAAAGGAAGTCAAACTAGGAAAACATGAATATAGGAATTGACATTTCTCAAATTATATACGAAGGGACAGGAGTGTCCCGCTTTACAAAAGGCCTGGTTAATTCTATTTTGGACTTTGATAAATCTAATAAATGGATTTTCTTCTTCTCCTCTTTAAGACAAAGCCTTGATCAGGAAATAGAAAAGAAAATTTATAAAAAAGGCCATAAACTTATCAGATGGAAAATTCCTTCAACATTATTATCTTTTTTTTGGAACGACCTACATAAATTAAAAATTTTAAATATTAAATTATTAAATTCATTAGATTGGTTTATAACTTCGGATTGGACAGAACCTCATTTAAATTGCAAAAAAGCTACTGTTGTTCATGACCTAGTTTATTTGAGACATCCTGAAACAGTAGATAAAATGATTTTAACTACTCAAAAAAAAAGACTTAACTGGGTTAAAAAAGAGTCTAATTTGATCTTTGCCGATTCTGAAGCAACTAAAAATGATTTAATTGATTTAGTCCAAATTGACTCTAAAAAAATAATTATTAACTACCCCGGAGTCTATATGCTCCTTCCCAATAAACAACAGGTTAATCGAACTCTTCTAAAATTTAATCTTAAAAAGCCTTTCATTTTAACAGTAGGAAAACTTGAGCCGAGGAAAAACCTTGAACGGTTAATTAATGCATATGATCAAATAAAAAAACCTAAGCCGGATTTAGTTATCGTCGGACAATCCGGTTGGGGTGACATTAACAATGAAACAATGAAACAATTTAACAATGATATACGTTTCTTAGGTTTTGTCAACGACAACGACCTTTACTCTTTGTACGTCCCCTGCCTTTTTTTTATTTACCCATCTATCTGGGAAGGATTTGGATATCCTGTTGTCGAAGCTATGAAATTAGGAGCTCCTATCGCAACATCTAATACATCATCATTAAAAGAAATCGCAGACGGGGCAGTGTTGCTCTTCGATCCATTCAAGATTAACGAAATAACTCATTGTATTAATACATTGGCACAAGATGAAAAAATCAGAAAAGAATTGTCGGCTAAAGGATTCAAAAGAAGTAAAATGTTTACGTGGAGAAATTATTACGAGAAATTAATAAAAACAATCTATGATTATAGGTATTGACGGTAATGAAGCTAATGTTATTGAAAAAGTGGGGGTTTCTGTTTATACATTAAAACTTCTTGAACATTTTCAAAAAAAAGCCAGCCAATCATATCAATTTCTGGTTTTTCTTAAGCATAAACCGAATTCAGATCTGCCCGAACCTAAAGAAAATTATAAATACCAGATTGTTCCAGGAGATTTTCTCTGGTCTCAAACTTTTTTGCCTTTAGAACTTTTTAAAAAAAAGGCTTTAGGCCAAAAAATTGATCTATTTTTCTCTCCTGCTCACTATGCACCTCGTTTCTGTCCTATTCCTTTTGTGGTAACAATTCATGACCTTTCTTATTTTTATTACCCCGAAGAATTTTTAAAAAAAGATCTTTATCAGCTTAAAAATTGGACAAAATATTCTGTAGAGAAAGCTAAAAAGGTTATTGCCGTATCACAAACAACAAAGAGAGACATAGTTAGATTTTACAACACTCCGGAAGAAAAGATTGAAGTAATCTATGAAGGCTATGAGAAAAATGTCAAAACTCAAATGTCAAATGTCAAATCTAAATCCGAAATCTCAAAACTTAAGAAAACTAAATTTATCTTATACGTAGGAACGCTACAGCCGAGAAAAAACATAACGACTCTGGTTGATGCTTTTAATATTTTTTATATGCAAAATCCTGAATTTAAATTGATTATTGTCGGAAAAAAAGGTTGGCTTTATGAACATATTTTTAAAAAAGTTCATGAACTGAATTTAAGCAAACATGTTAAATTTTTAGGTTATGTATCCGACCAGGAACTAATAAATATCTATAGAAACGCTTTCTGTTTTGTTCTCCCTTCCCTTTATGAAGGGTTTGGGTTACCCTTGATTGAATCAATGAACTTTAGTTGTCCTGTTATAAGCTCATTTTCATCAAGCCTGCCCGAAGTGGGAGGAGATGCTTGTCTTTATTTTGATCCAAAAGATCCTAAAGAACTCGCTGAAAAATTATCAGAACTTAAAAAAAACGATAAACTTAGAAAAGAGCTCATCAGTAAAGGAAAAGAAAGAATAAAACTTTTTTCCTGGCAAAAATGTGCAGAAGAGACTTTAATAGTTCTCAAGTCGGTTTAATTGATTAATTAAATTATGATTAAAATTATTGAAAATGATTTTGATAAGGAATTATTTAATTCTAAAGCACAGCATCCACTTCAATCTTGGGAATGGGGAGAGGCTAGAAAGAAAATGGGAATAGAGGTGTTGAGAATCGGAGAATTTACAAATAAACAAATCTCGAATGTTTACCAGATAACATTTCATAAAATACCCTATACAAGATTAAAAATCGGATACCTACCAAGATCAGTTTGGCCCTCTAAAGAAGTTATTGATTTTCTTCAAGAATATGGAAAAACAAACAATGTTATTTTTGTAAAACTTGAGCCATATGTTTTAAAATCCGAAATTCGTAATCCGCAATTAACTCATAATAAATTAATAGAATCCAGACATCCTCTCTTTCCTAATTGGACTCAAATCTTAGACTTAACTAAAACTGAAGATGAACTGTTAAGAAATATGAAATCTAAAACTCGCTACAATATCAACCTTGCACAAAGAAAAGGAGTAACGGTAAATGAGATATCAAATAAAGAGGGTTTTAAAATTTTTGCAAAACTATATTTTGAGACTTGTAAAAGACAAAAATATTTTGGTCACTTATTAAACTATCATCGAATAGTTTGGGAAAATCTAAACAAGAATATTGCTCATATCTTAATTGCTTTTTATAAAAAAATACCCTTAGCCGCTTACGAACTTTTTTATTTCAATAAAATTATTTACTACCCGTATGGTGGAACTTCTTTGGAACACAGAAATTTTATGGCATCAAACCTTTTAATGTGGGAGGCAATTAAATTCGGAAAAAAGTTGGGTGCTGAAAAATTTGACATGTGGGGTTCGCTTGAACCAAACTATAATTCAAATCATCCCTGGTCAGGATTTACAAGATTTAAAGAAGGGTTCGGGGGGACTTTTACAGAATTGGTTGGAAGTTATGATCTCATCATCAAAAATATTCCTTATTCTTTATACAATTTTCTTCATTCTTTAAGAAGAATTTATCTTGATTTAAGAAGATAATTTCAATTAGGAATTTGAGCGAATTTCTTGGTAATTATCGGTAATCCTTGATGATTTTTGGGAAAAGCTAAGGCTATTTTCAATACTTCGTCCATATGAAAAACGAAGTCAAAATGAAGATCATTGAGAACATATTTTGGTATATCTTCCAAATCTTTTTTATTATCTTTAGGCAGTATTACGGTCTTTATATTGGCTCTATGAGCTGCTATAACTTTTTCTTTAACTCCGCCTATCTCGAGAACTCTTCCTCTTAAAGTAATCTCACCCGTCATTGCCGTATCTCGTCTAACAGGAATTTTGCATAAAGCCGACACCATTGCTGTAGTGATTGCAATCCCCGCTGAAGGACCATCCTTTGGAACCGCACCTTCTGGAACATGTACATGAATATCAACTTTGTGGAAGAAGTCTCGGCTTAATCCAAATACATTCCACCTTGATCTAATATAAGATAAGGCCGCTTGGCAGGACTCTTTCATAACGTCCCCTAGATGGCCTGTCAAAGTAAGATTTCCTTTTCCTGGCATGATCGCAACTTCGATAAAGAGAATATCTCCTCCAGCTTGAGTCCAGGCTAGGCCGGTAGTGATACCAACTGTATCTCTTTCTTCAATCATTTGAGAAGAATATTTGAAGGGACCTAAATATTTTGAAATATCTGTGACGCCTACGGTTTTATTTTTAAGTTTATTTTCAACTATCTCCCTTCCTACTTTTCTAAATATTGCCGCTATTTGCCTTTCAAGTTCTCGCACTCCTGCTTCTCTGGTATAGCGACGGATAATAATTTTTAAAGCGTTGTCGGTAATTTTAACATCTCCTTCAGGCAAACTATGAGCCTCCAATTGTTTTTTAATTAAATGATCTTGGGCTATATTGAATTTTTCGTCCTCGGTATATCCGGGAAAATGGATCACCTCAAGACGATCTAGCAAAGCTTCCGGAATTGTATCAAGAATATTTGCGGTTGTTATAAAGAATACATCCGAGAGATCAAAGTTAACCTCAAGATAATGATCTGAAAAAGAATGATTTTGTTCAGGATCTAAAGCTTCAAGAAGAGCGGCTGATGGATCTCCTCTATAATCTCTACCAATTTTATCTATCTCATCCATCATAAATACTGGATTTTTGGTTCCTGCCTGTTTTATACCTTGTATTATCCTTCCAGGCATTGCGCCAACATATGTTCTTCTGTGACCCCTTATTTCTGCTTCATCTCGTATTCCCCCTAATGATATTTTTATAAATTTTCTTCCCAAGGCTTTTGCTATAGATTTTCCAAGAGACGTCTTGCCTACACCTGGGGGGCCGACAAAACAGAGAATTGTTGGTTGATGTTCTTTCTTTGATGTATTTTTTATTTCGTTTCTTTTTTTAAGCTCTATTACCGCCAAATATTCTAAGATTCTTTCTTTTATTTTTTTTAAGCCATAATGATCCTCATTTAAAATTTTTTCGGCAACTTTTATATTAATGTCATTTGAAGATGCGTTAGACCAGGGAATTTCAACTAACCAATCAAGATAGGTTCTGATATAAGAAGCTTCAGGATTAAATTGAGACATTTGTGCAAGACGCTTTAGTTCTTTCAATGCCTTCTCTTCAACAGACTTTGGCATTCTTGCTTTTTTAATTTTATCTTTATATTCTTGTACGTCTTTATCTTCATCTTTGGACCCCAACTCTTCCTCAATCGTTTTCATCTTTTCTCGCAAGAAAGTTTCCCGCATACCCTGCTCAAATTTCTGTTGAGTTTTGGATGATATGTTTCTCTCAATTTCAAGAATTTTAATCTCTCGATTGATGTACTCAACTTCCTGCTTAAGGCGCAGTTTTAAATCAGTATCTTCCAACAATTTTTCTCTTTCGTTTGATTTCAGATCCAAAACTACGGCTATCTGATAGGAAAAATCTTGAGGATTTGTAATATTTAAGATATTCATTAAGAAAACAAAGTCTACGGTCTTCCCCAGGTTAATTGCTTTTTTGATCTGAGCAGATAAATACCTAACCATTGCTTGAACTTCTTCATCGTCGGCTACTTTGTCAACCAGCTTCATTACTTTAGCTTCTAAAAAGGGCGTTTCTTTTGTAAACTCTATTAACTTCACTTTTTCCTTTCCTTTTACCAGTACATTAATCTCACCTTTTTCTCCTGGAATTGTTTTTTCAATTGTCGATAGAACCCCGACAGAGTAAAGATCTGTTTTTTTTGGATCGTCTAGTGAAGAGTTTTTTTGCATCACAATAATTACCTTATTTCCTCTTTTAATTCCTTCGTCAATTCCTGCTAAACTTTTTGGTCTACCAAAAACCAAAACATTTTCTGTTCCTGGGAAGACGATTGCATCTCGGACCGCTACAACTGGATAAACGGATTGTTCTAACGCTCCCGATAAAATTGGCATATCTTTTAGCAGTTTATCAGATTAATTGCTAATTGTCAACCTATAGTATTTATAGCCTGCTACAATAATCCAAATATTAATAATTGTTCAACTTTGTTATATAAAATTTATGCAAAATCGCTCATCAAAGTTTCAAAATCTACAAATCTTTTCTTTTCCACCAGTGTCTCTTCTTTAATTTGAGGAAGTTCATCTGTAAATGACGATCTATTTGCTTGATATACAATTCCTAGAGGAAATTTTGCCTCATTCATCTTTAAGCTTTCTGAAACTGCCGTTTGAAAATTATCTTTTTGGTAATTCGCCGGTAATTTGTATACGTGTTCCTTATAATATTGGTACGTGTTTATCTTGTTAAAGGTTACACAAGGCTGTAAAACATTTACAAGGGAAAGTCCTTTATGCTTTATTCCCTCTTTTATCATTTCTATGACATGAGTTACTTCCCCTGCAAAAGTTTGTGAAACAAATGTTGCTCCTGATGTTATAGCCAAAGATAATGGATTAACAGGAACCTCAATTATACCAGAGGGAGTTGATTTTGATTTGAAACCTTTTTGAGCAGTAGGCGCAACCTGACCAGTAGTTAATCCATAAACACCATTGTCATGGACAATGACAGTAATGTCGTGATTTCCTCTACATGCATGGAGGAAATGATTCCCTCCTTCTCCATAACAATCCCCGTCACCAACAATTGCAACAACTGGCATTTTGTGATTGGCTATTTTTGCGCCGATTGCATTCGGTAATCCTCTCCCGTGAAGAGCATGAATGGCATATGCATTTAAAAAATCATTCATGTTACCCGAGCAACCAATTCCAAAAACCACTATAACTGATGAAGGATCTAACCCAAGTTGTGTAAAAGCACTTTTTATCGCAATTCCTATTCCCCAATCTCCACAGCCAGGACACCAAGTTGGAGTATAACCAGAAAAATCTTGAATAGTACTCATAATTATTTATTAATATACTCAACAATTTCCTCCGACCAAAAAGGACGGCCATTGTATTTTAACAATTTCTCCTTTAACTCAATCCCCGTCTCGATTTGTAATAATTTACCAAGCTGAGCATGAGAATTATTTTCCAGCAAAACATATCGTTTTCCATTTTTAAACAAAGGCAAAATCATATCCTTATTCATTGGATAAACATGTGTAAAATGAATTAGAGCTATTTCCTTACCTGTAGTTTTCAATATTTTTTGAGCTTCAAGAATTGGACCTTTGTTGCTTCCCCATGAAACTAAAACTATAGGACTTTTTTTCAAATTTCCGAAAACATCTGGAGCTGAAAAATGTGTGCTTAGATAAGTTTTCCATTTATGGTTTCTCTTTTCTGTCTGATCTATTTTCGGTTGCGCTTCTTCCGTAGTGTGACCATCCTCAACATGTTCATAGGAGTTTGCCTGGAAATAAACTCCTTTTTGCCCAGGCAGCAATCTTTCGGATATCCCGTCATCAGTGACTTTATATCTTAAATATTTCTCTCCGGTAAATTTAGTAATTGTTTTTCCTCGATCAACTTTATAATCTGAAATGAGTTTATTAACAAATTGTTTAGCTATTGTCTTATGCGACTCTGACAAGAACATGTCTGACATAATAATCACAGGTAGTTGATAGATATCAGCAAGATTAAAAGCTTTGGTTGTCAATTCAAGCATCTCTTCAACGTCACCTGGGGTTAATACTATTTTTGGGAATTCGCCATGACCGGCATGAACCGCGAATAATAAATCTCCCTGTTCTGTCCAGGTAGGCATGCCTGTTGCCGGCCCGGGACGTTGTGAAAGTAAAATAACAAGAGGCGTCTCCGTCATCCCAGCCAAAGAAACTGCTTCAACCATTAAGGCAAATCCTCCACCCGAAGTTCCAACCGCTGATCTGACTCCCATAAAAGAAGAACCTATTGCCGTATTAATCACTGAAATTTCGTCTTCAGCATGTCTGACAACAATTCCAGCTTTTTTTGCCAAGCTGCCATAGTTGCCAAAACTGAAGAGGAAGGTGTCATCGGGTAGGCTACATACATCCTGCAGTCAGCAACAACTGATCCTAAGGAAAATGCATCGTTTCCTGTCATAACAAGCTTTGTGTCAGAATCCTTTTTAGTAAGAACTGATTTTATAAGTTTTGAATAATTTTGTTTGACATGGTTGTAACCGATTTCAGCAAATTTCTTATTGAAATCAACGACTGTTTGTCCCTTCTTGCCAAACTGTTCCTCAATCATTAAATTTAATAGCGAGAGATCAGTTCCTAAAATCGCCAAGGACGCACCCATGGAGATTGTATTTTTCATGACAACTTGTCCTTTAAGCTCTGACAGTGTTTTCTTGAATGGAACAGAAATCTTTGTAATATTATCCTCGATTACAAATTCTTCAGAGTCATAAATAACATAGGCGGATGACGATAAACGGGATTTATGTTTAGTGTAGGTCTCGGCGTTTAAACAGACGAGAAAATCTATTTCTTTTTTTAATCCGTGCACTTCTTCATCTGAAACTATCGCCTCAAAAACGTTGTGACCTCCTCTAATTAAAGAGGGGTACTCAATGTAGTCAAATGTATAATAGCCTAGGCGGTTGGCAATCTTAGAGAATAACAAACCGGTTGTCATTATCCCAAATCCTGCCTCGCCACCTATCATCCACGTAAATTTCATATTTATTTGGGAAATACTTTATTGCCTTGTTCATCTTCAATGATGATTGCTGCAACAGGACATCCTTTTGCGGCATCAAGAATGGTCTGATCGGAATCTTCTGAAGTTGACTTTAAAATCACAGCTTTTGCTTCCGAATCCAAAACAAAGGTTTTGGGAGCTATGGCTACACAGGTAGCTGCTCCTATACAAAGATCACGATCCACTCTAACCTTCCAATTTCTAACCTTAACCGGTCCGGATGGATTTTGTGAATCTGCCAGATTATCCATGATATTAATTTTTAATTTCTAACTATATTAGCAATTTCTGTAACGCAACAAGTGGTAATAGCGCACATTTTATTCTGTTTGGTCCCAATTCTATTCCTAACAGTTTAATAATAGATTCTTTGTCGAGTTTTTTCAATTGTTCCTTCGATTTATTTTTCGCATAATCTGTTAATAAGGACGCTGAAGCTTGGGAAATGGCACACCCATATCCTCTGAATTTAATATCTTTAGTTAAAGTACCTCTAAATAAAAGTTCCATCTCAATCTTGTCCCCGCATAATGGATTTGAGACTGATGTTTTTTTGCTTGGATTTTTGATTGTCCCGAAGTTATGCGGATGCCTGTAATGTTCGAAGTATTATTTCCTGATACGATTAGTCTTCATAAAATAAAATTTTTTCCACTTTCTTTAATCCGTCAACCAGTTTGTCCACATCATCCTTGTTATTGTATAAATAAAAACTTGCTCTGCATGACGCATTTATTCCTAATCTTTCATGTAACGGCATAGCGCAGTGATGTCCAACTCTGATAGCTATGTTTTCTTCATCCAAAATCTGACCAATGTCGTGAGGGTGATAACCTTCGAAAGTGAAAGTGATAACACCTCCTCTATTGTTTATGATCGACGGTCCAAAAATTTTAATTTTATCTGGAAAATTCTCTTTAATTTTTTTAAAAGTATAATCTACTAATTTTATTTCATGATTTCTAATATTCTCCATACCTAGTTGTTCCAAGTAACGAACCGCCTCCTTTAAAGCTATGACACCTGCTATATGTGGCGTTCCTGCCTCAAACTTTAACGGAGGTGGTTGAAAAGTTGTTCTATTTACATAAACTTCGCTGATCATCTCTCCTCCATAATTAAATGGAAACATCTCATCCATTAGCTCATACTTTCCCCAAAGCACCCCAACTCCAGTAGGTCCAAGCATCTTGTGAGAAGAAAAAGCAAAAAAATCACAATCCAAATCTTGAACATCAACTTTTAAATGCGGAACAGCTTGAGCAGCGTCAACAATGACAATTACATTTGGATTAATCTTCCTAGTCGCTTTAATAATTTCTTTAATTGGATTAACCGTTCCTAAGACATTAGAAACATAAGTTAATGCAAAAATCTTTGTTTTTCTTGAGATTATTGAACTTAGATCACCGCTTTCCAAATAACCTTGATCATCTATGTCAACTATTTTAAAAGTTGCTCCAATCTCGCTGGCTAAAACTTGCCAAGGTACAAAATTGGAATGATGCTCCATTATTGTCGTAACAATCTCATCTTTTGAATTAATTATTTTCCTTCCCAACGAATAAGCAACCAAGTTGATAGACTCTGTTGTATTTCTGGTAAAAACGACTTCTTCCGTTCTTTTCGAATTAATAAATTTGGCGACAACCTCTCTGGTTTCCTCATATTCTTTCGTGGCTTTTTCCGAAACTTTATAAACTCCTCTAAAAACATTAGCCGAATACTTTTGATAATATTCAATTTCTTTATCTATAACACTATTTGGTTTTAATGAGGTTGCTGTTGAGTCGAGATAAATCAACCTCGGATTATGTTTAAAAATCGGAAAGTCATTTTTGTTCATAAATATTTTCAATTTCTTTTATAAAGCCGTCTATCAGTACTTTTTCTGCTTGATTAATGCTTAAACCTCTTGTTCGCAAATAATATATCTGTTCTTCATTTAATTTTCCAGTGGTTGAACCGTGTGTACAAAAAACATCGTTAGCCAAGATCTCTAGAAATGGCCTCGAATCGATAAAGCTTTTATCCGACATGATTAAGTTCTGATTTTTTTGATAAGCATGTGATTTTTGAGCTTCCTTTTCAATCCTGATCAATCCTTCATAAATAAATTTTGATTCACCATAAAAAACTCCTTTAATTAGCAAATTTGATTTTGAATTTGGTGCGAGATGCCTTTGAATTGTCTCAACCTTGAACTGATCTCTGTTTTCACCGATGAATAAACCATAAATATTCAGATCAACATTGCTTGTTTTAATGTCAAAGGTAAATTTGCCCGAAAGATTCTTAAAATAAACGATATATTTACCTTGTTCATTAAAAACCAAGCTATTATTTTTTTCCTTATTTAAATCAATAAATTTGTTCATTTTATCCTACACTTCCACTCATCTCCAAATTTATTAATCGATTTAACTCAATAGAATACTCCAATGGAATCTCTTTAGTCACAGGTTCAATAAAACCGTTAACAAGTAATCCTTCTGCATCGGTTTTTGAAATACCTTTTGCTGTAAGATAAAAAAGTTTCTCTTCACCTATTTTTTCAACGGTCGCTTCATGTTGAACAGTTGTGTCACTCTCTTTTATCTTCATGTAGGGATATGTATCTGATCTTGATTTCTCGTCGAGTATCAAAGCGTCACAGCTAACAAAAACAGATGAATTCTTTGCTCCAGGCATAACCTGAACCAGACCTCGGTAGGATGTCCTACCTCCGCTTTTTGAAATAGATTTGGAAATAATTCTTGAGGAGGTATTGGGTGCAAAGTGAAACATCTTTGCTCCTGCGTCCTGATGTTGGTTTTTTCCAGCATAAGCAATTGACAAAACTTCTCCTTTTGATCCCTTTCCAAAAAGATAAACACTTGGATATTTCATTGTCACTTTACTTCCAATATTACAGTCAACCCACTCCATGACGGCATTTTCTTCGGCTCTGGCTCTTTTGGTCACCAAATTGTAAACATTGTTGCTCCAGTTTTGAACTGTTGTATATCTGACTCTGGCATTTTTATGGACAAATATCTCAACTACCGCAGCGTGTAATGAATCCATTGTATAAATTGGAGCACTACAACCTTCTATATAATGTACATAACTCCCCTTTTCAGCGATAATCAGTGTTCTTTCAAACTGTCCGAATCTTTCTGCATTTATTCTAAAATAGGCCTGAAGCGGTAGATTCGCCTTGACTCCTTTTGGAACATAGACAAATGATCCTCCTGACCAAACAGCAGAGTTCAAGGCTGCAAATTTGTTGTCATGCGGAGGAATCAATTTGCCAAAATACTTTTTGACAATCTTGGGATATTGTCTTAAAGCCGTATCCATATCACAAAAAATTACTCCCGTTTTCTTTAACTCTCGAGATATACTTTCATAAACTACTTCTGAATTATGAACGATAATACCATTTGCGATAAAATTATGATGTTTTTCTACTTCTATATCATATACTTTCTCATATCCATAAAAGTCAATATTTTTTATTTCAGCAAAACCGATTTGATCACTAATATGTGATGCAATTGGAGATTTATGATGTGAAGCAAATTGATGATAATATTGATGAGGCACAAAGTTATTCTTAGTTTTTATAGAATAATCAGATAATTCGGTTAAATCACCATTGATTTGTAGTCTAAATGCAATATTTCCTTCGGGTTTATTAAAAATTGATGTAGATTTAAATGAGAAAATTGAACTTGCCCTAAGACCGGCAGAAATACTAAGTAACTGAATTGATTGAAGAAGTCTTCTATTTGCGCTAGTGATTGTTGCTTTTGAGTCTTTTTTAAAATTTGAAACATATCCATCTGAGTCAATATATCCTCCGATTAATGCTTTTTTCTGCGAATTTGGTAAACTAAATACCCACATTGGTAATTTCTTCGTTAATGCTTTTCCCTGAAATCCACACTTTTTGAAAAATTCAATAATAGGAGTTGAACTTATACGTTGTCTAAAAAACTCTTTTGTTCGATTTGATAATTTATAATTAAAGACCTTTCTTAAGTATGTCTGAATTTTACGTCTTGTAGTTTTATCATTCTTTGGAATTGCGAAAGAAAGTACCTCATAATGTTTACTTGAGTGTGAAATATATCCATCACCTAGATATAATCCTAAAATCCACATTAGTTCTTCGGTTGTAAATTTGGGAATTATTAGATTTTTATTTTTTCTTGTGTATAAATAATTTGAAACAACTTTGAAATTCTTATACTGATTTTTGCCGTTGAATTCTTTAATAAAATTTATTCGCGGTAATTTATAGGGCTTACCGTTATCAGGTAAATCTTTAACAATTCCAATATAATCACCTTTTTGTAATTCAGATAAATACTTCCAATTTACGTAAAATTTCCCCCGTTTTGCTTGCTGTTTTTTTTCATAATTCAATACTAATAATGGATGATTAATTGTACATTTAAGTTCCCGACCAATTGTGGAAACTTTATATACAGGACGAGTTCCTTTACAAATCGTGGCTAAAACTTGCTGTCGTTCAATTTTATGTGTTAGCTCATTAAGTGAATAAACGTAGGTACTGGGTTTTAAATCTTTAATACCTTTTACACCATGATTTGTAAAAACTAAACTATCTCCAGTTAAACATTCATATTGTGCAGAAACTCCCGCTAGAAATTTCTTTTCAGCTTGAGGTACACCAATACGATCATAAGTCTCTTTTATTTCTTGGGGCAGGTCACTCCAAGAATTTACCTGCTTATCGGTAGGCCTTATGTAATAAATTATATTATTAAAATCTATAGCTGAAAGATCCGCCCCCCAATCTGGCATTTTCTTTTGAAAAAAGGTTTTTAGTGAATTCAACCTAAAATCAGTCATCCATTCTGGTTCGTTTTTTATCTTCGAAATATTTCTAACAATTTCTTCATTTAAACCTTTTTTTGATATAAAGGAATAATTTTGAGGCATGGAGAAACCATACCGGTATTCAAAGTTTAAATTAGGTTGTTGCATATTTTTCATAACCATTTTTTTCAATCTGCTCGGCCAATTCTTTTCCGCCTTCTTTTACCAATTCTCCATTTATAACCACCAATACTTTATCCGGTTTAATATATCGCAAAATTCTATTGTAGTGAGTAATTAATATATAGGTCTTGTTTTTTTTATGCAGTTGCATAAATTTGGCAATTGTTCTTAAGGCATCTACATCAACCCCCGTGTCAATTTCATCAAAAATAATAAATTTAGGTTCTAAAACTGAAGCTTGCAACATTTCAAGTTTCTTTTTTTCTCCACCTGATGCCCCATCATTTAGAGATCTCTCAATAAGTTCTTCTTTTATCTTCAATTCTTTTGCCAGCTTATAAATCTTTTTTTTTAAGTTTAAAGGGTCTACTTTGCCAGACATTGCAACTCTTAGGAGTTGGAAGACCGTAACGCCAGTTAAAGAAAGCGGCGACTGAAAAGATAAGAATACTCCTTTTTTTGCTCTCTTATCGGCTGATAAATCATTAATTTTTTTTCCATTAAACGACAAATTTCCAGTCGTCAACTTATAGTTTGGATGGCCTGCGATTGCATAAGCCAAAGTTGACTTTCCAGAACCGTTTGGGCCCATAATGGCGTAAACCATGTTATTCTCAAAATTAAAATTGAAATTCTTAATTATTTTTTTATTGTTTACAGTTACGGTAAGATTTTTTAGGGTTAACATTTTATTTAAAAAAGATCGCTTAATTTAGTTCTTTTTAGTTCATTAATAACTATACGATTCAACTTGTGGCTCAATAGTTCTTTATGTAGACAAATATCATCATATGGACATTTAAAATCTTTGCTGACACATTTGGCCATCTCTACATCTTTCTCAAAAATTTTAAGGTAACCATATAAAGAAATTTTCTTTAGGTTCGCTAATAATTTATATCCTCCGACTTTTCCCTCCTTACTTTCTATTATTTTGTGTTTTGCCAAATTTGCCGCTATCCGAGCAAGAAATCTTTTGGGTAATTTTGTTACTCTGGTTAGCTCCGAAAGAGGAACGTAATTTTTTTTATCCTTAAGTTGTTCAATTAATAAAATTCCGTAGTCGGATTGATTGGTTATAGTTAACATATACTCATTAAGTAATAGTTTAGCGAGTATTTTAATAGAATTCAATAGAAGATGGAGTTAGGTTAGAGGGATAGCCTGGGAACGCGGTCAAGTTTTTCTAAATCTTTAACATATACTCCTTTTGCAGCCTTATAAAAAGCTGCAACTCCGATCATCGCAGCATTATCTCCTGTTAAATATTTAAAAGGAGGAAAGTAAACCTCACCTTTGTATTTTTTGACTGAATTTCTTAATAATTTTCTTAAATAGAAATTTGCACTTACTCCTCCGCCAACAACAATCCGATTTATACCTGTCTGTTTTATTGCTAAATTTGTCTTAGTAACGATCGTATCAAAGACAGCGTTTTGAAATGAACTGGAAAGTTCTCGTAAATTCTTAATCGGCTCAATTTCTTTACTTTTAAGAAAATAATAAAAGGACGTTTTCAGTCCTGAAAAAGAGAATTCAAGATTTTTGGATCTTATCATTGGTCTGGGAAATTTATAAAAATCCTTATTCTCTACTTCTGAAGCTAACCTTTCTATCACCGGTCCACCAGGATATCCTAAGCCAAGAAGCTTTGCAGATTTATCAAGAGCTTCTCCCGCCGCATCATCTCTTGTTTCGCCTAAAACTTGATACTCTACATGACTTTTAAACAAAACAATTTCAGTATGACCTCCGGATATTATCAATGCCAAATACGGGAATTTAAACTCTCTTTTAGGACTTCCTTTACTATTCTGAACAAAACTGGAGTAGATATGCCCTTCCAAATGATTGACGGCAATCAATCTTTTATCATATTTATTCGCCAACTCTTTTGCCTTTTTTATTCCAACTTCCAATGCAACAGCCAAACCAGGACCGTAAGTAACTGCAACGTAATCAATTTGAAATTTGAAATTTGAAATTTGAAATTTCCTTAAAGCTTCGTCTATAACTCCGTCAATTCTCTCCTCATGGGCTCTTTTTGCCAGTGAAGGATAAATCCCTCCCCACTTTTTGTGCAGCAAAATTTGGGAATAGATTACATTTGATAAGACTTTTCGTCCTTCAGTGACCGCAGCTGCCGTTTCATCAGCCGAGGTTTCAATAGCTAAAATTAACACAAATTCCAAATTGTAAATTGAAAATTATTTACCAAAGTTATTTATCAATATTCCTCCATCAATCATATTAACAACATTGTCTTTATTTAAATCTGAATTAATGTTAGTTGTTAAATAATTCTTAAGAAGAATAAATAGATCTCCCCCATCTATTTTTCCATCACCATTGATATCTCCAACTGGTGTTGGAACAACTGTTGGTGTTAGGCTAGCATTTGCAGAATCTAGAGCTGCTATTAAATTGTTCATATATAAAAGATCTCCTACAGCAAAGTTGGGAGCATCAATGTATTTGGCTATTTCACTGTAGGGTTGTTTAAGAATGTAGGCTTTACCTAGAAGAAGGGAGATGTCGTAGAGATTTTCTTTAACTCCTTCCAAATGCTTTGAGGTATAACCTTCCTGCATCCAATAGGGAGCGACATAGGTTAGTTCCGTAATGGTATCTTGAGCGGAACTCAGGGCATTCTTGTTGAGATAATCACCCAATTCGGGAACCAGATAATAAAAGTTCCGGCCGACATTCATGTTCCGGCAAAGGACGTCATTTCCGCCGTAAAAGCCAGCACAGTTGTTAATGGGTGTAAAATTAGCCGCCCGTAAACTCTCCAGTCGGGTCAGTTCATTGGTGACCTGGGTTCTTAAGGTTGCATCGGCGGTGTCTTTTCCTGCTAGTTTTTGTAAGTTTAGAAAACCAATATAGCCGGAAATGTAGTTATTGAGTCTCCAAGGAAAGGTGGTCAGGTTAGTATCGTCTACAGGGGGATAAGAGGAAGGAAAACTGACCCGCGACTTGGCCAAGTTATAGACGGTCAATGTATCCGCAGGAACAATCTGGGCATATTTCCAGAGAGCATAGAAATTAAACTGGTGGTAAACACCGGAATAGTTAGTACTGGTGTTATAGACATAATTTCCCCCCGCGAGTTTTGGTTTGGTCTGCATGTCAGCCGCCACTTCCGGAGGCATATCAAAGGCTTCCCTGGTTGCTCCTGTCCAGCCGCGGGAGGTGTACATCGTGGGATTAAAGTAGTTGGCAAACTCCTGTTTGAGATAATTTACTAGCTGAGTTTGGGTAGAAGAAGAAACATAAGGATAAGCTGCTGCAAGGGTATAAAGCGTGTCGCCGGGGTCTTCAAAATAGTTGACTAGCTCTTCTGCACTCAACTGACCATTATTGTAGTAGCCAATGCGCAGGTCTCCGGCGGCCATCATTTTTTGAATTTCAGTTTCCAACTTCGATTTGAGTTCGGCAACAGAAGGAACAGGAATGGTAGGATCACTTGTCGACTGGATTCTTAAATCACCCTTGTTACCATAGGTTGTGGCATTGGTTGGGCCAATAGCGATAATCGCATTGCTGCGGTGGATAAAGAGCTTACCCTGATAAGGAACGATGGGGTTTTGATCACCATGATTGTGATAAACACCACTACGACCATAGATATACTGACTTGATCCGGTATACCAACCTTCCCAGCGGTCATAGTCAGCTTGTGCATACCACATATCATCATACCCGGGAGCTATAGAAGATAGCCCGTCATAAGCCCAAAGTTGACCAGTGCCACCAGTGGCAATATTTTGCCAGTTAGCGTAACGGTCGCAACAAATACTTCGATAGACAACGTTTCCACCAAAGGACCACGCTTGTGGTTCGTCTACAGCCCCGAGAATACTGCCGAGAAAACCGAAATAAGGAGTACCTGTTTCCCAACCCACAACGGCATTGCCGGCAACATTGGCATTGGTAAAATTACCACTGTAAAGGGCATTATCCGGCCCAACTATCGGCGGATAGCGGTTACCGTTCGCGGTTCCCCAAAAGGCAAACGGAGCATGTTCCGGCTTTCCGTTGCCGTTAGAATCAAAAGTATATTCGCTACCGTCACCGGCGTTAAGAATAAAAGTAGTTCGCTGCCAAGGCTTCCCCCGATTGCCATCTTGAGCTCCAGGGTCAGGATAGTTCTCTAGCCAATTTATCAGGGGCGTGGCGTCGACAATGGTTTTTCCTTGTTCCCACTGGTTACTCGGGGTACGGGTAGGTAACGGTCCGGTGAGACCATAGTTGACGTTGAGGATACTTTCTTGGGTCCATATCCAACCTCCCCAACCCACAAAGTTATACGGGGGATCATCTAACGTCTGTGCTCCCGGCCGCGGTCCATAGCGATAACCCGGTGATCCTCCGGAAAAAACCACAAAGTCTTTGCCGGTAAAGTGATCGGTGTAAACCACCGGCCAATAGGAGTCGAAACCTTCACCGGGAAGTTTGGCTGATTTCCAGATAAGGGAACCATTTATCGCATTAAGGGCATAAGCATAGTTATCGTTACTGGCAAAGTAAATTTTACTGTTATCTTTGGAAGCCGCGGCGGAAAAATTAATTGGTCCATCGGTTTTAAACTTCCATTTGAGTGTCCCGTCAAGGTTTACGGCGTAAAAATAACCATCACGATTACCCAGATAAATACCGGAGGAAAGGACTAAAGGATTAGTAGAGAATCCAGCCTTAGCGTTATCAAAAGACCAGATTTTAACACCGGTATTGGCATTTAAAGCAAATAATCTTTTGTCCATGCTACCTACATAAGCAACTCCGTTGTAGATGGTTGGTGAATTTTCTAGAGGCATCTCGGTATCAAATCGCCATCTTACGTCGCCAGTATTGGCATCAAACACATATAGTCCTTTAGCTGAAGAAATATAAAGCATGCCGTTTGCAGCAATTATCTGGGAGTTCTGGGGAATATATGCCTCAATTGGACGATACCAGATGACTTTGCCTGAACCATTACTATCCAAAGAGACCTGCTCTGTAGAGGCTGATGTTCTTTGGGGATCATGAGCAACTGTTGACCAATCTGGACTTATGGTAGGAGATGGAGAGATGGTTTGGGCATAAACGGTTGACACTTGTCCTGAACGAGCAAAGCGAGTTGAAGGATTAGAACTTGAATTAAGTAAAAAATAGGAAGAAAGAGATAAAAAAAATAAGGTTAATACAAGGATAAATAACCTGAACATTAATTACAATCTAGCATGAATAGATTAGATAAGCAAATTTACAATTTTAAATTTATTTCTCTTTTCTTGTCGTCGATATATTTCATTTTCACATAAACAACTTTCCCAGTCTTTTTAAGCAACGGAAGAATTTCCCCTGCTTTTTCTCCCCACTCAAAACATAAAACATTACCTTTCTTAATGTATTCTTCTAAATGTAAATAGCGAAACTCTTCCGGATCATTGATATTATATAGATCAATATGTACCAGTTTGTTCTTAAAAAGTACACCTCTGAGGTGTACTTCATACTCGTAATAGATAACGAAGGTCGGAGATATTATATTTTTGATTCCCAGTAATTCTCCGATTCCTTTGATAAAGACTGTTTTCCCAACTCCTAATTCTCCCTGAAGGATAAAAATTAAGGGTTTAGTTATTTTTTTATCTATTATTTTTTTAAAAATAAACTCTGCGATTTTCTTTGTCTGACTAGGACTTTCAGAGATATATTTTTTTTCTTCATTGAAACTTATATCTCCTTGCCTAACAATCTTAATTTTCGCTTCAGTAAGATCAACAACTGTCGATGGTTTGTTCCTTGGAAGATCACCTGCATCGATTATTAGATCAATTAGCTCCTTTTTTTTATCCGATAACTCATTTAATAATGTCTTAGTTGAATAATGAGGAGATCTTCCTGATATATTTGACGAGGTTGCAGTAATAGGTTTGTTAAACTTTTTAGCCAGCTCATTGATAAATTTAAAGTCAGGCATCCTTACTCCCAGATTACCCTTTTCGGATTCAAGAAGATTTGAGACTTTATGTCTTGATTTAAGAATAATTGTAAATGGACCAGGTAACAGTTCTTCAACTGTTTTTAATTGTGTCTCGTTAATCTCAACCTGTTCTTTTAACATGGAAAAGTCGGAAACAAATACTGAAATAGGTTTTCCGAATGGACGGTTTTTAAATTTGATTAACTTTTTTACTGCTTTTTCGTTGGTTGCATCAGCTAATAATCCATAAACTGTATCTGATGGACTAACCACTAAACCCCCTTTTTTAAGAATAGCTATAACTTCATCTATCGTTTTGTTGTTATGAGTTATTATTTTCATACTATTAACAATTTTGGCTTAAATCACTGTCAATTCTATCAAATATCTGCTAAAATGATCATGTTGAAATTTCAACACAATCATCCCGAGCGAAGCGAGGGATCTCTTTTTAATAATGGCAAATAATTCAAAAAACGATAAAAAAAACGATAAAGGTATAAAAAAAATCACTGAATTTAACTTCAGTTTTAACCTGAAAACTATATTCATAATATTATTTATTGCCGTATTTACATTTTATGTTTTTGGTGCGATTTCAAAAGATGTTAATCAAGCTCTGCCCCAGAAACCTATAACTACCGTTATTAAAGATATTAAGGACCGTAAAATAAGTAAAGTAGAAGTAATTGACAATAAAATCATAGCTTATTATAAAAACAACAACCTAGCTGTAACATACAAGGAACCGAGTGATACATTCTATAAAATTCTTCAGGACTCAAACATTAATCCTTCTTCAATCAATATAAATATTCAGGATACTCAAGGATCTGCAGGAATTATTAATTTTCTAAGTAACATTATTCCGACAATCCTGATGGTTGCCTTCTTTATATTTTTATTCAGGCAAGCAAAGGGGGCTCAAGAGTCTGTGTTCTCTTTTGGACAATCTAGAGCTAAACGTTTTAATAAAGATCTTCCCAAAATAACATTCAACAACGTCGCAGGTGTCAACGAAGCAAAAAAAGAACTTGAAGAAATTGTAGATTTCTTGAAGCATCCTGAAAAATATAAAAAATTAGGAGCAAGAACACCAAAAGGAGTAATTCTTGTTGGCCCATCAGGTTGCGGAAAAACTTTGCTGGCAAAAGCTGTTGCCGGTGAAGCAAACGTACCTTTTTTCTCTATTGCGGGCAGTGAATTTATGGAAATGCTTGTCGGAATTGGCGCAGCAAGAGTAAGAGATTTATTTGCTACTGCTAAGAAAAGTGCTCCTTCCATTATTTTTATAGACGAAGTTGACGCAATTGGACGAGCAAGATCTGTAGGAATTATGCCTTCACATGATGAGCGTGAACAAACACTAAACCAGATTTTGGTGGAAATGGATGGATTCAATCCAAACGAACAGGTAGTCGTAATCGCAGCAACCAACAGAGGCGATCTCTTGGACCCTGCACTACTTCGACCAGGAAGATTTGATAGAAGAATCGTTGTTGATTATCCTGACCTGGAGGGTAGAAAAGAAATTATAAAAATTCATGCTAAAGGAAAACCATTTACCGCTGATGTTGACTGGGATAAAGTAGCCAAAAGAACAGTCGGATTTTCCGGCGCAGACTTGGAAAATATGCTAAACGAAGCAGCAATCCATGCAGCTAGAAATGCAAAAGATAAAATAACAATGGATGACATTGAAGAAGCCGCAACTAAAGTAAAACTTGGTCCGGAAAAGAAAAGATTACAGTCAGATATGGACAAGAAGTTAACCGCATTCCATGAGGCAGGCCACGCTGTAGTTTCACATTTTCTTACTCATACCGATCCCGTACACCGCATCTCAATAGTTTCAAGAGGTATGGCTTTAGGTTTTACACTCATTCCTCCCGTAAAAGACACGTTACATGAAACAAAAACACATCTTCTGGAACAGATTACCGTAATGATGGGAGGAAGAGCTGCCGAACAAACCGTCTTTAACGAAATTACAACCGGCGCAGCCAATGATTTTGACCAAGCAACCCAAATTGCCAAATCAATGGTAGTCGAGTACGGCATGAGTGATCTGGGTCCAATAAATTTTGGACCGACAATGGATGTCACTGAATGGGGTAAGGCTTACTATGAGCAGAATACAATCTCTCAAGAAATGCTTGCAAAAATTGATAGCGAAACTAAAAAAATTATAGAGTCACGCTACCAAATAGCTATAAATATTCTTAAAGGAAAACGTGACCTATTGAATAAGGTTGGAGATGCGTTGATAAAAACAGAAAGTTTAGATCAAGATGAATTCGAAAAGATCGTCGGCCCAAAATCAAAAGTAAGTTAAATATGGATACTCTTCTCTTAATAGACGGCAACGCAATCATGCACCGTGCCTTTCACGCTTTACCTCCGTTTAAAACCAAATCAGGAATCCCAACAAATGTGATCTATGGATTTTTTACCATGCTTTTTAAGGCAATAACTAATTTTAAACCTAATTATATCATCGTTTGCTTTGACACTCCTGTTTCCACTTTCAGAAATAAGCTATTTAAGCAATATCAAGCTCAAAGACCTAAAATCGCTGATGAATTTATTACTCAGATACCAACGGTAAAAGAAGCTCTGGATAAAGCAGGAATCTTACATCTGGAAAAGGACGGTTTAGAGGCAGACGATCTAATTGGCACAATAGCTAAAAAATATAAAAATAACGCTATCAAAGTACTTATTTTAACCGGAGATAAAGATATGCTTCAACTTGTCGACAAAAACGTTCTTGTTATGGCTCCACAATTGGGCCTATCAAATATCAAAATGTATGATGAAGCCGAGGTGCAAAAAAAATTTGATTTACCGCCAAACAAAATTCCTGATCTGAAAGCTTTGATGGGAGATCCCTCTGATAATTATCCAGGCGCGAAAGGAATTGGACCAAAAACAGCCGCAAAACTTTTGCAGCAGTTCGGTTCAGTCAACAATATCTATTCCCATCTTGATCAGATCGACGAAAAGGCAAGAAAATCTCTGGAAGAGAATAAAAAAAATGTCTTTTTATCACATAAGTTAGCAACAATTAAAACTGATGTAGAAATCAATTTTGATATCGATAAGACAAAGTTTGAAAAGTTTAACAAGGAGCTTAAAGATTTTTTTGAAAAATATGAGATGAAGTCATTAGTTGCTAGACTATTTAATAAACCCTCCTTCGCTAAAGCTTCGGAGGACAAGGAAAAAAAACCCGACGAAAACCAGATCAAACTATTCTAAATTAATTAATTCGTAAACTCCTGGACGAACCCTGAACCAGAATAAATTCAGTTCAGGGCAAGCATTTTTCTAATTGGTGAACTCTTGCACGAACATTTTACCGTAGATTCCTCCATCTATCACTCCAATTCCAACTTTTCCAAAATCTGAAGACAAAATATTTTTTCTATGACCTTCGGAGTTCATTAAACCCTGATGAGCAATATAAACATCTGGCGCATAAGCTAAATTTTCCCCTATAACAGTGTAACTAATTCCTACTCTTGTCGCTCTATCTGCCGGAGTAGAGCCATCTACCCCTGAAATATGAGAGAAGAAGCCATTTTCAAACATTTGAGTGGCATAAGCTCTAGCCACGTCTCTTAACGTACTATCTAAAGATAAACCGGGTATGCCTCTTTGGACTCTTTCTTCATTCAACTTCTGATACATTATGGATTCTGATTGGGCATCAATGGTGAGATTCTTTTCGGGTGCTTTAAAACCTAAATCAACTCTTTCGCTTGATTCAGGTTTAATTGTTAAAAAATTTAGCGTCTCATTTACGGCTTGACCAAAAATATTTTTTAATCCGCTTTCAACAGAACTAGAAAGATTCACGAAAAAAGGTCCAGTTCTTGAGTCAAGAATCGCTTGCTTGATCTGTGGTCTAATAGGAAAAGCGAAAATAAAACTTACAAAAAATAAAAATATTAAAGATGCTTGAATTATTGCGGCCACAAATCCAAGAGAAACATTAAGTGGATGCTTTTGGTATCTTACTAAAAAACGTTGGAGCAGTTGTAAGAGAAAAACTGAAAAAAGAAGTTCTGCTAAAAACCAAGCAATAAAAAAACCGATGACATTTGAAATACCAGCAGGGAGTGAAAAATTTAGAACCAGTAGTTTTCCAAAAAAAGAATAGAAATTATAGGAAAAAACAATCGAGAAAATAAAAGCTAAGGCCTCCAATAAAGTGTTAATAAAACCTTTTTGAGTTAAGACAAAATAAGTTATCAATATCAGGAGCATCATGTCTATCCAGTTGCCATGAAGTGATACTTTGTTCAGAACCTGTTCAAACATAACCTATATTTTACCAAAAAACTTTTTGCTATCTGCTACAATATAATGTTCAATTTCAATATTTAAGATTTGACATTTGAGATTTAACATTAATCATTATGTGTGGAATTTTTGCTTACCTTGGTAATAAAAATAGCGCGGGTGATATTGTCTTAGATGGATTGAAGTCTTTGGAATATAGAGGATACGATTCTTGGGGTGTTGCAATAAAGAAAAAAAATGGAGGGGGAATCTTTATTGAAAAACATGTAGGAAAGATCGGTGATGCTAAGCTTCCTAAGCTATCATCAAACTGTGCAATAGGACATACACGTTGGGCGACTCACGGAGGAGTGACTGAAAAAAACGCACACCCACACATTGACTGCACAGGAAGAGTAGTCGTAGTCCACAATGGAATTATCGAAAACTTTGAGCCCTTAAAGCAAACGCTTTTAAAAAAAGGCCATATCTTTAAATCAGAAACCGATACCGAAGTTTTTGCACATCTTTTAGAAGAAAAGCTTAAAAAAAATGTTGATGCAAAAAGAATAATTCTCTATCTTTTTAAAAAAGTTATAAAAGGGCTGAATGCCTTTATTGTTTTTTTCCCCGAAGAGAACTCTTTTTTTGCAATTAAAAATGGCTCTCCCCTTGTTTTTGGAGTGAATCCAAAAACAAACGAGTACTTTCTTGCTTCAGATTATGCGGGAATTTTACCTTACACAAATAAAATTTATTTTTTAGAAGACAATGAGTTGCTGCATATAAATGAAGAAGGATTCCATTTATTTGATAAAACCGGAACTGAAGATCAGATCAAATTCTTAAACGTTGATTATAAAAAAGAAGAACTGAATCTTGGAGCTTATAAACATTTCATGATAAAAGAGATAAATGAACAGCCGTTAGTACTAGAAAATCTGGTTAACACTCAAAAAGAAAATATAATAAATCTTTCAGAAAAAATTAAAAAGGCTTATGGAACGTATCTGATCGGATGTGGCACCGCTTATTATGCCTGTCTAGCTGGAACTTACCTATTTTCAAAAATCGCTAAACGACACACGAACTCCAGCATAGGGTCAGAGTTCAGCTATTTGGAGGATTTTTTAACAGACAAAAGCCTTGTTATTGCTCTATCTCAATCTGGGGAAACAATAGACATAATCTCATCAATTAGAAAAGCTCAAGAAAGAAACGCAAAGATTTGCGCAATTACCAACGTTCTTGGTTCAACTCTTTACCGGATGTCAGACTACAAAATGCTTCTAAATGCTGGGCCTGAAAAGTGTGTTTTAGCAACAAAGTCTTTCACAGCTAAAATCGCGATATTGAGTTTGCTAGCTCACGCGATTAAAGGAGATTATAAACAAGGTGCGTTAGAGATAAAAAAAGCCATTAAAGAAGTTGAAAAGGTCATAAAGTTAAAAAAAATTAAAGAACTGGCAAGCAATCTTAAAAATAAAGAACATATCTATATTTTAGGGAGAGGTCTCTCCTATCCTACGGCATTAGAATCTGCTTTAAAGATAAAAGAGGTCTCATACATCCATGCCGAAGGATTTGCAGGAGGAGAACTTAAGCATGGAGTTATAGCTTTGATCGGGAAAGACACTCCAATCATAGTCTATAATCCAGATGATGAAACTTATGAAGATACATTATCTTCAGCTTACGAGGTGAAAGCAAGAGGCGCATTTTTGATAGGAGTTTCCAGCAAAAACAATCCAATCTTCGACAAATTCATTGAAGTAAAAGACTGTCAAGAAGCAACGATCATACCAAATGTTGTTGTTGCACAACTCTTAGGCTATTATCTTGCCTTAGAAAAACAACTCGACCCAGATAAACCGCGCAACCTTGCTAAAAGTGTGACTGTGAAATAAATTAATATTTTCTTTATAACGTAGTATTTATTCTTAATCTCCCGGCTTATGTTGTTAACGGTTTTTCGTGGGTAACCAGTGTTGGAAGAAATTTACCTGATCCTGGTTCTGCAACAATTTTACCTTTCCAAAGTACTCGATGGCCTCGTTGAAAAGTCATCTCCGGCCATCCTAAAATCTTTCTACCTTCATAAAGAGTGTAGTTCGCATGTGAATGTTGATTAGCGGCCTTAATAGTAAATTCTTTACTAGGGTCAAAAACCACTAAATCGGCATCAGATCCTACGGCGATTGTTCCTTTTTTAGGGTAAAGTCCAAAAATCCGAGCCGGATTTTCTGCTAGAACTTGAACCAAACGCACTAAACTAATTTTTCCTTTATTAACTCCTTCATCGTAAGTTAAAGGTAAAACTGTTTCTACTTGTGGTGAACCAAATCCTTGTTTTAAAAAATCGCCATGAATGTCTTTGGTTTTAGGTGCATGATCGGAAGAAACTACTTGTAATGTACCATCACGCAGTGCTTGCCAAAGAGCTTTTTTATCTTGAGCATTACGAATAGGCGGACCAATTTTAGCCAATGCCCCTCTTTCCTTAATAATCTTTTCCGTTAAGTTTAAATATTGCGGACAGGTTTCGGCAAAGACTGTTTGACCTTCTGCCTGCGCTTGTCGAATCGGTCGCAGTGCCCGTTCGGCTGTCACATGAACAATATATAAAGGACAACTGGTTATTTCAGCAATTTTAATTGCACGAAAAACTGCTTCTTCCTCAAGTGCTGGTGGTCGGGATAGGCCAAAATTAGTGGCTGGTGTATTGGGTTTTGAAAAATATTTATCTTCAAAATAATCTATTGCGCCGGCATTTTCACCGTGAATAATCGCCATGCCTCCATTTTTTGCTAGAATATCCATCCCTTTAGTTAGTTGATAGTCGTTGGTATACCAACCTTGTTTCATATAAGCTAAGAAAAAATTAAAGGTCTTAACTCCCAGCTTCATTACTTTTGGAATTTCAGGTATCTGCTTGGCTGCTTCAAATAAACCACCATGTAGCCCGAAATCTAATCGGGAAGTTCGAAGTCCGTCTTTAAGCATTTTACTAACTTCATGAAATAAACCTTGACCGGTTCGGGCATATGCAAAATGTAACAGTGTTGTAGTTCCTCCATAAGCAGCAACCTCTGAACAATCACTAACATTGTCAAGATAAACCGGATGGACATGAATATCGATCACTCCAGGCAAAATATATTTTCCGGAAACATTTATAATCTCTCCTACATTGGAATTGGAGAGGTGTGAACCAACTGCCGTAATCACTCCTTTATGTACACCAACATCAGCACGTTGAATCTCTTTACCGGTAACAACCAGACCTCCAACTAAAAACAGATCAAAATGATTTTTCATTTGACAATAACTATATCCTTCTTGTTTAATAATGTCAAAACAATCTATTAAATTAAATAAAAAGTTATTAATTAGGATAATGACAGCGTTTGTATTTCTTTCCTGATCCACACCAACAGGGATCGTTGCGGCCGGGTTTTTTATGAGACTGGCCTGGAGGAATAACTCGAAAACCAATCTGCGAGGAAGAATTTTGATTTTGATCTGTAACTTGTTGTTGAACTGGTTGTTGAGACGTCGGTAAATGTTGTTGAGATGGGGGAGAGGATTGTTGTTGATTTACAGCTTGAGTTAACCCGTTCAAATTTTGTTTATCAAAATTTGCTCGGGTAAACGGGTCTACGGATGAAGCAGACTTAAACATCATCGGTTGATCCTTTCTCTCCAGTTCTGGAAGAGGTTTCGCCTGCTCTACTTCTACCTTGAAAAGTCTTCTTGTTGCTTCAAAATTTACATCACCTACCATCTTCTCAAACATCGAATATGCTTCATTTTTATACTCAACCAACGGGTCAAGTTGAGCATAACCTCTAAGATTAATACCTTCTCTCAAATCTTCAATTGAGGTTAGATGATCGGTCCAATATTTGTCTATTGTCGATAAAAAAATTATCCTTACGATTTCATTCCACATCCTCTCGCCCAATCTCTTCTCTTTTGTCTGGAATTCTTTCTCAACCCTTCCCATCAAATAATTCAGAAAGCTGTTTAGGTTTTTCTTTTTCGAATAATTCTTTACTTCTTCCAACCCAACCGAGACTATAAAATTTATTTCTTTATGAAAATTTTTGATATCATCTTCGGAAAGTGACGTTTCCGGAAGCATAAAGGCGTTCACAAGGTTATTCATTTCATCTTGAAAAACATCCAATATTGTACTTCTAAATTCTTTAGGATCTTTATCTGGCAAAGAAAGGGTTTTTCTTCGCAAAGAATAAATAATGTCCCTTTGTTTGTTTAATACATCGTCATAGTCAACTAGATGTTTTCTGATGTCAAAATTAAATCCTTCAACTTTAACTTGGGCTTGTTCTATCGCTTTAGAAACCATTGAATGCGTAAGAGGTTGGTCTTCAGGAAATTTAAAAAAGGTCATTAAATTTGATATTTGTTCGCCGCCAAAAATCCTCATCAGATCATCCTCTAAAGCAACAAAAAATCTTGATAAGCCCGGATCGCCTTGGCGGCCCGACCTTCCTCTCAGCTGATTGTCAATTCTTCTTGACTCATGCCTTTCGGTGCCCAAAACATATAAGTCCTCCAAGCGAAACAACTTCATCATGTGCTTTTTGCCAATCCTTGATCTTCTTCTCAAACTCTTTTTCATTTTGAACTTTGGACTTAGAAATTGTTTGTGGTTGTTCTCCGCCAAGTATAATATCCACTCCTCTCCCTGCCATATTTGTGGCAACAGTTATTGAGCCTTTTTTTCCGGCGTTGGCGATAATCATAGCTTCTCTCTCATGATTTTTGGCGTTCAATAGTTCGTGTGGGATACCTTTTTGTTTAAGAAGATTTGATAACAGTTCGTTTTTCTCAATTGAGGTAGTACCTACCAAAACAGGTCTTCCCTTCTTGTAATTTTCCGCGATCTCTTCAACCACTGCTTTAAATTTTCCTCTTTCAGTCTTATAAATCATGTCAGGATGATCTTTTCTTATCATTGGCAGATGGGTTGGCACAACAACAACGTCTGCTTTATAAATTTTGTGAAACTCCTCTGCTTCTGTCGCTGCCGTCCCAGTCATACCTGCCAATTTCTTATACATCCTGAAATAGTTTTGCAGAGAAATTGTTGCAAGAGTCTTTGATTCCTTTTGGATTGAGACGTTTTCTTTTGCTTCAATAGCTTGATGCAGACCTTCTGAAAATCTTCTACCATACAAAAGTCTTCCCGTAAATTCATCAACTATTATTACTTCTTTGTCCTTTACAATGTAATCTTTATCAATTTTAAATAATGTTTCTGCCTTCAATCCGGCTTCAATGTGAAAAAGAGTGTCAAAATCTTTCTCATAAACATTAGAAACACCAAGCATTGACTCAATTTTACGGATGCCTACTTCAGTTAAATTTGCTGTTCTTAATTTTTCATCTATGACATAGTCTGTCTTCGAGTCAAGTTTTTTAACCATCTGGGCATATCTATAATATTTAGATGTGTCTTCATCATAAGGGGCCGAAATAATATGTGGAGTTCGAGCTTCATCGATTAAGATTGAGTCAGCTTCATCAATCACTGCAAAGTTGAATCCTCTTTGAACTAAATCCGAGGTCGATGTAGCCATATTGTCACGCAGATAATCAAAACCAAATTCACTATTAATACCATAAGTTACATCTGCCTCATAAGCTTCTTTTCTTGATATAGGTCTTAGGTGAGCCAATCGCCAATCCTGCGCCTCTGCATCCAAATATTTAGGGTCATAAATAAAAGATTTTTCTGAAATTATTGCAGCAGTGGACAGACCTAGAAAATGATATACCACACCCATCCATCCTGCATCTCTTCTGGCCAGATAATCGTTTACTGTAACTAAATGTGCGCTTTGTCCTGATAAAGCGTTAAAATATAAAGCGGTTATAGCCGAAAGAGTTTTTCCCTCTCCTGTTTTTTGCTCGGCAATTTTTCCTTCATGTAGAGCAAGTCCTGCCATCAATTGAACATCAAAATGTCTTTGTCCCAAAACTCTTCGGGCTGCTTCTCTTACCAATGCAAACGCCCAAGGAACCGATGGTGACTTTTTTAATTTCTCCGTTTCATTGGGAAAATCAGAGTCTTTAAGTGATCTTGTTTTATCTTCTAAAGTATTTATCTCTTCTACCTGCTTTTTTAATCTATTTATCTCCCTCTCATTGTAATCAAAAAATTTTGTTAGAAAATTAAGCATAATCTTAAAAAATTCAAATGACAAATTTCAAATGTCAAATCAAGTTCAAAACTTAAAAATTTGAACTTTGAACTTTGAACTTTGGATTTATTTGCTAAAGTATTCTTGTGGGATGACTGTTATTTTTTGGGCAGAAAATCGATTTGGTTCTTTTTCATTTCCTGTTTTATTATAAACAAAATGTACGTTGTCACCTTCTTTAATTTTTGAAAATCCCACTTTTTCTAACTCCAAAGTTTTAATATTTAACATCTGTTCTTTTGTAAATGTTTCTATATCTAGAGTTAAATTGTCCTTATCTAAAGTTACAACTTTTATATAAAAATCAGTTTTATTGACTTCGGTAACCTGCCCCGATCCTACCTCGAAAAGTTGATCTATATAAATAAAGTTGGCATCAACTGTTTTATCGTTTAGTAAACCTGTTGCAATAATATACATTCCTTTTTTAATCTGGCTTTCGTTTACTTCATTTTTTTGATTACCAACGATTTGATAAAATTTTGTCAACTGACTATCTATTTTAACTCCGTATTCGTCATCTGATGCTGTTTTGATTTTAATTGTCTCATTTGCCATGCTCTCAACGAAACCGCTGACTGCTTTGTTATTTTCTTGACGCATCTCAGCTACCTTAGTTGCTATTTTATCTTTTAAAGATTGTATATCTTTCTCTTCACTTGCAGAAACTGTAGTTGTCGCAGTTGGTGAAATAGTAACAGCTTGTGCGTATACCGAAGATAGACCCAAAACTGAAATTAATCCTGCAATAAATAATTCAACTAATTTTGAAATTTGAATTTTGCTTGTCCTCCGAAGCTTTAGCGAAGGAGGAAATTTTGAACTTTCCATTACAATTGTTGGTTCAGATAATAAATTGATAATTCTTTCTCAAGTGATCTTGCTTCCGGATTTTGAGAATAGACAGTTATTAAAATATTATTTTCACCGAAACTAAGCGGAACGTCGGTTGAGAATTGACCTTTATCGTTCTTAAAAATTATGTCGGTCCCTGCCGACTCAATAACTATTAGAGCATCTTTTTCGGCTTTTCCTTTTAGAGTTATTTTATTTCCATTTACGATTTGACCATCCTGTGGTTGACTAATCTCTATTGGAGGAATCGTTTGCGTATTTTTTATTGTCTGATTTGCTGAATTTGACGGAGCAATTGTTTTAGTTCTTGTAAACTCAAGTTCCTTATTTTTTATTAAAAGAATCAATGCCAGTACTGCTCCAAAAAGAATACCAAAACAGATAGCAATTATTGTTTCTTTTTTCATAAAATTAAACTAAATTCTTTACAACTGCCGGGACAAACTCAATGATATCACTTATATTATACCAATAACCTTTCGTTAAAAAAAGCTTTTCGGCAGTTTCTTTTAAGATGAACGATGACAAAACAGCAGAACTATAAGCAGAATCTTTAGCATATAAAGACGTTGCTAAACCTGCCAATATATCGCCAGTACCACCCTTGGTTAAACCTGCATTACCTCCTTCGATAACCACTGTTTTTTCACCATCACTAATATAGTCTTTTACGGCTTTTAAAAGTATTATGCAGTTAAATTTTCTCGCATATTCTTCCACTGTTTTTTCTGTCTCACTTGGATTATCTTTGTTAATTTGAGAGGCAAACAATTTTTTAAACTCACCCATATGTGGCGTGACAATTGGTTTTGCTTTTAAATTTAGCAGCCATTCTGGCTTCATCATTTGTAAAGCTCCAGCATCGATAACAAATTTCTTTTCCGGAAAATTTTCCAATAAAAATTTAGTTAAATAATAAGTGTAAGTAGCCTCGTCTTCAATATTTAAAATGTCTTGAAATTTCGAATTTCGAATTTCGAATTTCGAATTTACTTCTCCTCTCACCATTCCCGGCCCAATTAAAATCGCATCATCTTCCTTAACATAATCAATTAAATTTTTTTTATGGACTACCATACCATTTCTAAACTTTTTTTTAAGGGCCAACAATATTTCGTTATTTTCCTCTGTCGAAGAATAGTGAACCATGTCTACAAAATGAGAGGCTATCTCGGCCGCCCAAATAGAGGCTGCGTGAAAAAGAGTTGAACCACCTATAATTAAAATCCTTCCATTTTGTCCTTTGTGAGAATTAGGTTTTGGAATAGGTAAATTTTTAAGAAAGGGCTTAATTGAATCAGGGTCTGACGTTTTTATAACCATATGATTAATGCTATACCCCTCCGCTTTCAAAATGCAAGGGATTATACCTAACGAAGCTTTGATTTTAGATTGTCATTCTAAACTATAATAGTATAATAACAATCAGAACTCTTATTTGAAAGCTACGGTAGGTATATCCCACTTTTTTGCAAAATCAAAGCGAAGTGGTATATAATTCTACAGTATGACAATGTCTCATCTCAAGTTAAGAGAATTATTTTCTAAATATTGGCAAAAAAAAGACCATAAAGAGGTTCCGCCAATTCCTCTTGTCCCCAAAGACGATCCAACAACTCTGTTTACCGGTTCAGGAATGCAACAGCTTGTCCCGTATCTTCTTGGCGAACCTCATCCTTTAGGTGAAGATTATATAATATACAACCTTGCTTTCGTTCACAAGACATAGAAGAAGTTGGCGACAACAGACATACCACTTTTTTTGAAATGATGGGCAATTGGTCATTGGGCACCTATTTTAAAGAAGAACAGTTAGAATGGTGTTGGAATTTTTTTACTAAAGAACTTTCGCTTCCTAAAGAAAAACTTTATATCTCAGTATTTACTGGCACAAAAACAATCCCCAAAGATTCAGAATCTGTTGAAATTTGGAAAAAATTGGGTGTATCAGAAAATAAAATATACTTTTATGGACCGGAAAAAAATTGGTGGTCAAGAGCAGGTGTCCCTGAAAAAATGCCGCCAGGAGAACCGGGTGGAGTCACCAGCGAAATATTTTATCAATTTACCCAAGTTCAACATAATCCCAAATATGGACCAAAATGTCATCCAAACTGTGATTGTGGAAGATTTTTGGAAATTGGAAATTCTGTTTTCATGCAGTATAAAAAAGAAAAAGATGGAATCATAAAAGAACTTTCAAAAAAAAACGTAGATTTTGGTGGCGGACTGGAACGAATGCTAGCGGCTATAAATAATAATCCCGATATTTTTATAACTGATATTTTTAAAACTATTGTTAATGTTATTGAACAACAATCGGGTAAAAAATACTTTGGCTTTAAATATCAAACATCGATGAGAGTTATTGCTGATCATCTTAAGGGTGCAGTCTTTATGGCAAAGAATGGCGTTGAACCAGGCAACAAAGACCAAGGATATATTATGAGACGATTAATAAGAAGAGCTGTTGTTAAAATGATGGAATTGGATGTTGGACCATTGAAAGATAATTGTAACCAATTTGTGCAGCAATTGTCAGTAAATATAATAATATCGATTTTCAATCAAACGAATAGCGAATAAATTACATATAGTTATTAAAGATGAAGATTGAAAATTTTGAACGAACATCGACATGGAAAGTAAACAAGTTTAAAAGAACTCAACTAGCAATAAATGGAAAATAGTTTTTGATTTAAAACAAATCCATGGATATCCGCCCGAAAGTAGCAATCGAAATTCTAGAAGGAAGGGGCATAAATTTCGATAAACAAAAAGTTCAAACAAGAATACAGGCAAATTTAATAAACATCAAGAACTGTCTAGAAAAACTTGAGCTGAAATATTTAAAGGAGGACTAACTAATTAAAGCAACAAGTATTAAAATATCACACAGCCACTCATCTTTTACATCAGGCTCTATTTGATATTTTAGGAACGGGTATAAGACAGGAGGGTCAAATATTACTTCAGAGAGGTTACGATTTGATTTTTATTATCCAAAAAAACCGACTGAAAGGAAATTAAAAAAGTAACTGATATTATTAACAAAAAAATAAAAGAAAAACTTCCGATTTACTTACAAAATAATTCCTAAAAAAGAAGCTTTCAAAATTGGAGCCAAATCTTTTTTTCGTGAAAAATATCCTGAAAAAGTAAAAGTTTATTTTATAGGTGGTTCGACAAGCTCACCACAAGTAGCTTATTCAAAAGAATTCTGCGGAGGACCACATGTAAAAAACACAAGTGAGATAAATCACATAAATATATATAAACTGGAGAAGATTGGTAGCAACATCTATCGTATCTACGCTCAAATAAATCCGATTGACAAAATTATAATTATATCGTTTATAGTTTTAGATTATGCCAAGAAAAAGAATTCTCCGTCCTCCACAACCATCCAATTTACTGATTATTCTTCTTATAGCTGTGTCTTTTTTTGCCGGATATTTATTTTTTAAAGTAAGAAGCCTTGAAAAAGGAACAACGGCGGGAACGGCAACACAGCAACAAAATCAACAACAAACCCAACAAACACAGCCGCCAGCAACTACTGTTTCTATTAATAATGTAAAAAAATTATTTTCCAGTGGATATATTCATTTCGGCAATGCAAACAGTAAAATACTGATTATGGAAATAACTGACCCAAGCTGCCCATACTGCCACGCAGCCGCAGGACAGGATCCAGAACTTAGTAAACAGATGGGTTCTACTTTTCAATATATTAGCGATGGAGGAACATATGATCCACCTTTGACAGAAATTAAAAAATTGGTTGATAACGGTAAAGCATCCTTCGCAATGATTTTCGGGAACGGTCACGGAAATGGAATGCTTGGTATGCAGGCGCTTTACTGCGCTTTTGACAAAGGTAAGTTTTGGGAAGTGCATGATAAAATCATGTCAAATGACGGATATAATCTTTTGAATAATACTTTACAAAATAATAAAAAAAATATTCCGCAGTTAGTCGACTTTTTATCGAACACAATGGATTCAAACTATTTATCAGATTGTTTGACAAGCGGAAAATACGAACAAACTTTAACCAGAGACGAACAACTCGACCCAACTTTTAATTTCCAAGGAACTCCACATTTTGTAATCAATACGACGATCTACGGCGGAGCTGTAAACTATAAAGGGACGATGGATCAAGAAGTCAATAAACTACTTTCGAACTAACTGAGCCTATAATCGCTACATACGAACACCTTCTGAAAGAATATACTGATATTTATTCTGTCTTATCAAGATTTTTTAAATAACTGTAATACCTTATTTTAATAATATTTATAGAATTTTTTTGATATTTTCAAATTTACCAATTTGCTTAAAATGCTTATCGAATGCAAAATAGTATTTGACATTTAATTTTTCCATTATTAAAAAACTTAACATATCAGTAAAACTGTAATCTTTATCTTTAAATTTGATAATGCATTTTATAGCTTCTTTTTCAATATTTTCTTCAGGTCTAATTACGTTAAAATCATTATAAGCATTATTTAACCACTCAGTAGCAATTTTTATATCGTTCAATCTACTTAAAAGTAATGCATGCGTTTCTGCGATTACAAAATTAGATATAATATTGAAATACTTTTGTTCTATTTTTTTTAGAATTCTTAAAGATTCTTTATGATTATTATCATTTTTGTTAATAATAGCTGCGATCGCAGATGTATCAAAAAATACTGATTTATTCATTTAATATTAAAGTTTATTTTTTGAAGTTGATAAATTTTTTGGTCCCTTTCCTTTACCAGCAAGTGTTGACAAACTTGAAGTAGTTTTTAATAGTTTAAAACTACTAATAACTTTATCAGGATCGCTATATAAATCGAGGTTTATTATATTTAAATACCCAGTATTTCCTTCAGGATATATTGAATTTATAGAATTAGTATTATCTTTCTTAAATATTATGGTATTAGTATCTATTTTAGAGGTATCACATAACTCAATAAAATAATCCTCAAAAAGATTACCTTTTATATTATTTTTAGTATATATAATATTTTTCAATTGAAAAAAAACCTCACGGTTTACTGCCCTTAAAGAATCGTCATCTTCGTATATTAATGAGTTTGTATATTCATGAAATAAATAATCCATAATAATAGGATTAAAATAAGCACTATTTAACATTTCTCGATTATCAAATTGATCTTGAATACCATCCATATTAAATTTTAAATAAATCTTTTTTAATTAAGTCTATCTCTTTATAAGATAGTTTTATGAACTTTTCTATAGATGAACTATTTACTAAAATTTGATTTTCTTTTAACGTATTTATATCATAATTAATTTGAACTGCTTTATCATTTTGTAGGTCTGTTTTATTTCTTAAAGTTGTCATTTTTACCCATTTGTTGACTTCAAATGAATCCAGCTTATCTTTAAATAAAATATTAAATTGAGTTGTATAGGTTTTATCATTTAATTTGTCTTTAAGTAAAGTCCTTTCTAAAAAGGTTTTTGAACTGATAGTTAACTCTTCTATTGTTTCAATAACTGCAGCTAATCTATTTGAATTTGCATCAAAACGAACAACTAAAATTGAATATATATTTATTAAATATTTAATTACTTCTTGGATGTCAGTATCTATATTATTTGTAACCGGATTTTTATAGTTTACAAAAAGATCTACTCGGTTTAATCCTATATTACAGGTAAATTTCCCATCTTTACTATTTAAAATAATTCTAGGTATTTCTTGTGGTGCGTCTGCCGGTATTGGTAATATTGATTCTAATCCGTTAAATGGTAATTTTGGCGATTCTTTTAAATTTACAGCAATTTTAGCAGGCGAAGACATATCAATATTACTTAGAAAAAGTACTCCTTGGAATTTCATTACCATAGATCGGCTTACGAATTTTTCGTCATTAGTTGTCATACAGTTTTATACTATATTATAATCTATGTGTTAATCAAGTTCAATATTTTTAGGTTGTTAATATGATGTATATGCTAAAATATTAATGTGAAAATTAATGATGTATCATTTTTTGATAAAGTAATAAAGTACACCCTTAGGGTAAACAGGCACAAAATTACTTTTTAATCAGCATTTTAAATTTATTTATTCTTTTTCTTGCTTTTTCTTTAAACCAAGTTGGAGTCCGATACCCAAGTTTTTTGAAGCCACTACTCTGTTTTGCCATATTGTGCCGCCAACGAGATTCGAACTCGTAATCCCCACCTTGAGAAGGTGATGTCCTAAACCGTTAGACGATGGCGGCAATTGACATTTAAACAAAAATATAGTACTATTTTAACATCAATCCCCAACTATGACAATAAGGGGATTAATTTTTTTGTACTCTCACTTTTTGAACTAAGTGAAAAATAGTGAGAGTAAACCCGCCTAAATTCGCCCTTTGTGACGTCGAGTGAATAACGAAGAGTTAAGTCACAAAGTAAGAATAGGCGGGTGAATTAAGTTTTGAAGTAAGATATGGAGGATACATAATTTTTACAACTTATGAAAAAAACGCAACTGACAAAAGACGGGTTTGAAAAAATAAAGAAAGAGTTGGACGAGCTAACAAAAAATAAAAGACCTAATGCTATAGAGAGGCTTCAGAAAGCCAGAGCAATGGGCGATCTGTCTGAAAACAGCGAATATACTGCAGCCAAAGAAGAACTTGCCTTTGTTGAAGGAAGAATTCGTGAGATTGAAGAAATATTGAAAAACGTTGAGATTGTTCAAAATCATAATCATACTGCTGTAATTTCATTGGGCTCCTTTGTAATTGTCGAAGCAAATGGTGAAAAAAGTCGGTTAAATATTGTTGGTGAATTTGAGGCAGACCCAATGCAAAAAAAACTTTCTTCAACTTCTCCCATCGGTAAAGCTTTACTAGGAAAGAGAGTTGGCGAAGAAGTCAAAATTGATGTTCCCGATGGAAAAATAACCTACAAAATCCTAGAAATAAAATGATAAAATATCTTCATGATCTGGGTTGATCGGGAAGTAAAAAAAATAATGGGTTTACCCCGAGTGAAACGAGGGGTTTACCCCGAGGGTTCACTCCGAGGGGAATGGGTTGACGATATGAAAACTCCTTCTGGCCGGATTCATGTTGGTTCGCTTCGGGGAGTAATAGTCCACGACCTCATCTATAAAGTGTTAAAAGAAAACAAAGTAAAAACAAAGTTTTCTTATGTTTTCAACGACATGGATCCAATGGATGCTATTCCTTCTTATTTGAATCAAAAAAAATATTCCAAATATGCAGGGTTTCCTCTATTTAAAATCCCTTCTCCTCATGAAGGATATGAAAACTTTGCAAAATACTTTGCGCTTGAATTTGCTGAAACCTTCAATAAATTGAACTGTCATCCTAAAATTATTTGGTCTTCTGAACTGTATCTTTCAGGAAAAATGAATGAGGTGATAAAAGAGATTTTGAACAAAGTAGAGATTATAAGAAAAATTTATCTCGAAGTTGCCAAAGCGAGAAAGGGAAACGACTGGTATCCATTTCAGGTCATCTGTGAGAAGTGTGGAAGAGTCGGAACAACCTATGTCTATAAATGGGATGGCGAGAAGGTTTATTACCGTTGTCTTCCCAAACTGGTGAGTTGGGCAGTAGGTTGTAGACATGAAGGAAAAATTTCTCCTTTTTACGGTAAAGGCAAATTGGTCTGGAAACTTGATTGGCCAGCCCATTGGAAGGTAATGGGTGTGACCATCGAATGTTCCGGAAAAGATCACATGTCAGCTGGAGGATCATATGATATGGCTAAATCAATTTGTGAACGAGTTTTGAACTATCCCCCTCCCTATGCATTTGGATATGAGTGGTTTACTATCGGAGGAAAAAAGATGTCTTCATCAAAAGGAATTGGGACATCGGCCAAAGAAATCTCCTCAATTTTGCCTCCGGATCTTTTTAGATTTTTTATGGTGAGAAGTTCCATAAATACCCATCTGGACTTTAATCCCTATGGAGAAACAATCCCGAGATTATTTGATGATTATGATAAATGTATATCCGCATACTTTGATAAACTTGAAAAAAAAATCAGCAAAGATAAACAAGGTGAGGTGACTGAAGAGTTTGCGAGGATTATAGAGTTATCCGAGGTAAATCCGCTGCCAAAGAAAAGAATTTTCTTGCCCAGATTCAGGACCATTGCAAACTTATTAAAATCGAAAACAGATCTTTTTAGTTTTTTTGAAAAGCAAAAGGGTAAAAAATTAATTCCTGTTGAAAAAGAAATTTTGAAAGAACGCAAGATTTATGCAGCTATTTATTTAAAAAATTATGCTGAAGAAAGACAAATAACAATAAACAAAAAACAAGCCTCGATATCTTTTTCTCCAAAGCAAAAAAAATTCTTAAAATTATTAGCAAAGAATTTGGAAAAGACTAAAAATTTAAGAGAGGAAATCCAAAAAAAAGTTTTCGATACTATAAAAGAGAGTGGGCTAACTCCCAGGGAGGCGTTTCAAGCTTTTTATCAAAAGTTAACCGGAAAAGATTACGGTCCCAAAGCAGCTGATCTTATCTTAGATCTTGGAATAGACAAGATAATTGAAAAACTTAAGTGGTTTTAATTCCTATCTACCAATTGACCAATGTTACCAATGTTTATAGTTTTAATTAATTTAAAACGATATGGATCCCACCTTTGAATAGCCTTTATTTCAATGTCGCCTGCAAAAATAGTTAAGCTTGGATATCTTGATAATAACAAATCAACGCCCTCTTTTAAGGCTATTACTGTAAAAACTGAAATACGATTAACTCTGGATTTAGCTAATATTGACTGAACTGTCTCGTCAATAGTCTTACCCGTAATTATAACGGCATCATTAATTAAAGCTTCTTCGAATGATTGGTCTCTTGGAAAATCTACTGGCAATAACTGTCTTAAAGAGTCTCTCTTTGCACCAGCATTCATAAGATAGGAAGGAGACTGGGAGTGAATTGATTTTACGCCTTCATACATTGGGACTCCACCTCGCGGAATACCTATGATTACACTATTATCTTCTACAATTGGTTGTTGTTGTCCATCACGAACATTAACCAGCATTTGAGCAATGGCGAAAAGTCTTTTTCTTAATGGTTGTCCCCCTGTTTTTTCCTGCCGTATTTGATAAACCAATTGTTCAATTGCTGGATTGTCCTTGCAAACTATCAGTCTGTTGTTAGAACCAAATAATCTTTCCATTGGATTTCCTATTTAAACAAAAAAACCCGCGAATGCGGGTTATAAATTGGGTAAGAATTTTTCTTGTTTCCTTACCATGAGAGAGTATATCAGATATGTGTAGAAATTTTCAAGAGATCAAAATATATCAATCAGTCCAATCGATTAATCGATTGTACACTTATAGTTTTTTTTCACGTAATTGTAATTTGGTTTAGTTTATTTAGTTTATAATGTAATATGGAAGAGTTGGAGAAATCTCCTCAAATTTTGATTATCGACTTCGGATCGCAAACTACCCACCTCATTGGCCGACGTCTCAAAGAGTTGGGTGTCTATAATAAAATCATCGAACCGGAGATAGCGCTTGAAGAAATCCAAAAACAACAACCTAAAGGCATCATACTATCTGGAGGTCCCTCCTCGGTCTACGAAAAAAATTCACCTCAAATAGATAATAAGATATTCCAATTTAATATTCCCATCCTAGGCATTTGTTATGGCCAACAACTTATCGCTTACCATCTAGGTGGTAAAGTAAAGTCGGGAGGAATAAAAGAATATGGGCCTGCGACTCTACATATCGAAAAATCTCCACTTTTTAAAAATATTGCTACTCCATATTTTGATGTCTGGATGAGCCATAGTGATGAAGTCATTAAATTACCTCTAGGATTTAGTTACATCGGAAAAACCAATAACATTAAGTCTGGAGCGATCGCCAATGATGAAAGAAAAATTTACGCTGTTCAGTTCCATCCAGAAGTACAACATACAGAACATGGTATGGAGATACTAAAAAATTTTGTCAATATTTGTCATATAACACTTCAAAATACGGAAATCGATATTGAAAAAATTATTCAACATATTAAAGAAATTGTCGGAAAAAATAGAGTGGTTATTGCCTTTTCAGGTGGAACAGACTCGTTTGTCGCCTCCTCACTAATTGCTCGCGCTATTGATAAACGGTTAATACCTGTTTTTATTGACTCGGGTTTAATGAGAGACAACGCTCTTTTTAATGTCCGACAAGTTTTCCCCAGCATATTCGGTATTAAGCCAAAGGTTGTCAATGCTAAAGGAATATTTTTGCGCGGTTTAAAAGGAATCACCCATCCTGAAAAAAAGCGAAAGATCATTGGTCGGTTATATGTAAGACTTTTCGAAAAAGTTGCTAAAAAAGAAAAAGCAATTTTTCTTGCACAGGGAACCACCTATGCTGACTTTATCCATAGCAAAAGCACCAAACATGCTGCACTTATCAAATCTCATCACAATGTTGGTGGACTTCCTAAAAAAATGAACTTAAAACTATTGGAGCCACTCCGTTATTTTTATACCGATCAAGTCAGATATATCGGCAATAAATTAGAACTTCCTGATTCGGTCGTCAACCAACAACCGTATCCCGGCCCTGGTTACGCAGTTCGAATACTGGGGAAGGTAACCGAAAAAAGATTAGTCCAAGCTAAGCAAGCGGATAAAATAATAATCGAAGAAATTGAAAAAGCTGGACTTAATGACAAGATATTCCAATATTTTCCAGTTCTAACAAATATTAAATCGACAGCTATCAAGGGAGATGGAAGATTTTATGGAGAAGTTGTGGCGATAAGAGCTTACACTACAAAAGATCGGATGACTGTAGACTGGGCAAAAATTCCTTACGATGTTCTTCAAAAGATATCCACTCGAATAGTCAACGAAGTTCCTAGAATCTCGCGGGTAGTTTACGACATTACAACAAAGCCGCCAGCAACGATGGAGTGGGAATAGGTTTACCTTTATTAAAACCTAAAGAATAACTTGGCAACTGCGGAATTGCAATCCAACTTGAAGAATTTAGTTCTCCTTCATTTTTTATTCCTAAATCAGAGATTTGAACACCACTTATAAGACGTATATTAAAATCCTCTAATCTTTTTTTTACGACTGTATAGGTTTTTTCAAACAGACTGGATGCTAATACTAGTCGCGTATCTGGAAATTCGTGTTCTCTAATTAATTCACAAAGATATGCGTGTAATAAAGTCATTTCACCAACGTCTACTGTATCTAAACCAAGACCAACTCTTCCTTTTGTATCTTCTAATAAAGGTGACATCACTCCTTCTTCTATTGAAAAAGTATCCCACTCTCCTGGTCTAGTATATGATTCAATTTCTGCAGCTATTGAACTACCATTATTATTTAAATTTTTTCTTACTCTTATAAATGGGACAGATAAAACAGTCGCGAGTTGTAACCCTGGAAATATATCAGAGTCATCAGGAGCCATAAAAATGTCGACTTCTCCATCTATTTCATGAGCCATTTCCGATGTAACAGGATTAGTTATCCTAGTGTCATAGGGATTTTTTGCAAATTTACCATATTCCATACCCAGTTTTTTTCCAAATCGTCTAACTCGTCCAAGATTTAAATAACTGAGGAGTAATATTTTTCTACCATGTGTAATAGGAAGATCTTTAATTAATTCTATGCTTTTTTCAAACTCAATTGTTGTTTGAGGATTTCCCGGTGGTTCTACAGACGTGTCTCTTATAAATCTTCTAACTGTAGAAATATTTATCATTTGTTCACTTATACCCATAAACAAAAAAACCCGCGGAAGGCGGGTATAAAATTGGGTAAGATTTTTTCTTTCCTTACCATGAGAAAGTATATCAGTTAAAAAGTTAAAAATTCAAGAGATCAAACTGTGTCAAAAGCTGACTTTAGTATAATGTTTTAATTAATCAATTAATTAAAACATAGATTATTAATTTGGTTTTTACCTTAGCGCAAATTATAATAAGCTGTGAGAAAAATTCTAATAGCAACTCATAACAAGGCAAAACTTAAGGAAATTAAACTTGGCATAAAACTATTTTTTAAAAAACCGGTTAAAGCTTTATCTCTTGATAATCTAAAAATTACAATCCAACCAGAAGAAACTGGAAAAACATTTGAAGAGAATTCCAAGTTAAAAGCCAAATTCTATGCTGAACTAACAAAGTTTCCTACAATAGCTGATGATGGTGGGTTAATAGTTCCTAGCTTAAATAATGAACCAGGAGTTAAATCAAAACGTTGGCTTGGATATGATGCGACAGATGAAGAATTAATAAATTACACTTTAAAACGCTTATCGAGATATTCTAACGAAAATAGAATAGCCTATCTACAGGTTTGTCTAACATATTATGATCCGGCGACAAAGAAAATCTTTTTTGCCGAAGAAAGAATAAAAGGACATATTGCCCTAAATTCAAGTGGCAAAAGAATAAAAGGATATCCTTATAGAGCTCTCTTTATTGTTGACGAATACGATAAATACTATGACGAGCTTACTGATAAAGAACACCATAAAATAAATCATAGATTAAAGGCATTAAAGAGATTATTAAAGCAAATAGTTTAAAATTTAAATCTTGAGACTTGAAGAAAAATTTATCTTTAATAAGTTTTCTTTATTTTCTTACCCGCCTTCCATTCTTAAGGCCCTTACCAGTTTTCTACGACTCATTTGAATATATCCAATCGATTAATCGATTGGACATTAGCAATTTCCGACAGATAATTCTTTCCTCTCACCAGCCAATTCACACTTTTTATTTCATTACGGCATTAATTTTCAAAAAAATATTTTTCTTTTTATCTGTGCAAACAATTCTAGTACTCATTTCCCTTATTTTTGGCTATTTAACAGTTGTTGTTTGGTATTTGTTTGTTAATAAAATGATAAACAAAAGAATAGCCTTTTTCAGTTCTCTTTTACTTTTGGTTTTTCCTTACTTCTTCGTCGCAAATACGAATATTCTTTACGAATCAGAACTTTTGTTTTTTCAAGTCCTAAGTATTTATCTATTGTCAAAGCAGAAACCAGTAGTTGCAGGCTTAACTTTCGGATTTGCGCAACTAATATTTATCGGCAACTTAATTCTTTTTCCGATTTACTTACTATTTATATTCATTAAAAGCAAAAGAAAAAAAATTACATTTTTCCTATTTACAATTTCATTCTTTACAACGGCCTTTCTGATAGATTATTTAATTTTAGGTTCCTGGAAATTGTTGCAAACAAAATACACAGTCCATCTTTTTGATCTAGTTTCAACAAATAATGGAATATTAGTAACTTTAGGAAGAGTCGCCAGAAATATTGTTATTCAATCTTCTGCTATCTTATCTATTCCTGGAATTATATTTTTGCTGATTGCATTACTTATAATCTTTATTAGAAATAAAAAACTGTTTTTAATTTTTACATTTAACATTTTACCTTTTACATTGTTACAACAATATTGGCATGCCGGTTTTTATGGAAGACTCTCAATTGGTCTAATCTTTCCTGCTTCACTTATTATTGCTTACGTTTTTGAAAATAGGATAGTTAAATTTTTAATTCTTCTTTTAATTTCGTTGTCAACAATAAACTTTGCAGTTGCGCAAAGACAGGAATCTCCCATTTATTCATTTTATGATTTAATAAAAAATCAGAAAAATATAGTGATTGTCACTTCTGATTACAATCGATTTCTTTACGAAAAAAATCGTCTTCACGTCTTTGCCTTCAAAGGAAATAACACAGGTAACGCAACAGAATTTATCGAAGGAAGTCTGAAAATAAATAAAACTGTTTTAATTGACTCTCAAGCTTTAACTTATCCTTATTATCAATACGATGGCAGTTTTTATCAGATACTTTCCAAAAATAGTTACGGTAAACCTGATGCTAAAATAATTTTGAATAAATATAATTTAATAAAATACATCGAGGATAAAAAGAACAAAAATATATATTTTCTTAGGATAATCAACAAAAAATAACAATATTGTATAATCTTTATATGCTTTCAATAGATTATATCCGCGAAAATAAAAACAAAGTTGTAGCGGCTGCTAAAAATAAAAACAGAAAAGTTGACATTGAAAAAATTTTAAAGTTAGATAATCATAGACGAAATTTAATCCATAAAATTCAAAAGATAAGAGAAGAAAGAAATCTTTTAGCCAAAAAAAAGGTTGATGAGAAAGTAAAATCAAGAGGTAAGGAAATCAAAGAGCAACTGAAAAAAATCGAGTTGGAGCTTTTAAATGTAGAGAATGAACTCAAAGATCTTGTTTCCTTTGTTCCAAATGTTCCTTTAGATGAAGTCCCTGTTGGAAAAGATGCTTCGGGCAACAAAGAAGTTAAAAAATGGGGGGATATTCCAAAGTTTGATTTCAAACCAAAATCCCACATTGAACTTGGCACATCTTTGGATCTCATAGATTTTGAAAGAGCCGCAAAGGTCTCTGGTTTTAGAGGATATTTCTTAAAAAATGAAGCGGCTTTACTTCAGATGGCTGTACTTTTTTATGCTTATCAGAAACTGATTAAAAAAGGTTATACTCCGCTTGTTGCACCAGCTATAGTCAAAGGTTTTACCCTCTTCGGCTCCGGCCAGTTTCCCTGGGGAGAACAGGAAGTCTACAAACTGAATGAAGAAGACAGATATTTGGCAGGGACTGCCGAAGTTCCAGTGACAGCCTACCACTCTGGAGAAATTTTAAAAGAATCCGATCTGCCAAAAAAATACGTTGCTTTTTCTCCCTGTTTTAGACGCGAAGCAGGAGCCTACGGAAAGGATACGAAAGGCTTATATAGATTGCATGAATTTTGGAAAATTGAACAGGTTATCTTGAACAACAATAATATCGATGAGGCAAGAAAATTGCATGAGGAACTGCAAAACAATGCCGAGGAAATCTTAAAAGATCTTAAACTCCCCTATCGGGTAATCTTAATGTGTACCGGAGATATGGGTGAACCCCAGATAAAAAAATATGACACCGAAACCTGGATGCCCTCAAGAAATGGCTACGGAGAAACTATGTCAAACTCGATCATGGGAGATTTCCAAACAAGAAGATTAAATATAAAATATAGAACAAAACAAGGAAAAACTGAATTCTGTTTCTCTTTCAACAATACCGCACTCGCCTCGCCACGGATTTTAATTGCAATACTCGAGAACTATCAACAAAAAGACGGAAGCGTAATAATCCCCAAAGTTCTGCAACCAATGATGGGAATTGAAAAAATAAAAGCGGGAAGCTGATGCTGTAAAAAGCTATTGTATTTGGAATTTATATTTGATATAACATTGGTCATATGAAAAATAAAACTTCTCTGATCGTCTTAATCTTAATAATAATAATTCTTTTAGCCGGTGGCGCATACTTCATGATGAAAAAAACTCCCTCAAAAATATCGGAAACCAAAATGACCCAAACCTCTCCCACGGCTATGAAAACCAAAGGGACAATGACCGCAGGTACACTTAAAAGTCTTTTAACTCTTGGCAAATCTGTCAAATGCAGCTTCTCAAACAAAACCGAGTCCAACTCCAGCGAGGGAACAGTCTATGTATCGGGTGGCAAGATGCGGGCAGATTTTAGTTCAACCTCCGGAAAAACCACGACAAATGGACATGTAATCGCTGATTCACAATTCTCCTATTTCTGGATGGATCAAAGCAAACAGGGTTTTAAATTTCCCATAACAAATAAAGAGACTTCAACGGGAACAACACAACAATCTTTTGACATGAATCAATCGGTAAACTACTCCTGTGGAGACTGGAATGCAGACAGTTCGGTCTTCAGCCTTCCAATAGGAGTAACTTTTTCTTCCTTCAACGTTCCCGTAGTTCCAACAGGCATGACAGGAAATTCGGGGGGAACTGGAACAACTGGGCAGTCCAGTCAATGTGCAGCTTGTAACAGTCTTCCTGCTGGCACAGCTCAAGATGCCTGTAAAACGCAGCTTCACTGTCAGTAATCTATTTATTGTTTTGGGGTCGGAGTGACGGTTAAAACATCTTTGCAGGCGGTATTTTCCGTTCCTTTCAGGAAAAATTCTTTTCTTCCAAAATAACAATCTTTATCAACGACATCATCAGGTTGTGCATACCACTTTGTCCCACTTTCATAATTTTTAAGAAGATAACTCATCATCCTATTCCAAATAGGGGCAGCACCTGTAACTCCCGAAGACAGGATTGGATTCATCGGCTGATTGTCGTTATTTCCAACCCAGACTACAACCAAAAAATCAGGAGTATAACCGATTGTCCAGTTGTCTTTTTTTGAATCGGTTGTACCGGTTTTAACTGCAACTTTATATCCTGGTATCTCTAAAAGAGAGTTTGGTCCAAATGCCAACTGTCGAGCAAAATTGTCAGACAAAATATCCGAAAGAATATAGGCAATTCCTTCATCCACAACCTTAGATTTTTGTGTTGAAATGCTATCTATGGGTAGTCCGTTTGCATCTTCAAGCTTAATAAAAGGATTCAAATCCACTTTATATCCCATATTTGCTAAAACACCATAAGCTGTAGCCATATCAACCATCTTGACTTCTCCACCACCCAGTGTCAAAGATAAACCAAAACGAGAAGAGTCGTTCCAGGTTGTAATCCCCATCAACTTTGCCTGGTTAACAAAGTTGTCAACGCCTATAGAATTAAGCACTTTTACTGCAGGAACATTAAAAGAATTGGCGAGGGCCAATCTTAAAGGCAACCTTCCATGAAAACGTCCGTCATAGTTTATAGGGGTATAGGAAGGACCCCCGACAAAGTGGAAAGTGATTGGTGAATCATCAAGAATTGTGGCCGCAGTATAACCTCTTTGTAAAGCTAAAGAATACATGACTGGTTTAATTGATGACCCGGGTTGTCTCAAGGCCGTTGCCACATTGAAAGCACCAGAAGGGAGAGCAAAATAGTCTACAGACCCAACCATTGCTAGAATCTCTCCTGTCTCCGGCCTAGTAACCAAAATCGCTCCGTTGTTAACATTAAGATTCCTTATTTTATCCAATTCTTCTTTTAAAATTTTTTCAGCTTCTTTTTGAATATCTAGATCAAGGGTTGTGATAACCTTAAGTCCCCCCTCTTCAACTTGATTAATCCCGTAAAGATCTTCCAATTTGGACTTAACATAAAAAACGAAGTGAGGCGCAGAAATATCTGTTTTCAAAGGAACTACATTAAGACCCTCCAACTCTGCTTGATCATATTGAGTTTTACTTATGTAATTTAGTTGCTTCATCAAAGTTAAAACTTCGTTTCTTCTGGTAACGGCCAGAGCAGGATTTACAAAAGGAGAATAAACTGAAGGCGCTTGTGGTAAGCCAGCCAAAAGAGCGGCCTCGGCTAAATCAAGATCTTTCGCATCTTTTCCAAAATAAGTCTTTGCCGCCTCCTCAATTCCATAAGAAGATCCACCATAAGGTACTTGATTAAGATACATTTCCAAAATCTGATCCTTTGTAAAATATTTCTCTGTCCACAATGCTAATATAATTTCCTTAATCTTTCTTTGTATGGTCCTCTCCGGCGTCAACAATGATGATTTCACAAGTTGTTGTGTAATCGTTGATCCGCCTTGTAAATCGCCTTTAGTAATAGTTTCTTTTATAGCCCGCAGAATTCCGTTGACAACAGAAACACCATTGTGCTTATAAAAATCTTTGTCTTCTATAGCAATGGTCGCTTGATAGACATAGGAAGGTAACTCTTTTAAATGAATTGGAGTCCGATTCTGATCACGGTATATTTCATATAAGAGTTTACCGTTTCGATCATAAATATGAGTTGATAAGGAAAAATTTACTTTTCCAATATTTAAGGGAGACGGAAGACTTTTTATGAAGGTATATGATTGGTAAGTAAAAACTATGATAATAGTTAAGATTGATCCAAAAACAAAATATCTTATTTTAATTGCAAATAAATCAAATATTCTTCCTCTTGGTTTGAGTTTGTATTTTTTTTGAATAACTATTTTGGTTGGTTTAAACGAAGGCAGCTTGATTGAAGGCAATCTGATTGAAGGAATTCTAATCTTGGGTAGTTTAACCTTAGTTAACAGAATTAATATTTTGAAGGGTGAAAACAAAATTTTTCTAGTAACTTCACCAATAAAAATAAAGAAGTTTATCAATAGGTAGATAAATTTAAAAAAAATATTAGATAGTGACGATAGTGAAGACCTGAACGATGTTTGACCGCCTTTCTTCATAACCCTAATTTTACCATATATTATAGGTTTTAGGCTTATATTCTACCAGGCAGTTTCGCTAATTTTGCTTTCACTACCAACCTCTTCCAGTATGTCCCAGGCGGCACACAGGTTATCAAAGTGAGATAAGAAGCATCGTCTTTTTGTTCAAGAACAGATATCTGATTAGGGTCTACCACAAATAATTCATAAACATCATACTCATATTCGTTATCACCTACTTTTATCAGGATTTTGTCTCCATTATCTAATGACGGTAAATAAGTAAAAATGGTCATGTAGTTTTTCGGATTATACAGTTGTGGAATTGTTGAGTGGCCAAAAATTACTACATTTCCGTACTCCCCTGGCAACGATTGTGGAAGATAATGAACTAAACTTTTTTTAAGATCTTCTCCTCCTACAGTCACTATTGCATCTTTGATATCAAGTTTTGGTATCGACAATGTATATTGCTTTATTTTAAAATTGTTTGTAAAACCTGTCTGCGGTTTTGTAGGAAACCATAAACTTACCTGCGTAAAATCTCGTAAGTTATTGGAAAACACGTTATAGTCTCCCAAAACTGAATTTGCTTGCTCCAACGATGAAACTGTATTAGATTTTGGAACAGGAGTACTATAGTCCTGTCTAAGAAATATTTGTGAATAGATCTCAAACGAAATAACTGGGTAAAATGACCAAAATAAAAGAAATGACCCTATTATCAAGAAAAAATAGGAGAGATAGTTAACTGCTTTCCTTTTTGCTGAATTCTTTTTTTTTACGTAAGAGTAAAGTGCCATATTAGACTAACTATACCAGATATCACTTTCCTATATTGTTAATTAATATTCCCCCATCTATGAAGTTGACTATTCCATCTTTATTTAAATCAGAAAGATTATCAGTTGTTAAATATTTTTTAAGAATAATAAATAAGTCTCCCGCATCTATTTTCCCATCTCCATTGATATCCCCAGCTGGCGTTGGAATCACGGAAGGAATACTGCTATTTCTATAAGCTTTAATCGTTTCCGCTAATTTTTGTAAATAATATAAATCTCCCTTATCCATCCAAGGAACACTTACATATCTGGCCAACTGATCGGATGCTGTCCCAGCAATCCAAGCATTAGCCATAAACAATTGATAAGAATCTGAAGGATAGGCAAAACGCCATTCCAGTCCCTCGGCTATTGCCGGTCGGTTACGATACCAGTCTGGCTGGCGTTTATTGTAGAAATCCAAATAACGCTTAATATCAGGACCCAATCCCCAATCTTTTAAAAGCCTTCCTGTTTCCGGAACCATATCCCAAAAGGCAGTTTGTTGTCCACCGAAGCCTTCTGCGCGATTGGCACCTGTTCCCAGACTAACTCCATATTGACTTAGCTGCCTGACTTGAAGAATATAATTATCCGGGTTCGTGAAGTCGGACCACTTTTGTAAAACGTCAACGATCTTTCGACCGTCAGGCAAGAAGGCAGAACTGTCAGGCAAGCCAACAACTCCACTGACTGCTAAATACCTTTCGTACTTAATCATGGCGTAACGCAAGGCAGCTAGTTTGGCATAAAGTTTCCAATAATTTGCCGGGGCTGTCTGTCCTGATTGTTTATAAAGAGAAATACAACCAACCACTCCTGCCAGGTTGCGGTCGACAGATCTGGTAGCAACTTCTAAATAACCATCCCAGCGCAGATAAATATACTTTCCCCAAAACCAGGACAAAGTATCCCACTGTTCGTCTTTCTGAACATAATTCAACTTATCATCGCAATAGGTCAAAAGAGAACTCGGTGGAGTTTGACTAACTGCCTGGTAGTAACGGGATAGGCTGTAGGCTCGGTAAAGCGATTGAGGTGACTCTTCCCAAAATTCATTTATTTCCAGTTGACCACCGGTGTGACGTGGAATTGGATTTTCAAAAGAATAATAATCTTGACCTTGAGGATAAAGCCAATTAGTCATATCCCAAACGGTGCGCGGTGTGCCTACTGGAGGGGACCAGGTTTGACTTAGATGTAAGTAATTCATATTTAAAGGATCATAGGTGGTTTTTTCAGCAATCAAATAGTCTTTAAGTTGTTGTTGCCTGGTTGAGTCAAGAACGGGTAAAAGATTAGCTAAATAATAGAGATTCTCGGCTGGATCTCGGAAATATGCCGTTCCACCACTACGCATGGCAAAAATATAAGGAGCCAGATGGGTTTTACTCGGTACAAACTTATCCAGCTCTTTATCTAATAGATCTTCCCAAGGTTTGGATAAACTGTTGGAAGGGCCTAAGGTTACTTGTTGATTCACATATTTTCCTAGCCCTGATATTGACCAGGAATAACTTGAGGCGGGAATAGTGTAAATCGGGCCAAACTCTGTTGCCAGATTGGTATTAAGCGGCGTTGAAGAAAAAGATACCGCCGCCAATCCTTGATCTTTTGCCAAAGCCAACATCGGCGGCAAAGGGGCTTCTGCGGCTCCACCGGTTCTAACTTGGGTAAAGCTTACTGTTTCGTTGAACGTGGTTTTATCAGCGGTACTATCATAACTAACAGTTTCTGTTACGCCGTTGGGAAACTGTGATAAGCGTGCTGCCCAATTATTGACCTGAGCGGTAACATCAGTAGGTAGTCCCTTAAGCCACTGCTCGGTATCGGCTGCCTTGAGAATTTTCCGACCAAAAAGAGGCATCACGGCAATCTTAACCGGGCCGGAGGAAAAATTGAAAGTTATTCCGGTGCTGCTGTTAAAACTAACTCCGCTGGGGTTTTGGTTGAGAATAACTAAAATAGGGATATCTGCCTGAAAAGGCTCAGTCTTCACCGGCCACCATGGTTTGGGAGACAGGGTCGAATCGTTTTCGAGATATAAATTATCAATCCGGGCAAACGGCGTTTTAGTTGACAGAAAAATACTATCGGCACCGTACCATAAAAGCAACCATTTGCTACCTAACTGGTCAAGGGGCGGAGAAGACGGCGATGAAGCAAGAGAGGTGGTTTTACTGATGCCAGGAATCGGGAGGGCAACGGCTGTTTGGGTTCCTAAAACACCAACTTGAACTGTCCCGTCAGCTTTGGGAGCAGCGTAACGCAACGGTTTAATCGTTCCACCGGCGGCTAAACCAGCAGCTAAAAAATTTATTACTGTATCGTTAGTTTCCGGGGTTGTGGCTAAATGAGCCTGAACATTGTCGATGTCATTTTTAGTACTGTCAGCATCAGGAAGGAATAAACTTAACTGTGTCCTACCTGTCTCCAAGAGAACTGCCGGAGAAAGACGGGAAAGAGTAACCGCTAGATCTCCAGCAAATAAAAGTTTGTTGCTGACATTGTTAGGGGTTTGGCTTGATAAACCACCAGTGGAGTCGGTTTGAATTTTACCAAACATTAGGGGAAAAGGACCAATATGGTCCCGGGGTCCGGGAGCCGCTCCTTCATTCATGATTAGAGTTGGACCACCTGCATCTTGCACCTGCCAGGTTAAGCCAGCAACACGGTTGGCATCTCCCACAGGGTGATTGTTTCCATAAAAAGTATCAATATAACTGGTGGAGTTTCCCTGCATACTCGATTGATAAAATTCTTCAGCCTTAACTTTAGCCAGAAAAAATCTTGACAGAATGGCAGTTATTCCTAAAATTAAAATAAATTTTTTTATCATATATTTTAGCGGCCAAAACAGGTGATGGTGTCAAAAGATTGGTGACAAAGTAAAGTATTGGTTCCGGAAACGGCAGTGGCGCCACCACCCTGGGCGTTATCAACGCCGTACATACCTGCTATTCTGCTATAAGACCAATTAGTCCAAGTTTTGGATGCTCGATCATAACTTCCGCTTTCGGTTGAAGGATTACCAGCAATACCATTATGATGAATCACCATCACTATATTTCCATAAACACTGGTAGTCATCTGTTCATCCGGTGCTCCACTACCACCGTTTCCACTCAGGTTAAATTGTTCCACCATAGTGTTGGTTTGCGGGTTAACAAACGCCCAGCTGCTGCCACCCCATGCTTGTCCATAGACCCAAGGGACAACTAAATAGCCTTCTCCGGTGACTGATGGCGGTTGGTGCGGACCATTCATAGAAAGAACTGTGTAATGAGGAAGAGCCGCTAAAATTGTTCCATTATTTTCATCAAGCGCTTGGATGCTTTTTATTGATGGACTGGGAGTACTCAATCCCTCGTCTGGCTCACGGCCATTCATCGCTGTCACAATGACTTTGCCACCGGTTATGACCGGATAGTTATCAATAAAGCTTTGTCCCTCAACTTGATTGCTGATCCAAGCCTTAGTTCCATCGGAGGAGTTGACTGCATGAACTTTCATATTTTCGCTTCCAAAAAAAACTTTTCCGTTATCGTAAGCCGGACTAGAATCAACTGGAGTTTGCGCATCATAAGGTGTCGACCAGGCTAAATTACCGTTGGTTTGGTTGAGGGCATAAAGATAACCGCCTTCATCGATAGCAAAAACTTTGCTTTCCGCCAACAATACAGCACCAACAAAACCATACGGCCGACCAGTGTTAAAACGCCAGTTTTGACCGCCGCTAGTAGCATTGAAAGCGTAGACGCTACCGTTCATATTAGCGGCAAATATTTGATTATTTTCGTAAGCCACGGTATGGATGATAGCTCCATCAGTATTGGATTTCCAAAGAAGGTTTCCGGTATTGGCGTCAAAGGAAAAAATTGTACCAGCTTTGCTACCAATAAAGATCGTTTGTTTACTATTGACATTGGCCATGATGACTTGGGCAGCAGCGTAAATGCGTTGTTCAATGCCGTAGTCGGTCAGGGCCTTAGCCCATTTAACTGGGTAGGGAGGATTAACCAGAGAACTAGGATAGTAATTCTGCCGCTGAGGGCTTCTCCCGAGTTGGGGCCAATCCGTTGTAAGAATTGGGGGTTGGTGAAATAGATTGAGCATTAACTTTAGTAATGTTAGATCTAGAATTATAAATAAATAATAAAGAAGAAAAAATAATTAAGAGGGAAGAAAAGAAAAGAAATTTAGACATTAATACACTATATCACTTTCCAAAGTTATTAATCAATATACTTCCATCTATCATATTAACCAATCCATCTTTATTTAAATCAGAAAGATTATCAGTTGTTAAATATTTTTTAAGAAGAATAAATAAGTCTCCACCATCTATTTTACCGTCATTATTTATATCGCCAACTGGGGTTGGAATAACCGTTGGTGTTAAACCAACATTTGCAGAATCTAAAGCTGCTACTAGATTTTGAATATAGAAAAGATCTCCTGTTTGAAAAGCCGGCACATCAACCCATTTAGTCAGTTCAGAAAAAGGTTGTTTAAGAATCCATGCTTTGGCTTGGAAAAGCGCCGGATAATTATACAAAGTATCCAAAGTTCCCTCGCCATAGGTATTATCGTATCTTGACACGAACCAATAAGGAGCAATATATTGGTATTCATCGCTCGTTGTCTGCACCTGAGAGTTAATATTTTGATGCAGGTAATCAGCCAGCTCTGGAGTCAGAAACATAAAATTCCGGGCAACTGCAAGAACGTTGTTGTAATTAAAAGCTGTATCTCCTCCTCCACCCGTTTGCCAAGCTAAAGGTATATCTTTATTGAAATTGGAGACACGAATGCTTCGAAGATGATCATATGTGGATTGAGCTGTGTTGTTAATTGTCACCTTGGCCAATTTTTCCAGTTCAATAAATCCTTCATAGCCAGCAATGTAGAGGTTTAGGATATATGGCCGGTCGCCGAAGAAACTGTCTGAGGGAGGCGTTTCCAGTTTACTTCCGCCCAGCCCGCTACCACTCAGTTTGCTTAGCAAATTGTTGGCAAAAGTAGGATCATTATTACCGACAATCTGAGCATATTTCCAAGCTGCATAAAAATTAAATGGCGGAAAGTTTTGCCAATAACCGCACCAGTTGCAAAGTGGATAGGTTATGGGGTCTTTCGGCCAATGATTCGCTGTTCCCCAAATGGCTACCACTTCTGATGGAATATCCGACCATTCTCTTCCCGCTCCGCCCCAACCGACATGGACAATCTTGGTAAAGTCATACTTTGCCCCAGGCCCGAAGTTTGTTTGCAGGTAGATTTTAACACTTGATTGAGTTGTCGACGATAAATAGGGATACGCCAAAAGCAAAGTATAAACTGTATCGGCCGGATTCTGGAAATAGTCAAGGAGCTCACCAGTACCGGCTGTCGCATTATAACCACCCTCTAACCATTGGTCATAAAGGCCGGAAGAATAGTAACCGGGTCGGAGTGGTGCAGTAGTGACAATTTTTTGGACTTCGGCTTCTAACTTTTGCTTTAGCTGATCCGAAGTCGTGTTGACTGATGAAGAAGAAGTTATCGATGCTGCTAATGACAATTTGATCGGAGAAACTGTATTAGGAGTCCAAACTATAAGCGTGTTACCCTTTAGAGTATAAACTTTCCCCTTGTAAGGAATCGGGGGGCTTTGGGTTGTTCCATGTTTGCCATAGATCCCATTCTTACTTTGATTTTTCCCGGCATACACTTGCCAACCGTTCATATCATTATAATGGGTTGTATCTCCATCGTTATACATCGGATCATAATCGGGAGCACTGGTTTGCATCAAAGTATAATAGGACCAATACTCCCAGGACCGGTTATTTTGACCGTAAGGAAGAGTGATATCAAAAGAACCGGCACCACGGTCACAACAAAGAGACCAATAAACCAATTTACCACCGGAAGCATACGACATTGGTTCGTCGATGGCTTGTCCACCTGTTCCCGGTTCAACTCTGCTGATCTGATGTGTACCAAATTTCCAGCCAACCAGGAAACCTCGGGGTATGTACTGGTCACTGATATATGTGTTGGCGCTATAAAGAATACCATCAATACCGACGATGGCCGGATAACGGTTACCAGAGCCTGTAACATTTGTCAAAGTGAACGAAGTATATTCAGGCTTGTCGTTGCCATTTGAATCATATGTATATTCCTGGCCTGTGGTTGCGTTTAGGATAAAACTGGTTCTTCTTTGGGGATAGGTTTCAAAGTAAGATATGGCTTTCGTAGCATCCATCAGCGTTGTCCCGGCAGTCCAAAAAGAATCGCCGGCGGGAGCGGTTGTGGTGGCACTTACAATATCTCCCCAGGGACAGGTCGGAGGGTTATTATTAACATCATTGAAACAAGTTGGGAAAATATATGCCGCTTCAACCGAGTGTTCACCCACAGTACCAAGATATTTGTATATGTTCGTCAACCCCATGTCAGAAACATACACATCAGTTACCCTCAAATTATCTCCCCCTCCAAAAATCACATAATCTTTTCCGCTCACTTTGTCGGTATAAATGACTGGCCAATATGAATGGAACCCTGCCCCAGGTAATTTTGTAGATTTCCAAATAAGATTACCGTTTGGGACGTTTAGGGCATACGCATACATATCATTTGAAGCAAAATATAACGTGCCGTTCTTGTAAGCAGCAGAGAAAAGAATGGGTCCTTGGGTCTGATATCTCCAGATCAGAGTTCCTGTAATAGCATTTAAGGCATAGAAGTATCCATCTCTATTTCCTGCATATATGGTTGGGATATTATTAGTATAGGAATCATTAATGACTAAAGGATTAGTTTCAAAACCAGCTTGTGCTTCATAAGGAGTATATCCTTGGATATCTAATCCAGTTGTTGCATCTATTGCATGAACCTTATGATCATATCCTCCTACATATGCAGTCAGTCTTCCATTGACTGTTAAAACAGTTGGTGAGTTACCAAGAGGTAGTTCCGTAGGATAGACCCATTTAACTCTACTTTGTCCTGTAGAGTAAGTTCCACCAAGATCAAAAGCATAGAGACCTTTAGAGGTGGAGATATAAGCCATACCGTTACTAAAGATTGGTTGAACTTTATAAGGGATATATGGTTCTATGGGTTGATACCATTCTACATTTAAGTTACCTCTTACCTCTTCAGATACCCAACTAGTTCTTTGAGGATTGGCTCCAGACATATACCAATCTGCTGATCCGCTAGCTGGGGTTGGAGTTACTGATGGAGATTGAGCATAAATTTTTATATCAGGAGATTTATAATGAATAAAAGATATGGAATAAAAAATAATTAATATTGAAGAAAGAAAAAGAAATAATTTAAGCATTATTCATAGCGTTGAAATTTTTAGAGTTATGTTTTTTTGAAAAAAAGGCATCCAATCCTGCATTAAAGGAATTTTAGGTTCAATATTAAACTTAAAACCCTGAACATTAAAATTATTTTTCAGAATCTTTTCTAAATTATTTTTGTTAGCTCCTATTATTTTACCCATGATAACGTTCTGTGAAATGTCTTTGATCGCTTTTCCTTTAACCAAAAGCGCCAGCGTTATAGAACTATTTTTTTGATTCACCTTACTTATTTCATAAGTTAGATTATCTTTCTTTAGTAAATATCCACTGTTTATGTCCGCTTTCAATTGATTAATAATTTTATCTGTCAAATCATTCTCTTTATAATAATAAAGTGTTGTACTTACCTTAGCTTGCAATGTTAGGCTGTCAGCTTCTTCTCCTAACTCTTTGCTATATTTTACCTGCGATAAATCTGTAGTTGTTAACTGTTTTATTAATTTTAAACTCTGATCTTTATTTTGGGCAATATCGTTTAGACTCTGTTGTTTGGCTTTATCAGTAAGTTGGCTTTTTAGGTCGTCCATATCTTTCTGCGAAACTGTTTTTACTTCTTTTTTTGATCCTCCGGAAAATGCTGAATTGTTAATGGCAAAATAAATTGTGGTTGGCAATCCATCAATCGTAAATTGTTTCGCGGCTGCAATATTCCCTTGTGGCCCGATATCTTGAGCTGTCACATTAACATTAGTCTTACCCGGCTGTTTTACTAAACCACCCTCGATTGTTACTACACTTGCTGATGCTACTTTTACATCGGAATTTAGAGTGAAGTTAAACCCGCTTGCCGTAAGAACAGTCCCTTTACTAAAATCTTTTTCATTATCAGCAAAATTATGGATTGTAACAACCCCTGTAGCTTTATCTCCTATCTCTTTTGTTCCGCTTGTAGATTTGCTAACCGTGAAATCTGAAGTTTTAGTATTTGTCTCTATCTTAACAGCATCGGTCAAATCAAGATTTTTATTGATAGATTGATATGGAAGATATATGGTCAGATTTGCTTTGTGAAAAAAATATTCATTTAAGAATAATCCTAAGATAATAAAAATAACTCCTAAAACAATTAACCACTTTTTTGCAAATGAACCTGGAAGTTTTACTAACTTTATAATAAAAGCTTTGATTTTAGTAAATTCTGAAGTAAACGGTAAGGTAAATGATTTTGTAGTTAAAATCATCGGCTCTGTGCTAACCTCCTGTTTCGGAATAGCTTTTTTTTTCTCAACATCACTCCCTATTACAAAACCTAAAACTTCTTGTTTTGGAACTTCTGTTAGCGTGCTGATGCTAACTTCTTTTGAATTTAATTGATTACCAAAAACACCGAGCATACCGTCAACTATCTCCTGCTCTTTAATGATCTCAACTCTTGGAAGCTGAATGAACAACTCTTCACTCCAATGATAGGTTAAGATTTTGGCGGATTCATCATCGAGATCCTTGGAATTATAAAGAATAATTCTTGAAGGAAGAAGAAACTTTCCTTTAATTTCTGAAAAACTTGAGAGAAGATCGTCAATTAAATTGTCTGTGTGAGGTATTGTTTTTGAGTATGTCAGTTTCCCTCGTTTATAGACAAAAACAGAAAGATTTGAGATGTCCAATTCTATAAGTAGAGCCGTTAAAGGCAGCTCTTCCTTTTTTTCCAAAAAATGTAATACAGCCTCGTAACATTCTATATATCCTAAAGCTTTTAAGTCTAAATTTTTAACCAGGTCCTTAATTTTTGCGAGATATTGTTTTTTTATCTCTTTTGTTTTTTCGTCTATAAAGTGAGAGTAAACAAAAAAAATCGTTTCCTGAAGATGTGTTTTTGTTCTTTCTTCCAATTTTAAAATAAGCTGGTCTATGTCTTGAACCAGATTGTCCCATCCGTTTGAGTAGACGAATTTTTCCTGATCTTGAACAATTAAATTTGTTCCATCCATCTTTATCACAAACCCTAGTCCTTCATTTTCCTTTAAAAAGAAACCTAGATAGGTTTTAGTTTCGATAATTTTTTTCTTGAAAAAAGGCAGCTGCATATTTTTATTTTATTTTATACTTTGAAAATACTTGGTCAATTCCTTGTTTAGCTGTTGCAAATGCGTCCGAATATGCCACTCCTTGTACAGTTGAGTTCACTGCATTTTTCAAGTATTGAACAATCTGATCATTTAACCCATTATCATAAGTACGCTCAATAACAGGTGCTGACTCAAAAAAGTCAGCCTGTTTTATCACTGCCCCAACATACTCATTCTCGGATAGAAGTGTTCCTAAGTCAACTCTTGAATAGGGCTCGCCGAATCTTCTTTGTTTACTCTCGTTTTCATAGAGTTTAGTCATTGTATCCTTGTCAACTAGATATTTTAAAAACTTCCAGGCCTCGACTTGATTTTTACTGTATTTTGAAACTCCTTCCGCCCAATAATTAGCCAATGATATAGGCTTTCCTCCTGGAACTATTGGAATCGACACCACCTTTAACTGAATATCTGGATTTGTATTTTTAATTGTCAGAATTTCCCAGCTGGGAGCAAAAATCATTGCTACCTTTTCTTGGGAAAATGCCGCGATAGAGTTGGGCATGCCTGCTGACCAGAAATTATTGGGAGCTTCTGCAAACTTTCTAAAACTTTCAAGTGCTCCTGATGCTTCGGCTGAATCCAATGATGCTATACTTCCCCCATTTTGCAGAATCATTAAACCTAGGATGTCAGAAAAGTGTTCAACATTCGAAGCCAAACCTAAAGCAATACCTGAAGTGACAATTTGTCCGTTCGTATCTTTAACAGTTAATTTTGTGACATCATTTGTCAAGTCGTCCCATGTTTGAGGAGCTGTTTGAATACCTGCCTTTTTAAACAAACTATCATTGTAAATTAAAACCAAACCGTCTAAATAAAGTGGCAAACCATAGTAGTAATTACCTACTTTTAGATCAGTCTGAAATATCTTATAAAAAGTTTTATCAAACTCGCTATTGCTCATGATATTTTGAGGTAGAGGAGCAGCTACATCAGATATTTCCGGCAACCATGTGTTGTGAAATCGAAAAATATCCGGTCCGTCTCCATTTTCGCTGCGTGCCTCTAGTTTGTCTCGATAATCTTGGGGTGACATTTTTTCATAATTGATCTTTACGTTTGGATTTTTTCTCTGATAGTCGTCAATAACAGATGCAAAAATATCTTTGTCTTCCCATAAACCCCAGTAGGTGAGAGTAACCTTTTTTCCTGTCACGCTTCCTGAAAATAGTTTAAAAAGAAGTCCTAGCATCAGCAAAAAAAATACTACACCTCCTATTAAAATAAAATACTTACTCTTATTATCTTGATAAACCACGGGTGGCATGTCAGGAGTTACTTCCGGAATAATCGGCGAAACGTCCTCATTTACGGGTGTAGAGACTTCTGGTGCTACTTCTTCTGGTTTTATTTCTTCCTCCGGAACGGTTTCAAAAATGGTTTGTGAGGGTTTATCCTGAGCGACGTCGAAGGATTGATTTTCCTCTGGATTTACTTTATTATCATCCATATAGTAATGATAACAAAAATTAATACTTTGAGGTGGTTTTTAATTACTCTTTGCTTAATCTTGTTGGTGTTTACCACTGGATTTATTGAAATAATCAAAAAAGACCAAACATTTAACGGTCGCGTTTATCCTAACGTCTACGTAAATAATATTAACTTTTCCGGAAGAACTAAAAAAGATATAGAAAGTTTTTTTAATAATAAGAATGATCTTCTAAAGAAAGTGAGTGTCCAGATAAACTATCAGTCCTCTCCGATTGCAACCTATTCGGGAGATCTTTTAAATATAGAGTACGATGCAACAGGTGCTGCGGACAGAGCTTTCCTTATTGGAAGAACTGGTAAAAATCTTTCAACTCTTTATCAAAGAATAGCAGCCATTCTAAAATGGCAGAAATTTAACATAAATATAGGAATTGGATTTGATAGTAATTCAGTCAATGAATTTGTAAATGGTGCCGCCAATCAATATGGAAAACCTGCTAAAAATGCCTTATTTAAATTTGAGAACGGAAGAGTAGTCAGCTTTAGACAGGAAGAAAAAGGGTTGGAGGTTGAAACGGATAAGTTTTTAGCCGATTTCAATAATTCAGTCAACAACCTTGATAAAAAAATTCAAGCTATAGCAATTGATTTGCCTGTTAAAGTTATTGAACCAGAGATAACCCTCGCAAAGGCAAATGATTTTGGCATCGAAGAGTTTATTGCTGAAGGAAAATCCGATTTTAGCCATTCAATACCAGGAAGAATTCATAATATCATTCTTGCGGCTTCTAAGTTTGATGGCGTCTTAATACCTCCAGGTAAAGTTTTTTCTTTTAATGGCACGGTCGGAGACATCTCTTCATTAACAGGTTATGAACAAGCATATATTATCAAGGGCGGGAAAACAGTTTTAGGCGATGGTGGAGGAGTTTGCCAGGTATCAACAACACTTTTCCGAGCGGCTCTTAATGCCGGCCTTCCAATAGTTGAAAGAACCGCTCATGCTTATAGAGTCGGTTACTACGAAGCTGATTCAAAACCGGGTTTTGATGCAACTGTTTTCGCACCTTACGTAGATTTTAAATTCAAAAACGATACTCCTGCTTCAATTTTGATTCAAACAGACGTTGATCAAGATAATAATCTTTTATATTTCCGCTTTTATGGAAAGAAAGACGATAGACAGGTTGAGATTTCGCCTGTAAAAATATATGATGTTGTACCTGCACTTCCAGATGTCCATCAAGATGATCCGACTTTAAAAAAAGGCGTGGTAAAACAGGTGGATTTTGCAGCCGGAGGAGCTAAGGTTATATTTAGCTATAAAGTAACAAAAGACAACCAAGTGACCTTTGCTAAAGATTTTTTCTCCAACTATCAACCCTGGGCTGCGATCTATATGGTCGGAACTGCGGATTAGTCAATATTCGGCAATATCTGGCAATATTCGGCAAATACAATAATATTTATATTTATGAAAATTCAATTAACTTTGGAACAAATTAAAAGAATTAATGATTTAAACCGATTAAAAAGTGCAGTTCATTCTGCAAGAATTGAAGGAAATCCATTGACATTTGAGGAAGCAAAAGCTTTTTTATTATCTAAAAAACAAGAAAAAATTTATAATTTGATAAAAATTAATGGGACTGTACAACTAAGATTTATAAGAAAACATTTTAAAACAATCCCCGAAAGAACCCTGCGCTATGATTTAAAAAAATTGGTTGATTCTGGATTAATTATCAAAATTGGGAAAACTAGAGGAAGTTATTATAGAGACTTAATGTAAGCTATGGAATGAAACAGTACCTAAAAGGTAATTCATTGGGTGAAAAAGAATGAGGTTTTCCTAATACAACACCTGTTTCCTTTAAAATATGACTAGCTGCCCAACTAAATGTTAGTGCTGGAGGAAATCTACTTCCATTAGTTAGTTCAAACCTTGCCGATCGTTCATGCAAAACTTCCCACGCTTTTGCCGCAGCCAAACGTTGACCTTTAAAAGCTTTAGGATTGCGTAACATATCTATTAATTCTTTCCAAAGTGAGTAATCTTGAGGGTCAAATTCATGTCTAATGTTGACTGTTCCATTTTTAGTTTTATAGCTATATTCTGCTTCCGTGATTTTTTGTATCAATAATATTTGAAGGTAATCGGCTACAGCCCTTGCTGACGGTTCACCTGCTACTGATTCTCTTGGATCTATAAGGATTTGTTTACCTGCTATTACTAAATTATTTATAGCTGTTTCTAGTAGATTTTTACCATTTCTATCTTTTGATTTTATTGGTAAGATTGTTTCATCCATAAGAACATTCTAGCATATTATCTGAACCAATCGGCTCTACCTATTTTATAGTGAAGATCTTTTAAGCGGCGCTCACCGATAATTTTGGCAGGGACTCCGCCAACTACTGCAAAAGGTGGAACATCTTGGGTGACAACAGCCCCAGCAGCTATAATCGCGCCTTTTCCTATCCTTACTCCTGGTTGGATAATGGCTCTCGGTCCAATAAATACGTAATCTTCAATAACTACAGGAGACATACTGGGAGAAAAAAATTCGTCATTTATTTCATGTTGAGCGTTGTAGATCATCACTCCTGTGGCAATATCCACGTGATTTCCGATAACTAACTTAGCTCTACCGTCCAAAACAGCATTCTCGCCGACAATTGAATCTTGACCTATGGAAATATTTTTTGGATCATAAAATCTTGCCCCTGTATGTATAGTTGATCCTCTTCCTATCTTCATTCCTGCAGCTCTATAGAATAGTCTTCTTAGATGATGAATGGGGATACAACCAACAATATGGAGAATAAAAACCTCAATCTCCACAATTATTTTCAAGATTCTTAATTGCAATTTCTTACCTAATCCAGAAGGAGTTAATTTTTTGCCTGTCTTATCCTTCATCGGAAGTTCCATAGATTTGATTGTATCAAATTTAACTATTTAGTTAAAAACCTAAAACTTTATTGTCTATCATACTCAAAAAGATTAAAATCTGCTTTTTATTATATTTAAATTTATTTATAAACTCCTTGTCTATGTGCCATCATAACAATAAAAATTTTCTTTTGTCTTTTGTCAATATAATAAACTATCCGATACGGCCAAGCTTTTAAAGAACGCAGTTCTACATACTCTCCCGATAATTTTTTACCTTCAAGAGGATACTGCTCTAACACTAATAATTTCTTCTTAATTTTTGCTTGTTCAGTTTTGGGAAGGTGATTATATTGTTTTAATGCATTTGGAGTAACTATTACTTGCATGTTTGTTTATCGCAATGTTGAAAGAAGAGTACCTTGGCCCTTTTTGGCTTCTTTTAGTCCTTGTTTCATACTCTTTTTTGCTCCTGGAATGGCAAGAATCTCTGCTGTTTCCTCAAGCGATTCAAATTCTTCTGCACTAACTAGAATTGCTTTCGGTTGACCATTTACTGTAATAGTTACTTTACCTAGAGTGTTTCCTACCTTAGATACAAGGTCTGGAAGGTTTGCGCGCACGTCTGATATTGACATTAAACTATTCATATTCTTAATGTACAATACTTTGTACAAATTGTCAATAGGAAAAACGTTTGCTGGCACTGGCTACAGCCCTGAGCTTTTCGAGGACTACAGCCCTGAGCTTGTCAAAAGGCTATAGTACTGAACAAAGTGAAGTATTGATTATAATAGTGAGCGGAGCCAAGTCAGACTTGGCGTAGTCGAACTACTATCCTTCGATTTCACTCAGGATTATAATGTGGGAACTTTTTACACACAAATTTAGTAAATTTAATTAAATCTAAAATCTAGTTTCTACCCAGAGCGTAATTAAAGTTTCTTTACTTGTAAGGAAATTGGAGGATAGACTGCACTTGCTATATTTCTCCAATTTTGTGCTGCTTTATGGGCTGTTAAGGCTTTAGTTCTAAACTCACTATTTTGTGTGAAGTTAGCAGCCATTACTTCAGAGTCTGTTTCTTCATTATCAAATCCTCTTGCTTCATCTAAACATAGCTTGCCCTGCCACTCCGGTTCATTTAACCATTTACTATATAATCCAGCATAAAGAACATAATTTTTTCTTAGATTGTCATGAATTTTTGGATCATCAGCCAGTTGTTGGTATTCTACCTCTAATGCTTTTATATATACTGGTAAACCTCTTGCGTCAAGAACGCCTTGTGATATAAGTGTATGTATATGATCTGATAATTTAATCTTTGGATCGGGTGTACCTACGGTTTCTTTTATATCGTCTGGAATTTTAACTTTATAGGGATTTTGTCCAAGATACTCTTGTATTGCCATATTGGTATCTGATAAATATTAATAAATAGATTATATCAAAAACGTCCTATTCCCCTTAGAAGTTTAGAGATTGTTGTGAAAGTCTAAAGATTACTTTGCTGGCACTAGTAAACTATGTTGGAACTTTTTACCAAAGGAAAATTTTATTTTTTACCTAACACCATTATTTCTCTTCCGAATATTCTGTTTAAAACAGATGTGTCATTCTCATCCAACTTCCACAATATATTGTTTAGCCATGAAAAAGGAGTGGGAGATTTATGTAGAGATCTCTGAGTATCTCTTGGAAACATACGAATAAATGACGTATATGCTCCAACACCGTACATTTCAACATCTTTTAATCCTGTTTTCTTTGCCCTATCTTTTAATTCAAAAGGAGTAAAGTCATATTGAGGCCCAAACTGCCACGTTCCTTTTCTCTCAGCAATAACTTTATTAGCCGTATGAAAGAAATTAAATTTATTAGGTGCAATAACTGCTATTAATCCATCTGGCTTAGCTACTCGTTTCATTTCTTCAAACAAAATCTGACGATTCGGATCTAAAAAATGTTCATTTACTCCATTTGCGAACACACATTCAACAGAATTATCTGGAAATGGGAGTTGAAAACCATCAGCTTGAACATAATTAGTTTTTACATTGTTAACATCACTATATTTTTGAGCAAGTGCTAATGCTTCAATTGACTGATCTAATAATATTAATTTGATATTCTGTTCTGTTCCAACGATCGGAATAGTTCTTGAACCTGGGCCACTACCTATATCCAAGAAAGTTATCTCATTAATATGGCCAATTTTTCTTACGATGTTTCTTGTCAGAATAGAGATTGTATCATGCTCACTATTAATAGGAGCAAAATCTGGACTTTTGCTCCATATAGATGTCCATACAGCTTCAACGTTTGATTCTAACATATAAATATTATATGTTGTAAAAGCATAAATATCAACTATAGGATATTTGCTGACGCTGGCTATAGTACTGAATGAAATGAAGTATTGATTATAAAAGTGAGCGGAGCCAAGTTTGACTTGGTGAAGTCGAACTACTACTCTTCGATTTCGTTATTATGGTGAGTGAAATCGAACCACTCAGGACTATAGTGTGGGAACTTTTTACAGAGAAAATTTAGATAAACCACTTAGTATACGATGTCCTATAATACTTGTTGATTAGATAATAATAAGATATAATTTAGTCGATTATGGCCACAGAAAGACAAAAAGGTGAAATTAGACATGATTCTGAAATTGAAATTATTGGTTCGGGAAATATCGGTGAAAAAGCCCGACAATTAGTTGAAAAAACACCATTATTAAGGCAAATTGGATTCCGAACTCCCAGAAGAATAGTTTTAGCCGAAGGATTCCTCGATGATTTTTTTAGAGATAATAATCTTGGCACTAATTTGAGTGCTATAGAAAAAAATACTGAACTGGAAAAACAAATTAAAGAAGGTAATCTAACTTCAGAACAATTACAAGTCGTTAATAGAGTTGCTCAATCTTTTGCTGGTAATCCTTTGGTAGTAAGATCATCGGTAGAAGGCGACGCTCGTGGCACAGGCATTTATCAATCTTTTTTTACTGAAAATGAAACAGGTCATGTTGTTACAGCAATTAAAGGAGTGCTGACAAGTTATTTTTCAGAAGACGCTATCGCTTTCAGACGTGACGCTCAAACTGGTGAAGGAATGGGAATAATAATAGAACCTATTTTAGGTCAAAATCTACGATACAATTTTGCTCCAGTTTTGTCTGGTTTCGGCTATACGTCAACTTCCCGTGGTGAAGGTTATGTGACGGCGGTAGCAGGTTTAGGAGGAGCAGTTAACTCAAGATTGGGTGAAAAACTTACTCATAGTGCTCTTGAAAGAACTAATGGCATTTTAAAAAAGTATCTATATCTAATGGGAATAAAAACAATGAGGAGATCATCCTTATTAAGGAATGATAGGTATTATGTTGGCGGTAAGGGTGAATATACTGGTCTTGTCTATTCACGACCAACGCCCTATCGGGAAGGTGGTGTTTGGAGAAGGTCTTTAGAGTTGTCACGGGAAGTAAAACAAGTATTTGATCAGTTAAACCTCTTTCCGTTTTTCTCAAACGTTGAAAAGATGGAGAAACTATTTGGAAAAGCGCAATATTTTGAATGGGTAATGACCATTAAAAAAGGAAAAACCGTTTTTTGGATTGTTCAGATCGCTGACGTTAATAAAAAACTCGACCTCATTGATTTTGGTAATTTTGGTAAACCATTATTCGCCGCTCATACGGTAACGGGAACAGGTATTAAAGAATGTGAAAATATTGTTTTTTGCTGGAATCCAGAGGATGTGAAGGGTCTTTATAGTTACAATAAAAACAATAAAGGTTATGCGCTTCTTTATTCAAGTAGACTCTGTAGTGGTGGTGCTATTAGAAATGGAATAAGTTATCGTGATTTTAGTAACGCTTCCGTATTTCTTGAGATACAGGACGCAACACACACGGGCGATCCAATTGATCATCTCGGAGGTCAACTTGATGTCACGGGAAAATTGTTTGGTGTTTTGGATTATCGAGATGAAGTTTCTCCTGATTTTGATGGGTTTCGTGAACGAGAAAAAAAAGTCGACGGAATCAGAGTTTATCAAGGTAAAGTTAAAGCCGTGGCAAGTGAAAGGCAAAATCAGATGATAATTTGTAGAAATGATTAAAGAAATACTAGCTCCTTCTTAAGGATTCCAACTAAAAAACTATTAACTAAAACCAACTATCCTCTAGCGATTGTCACTAGTTTTTTAGGTAGTTTAGATTGCCAGAGAGGTATTTTAATTAGTTGACTATGTGAGTTTTTTATTAACCCTATTAATATTATCCTTAGCTACTGTTTTTAATACGTCTTCGATTGTGGACATAAACTGTGCAGGGAAAATAATTGTCGAGTTTTTCTCTGTACTAATCTCTGCCATTGTTTGAAGAGTTCTAAGCTGTAGAGCAATAGGATGCTTTGTTATAATATCTGCTGCTTCTCCCAATTTTGCTGCAGCTTGCATCTCTCCTTGAGCTGCTACTATTTTGGCTCTTCTTTCGCGCTCTGCCTCTGCTTCTTTCGCCATTGCCCGCTGCATATTCTCAGGCAAAATTACGTCTTTAATTTCAACCGCACTTACTTGTATTCCCCAAGGCTCTGTATGTTTATCTATAACATCTTTTATTTTTGTATTTATATTGGCAGTATGAGCAAGAAGTTCGTCAAGATAGAATTGTCCAATGACGTTTCTTACAGTTGTTTGGCTTATTTGATTAATAGCGTTATATACGTTTTCAATCTCCAAAACCGACTTATCGGCTTTAACAATTTTATAGTATGCGACAGCTGCAATATCAATTGATACATTATCCTTTGTGATAATTTTCTGTGAAGGAATTGCCATGGTAACAGTTCTGAGACTGATTCTTACCATGTTTTCAATAAGCGGAACAATATAAATTAATCCTGGACCTTTTATTCCTACATATTTACCTAAACGAAAAACCACCGCTTTTTCATATTGCTTGATTATTTTTATTCCCAAAAGAAGAACAATTAGTAAAAATAATAGGATATAAGCCACATAAATCATAACCATATACTAATACTACTGAAACCAATTGTAAAGGCATAAATTAAATAGAAAGAGAAATTTTAAGAAAAATAATTTGCTGGCACTGGTTGACTATGTGGGAACTTTTTACTCAAGAAATTTTAGTTTCCTACGACCCCATACCTTATATTTGTAATTCCGTTTTGTGAAGTGATATTGGCTATCCAGATTTTACCGATTTCTTTGGTATTTTTAACTTGAACACCACCATCTGGCATGGGAGGAAAATTACCAATCTTAATCATTCTCAATGGCTTATCTTTTGGTAAATTAGTAGGTAAAAATTGGCATTCCTTTGCTAATTCTTCGTAAGTCGTTTCTTTGGTAACTATTTCCAATCCTTGTTGAGCAATTTCATTCACTTCTTGTTCTAGTTTTTCTTTTATAGTTGGATTAGTCGCTCCTTGATATTCAATAAAAGCTTTTTTGCCATGACCACCTTTTGTAGGAGTTAAGTTTTTAACCATTTTCATTAAAACATCATGTAAGAGATGTCCGGCACTATGAATCTTCATATATTTATATCGGTAGTTCCAATCAATAGCAGTTTTAACTGTTTCTCCCTCTTTAACTTCTCCTTTTACCTGATGGACAATCTCTCCGTTTTGGAAACGGACATATTCAACTTTTGCATTACCAATTGTTCCCCGATCAGATGGTTGTCCTCCGCCTCCGGGATAAAAAATTGTCTGATCTAAAATGACATTAGTTAAATTTCCTTGAGGATTAACAGATAAGATTTTAGCTTCTAATTCTGTTTTATAAGGATCTTCGTAATAGACTTGTTTTGTTTGCATAATTATTAGAACTTCTTAAGTTAACATGATTATATCAAAAAGTTCTAACTTTCTTAACATGCTAAAGAGGTTTAGACTGTTGTAACAATTAGCTGGTTGGTTAGGGTTCGGACTTATTAGAAATTAAAACTCAAAAATTAACGATATCTTCTTCATTTTCCAAAAATCTTGATTTTAAAGACTCACCTCTTCTACCGAAGATAATTCTTCCTCTGGTGTAAGTAATAAATAATTTTTGTTTGGCTCTTGTTATGCCCACATAAAACAACCTTCTCTCCTCTTCAAGTTGAAACAGATCGTCGATTGATCGAGCATGTGGTAATATTCCCTCTTCAACGCCAACGATAAACACGATGGAAAATTCCAAACCTTTGGCCTGATGCAGGGTCATCAATTTAACTCCATCTTTTTCCTTTGCTCTTTTCTCTCCTTCAAAATATTCTGATTCAACCAACGCAACCTGCTCAAGAAATTCTTCTAATTTTGGAAAGTTCATGGCAACAGACTTTAACTCCTTAATATTTTCAATCCTTGCATAATCCTCTTCAATATCGGGATTGTATAGACTTAAATATTGTGTTTCTGCAAAAATTTGTTCCATCAGCTCAATGGTCTGCATTTTTTTTGCAGATTCTAAATGATTTGAATAGAACTTCTTAAAACTGCTCCATTTTCTTTTTCCCAACTTCTCAATCCTCTCCTTAGCAACCTGATCAACAGGATTAACAATCAATCTTAAATAGGACAAAACGTCTTTTATCTCTTTTCTTTCATAAAATCTTGTTCCTCCGATTAAAACGTAAGGAATGCTGTAATGTAAAAATGCTTCTTCGATTACGCGGGACTGCGCATTTGTACGGTAGAGTACGGCAATCTGTGAATTAGGCAAAGACAGATCCCTGATTTTGTTGGTAATATAGATCGCCTCTTCCTCCTCATTTTCCGCTTCATAATACTCTATTTCCTCTCCCCGGCTGTTTGAAGTGAAAAGTTCGAGAATCGGATGGGTCACCAAACGGGACCCTCTCAGTCCCGGAAGACCGAATATATTGATATAACGGGCTAACTTGCGAGTTCGAATAGCCCGGATAGCCCCAAGCCAGTCCAGAGGGAAATATCGAACCGAGAAGCACTTTTATCTGGCTGATATCTGATTGCTGGTAGGTTTTCCCCAGATTCGCGAACTTTTCTTTCATGAACGCCACAATTGCCTGAAGGTTATATTTCTCGAGCAGGGCATCGTCTTTGGTCATCTGCACAGAAGCGATTTTATCGTCAATCAGCTTGTTTTGTTCTTTGAATATTTTATCGTCATAAACTCCGGCCAGATTCTTCTCAATAAGTGTCTGCCGAAAACTGTATAGCTTTTTAAGCTCTATATCAGCTTCGTCTCTTTTCTTCTGAAGACCGGAAATACGTTTGTAATAAGTGCTGCGAAGCATACTGATAAATGCATTTAAGCAGTCCTGTGTTGGTGTTATCTCTTTTAGGTGATGAACGGTTGATAGATCAAGTTCCAGGGCGATTATCGAAGGCGTACCACAACGTTTCGGACAAAAATAATAAGCATACCGGTGATACTTGCTCCATGCACCGGTGAATGGTGCGCCGCATTTTCCGCAACGAACGATCCTTCTTAAGGGGAAATCAGGGTTGTCCTTATTTCTTTTTCCTAAAGGTACCGCAACGTTGGTGTTCCGGCCTTCGATAATCGCCTGGACCTTGTAGTATTGTTCTTTGGTAACCATGGGTATATGTTGTCCCTGAATCTCTTCGGGATATACTTCTGATGTTAAAATCCCGGCGTAAAACTTATTTTTAAATAATCTGCTCACAGTCTGACTTCTTAAAAGATATTGCTTACCCTTCATTGTTTTTCTTAAACCCCATCCGTTCATAATCTTGGCCATTTCTTCCAATGATTTTTTCCCTGTGGCCAATAAGTCCCAGGCTTCTTTTACTTTATCCCATGTTTTTGGGTCTTTAGTACAATAGCCGTTTTCATTGAGATAACCGAGAGCAACCGGTCCAGTATTTAATCCGGCAAGAAATCTCGCCCGCATGCCATTTTTCGTCCTTTCACTCCGGACGTCGTTATCGAGTTGCGCAAAACCTGCCAAAATAGTCTCTACAAGCTTCTCAGTGGGACTATTTCCCGTAGGTTCGGTTGCGGACAATAGGCGTATACCGCATTCAGCTAGTTTTTTCCGAATAGCCAGATAGTCCGACGTTTGTCTGGACATTCTGTCCAATCTATAAACAATTACTGCATCAATTGTTCTTTTATACTTTCGGCAATATTCGAGCATTTCGATTAATACCGGCCGCCCTGATATGGTTTTAGCCGATCTGCCTTCTTCTCGAAATATTTGAACAACTTCAATCCCCTTACGTTGAGCTTCCTTAAGACAAATTTCTTCCTGAGTTCCTAATGAAAAGTTATCAACCTGTTCTTCAGTGGAAACACGAAGGTAAACTACCGCTTTTTTGATTTCAGAATCATTACTATTTAATTGTCCCATATTCTTTATCTGATAAAAGTTGGATTAAAGTTTTCCCGCTAAACACCTCTTTCTCAAATTCACTTAGCCAAGTGTCAATTAAATATTGAAATTCCGTAATTATTGAAGATATTTGTTCATCTGTGAATGCCTTTCCCGATTCTCCAAGCTGTCTTCTTGTAGCAACGATTTTATTCTCTTCGCTATTGGTCGGGAATATTGCCGATAAACTATTTTCAAGTGAAGCCAGCGGATTAACTACCGGTAAAACCTCTTCTGGTGGTTTACTCTTCTCTTTTTCTTCTGATACCCTTGTATTTATTAAATTCAGTTGTTCATTTTCCATATTATCTATCCGTATACTGATAGTATATATCCGTATACGGATAGTGTCAAGTGGAAATTTAATCAAAAACGAGGCTAATCTAGCCCTATAGTATCATTATAGAAAAAATATGCTATACTAATAGACATGGGAGACATTCAAGACCAAAAAGCTAGAAACGCTCTTGGGATGAAATTAAAAAAAGCCAGGGAAGAAAACCAGTTAACTCAGGCAGAACTAGCTAAAAAGGCGCATATTAACGTAAATTACTACGCCAGAGTTGAACGTGGGGAAGAGAATCCTACATTTGAAAAGCTTAATCGTATTGCTGAAGCTCTTAGTGTAAATCTGTCTGATCTGGTACCATCATAATCCTCCCCAAAAGTCATCGTTTAACTCTTCCTCGCTGGATGGGACGATTTTTACGGGAAATTGTCTGATGCTATTGAATATCCGGAGGTTGTTTTACAACAGACGAAGCAATTACTATCTTTGGTCGTTTAATTACCACACCTCTCCTCGCACCACTTCTATATCAAATCTTTATACTCATCTATGAACCCTTTTGCTACCAGCTTATTTACTAGTTCGCTCGCTTTCCTTATCGCAGAATCGTTATGTGTCTGTTTTATTGCCTCAATTATTTGCCGTATCGTCTCTTTTGAATGAATCACGCCCCAACCATCAGTATCATTTTCAATCATCAAATCCACAGCTTCAACAACTCCCTCTGGCGTTTTGGGGATGTAAGCAATTAGTTTTTCTGCTACTTCAATATCAGGATAAATCTTGCTGGCCAATTTCAATGCTTCAATCAATTGTGTTATTGCCCATTCCTCAGGAAATATACCTGAAACAAACCACCATCCGAATGCATTAAGCTCTTTACTGCTTCTTACATGGGAAGCTTTTACAGCAGCAAGCCTAAATTCCCATAGCGCTTGAAGCCGGGGAACAAACTCAGGCGGAATTGATTCTTCTTTTGAATGGTCGAAAATCCTACCTACATAGTCTAAAGCCTTATAACAAAGGTCTTCTGGGGCCACATTATAAAATCGCTTAAGAACTTCATCCCCGAGGGTAATCTTCCCGCTCCAATAAAGGGTCATCAAATGCTCAATAAAGCGCTGGTCTACATCGGTAGAGTATCTTTTTTTAGTCTTTATTTTCCCAAGATGGGTGAGAGCAAATATGTATTCCTGTTCAAGAAAGTCATACACCTCATGGAATGGCCTGCAAAATAATATATAACTACTCCAAGCAGCAAACCATAAATCATCTGTCTTTTCTCCTCTAGGAAATATCTTTGTGACATTTTTAGCCACCCATTTTTTGTCTAAATAAGCTAATGCTGTGAGTTTTTCTCCATAAATAGACCGGATTATAACGGAAGGCTCTTTTGATAGGTCAAGATGGTCTTCTAGAACTTTTTTTACCTCTGGGATAGCATCTAATCCTGTAAACTCTTTTTTTAAATGTCTTTTACACCATAAAGCGTACTCAATCACCGCATGAATGGCATCACCTCTTGTAGTGTTAAAAGATAAAGATGTTGGGTCTGAGTCCTCAAGATATTTAGCTTCTCTTTTAGGAGTGGGATTGGAGTCTTGTGCCAATTTCTCAAGAATCTGCCAAGCAGTTGTTTTATACGCCCAAGGTATTTCACTTTTACCCTCCCTAAGGCCTACTTGCAATAATTCAGCTATCGTATTAAATGACCAGCTCCAACCAGGGTCTTGATTCCATGAAGGGCTATCGTCTTCGTCTTCAGTTTTTGGCTGTTGTATGACCCAACTGCACAACTCCAAGACTTTTCCCCACCCTATTGGTTCAGGTTTATTAGCTATCTCCCATAATGCTCTTAAAAAGTTACGGACATAAGTCGGGCGTAGCCCAATAAATTTATCGGCATTTTTGCTAAAAGTTAAACTATTACCTTTCACTAACTCGACTAACGCTCTTCCTAATCCTTCTTCCGATTCTCCATGCAACTCCTTTGAAGGTTGCCATTCTTGTAAATACTTAATGAGCTTGTCTATGGATAGAGATTTCAACTCTGTGGCATTTTTGGGGCTTGTTGGGCCCCAGCTTCCTCTCGTTACAACTGACATAAAAACATGCCCGTCTGGTTCCCCAACATCTTTTACAAGAGACTCATAGCGTGCTTTCCATGTCTCATTCAGGGAATCTTTAATCGGAGCTAATCGGTCACGTTGCCAAGTTTTTATATACCTGTCAACGTTTTCTTGAGTATATTTAAACTTATTTTGTCTACACCTTTTTTTATAATCAGCTACATCTGCCCCATTTTCAATCCAGCCAAGCATTATTTCCTGGTCTTTTTTTGTAAGATTTGCGAATTGTTCTTTAGCCAGTAAGAAGTATTCATGGAGAAGGCTATAATTATCAAATATCCCCTTATCGAGAAGTGTGGAAGCCACCAATTGGGGTGAACATTTTGCAAACATCCTTATCAAATAAAGAGTAATCCGTTGAAAAATGACATATTGTCTTTTCTGCAAACCTTCTACTACACCTTGGAGGTTTTTGCGGTCTAATTTTATATACTGTTCGGCAATGTTCCTTATTGCTGAAACCAAAATTGACTTAACTCCGTGTCTAAAGTTTTCACTGTGGTCTTCGATAGCCGGTTGCCAAATTGTGGAATAATCCTGAGGTTCAACTCTACTTGGTTTGCGTAGGGCAATGGCATCAGTCAATAAATCTGCCAAAAGATTTATTATCTTTTCTCCATTATGAGGAACGAGAGAAGGTATATTTTCCTTTATTATCTGTTCATACTCATTGTCGTCAAATAAGGCTTTTGGGTCTTGTGGAATTTCATACTCTTTACCTTTCGCTTCGACCTTAACTGGCTTCTTTGGGTCGGGAGTAATTTGAAGAAGAGCTTTTGCAATAGTAATTGCCTCATCCCCATAGCCGTTATTAGCAAGATGAGTTATTAACTTCCCATACCTCTCTGGCTGAAGCCAAGGTTGAATAGTGTCAATCCACACAATGAACTTTTCAATTAACTGTATTGTCGAGCTAAGAGGTAACTCTAAAGAAATATCAATAATGTCTGCTCTAACACGTATATTATCGGCTTCTATGTTTAAACAAATTTTAGTTACCAAATCTTGGCATTGTTGAACTTTAGCCATTTTTTTCAAGTAAACGCCCTGTGGCCAGAAAGGATAACTGACACCACCACTCTCATGGGAAATAGTCCCCGGTGGATTTAAGAAAAACCCATTTTTATTTAACATTGGTAACCAGTTGGGGTCTGTTACCTTATCGAAAAAGTATCTCAAAGTAGTAAGGTTATTAGGTACGTGTTGAGCAAGGACTAACACATCTTTCTTTGAAACACTTTTTTGAGCCAAAAGTTGGTCTATTGTTTTTATATATTGTGAATAATTAGACTCCAATAAATCCAAAATGCGGTCTAGAAACAGTTGCATGTCTTGCCAAAAAACATCATAGGCCTCGTCTACTTTTCTAGCCTGGCCTAATCCTTCTCTATGTGCCAAACGGGCCAGATTTAGAGAAGAACCCTGGTCAGCTATTTTGAACCAAAGCTCAGCAACTTTATCTTTTGGATTCAACCCATATGTCTCTATTATCTTTTCAATTTGGTCTTTATGTGCCTCCGGCTTATTTCCACAGATTTTACATGGTGTCGGAGGAGAATAAGTTATAGGAACCATTACGGCACGAATAGAACTTTCAATTTCTCTTAATAAATGGGCGATTAAATGCGCTGACGAATCAAGCTGAAATTCTGAAGATTTAATTCGGCATGCATCCTTATAAAAAGAAGCTGCACCAGGACTTAAAAGCAAAAGCCTTTTATATATTTTGGCTTGATGAGGGTCTTTAAAGCTGAATGGTTTTACCGAATTTTCATCTAGCTGCATTATTTAATTATATCAAGAGACAGCTATAGGTTTCCTGTTTTGACATCAACGGCATCAGTTTTAATTTTTGCATAAACGCTATTGCCTTTTTGTTTTTAAGGGATGAGCAAGAGTAACTTCACATGTTTTGTTATGCAGCTCACGCGCTAAACACATCCAATTCCTTGCTCCTTGTTTTTTAAAAACCAACGTCTACAAATTAGCTAGAAAATAACCTATAGGTTTACTTCGTTGATAGTTTTTGATATACTTCACGTCAATATAGATTGTTAATACGATCTTTATGACAACTCAATATTCTCATGTAATTAGTTACTCGTTCAATTTAAAAGATGAATTTCCTTCCTATTTAGCACCGTTATTCAATCTTCATTTTAGCTTCCCCTCTGTATCATATCTTCTTGTTATTATTTGTGTTTCTCTTGTTCTTATATTTTTAGCCTATCTCTACTTGTTTTATCTAAGTATCAAAAAACAAATTTCCCAAAAATCGATTATTTTAGAAATCAAGCCACCTTCAACATCCCTTCAGTCAGCCTTCTCTACAAAGCAACTTTTTACAATTCTCCATTCATTAGACCACAATCTAACTTTTGCCGATAAACTCCTAAAGGTAAAAAGAAGAATAAGCTACGAAATAGTCTCAACGCGGGAAGAGGGAATACGATATCTACTTTCTGTTCCGCAAGAAGACGTGTCTATCATTACCAAAAATCTTCTGGCATATCTTCCGGGAGTTTCAGTCCATGAAGTTGCCGATTATTTACCTCAAAAAAAAGACTTCCAGAGTGAGAAGTCCTCAATAATTGAGTTCAAACTCGCAAAACCCTATGTCCTGCCACTACAAGATCAGGAAATACTGGGTCAATATGACCCTATTGCCTACCTAACTGCCCACATGACTAAACTCGACCAAAATGATCTTATTGCACTCCAGGTAGTTACCACACCCATTAATTCTTCATTTCAAGGAGATATTTTGGAACATATTTTGAAACTTAATAAACGAATGGGGAGGGGACAGGAGATTGAGTCGGAGCTTTATCACAATTCACTAACAACTGTAGTAGGGGTCATTGAAGCGATTCTCGCCGAACTGTTTGGTGTTGTAAAAGGTGCTGCTGAAGCCCTGGGGAATTGGACTATGGATTTTGCCATGTCTACCCCAAGACCGCAGTATCAATACGTTAAAATTCAGAAAGATGGGTCCGAACAGAGATATGGAGAAACTAATAAAGAGCTAACGCCAAAACAAACGGAAATACAGGAGCTAGTTTCCAAAAAGATCGACCAAAGCCTCTTTGAGACAACAATTCGCCTATATATCCGCGCTTCGTCAAAAAAAGATGTCGATGAGCGAAGGAAAGGTATCGTTTCGTCCTTTTCTACCTTCACCAACCCTAAATACCAGAGCATAAAAGTAAAAAACGGTCTGCCCTTTATCCATTTGCTCTTCGGTGGATTTAAAGAGCTCCAGATTAAGCACCGACTTCTGTCGCTTTCTGCCAATCCTATTCTCTCCGTCTCTGAGATTTCCTCAATCTATCACTTTCCCTACACCAAAACTACCCAGACCGAAGATCTGGTCAAGATCAAATCAGTCCAGCTTCCGGCACCGCTGAGCCTTAAAAAGGCTGACGCCAACCTTGATATTCAATTTGCCTTTAATATCCACGGTGAATCAATAACACCGATTGGATTAACTCTAGAAGAGCGTCGGCGTCCTACCTATATCGTTGGCGCAACAGGAACCGGGAAAACTACGCTTATAACTCACATGATTTACCACGATATGATCAATGGGAAAGGGCTGGCGGTTATTGATCCTCATGGCGATTTAAGCTACAAGCTTCTTGGTATTATTCCCCAAAACCGTTTAGAGGATGTCGTGCACTTTAATCCCTATGATACTGAACATCCCAGCGGACTAAACCTATTGGAATTGCCTAAAAACTTGTCGGCTGTTGATTTACAAAGGGAAAAGGGTCTGATCGTCTCAACGATTATCTCCATTTTCCATAAACTATACCCTCCCCGTTATATGGGACCGAAGATGGAGCATGTGTTAAGAAACTCCATTTTGACAGCTCTCGAGTTAGAAAATCCAACCTTTGAGACAATTTATCTGCTTTTGACCAACTACTCCTTCCGGAAAGAAGCCATCACCCATCTAAGTAACGACCTTATTAAAAACTTCTGGAAAGAGGAATTTGAAAAACTGTCGGCTCCCCAAAAAGCGGAAACTATATCTCCGATAACCAATAAACTGGGAGCATTCCTCACTACCGACCTTGTCCACAATATTATTACTCAGGAGAAAAGCACATTGGATTTTGAGGCAATTATCAATGGAAAGAAGATTCTTATTTGCGATCTGGCAAAGGGAAAAATAGGCGAAGACAATTCATCATTTTTGGGCAGCCTTATTGTTGCTAAGATTCAACTGGCCGCCTTAAGACGGGTACATATAAAAGAAGAAGAACGGGTTGACTTCTTTCTCTATATCGATGAATTCCAAAACTTCGCGACGCACTCTTTTGGGCAAATCCTATCGGAAGCACGAAAATATCGGTTAAATACTATTTTAGTAAACCAGACAGTGTCTCAAATTGAAGACACTAATCTTCTCCAAATCATTTTAGCTAACGTAGGAACCATTATTTCTTTTAGGACTAGTAACCCGACCGACGAAGAGATGTTATTGCCTATCTTCTCTCCCCAGGTTGTCAAAAACGAAATAATGAATCTGGAATCGTATACCTTTTATATTAAACTCCAAGCAATCAAACCTCAGGATACCTTCACCGGAATAGTTGAAAAGTTCAGCCTGCCGGAAGACGACGAGGTTAGAAAAGCAGTTACTGAATTATCCAGAAAAAAGTACGGCGTTCCACTTTCTGAACTGAAAGTTACTGAGCTACCGGCTACTGTCAAAAAAGTAAAAGATGATCCCACAACTAGGGGAAACGATGATACGGTATTTACGAGAAAAAAGTAAGTTTTTTGCCCTAATTCGCTAGGGCAAGATTCATTGAAAAATGATCGTATTATTAGGTAATATGTATCGTGTTAATATATTATATATAATAAAGGAAATACAACATTCCTCCCATTGGGGAGGAAAAAGGAGGGGGAGTTAACTTGTTATGACATTACCACCTATCACTATTAAACAACAAGAAATACTCTTATTACTCTATCGCTTCAGATTCTTAAATAGAATTCAAATACAAACATTCCTCAATCATAAAGACTACAAAACTATCAACCTCTGGCTCAAAGACCTAACTGACAAAAACTACATCACCAGAAATTATGAAAGTACGTTCCAAGGTCGAACAATACCGGCAAGATACCATTTAGCCATAAACGGGATACGTTATTTAAAAACCGTGTCCCCAGTTGATAAAAAGTCCTTGAGAAAATTTTACCGTGAGTCATTTACTTCAAACAAGTTCAAAGAGCGCTGTATGTTCATCGCTGACCTCTATGCAGCGCTTGTAAAACGATACGGGCAGGATATTACCTTCTTCACCCAATCGGATTATCCAGCTGACGGCGTAATCAAAGACGTTATGCCGACATTTGGGTTTATCAAAAAAGAGGGCAATGAAAAAGTAGTCTATGTTTGTGAGCTATTCCAGGAGAAACAGCCACGCTATTTTATTCGTAACCGGATATCTAAATTCATTGACTTTTTTGAGGACGAACCGGATACCCGGATTCTTTTTGTCTGTCCAAACAAATTTATGAGTAAGTTTGTCGATAAATTTACAAAAAGAATACTTGAGGAAAAAAGCATTGATACAATTTACTTTAAGTCGATAACCTATCAGGGATTAAAAGACATGGATTTTGTGAGTTGAGAAAAAAACTGAAGAATGAACCTGCCGCCCGTAGGAGTTACGAACGGCAGGCATAAGCATTATCTTTATGCTTCATGGAGTTTCTTTACAGAAGATAACGGTTGTGGTTTAAAATGAAGGTCACGCTCAATCGGTAGTCCAAAAGCACCTTTTGCCCCCTTAAGCTCTTTTAGAGAAAAGTAGCCTAACTCCGGACAGTCTCCAGCCACATAGCCAAAGAAATTGTCTTCACCGTCATACTCAAGGACATACCAGGTCCAGACAGTTCCGGGCAGGAAAAACTTGCATCGGACAATCGGATCAGCATCATTTTCCGTTGTATAAAGTTTAGGCAGATCCGAAGTTACATATTTTGGTAATAGATTCATGAATTTTCACCTCCTCTCTTTAAAAAAGACAGGCAAACTAATAACAACTGTTTTGTCCTGTCCTTCAGAAAAGGGGCATGGGGAGAAAAGGAGCTGTCAAAAGTTTTTCTGAAGTAAAGCGAAGAAAAAGGATTTTAACGCCTGTCAGAAAAATGCGAACCTTAGATAATAAGCTTTATTCTTATCTGCATTTTCCTACAGGCTGAAACACCCACCTTTTGATAGGGACTTTTATCCCCATATAATGAGAAGAAAAGGACAGGACAAAACGTAAAAAGGAGTTATTTTTGAAAAAAGCGAATTTTCTGAAGAAAAAAATTAAGTTTTATCTTTGGGCTTTGATTACTTCAAATGGAAGTTTATTCAACACCTCTTCTATCTTTTGTTCCGAAACACTCACTTTATAATAAATTCTACCCTCATCAGAGAGTTTATCCTGTTTTGCCAGTTGCCAGTTCTGCATGGCCGACTTTTTAGTGATTGGTTTTCTTACTTCCTTTTGTTTAATGAGTCTTACAATTTCATCCAGGTTAATATCGAAATTTGTCAATATCTGGTAAAAGTCATAAAAATCCCTGTATCTTGCCCTGTCGCTCATGGCCCGGATCTTTTCGGCGCAGATTTCCCAGATATCCATCACATTGACGGTGATATCCAAGCCCCAGACATTGTTATACTTCATCTTCTTTGCCGGTAAAACCACGTTTTGGATAAAGTCGATCTCAACCTTAAGAGAATTTGCCTGCCCTAAAGGTCCGTTATAAAGAAGCCTTTCAGTCTTAATCGTGGCTTTGGAAACATATTGTTTTTTCACCTTAAAGACACCTCCGGACTCAAGGACTTTATTCACTTTATTCGGGGTTATAGTTTTATCAATTGAGGTAAAATCAAGATCCTCAGAAAAACGCAGTTGATCTAAATAGCAGTGGTGAAGTGCAGTTCCACCTTTAAACACGACTTTTTCTCTCAAGGGCGACTCGAAAATCAGTTGAGAAACGGTAGCTAAGAAGTAGTCTTTTTCCGCATCGGCTAAACCATAACGCAAAGAGCGTCTGTTAATGAGCTGCAGTTGCGTTTTGTCGAAATAGACTAAATTAGTTAATATTGCTGTCATAATATAATCTCCATTTGGCATTAAACTCAGATGAGTTGGCGCTCATTTTACTATATCCCCCTCGTTTTTTTGCAAGTTTATAAAAATCCTGCGTATCGATTTTGAGAAGATCAAGTAAAAATCCTACCTGCCGGATCATGCTCAATCCAAACACCCTGGCGTATTCTTTGATTTTTTCAAAATCCACATTCTCTTTATATTCTCTTAATTTCTCAAGCACCAAATCAACGCTATAACTTCCCGAGCGGAAATAGAGCATATCCAAGAGAGCTTTCTCTTTTTCGGCCATTCTTACTTCTTTGCCCTCGATAATTACGCTGGTATAGCCAAAATAGAGAGCTTTTTTAATATGTGAGAACCTGTATTCCTTTCCCTGTACTTTATAGGTTCTTGCTCTTTTATCAGTCACCGCCTCAATACTTGAAAGCATCTGGTCAAACATACTGTAGTACTGTAAGGCGTTCTCGAATGAGATATAAGAGTTTTTATTCAAAGTTTGGGAGATAGTCAATTCGGAAAGATCAGAAAAACCCAGACTACTAATATCAGTAATCACAATATAGAGCCCCCTCTTAATGCGCACCAACCAGCCTCTTTTAGAAAGAAGAGAGATTCTTTTTTTTACCTCTCCCTTGCCATAGCTGCCCGAGAAAATCCCGGTCAGGTTATCAAACGTTACAATCCGACCGAAACGTAAAATTGCCCCTTCTAATAAGGAGAGATCCTTCTGAGACAGTCTAGTATTTAGTATATCCATATAATTACTATATTAAGTTACTAACTGGTTATATTATATACCTTTCACTTCATAAGTCAAGCTCTGAAAATCGCCGAGAAACAAAAAACGATTCAGTAACATCATGATACCATTTGTATTAACTTGTGAAAGAAGTTTTTTTGAAAAAAGCGAATTTTTCGAAGAAAAATTAAATTCTGCGTTTGGTCTGAACTCTTTCCATGAAGTACCATATAAGTAAATATCATTGTCTAATATCAATGGTTATTAATTGTTCGAAATGGAAAAGAAACTTATTTTGTTTCAGAAAATCTATGATTTCGTTTTATGGCTATATCCCGTCATAAATCGTATTCCGAGGCACCACAAAACGGTTCTTGGAAGACAAATTGAAGAGTTAGCGGTTTCTCTACTTCTTATTGTTTTGTCCGCAAACAGAGTTCGAGGCCGAAAACGCGAAGAACTTCAACGCATCGTTTCCGAAGAACTTGACAAACTAAGGATTCTTCTTCGCCTGACGAAAGATTTGCGCTTCATGAGTATTAAACAATATGCTTACTCTTCCGAAAAAATAAATGAGATTGGAAAGATTTTATACGGTTGGATGCGTGCTACGACAGATGATCACGAAGTAGCCTCAACACCTATGCTACATCAAAAGAAAATAGTTGCAAAACAACCCCCAAATCTGAGATTATTTGATTAAGGGAAGGACCAAAACGCCTTCTAACGCGGCGGCAATTGGAATAATACGGCGAATGCTGGAGCATTCACGTTGAATCTGAATAATGCTCCATCCAATTCGAACACCAATATTGGGTTTCGCTGCGCCAATGATCTTTAAGAGGCAAAATGCGCCAGGTGCGTCGGTTCCTATCTACGGATAGAACCCAGGACCTTATGAATCACAGCGTCCTTTCCGGATCCCGAAATAGTTTCGGGACAAACATAATGCCCGTATTCTTACCTTTCCTTAAGGAGCGGTAAGGTAAATAGGTGCCGGGCCGGTTCATTTTGGGCCGACCCGGCGTTTTGAAATTATGATGTATGACGAAATAATAAGTTTTCCCTCGCTGCTTTCCGCCTATTATCGGGCCAGGAAGTGTAAACAATATAACGATACTATTCTTCGATTCGGCTATTATCTGGAATCAAATTTATTGAATCTTGAACGAGAATTGAAAAGCGGCTATTACCGACCATCTCCATATGTCTGTTTTACCGTGCATGATCCCAAGAAGCGACAAGTCTCCGCACCAGCTTTTCGAGACCGCGTTTTGCAACATGCACTGGTGGGGGCAATTGAGTCCTTGTTTGAAAAATCTTTTATCTACGACTCGTATGCCTGTCGGCAAAAGAAAGGCACCCATTTTGGCCTCTCTCGCTTTAAGAAGTTTTTGCAAGCCGCCCGCTCGATCCACGGACCAAATACTCCTCTTTATTGTCTTCGCATGGATGTGTCCAAATTTTTTGCTAGCATTTCCTGGGACGTTCTTCTGCCACTGATTTTTAAACAAGTACATTGTCAAAGGACACAAAACCTGATTGTAAAAATCCTCACGACTTATCAATTTTTTGACGAAAAAGGACAGGTATTTGATCCCGCACCCCTTGTTGTTAGTCCTGCCCGACGCCGCGGGATACCGATTGGGAATCTCACAAGTCAACTCTTCGCCAATATCTATCTCAATGAACTTGACCATTTTGTCAAAGATAAATTGCGCGTTAGGTGGTACGGCCGGTATATGGATGATTTTCTCGTGATTCATCACGACAAAGCAGAACTAATCAAGATTGAGGGAGAAATACGAACATTTTTGAGGGACAATCTGAAGTTAGTTCTTTCTGACCGTAAGGTCATTATTTCCAATGTTAGAGACGGAATCCCGTTTATCGGCTACCGTATTTTCTACGACCATATTCTGGTTCGTGGGCCAACGCTTCTTCACATGCAACGAAAACTAACGCGCAAACGACAGGAACTGCGCAAGGGGTACGTCTATCAAGACCAGCTCACCGCCTCAATAACTTCACTTTTTGGCCACTTCAAACATGCTAATTCATGGAATTTAAAACAACGAATGTTCACCACCAAAGAACGATGGCAAGATAGGCAAAAGGGGAAACTCCCCCTTTCCCTGGTAGAAGAATTTAGTTGGTAAATCATAACATCTATTTTTTCCTTCGGTTCCAGTTGTATTTTCCATTGCCTATACTATAATGATTATAGTTACCCATTTACGATGGGTATATTGTAGTATTATTTATAATTTTGTTGTGAAAAATTTATCAATAGGCAATATATTTACAAACGGGACAAGTAGGATTAGGAAATACTTCTTTGAACCCCGATTCCATTTCAGTCGGTTGCAATTTAATCTCATCAGTCTCTTTTTTGTCGTTACCGGTGTCGCCATCGGACTCTACTTTACCGCCTTTCACCTTATTCCCAGTATTTTTGCGGTCAACGATACCAATAAAAACTGGACATTTACGAGTGCAACCGCCAGCAACTACACTTACGACAGCACTTTAGTAACCGTGGACAATAGCGGCGCCCGCCCGATAACCGGTGTCAACAAATTCACCAACCCAGCGTTTACATCAGATGCCTCTTCTTGGACTGCTTCGGCCTCAGCCGGTACCACATCGCCAAGTAACTGGATTGTGGTTCCCGGATCATCTACCTTCTCAACCACCGATTTTTTGGTGATGAAATACGGCGCTAAAAATGTCGGTGGGGTAGCCACATCCCAAGCGGCCAGTACTCCCTGGGTGAGTATCACGCAAACGGCAGCTATAACCGCCTGTTCGGCATTGGGATCAACTTATCATCTTATAAACGATAACGAATATATGACTATTGCCAGAAACGCTGAGGCGCAGGCGGCTAACTGGTCGCTTGGCACTGTCGGCAGCGGCTATTTATATTCGGGCCATAATGACGCTGCACCAAATAATGCAATAGCCGCCTCGACAACCGATACAGGTAATAATGCCTGTGCCTATACCGATACAAACGGAAATACTGAAGCACCTTCGCCCTGCCCTTCCAATACCGCAAACGGCCAATCGGGCACGGCCGGTAACCAAAAGCGGGTACTGACCTTGTCAAACGGGGCTTACATCTGGGACCTGGCCGGTAATGTGTGGGAGTGGACCAATGATATCCAATCCAGTGCAATCGATACCACGGCAGGCTGGGTGGAATGGAACAGTTCTAATATTACGACGGGAGACAGAGCCCTTTATGGACCATCATCGGCTTCTTATCTGTCGGCTTACGGCGTAGGACAAGTGTATGGTGGTGCTTTAAATAACGCCTTCTTACGCGGCGGCGCTTGGGATTATGCGGCGACTGCTGGGGCATTCGCGTTGACTCTGAATGCTGCTCCCTCCGATTCGGGCACCTTTATTGGGTTTCGCTGCGCCAGTGATTCCGTAGCTCCCTCAACCTCTTATTCCTCTAGTTCCGGCCGCGCCGGCGGGGGTGATACTATTACTATAGGATCATTAGCCGACGGTACGCTGACCCAATCAGTCAACGTCGGAGACACTTCTACCTATGACCTATCCACTTATGTGTATGACAACACGACAGGCAATGTCGGCGGAACAGTTTCTTCATCAATTGCCCAGCTTTATGCCAATGGGGCAACGGTTACCACAACATATACCAGTGCCGGATCGGGCTGGTGGAAACTAACAGGTACGGTAACCGGCGTTGCCTCCTCGGTATCTTATGGTGTTTTAGTTAAAAGCGGAAAGACTGTCAAAGTTGATGATTTTACGCTTTCAAAATCCGGCACCTACTCGGTTTACAACACAACTGCTTATACAAACTCACAGGTCACCACTTGGGACAGCTTCTGCGCGGGAACCATATCGGGGGGCACCTGCTCAGGCGACGGCGTTACTGCCTCAGGTAATGCCTCGGTGGGCTACCAGATCTGTCTGGATAACGGCTCATCTTGTAGCTATACAACCGGCTCGAGGTGGCAGTATTACACAAGTGGTGCTTGGGCTAATGCAGCGGATGCGACGCAAACCAATACCGCGGCCCAATTAACTCAGGCGGCCATGCAGGCGCTTCCGACAACCTCACAAAAAATCTCAGTCAAAACGATTATGAGTTTTGGCGGTAGCGATACGCCCACAATTACAAATTTAAGTGTTGGTCTAACAACCGACACGACCCCACCCACAACTAACGCATCAAGCATCCTCATGTATGTCTCCAATGGCGGCGCAACCGTCACATCCCTCGGCTGGACCAGTGGTTCATCTCCCGATTATTCTTGGACAGCGGGAGCTGACAATTCAGGCGGGTCCGGTCTCAAAGGCTACTGTCTCTATCTTGGCACCGATCCAAACGGGGATCCGGCAACGGCCAAAGGACTTTTGGGAACTTCGCCGGTTTCGACAACCGGCTCAACCTGCCAGTTTATTGTTTCCTCAACCAGTGTTGATCTGGCAACCAGCGGTTACATCGGGACAGCTCTAACCTCTTCTAGTTCACTTTATTACTTTAATGTCAAAGCGATTGATAACGCCGACAATATCTATAGCGGGTCGTCTGCCCAGTTCTCCTTTTATTTTGATAATACCGCGCCCACCAATGTTTCCTATATTTCCTGCGCCTCAGGCAGCTTTGCTAATGTCACGGATATGAGTTTTAACTGGCCAACCACAGGATCGGCCGCCTCATCAGATAGTAACTCCGGCATCTTGGGCTGGGAATACCAGATTAACTCCTCAGTCGGCACCTGGCAGGGAACAACCCACAGCACAGGTCTAAATCTTGACTATATTCCGGCGACAGCCTCAGCCTATACTCTGGTTTCGGGACGGGACAGTTCGGCAATTGTCACCGGCTCAAACATTGTCTATTTCAAAACAGTCGACGCCGCCGGCAATGTTTCCTCGGGAAGTACCATCCGCACCTGTAATTTGTCATACGGAGGGGCAGCGCCAGCATTCCAGCAAACTGACACAGTCACGGTGACGCCTTCCACATCAACCACTAATTCGTTTGCTCTTTCCTGGCCAGCAGCGACACCAACCTCGGGACAAACCGTCAAACACTATTACTATATGGTCAACGTATCGCCGCCATCAACGCTGGCGACCTTACAGGGAACAGCCACGACGTATATTGACAACGGTACCAGTCTAACAGTTGCGGCAACGGCGCTGGCTAACGCCACCAAGGGCACGAACACTGTCTATGTGGTGGCAGTTGATAGTGCTTCGAACTACTCCCCCTCAAACTATATTAAGGGTACCTTTACCTTAAACTCCACGAACCCCGACCCGGTGCAAAGCCTGGTGGCCTCAGATTCCTCGATCAAGGACAAATCGCAATGGAATGTGACTCTGACCTGGGCGGCGCCGGCATACCAGGGAGCGGGAAATTTAACCTATAAAGTCTACCGGTCAACCGATGACTCAACCTTTGCTTCTGTCGGAACAACATCAGGTCTTTCTTATGTGGACAACACGCCCTCTTCGACGCTTTATTATTACTACGTAGTTACCATTGACGGAGCTAGTGCAACTAGCAGTAATTCCAGTACGGTTTCCATCACGCCAACGGGCCGGTACACATCGGCTCCCTCGCTCCAGACCAACCCCAGTGCCGGATCGATCACCACCCAATCGGTAACGATCACCTGGTCAACCGATCGAAGCGCCGATTCCAAAATAGAATATGGCACGACAAGCGGCAGTTACAATACCACCCAGCCCTATGTCTCGGCCCAGGTAACGTCCCATTCTGTCACCATCAGTAACCTCTCAGCCGGCACCACCTATTATTACAAAACCCAGTGGACCGATGCCGACGGCAACACCGGGACTTCTTCGGAATATAGTTTCTCAACCACGCCTGCCCCTTCGGTCTCGGCCGTTTCGACGGTAAACATCGGTCTTTCCACTGCCTATATAACATTCACTATTTACAACGGTTCCTCGGCGGTCATTCAATACGGAACTACGACAAGCTATGGCGGTTCGGTCACCCAAAGTACCTCCAATACCAGTGGCGGCACTACCTACTCGGTGCCCTTAACCGGGCTGACCGATGGCACTCAATACCACTACCGAATAGTGATGGCCGATGCAAACAGTAATTCCTACAACAGCGATGACTATACGGATTTAATTACGTTACCTCGGCCGAAAATTACCACCGTTCGGCTAGCACAAGTAGAAAATACGGCCCAAACAACTATTTTAGTGACGTGGACCACTAATACAGCTATTTCCTCAATTGTCACCTACTGGCCGGAGGGAAATTTAGGAGGAGCACAGGACAATGTCAATGTTGCCCTAACAACCGGCGAACACCAGATGATTTTACGGGGTCTGGAACCTAAGACCGACTATATGCTGGTCGTCAAAGGCCGGGATAAACTGGGCAATGAAGCCCTGTCAGATTCCCAGCGTTTCACAACGGCTACCGATACCCGGCCGCCACAGCTTTTAGACTTGGCCGTGCAAGGCGAAACGATCCCGCCGGTTTCCGGTACTGCCCAGCGCTCTCAGGCACAGCTGATTGTTTCCTGGAATACCGATAAGTTGGGTACGTCTCAAGTTGAGTTTGGTGAAGGAACAGGTGACAGCTACTCGCAAAAGACCCAGGAAGACAGTAATTTTACCACGAATCATCTGGTCATTATCTCCGGCCTGACTCCTTCCCAGGTGTATCACCTTCGGGCGATCTCGGTTGATAAATACGGTAATATCGGCAACTCGATCGACACGGTGACAATCGCGCCGAAAGCCACGGATAATGCGTTGAATTTAGTCATTACCAGTTTAGGCGAAGCCTTCGGATTCTTAGGAGGGTTAGGGAAATGAGCGAGATCATTTGGGGAAGCCATATCGACAAATCATTCCACGTCGGAACACAGGATGTCCCGATTTTAAAAGACATCACTTTTGAAGTCCATATTGGTGACTTTTTGATTATCTATGGCCCATCAGGATGCGGCAAGTCAACGCTTCTTCATATTATCCTCGGACTGGAACCACCGACTAAGGGACAAATTCAGGTGCTTTCCCACAACATCTATAGCATGGATGAGGACGAGCGGGCGGATTTTCGAAAAATTCATATTGGCATGGTCTATCAGCAGGCCAACTGGATACGGTCTCTAACGGTTTTGGAGAATGTCGCTTTCCCCTTAACTCTTTTGGGAACGGAACGGCTAAGCGCGCTAGATCGGGCGGGAAAAATGTTAGTCCGGTTAGAAATGAAAGAATGGGCCTCGTATGTCCCAACCGAACTTTCAAGCGGCCAACAGCAAAAAATCGCTCTGGCCCGGGCACTTATCTCCGATCCCGAGCTCATTATTGCCGACGAACCAACAGGAAATCTGGATTTTGAGTCGGGCCAGGAATTGATGCGGCTTCTTACAGAATTAAACGAACACGGGAAAACCATCCTCATGGTAACGCATGACTTGGAGTATCTCAAGTTTGCCAAAACCGCCATCCACATGTTTAACGGACAAATTCAGCAGCAGTATAAAAGTGATGAGATGCACAAATTGTTTAAGGACATTAAAAGTAAACGGGGCGAGGTAACCAAAAGCAAAAACATATGAGAAATTTAATTGATAAGTTGTCAAGGCTCAAACAATATCTTATCTCTCATTTTCCCTTAACCCGGAAAACGGCATCGCTTGTGGGAACAACGGCCTGGCAGTTTCTTTCTTTTCTGCTTCTTCTCACTCTTTATATGAGCACAAAACTACTGGGACTTATGGCCCAAAAACATCTTATCCCGGAGCGTATTACCGCTCGCGTCTCACCACGACTAACTCTTTGGTACAGACAGTCAATTTTTTTTCTTGAGGCTAGGCGCCGTCAGTCAATCTCACGGATTGATTTAATTGAACTTACCCTCAAAAATATGGCCGCCAAGCGAACAAGAACGCTCGTGACGATTGGAGGTATGACCATAGGGATTGCGGCAATCGTATTTTTGGTCTCACTAGGCTACGGCCTACAAGATTTGGTCATAAACCGGGTGGCACGGCTTGAGGAGATGAGACAAGCCGACATTTCCCCGCAACCCGGCGGCAAGGTTAAGATAGATGATAAAACACTGGCGGATCTAAAAAATCTTTCCCATGTCCAGATGACACTGCCTTTGATTGCCGTTGTCGGCCGTGTTTCCTACCACAATGCAGTTTCCGATATGGCAGTTTACGGAGTAACCAGCAACTATTTAACGCAGTCGGCTATCCGACCGGTTGAAGGAAAAATATTTAACAGTAATGAAATTGTCAGCGCAGTTCCCACGGGCGGCCAGGTGGCCGGAGCCGAAACTGAAGCCTCGCCAGTTGCCAGTATCGGGGCAACCATTCAGCCGGTTACCTTTCATATTGCGCCTTCTGCATGGATTCGGGTGCGTTCTTCTCCCTCGTCCGCTGCGTCAATTTTAGGATACACGAAACGCACTGAAGGAGAAAGTTCTGGTACGGAAGTGTGGGGAGCAAGTTATATCGATGATAATAATCGTGGCAAAATGGGATTTGATGAAAATGGAAAACCGATGGGCCGCTGGATACAGGCACCAGTTCTTTTATGGAAAGAGCAAGTCTGTGATTCCAAAACCTCGGGTGACTGTGAAGGCGGAAAATATGTCGTCCTTCGCGATAGCTCAGGGGCACAAATACAAAAAAAGGGTTATTTTGCTGAAATCAACGTCTCTTTGACCGGCGTTAATATTACCGAGAGCCCAAGCGTGCTTGGAGTTTCGACAGATAATACATCCAGTAACTCTGCCCAAAATACGACTCCCTCCGTTACCCGCACATCCGGCGGATCACTCCAATTTGTAGAGATTGCCTCCGAGGCCGGTATTATCAAACCGCCGGAAACCAAAACCGTCGCTATCTCCGGCTCGGCCCTAAAACAGGCTGTCGTCAACCGAGCAATGCTTAAGGTATTGGGAATTACTGAATCTGAAGCAGTGGGAAAAACCTTTTCGGTAACCTATGTTGTGGTAGGAGATACGGCAGGATTGTCTAACGAAAAGATTGAGTCTGAACCGGCAACCTATACGATTATCGGCGTCGTTCCAACGGGTGAAACGCCTCTTTTTTACGTTCCGTTTATGGATCTTCGATCTCTGGGGATTATGGATTATTCCCAGGTAAAGGTAGTGGTGGCGCAGGCACAAGATCTGGACCATATCAGGCGCCAGATTGAGGCAATGGGATATATCACCCGCTCGGTAGCGGACACGGTCGCCCAAATTAATAGCCTCTTTGGGACGGCGCGGATACTTCTGGCACTTTTGGGGCTGGTGGCTTTGGCCGTTGCAGCTCTTGGCATGTTTAATACTCTGACCGTTTCACTCCTTGAGCGCACCCGCGAAGTTGGACTTATGAAAGCCATGGGTATGAAGTCGTCGGAAGTCCAAGAACTGTTTTTAACTGAATCAATGATCTTCGGATTTTGCGGAGGACTCTTAGGAATCATTATTGGTTTTCTGGTTGGGAAAGTAGCCGGAATTATCCTTTCCGCTTTTGCCGTCTTTAAAGGTGTTGGATTTGTTGACGTTTCCTCGATACCTCTTCCATTTGCAATTCTAGTCATTTTTTTGTCTCTTTTGGTTGGGGTCACAACCGGTATCTACCCGGCCAAGCGGGCAACCAAAATTTCAGCGTTGAATGCTTTGAGGTATGAGTAATACTATTGGGAAACAACAAGCTTTCCTTCCGATTTTTTCTCGACCATGCCTTTTCCAACTTCGTAAAACATTCCTTTATTCCCCGTAAACACGCTCTTAAACGAAGCTACATATACTTGATTATTCATCGAATAAATCAAATTAACAGGAGTTTGAACCTTTATCTTTTTTCCATAAGTCACTAAATAATTTTCGTTGGTCTTTGTATCCATTTCCCCAATATACAAGTTCCCCTTAATCACGGTCACATAAGTAATCAAATTGATTGTTTGGTAAACGGTCTTTTGTAACTTAGATATGGTATTAATGGATACGACAACATTCCCAGAAGTATCGGTAGACGTATTTGTAGCGCACAATATCTCCTGATCTGACTTACTAAACGCACTGCTACACAAAACTCCCAGGTCTGTATTATTAAAAAACGTATCCTTTCCGTTATAGACCACATTCTTCCCGTCATAATCGAGAAGAGCTTGCTTAAAGTTCTCCTTTTCTTGCCTTTTCTTAAGGTCGTAAACTGTTGTAAGAGTCTTATCCGGCTGAATAATTAATAAATAGGGATAATGGACGCTGATCCTGTCGGGATAGTCAAAATGATCATATGTTTGGTCAAACACTTGTAGCTTGGAATCTGACAATACTACACCTGAGGGTTTAGTCGGCGTATTGTGTTTAAAAATGACGTATAGAACCACAAAAAAAACTAATAGGAGGAAAACTATTCCAAATTGAATGAGCTTTCTTTGATTTTGATTAAATGGATTAAGTGAAATTGGTTTAGTCATAAGTTATTGAATATATGGTAACGAGTCAACCGGCGTCCAATTTCCTCCGTTATTAACTTGTATTTCATAGTGTAAATGATCGGCTGTAGCAAAACCAGTATGGCCCATTATTCCGAGCTGTGTTCCGGCTTTAATCGTTTGTCCAGTTGCAACAAATACTTGGCTGAAATGAAGAAAAAGTGCGCGCAGGGAGTTTTGGTCATTGGTCAACACCACCGTATTTCCTCCGTCTCCATCCACATAGTAATTAACCGTCCCCGACAGGGTAGAAAGAGGAATAATCTTTCCGGTCGCTTTATACGTTTTGCTGTTTTGAAAATAATTATCATTGGGAACCATATCAATTCCAGTATGAACTTTTCCAAACGTTAAATAGTAGTTTGAGTCATGAAAGTAAGCAGTAATGGTTACAAATGACAAACCTGATCCACCAAAAGGGTTCTGTTGAGGAATTGATACGTCGGCAAAGCCCTCATCAACTGAGGAAGAGCTGGCGTTGACAGTTGAAGGGAAAATGCTCTGTAAATAGCCGGAGGCGATAAGAATCGGGGCTGCGAAGACAACACCGATTGACAAAAACACAGCTAAGGCCAATACGGCAAAAAATCCTAAGGCTCCCAAAGCAAAACCCCGAAATTCAAGGATAAGATTACCAACAAGCGGAATTGGGATAAGCAAATTAGCAACTATAAGAATTAGAAGATCCAAAAGAAAACCTAAGGGGTCGTTCTTTAAGCGCCTCCCGGCCTGAACAAATTTACCGATCTTCATGGTTATCTTCTTCCTCTTGCGGAGCTTTGGGAAATACTAACGGTTGTTCGTGAGGAAGAATAATCATATCGAGGCGGATATGTTCTTCTTCCCTGAAAAGAAGCATTTCACCGATCCCCAAATGCCCTAGCTGGCCTTTTTCCTCATCAGTCATGGGATAGATCGTTCCAATATCTCCTAGAGTCGCGTAGGCCTGCTTAAGAAGGATTTTCGTCTCGGAGTTAGTAATAATTGCCTTACCGTATTCCTTCCTTAAAAAATCCTCAACATCCTGAGTTATTGAAACCACTCCGACATTTCGTTTTCGGGCCTGTTTAACCAGTTCCCGGTAAAACACCGCCACGTCGTCATCGACCAGAAGTTTGTGGGCTTCATCAATAAATAACATGCGCTTTCTTTCTGTCTGTTTATTGAATAAATTCCAGATTAAAGACGTAAGAAGATACATCGCCGGATCGCGTTTCTCATCCTTTTTGAGATCATAAAGATCCAAAACGATTAAGTCACTATTAAGCTCCAGTTTCCGAGTCGAACTAAACACTCCCCGTAAACTTCCGGTCGACAACACGCTTAGATCTTGATACATGGGGTTATCTTTTAGAAGTTCCAAAAGATTATCAAAATTAGGCACACCGGAATCGTAGAGTTTAATCAGTTTTTCGTCCAGCAATGCTCCGTCATAGTGGTGCTGGGAGATAAAGAACTTGAAGAAGGTCTTGAGAGTGGAAATATGGTCTAATATTTCATTTTCTTTGGAGCTCTGGACATAAAAGGGATTAATGCCATTCTCCCGAGAGAACTGGATTACTTCCCCTCCAAGTTTTCTGGCTAAATCGACATATTCCCGCTCCGGATCAATAACTACACTCTGGATGCCTTGCAGATACAGACGGTAAAGAAGAGCTTTGGCCGTCACACTTTTCCCCGACCCAGAGACTCCAAAAATATTGATATTGTTGTTTCGGGAGGTAAAGGGATTTAAAAATACGAGACTGTTGTTGTAGGCATTAACTCCCATGAATATTCCCTCTGGATCAGACAGTTGTTTGGAAACAAACGGCATAAGGTACGAAGCAGCAGTTGATTGGATGATTCGATTCTCCTTAACGTGGTCTTCATTAAAGGGAAGCATTGTTTTAAATGCTTGTTTTTGGCCAAAAGTGTAGGTATTGAAGGTCAAATCCATTCCTCCGGCGATATTTTGCAATCTCTTATGTAAACTGTCCAGCTCTTTCTTATCTTTTGCTTCAAGTTCCAAGTAAAACGAATAGACTACGCCTTTTTCTGATTCGTGGACAAGTTCATCAATAAAACTGGCCACTTCTTCCATGTTTTTATCCAGTTGTTGGTCTCGCACCTTTCCGTCCCGTAACCGTTCATTTTGTTGCATTTCTAATACAGATAATCTCTGCTTAGCTTTCTTAAGAAGTTCCGCACTCGTTGCCGGTTCAACAAAGATACTAATCGTAAACGGAAGATCACTGGTTAGAAGTTTGAAGAAAACATACGGACTTAAAAAGGCTGGAATATCGGCAAGATAATAGATTCGTTTCAGCCCGTCACCTATTGCAATTGTCGAATCTGTAGTTTTAAGATACTCACTCTTGTAACCATTAGTGCCATTAGTATCGATTTCCAGCAGACCGGTATCTGACTTTTTGAGGATAATGTGCTCGTAGTTCGTATGATTTACGCTTTTTACTTGATCTTCGTACTGGTTGAGACTCTTTTTGTAGGCAAAGAGGTTTTTCAATTTATCCAGAGGATATCTACCCGTGGCCATTTGAGGTTTTGATATCCCGGAAATCTCGCTAATAGCAAAATGTGATTTACTGATGACTTCCTGTTGTGTCCTAACAATCTCCATAAGCTGCTCGATTTCACTCTTAAGAATCGAGGAGGTAATTTTGTCCGCCTGGCCATTTAAGTTCTTATCGAAGAGCTTTCCCTCAAACGCTTTCAGATCCTTTAGGTTAGTTTCATAAAGATCATGCTGTCTTTTAAGTTTTCTGGTTTCAAGGGATAATTGGCCTTCAAGATCGGTTAGTTTATCAACCCGTCCTTGCAAGGCTTCTCCCAAACGAAATTGCAGGATTTTTGTCTGAATCCCTTTGATAAATCCTTTTCTTGATCGTTTTGTTTGAAGTTTTTGGTTTTTCATCTTAGTTGTTGCTTCATAAAATTAATAATTTCCTCATTTAAAAGGGGTCGGATAGTAAGATTGCTTGAAGTAGAAGCTGATGCAAATCGTAATGTAATGTCGTTTAGTTTAGACACTCCGGCTAATGTCGATTTTGGCTTTGCAGTTTCGGCAGAAACGGAAAAAATGACAAAATACGAGAGTGTATTGAATTCATTTGTCTTAACTAGGTTGGTTAAATCCTCAATATAAGTGCTAATTAATGACTCCGTCTTTTGAGAAGATTTGGAGTATAGGGTAAATATATGTTTTGAGTAATCATCAATCGTTGCTTGTTGTTTCTTGACCAAAATCTGGGCCTGAGACGGTAATACATGGATCATCTGCTTAATCTTTATAAAGAAGTGCTCCCGGTCTTGTTCATTCAGTAGTGAAATGTCGTACGGTTCAATCTCAAATACTCTGATGAGAGCGTTTGGTCTAACAATCATGTTGTCCTGGATCGTAAAGTCAGTAAAATATGAGTCAATTTTTGGTGCTCGTTGGTCTCTTGGCGAAACAGAATGAGTGACGGCTCTTGGAACCAGCCTGCTTATCGGTTGGTTATCGATTTTCTGTGTTAGAAGAGCGACAAAGGCTAATTCAAAAACAAATAGAGTTGACAGATAATACCCCAACTGAAATAAATGTAGACCATACATAAAGATGACATAGAGAACCGCCGCAATACATAAACCGCCAATAACGGCTAAAACTGTATCGGTAAACAGTAAACTTCGTAAAACATTGACTCTGATATCGTCTTTATAGATTCTGACTGTTTTCATAGCTCTTTATCGGTATATAAACGAATAATTCTGTCCTTACCACCCATTGAGCCGTAGCGCTTGATCATCACTCCGGATACCCCCAGAGATTTATTTCTTTCGCGAGTAAGATCCAAAAAGTTCCTGACCCGTTCCGGGGAATTGGTTGAAGACAGATAGCTGACATTGGGATCTTTATTCATTTTCTTAGCTTCTTGGTCTATGACACGGTTATGAGGATTAATCCTATCGTTGGCAAACAGTGATGGATCGATGAACTGCTCATTGTTGAGTTGAACGGTACGGATATCTTTTTGAAGGGCTCCGTCTTGAACAGCGTCGTTTCGAGAGGTGTAAATTGAGGTTAAACCGGTCTTCGGATTACTGTAGCTGTAACCAGTGCCCGATACAGAGACAATTCCCTGATTCTTGTTTTCCATCGCTACTTGATAGCCCTGTTTTGATAGGTCCGAAGAAAATGAACCGGGTATAACTGTTGATTCTTTTCCTGCTCCTTGACTCCAATTTCGTGGGTAGTAACTGTAGCCTTGTTTGGCAACTCCCCCTATCTGATTGGGGTCGCCACCACTATTACCACCACCACCTTTATCACTTTGTGCGCCTTTAGTAGTATTGGCTTTGTAGGCGTTGACCAGACCCGATCCCTTAGCAATAAGACCGCGTAAGACTCCGGGGGCGGAAGTGATGGTTGAGGTGGTTGCTCGGGTAGCAACGGCAGCTTGCATATTAGTGGCAAAGCTTCCCCAGAAGTCGCCAAATATCCGGCCAACCAAGACGTTTACCCCTCCCAGGAAGAAGAGAAAACCAGTATAGAAGAAAAGTAGTCCGATACTTGGTCCTTTGGCTTTCAAAAGGCTATCAAAAATATCTGTCGCTATGGCAAATCCTAAAACAAAGGCCGGCTGAGCGATGAGAAACGTAAACCAAGTTTTAAAGAAGGTGAATACAATCTGTTCGGTCTTTTCTGATAGAGCAAAAGGAATAACCACAGGATACAAAACACCTAAAAAGAGAATGGCCGCAAACCTGATGACAAACTGGAAGCCGATATAGATTAAGCCAAACAGGAGAAACAGGAATGTGATGGCAAAAAGAAGTATTTGGACAATGAACTTACCTAAGGAATTTAAGACTCCGGACGCAAGCGATAAATCAAACGAAGGAATCCCATATTGGTCACTGTTGGTATTGTTAATTTGTGCTGATGTTTGGTCAAAATAGTCATTTAAAAATGAGGTCATTGTTTGAGTATTAGAGATTTTACTGACAAGAAGATTGTTAAATTGGACACTGTAGGAAAGAACGTAGGGCGTTGTGATAAACAGAACCACAACAATTAAGAGCCGGACGAAAAAACTTTTTAAAGAGTATAAATTTTCAGAACCAAGTCTCCCAATGGCAAAAGCCGCAACGATAATGGCTACCAAAGGCAAGGCAATCTGATAAAACATGTCCCGGTATTTGGTCATCCCTGGAATTTGTGAGTTGTCTTTAAGAACAATAGGATTAGCCAGAGGATCTGGTGTATAAAAGATAAATCCGCCTAAAAACGAATCGAATCCGGTTATGAAGGTCTTAAGAAGGCCCACAATTACTGAAGGTTGATTTTGAACGGTGAATTGGTTTACAAACTGGACTTGAGGAGCAGGAGTAGGAGTTGGTGTGTTATCTGCAATAGCAACGGACGGATTAAGAAGAAAGAGGAAGGTTGTAAAAAGGATAATAATAAGGAACTTCATACATATGAATGTTGCTTTAGACTGTCCCACCAACAAATTTACCAATAATTCCTGCTAATGTTGAGGCACCAAAGATCAAAAGACCGCCAATAAGAATATTGATTATCCAGCCCTTTAACCGTGCTTTTCTATCGGTGTCGTCACCACTAGTAACAAGAAAAACTCCTAGAGTTGCGATGGCGATAGCCATAATTGGGAGGGAATACCACTGAAGTGTTTTGACGATTCCCCACAACAGTTGATCAAGATTTGTAAACTGAAGTGGTTGAGCAGAGTTGTAACCAGATGTATCCATAAATTTTCGTTAAATTTGATAACGGCCTATATTATATACCTATATAAATTGGAAATCAAGCCGAATATATAGTTATAGCTTATTGGGACGACTATTAGCAAAAGTGGCTGGATATATTAAATAATTTTATTAGTTATTAATACAACCTTATAATATTATTATGTAGTGAGAAGGAAATTTTTTATTTAGAGCTCGTTTACTACCTGGTTAATTAATTTTCCTGCTATAATAGCGTGTAGTTGACCTTGAAGGCAAAACTATTCGGATTTCTTTTTTCTCATCATTTTGATCGTAAGCGACCATTATCCGGTTAATCCAAGGGAGAAAAAGTTCGAAAGAAAATGCGGACGGGTCTGGTTTTTTGAAATAACTTTATAGGCAAAGTCCAGAATATTCTGTGTTGATCTATAGTTCTCCTCAAGATGGAAGATCCTAACATCGGGAAAATCTTCCTTGAATTTTTCCAAATTTCTCATGTCTGCTCCCCGCCAAGAATAGATACTCTGGGAAAAATCTCCGACTGACGTAACTTTTTTATATTTTTCTGAGAGAAGTTTTGTCAACAAATACTGGATATAGTTTGTGTCCTGAAACTCATCGACCAGAAGATAAGGATACCTGTCCTGATATTTTTCCAAAATCTTTTCATGCCTCATAAAAAGATTTACAGTTTCCAGAATCAGATCATCAAAATCCAGAGCATTATTCTTCCGAAGTTCTTTCTGATAAAGAACATAAACTTCGGCAACCATTGGAGCGCTGTAATCTGAAAATAGTTCGAGATAGCGCTCCGGTGAAATCAGTTGATTTTTTGCAGCTGAAATCCGGTTGAGGAAAAAAGAAGGAGTGTATTTTTTAATTTCAAGTTTTTTAATGATTTTTTTCAAAAGAGAAAATGAATCATCCTCATCAAAAATCACAAAGTTATTATCAAACCCGAGATGATTAGCTTCCCTTCTTAAAATCATGCAACAAAATGAGTGAAAAGTTCCGATAAATCCCAATCTTTTCAACCCCATCCTTTGTTTCATCTCGTTTGCTGCTTTATTTGTAAAGGTGATCATCACGATATTTAAAGGAGAAATATGATTATTTTCAACAAGGTTTAAAACTTTGTAAACCAAAACTCTTGTTTTTCCGCTCCCAGCACCTGCCAAAATTATCGAAGGACCATTAATATAAGAGACAGCTTCTTTTTGTTGTTTGTTTAAATGTTTGAATAAATCATCAGACATAGACTATAATTATAGACGATATGAAATACTTTATAGCCAACTGGAAAACAAATAAAACTTTAGAAGAGACATTGCAGTGGATAGATATATTTACTAAAAATTGGAAAAACGATCCGAATAGAATGATAATTATCGCTACATCATACCCGTTTATTATTCCATTAAAACAAAAAACAACTAACTTTAGCAACATAAAGATTTCTACTCAAGATATTTCCATGTTTGGTAAGGGTAGTTTTACAGGTGAAGTGGCGGCTGAAGAGCTTGCGGGAATCATCGATTACGCCATTATTGGTCACAGTGAAAGAAGAGAGCGGTTTCATGAGGATAACGAAATGCTTTTTAAAAAAGCTGCCAATGCTTTAAAATTTGGTATCATTCCAATTTTCTGCATAAGAGACGACAACGACCCCATACCCGAAGAAGTAACCATAGTCGCCTACGAACCTGTTTATGCAATAGGGACAGGTAAAAACGAAGAAGTAGATAAAGTACTAGAAATGAAAGAAAAAATTAAACTGCCGGCAAAAGCAATTTTTTTATACGGAGGAAGTATTGATCCTAGAAATATCTTATCTTACATAAGCTCTCCAGAAATAAACGGATTTTTGGTAGGAGGTTCATCTTTGGATCCGATCGGATTTCAAAAAATATGTCAAAGTTAAAGTTTATTATATTCGCAGTTATCGCCTTATTTTTATTGGCTAGTTATTTTGTCATCAAGCCTTACTATGATTTTTTGACAAAAATAGTAAAAGTATCGCCTATCAAAACATTACTCTCATTTGATTCTCTAAAAACTTACAATAACCAAGTAACAATCCTTATTTTAGGAATTGCTGGCGGAAATCATGATGGTCCTAACCTCTCGGACACTATAATTGTGGCTAACTATAATTTAAAGTCTAATAAACTTACAACTATCTCCATCCCGAGAGACATTTGGAGCGCCACTCTTCAAGATAAAATAAATAGCGCCTACGCTTACGGCGAAGCAAAAGAAGTTGGAGGAGGATTTAAATTGGCTAAAGCGGAAATAGGGTCTGTCGTTGGAATTCCTTTAACATATGCTGCAGTTATAGACTTTGATAAATTCACCAAATTTATAGATTTCTTGGGTGGGGTTGATGTAAATGTCGAGAGATCTTTTGTTGATCATCAATTTCCGATAGCCGGTAAAGAAAATGATCCTTGTGGTGGCGACCCAGAATATAAGTGCAGATACGAAACGATTTCTTTCACAAAAGGTATGACTCATATGGATGGTGCGACTGCCTTAAATTTTGTCAGATCAAGACATGCTGAAGGCGAGGAAGGAACCGATTTTGCCCGTGAACAAAGACAGCAAAAAGTTTTACAGGCCGTTAAGAATAAAGTTTTAACATTGATAAAGCAAAAGGATCTAAACAAACTTAAACAGCTCTATCAAGAAGCCAATAATCTTGTTAAAAGGGATATTACAAACCAGCAGGTAGCAATAATCGCCAAGGATATCGTCTTTGAAAGAAATTTTTTGCAGACCGGAATTACTTTAGGAGAAAATTTCTTTAACGTACCTTCCTATAATCAATATAACGGACAATACGTGTTAATTCCAACGACTGGAAGTTTTGACCTGATTCATCAGTATATTCAGTGTTATATCAATTCAGAGAAAAACTGTGAAAATTTATATCCTTCGGCTCAAAATAACCAATGAGTGTTTTATAACTGCCTAAAAAAGAAAAGAAAAAAATATCAATATTGATCCTACTGAAAATAAAACCAGGAGATTATTAAAATTACCTGTTTCGGGTAGTGCAGTAACTGCTGCCTGCGTAGGACTGGGAGATGTAACTTGAGCCGCTATTTCAGTTGGAGTTGGAGAAGTTGATCCCAAGGGAATTTCTGTAGGACTTGGTGTTAATGTCAAAGAAACTGAAGGTGTTGGGCTCTCGGAAACAGCTATGGTTTCGGTAGGAACAACAGTAACGGTTGGCGTAGGAATATTGGTAGCAGTCGGACGAACTGTTGGAACAACCGGAATTTGCGCAACTTTTTTTTGCATAGATCCCGCGAAAAATCCAACTAGCGTCACTGCACCGAAGATCAGAAGTAAAATAACTAAAAAAATTATTATAAGATTGGTTCTTTTTGAAGAAGAAATATTGACAACTTCATTTCCATTTATCGGTTGATTAATTGGTACAGACACCTGCAGATTTTGCTGGAATTGAGGAATTACAGGTTTCTTCTCACCCTTGTTTTCTTTTTTTAAAAGAAATATTTCATAGATAAGAAAACCTAAGATTACTAAAAAAGCTATAAACGCTATTATATTTATTGACGATAAAAAAGCCAAAAGATCCATAGAGTTAAAAAACTAATATCATTCCTAATCCTAAAATAATCAAACTACTGCTTGTAATTGCTATCGGTGTAATGTCTGAACCACTTATAGGAGGCGAAACAGTTGGTGTTAGAGAAATATAATAAGTAGTGGGAGAAATAACAGAAGTAGGAATGATCGTTGAAGTAGGTGTTGCCTCTGCCGTTGCTATACCCATAACTTGTTCACCTGATTTTGCGATTGTAAATCTTCTTGTTAAAGTTACAGTTTTTCCGCTATCATCTTTCGTTGTCATCGTTAATACATGATTTCCAGGTGATAGAGGATTATTCAATAGAATTTCCCAAACTCCGTCATTATCTATAACCGCTTGTCCCCTGTATCCTTTAGGGGCATCAATCAAAACGTTCACCTGATTTTTAGGAATACCTAGCCCCTTGATTAAGGGATTGTCGCCAGGAATTACAGCTTGATCTTTAGGAAACAAAATATCAACAATATGTGAGTCAACTGCGACATTACTAGAAGATGCTGAAAGAACATTTTCACCGCTACTAAAACTATAATCTTTTCCGATTATTATTGTTTGGGGAAGAGGTATTAAGCTTGATAAATCAGCTTGAATTATTGTTTTATTCATTTCTTCATCATAAATCTCAACTTTAAGTTTTGTTTTTTCATCGACAGTCTTATTTTGTAAAGAGTTTTTATCGAGTATATTATTTACCGGTACAAGCCATTCCCCCGTGCTTTTAGAAATACTAAGAAGAGGGATTGAATTATCAAAATATAAAAGAACTGCGGCATTCTCCAAAGGTTGACCGTTTTCCTTTATAATTTTTCCGTAGGCTGGACCGAGATTGGAAGCAAGCGAAGAATTTGAAGCTGTTTTAAATGAAAAAGGCTGCCCATTAGATTGGGAAACTAACTGATTATTGCTGACTATTTTATAATAATAATTTGTATTTGGCTTGAGATTTTTAAGGTCTACATAATGATTACGGAATGGATTTTTTTCTTCAGGAACATCTCTAGAATCAAGCACAATATTACTTAATAAAGCTTGGTTTTCTCCTAAAATAACCCAGCCAACCTCTTTATTTTCAGTTTGCCAATAAATTCCTGCTGCATTATTTGAAACATTCACAACATTGACATTGCTTACACTCACTTTAGAGGCCTTTGAAGGTACCGGTGGTGTTCCTAATAACTTTGCAAGAAAGATAATGATTACCAATATTAAAACTACACTTAAAACGACGGGAACTCTTGTTTGTTGCGGATAAAAATATTTGGAGTAGACCATATTAAGGTGTTTTGTCTTTTAATACCTGTAACACTCTTGTGTCGAGCTTAAAATCAACAATCTGTAAGTTTTGAAGCCCTGTATTTACAGGCACATTGCTTTTTATTCTATAAATATCAATGAACATCCAAGCTAGAATTGTCAGAAAAACCGTTACCGATATCCAAAATAATTCTTTTTGATTCATAGATAATACCCTTCTAAGTCTAACTTTATACCAAGATTTCCACTACCTGACGCTTGTTGGTCTTGGCTAAATACTAAATCTTTCATTATTTTTAACCTTCTTTGATCATAAATTTTTTTTGTAAATGCAATCATGTCCTGGAAAGACCCATTAATGGTCATGTTCACCTCAAATGATTTCAAGACTGTTGTCGTACTCTTACCTTTTAAATTAATGTCCGAAATTGCAATCTCTTCTGGATTTAACTTACTTCCACTTGAAGAAATATCTATGTCGCTAAGAACTTTATTTATGTCAGGTTTATTAGAAATTGCTTGAGCCAGATAATCTAAGTCGTCTCTATTTTGCTCCATAATTGTTTGCACCTCAATGATTTTATTTATCTGATCTCCATATGTTTTGTTTATTTGATTTAATCGATCAATTGTTTGATTTGCTTCAAATACCGATAAAACATTTGGTCTAATAACGTAGAAAACAAAAAAAGAAAAAATAAAAAAGAATGCAATGGCGTATGTATAATCTTTATTTTTTCCTGTCAATAATTTTTTTAAAATTGATTCTTTTTCCATACTAATTTGCTTTATAGTCCGAAAGCGTGTAATTAAATTCTAAACCTGCATCGCTCTTTTTCATATTACCTAGGCTTATAGTTTTAAACTTCCCATCCTTTTTTAGTCTATTAGTGAAAACTTTTATTGATTCCAAGTCTTGGCTTACTCCATTCATAATTATGCTTGTGCTAGAAAGCTCTAATCGTTTAAGAAAAAACTTTTCCGGAAATATTGAAAGTAAATAATCAGCGGAAGAAATTAATGTGTTTTGTTTACCTACTAGGGATACCACTCGATCAAGTTTAAAAGCTGATTCTTTTGCTTGAACGATCAGTGGTTGAGAAACCTGAATTATTTCCTTTTTTTGATTTATTGAATCCTGTAGGTCTACAATTTCCTGGTCTACTTTAAATCTGTAGAAGAATACTGCTATGATAACTATCTGTGTGATTACAAGAATATATCTAAGATAGTTGAGCGCAAAATAAATAACCCTATCTAAAGGTTTTTCTTTTCTAGTTGCTAAAAGATTGATTTTATATTTCATTTTTTCGCTAGTTTGGCAGCCGCGGCTTTAAGTCTAGCCCCCTTATTTTTGTGAATAACTTTTTTCTTAACTGCCTTATCAATAGCTGAATAAGTTTTTTTTAATAAATCATTAACATCTGCTCCTTTTTTATGCTTTTTTAATGAATCAATAAGTTTCAGATAAGCCTTCTCATACTTTAAATTCATCTTTGTCCTTTTTATATCTTGCCTAAGCTTTTTTTTTGCCGATTTTATAATTGGCATAGTTTCTTTACCCCCCTCCTTACGTAATTAAAAATTAAAAATTTTAAATTAAAAATTATAACTGGTACTCCTTTTCAAAAACTCTTCTTCCGTAATCTCCAGTAAAGTTTAAGGTTAATTTAATTTTTCCTACAACCTCGTGGTAAACACAGGTACCAGATGAACAAGTCCCCAAAGTTATCTTTTTATCGTAGCTTGATTCCCCGTTTGTAAGATTGATCGTTCCTATAACTCCCTGCAATCCCTGTTGCTTGGTATTGTAAGAAAGTTCATAATCGATAGTCTGTGTTCCGCTCGGTATATTATTGATTTGAAGTGTTACTTCATGACCACCAGTTGAGGAAACAAGGTCAACAGAAACACTGTTATCAACAGTTGGTATAACAACTTCTGTGGGAAGAGCTTCGTTTGTTGTTGGTTTAGAAGCGTTTTTATTTCTAAATGCTACAAAATAAACTACTATTATTAGAATAATAACCACTGCTCCCCCAATTAAAAATAATTTTTTTTTGTCCTGCATCATATTTAATTTAAACTTTTAATTTTTTTAATAAATAATCTTTCAGTTTATCGATAGCTATTCTTTCCTGTTTCATCGTATCTCTAACACGAACTGTTATAGTTTTATCTTCTAAAGATTGATAGTCAACTGTGATGCAGTAAGGTGTGCCTATTTCATCCTGCCTTCTATACATCTTCCCAATATTTCCTGCATCATCAAATTCACAGACCATTAATTTCTTCAGGTCTGTAAAAATTTTCTTGGCTATAATATTTAATTTACCATCTTTTTGTAATGGAAACACGGCAACTTTAACAGGAGCTATCTTAGGATTAAGTTTTAAATAAATTCTCGGTTTATCGTTTACAGTTTCCTCCCTATAAGCATCAATCAAGAAAAATAACATCGATCGATCTACGCCCCCCGATGTTTCAATCACCCAAGGAGTATATACGTCACCTGATATTGGATCACGATAACTCAATTTGTGTCTTCCTAAATCCCAATCTCCTCGATGATGGATTCCTTCAAACTCACTCCATCCAAAAGGTGCATTATATTCAATATCAAACGCAGCTCTTGCATAATGAGCTCTTTCATCTGGAGAATGTTCTCTAAATCTTAAATTCTTTTCATCTATGCCAAGATTTTTATACCAATCTAAACGCTGTTTTTTCCAATATAAAAACCACTTTTCTGCTTCTTTTTCATTCGGTTTTATAAAAAATTCTAACTCCATCTGCTCAAACTCTCTGCTGCGGTAAGTAAAATTTCCAGGAGTAATCTCATTTCTGAAAGCCTTACCAATCTGGGCAATTCCAAAAGGAATTTTAACCCTTGCGGAATCAATAATATTCCTAAAATTGACAAAAACTCCCTGTGTAATTTCACCTCGCAAGTATGCTTTTTGTTTCGGTTCCGTAGCCCCAAGATAAACTTCTGTTAATAAATTAAATATTTTCTCCTTAGTTAATTTCTTTGAATCATGAATTTGTCCATTAGAACAAATAAAAACCATTAAATCTGGACTTATATTTGTTACTCTTGTCCCAGCTTGTCTTGTTCTATTATGAAATTCATCCAAAGCTTTTTCATAATGATCCTTCCGAAATCTTTTATGACAAACTTTGCACTCTACTAATGGATCTCCAAATGCTTTTACATGACCAGACGCTTCCCAAACCTTCGGATTCATAATAACTGCAGCATCAATACCTACGACATCTTCTCTGTCATAAACCATACTTTTCCACCAGGCTTTTTTTATGTTATTCTTCAGCTCAACTCCATAAGGGCCATAATCCCAAAAACCTGCAATTCCTCCATAAATTTCAGACGATGGATAAATAAAACCTCTTCTTTTAGCAAGCGCAACAATTTTATCGAGTGTGATCATATTTTAGTTTTCAAAACCTCAACAAAATACTGTCAGGTGGCAGAAGTGGAAGGGATTCCGACAGCGCGCAACGAAGTGAGCACTGGCGGGAGGGAAACTTCTGACAGAATCTGACAAAATTGGAGGTTTTGAAACCCTCTAATTACATTATATCAAGAGCAGGAAGTTTTTCGTGAATGATTTCTTCAATAATATACCTAATATCATCAAAGGACTTTATCTCTTGTGAATAACCGAGTAGTTTGAGTAACTCGTTTAAGAATTTAGTGTTAATTACAGTATTATCTTTGGTTATCTTTGAAAGTTCGATTAAGAATTTTTTTGTTAAATTGTAGACAGGCGGTTCGGGCTGATTCTCCGGAAGCAATCGCTCAAGAACAAAAAAAAATAAGTATAAATTTTTTATTTTTTTAGGATCTTTTTTTATTTCTGTAAAGCCAGAAATCAAAGAACTCTCCTGAAGATAAAAAAAATCATTTTTTTTATATAAAACGGAGTTTATCAGATTTGCCGTTTGAACATGTGGTAACCGCCGACTAGTAATCTTTTTAATTCCTTTGGCAAAAACATTTACTTTTCCCAATTCCTTGGTGAAGATAGTAATTATTTTATCTTGATTTGGCATCGGTCTTTTTCTTAATACCAAACCTTCAGTTTTGAGAGTTCTTTTCATTCGGTTTTCACTAATAATCGTTGCCCCATTATAAAGTTATAATGTAGTTTTTGATTGTAAAAATTTACGTTTTTTTATAAGACAATTATAGCAATAAACCTAAATTCAGTAACCAAAATATGGCAATTCTTGAGGATAAGGCTGTGGTACTCTCTCGTGACTCACATCTCTTGCAATCGCATAACTTAAAGAAGATGCGACATATTTAGTCGGATCATCCCATTGTGACTTATGTTTTCTAGCAATTGGTAAAATACTTTCAATTATATCTTCAATCTTTAATGCATAAGCAACCCGAGTAATAGCTGATACCACTTCTGGATTTTCTCTCCATTTTGATCCCCGTAATACTTGATTTACAAAAACTTTTAGAACTGCCTGATCTTTAACAAAAGTACTTGCCATAAGTCCTAAAGCAACAATCCTAGCAAAGTATTCATTCATTGTTGGTTTAATAGATGTAATAAATTTTTCTGGATTGACAATGACTGAACTCGTTGCTTGGACAATTTCTTTTGCGTCCAGCCTCCACAACTGACCTAACATTGTACCGACATAGGGAAATGGACCTTCCATCATAGCAAAAAAATTATCGTCTAGTTTACCAAATTGACTCGTCATTTTTTGTTTTTCATCATTTGTTAATTTTCCTTGTTTTTGCAATTCTCCAAGTTTTCTTAACATTTCTATTTCTTCTGTGAAAATTTGTTTAGCTTCTTCAGAAAAAGTCCGATGCGCTGCTGCATTCGGCTCAAAGAAATTATCTTTTCCTATCCCGAAATATACTCTTAAGAGTTGATCAGAAATCTCGGGTATTCTTGCTAAAGGTTTAATCGGTATTTCTCTAAGAAACATCTCCCACCAGCCTGTTCCCTGTTGCCGAGCAAATTCTCTTGAATTTTTTACCCACCCATAAAGTCGTCCCATATAATCAGGATCATCTCTAATTAATTGTTCAAATTCACTTCTTATTGCACTATCATAACGATTTAACCTTCTATCTATAACCTGAGCGGCATGACTTCGCACATCTAAATCGGGTTGAAATAAGAAATGACGAAGTAGTCTGTATTGTTCGACTGTTGGAGGAAAACTCCCTACAATATCAAAAATATTATCAAACCACCATCCGTTTGGAGAAGAAAAATCATAAATGTATTCTCTTGATGGATCTTCTTTTCTGCTTGGACGTAAGGGTAAACGTCCATTTAACTCCTGTCTTAATATATTAAATATTGCAGATTGCCCTGGATATAAGTTTGACATCACATTAACCAGCGAAAGAGTCTCATCATTAAAAACCCTCTTGTCAATTTTATAGTTTAACGACTCTGCCTCAAAGTAGTAAGGATTTTTAAAACTGCTTAATTCTACCCCAGCTGGAAATTCAGCTTTTGAAGACATGCCGATATTATATCCTATAAGACATAATTTTTCCTGCTTAATGAATACACTAGAGGTTTTAAATAAATTATTTAGTTTTTATTTCCTTATCCACATCCAAAATCCCGTTATAGAGTTCTTTGCCGTCAACTGTAACAACTAGTTTCTGATCATCCGTACCAGGCTGCTTTTGGACCAAAAGGCTATAATTATTGGCACTAACGCTACTTGGTAAGCTATATTTCACAATAACGTCCGCTTTACCTTGTGGATCAACGATTAAAAATCCTTCAAAAACTGTTTTTCCCAAATCATCATAAGTTTGGACCTTTTTGCTTGAGCCTTGGAAATCAATCAACTGCGATCCCTTAGGCACATAAAATCTTATCCAGTTCCTCAATGGAGCATTCAGACAAAGTCCTCCCCGCTCAAGATTGCAGTCCGAAGGTGGATAAGGGTTGCGGAAATCTACATCAACTTCCCTGGTAATTTTTCCGTTATCATTAGTGTTTGTCTTAGATGTGAATGATTCTGTAGTAAAAAGATTTGCCTTCGCCCCGGCAAAATTTACATTGCTGATATGGAGGTAGTCACCAGTGTAATTATTAATTGTCCCTCCAAAATTAAGCTTGATAATTGACTTCTCCAGATCTGAATCGGTGAAATAAACTAAGATATGTTTTGTCTGTAAATTACTAAACATTTGTTGAACTAATGTTCCCCAATATTTTGAAGGAGAGAAACCGATTGCTTTGTAGAACAGAGCATACATCAAATCACCTAAAATTCCTTTGCGGTTCTCTTTTATATAACCGACTGGACGATCTACCAAATCAAAAAGCGTATAAAGAACCTGCGGACAGTTACATCTCAAATCCTTTTTGGCGGAAAATGTTATTCCATCTGCCTCGGTATCTCCAAAGATCGTCAACATATCAACCAATACTTTTGAATCTATGGTTATGATCCCGTCATAATTTACTTTTTCTCCGCTATGTTTATATAAAGAATTGAAAAGATCAATTGATGTTGGTAGATCAGGAGAGAGGTTGCTATCTCTAATGTTAAAGATTGAAATGCCCTTGTGATAAGTTAAAATTTCTCTGGGTGCTACTGGGTGAGAGGATATTGAATCATCAAGAGTATAGATATCTTCAGATCTTTCGATCTGGATTTTCCCACTCTTTACTACAAATACTGCATAGGAGGTCAAAAAACCGCCTGTGGCCCTAAGTTCTTTGTCATCCTGAAAAAGAATCAGGTAAGTTTTTGGGTTATCTTTACCGAAAATTTCGGGTAACCTTTTAACTAGAGGTTTAGCATCGACAAACAGAGACGACACACCATTAAATTGCTCTTTCAGGTTCTCTATTCTACTTCTAATAACTGTGGAGCCTAATTTTTCAGGATATCTTTTTGGGTCTATTGTCTGAAGTCTAACTTCAGCCTGTTTAATGTCTTCAGAGATCGTATCAACTTTAGTCAGAACTTTATCCAAGGTTAAAATAGCCGTCTGTAGTCTATCTTCTGCTGATTTTTCAACAAAAGATGTCTGTCCTTTTTTGAAACCAATCAGATCTGCATAAGGCGTGATGGCTACAAGTGCTTCTTTAGCCGCTTTAACCATATAGTCGCCTGCCTCTACTCCATTTTTTAAATCAGAAATATAGGGAATAAAAGAAGCCCAATAGACACTTTTTGTGGAATCTTCAAAATCTGAATATTTAGTTGAAAAATCGTTCAGCTTTTCATTAACCAAGTCAATATTGTTTTGCGTAAATGAATATTTCAGATCCTTTGCTGAAGCAGTCAGAACTTGAACCTTTTTTTTAATGGAATTAAATGTTATGAAAGAATAAATTCCGACAATTACGGCAAGAACTACAAAAACCAACAAAATTATTGATAATCCTCTCCATTTCCTTCCAGTACTAAAGTTAAATTTTTTCATAAGTTATAAGTATACTAAAAGAAGAGAATTATTTCTAGTTTTTTAATAATTAAAATGGATTTTCAAAAACGGATTGAATGGGAACTTGCACTCGAACTCTATAAAAAACTTTACTATCAAGAAGTGGATAAAAAACGAATTGCAGAAATAGCAAAATATATCGTTAAACTTATTCCAGAGAAAACAGACATTGAAGAACTGAAAAAAACACTAACTAAATTGGTGAATAGCTGCCCCGAAATTGCTTCAGTTTGTCTGAAATACTATAATCAAATTGAAAAGGAAATTTCAATTCAGAAAATAAAATCAGTTAAACAAAAAATTGAATCAATTTTAAATGCAGGAACAAACATTACAGATAGATCGACCAATACTAAAACCAACAGCTCCTGATATCCAAAAAGGATTAGAACACGCAAGGGAAACTGTAGCCAGAAAATTAGAGCCTTGGTCAGAAAAATCGAGAGAATTTTTTGTCAAAGTTGGAAAACAACTAAAAGGAAAAGGAAAAAATGATTTTGAAAAAGGAAGAGATGTAATAAAAGATTTGGCAAAAGAATCAGAAAAGTTGGAATTTGCGGATCCAGAGTCATCTGGCAATGATGCTACACAAGATAATAAAGCTGGCAATAATGCTATTCCTATTTCAGGAACGGAAAGTGGAGGAACCAATCTGACTAAATCCGCGGATGAATCACCTAAACAGGATGGAACAACAGAAAGACAAAATCCAGTGGATTATCTTACTAATGGAGTCAAGTTAGGAAGCGAAGAATATGAAGTATTATATAGTAAAGATTCTCCCTTAGCTGTGTACTTAGTAGAACTCCATGAATATTCGACAAACTTAGCTACAAAAAAACCAGAAAAGTATCCTGATCAAAACTATAATTCATTAACTAGAACCAGAGAAATAATTCGCGACCATTTGATAAGGAACTATATTAGGAAAGGAATTCGACCGCCAATAGAAGTACATGATATAGATCTTATGATCAAGTCAGACAGAATTGCTTTACTTCAGAAAGAAGAAGAAAAGAAATTTGATGTAGCTACAAGGGAACAACGTGACCGTGAGCTGGGAACAAGTCAAGACCTTTTTTTCCACAATGGAAGAACGTTTTCATCTTTAAAATATATTTTAAATAGTAAAGCTATTTTATCTCATCGCTCCTTACTTAACACAAGCGGTCAGTTTACGTTCTCAACTGGTGCCGCTCGAAATAATAATGTTGAAGACGTGACGATTACAAAGGAGGGAATTAAATATAAAATGTTCGATGGTGGAGAAAGATTCATCACGCACTCCGATTACCAAGCTGCACATGGTAAAGTAAAAGGAATCGGATCAATTCTTCAGAAAGATCCCTTCTTGGAATTTGATCAAGTACTTTTTGGTGAAAACGATGCATATTTTGACTCAGCTGGCTGGGCCGTTGTTTTACCTAAAAGGCAGATAATTGCTAATTATCAATATAGTGCTGCGCAGGATGGAATTCACATATTTGATAAAAACTTCGATAGTGATTCAATATCTTCTATTGAAGAATCTAATGGTTTTCCGCCAGGAAAAGTAGGTGCAAAGATAGATTTGGATACTCTACCGTTTATTATTGCTGTTGATTCTACCAGAAACACTAGATTATCTGATTGGTTAGGATCTCACTTTCCTAACGTTCCAGATGTACAAGTTGAAGATACCGTTACTTCTTGGACAGCACGCCATGTTGTACAGGTCGAAAGCTTAAATCATTATCAAAATGCAGGAGCATATTTAGATCCAATTAGACAAGCAATGTTTTCCAGATTCAATATACCTGAATATAAAGGTCATCAAATCCCAACCGGAAATAGGGGTGATGGTGCATCCGGTAAACATCAAATGAATTTATATACCTATTCATTATCTTAATAACAATGTTAAAAACACACAACGTATATGAATGAAGCTAGCATAGACAACGCACCTCATCTTTCAGAATTTACACAAAGACGAGTTGGCGATAAGGATTTTTTTGTGATTTCAGGTGAGCACTCAAACAACGAAGCAGTTAATCTATTTGACGTTAAAGTTAGACCGTCAGTTGAAGCGAAATTTGGGTTAGACAAACGTAAGTGGTTGTTTCTGGTTGAGGGTGGTGAAATACCTCATAGATTTTTTTATGCTCCACCAGAAGAAGTTAGACACGTACAACATATAGCAGAGTTGGATAATATTCCAATACATGATCCAATAATTAGTTTTACCCCGTCAACTATAAGGTTAACTGCAGAAGAATTAGGAACATCGACGTCTAATCTGAACGAATTAGAATTAATGATTACGGCAATTATTGGTAAGCAAATAATGTCAGCCTATCATGAGCCGATAGAGGCCATTGCAGTACGTTTTGATAAACCCGTAGAAGAGTTACGGAAATCTATGAAATGGCTTAATGATAATCTCGACCATAGAGAACAAGATATAGAAAAATTTGTCTTCCTAGCTACGAAAAGAGCCGGCGATATGTCTAATTATATAAGTGCCCAAGCTCTAGAATATTTACTAGGAGAACATCCTAAAAGATCGAAGGTTCTCTTACAGATAGGTAGGAAACATTTGCCCATATTAGACATAAAACCATCAGATATTCCCGAGCGGGCTAGATTCACAAAAGATCAGATTAAAGGACTTGCCGAGGAAAGAGATTTGCTCGAAGCCGAGGAAATGAGATATTTAGGAGCTCGATTAATCAACGCTCTTAACGTTGCTGCAATTAGGAAATCAGGAAGATGATTTTAAGATTCGCTTTTTTTAAACTGCACCGTCACCATTTATCATTACCCATGGAGTTTTTAAAATAATCCTCATATCAAGCCAAAATGAAAGATTGTCTACATACTTTGCATCCATTGCAATTCTCTTATCGAAGTTTATCTCCGACCTGCCGGACACCTGCCAGAGTCCTGTAATACCAGGTTTTACAGAAAGTACTTTGTTAACAAGTTTTTTTGTTTGAGGAAATTTTTTTTGCTGATTTTCCAGCTCGTCAGGATAATAAGCTCGTGGACCAACTAAACTCATATCTCCTTTTAAAACGTTTATTAATTGAGGAATTTCATCAATAGAATGTTTTCTCATAAATTTACCGACATTTGTTATTCTAGGATCCTTTTTTAATTTATAGCTTCCTTTTTTATATGCCTCATAAAGTTCTTGAAATCGAGGATCGGTGCGCAGAAGATGATGGGCGTTTACTATCATTGACCTGAACTTAAACATTTTAAATTTTTTTCCATTCTCGCCCACTCTTTCAGGTACATCGGCAAACACAGGTCCTCTTGAATCAATGGTTATCGCAACTATCGATAAAATTGAAACAGGAGAAAAAAGAATTAGTAGAAATATTGAACCAAGAATATCGGTAATTCGCTTGAGATACTTTTTATAAATTCCCATATTATACCACTACGCTGTCATACTTTTTTTAAGAACCATGACAGCTTCGTTAGGTATTTACCTACAAGCTTAATTTATAGGTATATGCCTAACGTAATTATCAAACTAAGGTTTGATAATGAAGTGGCATTATGTTAATTTTTCGTGCTCTGTCCCCTCGAAGCTCTCAACAAGTGATTTGATCTTTGAAACCGAAGTTTTTTTAGTAATTAAAAGCACGTCTTTAGTATTAACAACAATGTTTTCATCCAGATCTACTGCTACTATCAACTTTTTATCTTCATAATTGTAAATTAATGAGTCACGCACATGTTCTATAAACACCTTTCCTCTGATTACATTTTCATAAGGATGATTTTCAAGAGCCTCTTTCAATGATTCCCAGGCTCCTATATCGCTCCATCCAACATCCTCAACTATGACTAACGCGTCTTCTTTCTCTAAATTTTCCAAGATAGCGTTATCAAAGCTTATGCTCTCCACTTTTCCATATTTTGACCTTAATTCTTTTTGAAAATTTGCAGTTTTAAAATATTTTAAGATTGACTCTGTATTGTGGTAAATATTTGGAGAGAGACGCTTAAATTCTTCATAAATAAAACCTGAAGTTGTGACAAAGTATCCTAAATTCCAAGCATAATCTCCGGAATGGAAAAATTTTTTCGCAGTTTCTTCATCAGGGCGATACTTAAATCCCTCAAATTGGTAAAAATGAACTCCGTTAGCCTCATATTTTTTTCCGCCAATGTGAATATAGCCAAGATTGACACTTGCATACCTCGGTTTATGCGCTATAAAAACGATCTTGTTCGGGTTTTTCTTAATATAATCGCCTGCTACTTTAAGTATTTTTCTGAAAAGTGAAATTCTTTTTACCAAATGGTCACTCCAGAGAATTGCAATAGGTTTTTTAGGATCCGTTCGGTAAAACATTCCCATGGCTAAGGCAATTGCTGGACCTACATCTTTTTTTTCCGGTTCAAATAAAAAATTTTCGTTTGGAATACTCGGCAACTGTTCTTTTATTACGTCCTTATATGTTATGTTTGTAGAGATATAAATATCTTTATCTGCAAAGTCCGGCTTTAATCTTTCAACAGCTAGTTGAAGTGTGGATTTTTCACCAACAAGTTTTTCAAACTGCTTGGGTGACTTTTTCCTAGACAATGGCCAAAGTCTAGTTCCGGTTCCTCCTGCGAAAATAATTGCTTTCATAAATTTTTTTTAAAATCATTTATAAACTTTTCTTTAGCAAACCTTTCGATGTTCTTAACCCCAAACTCTTTAACTTTAATCTTAATACCGTATTTTATCATACTAAATTTTTTTAGAACGCTTTGCAACCCTTCAACTGTTTGCTTTTCAAAAAGAATTCCTGTATTTTCTTCAATGATCGTTTCCTTCGCCCCTCCCTTTTTATATGCTACCACAGGACAACCAAAAAATTGAGCCTCCAAAGAAACATAGCCAAAATCCTCCTCCTGTGGCATAATTAAAGCCTGAGCATGAGAGTATAAATAACCAAGCTCCCCATCAGTCAACTTGCTAAAAAAAGTAACGTTATCACCGGCCATCTGTTTTAACCTCTCTAACTCACTTCCCTACACCAACAACAACTAATGAAGTGTACAATCGATTAATCGATTGTACAGCTAGGTCTATTCTTTTTATAAGGCTCTAACCTGCTTACAACCAAAAAATATTTTTTATTTATTATTTTAAAATTTGAATTTATTTCGGATTTAGAATTTAGGATTTCGTATTTTATCTTTTCCCAATATTGAATATCAAACGGTGGATAGATAACTTCGCTCTCTCTTTTGTAAAATTTCCTACAACGATCTGCCACTGTCTTTGAAATCGAAATAATTTTATCGGGTCTTTGTGCTGCAACATAATCCCATTCTTTTAATTTTTGGAAATATCCAGAAAGCACTGATCTTGTAAAATTATTTTTAATATACAGATCTTCATTCATCCATAGATATCTTGTAGGTGTAAGTAAATAACATATGTGAAAAGTTCTAGGTTTTGTAATGACTGACTTGGCAAAAGAAGAAGTTACTGAAATCACCAGATCATAGTTATTAAAATTAAATGACTCAAAAGCATATGGATAAAAAGGGAAGGAAACAGTTCTGTTTTCTCTGACGAATCTTGGAAATTTTTGAATAAAGGAGGTTTTGATTTTCAAATCTTTTGCCCAACCAGCTTTTTGAGGACTATAGTATGAAGAATAAAAAACAGCTTGGGGAAACATCTCATGAAGTGTCAATAAAACCCTCTCCACCCCTCCCCACTTATCAATCCAGTCATAAACAATTGCAATTTTTCTTAACATACTCCGATGTTGTCCATCTTGAATAGAAACTATAATTTATGTAATATCAAATTATATGATATCAATTGATCTTTCGTCGTACAAAGACTTATATCTGAAGACAACACGGGAATATTTAAACGAATTAAGAAGTAATCTAAATCTGCTTAATATGGACCCGACCAATAAGGAACTTATTTACGAAGTTTTCAGGCTTTCTCATTCCCTAAAAAGTCAAAATTATTTTATGGGATTCATCAAAACAGCTGATCTTTTTCATGTAGTCGAACAATATTTTAGACAAATTAAAGATGGAAACAACAATTATTCTGTAGATTTAACCCAAACTATTACTGATACAATCACAAAATTGGAAAATTCAATCAATAATATAGAAAAAAATAATATTGAAGTCGACTTATCTCAAGATATCATTAATCTTAAAGGAAAATTAAACGTTGCTTAAACTTAAAAGAGGATGAAAATTTTATTGATCGAAGATGATGTGTTTTTTAGAAGGTTCTATGCGGAAAAACTTAAGGAACTAGGATATCAAATCGACGAAGCTTCCGACGGAGAAGAAGGTTTAGAAAAGATAAATGCAGGAAAACCTGATCTAATCATTCTAGACATAATCATGCCTAAAATGGATGGTTTCGAAGTGTTGACGGCTCGTGCCAACAATCCGACCATCAAAAAGATACCAGTTCTTGTCTTTTCAACACTAGGACAGGAAACTGATGTTGAAAAAGCAAAAAAAATGGGCGCTAATGACTATGTAAACAAAAGTCTTTTTAAGTTTGAAGACTTAATAGCAAAAATAAACATTCTGACTAAACACTAATATGGTAATAACTGACGAGCAACTAAAAGCCTTGCTCATGAAAACAAAACTTATTGACGAAAAAGGGTTGGAAAAAATAATAACCTATGCAAAGAATTCCGGAGAATCCCTATCAGATGCATTGACCGAAAATAATCTCGTTTCTGATGAAAACCTTGGGCTATTGATCTCAGACTATCTAAAATTACCTTTCATCATTCTTTCAAAAACCTCAATTCCACAAGAAGTATTTAGGATAATTCCAGAAAGAATTGCCAGAAAACATAAAGTAATTGCATTCGCTAGGACAAAAGAAGGTATAAAAGTTGCCATGGCCGAGCCACAAAATACCGAACTATTGCAGCTTATATCAAAAAAAACAGGCGAAAGAATTTTTCCTTATTTAGCTACAGCAAGAGACATTAATAATACTTTTCAAATCTATCGAAAAGATCTACAGAAAACTTTTGATGAACTTATACAAAAAGAAACTCATGGAAAAGGAACAGAAGAAGCACCGATTACAAAAATAGTTGATCTTCTCATTAATTACTCGTATCAGGATAAAGCCTCTGACGTTCATATTGAACCGCAAGAGACTAACTCGTTGGTCCGTTTCAGAATTGACGGAATCTTACATGACGTTTTACTACTTCCGAAAGATATACATGAAAGAGTTGTCGCTCGAATTAAGGTGCTATCAAGACTACGAACAGATGAACACTTGAGCGCGCAGGACGGAAAAATGAGGGTGAAACTTGAAGAAGAAAACCTTGATATCCGTGTTTCCATAATTCCGATTGTTGATGGCGAAAAAGTAGTCTTAAGGTTACTTTCATCCAAATCCAGACAGTTTTCCCTAGTTGATTTAGGAATGAGTGAAAAGGATCTTGATAAATTAACTCGAGCTTTTAATAGAGCATATGGCATGATTTTATCAACTGGTCCTACTGGATCAGGAAAATCTACTTCTATCTATGCAATCCTAAAAATCATCAACACAAGAGAAAAGAACATCACAACAGTTGAAGATCCTGTTGAATATAGAATTAAGGGAGTAAATCAGATTCAGGTAAATCCGAAAACAAATCTTACATTTGCTGCAGGATTGAGATCTATACTCCGACAGGATCCGAACATTATTTTCGTAGGAGAAATCAGGGATATTGAAACGGCCGGTATAGCGGTAAATGCAGCTTTGACAGGCCATCTAGTGCTTTCAACACTTCATACCAACGACGCTGCAACAGCACTCCCTAGATTGACAGATATGAAGATTGAACCTTTCTTAGTTGCATCAACAATTAACGTAATCGTAGCCCAGAGACTGGTTAGAAAAATTTGCGAAATGTGTAAAACTTCACTCGACATAACTCTAGCAGAATTAATGAAAAATCTTCCAGAAGAGATGGTAAAGAAACATTTTGGAATAAAAAAAGATATTAGAATTTATAAAGGTAATGGATGTAAGGTTTGCCATTATACCGGTTATTCAGGAAGAGTGGGTGTTTTTGAGGTTCTTGAAATATCGAACCAAATTAGAAAATTAATCATCGGTAAAGCCGATTCTGACGTAATAACAAAAGAAGCTACACAGGAAGGTATGAGTACGATGCTTGATGACGGACTTGAAAAAATTATCAAGGGAATTACATCAGTTGAAGAAGTATTAAGAGTTACAAAAATTGAAACAGCATGAACAAACCAGACCAACTACCTGTTAAAAAGAAAGTACCTACTTTAAAAATATCTTTATCCACTACAGATAAAGTTACTATGATCAGTAACTTCTCGACTATGTTATCTGCTGGAATATCGATCCTCGAGGCCGTCGACTCACTTTTAGAAGATGCTAAAGGGAATCAGAAAAAAATTCTTCAAACTTTAAGAGAGGATCTTGTGCAAGGTAATCACGTTTATGAAGCATTTTCAAAATTTCCAAATGTATTCGATAAGGTAACGGTTAGTATAGTCAAAGCATCGGAAGAAGCAGGAACTCTTGATAAAACCTTAAAAGACTTAAGAGACAACATGATGAAAGAAAATGAATTTACCGACAAAGTCAAGTCAGCTTTAACTTATCCTATTCTAATTATGTTTGTTTTTATAGGAGTACTCTTAATGATTTTAATTGTTGTCATTCCTAAGATATCACTCGTCTTCTCTAGATTGAAGGTTGACCTGCCTTTACCAACAAGAATACTTATCTTTATTTCTAATCTTATGATTACCTATACAATTCCTTTTATAATCGGGACTATTTTGTTTATCGTTGGTTTAATTGCACTTTATAAAACTAATAAAAAATTGGTTATGGGAGTTTTGTTTTCTTTACCTTTAATATCAGATCTAATCAAACAAATTGACCTTGTAAGATTTACCCACAGTCTTTACTACCTTCTTACATCTGGCATTCCGATTGTCAGTGCTCTGGAATTATCTGAAGATGTGGTTAAAAGAAAAGATATTGCGCAGGTAATCAGAAAATCAAGAGAAATGATTGTTTCAGGTAAAAAACTTTCCGAGGGCTTAAAAACAGGTAAAGGAAAAATTCCTTCAATTATGATTAAAATTATTGAGGCTGGTGAAAAAAGTGGAACCTTAGATTTAGCTTTAAAAGATATATCGAACTATATGGACTATCAAGTCAGCAATTCACTTGGAAGTATGACTACTTTAATTGAACCTATAATGCTCGTACTCGTTGGAATTGCTGTTGGAGGCATGATGCTCGCAATTATTGGCCCTATTTATAGTATGATCGGACAAGTTGGAAACAGATAAAAATGAAAAAAAATCTATTGGCATTTACTGTTGTTGAGCTACTGGTAGTAATGGGGATTCTTGCCACAATACTTAGTCTTTCTTCTGTCAATCTTATAACTTTTTACAACAAAAATACCCTGGGCACTGCAGTTGATGTTTTAATCTCGGATATGAGACAACAGCAGTTACAAGCAATGGTGGGCGATTCAGAAGGATCGGGAACAAATAATGCCTACGGTATTTATTTTCAACCAACTAGTTACACTCTTTTTAAAGGAACGGTCTATTCTTCGAGTGATCCTTTGAATTTCAAAGTAAAACTGAATGATGATTTACAGTTTAGCAACCTTATGTTTAGAACGCATCTCGGCAACTCACAAGTGGTTTTTTCTTCAGTTAGTGGAGAGACTATGGACTATGATCCAAATTATAATTATGTTACTCTAAAAAATATACAAACTTCGGATACAAAAACTATACAGTTAAATAAATATGGAACAGTTGTCAGTGTTTACTAAAAAATGATGAAATTGTCAAAACATGGTCAATCATTAGTTGAACTTCTTTTGGCAATCGGCTTGTCTGGAATTCTTTTACCTGCCTTACTGACAGGCCTAGTAACAACAAGACAGGGAAAACCTCAACAAGACCAGCGTATGCAGGCTACGGCTCTTTTAAGTACTACCGAAGAAGCCGTGAGGAGTATTAGAAACAGAGGTTGGGTAAATATAGTGCCCACTGGAACTTATCATCCAATTATATCCGGCACTCAATGGGTTTTAGCACCTTCACCTGCTCCAACAGATGCGAACGGCCTTTCAAACTCAATCACAATCTCAGATGTATATAGAAGTTCTGGGGCAATAGTCGTTTCACCAACACCTGGAACGCTTGACCCATCAACTAAAAAAGTTGATTTTTCAGTGACATGGACTCAGCCTTATGCGTCTTCTATCCAATCAACCATGTATTTTACTCGTTACAGGGACAATTTGGCGTATATTCAAACCACTCAAAACGATTTTCTTACTCCAACCCCTGGCATTTCTCCTGCAATTTTAACCAATAATGCTGTTGTTAATAACTTCGGTGGTGAAGTTCAACTCGCTAATAACAATAAAGCAAAATGGTGTTCGCCTGCCTTTTCTCCAGCAACAATAGATCTTCCTGATGGACCACCAGTAGCTGTTGCAGCAACAGCAAGCCTGTCACAACTTCTATTCCCAATGATGTGTTTGTAGCAACTTCGCCTTATTCAACCAATTAGGCAAAAATGGTTTATGTAACCGTAACCGCAAACACAGATCCTCCAATCCCTTCAGTTAAAGGAACATTTACTATGAACTCAAATGCCTATAGTTCGCCGTCTTATTTTCCAAGCGGAACAGGATTAGATAATACTTTTATAACCAATGACATCAAATACTATAAAGCCCCGTCAGGTAAACTTTATGCTCTCTTAGCTACAAATAGATCCGATAAGGAAGTTTTAGTTATTCAGATAAATAATGGTGTAAGCGATGCTTGGCAAGATCCGATCAATCATATCTATAAATACTGGACATTTTTTAATACCCGTCAATATCAAGGAGATAATCGATCAACTCCTAATCAGGATCAAGCGCCTTTCGGCTATGGGGCCGTATCATTAACTATATTTGGTACAAGAGGATATTTAGCATCAGGCGGTTATTTATACGTTTTTGATTTAAGCAATATTGATAGTAAAACTCCTAGTAATGGTTTAGATATGGTAGGCTGTAGAATCCAATTGGACGGATATGATTGTCAACCGGGTTCACCTCCGGGATCAGCTGGACATGATGCAAAATATTCTGCCGGACAAACTGGAACATCGTGGGGAGATACTGCAAGACCAGCGCACGATAACTGTTCTGATGGCGGAAATATAGAGCTTTATGCCGATCATCAACTTTCTCCAGTAAAAGTTGGTTCAAACACTTACATCTATGTTGCTGTTGGGGCTGGCACTAATCCCGAATTAGATATTGTAAATGCAACAAACGTTCCAACTGGAAGCTCCAATCCAAGAATCAGCAGCGACAGCTGCGGAGAAATTTCTGGAGGAAATAGTGGGTGGAAGATGGGAGGCTCTTTGGATTTTAACTCTCAGGGAAATACAGAAGAAGCAGCAAACTCTGTCTATGCTAAATCAGACGGAACTAGAGCTTATATGTCTTCAAACGGTGGAATAGATGCAAATGGTGATAGTAAACCAGATAGCGATCAATTCTATGTTATCAATACAGCAAATAAAACCGCTCCAAAATTTTTGTCAGGCACTTCATCAACTGGCGCTCAAAGTGGATACTACAACGGAGATGCTACTAATATTCAACTTTTTCCCGACGAGCTCTGACTGTTTTAAATGGCCAAAGAGCTGTAATAGTCGGACAGGATGGATATCCAAACGACTCAACAGAACCCAAGGAATATCAAGCCATTAAATTAGATAACGAAGCCACGCCAACTTACTGTGGTGGAGTAAATTTTTTACCAGGATTTAATGATTTAACTTCAGTAACTGAAGCTGATTTTGATAACTTTGTTTACATGGTCGCCAATACTCAAGAAAAACAGTTAAAAATTATCCAAGGAGGACCTGATGGAAATTATGTTGATCAAGGAACTTATGAATCTTCTACGCTTGATGCTGGTTATACTACTACATTTAACCGATTCGTAGCCACTTCGATAATACCTTCAGATCAACAGACTCTTCAACTCCAATTTGCAATTGCTGACGCAGTAAGTGGAAGTTGCAATGGGGCAAATTATGTGTTTACTGGTCCCGACGGAAATACAAACACATATTATTCTCCTACAAGTGGAGCGATTTATCTTAGCTCAGGAGGCAACGGCTACGTCAATCCTGGTCGCTGTTTTAAATATAAAGTTTATATGAGCACTACAGATTATAATACTACCCCTGTGCTCCAAGATATTTCGGTTAACTATTCGCCCTAATTTATGATTAATAAAAAAAAAGCTTACACATTGGTTGAACTTCTAGTTTTCATGGGAATATTTTCTGTTTTTCTAGTAGTTTTGACTAATATATTAACCTCTGTTTTAGATGTTAGACAAGAGTCTGAAAGTACGTCATCTGTGCAACAAGACGGCAATTTTCTTCTGAATAGATTCTCCTATGATATCTCGAGAGCCAACGCCATCATTACTCCATCTGCAATCGGATCGACCACCCAATCTTTAAATATTACTGTTAATGGCCAAAGTTATGTTTATGCTCTCAATAGTAACAATCTCCAACTAACCGCCAATGGTGTTTCTGATAATTTAAATAGTGTAAGTACCAGTATTTCTAATCTTAGTTTTACCCGCATCGGTAACTCTCCGGGAGATAATAAAGATACAATACAAGTTGCTTTTACAGTCACAAGCAATATAAAAAAAACCAGCGGTCTTGAAACGAAAAGTTTTCAAACAACTGTTGGATTACGATGAAAAAAGGACAAGCTCTGTTAATGTTACTTGTTTTCATGATTGTAGCAATAACCGTTACCACGGCCTCTACTACACTGGTTATCGTTGATTCAACAAATACACAAAAAAAACAAGGAGGTGAGGTTGCGTTACAAGCAGCCGAGAGCGGAGCTGAAGAGGGATTAATACGTCTGCTGCGAAATCCAACTTATACAGGAGAAACATTAAATATGTCACAAGGAACGGTAACCATCGTGATAACAAATAACAATCCTACATATACTGTGACTTCAACAGGAACAAGTGGAAATTTTACCCGTAAAATTCAAGTTGTGGTGAACTATACTGTAACTATGACTATAACTTCATGGCAAGAAATTTAATATGGCAACTAATACTAAAAAAAAAGGAGTTATTTTTATAGAAAAAAATGCATTCTATTATTTTGATGAGACGCGGACAAATGTTCTACAGTATGCTTTTCCTCCTAATCTGGTTCAGGATCTAGAAATTTTTGATAAGGAAGCCCTTGAAACACAAATTAAAACTTTTATCGATACAAATAAAATCTTTCCAGCAAACCTGATGCTCGTTATTTCCGATAGTATCATTTTTGAGAAGATGGTCCCTCTCACCGATAATTCAAAAAAAGACCAGGAAGTTCAGAATTTTTTGGAAAATATTCCTTTCGAGAATATAATTTACAAAGTATACGATCAGGATAAAGGTTACAAAATCATTGCTTTTAATAAAGAAATCTTCACCTCTCTGAAGTCAGCCTTTGAAACTCCCGGCTTTACAGTTTCAGGTGTTATACCAAACTTCATTCTCGGAAATATGGGGTCTTCGGGGACTCTTCAAATAAATACAGTAAAGTTTGTATTAAGCAAGTTTGACATGCTCCAAAAAGAAAGTCTTGTAATTGAACCTGTCAAACCAAATATCTTAGATACGGATATCTTGAACTTAAAAGCTAACGAAAATAATGAGACAGAAGAAGAACAGTTCACAACCACTCGACCGCCGGTTAAAAAGAACTCAACTCTACCATATCTGTCAGCAGTCTTTTTTGTTTTATTTATCGTTTTAGGAATAGTTATATATATGCAGTTTCAACAAAATAAAAAACCAAGTCCTGTCCCCTCAACGATAGTTGCCCCTTCTCTCGCTCCTTCTCCTTCGCCAACTATTGAGATTGAACCAACAACAACCAGCACTCCATCCGCCACACCTACTAAATCAAAATAATATCAAACTACCTCTTGACAACGATTTCAATTATGTATAGTCTAAAATTATGCCTTAAAAGTTGAAATATCGGGGGGTGAATAAAGATTATATGAAAAAAAATACATTAAAGGGTTTCACACTTATAGAGTTGTTAGTCGTTATAGGTATTTTGGCGATCCTTTTAGCGATCACATTGATAGCTATCAATCCAGCCAGACAGTTTGCTCAATCAAATAATACTAAGAGAAGTAGCGATGTAAATGCCATATTAAATGCCATCAATCAATACATGGCAGATTATAAAGGAGTTTTGCCTCCTGGCATAAATACTACAGCCTCGATTATAAGTTCAGCCAATGGATTTGGTGCACTTTGCACAGCATTGGTACCAACTTATATAGCTGCTCTTCCTGTTGACCCAACGGTAAACACTGGAACACCAGTACAGGCAACCGATTGCGCCTCAACGACCGCATGGAGTACGAATTATCGGGTCGTTCAACTTGCCGGAGGAGGAAACAGAATCACGGTAGATGCCCCGGGTGCAGAACTTGGAGCAACGATTCAAGTAACTCGATAAGTCAGGTTAAGTTAATAAAAAATCCCGCCGATAGGCGGGATTTTTTTTATATAATCGTTTGAATGAATTATCCTCGAGTAGCAATAGTTATTTTAAATTATAATGGTTTAGAAGATACTACCAAATGTCTCCATTCTCTACTGCAAACCAAATACCCGAATTTTATTATTAGAGTAGCAGACAATGGTTCAAAAAAAAATGAGGCAAAAATCCTTTCTTTAAAATTTAGAGATAAGCGCATACGATTCTTCCGTTTTACCAAAAATCTTGGCTTCACAGGAGGAAATAATAAGATAATAAGAAAACTTAAAGATAGATATATCGCTCTACTCAATAATGATATTGAAGTTGCCCCAAATTGGCTGTCTCCTTTAATCGAAATGTTAGAGAAAGACAAATCTATAGCAGTTATTCAACCGAAAATTTTATGGAGCAAAAATAAAAAATACTTCGATTACGCAGGGGCAGGTGGCGGATATATTGATTTTTTGGGTTATCCTTTCACACGAGGCAGAATTTTTGAAACACAAGAAATAGATCGCGGGCAATATGATTCGGCTACCGAGATTTTCTGGACCAGTGGCGCTGCAATGATAACAAGACGAGATATATTCAAAAAAGTCGGATATTTCGATGAAAGATTTTTCAATTATATGGAGGAAATCGATTTTTGTTTTCGGGCTCATCAGGCAGGTTACAAAATTGTATGTGAACCTAGATCTGTCGTCTTTCATAAAGTAGCCGGAACAGCATCGCGGGATATGTTTCAAAAAAGATACCTGGAACACCGAAATAATCTGCTTCTCATTTTAAAAAACTTTCCCTCGGATAGAATTATATTCGTCTTGCCTGGAAGATTAGTGTTTGAATATATAAGCATATTCTATTATCTTTATCGAAGACAGTTTGTATTTGCTTTAGCTGTTTTTAAAAGTCAGTTATCTTTTGCGTTTCTTTTTATACCTACATTACTTACACGGATTCACAAACGTACTATCTCAAATAAAAAATTGATACATCTTTTGTATTCTCGAAGTATTGTGGTGGACTACTTTTTTTTAAAGAAAAAAAAATATTCACAATTACAATTTAAGACTTAATTTATTTGTGTTGTACTGGTAGTTGAGATTCTATATTAACTCCAAACTTTGATTTAAATTCTTTTTTCAGCTGGATTATTTTTATTTGATTAACACCGCACTCTTTGTAAAGAATATAGAGATTCTTATAAAACTGATCAAATATTGGAGCAATAACTATCGCGGTGTTTAAATTTTCTACAGAATTTTTGCAGTCTTTATATGCTCTGAATTGTGCTGAAGCCAAACCAGCATAAGCAAGAGAAAACGTGTCATCTATCCAAAGCGCTCTTCGGTAATATTGTTCTGCAGTAGATGGATCATTGTAATGATAATTGACAAAATCTCCTATAAAGACTAAAGCTTTTGAATATAAAGTTGGTATTTCAGGAGCTATGAAGTTCTGATCAGATACACTGAGAGTTTCCCGTCTTTGTACTTTAATGTTCTTCCAAATAGCTTCAACTTCTGCAAGATACTCTTTTTCACTTTTAAGATCTTTTTCATCAACTACTTCATAGACTAATCCTTTGGGCACCAAAACTGTGCCTTTTGGTCTTTGATTAAAAAGATACGTACTAAACATACGTCTTCTTTTTCTTAAGTTTAGGAAAGTTTTTTCAACAATTTCATTTAAAGAAATTTTGGGATTCTTTTTATAAAGTTTATTTAATTCAGCATCAAGAAAAATATTCCTCCCCACCCCAGGTGGGTTAATTATATTAATATCCTGTCTTTCCTTAAGGACATAGTACGCATACCAAGTATTGAAAGTACTTGTATCTCCGGATAAAAAAACTACAGCTCTTTTAGGAAGTGATGCAAGAATGCTTGCCGCCAACGTATCTCCAATTTTTGTTTTGGACAAGTCAGTTCGAGGAAAATTATATTGAATCATTAAAATAGGAATTAAAAGAAAATACGAAAGCAAAATGTAGCTATATATTTTTTGAGAAAATTTTGTATCTAGGAACCGTTTGATTGCCAAAAACCCGTAGGGAATGAAAAATGCAAGAATGACAAACGAAAAAACATAAAACCGTTCAATAATCCCCCATGCTACTCCTGTTGTACTTGTATTGGCAGCATAGAAAACAAAAAAAGGACCTGTAAAAAAATAAGCAATTAACAACGAAAAAAAAATTACTTTATTTTTCAAAATTAACCATAAAGCTCCAATAAAAAAGAGAAAAATAATCTGATATGAGTAAGACATAATAAGGGTTTTAAAATAATCTTCGACGTTGATTATCTTTATTGACATGGGAACTCTATTGATAACGTTTGGAAGAGTGCCGTAGTCTTTTCTTAATATTAACCAAACCAAATTTTTCAAATTAGTCGCGCTATCCCAACTGATAGGAGGATTGTGAGAAGCTGCAATCGGTACGTAGAGATATACAGAAAAACCTACAATAAGTAGAAAAATTAATACAATTATTCGTTTCCACGCAATATTATTTCGAACGATACGAGAAATCTCACTAAGTATTTGCTTAAGTTTATGTGGTTTTCTCGTAATAATGCTCCACGAAATAACAGGATTATGACGAAAAAAAATATATGAAAAGCGACTTAAAACTAGAATTGCTACAGAAGGGAAAAGAAATATAACTGTCTGGTGATGAGTAAGTGATAATCCCGAAAAAAAAGCTAATAAATATACATATTTCATTTTTTTTTCTTCATAAAAAAGAATGCCCAAATACAGAATAATAACGGCAAAGAAATTGTTGAGGGCAAAAACTTCTGGAATCTCTGCGTTGAGCCAGAAAAGATAGGAAAAAGCTAAAATTGAAGTGCTTAGTAATCCTAAAAAAACACTCTTGGTCACTCGCAGACAAAATTTATAAAACAAAATAAGTGCTGCGAGAGATGAAAATACCGAAATCAATCCTACGCGAGAAATAACGGGTAACGGTATTGGAAGATGTGAAAGAATAAAGCCAAGTAACGTAAACAGAGGATAACCAGGAGGATGGGGCACTCCTCCAATATAAGCTGCCGTCACTAAATCGCCTATATCTCCGCTATAAACATCGCGAGTTAAGTTATGAAAATATAGTAAAGTAACTGAAAAGAAAAAAACAAAAACTAATATTCTTTTAAACATTCCATGATTTTAACATGAAAATAAGCCAAATTCTTGACTTTGCTCTCCACTGTTGATACTATTAATTTAATATTATGGATCCTAAAAGAATCTTATTAGTCGAGGATGACCTTCTACTTCAAAAGCTCTATTTAGACCTTCTAAATGGGGAAAAATTTAACGTGGATCTCGCAACGGATGGCGAAGAAGCTTACGAAAAAATGAAGCAAGGAGGTTTTGATCTTGTACTTTTAGATATCATGCTGCCTAAAATGAGTGGAACAGATGTTATGAAAAAACTTCAAACTGAACATCCAATAAATCCAAATAAAAAAATTATTTTTTTGACAAATCTTGATAAAGGTAAAAACATTGATGATGCTAAACAAATGGGAAACGAATATTTGGTTAAAAGTGATCTTACTCCGGATCAATTTATCAATAAAGTTAAGTCCTTCCTTTAAGTAAGTATGCTTATATATGTAACTTCAGGTATTGGAATAGGAAAAACTACACTTTCTGCATTTGACTCTGCTCTAAAAAATGCTGGAGTAAACAATTTTAACCTTATTTATATTTCATCAATAATCCCCGTCAACGCTAAAGTAAAAACACACAAATTCAAAGCAAAACCTGAAACTTACGGGGATCGTCTTTATGTAGTAAGAGCCGAAATTAGAAGTCGTGAATCGGAAAAATTTATAGGTGCAGCATTAGGATGGTATCAAATGGTTGATGGTAAAGGAGTGTTTGTTGAGCATGAAGCAATTGGTGAAACCGAAGAAGCCGTTAGATCCAATTTAAACCTAGAGGTACAAAATTCTCTTATAGATTTATGTAGAGTAAGAAAATTTCCATTAAATAGGAAAAAATTCAAAATGAAGATGAGTATAGTAAAGGTCGGCGAACACGCCGCCTCAACACTTGTCTTAGCAGTATATAAATCAGAAAAGTGGTACTAAATATATGATTAATCTATCTTTGCTTTTTGCAATTCTAACGGGAATATCTGCAGCTTCCTATGCAATATTTCAAAAATTAGGTTCCACCAATATTAACGCTGCCTTGGGTGCAATGGTGGTAAGTAGTGTTGCATTCACAGTAAATTTTATTGTTTTAATGTTTATGAAGTTAAGTGGCCAAAAAATTATTTTTACAACCAAGGGGTTGATGATTTTAATCTTGGTAGGAATAGCGGCAGCTGGCATTGATCTTTTTGGACTTTTGGCTTTTTCCAAAGGCTTGAAACTTTCATCTTCGTTTATCATAACCGGCGTGCAAGCTTCGTTAATCATTTTAATAGGTTTTCTGATTTTGAAAGAATCGTTTAGTCTAGGAAGATTGATCGGTATTGGGTTAGTGATACTGGGAATTATAATATTGCAAAAGTATGGAGTTTGAAGTTATTTTTTAGGAGATATTTTGTATTTTTTTAAAAAGTGCACGGGCCTCCATAATTCTTTAGCATGTTTTAAACCTTTCAAACCTAGATCTTGTTCGAAATTTATATATTCATATCCTTCTCCAGTCAAAATTAGGGAATTATGTTTATGGAGAAGTTCAGTTACACCTTTATAGTCGGGATCCGTTTTTATAAAGTGACCTATGGAATAATTGCTATGAATCTTCTCATTTATAAGAAAACCTATCAGCTTTCTATCGTGGTAAACTCCTGTTATATCTAGTTTAAAGAATCTAATGTTTTTCAGAAGTCTACGTAGGGCTATTAGTTCATGCCCATAATCTTTTTCTTTCTTTCTTCTTTTTTTGGCCCAAATATGAAATAGGTCTATTAATTTTGATTGCAATTTAGAATCATTTTTATCTAAACGAGCAACTCTGCCGTTTGGAAAATCTTTATAAAATTTATTAATAAGCTGATTTTTCTTTCTAAACTTTAAACCTTTCATTTGGCTTAATTGTTCTGTTGAAACAACGTAATCAAAATTATCTCTGTCTTCCTTAACTTTAAAAAAACTATGTATCATTTTCTCAGAAGAGATTGTTATTTCAGGAATTAATTTTAGTTCTGGGGAAATATTATATTTTTTTGATAGATTGATCAATATCGTTGCAGTTTCAACTGTTTTCGTTCTTCCTAAAAATGAATAGAATGGCTCATTGGTTATATAATCTCTTAGTCGTATAACTAGATTGTCATTCAACTTTGACACCAATATATCTTGCTCAACATCGTAGCTCCACAGACTCGTGAAATTGAAGTCAGAATAAGGAGGAAATTTGCTGGTAAAGTCCTCAATTTCATCTTTCAATCCTAAGGAAAGTTTATTGAAAACAGGAAAAGTTGGAATTATATAGTTCAAATATCCATAAATTATACTTGCTTTTATTCCTAAAATGAACAGTCTTGACATTCATTTTTTAATTAAATATATTGATATCATATGGTTGAAACGACTGGAAAAGATATAAGATTTAGAACTGCGGTAGCTCTGTTTACACTTCTTACTATATGGTGGCTGATTCTTCAGATAACAAACTTTCCCAAAACTGGGCTTGTGCATCAACTTTTTGCTGTTGTATATGGAGTTATGGCTTTATTAGGTGGTGTTTGGGGTATCAAAACAGCCAAACATTGGGGAGGAATGAAAAGTGTTATAGGTAAGGCGATATTGATGTTTTCATTTGGACTCTTGGCTCAAGAGTTCGGTCAATTGACTTATTCTTACTATTATTTCATTCATGCTGAAATACCATATCCTTCAATTGGGGATATAGGATATTTTGGAACTATACCTCTTTACACTTATGGAGTATTTCTATTAGCAAAAGCCTCAGGGGTAAAATTTTCATTACAGTCACTGGAAAGTAAAATACAAAGTATTTTGATTCCTTTTATCTTATTGATGTCCGGTTATTTATTATTTTTACAAGGATATATTTTTGATTGGTCTAATCCACTGAAAATATTCTTAGATTTTGGTTATCCTTTAGGAGAAGCTATTTACATCTCTCTTGCATTACTAACATTCTTATTATCACGAAAAATACTTGGTGGAATCATGAAAGATAAAATTTTGTTTATACTATTTGCATTATGTATCCAGTTTACGGCTGACTACACTTTTCTCTATCAATCTGGTAATAATTCCTTTTATGCGGGAGGAATCGTAGACTATTTTTATCTTTTTGCCTATACAGTAATGACCATGGCATTATTAGAGCTTAATACGACAGCTTTAAGATTAAAAAATATTAAATAAAAAATAATGGCAGTCGATATTTTTGTAAAATTGGCGGAACAAATAATTAAGGAGCAGGAAAATATTATTGGACCTGTCGCATTAGAACAGGCTCAAAAAGTGCCGGGAATTAAAGTAAATACAAAGACACATGAAATTTATTTGGAAGGTGATAAGAAAAATATACTGGAAAATTTAGTAAAACAGTATCAAGGTCTTTTTGGAAGAGCATCTGTTCAAGTCTGTAAAGAAGCAGCTAAAAGTATTCTCTCTCTTCTCCCAGCCGATCAGGTACCGAATTTACTCCGATAGAAAATTGATATATAATGAATTAAAATGACACCTTTACCATCAACTAACGATTCTGCACAAAAAGTGAAAATGAAACTGGACCTTGAACAAGAACTGGAACATATATCAAAAGAAATGTATGGAAGGAATCTCCAGCTTAGAGAAATAAATAAAACGCTTTCCCTGCTAAGAAAAATTGACGAAATTATCTCGAGTTCTGTTACAGATATTGAAGAGGTGGCAAAGCAAGTTACTAACACAATTACAAAAGAAACAGCTTTTAAAGCTATATATATCTTCTCAATAAACAAAAAGGCTCACCTGTTAGAACCACTTGCTCGTTCTCTAACAAAATCTGTGGTTGACATAGATCCAAATTTTCAGCGTGCCATGTATTCAATTAAAATTTTACTTTCAGATAATAATAATCCTATTGTGAAGGTTATTGAAGAGAAAAAGCCTGAAATAACCACCGATATGTTTTCTATATTTGGCAATTACTTAAACAAAGAGGCATGTGAAAATATTCAAAAAGTCTTGGGTATGAAATATTTCTATGTCTATCCTTTAATAATGAGAGAGGAAATAACCGGGGCAATGATGATTAGTGCAGGAGACGAAAAAGAGCCGTATTTAACATATCAGAAGGATTTAATTGAAAGACTGCCTAGTGTTGTATCAGTGGCAATAGATAACGCGATGCTTTATCAGAATATCCAACACACAAACCTTAGACTTAAAGAACTTGACAAACTTAAAGATGAATTTGTTTCCCTAGCATCACACGAACTACGCACTCCCATGACTGCAATTAAAAGTTATCTCTGGATGGTACTGAATAAATATTCAAATGAATTAACACCACAGGTGAAAAGTTATCTTGATATAACATATCAAGAGACTGAAAGATTAATTAAATTGGTTCAAAATATGCTTACTATCTCACGAATCGAAGGCGAAAGATTGGAACTAAACATCCAGTCAACGAATCTGAATGAACTTGTCAATAGAGTTTTTGAAGAACTTAAGATTAAAGCAAAAGAAAAAAGTATCAATCTTAATTTAGTTTCTTATCCAGAGAAACTCACTTCAAATATAGATAAGGATAAAATAGAAGAAGTTCTAGAAAACATCATCGGTAATGCAATAAAATATACTCCCAACAATGGAACAGTCTCAATCTATTTCACAGTGGAAGAAAATGAGGTATTGATTCATGTTTCAGATACAGGTCTCGGAATTTCTAAGGAAGATCTTTCCAAACTCTTTACTAAATTTGGAAGATTAGAACAGGCTAAACAATCACAAACTCAAGGAACGGGACTAGGATTATACATATCAAAACAAATAATAGAGCTACATAAGGGAACTATAAAAGTTTACTCAGAAGTTGGCAAAGGAACTACTTTCAGTATCAGCTTACCTCTCTCACAATTAGAAGTTTAAGATTTTTTTATATAACTCTAGAGTCTTCATTGTCATTTTCTCAAAAGAATATTTTTCTAGAACTTTGTTGTAGCTAAACTTTTTCTTTTCTTTTAAGAAATTATTTATTTTATCTACCATATCATCTAAACTGTAAGGATTAAATTCAATATATTGCCCATCTAATATTTCTCTAAATACGGGGATATCGGAAGCAATAACAGGTAAATTAAAGTAAACTGCTTCAATCAAAGGTAATCCAAAACCTTCTGATAATGAAGGATGAACTAAGGCTAAAGCATTTCTATAAAAATAAACCATATCTTTTTTAGTGGGATTATGAAAAAAAAGAATACGATGACTTTGTTTTAATTGTTTAATTAATTGACCCAAGCGATCAGCAAAAAAGTCATCAGGACCAATCAAGATAAGATTCACCTTTTCTTTAACTTGGGAAAAAGCTTTAATCAACCTTTCAACGTTTTTGTGAGGATAAAAGTTACCAACGTAAATTATGAATGGATAATTTTTAATTAGAAATTTGATCCTTCGACTTTGCTCAGGATCAACACTGAGCTTGTCGAATGTGTTGAAATTTGAAATTTGTTTGGAAATTGGAAATTGCTTATTGGAAATTTCTATTAAATTCCGGTCTACTCCTTCATAAATCGGATAAATTTTATCTTTAATATCCTTACCATATTTTTTGACCAATTCTGTCTTTACTGTTTCCGATGGGGTAACAATTGCTTCTGCATTCCTTACCTGTAAGTTGAGAACTAACCTGAATACAAGATGTTTTATCTCATAAACAAAAGGGTTCTTTGTTGAAGCTCTGCCGGTTTTAAATAATAACGGTGTAGTATCGTGAATGGTTGAGATGAATTTTCTTTTGTAAAAAATTGGAAAGCTGAAATAGGTAAAGTGCATCAGATCTAATTTATCCTTTTCAAGATCTCCTAAAAATTTGATTTGTTCAGAAAAAGAATGCCAATGACTATTAACTAATCTTTTAACAAAAATTTTTCTTTTAAAATTTAAATTATTAAAATTATTATTTAAAAGATAGATATAAAAAACTAAATTGTCGTCAGAATTTTTTTCCAAAAAATAAAGAAGGTTATCTAAATAAACACCCACCCCTGTTTGCCCTAAAAGTCTGGCATCAATACCTATCTTAGGCATATATTTTTTTCATTAAGTCTATAATAAGATACACTACATTATTTATTATCCTAAAATGTTTTGATTCATAATGCTTGTGATAAAAAATCTTCATTGCTTTATAGAAGTGATCCCTTCTGAAACCACTGGAATGTTTGTAATGGGTTATTTTATATAAAGGATAATATATTATTTTAAAGCCAAGTTCTTTTATTCTAAAAGAAAGATCCAAGTCCTCCCCGTACATAAAAAATTTTTCATCAAATCCGCCTATTTTATCCAGAATATTCTTTCTAGTAAGATAAAACGCACCACTTGGTGAATCGATTCCGTGCACAGTATTTAGATCAAATTGTGTAAGATGGTATCCGCCAAAAAATTTATTTAATACAAGTACTTTTTTTGTTAAATATTCTAATTTAGAGTAATAACAAAAAGTGTTCCAAATCGTCGGAAATCCTCTATGCGAAGCTGGATCTATCCCATTTGTTGAGAGATTTACTTTTACTGTTAATACTCCGATTTTTCTATCTTTGTCTAAATAGTCTAAGAGTTTTCCAAAATTGACATCCTCGACAACAATGTCAGAATTCAAAAATAAAATATATTCACCCTGTGCAATTCTTAAACCTTGATTGTTCCCCTTAGGGTATCCAACATTATTTTTATTAAGAATGAGTTTAAAATCGATATTATTTGATTTGAACTTTGAACTTTGATCTTTAATTTTTTCAGTAGATCCATCCGTTGAATTATTATCAACAACAATTATTTCCGTATTAACATTGGCAGAATTTAAAGTTTTGAACAAGGAATTCAAACATCGCGATGTGAGATCTTTAGTATTGTATGAAAGAATTATTATTGAGAGTCTGGGCATAAGAATAGTATATCAATAGAGATTATCTCTTTGGAGACTGTTTTGCGCGTCGAGCCTTACCTCCGGTGCCCACCTTTCTTCTTTCTCTTATCCTTGAATCACGAGTTAAAAGTCCGCTTTTTTTAAGTGTTATCCTGTATTTTTCTTTATCAACTTTCTCAATAGCCCTTGCTAACCCATGAATAATTGCTTCAAGTTGGCCTACCTTTCCTCCTCCTCTAACCCTTATTGAAATGGCAAAACGATCTTCGCTATCCGTTAATTTTAAAGGTTTCAAATATGATACTTTTTCATTAATGGCTGGAAATATTTTTTCTATAGGCAGTTTATTTACAAATATTTCACCAACCTTTATTTTCATTCCGTCAACGTTTGCTATTTTATCCCTCCCGGTTATATAGAGCCTAACTTGAGCTACAGATTCTTTTCGTCTACCAACGGCTGCAAAATATTTTACGTTTTTGGATTTCTTTGGCATACTTTTGATACTTCGACTATGCTCAGTATCAATCCTGAGCTTGTCGAATGGATTGACTTTTAACTTTTGACATTAAACTTATTGCTATATGGATGTTTTTCATCTTTAAAAACAAACAGTCTTGCTAATCTGCTGTCTCTTTGCTTATTTTTAGGCAACATACCGGACACTGCGTGTTTTATGACCTCTGTTGGATTTTTCTCGATCAGATGATCGAACGTAATCTTCTTTAATCCACCTGGATAACCAGAATAGCGAGTATATGTTTTCGATTTTCCTTTTCTTCCTGTTAGAACAACGTATTTTGCGTTTATCACAACAACATAATCTCCTAAATCAAGATAGGGCACATAAATAACCTTATGTTTCCCTTGCAGTAATTTAGCTATTTCAGGCGCTACTCTTCCTAAAACCTTCCCTTTAACATCTATAATATGCCACATACGTTTTATATCTTTGTCGCTAATTGATTTTGTAGATTTAGTTAAACTAACCATTTTTTTTCTCCTCTTTTTTTACTTCAATAACCTTTACCTTATTGTTGGGTTTACTAATAAGAACTGGGTATACCCATTCCACTCTTGCAACATCAGCTCCATCAGAATCTCTATTTAAAAGCTTTACTATTTTGACATATCCTCCACCCGGTTTATCTTTTAATATTGGGCCTGTTTCTTTAAACAATCTTACAATTAATTTTTGATCATCTAGAATTTTTAAGAGATAGTTTTTATTTGCTTCATTCTTAACTATAATTTTCTTTACCAATTTATCAACTAACGATTTAACCACTTTGGCTCTTCCCAGCGTCGTCTCAATTTTTCCATTGAAAAAAAAGTTAACCAAAAGCTTTCTTACAAGCATTTTGTTAGCATCTTTTCCTGATCTAAATTTTATTTTTTTGTCCCTATGTCTCATATTTATTTCAGCTCTATTCCCATTTTTTTAAGTTCTTCTTCAATTAACTCAATTGATTTTTTTCCAACACCTTTCATATTTGTAAGGCTATCCTTTCCAACCTTAACAAGATCAGCTACTGTTTCAATATTTTCCCTTAGAAGCGCGTTGATGACTCTAGACGGAAGATTTAGTTCGTCTATGATTACTTCATAGAGCTTTTGGTCTGCGCCTTCTTTAGCTTTTTGTGCCTCAGATTCTTCCTCTTTTGGTCTGGGAGAATCCTTACCTGACAATAAATAGGTAAAATATTCAGATAATAAAGAACTCGATTGATGTAATGCGTCAATCGGTTTTATACTGCCATCTGTCCAAATCTCAAGAATCAACCTGTCTAAATTACTTTTTCTTCCTACTCTTGCTTCTTCGACTTTAAAATTGACTTTTTTCACTGGTGAAAAAAAACTATCTACAGGAATAAAACCTTCCTTTTTTTCTCTTTCTTCATCTGTGACATATCCTACACCCAGCTCTACTATTGCTTCAATCTCCAATTTTCCTTTATCGCTAGTTATTTCGGCAATATATAGATCTTTATTTACAACTTCAACTTCACCTTCCACATTTTTACCATAGACTTTATCTGCCCCTTTTACTGACAAAGTCACCTTAAAAGGTCCTTCGCCCGCTGTCTTGAATCTTAACTGTTTTAGATTTAAAATTATATCTAAAACCGATTCTTTGACACCTTTAATTGTTGAAAAAAAGTGCGGAACTCCTTCAATCTTTACATATGTTATAGCAGCCCCCTTTAAAGAAGATAACATCGTCCTTCTTAAAGCAACACCCAAACTTTGACCAAAGCTTGGCGTTAAAGGCTCAATTATAAATTTACCGTAAGTCTGACCTTCTTCAATCTTTTGTGTAAAAAAAGTTGGATTTGGCATAAAAAAATATAAAATTTTAATAAATTGTTATCGAGAATAAAACTCGATAACTAATCTCAAATTAATTTGTTTATCTATTTCTTCGGATGATGGGTCTGCTACTAATTTGGAAACGGTGGCTTTTCTTTCAATCCATTTTGGCAACAGCCAATCTTTATTTGTCAATACTTTTTCTATATAAGGAATTTTTGCCGATTTATCAGTCGAAAAAGTTACAATATCATTTATTCTGACTTGGTTCGATGGAATACTAAGTACCTTATCATTTACCTTTATATGTCCATGAGTTACTAACTGTCTTGCTGCAGGTCTAGTTGGAGCTAATCCTGATCTATAAATAATGTTATCTAATCTTTTTTCTAAAAATTGTGATAAATAAAAAGCTGTGTTTCCTTTCTTCTGGCTAGCTTGTTTAAAGTATTTTTTAAGTTGTTTTTCCGTTATATGGAACATATATCTTAATTTTTGTTTTTCCCTTAGCTGTCTCGCATGATCTGAGATTTTCCTTCTACCCCTGGTGCCGTGTTGGCCTGGAAAGACATTCATTTTCTTCAATAGCCGAGCGTGGGATTTAGATCCGGGAGTTTTCAGTCCTAAATCTATCCCTTCTCGTCTCGCAATTCTATTTCTAGGACCTGTATACCTCATTATTTAAAAATTTTAAATTTGAAATTTTAAATTTATAATTATACTCTCCTCACCTTCGGCGGTCTAACTCCATTATGAGGAATGGGCGTGATATCAATAATCCTGTTAACTTCTATTTCTGATTCTTTTATTGCTCTTAGAGCGGCTTCTCTACCCGGGCCTATGCCTTTTACAAAAACATCAACCGATCTTAAACCATAATCGGTCATTGCTCGCTTTAATGTAGTGCTAGTCGTAATTGTGGCAGCATAAGGTGTTGGTTTTCGTGTACCGGAAAAACCGTACATACCACATGATCCACTGACCGCCGGATTACCTTTTTCATCAGTAACTGTTATCAAAGTATTATTAAATGTGGAAGTAATATAAATTCTTCCCTTTTCTATTGTTTTTATTATTTTTTTCTTTGTCATAATTAAGGTTTAGTGGTTGCAGATTCAGTTGGAACCTGACCTTTTTGCTGCTCCATTTTTGCCCAAACTTCTTTCCTTAGAGCGCCTACTGTCTTTCTCTTCCCTCTTTTGGTTCTGGCATTAGAGCGAGTTCGCTGCCCTCGAACTGGTAAATTTTTTATATGCCTTATTCCTCTGTAACTCCCTATCTCTTTAAGTCTTTTTATATCACCTGTTATTTCTTCTCTTAATTCTCCTTCTATCTTATAGTTTTTTTCTATATATTCAATTATTTTTTTAAAATCATCTTCCTTAAGATCCTTTACCTTCTTGTTTTTATCAACATTAACTTGATCAAGAATTTTTTTTGAATTAGACCAGCCAATTCCATAAAGTAATGTCAAAGCATACTCTATGCGTTTGTCATCTGGTATCTGTATTCCTAAAAGTCTAGCCATAGTTGTCTATCCTTGCCTCTGCTTATGTTTAGGATTGGAACAAGTAATATATAGCCTGCCCTTCCTTTTTACAAGCTTGCATTTTGGACAAATTTTTTTTATTGATGCTTGAACATGCATTTTAAAAATTTAAAATTTCAAATTTAAAATTTATAATCTGTATACGATTCTTCCCCTATTTACATCGTAAGGTGTAACTTCAATCCTTACTTTATCTCCCGGTAAAATCTTGATATAGTTTTTTCTCATTTTACCCGAAAGATAACATAATATAACCTTTTCTGAATTTGCCAATTGAACGCGAAATAAGGTGTTCGGCAAATTCTCAATTACACTGCCCTCAATAACTAATACATTATCTTTCATAAGCTTATTATTTTATCACAAATTACGTCAAAATGATCGTATTTGTATCTGTAACAGCTATAGTATGTTCAAAACAAGCTGATATTGAACCATCGGCTGTGGCTATAGACCAATCGCCTTGTTTTTCGTAAACCATTTCGCCGCTTCCCTTTGCATAAATCACTTCGATTGCAATCACTAAACCGGGTTTAATCTTAAGAGTTTTATCTATGGGTCTATCTAGGAATCCTGGGATAAATGGTTCTTCATGAAGCTCTCTTCCAACTCCATGTCCTGTCAACTCCTTTATTATTGAAAATTCATTGCCCTCGATTTCTCTCTTAATTGTTTGAGATATTTCTCCAATTTTATTACCTCTAACTGCTTTCTTAATCGCTTTATCTGAAGTTATCCTTCCAGTCTCTAAAAATTTATTGACTTCTTTATCGTCCTTCTTTCCAATAATAAACGTGTCTGCATAATCAGTATGAAAACCTTTGTAAAACATTCCTATATCTACTTTTAAAACATCACCATTTTTAATGACTCTATTTGAAGGCGGCGTGTGAACAATCTGATCATTTATCGGCAAACAGGTTGCCCAATGATAATTGGGCACTCGCTTAAACGATGGTTCGCCACCCATCTTTCTAATCAATTTTTCTGCCTCATTGTCAATCTGCAATGTTGTCATGCCTACTTTAATTTGCGGCATTAGTTCTCTGACAACTTTTTGTAATCTTAAACCACCTTCTTGCATTATTTTGATCTCTTCGGCTGATTTATACTTAATCATTTCAAGAAAAATATATTGTCCTATAAATAGTTTCTAACTTATCACGAAATTCTTCTATTGAAAAATTATTCTTAATTAAAAAGTCTGCATAAGCTATCGGCGGACCCTGATTTGTCCCAATCAGCTGGTTAATATCTCTTTCCTCACCAAATAATTTAGATCTATATTTTCTTTGTGAAATTCTTTTATATCTTACATTTTTATCCGCATAAATCGCTAAGATGAATATCTTTAACTTAGGTAATTTTGATTTAAGATATTGATATTCCTCCCAAGAATACAATCCATCAATCACTACCATCTGACTATTTTTTAAACATTCCATGATTTTATTTTCATTTAACAGCGCCAAAGCTTGTTTTCCATATTTTTGTCTTAACTCTTCTCTGATTTTTTTGTGCACTTCCTCAACGTGTTGTAATTTATTTCGATCTACGTAATCATTGATATATTTGCCAAAAGAAACTACTGGTAATCCTTTCTTTTTAAAGAAATTTGCAGCTTCTGTTTTGCCAGCACCTGCTAATCCAACAATAGCTATTATAGTTTTTCTTTTCCGTTCCCAACTTTTTATTTGGTTCTTGATAAGTTGTTTCCCCAGATTTCTTAAAATTTCTTTATTTACTTCCTTTATAGGTTTTGTTCCGTCAATTGTTGCTAGTTTTCCTTGTTTCTCATAAAATTTCAAAACATGTTCAGTAAATTGATGGAAAAGATGCATTCTTTTTTTCAATGCAGGCAGAGTTTCATCTTCTCTAGCAGAATCATTTCTATAGAACAATCTATAAATAACTTCTTTGTCAGGTATCTTTATATATATTACCTTATCGACATTGTTTTTAAATTCTTCAGCTTGTTTAATGGTTCTAGGAAAACCATCAAGGATATATCCGTGTTTATATTCAGGACGTGACAAATAAGCATTAACAATCTCTATTGTCTTGTTATCAGGAATCAAATAACCTGAATTTATTGTTTCCTTAACGTATCTTCCTAGCGTTGTTTTCTCTTTCGCAATATCTCTAAAAATATGACCTGTAGAAAGATAAGGTATGTGTAATTGATGGGATAATAAATTACCTTGAGTTGATTTACCGGATCCTTGTATTCCAATTAAAACTAATTTCATAGGTTTACCCTAATTTTTTCCTTTCTTTGTGTAAAGTACGTTTTCTGCAATTTCTGCAGTATTTATTAAGTTTTAAACCCTCAGGCGTATTGATTTTATTTTTTTCAACTACATAGTTCTGCCTATCACAGACACTACAAACTAAACCCACAAGAATACGTGAACCTTTTTTTGCCATATTTATCTTACAAACTTATCATAACTCTTCATAACAAGCTGAGCCTCAACCATTTTAAATGTTTCAAGAATTACGGACACAACTATTAATATACCAGTTCCTCCAATCACCAATCCGCTGATACCTGTAATTTTTGAAACAATTGCAGGAAGAATAGCTACCATACCTAAAAAAACAGCTCCTACACTTGTTAATCTATAAAGCACTTTTTCCAAATATTGTTTTGTAGCTATTCCCGGACGGATCCCAGGGACAAATCCTCCATGTTTTTGAATTTCTTCAGAAATTTTTTGTGGATTAAAAACGATAACTGTATAGAAATATGTAAACCCCATTACTAAAATAAAATAAAAGAAATTATAGAAAAAACCGGATGGGTTAAACAGTTTAACAATAAATGAAGCTGTTTTGGCTACAACAGGATTTTTGACATAAACCAGAAAATTTCCCAAAAGCTGTGGCATTAGAACAAAAGATACCGCAAAGATGATCGGGATTACTCCGGCTTGATTTAATTTTAAAGGCAGGTAGTTAGTCGCGCCTTGATAAACCCTGTTTCCTCTGATTCTTTTAGCATAATATACCGGAATTTTCCTCACTGCTTCGTTTATAAAAACAATTGAAGCTATAACAAAAACGGCAAGTACTAAAAAAATAACAACATTGAATACAAGTTCTTGATTGACTACTGACAAAGTCCTACTAAATACCACTGGGATTCTTCCCACAATTCCAGCAAAGATTAAAAGTGATATTCCATTTCCCAACCCGAACTCAGAAATAAGCTCACCAAACCAGACAAGAATGAAGGTGCCTGCCATCATAGTTAAGACGAAAGAGAAAAACTCCAACGGACTTAAAGTCCCAACTATTTTCTGATTTTTAAGCAACACAAAAATTCCTATTGCTTGAACAATTGTCAAAGGCGCTGTTAAGAAACGCGTATATTGATTTATCTTGTATCTTCCGTACTCTCCTTCTTTGCTTAACTGTTCCAATTTGGGAAAAATAGCCGTCAATAACTGTATTACGATTGAAGCATTGATATAAGGATTTAAACCCAAAGCCATGACTGAAAAATTAATAAGAGTTCCACCGGAAAAAATATCAAGTAGAGATAAAAACTGATTTTGGGCAAATAATGCTTGTAATTTTGGAAGGTTTATTGCCGGAACTGGTAAAAAAGCAAATACTCTGAACACTAAAAAGATAAATAAAGTAAACAAAGTTTTTCTTTTTAGTTCAGGATCACGAAAAAGAGTCTTAATTTTATCTATTACTTCCTTCATAACTCTATTTTTCCTCCAAGTTTTTCAATGATTAGTTTGGAAGATTTAGAAACGGGTATTTTTACAATTAGTTTCTTTTCTAGTTTTCCATCATTCAAAATTTTTATACCAAATCTTTTAAGATTATCTTCGATAATCCCTTTTTTAACTAACGACTCGACATCGACAGTATCATTATTTTCAAAAATGTTCAACTCTTTAAGTTTAACAATAGTTGACCTGAAATTTTTTGATTTATTTCTACCCTTACCTCTTAAAAGTGGAAATTTTTTTATCATTCTAGCCTGCCCACCTTCAAAAGCCAAAGGAATACTTTCCCTAGCTTTTTGATGTCTTGTAGTTCCTCGTCCTGATTTTGCTCCTTTTCCGCTGCCAAGACCTCTTCCTAGTCTTTTTTTCTTGACCTCGACAATTTTTGCTAAATTGCTTAAAATATTTTTCATTTTATACTGGATTTTTTAATCTTAACTCTAGGTTTCAACCTCATCAATGCTTCCATAACCGCATAAGTATTAACTACTTGATTTCTTGACTTTATTATTTTTCCAGAAGCATTTGTTATACCGACCAAATCTAAAAGCACTCTTGCAACACTACCAACCTTTAACCCTGTACCTGGAGGAGCAGGTTTTAATAGAATTAGAGAAGCTTTGTATTTTAGCTTAATCTCATGTGGCAATGTATTCTGGAAAACCGGTACAGTAATCATGTGTTTCCTTGCATAACTTATTGCTTTCTGAATGGCTGGGGGAACCTCTTGACCTCTTCCCAATCCGACTCCGACTCTACCCTTTTTATCTCCAACCGCCACAAGAGCGGAAAAAGTTACGTAATTTCCTCCTGGTATCTTTTTAGAGACACGTTTAATCAAAAGCACCTTTTCTTCCAGCTTCTCCTCTCCACTTTGCTGCTGTCTATATTGTTGTCTATTATCAACCATAATAATTAAAAATTATATTATTAATCCTTCTTCTCTTAAACCTTCAGCCAATGCTTTTATTCTTCCTTTATACGAATATTTACCTCTGTCAAAGATTGCTCTTGCAATGCCCTTCTCCTTTGCTAACTTAGCTAACTGAACGCCTACTTTTTTTGCCTCCACAACTTTCTTTTCCTTTTTATAGTCTTTTCCACCTGCAAAAATTAAACTAGAATAAGATGTAATTGTTTTTCTATTCTCGTCGTCAATCGCTTGAGCATAAGTAAACCTATTTGATGCAAATACAGAAATTCTAGGTCTATCTTTAGTACCAAAGATATTACTACTTATTCTTTTTTTTCTTCTAAAGCTTTTATTTACATTTACACTTCTCATATTTATGCTGTTGTTGTTGTAGTTTTAACTTTTTTTCCTGGTTTAAGTTTTATTATCTCCCCAAGATATCGGATACCTTTTCCTTTATATACGTCAGGTTTTTTTAACATTTTTATCTGGTAAGCAATCTCGCCAACCAGCTGCTTATCAATTCCTGAAACTGTTATCTTATTGTTTCCTTCAACCTGATATTTAATATTGGCAAATTTTTTAAATACAACTGGATGTGAAAAACCTAGTCTTAGAGCCAAATCTTCTCCTTGCAACTTAACATTATATCCTGTGCCGACTATCTCAAGCTTTTTTTGCCATGGAGAAATCACCCCCGAAACGGCATTAAAAATAAGTTGTCTATACAACCCGTGAAGTGAAGCTGTCTTTTTTTCATCATTAGCTCTTTTTACATTCAATTTACTGCCTTCTTGAATTACGCTAATAGGTTTTGGCAATATAAATGAAAGTTCGCCTTCTGATCCTTTAACTGTAACTTTGTTTTTATCAATATTTACTTGTACCGATGTTGGAATCTCAATTGGATTATCACCTATCTTCGACATAATATTTTATCCGCCAACTGGCGGACTACCAAATTGAAAATAATAATTCGCCGCCGATCTTTTCTTTTCTTGCTTCAGAATTAGTTAAAATCCCTTTTGGCGTTGATAATAGCGTGTAACCTAATCCTCCTAGTACCGGCTTTAAATTTTTGTAGGAACTATAAATCTTCTGACCTGGTTTTGAGAATATCTTAATATCTGTCATTACTGGTTTTTTATCTTTATACATAAGATTTACAGAGATTTTTTTACCATTAATCTTATAAGCTTTTATATATCTAAGAGTCACTAGCTTTTTTAAAACTTCTTCTTTGTATTTAGAAGAAGGCATATCAATTAAGTCTTTCCTCGCCATATAACCGTTTTTTATTCTAATTATCAAATCTATAACTGGATTAACCATATTTATTTTTAAGTTGCCTCGATCACTTTCTTAGTGACCTTACCATGACTTCTAAAAGTTCGTGTAGGTGAAAATTCACCAAGCCTATGACCTACCATAGTTTCAGAAATTAAAATTTCGATAAATTTTCTCCCGTTATGTATGGCTATTTTATGACCAACAAATTCCGGCGCGACCTGAGAATCTCGTGCCCAAGTTTTTATTGATGACATATCACTCGTTTGCTTTTGCTTTACAACTTTCTTTAATAAATTCTCATCAATATACGGACCTTTTTTTTGTGACCTTGACATACTTTAATAATTAATAATTAAAAATTACCATGATATCTTCCTTACTCCTGGGATTTCCCCCTGCAATGCTTTTTCTCTAAAACAGATTCTACACATGCCAAATCTTCTTAAATATCCTCTCGCTCTACCACAGAATGGACAACGATTTCTAAATCGAACAGTATATTTTTGTTTTTTTTTGAATTTTACTTCGTCGGACGTTTTTGCCATATCATTTTTTGAAAGGTATACCTAATACCTCAAATAATTTTTTACCTTTTAATTTATCTTTTGCATTTGTAACTATAGTAACTTCCAAACCTCTAATTTTATCAATTTTGTCAAAATCTATCTCTGGAAAGATCGTTTGTTCAGGGAATCCAATATTTATGTTACCATTGAGATCAGTACTTTTTTCAGGTATACCTCTGAAATCTTTTAGTCTTGGTATGACCACCTTAACTAGTTTCTCAAGAAAACTATACATTTTTTCTCCTCTTAAGGTTGTTTTAACTCCTATTGGCAATCCCTTTCTAATTTTAAAGGCAGAAATAGATTTTCTAGCTTTAGTAATAAGTGCTTTCTGTCCTGTAATAAGTCCTATCTGCTCCTGAATTTTTTCCAGAACCCCTTTGCTGGATACTGCTTCACCAGCTCCAACATTAACCACAATTTTTACCACTTTAGGAACCTGCATGTAATTTTTTAACTTCAAATCATCCATCAATTTCTTCTTGACCTCCTGGTTATAATAATCCTTAAATGTCATATTCTGTTTTTACACCTTTTACAAATTCTAAATTTATTTCCTTTAGAGATTTCATATCCAACTCTTGCTGTTTTTCCGCATTTTGGACAAATTAACATAACATTTGCAACTTCAATCGCTCTTGGCACCTCGACAACTCCTCCTTGAGGCATCTGTTCATTCTTTTTTATGTGCTTTTTATAAATGTTTATTCCTGGAATTACTATTTTTTTACTTTTTAAATACACTTTTTCAACTACTCCGCTACGACCTTTATCTTTTCCACTCATTATTTTAACTTTGTCTCTTTTTTTTATATTCATAATTGATGTTCTAATAAATTTCTTCTGCTAAACTGGCAATTTTTGAGAAACCGTTATCTTTCACTTCTTTAGCAATGGGGCCGAATATTCTTGTTCCCTTAGGATCTTTAGTATTTTTGTCCAACAAAACTACACAAGCATTTTCGTCAAATCTGATATAACTTCCATCTTTTCTTCTCTTCTCTTTCTTAGTTCTAACAATAACAGCCTGCAAAATGTCACCTTGCTTGACTTGACCATACGGTAGAGCTTCTTTTACTGTTATGTTTATGATGTCACCAATATGGGCATATCTTTTGTTACCTTTTTTTGGTAGTCCAATCATCATTACCTTTTTAGCTCCCGTATTGTCAGCAACATTTATAATAGATCTCATCTGCAACATATTATTTTATTCTTTCAATTACTATAAAGTGTTTATCTTTTGATATTGGTCTAGTTTCTCGAATTTTAACTATGTCTCCTACTTTTAATTCTTTATCTTCGTTATGAGCTTTAATCTTCTTATGTCTTACGATTGTTTTCTTGTATAGATGATGTCTAAATTTTCGCTCAATACTCACAACCACTGTTTTTTGCATTTTTGCTGAAACTATTTTTCCTATAACTTCCTTTTTCATATATTTTAACGAGCTTGGCTTGATTTAATTTTTTCTAATTCGGTTAGTTCACTAAGTACTGTTAGAAGCGTCGCTATTTTTTTCTTTTTCTTTCCTATGATATTTGTGTCTTTCTGTGGATTAACCTTCACCTCAAGTTTAAGTTTGGCTATCTCTTCTCTTAAAGTTTGAACATCTTTTGTAATTTGTAAAATGCTTTTGCCTTTTAATTCTTTTGTCTCTTTTTTCATATTGATTTTGTTTCTAATTTTGTCCTAACTGACAGTTTGCTTGCTACGCCTTTCAATACAGCAACACTCTCTTCCGGGGTTAAGCCATTTATTTCAAATAGAATTCTTCCCGGGGCGACGCTAGCTACAAAATATGCGACGTCACCTTTACCAGCGCCCATAGTGACTTCTGGCGGTTTTTTAGTAAAAGGTTTATCAGGAAAAATACGAATCCAAAACTTTCCAACTTTTCTTGTGGCTCTGGCCAGCAAAACTCTTGCTGATTCGATTTCTCTATCTTTTATCCAACCCTTATCCAACGATTTTAATCCATGGGAACCGAATATCAACTTTTCACCTTTCACAGAAATTCTTCTCCACGTTCCTCTAAATTGTTTTCTATATTTTTGTCTTTTTGGTGCTAACACTTTTTAAAATTTAAAATTTTAAATTATAAATTTCTATTTACATATCCAAACTTTAACTCCTATGTATCCTGACTTTGTCAATGCTGGAAATTTAGCAAAATCTACTTCTTCTCTTATTGTTGATGTAGGAATTGTCCCCAAGAAATATTTCTCTCTTCTTGAAATTTCGGCGCCCGCAATTCTTCCGCCAAGCTGGATTTTTACCCCTTTTGCACCTGCTTCCTTTACTCTTCCCATTGTGTTGTGAACTACCGATCTATGAGGAAAACCTTTTATAAGTTTTTCTGCAATCGTCTGAGCCACATAATAGGAGTTTAGATAAGGTCTTTTTACAGGCTCTATCTTTATCTCCAACTTATTTCTCTTTTTTTTATCTAGCGGAAGATAAGATGAAACAAATTTTTTTACATCCTCTAGGCCTTTTCCACCACGACCTATTATCATTCCTGGTTTAACAGAATAAATAAATATTGTTATTTTATTTATTGCTCTTTCTATGTCTATTTGGGTCACTGATGCATAACTAAGTTTTCTCATTAACACTTCTCTTATTTTTGCGTCAGAAATCAAAGCATCTCTATATGCCTTTTTTTGAGAAAAAAACCATCGCGAATTCCAGTTGTATATTATTCCTAGCCTTAAACCTTTAGGATGTACCTTTTGTCCCATAACTTTATATTTAAAATCTTAAATGTAAAATGTTAAATCCACAACTTAAATCTTTTTATCTCTTTTTTTAGATTTCAGATTTGAGTTTTGGATTTTATTTTTAACATTTGACATTTTAGATTCCTTACTCTTTTCTTCAACTTTTAACTCTTTTTTATTAACTTTTTCAACTGATTTAGGAACTTTTGTATCAAGAATAATCTTTATATGTGAAAACCTTCTTAATATCGGCCTAACCATCCCTTTTCCACCTGGTTTATATCTTTTCAATTTTTGTCCTTCTTCAACTGTCAGAAGTTTAAAACGTAAACTCCTTTGATCAGCTTTTAAAGTATTTTTCGCATTGGTGAGTGCTGATTTTATAACTTTATAAAAAACTTTGGCGGATTTATTTGGCATATATGCCAGATAGTCCATAGCCTCTCCGGGATTTAATCTTTTTATTTCAGCAAGTAAAAACCTTAATTTTTTTGGCGAACTTTTTATATTTTTTATATATGTTCTAGATTCCATATTAGCTCCTTTTGACAATAAACTTATTGCTCCACTTATTTCTATTTCTGGTTAATTTACCCCTTGCCTGTTTTCCCCAAGGCGTTTTAGGATGCATACCTTCACCTGTTCTTCCTTCTCCTCCGCCATGAGGATGACTTCTTGGATTTTGGGCCGTACCACGAACAGTCGGCCTTATACCCATGTGGATCTTCCTGCCTGCTTTACCTATAACTTGGTCCTTACGGTTAACATTTCCTAATTGTCCGATTGTAGCATAACAATCAGCAAAAAACCTTCTAATTTCACCCGAAGGTAATTTCAACTGAACATAAGGATCTTCCTTAGCTACAACAACCGCAAAGCCTCCGGCACTCCTTATCATCTGTCCACCTTTCCCTGCATAGAGTTCGACATTGTGAACTTGGATACCTATTGGTATATTTTTTAAAGGCAGAGCATTGCCCACTCGTATTTCCGCTTTAGGAGAGGATATAATTTTATCATTTACCTTTAAATCCTTTGGATGAAGAACGTATCTTTTCTCTCCATCCTTATAGCTGACTAGTGCAATTTCAACATTTCTGTTAGGATCATATTCTATTCGCTCAACCATTCCTTCCACATCTTTTTTATCTCTTTTAAAATCAATCATTCGGTAATACCTTTTTTGTCGGCCACCTTGGTGACGAACGCTAATTTTTCCAGAGGAGTCTCTTCCTGAATGTTTTTTCAGGATATTAATCAGGCTCTTTTGCGGTTCAAAATTTGAATTTTTCATCCTTGTGGAAACAGATCAATTTTACCCTCGATTAACTTTATGAAGGCAAATTTTCTATCGCGTAATTTTTTTGCAACCATTTTTCTTCCAGTTTTTCTCGTCTTTCCTTTTCTTACCATAATTTTTATCTCTCCTACTTTGACTTTATATAATTTTTCCAGAACATTCTTTATCTGATATTTATTCGAATCCAAACTTGTTTCAAAAACATAAACCTTGGCGCTTGCCAAACCTGTAGCCTTTTCTGTAACAACCGGTTTTATTAAAACTCTATCAATTTTCATTTTTAATAAAATTCTTTTTAAATATTTCTAATGACCCTTTAAGTAACATTATTTTTTTGCTGTTTAGGATATCATATGCATTAATCGAACCGGCATCTGTTAGCTTTAAATTTTCTATATTTCTTCCCGCTAGAACTAAATTATTTTTATCTATTTTAGGAAATACCATTAAAACTTTTTCTTTATTAGATCCTACAGCCTTTAAAAAATTAACCATCAACTTGGTCTTTGGTTCAAGTTTTAAAAATTTCTCACTTAACCCAAACATCTCTTTATCTTTTCTTTTTTGTGTCAGTGCGTAAAAAAGAACACGTCTTTTTTGTTTTTTGCTTAGGTTTAAGGAAAAATCTCTTGGTTTAGGACCACCGACTACTCCACCTCCGACAAAAATCGGAGCTTTGATATCTCCGTGTCTTGCCCTACCAGTGCCCTTTTGCCTATATATCTTTCTTGTTGATCCAATGACTTCTCCTCTTGTTTTTGTCGAAGCATTACCCTTCCTTTGATTGGCTAAATAAACTCTTACATATTGAGCAACTAATTTAGGGTTTGCTTCTGTTGCAAAAATCTCTTTTGGCAACTCTATAACTCCAGCTTCTTTTCCATCTGGATCATAGACTGGAATAGATAACCCAGTATTAGCAGCCTTCTTGACTATAGTTTTTGCTTTTTTTTGTTCTGTTTTTATTTTAGGCATTTCTCAGAATTTGTAATTTTTAATTTAAAATTTTTAATTAATTTTTCTAATTTCTAACAAACCACCTATTGCTCCAGGAATTAATCCTTCGACAATTAATCCTTCAGGTTTAACTTCCACTACTTCCAATTTCTTGATAGTTACTCTTTCTCCACCCATCCTTCCTGCCATTTTTTTTCCCTTAAATACTCTTCCGGGGTCGTAGTCATGCCTATCGATCCTGGAGCTCTTTCGCGATCAGACTGCCCATGAGTTCTAGGTCCGCCTTTAAAATGATGTTTTTTCACAACGCCTTGGAAACCTTTTCCTTTTGACGTCCCAGAAACATCAACCAGATCTCCTGTTTTAAAAAATAAGTCTGGTTTTATTTCTTCTCCAACTGTCAGTTTTAAGTCTCCAATCATTAAGGTTTTTCCTTCAACTTTAACATTCACCAACTGATCTAATCTAAATTCCCTTAAAAAACGAAGCGGGGTTTTTATCCCCGCCTTTGCTAATTTTCCTAGATTTGGTTTTGCAATATTTTTTGTTTGCCCAAATCCAAGCATAAGAGAACTGTATCCATGCTTAGCGACAGTTTTAATATCTATCAGATAACAAGGAGTTGTTTTTACAAAAGTCGTAGGAATCCTATTCCCTTTCTTATCAAACATCTGCGACTGTTCTGATTTTTCTCCTAAGATAAAACCTGGCATATGGAATCTGTACGATCAAATAGAACAATACAACCCATAAAGTAGATTAAAATCAGTTCAGGGTTGAGCATGAAGTGAACTCATTCTGCTTCATGCCAAAAAAAATAGCCCCAGATTGGGGCTTATTTTTTTATTCCAATCCGGAAAAAACTTAAATAATGTTATCCCAAACAAGGAAAAGTAACATTGAGTTGAATTATATAATATCAATTATAATAGGTCAAGCAGAAAAAGTTATTTTTCCAATACTTCTTTTAGCCTCATTAAAACCTTAATTGAAAATGGATCTTTAAGTTGTCCTTTATCAACCCATTCAAAATATTCAAGTTTAGTGACATTATTTGACTACTGGTCTTAATCTATATCTAACATGATAGATATGATCTTTTGATGTAAACTTAAACATTTCATTTTCTTAAAACCAGTGACTTTATACTCGACAATATTCCTACTTTATTTAAATTTTTGTAAATAGTTCCGAACTTAGTTGGTTTCTGATTTATTTTTTCTTTAACTATTGAATTAATCCAAAGTGGAGTATTATGAGGATTTAATGTAAACTCAAAAATTTCTTTGGCAGGTCTATTTATTTGAATATTCAATCTATTTTTTTTCATTCCAGAAAAATTATAGCAGCTAGAAAATACTATTTCTGTCCAATCGATTAATCGATTGGACTATTTAATTTAAAAAAAATCTATTGTAAACACACCCTTAAGGTGAATAAAAATGAAGTTGACTTCAGCAAGATAGTTAGAGATTTTACATCTTAACTTCCACTTCCACACCTGCAGGGAGTTCGAGGTGCATCAAAGAATCGATGGTTTGATTTGTGGGGTTAATTATATCAATGAGACGTTTGTGAATTTTTAAGCCAAAGTGTTCGCGAGCATCTTTATATTTAAATGGAGCTTTATTTACAACGTAAACTTCCGTCTTCGTCGGAAGAGGAATTGGACCAACGATTGAAGCTCCTGTCCTAATGGCAGTATCGACAATCTTTTGACAGGTCTCATCAATTAAACGATGATCGTATGATTTTAGTCTAATTCTAATTCTTCCCTTTGGCATAATTTAAAAGTGCGATGATATAACGATTATAATCGTTATAACCGTTATAAAATTTATTTAGATATCTTAGTCACAACACCCGCACCAACTGTGTGTCCACCTTCTCTGACGGCAAACTTCAATCCCTCTTCCATCGCAACCGGATAGATCAACTTGGCGTTTATCTTAACATTGTCTCCAGGCATAACCATCTCAACTCCTGAAGGTAACTTTACTTCGCCTGTGACGTCAGTAGTTCCAATATAAAATTGTGGCCTGTAACCGTTAAAGAAAGGAGTGTGACGACCTCCTTCTTCTTTTTTAAGCACATAAATCTCGGCTTCAAACTCCGTGTGAGGAGTAATAGATCCTGGTTTGGCTAAAACTTGCCCTCTTTGAACATCATCTTTCTCAATACCTCTTAGAAGAATTCCAACATTGTCGCCAGCTCTTGCTTCATCAAGTGTTTTCCTAAACATTTCTATCCCGGTAACAACTGTCTTTTTAGTAGCCTTTAAACCTACTATTGCTATTTCGTCATTAAGTTTTAATGTTCCTCTACTAACCCTTCCCGTAACAACTGTACCTCTACCTTGAATAGTGAATACGTCTTCGATTGGCATAAGGAAAGGCTTATCGACAGCCCTCACAGGTTCGGGTATATATTCGTCAACAGCTTTCATCAAATCTTCAATTGACTTAACTGCTTCCGGATCGTCTTGTAAAGCCTTCAGTGCAGATCCTTTAATGACGGGAACTTTGTCACCTGGATATTTATATTTCTTTAAAAGATCTCTGACTTCCATCTCAACTAGATCCAAAAGTTCCTTGTCTTGAACCATATCTACTTTATTCAGATAAACTACAATAGCTGGAACATTTACCTGTCTAGCTAGTAAAATGTGCTCTCTCGTTTGAGGCATTGGTCCGTCTGGAGCGGAAACGACAAGTATTGCCCCGTCCATCTGCGCAGCTCCAGTAATCATGTTTTTAATGTAATCTGCGTGTCCTGGGGCATCGATGTGAGCATAATGCCTTTTATCTGTCTCGTATTCAGAATGATGAAGATTGATGGTCACTCCTCTTGCTTTTTCTTCCGGTGCCTTATCTATATCTTCATATTTAAGAAATTTAGCCATACCTTTTTTAGAGAGGACATAGTGAATAGCTGAAGTTAATGTGGTCTTTCCATGATCAACATGGCCGATAGTTCCAATATTCAAATGCGGTTTGTTTCGTTTAAAAACACCTTCTGCCATAATATATATAAACAACTAATAAATAATAAAAATACTAGGTTATTATAACCCACAGGAAAAAAAATGCAACACTATTTCACTTCAAAAATGAAGTTGATTTTTTTTCTATCACTATCTATGATAAGGTTATAGATGAAAAAAGTCAAGACCTTTTTCCATATTTTTGTTAATAGCCTTTTACCTCAAGATACATATTATCCCAAGCTTCTTAAAGTTCCTTTTTATTTCTCTCTACAGTATTTTACAGTTCTTGTATTTATTCTTAGCTTCATATTTGTAACTTCTATCAGCCTTAGATTAAGTCCTTTAAAGATTAACTCACTTTTAGGAAACCTTGCAGCTAATTTAAATAAGTATCCAAATGATTTGGTTATTAATATTAATAAAGGAACAATGACTACTAATTATGATAGGCCTTACTTTCTTTGGCTTGATTCAGATGAAGCCGATACAAATCATTTATTGCTGGTGGTTGACCAAGAGGCTACTCCGCAAAAAATTAATCAATACGATTCGGCTATATTACTTACAAGAAAAAATATAGTTTTCAAAAATACTGGAACAGCCGACCTAAAAATTATTCCAATGAAAACGGTAGACAATGACACAATTACAAAATCTACTGTTGATAGTGTAAAAAATACTATTTTAAGTATCAACAAATTAGTTTTATTAGCTTATCCTCTGCTTTTTTTAGTTTTCTTTTTATTCTTAACATTAGTCTCCTTTTTTTCAAATGTGCTTTATGTATTAATCTCGGCCGGAGTGGTGTATCTTTTTTATCATTTTTTTATCCAACATAAATCAAGACCAAAATTTGTTAAAACTTTTCAAATCTCAATGCATGCCATTACATTACCTATGGTGACGAACTATACTTTAGGAGTTTTTAATTTAAAATTAAACCAATCTCTTTCAGTTCTCTACTTACTTTTGGTCCTCCTTTTTACAGCTGTTGGAGTCTACAAAGCTTATGTACACGAAGTGTCTTCTCATCCCAAAATCCATCATAAAGTATAACTAAACTTTACTTTGCTACAATTAGAACATGAAAAGTGAAGAAGAAATAAGACTGAATAAGGATCAAAGAAATGCAGTTGAGCATAAAAAGGGACCACTACTTATAATCGCTGGAGCAGGAACAGGCAAAACTACGGTAATAACTGAAAGAATAAAACACTTAATTACAAACGGCCTTGCCAAACCTGAAGAAATCTTAGCTCTCACTTTTACTGAAAAAGCTGCAAGAGAAATGGAGACAAGAGTTGATATTGTTCTACCCTACGGCAGTTTTGGACTTTGGATCTCCACTTTTCATTCCTTTTGTGACAAGATTTTAAGGGAAGAAGCGCTAAATATTGGTCTCATATCAAACTTCAAATTAATGTCTGATGCCGAAACCTATCTTTTTATTAAACAAAATTTTTGGAAATTTAAATTATCCTACTTTAGACCTAATGGCAATCCTTATAAATTTATCGAGGGGTTAATCCAACATTTTGATCGACTTAAAGACGAAGACGTATCGGTCGAAAAGTATTTAACCTTTGCAAAAAAAATAAACAACGGTAAAACCTCGGAGGTTGAAAAAGAAGATACAAAAAAATTCTTAGAACTAGCAGCTGCCTATAAAACTTACGAAGAACTCAAAATAAAGGAAGGTGTAATGGACTTTTCCGATCTTATAGGAAATGTTCTCAAACTCTTTAGAACAAGAAAAGGAATTCTGTCAAAGTATATAAAACAATTTAAATATATATTGATAGACGAATTTCAGGATACAAATTTTTCTCAATATCAGCTAATAAAACTTCTAGCCCCTTCTCAATCGACTCCAAATCTTACTGTAGTCGGTGACGATTCTCAATCAATCTACAAATTTAGAGGCGCAGCCATCTCCAATATTTTATTTTTCATGAAAGATTACCCAATGGCTAAACAGGTCATCTTAAACACAAGTTATAGATGTTCTCAAACTGTTTTGGATGCGGCTTACAAACTGATAAAGAATAATGACCCAAATACACTTGAAGCAAGTCTTGGCATCAGTAAAAATTTAGTGGCTGATAAAAACTATAAGGGTGAAAAAATAGAACTATTTCTTAACGAACGTGTTGAAGCTGAAGCGGATTCTGTTGTTAATTTTATTAAAGAATACAAAAAAGAAAATAAAAATGAATATAAAGATTTTGCAATATTAGTTCGTGCCAACAATCATAGTGAACCATTTATAAGAGCCTTAGAGCGAGCCATGATTCCATTCCAGTTTTTAGGGCCCGGAATGTTATTCCATCAACCGGAAGTTAAAGACCTTATAGCTTATTTAAAAATCCTTTATGACTTCACCGACTCGGCCAGCCTTTACAGAGTTCTATCAATGAATATTTGGCAATTATCTGCTAGAGACATTATTGCCGTATTAAATCTTGCAAAAAAATCTAATAATAGTTTTTTTGAACAATTGGAGTTGGTAGAAAAAATTTCAAATATTAGTGAAACCTCAAGAAAAAAATTTATTAAATTTGTGGAAATGGTTCACAAGCATCAAGAACTTATAAAAAAAGAAACAGCCGGACAAATTCTTTATTACTTTTTGATTGATAGTGGATTAATAAAGAGTTTTAACGAAATTAAAAGTCAGAGGGAAGAAAAAAAAGTTCAAAATATTGGTAAATTTTTCGACAGATTAAAAAGCTTTGAGGCAAGTCATGAGGACGCTAGTGTTTTTGCAGTGGTCGATTATCTCGACTTGGCAATTGAGATGGGAGAAAGTCCTCTGGCGGCAGAAACGGACTGGACTGAAAACGAAGCAGTAAATATATTAACTGTACACTCTGCAAAAGGGCTTGAATTTCCTGTGGTTATTTTGGTTAATCTTGTTGAGGGAAGATTTCCATCAAGAGAAAGACGTGATCAAATTCCTTTACCAGATGATCTAATTAATGGAGTATTACCTGTCGGCGACTATCATCTTCAGGAAGAAAGAAGACTCTTTTATGTAGGTATGACAAGAGCTGAAAAAAAACTTATTTTAACCGGAGCAAACTTTTACGGAGAAGGAAAAAGGGAAAGAAAATTTTCTCCTTTTATCGATGAATCTTTGGGAAAGGTGCAAAAAAAACAATTTATAATTAATAGTCAACAGTCACAGATTCCACTTTTCGAATGGATGAAGCCAGAAGATGAAGTAGATATCAGAGAAAAACAATCAAAAGGATTAACAAAAGTAGATTTTCTTTCTTATTCTGCCATTGAGACTTTTAGAACGTGCCCACTTCATTTCAGACTAAGATATATTCTTCGTGTTCCTGTCCCACCTACCGCGTCTCAAGCTTTGGGAAATTCCATCCACTATACATTAAGAGATTTTTATAGTGATCATCAAAGCTTTAGCGAACTCGGTCGAGAATCTAGAGATTCAATTCTAAAACTCTTAAAAAAAGACTGGGTTAAAATGGGCTATTCAAGTAAAATTCACGAAAAAGAATCTTATGAAAAAGCTGAAAAATTTTTACTTGATTATTTAAATTCCGACCTTCATAAAAAAGCCCGACCTATATTTCTTGAAAAACAATTTAACTTCTGGATTGAAAATACTTTAAAAATCTTAGGAAAAATTGACAGAGTTGACGATCTTGGTAATGGAATAATAGAAATAATCGATTACAAAACCGGTGCTAACGTCCCTAAACAAAAAGATCTGGATAATAATATGCAAATGACAATATATGCACTTTCTGCTATTAGTAAGGGAATTTTCGGAAAAACAGTGGACCAGGTGAAAATGTCTTTTTATTTTTTTGATTCGGGAGAAAAAATAAGCACGGTTAGGACGCTTTCTCAACTAGAGAAAGCTAAAAAAGATCTTTTAAAGATCAGGTCCGATATCGAAAATTCCGACTTCAAATGCAGTAAGGGAATTATCTGCCAAAACTGCGAATATAAAATATTATGCAATGAATAATTTAGTATAATTCAAGCATGATAAATCGTTTATATGACGCGATCATTCCCCTTTTCAGCTGGATTTTGATCACTATGCCATTATGGCTTTCTCCGTTCCATCCTGCTGTGGTTGCATACTTTATAATTACCTTTGATCTTTACTTTCTTTATAAAGCTCTAACTACAACGTATTATGCAACCTTATCTTATAAACAAATATTATTGTCAAGCAAAGTGAACTATACTAAAAAAATACTTGCAGATAAAGAAAGTGAAAATATAAAACATTTTATTGTTATTCCAAACTTCAAAGAACCCTTACACAAACTTGAATCAACCATTCAATTTTTAATCAAATCAAACTACCCTTTCAACAATATAAATTTAGTTTTAGCATTTGAAACTAGAGAAATAGAAGCACAAGAAAAAGCTAATCTCCTTAAGGAAAAATTCGGAAAAAATTTTGCAAATATATTAGTAACTTTCCACCCGATTAAGGAAAGGGAGGTCCCTGGAAAAGCAAGTAATCAAGCTTATGCTGCCAAACTTGTCGAGCGGTACGTTGAAAAACGGGGATGGGCATTGGAAAAAGTATTGATTACAATTTGTGATGCTGACAGTCATTTGGATAAAAATTATTTTTCATACTTAACTTACGAATTTCTTAGGGATAAAAATAGAATTTATCATTTTTACTGGGCACCGGTACTTCTCTATAACAATTTTTGGCAGTTGCCTTTTCTTTTAAGAATTCAGGCAACCTTATCTTCAATCTTACGATTGGCCTTCTTATCACAAAAGGATAAATTAATACAAATTTCAACATACTCAACGAATTTGTGGTTGTTGAAAAAAATCCATTATTGGGACGTGGATATAATTCCAGAAGACTGGCATGTTTATTATCAGGCATTCTTTACAATTGGTGAAAAAATTGAAACCAAACCTTTATATACAATTGTTAATGGGGATGCCGTGTATTCTGGCGGTCTGATAAAAACTTTTAAGAATAGATACGAGCAAGAAAAGCGCTGGGCATGGGGGGTAAGCGACATTGGATACACCTTAAAAAAATTCTTTACAACTCCAAATATTAACCCTATCGTGAAGTTAAGAAGAATATTTTACCTTGCTGAAACCCATCTTTTATGGACAACTTCTTTTTTCGTATTGACAATTAGTGCCTCAATTCCTCCACTTATAAATCCCGCTTTCAAAAGGACTGTTCTAGGTTTTATTTTGCCGCAATTGTCGGGACTTATATTAACTTTATCTTCATTGATGCTAGTATTATATGTTTATCTCGACTACAAGCTAAGACAAAAAGTAAACCAACCGACAAAACTTCAGTCTTTTCCTTTCCTTTTTATACAATGGTACTTGCTACCAATAGTTTCTTTTTTCTTTTCCTCCCTACCGGCACTAGAAGCTCATACAAGATTATTATTAGGAAAAAAAATTAAATATAAAGTGACTGAAAAAGTCTAACTGACAATAAAGTATGCTCAATTTTCTTTTCACCAAAACCCCACTAATGTTTCTTGTTCAATCTTTTTGGCGGGATGAGGCTTTTTCTTATATATTGGCTAAAAGAAGTATTCTACAAATTCTCTTCTTAACAGCAAAGGACTTTAATCCTCCTCTCTATTATTTAATCCTTCACTTTTGGATAAAACTCTTTGGAAACACAGAAATTGCATTGAGAATTCCTTCTTTTATTTTCTACTGGGCTACGATATATGCAGCTTTTATGTTTTTGAATGAGATCTTAAAGTTAAACACTAAAAAAAGTTTCCTTTATTTGATTTTATTTATAGTCAATCCCATCTTGTTTTATTACGGATTTGAGGCAAGAATGTATACTGCCTTTACCTTTTTCGCAACTCTTTCATTTTTCTATTTTTTTAAAAAAGACTATCGCCTATATACTATTTTAACAGTTTTAGGCCTTTATACCCATTATTTCATGCTATTCGTTATCTTGACTCAACTTATTTTTAACTATATAGAAAATAAAAGAAAAAAAAATTATCTTATATTAAGAAATAAGCTTCTTCTACCAATTTTGTTTTTCATACCTTGGCTTATCTTTGTCTTTTCACAAGGACAGTTCTTCACATCTTCTTTCTGGGTTGGAAAAATGGACCTCCAATCATTTTTTAATTTTTTAGGAACACTCTACACCGGTTACGAAGGATGGCCTGGTCTTTTAGCCATAATTACTCCTCTTTTCTCATTTTTTTTGATAGTTATCGTTTTAATTTCACTGAAATATTTTAGGAAAAATAGTCTTTTTTTGTTACTATCACTCTGGGGAATATTGGTTCCTTTGATGATAGCTATAGTTTCATTTATTAAACCGGTATTTTTTTCACGTTACTTAATTTTTTCAAGTATAGGTTTGATTATATTTCTAATCTTCATAATGGAAAAGTCTAATAAATTTTTCAGAGTTTTGATTTTTACAGTTTTACTTCTCGTTTCAATTGCCTTTCAAATAGTTCAAATAAAAACTAGAGAAAATATAGATATGAGAAAACCAGTGGCCGAAATTGGTGCATTAATGAAAAAAAATGATCGTCTGTACGTAATAAGCGAACTTGATTTTTTTACAGCAGAGTATTATTTGGACGAAAATAGAGTATATATATATAATAAATCTTATGACTCAATCCCAGATTATGCAGGTAAAGTATTAATTCCTAAAGCTAAAATTGCCACCACTCTTCCTTTTTACCCTTCAAAAGCATTTATTTTAAATTCAGACGGAGGTTATTCTATTCAAGCGTTATATTAATAAAGCACTATCTTCTCCCAAGGAAAAGAGTCTCTGCCAAAATGTCCATAAGCCGCTGTTTTTAGATAAATGGGTTTTCTTAAATTTAATCCTTCGATAATACCCTCAACGGATGTATCTAAAATTTTATTAGCAAAATCTTTTATAACTCGGATCGGTTTTTTCTCCGTGCTAAATGTTTCAAATTCTTGCATTATAGGTTTTTTTGCGCCTATGAAATAGGCTAATCTTACCTCTACTTTATCTGCTAATTTATTGGCAATGATATTTTTTGCGATGTATCTGGCAGCATAAGCTCCTGACCTATCTACTTTCGTTGGGTCTTTACCGCTAAAACAACCTCCCCCAACTCTTGCATATCCTCCATAGCTGTCAACTATTATTTTCCTTCCTGTGACCCCTGAGTCAACTGCCGGCCCGCTCATATGCCAAACTCCCGTACCGTTAACAACCAATTGACTTTTATTAATCTTAAATCCATAAGAGTTGATAATTGGTTTGACAACATACTTAAAAAGGTCTACTTTTACTTTTTTTAAACTCACTCTTTCATTGTGCGGCACTGCTAGAACAACAGAGTCGACCTTATATGGTTTTCCACCTTTATATTCAACAGTAACTTGGCTCTTTCCATCAGGCCTTAAATATTTCAATACTTTTTTTTCTCTTAATTCATCAATTTTTTTTACCAATGAGTGTGCGAGGATGATCGGCAGAGGCATCAATTCTTTTGTTTCATTGCAGGCGAATCCAAACATCATACCTTGGTCACCTGCTCCTTTCATTTTTACGCCTACAGCAATTTCAGGCGATTGAGTGTGAACATAGATTTCAACAGGCGATTTATAAGAAAAATTTAATAGACCATTTGTGTAACCAAGTTTTTTTATTTGTTGTCTAGCAATTTTTTCAAAATCTAGTTTAGCTTTAGCTGTAACCTCACCAACGATTACCACTCTATCATAGGTAACCATTGTCTCAATTGCAACCCGGCCATACCTGTCTTGCTCCAAAGTTTCATCTAGAATTGCATCGCTTATCTGATCACAAATTTTATCGGGATGTCCTGCACAGACCGATTCGGAAGTAAAAGTTGTCTTCATATTTTAAAATAATTTATAAAAAATAACCCTCCGAAAGGAGGGTGTGAACTTTTCCGCCAGCTGGGCGGACACATCTTTCCTCTCGGATCGGATTTAGCACCGCTGTTTGGGACGGTTGCTGGGTAGCCTGGAACGTTTGACGTTCTTTAGTGAGCCGATACTCTATCTACCTCTCATGATGTTTAACTTTTATATTAAATCATAAACATTTTACTGTTTCAAGTGATAAAATTTACTATTCTAAAATGAAAGTTACAGCAATAAAAACTCATAAAATTATTCCACGTAGAGAAACCATTTATCAGGTTTTGAATAAATATATTAAGAGCTTAAAAGAAAATTCTATAGTTGCGATAACATCAAAAATTATTTCAATTTGCGAAGGAAGGGTCGTTAAAATTGACGATGCTAATAAGTTGAATTTGATAAAGCAGGAAGCTAAGTATTTTATCCCACCGGAAAAAAGCAAATATAATATTACGTTTACGATCAAAAACGACAATCTTATTGCTACTGCAGGCATAGACGAATCAAACGGAAACGGATTCTATGTCCTTTGGCCAAAAGACCCCCAAAAGTCAGCAAATGACATAAGAGAGTATCTAATAAAAAAATTCAATCTAAAAAATATAGGAGTCATCATCACAGATAGCAGAACTTATCCTCTAAAATGGGGCATAACAGGTTTTGCAATCACTCACAGTGGTTTTATGGCATTGAAAGACTATATAGGTAAACCTGATATCTTTGGAAGAATATTAATGGTGACCCAATCAAATATTAAAGATTCTCTTGCAACGACTGCCGTGTTAGCCATGGGAGAAGGTGACGAACAAACACCAGTGGCAATTATCGAAGAGGTGCCATTTGTTGATTTTGTAAACAGAAATCCAACAAAAAAAGAAATTAATGATTTAAAAATAAAATTTGAAGACGATCTCTACTATCCAATTCTTAAAAACGTTAAGTGGGAAAAAGGCAAAGGAAAATAAACTTGATTTTCACTAAAACTATTGTTATTCTTTTCGACATCTATGAACTTTCTTAAAAAAACCGATCCTGAAATAGCAAAGCTTATAGCTCTCGAAGAAAAACGACAAAGAGAAACTCTCATGATGATTCCTTCAGAGAATTATGCGTCTAAAGCAGTAGAAGAAGCCGTCGGTTCTCCCTTAGGCAATAAGTATGCCGAAGGCTATCCAAAAAGAAGATATTATCAAGGCCAAACTGTGGTTGATCAGGTCGAAAGTCTGGTAATTGAAAGGGCTAAAAAACTTTTCAAAGTAGCGGCTGTGAATGTACAACCTTTATCAGGATCACCAGCAAATTTTGCTGTCTATACGGCTTTATTATCACCAGGTGATACAATAATGGGTCTTGCACTTTCCAGCGGCGGACATCTTACTCATGGAGCGGCTCATAATGCCAGCAGTAAATATTTTCATTCTGTTCCTTATGATGTAAACAATAAAGGACTAATCGATTACGATAGTCTTTTAAAACTTGCCAGAAAAGAAAAGCCAAAAATAATAGTAGCCGGGACTACAGCTTACGCTAGATTTTTAGATTGGGAAAAATTTGCTTTTATAGCAAATGAAGTTGGCGCTTATCTAATGGCTGACATAGCTCATGTTGCGGGTTTAGTTATCGCAGGTGTTTATCCATCCCCAGTTCCTTATGTCCATGTTGTCACTACAACTACTCATAAAACCTTAAGAGGCCCTAGGGGCGCAATGATTATGGTTACAGATAAAGGTCTAAAAAAAGATTCAGATCTTGCAAAAAAAATTGACAGTGCAATTATTCCAGGTATTCAAGGAGGACCACATTTAAATACAATTGCAGGAATAGGTGTTGCTTTGAAAGAAGCCACAACTATTCGTTTTAAGAAGTATTGCGAAGAGATAGTTAAAAATTCAAAAGTATTAGCTAAGGAATTAATCAAATATGATTTCAGTCTCGTTACAGGAGGAACAGATTGCCACCTCATTCTAATTGACCTAAGAAATAAGGGATTACTTGGTAATACTGCTGCTACAGCTTGTGAATACGCAGGTATAGTTATAAACAGAAATTCAGTTCCTCATGATGCTAATCCTCCATTTTATCCGTCGGGAATTCGTCTTGGAACACCAGGAATAACCAGTCGAGGCATGAAAGAAAAAGAAATGAAGTTAATAGCCTCTTGGATTAATGAAATTGTAAATTCTCTACGAGAATCGAAAAAAAAATTAAATGCTGCTACTGAAGATGAAAAGGATAAAAAAATTAGGCTGAAGATAATTAATTCGAGCAAAGTTATTAAGAATATCAACGATCAAGTGAAAAAACTCTGCAAAAAATTTCCAGTCAAAAAGTCTTACTAAAATTTAGTTTTTACTTATTATCTTACTCTTTGTCATTCCGACCCCGATGAAAATCGGGGGAGGAATCTAGCGACAGCGTATTTTCGTTTCACTAGATTTCTCAGTCGTTTCACTCCTTCGAAATGACAATAAGGGCTTAATAAATTATAATTGATATATGATTTATGGACTTTTACTGGGAAATCTCCTGATGGTATTAACAATAATACTTAGATTTAATCACCTACCTCCCCAGATTCCTCTTTTTTATTCAAAACTTCAAGGAGAAGATCAATTGGCTGATACTTGGATGATAGCTATCTTACCTTTTCTAATGAATCTACTGATAATTATCAATTCTTACATATCTCATCGATTTTTTAAGGACACTATTTTAGTTAAAAAAGTCTTTGATTATCTTAATTATGCGGTAATCATTTCTTTTACAATCATTTTTATGAAAATTATTTTTCTCGTAACCTAAAATGCAGAATCTAATAATTTTTGTCTTTGCTTCCATATTATCTTTTCTCTTTACAATTCCAACTATCTATATCGCAAAAAAAGTTCATCTTGTGACAGATAGAAGATCTCGGCCTCATCCCGCACACACACATTCTGGATTAATCCCCCGCGGTGGAGGAATTCCTGTTTATCTCACTCTTTTGTTTTCCTCTCTACTTTTTCTCCCAATGACCAAGATCATTTTTGGAATTCTTTTTTCAAGTTTAATTTTAGTTGTTATTGGTATTTTAGATGATTATTATGATCTTTCACCATATTTAAGATTTACCTTTAATCTACTAATTTCTATGATAGTCATAGGTTTTGGCCTTGGAATTCCTTATATCTCCAATCCTTTCGGTGGAATAATTAGATTAGATCAATGGAGATTCTCTTTTGATATTCTCGGAAGACATTCTGTTTTGGTTCTGGCCGATCTTGTAGCTATTATTTGGCTAACTGCCATAATGAATATGGTAAATTGGAGTAAGGGAGTAGACGGACAACTTCCAGGATTTGTAGCGATTACTGCTTTTTTTCTTGGCATAGTTTCTCAGAGATTCACTTCTCATGACATATCAGTCCAGGCTGTAACATTTCTTTCTTTTATTGTTGCAGGTTCTTATCTTGGTTTTTTACCTTTTAATTTTTTTCCACAAAAAATAATGCCAGGTTATGGAGGTGGAGCTCTTGCGGGATTCCTATTGGGTATTCTATCAATTTTATCTTTTGGAAAATTAGGGACTGCTATTTTAATACTATCTGTACCGGTGATTGATGCATCCTATACAATTATCAGAAGAATTAAGAATAAACAGTCGCCCTTCAAAGCAGATTGGGGACACTTTCATCACAAACTTTTGGAGCTTGGTTGGGGAAAAAGAAGAATTGCAATTTTTTATTGGGCCGTCACTTTTATATTAGGTGTTTCTAGTCTTTTCTTAAAAGGATTTGAAAAAATACTTGCTTTTTTGATGACTGGTTTAATTTTATTTTTCTTCATCTTGATAATTGATAGAGTAAAGAAAGTTAAAGGATGATAAAATAACTTTTTAATCCGTTAACTCGTTTACCCCGATTAAATCGGGGTTAATAAAAATTAATGAAATACTTTATTAAGACATTTGGTTGTCAACAAAACAGAGCCGATTCTGAAAGAGTCGCATCCGCATTCCAAGCGCGAGGAATGAAAAAAGCAAAAGGATATAGAGATGCTGATTATGTAGTTGTTAATACTTGCATGGTTAGGGAGTCAGCCGAAAACAGGGTCTACGGACTACTAAATAATCTTGGAAAATCGAAATCTAGTCCTGAGCGAAGTCGAAGGATAAAAATTATTGTGACGGGTTGTATGGTAGGTCTAGCCTTCAGAGATAAAACAGGAAAATTTCTTAAAAGATTAAAAGAAATTATGCCGGAAGTAGATGAATTCATGCCGATAGAAGAAGTTGGTTTTGATAATCAGCCTGTCCGGCAGGATTCGGTTAACGCCTGGGTGCCGATTTCAAACGGTTGTAATAATTTTTGTACTTTTTGTGTCGTTCCTTTCACACGTGGAAGAGAAATTAGTAGACCATTCGAGGATATCATAAATGAATGTAAAGAACTAAAACACAAAGGGTACCAAAAAGTTACTCTTCTTGGCCAAAATGTAAATTCTTATGGAGCCGACCTTATTCTCGGTGAAAAAAATATCCAAGTTATACGTGATATAAATAAAACATATTTCGAGCCTGTACACCCGCAGGGTGTCTACGCTCAAAAATATAAAGATTTTAAACCTGTTTATGTCAAACATCTTGGTCGCTACCGCATCCCTACTCTCTTTCTTCAACTACTCGAAACTGTGGCTAAGCTTGGTTTTGAAAAAGTTGACTTTATCTCTTCAAACCCTTGGGATTTTTCGGATGAACTGATTGATGTAATTGCCAGAAATAAAAACATCACAAGAACATTACATCTTCCTGTTCAATCAGGCGACAATAATGTTCTTAAACGCATGAACCGTTGGTACACAACAAAGCAATACCTTGCTTTGATCTCAAAACTCAAAAGTCAAATCTCAAATCTAAAAATAACGACAGACATAATAGTGGGTTTTTGTGGCGAAACAGAAAAAGAATTCGAAAATACCGTTGACCTCGTGAAAAAAGTCGGATATCAAAAAGCCTATATCTCAATGTACTCCCAAAGGCCGATGACAGCAGCAACTAAAGTTTTGAAAGATGATGTTCCTCATTCTGTGAAGAGACAACATTGGTTGATTCTTGAAAATCTTATTAATAAACCGCACTTAAAGAAAAACTAATGATTATATTTTCTGACAAATCTAGAATTAATCAATAACTCCTCCGATACTTGTTCAACTGTTCTTTCCAAACCTGGGGTTTTGTTTTTTAGCAAAAATTCTTTTACCTCTTGCTCATTTCCTATACCACAGGTGGGAATAATTGATTGAAGAATTCGGCGTAATAACATATTTGCTAACCCGCCGGTTCGTTTTACCAATATTGGAAACGTTTTATACAACCAATCTAAAACTATTTTTTTAGCGTAAGGATTCCTGGCAACCGAATTAACTCCATAAGGTAAAAAAGCTAGTGGAACTCTAGAAGAAGTTATATACTCAAGAGTTTTTTTAATCTTCTCTTTATCTTTTGCAAAACCAAGTGCGCTTAATAATTTTGCTTTCTCTTCCTGCACGAGCGATTCTTCGTACTCTTCTTTAATCAGATTATAATTTCTCCCATCAAACCAAACCGAAGAAGAATAAACAATAGATCTCAAATCAGGATGAAGTGAGTTTTTATCTTCCAGAAATTTGATAAATTTCTTTTCAATAAATTTTTCCACTTCTTTGTCATCAAATAACGTTAAGGAAGAAAGAGCAGCTGATCTCAAATATGAATCAAGAATATTTTCTTTTTTCATAGGTTCAAAACCGATTAAATCTAAAGATTTTTTGGAAAATTTTATCGCCAAATTTTTGGCTTCTTCACTTTCAACTAACAAATAGATCCCTGATAGTTTTGAAATAATATAATGTAATACAGTGTTTGATTTTTCCCCTGTGAAAAATGTATTAATACATTGATACAGTTCTGATAAATTTTTTCGCCCTGAAAAAATCATCAAAGATAAATCGTGAATGATTCCTAATTTATCATTAATCATCAAGAGAGAAATATTTTTTTCTAAATCTTTAAATAGATGCGGCGAATATTCCGAGATAAAAAAACTCGAGTAGTCATAGTTCACATTTATAAATTTATCTATTAATTTAAACTCCTGTTGTTTATTATTTAATATAAATCTCTCTAATTTTGTTTGGCCAGATTGAATAACTAGAGGAATATTCCAATGTATTTGAGATTTTTCCTCTTCAAGTAACAAAAATCTTTCCTGTTTTAAGATTAATCTATCGTTAACTTTTTCGACCTTTACTTTTGGTAAGCCAACCTGCTCAATGTATTTTTGCATAATATTAATTACAGTTTTTCCGGATTGTTTTTCCAGTGTATTCCATAAATCTTCAGCCCCAGCATTTTTATATTTATATATTTTTATATATTCTCTTAAACCATCTCTAAATTTTTTTTCTCCAAGATATAGATCTAGCATTCTTAAAATGCTCCCACCTTTCTCGTAGGCTATTTCATCAAATAACTCGTCCAGCTCGGCAAGATTTTTAACTCTAACTTTAATTGCGTGGGAAGAACTCAAGCTGTCTAATGCCATCCCTTCAAATATAGTTTCAGAAACATATTGGGACCAAACATCCCAATCTTTCCAGTAACTATCAACAGCTTTATTTGCCATATAGGTAGCAAAACTTTCATTTAGCCAAAGGTCATCCCACCATTTCATAGTTACCAAATCACCAAACCACATATGTGCAATCTCATGTGCTATTACTCCAGCGATTCTCTGCTTTGTTGCTTTCGAACTTCTATTAGGATAGTAAAGAAGTGCATTTTCTCTAAAAGTTATTGCTCCCCAATTCTCCATAGCGCCGGAAGCAAAATCAGGAATTGCAATTAAATCCAATTTTTCCAGGGGATAAGGAAAATCAAAGTATTCTTCAAAATATTTCAGTACTTTTTTTGCCACATCAAGAGCGAATTTACCATATCTGCTTTTTCCCGGAGTTGTAACTACTCTTAGAATAACATTTCCAAACTTATCCTCAACAAACTCAAACTCACCTACGCCTAAATACAGTAAATAAGTTGACATTTTGGGTGTTGTGTTAAATTTTATAAGCTGTTTGGAGAACACCTCCGAGGTGTTGCTTTTTTTTTGCTTAACCTTCACCTCGGAGGTGAAAGCTGGCAATGTATTTGAAATTGCTGTCAAGTTTTTGTCAATTATTAACGTAACATCGAAGGTTGATTTAAAAGAAGGATCATCAATACATGGGAAGGCACGTCTTGCATCAGCCGCTTCAAATTGAGTTGTGGCTAAATATTTTTCTTTTCCGGAAACTATATATTTGCTTCTATAAAATCCCGCAAGTTTATCATTAAGAATACCTTCAAATTCAATTTTTAATTTATAGGTTTCATTCTTTAACTCTTTTTTAAGATTAATTATTAATTTTTCTGTCGTAGGCTCAACTTTAAATGAAGAAACAATGTTCTTATTTGCTGCTAGAACTTCGCAGTTATTAATTTCTAACTCAACCGAATCCAGTTCTAATCTATCAGTAGAATTAATCACTTCAAAAGTTAAAACTTCTTTTCCGATAAAAACAAAGTTTCTTAAATCTGGCTCAAACGAAAGCCGATAATTCAGCGGTTTAATCGTCATATTAAGTAATTTTAACACACAAAAATCCATTGACTTTGATAGAATGATTATTATGAATTTACTTGTTACGGGTGGAGCAGGATTTATAGGCTCAAATTTTATTTTATATTGGCTAAAAAAATACCCTCAAGATAAAATCATCAATCTTGATAAATTAACATATGCAGGTAATCTTGAAAATCTTAAATCGGTTGAAAAAAACTCAAACTATAAATTTGAACACGGTGACATTTGCGATGCCCAATTCGTTAATTCGTTAATTCGTAATTATAAAATTGATTCAATAGTCCATTTCGCCGCCGAATCTCACGTAGATAGGTCAATCTTAGATCCTGCACCGTTTATTAAAACAAATATTGAAGGCACATATGTTCTTTTGGAAGCAGCTTTAAAAAATAAAATTAAACGATTTCATCACATCTCAACCGATGAAGTATTCGGCGCACTCCCTTTAAATTCAAAAGAAAAATTTAATGAAAATACTTGTTACAATCCAAGAAGTCCGTATTCTGCCTCAAAAGCCGCATCGGATCATTTGGTTCGCGTTTATTCTACAACCTACAAATTACCAGTTACTATTTCAAACTGCTCTAATAATTTTGGTCCGTATCAATTTCCAGAGAAATTAATTTCACTAGCGGTAACAAATTTATTAGAGAATAAAAAAGTTCCTGTGTACGGTGACGGTTTATATGTCCGAGACTGGCTTTATGTAGAAGATCACTGTAAAGCAATTGATTTAATTTTACATAAAGGAAAAACAGGAGAAACTTATTTTATTGGTGGTTCCGAAGATATCTCTAACATTGAAGTAATTAAAAAAATCTTAACAATGATGGGGCAAGAGGAAAGTGAGATTGAATTTATAAAAGATCGACCAGGTCATGACCGAAGATACGCCATTGACTGGAGTAAGATTAAAAAAGAGTTTGGTTGGAAACCTAAATTTAGTTTTGATCAGGCTCTCCAGGTAACTGTTGAATGGTATAAAAATAATATTGATTGGTGGAAGAGAGTAAAATCTGGCGAGTATAAAAAATATTACCATAAACAATATAATTCGATAACTCACTAATAATACAATTTGATTATGCTAAAAATTGCCATCACTGGCTCGAATGGACTCATAGGATCACGAATAATTCAGCTACTAAATTCAGATTTTGAATTTATACAACTTGAGCTTCCAAAATTTGACATCACAAATAAAGATCTAGTTATTAAAACTTTAAATAATTTAGACTTTGATATTTTACTCCATTTGGCTGCCTACACAAATGTCGATGGAGCTGAAAAAGAAAAAGAAAAAGTATGGAAAGTAAATGTAGAAGGAACAAGAAATTTATTTGACTCTGCAATAAGTAAAAAGAAGAAGATGATCTATATTTCTACCGATTTCGTTTTTGATGGTAAGAAGCCACCTTTTTTTGAAGACAGTGAGACAAATCCTCTATCATATTACGCAAAAACGAAATTTGAAGGAGAGAAAATAGTTAGAGACAATGTGTTGATTTTGAGGCTGGCTTACCCATATAGATCTAAGTTTGAGGCAAAAAAGGATTTCGTAAGAGGAATTAAATTTCAACTTGAGCAAAAAACATCTTTAAAAATGATTACAGATTCATTGATAACCCCAACCTTTGTGGATGATTTGACTCAAGCATTAAAATATCTATTAAATAATTATTCACCAGAAATTTTTCATATTGTTGGATCAAATAGCTTGTCCTGGTTTGATATTGGAAAATTAATAGCAAACACGTTTGAATTAGATGAGTCCTTGATACAACCTACAGCATTTAAAGAGTATATAAAAAATAAAGCTCCTCGTCCCCAATGGTCAGAAATCAAATCCAAAAAAAATAATTTTTATAAAATGAAATCCTTTGAAGAAGGACTTGAAGAAATTAAAAAGCAGACTTAAATAATTAGATATAATAGTTTCTTATGACTATAACTGTAATAGGACATGGATATGTTGGTTTGGTTACTGCCTGTATTTTTGCCGATTTTGGCAACGACGTTTGGGTTGTCGGTCATACAAAAGAAAAAATTGATAGATTAAAAAAAGGAGACCCGATTATTTATGAGCCAGGACTGAAGGAACTTCTTGAAAAAAACTTAAATGCCGAAAGAATCAAATTTACTTTAGATTACAAAAAAGCTATTCCAACATCGGAAATTATCTTTATTACCGTTGGAACTCCTCCTCGCCAAGACGGAGAAGCAGATCTCTCTTCTGTTTTTAACGTTGCAAGAAATATTGCTCCGTATTTAAAAAAGGACTTAACAATCGTTACCTGTAAAAGTACAGTTCCAGTTGGAACCAATAAAAAAGTAGAGGTAATTTTAAATAAACATAAAACAAAAGGTGCAGAAGTTACCGTAGCGTCCTGCCCTGAATTTTTACGGGAAGGAACCGCCATCTCTGACACTTTAAATCCCGATAGGGTCGTAATAGGTTCTGACTCAAAAAGAGCAATTGAAGGGCTTCTTGAGCTTCATGAACCAATTAATGGAAAAAGAGTAATAACAGATCTGTCTTCAGCCGAACTTATAAAATATACATCAAATGCTATGTTGGCAACCAAGATATCATTTGCCAATCTTATTTCTTTCTTCTGCGAGAAAACTGGTGCCGATGTTGAAACCGTACTCGATTCAGTAGGACTGGACAAGAGAATTGGTAGAATTTTTATGGATCCAGGTATAGGTTACGGAGGTTCATGTCTTCCCAAGGACGTTAAAGCTCTTGTAAAAATAGGGCAGTCTCTAGGTATCGATGTCAATTATCTTCAATCAGTCGAAAGGGTAAATTATCTTACTCGCTCCAACTTTGTTGACAAGATTATAAAAAATGTGAAAGGTAAAACTATTGCTATCTGGGGTTTAAGTTTCAAACCAAATACCGACGACATAAGAGAAGCTCCATCATACTATATAATTAATAATTTACTAGATAATGGTTTTTCTTTAAAAACATACGATCCGGCCGCCATGGAAAACGTCAAAAAAATTTTTGGCAAAAAATTAACATATGAAGATGACCCTTACTTAGCAGTACAAAACTCATCAGCTCTTGTCGTTCTTACTGAATGGAATGAATTTAAACAAGCCGACCTCGTAAAAGTTAAGTCATTATTGAAAGAACCGGTGATTTTTGATGGAAGAAACATTTACCATCCGGGAACGTTGAAAAAACTCGGATTTAAATATTTTTCGATCGGCAGAAAACCTGTATGAAAATAGTTGTGACAGGTGGAGCTGGTTTTATCGGCTCACACCTTTGCGAAAGACTTCTTAAAGAAAATCATGAAATAATTTGTGTTGATAATTTTCTTACCGGATCTAAAAAAAATTTAATAAATTTGCTTAAAAACAAAAAATTTTCACTTATTGAACACGATGTAATAAAGCCTCTCTCTAAAACTTTAAGTTTCGATGCAATTTTCCACCTTGCATCTCCTGCTTCTCCGAATCATCACAGTAGACTAAGCTATTATTATCTCCCTATGGAAACTATGCTTGTGAATACTCAAGGGACTATTGAGCTTTTGAAGTTGACACGAAAAAATAATGCAAAATTTTTATTTGCTTCTTCCTCAGAAGTTTACGGTGATCCTCTGGTTCACCCTCAAAAAGAAAATTATAATGGCAATGTTCCCACCACAGGCCCAAGATCTGTTTATGATGAAGCAAAAAGATTTGGCGAGACTCTTGTCTCTTTTTTTGTAAGAGAATATTCACTTGATGCTCGGATTGCCAGAATTTTTAATACTTTCGGACCAAGGATGCTAAAAAAAGATATGAGAATGGTGAGTATATTTATTAACCAGGCCATTGAAGGAAAGCCTATTACTATTTATGGTGATGGAAAACAAACAAGATCCTTGTGTTATGTAGATGATATGGTAGAGGCTCTAATTAGATTAATGTTTTATCCAAAAACAAAAGGCGAGATTGTCAACTTAGGAACAACCAATGAATGTACTGTCTTAGAGTTTGCACAAATAATTAAAAAATTGACAAATTCTAAGAGCGAAATAATTTTTAGTGAAGCCTTACCTCAAGATGATCCTAGGAAAAGAAGGCCTGATATCACAAAAGCTAAAAATTTACTCGGTTGGAAAGCAAAAGTTTCGCTAGAAGAAGGCCTTAGAAGAATGATTAAATATTATAAAGAGGAAAAATCATGAGAAGAGTAGTAGTTGTTTTACCTACCTATAACGAGGCCGGGTCAATTGAGAAAGTCATAAATCAAATTTTTGAGGTAAGCAAAAATATCTCAAACTGGGAATTTCATGTCTTGGTTGTTGATAGCCATTCTAGCGATGGGACAGAAGAAAAAGTATTAAAACTTATAAAAAAAAATCCTAACTTGCATCTCTTACGAACAAAAAAAGAAGGATTAGGAAAAGCATACATTGAAGGATTTAAGCTTGCTATAGAAAAACTCAATCCATATCTTTTTTTTGAAATGGACGGTGATGGCCAACACGACCCAAAAGAAATCCCTAATTTTATAAAGGAAATCGAAAGAGGATCTGATTTTGTCATCGGCGCAAGATACATAAAAGGTGGTTCAATCCCCGATAAATGGAGTTTGTACCGAAAACTATTTTCAATTTTAGGAAATTCAATTGTACGTTTTGGTTTTATGAAACTTAATATCCATGATTGGACTGGAGGTTATAGAGCAATTAAAGCTTGGGTTATAAAGGCATCCTTAAATCATATTAAAAACTACTCCGGTTATGTTTTCCAAATAGCTCTTTTAGATCAAGCTATCAAGAGTAAAGCTGCAATAAGTGAAGTTCCAATTAGATTTGCTGAAAGAAAAACAGGCAAATCTAAAATAAACTCATTGCAGTATATCTTGAACATTTTTCTCTATATCTTTCTCCAATCAACATTCATCAAATTTGCTTTGGTTGGATTTATCGGTTTTTTAATTGATTTTGGAATTTCCTATCTTTTTATAGAAAAGCTTAAGCTGGTTGTTTGGCTTTCAACACTGTTAAGCGCAGAAACAGCGATAGTTTCTAATTTTCTTTTAAATAATTTTTGGAGCTTTTCTCATAAGAAACTGGAGCACAAACTTTCAAGTTACATTCCTAACTTTATAAAATTTAATTTGGTTTCTTCAGGTTCTTTACTTATACAAGTTGTTGGACTTCAACTTTTAGTTAATTTTTTTGGAAGAAAGTTATGGTATATCTATAAAATTTTAATAATCGCCTTCATAATTATTCCTTATTCTTACGTTTTATACAATAAATTTATCTGGAAAGAAAAATAATTTTATTGTTTAGTGACGTATTCTCCAGAAATCCATCCCGTCTTATCATCCTCATAATTTATCTTATACCAACCGCTTTTTTCATCTAATAAATTAAACTTCTGCCCTGGTTTCACCTGTGCTTCTTCGGAAGCTGAAATAGAAGGTTCTTCTCTTACCCTCAAAAAACCAGTCGGTGTTTCTTTTATTACTACTGTAGTCTTTTGTGTATTTGCACCACTGCTTGCTGTTGGTTGATTGTTTCCTGTAACCCCTATATTTTTTGATTCGGGAGAAGATTCGTCTATCGCCAACTTAAATGAAGCATTTACCCTATAACCCGAATCAACGTTTATTTTTTGCGTTCTCCTTAAAAATCCTGGCATGTAAACCGAGAGTTCATGATCGCCTTTCAAAACATCTTGCATAATTAAAGTACTAACTCCTTTCTCGTCATTGTCCAGATAAACTATAGCTCCTTGAGGTTCAGTTTCTACATATATTTCTCCATAATCCGCACTCTTTGGCGGCTTATCCATTTTTGTCGTAGTAAATATCTCACCTGCAGAAGTTAAATCTGATGTTCCCAACTCCCGATTAACATATGATAGAGCATTTTTATACACCTTTATTTTCCCTTGCCAGGAAGCCGTATCAGAAGCGGTGCCTTCAGGAATTAATTTCAAGATATATTCTCCTACTTTATATTTGTTTTCAAAGGGCGTCTTTCCGACTGCTAAATTATTGATGAAAACGCTTGCCACAGGTGACGAAACTACTTTTATTTGCCCGAAATCATTTTGAGAATTAAGAACAAAGAATTTAATTAAAACAAAACCAGCAAAAAGTAGAACAAGAACCAAAAGAATTATAAGTTTAGCTTTCATATTTACATTTATTTTATTATTGTATGAAGAATATTGCAAGAGAGGTAAAAAAGCGAAGATATCTTTTTCGAGTGGCGTGTTTCTATTAAGCGAGAGAAACGATATCAAGTGATATTTGTTCCCGGTTCTATATCCTTCTCTACCGTTAAAAGTACGCATTTACCTTCTTTCTCATCTTCCGCACAAAGAAGCATTCCTTCCGACAGTTCTCCTTTGAATTTTGCAGGTTCTAAATTAACTAAAACGATTATTTTTTTATTCAGAAGCTCTTCTTCCTTGTAGAATGGAACTAAACCTGTGACAATTTGTCTTGCATTCTCTTCACCAACATCAACTTGTAGCTTATAGAGGTTATCTGTGTTAGGAATTCTCTCAACTTTCAATATTTTGCCGACCTTCATCTCCACTTTTTTCCACTCATCAAAACTTATTTTATCCATAAGTGAAATTATAACAAAACCAATTTCCGCTTGACAAAATATTATCTGAGATAAAATAATAGTTGTCGTTGTAAACTTTACTTTGGTTTTCTGCTATCATATACCTCAATGATAAAAGACAAGCTCAAAGACGCTTTAAAGAATGCTCTGAAAAAATTTGGTGTAGGTGAGGAAGAAATAAATATTGAATCCCCTACAAATGCCAATTTCGGCGATTATGCTACAAGTATCGCGCTTAAATTAACTAAAAAACTCAAAAAAAATCCACTGGAAATTGCTAAAGAGATCGTTAAAAATCTTCCGAAAGACGACGCTATTGAAAAAGTAGAAATTATCAAACCTGGATTTATTAATTTCTGGCTATCCTCTTCATATTTAACTTCAAATTTAGAACAAATGGCTAAAGGAAAATTTGTTTTTCCTGAACTTCATCTTGGAAAACATAAAAAAATAATGATTGAGTATGCTCATCCTAATACGCATAAACTTTTCCATATAGGTCACCTAAGAAATATTTCTTCCGGTGAAGCCCTTTGTCGAATCCTAAATGCTGTTGAAAACACAGTGATTCGAGCCAATTATCAGGGCGATGTTGGTCTACACATAGCAAAATGTCTGTATCAAATCAAAGATCAACAGTCAAAAATCAAAAAGTTGAAGACTCTTCATGAAAAAATTAAATTTTTAGGTGAATCTTATGCCGCGGGAAATAAAACTTATGAAACAGATCAGAATGCAAAAAAAGAAATAATTAAGGTTAATCAAATGATTTACCAACAGCATGGAGAAATTCTTCCTCTCTGGAAAGAAACACGTCAATGGAGTTTAGATTATTTTGATCAAATATATAAACGTGTTTATACAAAATATGACCGTTTTTATTTTGAAAGCGAGTTGCCAAAAAGGGGAATTGAATTAATCCGAGACGCAGTAAAAAAAGAGGTATTAGAAAAAAGTGAAGGTGCCGTGATATTTCAAGGGAAACCTTTTGGTTTAGACACAAGGGTTTTTCTAAATGCAATCGGAATTCCCACGTATGAAGGAAAAGAACTGGCTCTAGCTGAAAAAGAGTTCTCTGAATTTGGAGAAATTGATAAATGTATTCATGTTGTTGGACCAGAACAATCAAGCTTCTTCAAAGTAACTTTTAAAGTTGAAGAGTTGCTGGAACCTAAAAGATATAAAGATAAACAAATGCATTTAATTGGTGGTTGGGTCAGACTAAAACATGGAAAAATGTCTTCTCGTTCAGGAGTAGTGGTTGAAGGTCTTTGGTTAATTGATGAAGCAAAAAAAAGAATACTTAAATCATTCAAATGCGATCAAGAAACTGCAGAAACATTAGCTGTAGCAGCAGCTAAATATTCCTTCTTAAAAAATAATATAAGCGCAGATATCGCTTTTGATTTTGATGAATCAATCTCCCTCGAAGGCAACTCCGGACCTTATCTTCTCTACACTTTTGTTCGCACTCAATCTGTCTTAAACAAAACTCCTAAAGTAAATACTATGTCTGTACAATCGATTAATCGATTGTACAACCAAGAAGAAAAAGAGATTTTAAAAACTCTCAATCAATTTCCTGAAGTTATAAATAAATCTGCCGAAAATTTATCGCCAAATTTAATTGCTAACTATCTTTTTGATCTTGCCCAAAAATACAATCTGTTTTACCAAAAACACCAGATCTTGAGAGCTGATAAAATAAAAAGAAATTTTAGACTATTGTTAACAAAAGCAACAGGACAGGTTATTAAAAATGGGTTATATTTACTGGGAATAAAAACTGTGGAGAAGATGTAATAACAATGTCAAATATCAAAACTTAAATGTTAAATCCAAATCTCAAATCTTTAGATCAAGAGATTTAAGTTATAGATTTTACATTTAACATTTCACATCTAACATACTGTGTCTTTTTACATTTGTAGCAACTGTGGTTATGGCTCTGCCTCCTGGTTAGGCCGTTGCCCAGATTGTGGAGAGTTTAATACTTTAAAAGAGAGACCCGACTTCGTCCCGAATGAACCGGGACTTCGTCGGGGCAAGGAATCAACAAAGAAACTTAAATTAACTCCCTTTAAAAAGATAGAATCCGAAAAAAAAGGAAGAATAGAAACAGAAATTTTTGAATTAGATAGAGTTTTGGGTGGCGGAATCGTTCCTGGAGAAGTTATTTTATTAAGTGGTGAACCAGGAGTAGGTAAATCAACTCTTCTTTTGCAGACTTTAAAAAACTTACGAGCAATTTATATTTCCGGTGAAGAAGCAGCAGAACAAATAAAAGAAAGGGCAGAAAGATTGGGATTGAACCTTAATAGTTTTCTTTTCTCCGATGACCTTCAGATTGAAGGAATTGTAGAAGGAATTGCAGATACAAAAGAAAAGATAGATGTAATAGTAATAGACTCTATTCAGACGGTTTATTCAAAAAATTTAGATGCAGCTCCAGGTAGCATCAGCCAATTAAAAGAATGTACCAGCAAACTAATTTATCTGGCAAAAAAAATTAAGACACCGGTGATAATTGTCGGTCATATTACAAAAGTCGGTGATATTGCTGGCCCAAAAACTTTAGAGCATGCAGTTGACTGCGTATTGAATTTTGAGGGAGAAAAAATATCAAATTACAGAATTTTAAGATCTTCAAAAAATAGATTTGGTCCTACGGATGAAATAGGCATATTTGAAATGAAACAGAAAGGATTAGTAGAAGTTTCCAATCCTTTGATTTTTCTTGAGAATAAAGACGAACTAGAGGTTGGCAAATCAATAGTTGGGGTGGCAGAAGGTAAGAGATCGCTTTTTTTTGAAATTCAAACTTTGGTAACACCAACTATACTCCCTATTCCTAGAAGAGTCGTAAAAGGGGTTGACTACAATAAAGTTCTTTTACTTTTGGCAGTTGTTCGAAAATATTTAAATTTCCCCTTGGATCGATTTGATATCTATGTTAATGTTGTTGGTGGGGTAAATATTAAATCTACCGCTTCAGATCTGGGAATAGTTGCATCTCTAATCTCTTCCGTAAAAAATCACCCCGTTGCTAAAAAAAGTGTCTTTATTGGCGAGGTTGGACTTTTGGGAGAAATCAGAAAAGTTTATCTAGAGGAGAAAATAGTTAACGAGGCGAAAAGACTTGGCTTCAAACACATCTATTCATCCCTGAATCTTAAACATATCAAAGATTTAAAAAAATTACTCTTTTCTTAAATAAGTTTCTTTTATTATTTCTTTTCTTCCGTTAGCTCCAACCACCTCAATCGACAATTCATTTTTCCCTTTTTTTAAAGGAAACTCATATTTAAAAATTCCGTCACTATTTTGATATATTCTTTCTCCAAAGATCGTAACTGCAGCATCTTTTTCTGTCTTACCGATTATTTTTACCCTATCTTCATTCGTAAAGTTAGTTGTTTTTGGTGATAAAATCTCAACCACAGGTGGAGAAAAATATTGTTTAAGTTGGTAAGCAAAATAACCAAAAAAAATAGCAAATACTATTATTAAAGCAGCCATTACTACTTTTTTAGTTTCGGATGTAAGATAATGACTGGCCACTTTTTTTTTAAATTTAATAGTTTCTTTTTTTTCATAATCTCTATTGAAAAAAGCTAAAGTCCTCTTAGGATCAAGTCCTAAAAATTGAGAGTAGTTCTTGATTATTCCAGAAACGTATATTTTTGAAGAAAAAACATTCCAATTATTTTGTTCAACCGCATCCAGAAATTTTTGTCTTATTTTAATTTGTTTTTCAACTTCAGGAAGTTTAATACCTAATTTTTCTCTTTGTTTTTTAAGAATTTCTCCAACGGAAAGCATAAATGTTATTATACTCTCCCTACGTACTCTTTAGTTTCTGGATTAATAATTATCGTTTCTCCGACTTTAACAAATAGAGGAACTTGAACAATAACTCCGGTTTCCAATTTTGCTGGTTTTTTTGCCCCTGTAACCGTATCGCCTTTAACTGCATTTTCTGTCTCTAATACCTTTAGTTTTACACTCATCGGAGGCCTTATATTAAGGGGTTTGTCATCATGAAGATAGACGAACATCTCTCACCCTCTTTCAAAAATTGTGATACTTCTCCAACCACACTTATCGGAATTTCATATTGATGAAATGTCCTTTCATTCATAAAATATAGCTTCTCGATATCCTTATAAAGATATTGCATTTCAATACTCTCAACTTCCAAAGTTTCTACATTTTCTTGAGACTTAAATGTGTAATCAATATTCTTACTTGTAACTAGATTTTTAATTTTAGTTTTCATCAAAGCGGAGCCTTTACCAGGAGAATAAAAATCAGCTTTTTGAACTTGCCAGATATCTTCCTGATAGCGAATAAAGTCTCCTTTTTTTAAATTACCAGCATTTGTATTCATTATTTTATTTCTATTAACTTTAATTGATTAATCGATTGTACATTTGCGAATATCATTGTCAGTCTTTCAAAACCTATTGCAATTCCTGCGCAATCGACCAGCCCATATTTTAACGCTTCTATAAACCCTTTGTCAATTTGATGTGCGACATTTTCTTTTTCAAATCTTCTTTCCTGCTCTCTCCAATCGGTTAACTCACTATAACAATCACCTAGCTCTATACCTGCTATATAAAATTCAAAACGTTGGGCAGTCTTTCCATCTTCGTTAAGCTTTGCCAGTGCAGCAAATTCCTTTGGATAATCATAAATTAAAGTCGGATAACCATTCATCCCTAAATGTGGCTCAATCTCTTGTGCATAAATCTGTGAGAAAATATCTTTATAGGTGAAACTATCGACTCTATAGTTTTTTTCTTTTGCTTTCTTTAAAAACAATTTATGATCGAATAATTCTTTTTTCGAAATACCTGCATATTTTTTAAAAGCATCGATGACTGTTATCTTTTCCCACCTGTTCAACGAAATCTTATAATTTTGGTAAACAATTTCATTCTCATTTAAATTTGAAATTTTAGATCTTGATTTGGCATTTGGCATTTGAAATTTGACGTTTTTATTCATAAATCTCAACATCTCCAGTAATTCCTCCGCCAAATCCATATAATTTGCTTTAACTTTATAGTATTCCAACATTGTGAACTCAAAAGAATGAAGATCCGAATTTGGCTCACTATTCCTGAAAGCCTTCCCTAGGTAATAGCAATTACCAATACCCCCTACCAATAATCTTTTTAAAAAAAGTTCGGGTGATGGAGTTAAAAATAATCTTTCTTTATTATTTAGATAATTAAATTCTGTTTCAAAAACCTTAAGGTAAGACTCTGGAATTAAGGCTGGAGAAAGAACCGGAAGATCAACCTTCAAATATCTTTTTTTCCCCAAAAATTCATTAACCGCCTCTTCAACTTTAAGATAGATTTTATATTTTTTAAGATTTTTTAGGTTTGTTTGAATTTTCATGAAGGATTAAGATTCTTTTTGAAGTTCTTCTAATATTTTTTTCGCCTGTGAACTGACTTTGCTGGGAACATTGATCTTGAAGACCACATACTCATTTCCTTTTTTATAGGAATTTGGATAGATTACTCCTTGACCTCGAAGTCTGATTGTCGTTCCAGACTGTGTTCCCGATCTTATCTTCAGTTTGACCATTCCATCGATAGTTGGAACTTCAACCGTTCCACCCAAAACTGCCAAAGGATAAGAAATTTCTTTTTCAAAATAGATATCTTGACCTTCACGTTTAAAATAGGGATGCGGACGGACAGAAACTTGAACGTCAAAGTCAGAAAACCTTATCCTATTTCCATTGTCAACTCCTGCCGGAATTTTGATAGTTTTATGATCGCCTTTAATAACTGTTTCTTTTTTTGCACCATGAACCGCTTCATCAAATGTGAGCTCTAACTCATACACATCTCTCCGTTGTCTTCTTCTTCCTTGAGAAAAAGGCGATTGAAAACCGAAGAACTGCTCGAAAATCTCAAAAGGATCGGAAAAACCTTCGAAGTCAACGCCTCCAAATGGAAACCCTTCTCCGCCTGAACTGGTATAAGTGTAGGTAAAGGGTCCTTGACGATAAGTGTTACCTGGCTGTCCGGCGCCACCGCCTGGGCGCTCAAATACATCTGCACCATATTGATCATACATTTCCTTCTTTTTTGGATCGGCAAGTACTTCGTAGGCTTTATTTATTTCTTTGAATTTTTCGCTAGCTTCTGAAGATTTGTTTCGATCCGGATGCCATTTTAGCGCTTGTTTTCTGTAGGCAGCTTTTATCTCTGCTTCAGTTGAGTTCTTTGAGATTCCAAGAACATCATAATAATCAACCATTCCTTTAAAATTTCAAATTTTAAATTAATACTTCGACTTTACTCAGTATTAATCCTGAGTTTATCAAATGGATTAAAAATTAATTAACTACTTCTCCTTCTTCAACATCTTTTTTCCCCGGGGATTTTTTTTCTTCATTTCCGGGTGGTTGTGCTGGCTGTCCACCTTGTTTCCCATACATCGACTGACCTATCTTAGTTAAACTATCAGAAAATCCTTTGTTTTTTCTTCCAAATCTTCTTTACTTCCTTTTTCTAATATTTCTTTTAAGGCTTTAATTTTTTTATCAACTTCTTCTTTAACATCTTTCGGTGCTTTGTCACCGGCATCCTTTAGTGATTTTTCGGCAACATAAATCATATTATCAGCCTTATTTCGGGCTTCTATTTTTTCTTTTTCTTCTTTATCTTTATCGGCATTCTTCTCCGCTTCTTCACGCATCTTTTCAATCTCATCTTTTGTAAGACCTGTCGATCCCGTTATCTTAATTGCTTGCGATTTGCCAGTTGCCTTATCTTTTGCTGTAACAGTCAAAATTCCATTGGCATCAATATCAAATGTAACTTCAATTTGTGGAACTCCTCTTGGCGCAGGTGGAATTCCGTCTAAGATAAATCTTCCCAGAGATTTATTATCATGAGCTAAAGGCCTTTCCCCTTGTAAAATATGAATCTCTACCTGTGTTTGATTATCACCAGCTGTAGAGTAAACCTCTGTCCTTGAGGTCGGAATCGTAGTATTTCTCTGAATCATTGGAGTAGTAACTCCTCCCAAAGTTTCAACTCCTAAAGTCAGAGGGGTCACGTCAAGTAAAACAACATCTTTTGTCTCGCCTGTCAAAACACCTGCTTGAATTGCTGCGCCAACTGCAACAACTTCGTCAGGGTTTACAGAACGATTTGGTTCTTTGCCAAAAAAATCTTTTACTTTTTCAATTACTTTTGGCATTCTAGTCATTCCTCCAACTAGTACTACCTCATTAATCTTTGATGTATCAACTTTCGCATCTTTAAGACATTTTTTAACCGGCTCAAAAGTTTTATCAATCAATTCTCCAACTAAAGATTCCAACTTTGATCTGGTCAACTTCATAACTAAATGAAGCGGTTGACTGTCTTTAACCGTCACGAATGGAAGGTTTATCTCACTCTCCTTGGAAGAAGATAACTCAATTTTAGCTTTTTCTGCTGCATCTCTTAATCGTTGTAATGCCTGCGGATCTTTTCGTAAGTCAATGCCATTATCTTTTTTGAATTCATCGGCAATATAATCCAAAATTACCTTATCAAAATCGTCACCACCTAGATGAGTATCTCCGTTTGTCGCCTTTACCTGAAAAACTCCCTCACCTAGTTCAAGAACAGTAATATCAAAAGTTCCTCCACCTAAATCATAAACAGCAATAGTGTGAGTATGCTTTTTATCCAAACCATAAGCTAAAGCAGCAGCAGTTGGCTCATTTAATATCCTGACAACTTCCAGTCCTGCAATCTCACCTGCCTGCTTGGTTGCTTGTCTTTGTGAGTCGTCAAAGTATGCCGGGACAGTAATAACTGCTTTTTCTACTTTTTCACCTAAATACGCTTCTGCATCAGACTTAATCTTTTGGAGTATCATTGCAGATATCTCTTGAGGTGTGAAGGTTTTTCCCTCAACTTCAACATCTGCCATATGATCTCTTCCGTCGATGATTTTATAAGGTAACCACTTAATATCATACTTTACAGACTCATCAGAAAATCTTCTACCCATCAATCTTTTTATAGAAAATATTGTATTTTTTGGATTTATCACTATCTGCCTTTTTGCCACATCTCCAACTATTCTTTTAATGGGGTCAACAACTGATGGAATGACATTTCTACCCTCTTGAGAGTGAATTACTTTAGGTTTTCCACCCTCCATCACTGCAACACAAGAATTTGTTGTTCCTAAATCGATACCTATTATTTTTGCCATATTTGTAAGAAAACAACTTTTAAAAATTCAAAATTCTAATATCGAAACTCGAAACAATTTTTAAAATTCAAATTTTGAAAATTCGAATTTGTTTCGGATTCATCCTGAACGGATTTCGGATTTAGTGCTTCAGATTTCTCTTACTTACCTTCACTTGTGCAACTCTCAACACTTTTCCGTTAAACATATATCCTTTCCTTAAAACTTCAACTACTATATTGTTTTTTTCTCCTTCAACTGTATCGATCGCATGTGCCAGATGAGGATTAAATTCTTTACCTAAAACTTGGATCTCTTCTACTTTTAGATCCTTCAATAGATTATAAAACTTTTCCTTCACCATCTTCAATCCCTGATCTTTAATAAAAATTTCAGCTTTATCTAAATCGTCTAGAAATGGCAACAATTGTAAAAGTAATACTGCGTTTGCCGACTTACCAAATTCTAGTTTTTCTTCTTTTACTCTTTTGTCGTAATTTTGATAGTCTGCCAAGGCTCTTAAATATTTATTTTTATAATCCTCTGCCTCTTTTTTAATTTCTTCCAGCCTATGTTTTAGTTCTTGAATCTCTCCTTCTTCAGCTTTAATTTTTGAAATTAGTTTTGAACTTTGCACTTTGAACTTTGCACCAAGTCTGACTTGGTTGACACTTTGAACTTTTAAATTCCTTGTTGTTTTATTATTTCTTCTATTAAACCCGCCATATATTTTATCTGTGGACTAATCTCGTCGTAATACATGCGTTTGGGACCAACAACGCCGATTATTCCTTTTATGTTTTTTCCTTCAAATTCACCAAAAACGCTGGCACAAGATTCAAAAATCGGATCTTTAAAATCTTCCTCACCTAAAAGATACATAATATCATCTTCTACTCTCAAAAATCTATCCAGAATTCTCTCCCAGTAGTTAGCTTCATCTAAAAGTTCAAATAGATTTTTTGAGAGTGCCAAATTTAAAAATTCTGGCTTGTTTAATAAGTTACCTACGCCAGAATAGTAAACGTCACCCAGATTGGTCGCAGAAAGAGATAATAGTCCTGTTTTATGAGCTAGAACCTTTGTTGCCTGACCTAAAAGTCTATGTGATTCGTTTCTCTCATCCCAGATACTATTTTTATAAGACACCTCGTCTGATGTTGATAAATCTTTTGTCTTCATTATATGTTTTATGTAAAGACGAAAACCTTTGGCTGACGGAATTCTACCCGAAGAAAAGTGAGTTTTTTTAAGATATCCTTTTTTGGCAAGCTCAACCATTTCGTTCCTGATAGTAGCAGGAGAAACACCTAGCTTATACTTTTTTTCAAGAATTTCAGAACCCACAGGTTCACCGGTTTCAGTATATTCCTGAATGATTACCCTCAAAATATCAACCTGTCTAGGAGTTAAATCTTCCATTATTTATGCTGAGCGACTCTTAAATTTTAAGAGGAGTCGAAGCATTAGCAATACTATAACAACTCTGCTAAAAGAAGTCAAGGGGTAAACCCCGCACCCGCCGAAAAACGCTCCTCAAGACGACGAACGAATAGTGAAGATTTAAGTCTTGAGGTAAGTTTAGGCGGGAAGAGGTACAATATGATAATGAAACTTGGAGCACATCAATCGATCGAGGGTGGATATGTAAAAGCACTAGATAGAATTAAAAATATTGGCGGGAACTGTCTCCAGATTTTTTCTACATCACCACGCGGTTGGAACTATGCCAAAATAGAAAATCTCCAGATTTCTCAATTTCTAGAAAAGAAAACAAAATTAAAAATCGATCCGGTCTATTTTCATGCTTCATATCTCATAAATTTAGCTGATGAAAGTAAAGTTAGCCATCTTTCTAAACTCTCTATTATGGCTGAATTAAATGCAGCTGAAAAATTAAATATTAAAGGAACAATTGTACATCTTGGATCATTTAAAAGAGACATCACTAAAGAAATTCAGAGTAATAATATTGATCCATACGAAACTTTAACCATTCATATTAAAGAAATTCTGGAAAATACTCCCAAAGATACTTTATTTATAATCGAAAATGCAGGGAATAAAAAGATTGGGAAAGATCTTGCACAGATTGCAACAATAATTGAACAGGTGGATAACGAAAGAGTCAGAGTTTGTTTAGACACTTGTCATCTATTTTCTGCAGGGTACGATTTATCAACTCTAAAAAAACTTGAAGACTTTCTTTTGGCCTTTGATACTTTAATAGGACTTGAAAAATTGGAGTTATTTCATGCAAACGATAGCAGAGATCCGTTTAATTCCGGAAGAGACCGACATGAAAACATTGGAAAAGGAACAGTACCCTTAAATACATTTAAACTTTTACTGAATCATCCAAAAACTAGAAATCTTCCTTTCATAATTGAAACTCCAGGTTTTGACGATAAAGGACCTGATAAAAAAAATTTAGATATTTTAAAAAGTTTAACTAAACAATAGGTTATAATTAATTTCATGTTAGCACTGCCTAAAGAAGTAAAGGATTTTTTAGAGACTTTCAAAAAAAAGAATTTTCAAATTTTTATAGTTGGTGGTGCGGTTCGTGACTTGTTAATTAATAAACGTGTAATGAACTGGGATTTCGCCACAGACGCGACTCCGGAAAAAATCCTTGAACTTTATCCTGATGGGTTTTATAATAATCAGTTCGGTACGGTTGGCATAGAAAAAGAAGTTGAGGGTAAAAAAATGATTTTTGAAGTTACAACCTTTCGCAAAGAAGGTGAATATAAAGATCTTCGTCATCCTGAAAAAATTGAATGGGCTAAAACAATTGAGGAAGATTTGTCCCGACGAGATTTTACAATTAATGCCATCGCCTTCGACGGTGAGAAAATTATCGATCCTTATCAAGGCCAAAAACATCTTAAAGAAAAACTTATCGTTGCCGTTGGTGACCCAGATAAACGATTTGGTGAAGATGCCCTAAGACTTATGAGAGCTGTGAGACTTGCTTCAGAACTTGGTTTTTTAATCGAGGATAAAACTAGACAATCAATTCAAAAAAATGCAAAATTAATAACTAAAATTTCCTGGGAAAGGATCAGAGACGAACTTTTTAAAATATTGTCCTCAAACAATCCGGCCGAAGGGGTTTTATTTTTAAGAAATACTGGACTTCTGACCTTTATCTTACCCGAACTTGACGTATGTTTTGTTATACCGCAGAAGAGTCCGAAAAGACATCATGTTTACGACGTTGGCACCCATATGGTCATGTCAGTGAAAAGTTGCCCCTCGAAAGATCTTATAACGAGATTGGCAACATTACTTCACGATATAGGGAAAGCAGAAACGTTCAGGAGAGATGAAAAGACCGGACTCATAACTTTCTATAATCACGAAGTAGTTGGGACAAAACTAGTTGAAAAAATCGCCGACAGATTAAAACTTTCAAATAAGCAAAAAGACAAATTGGTTTCCTTAGTCAAATATCACCAATTCACCGTCAGTGAACTCCAAACCGACAAAGCTGTTAGAAGATTTATTCGAGAGTTGGGAAAAGAGAATCTGCAAAATATGCTTGACCTTCGGGTAGGTGATCGTATTGGATCAGGTGCAAAACCAACTTCCTGGCGTCTAGAGCTCTTCAAAAAAAGGTTGACTGAAGTTCAAAAAGAACCTTTTAAGGTAACTGATTTAAAGATCGATGGAAATGACGTTATGAAAATTTTAAAAATAAAACCCGGAATCGAGGTTGGAAAAATTCTCCACTCTATATTTAACGACGTCGTGCAGGGGAGAGTGAAAAACGAAAGACATCTACTATTGAAAAAAATTGAAGAATTAAAAAAGACAGTAAACTAAGTTATCTTCTATATTTATTTATTTCATCTTTTAATTTTTTAGCCTCTTCTCTAGGATTTTTGGAAAATATAATTCCTCTCGAGGAATTGATTATCATTCCTGCCTTTTTCGAATTAAGACCTGCTTTAACCGTTTTCTCAACGTCTCCTCCCTGTGCTCCAACTCCCGGAACTAATATTGTCATATCCCCTATTATTTTACGAACCTCTTTCTGTTCTTTAGGATAGGTTGCCCCAACAACCAACATACAATTTTTATTCATATTCCAATCCTTTACCACTTTTTTTGCAACAACTTTATATAAAGGAATATTATTTACTTTAAGATCTTGAAACTCACCTGCTCCTGGGTTTGATGTCCTGCAAAGAATAATGCAACCTTTTTCTTTTCTTTCTAAAAAAGGCATTAAAGCTTCTTTTCCTAAATATGGATGAAGGGTTACAGCATCTGCTCCCAAATAATCAAAAATAAATTTGACATATCCATCGTTCGTGCTTCCAATATCAGCCCGTTTTGCGTCAATAATTAGAACTATGTCCGGATATTTATCGCGGATATAATCACAGGTCATTTTCAACGCCTCAATACCGTTTTTTCCTCTTTGTTCATAAAAAGCGGTGTTTGGTTTATACGCGCAAACCAAGTCTGCCGTTGCATCTATGATTGATTTATTAAATGTAGTCTGAGGATGTTTGCCATTACGAATTTTCGCCGGAATTTTGCTGATATTGCTGTCAAGACCCACACAAATTAGAGAATTATTTTTCTTAACAATTTTGTCTAATTTCTCTTGAAAGGTCATGTAATTTCTTATAGTATACATTATATATATGGCATTATTTTCTGCAGAAGAAGTTTATCCAACTATCGCTTTTAAAGGAAGTAAAGAACTGAAACCTCAATTGCAAGAAGTAGCCAAGCAGATCTCAGTTTTGTCGCAAAGTGGAAATTTGTATGGGCCAGATATTAATCGTTTTCCCCACTTTGGAATCGTTCCACATCACGGTACTATTTCTAATATACCGCCGGATCATGGTGTCTATAATATTCTAACCCCTGCGGAAGCCGCCGCGCTAGAAATGCTCATTAGAGAAACTGCTGCTTTAACTATTGCATTTAGAGATCAAGCGGGATACAACCACGTAGTAAAGGATTTTACTGGAAATAAAGAATTAGGATCTCGAATTATAAAAGCTTTGGCGGCTAAGACGCCTACCGATTGTCTTAAAGTCTTAGATGGTCTCGCTGACTTTACAAGAGAAATAGTTTGGAATGCGGCACAATGCAGAGGATTTTATAAACTTCATGATCAACCGTATGGGAGAGTTGAAGATTACTATGAAAAATATATCGAGGCACTTAAAGCTGACAATTGGCGTATCGGTAATAAAACACTAACTGTTGTACAAGAACACGCAATTACCGAAAATCGACCGATTAATATTTTGTTCAAGGTTAAAGATGTTGCTGATGCTCATACTCTAATTACTCCAGCTTCAAAACCTCGCCCTCAAGGTTGGGCACGATCAATTGTACCATCACAGGAATATGGAGTTGGAATAGCGACGGAGATGTATAGAAAACTATATGAATATATGGAAAGACAAGGATTAAGTACTAAGTTCGAAATAAAACCTGATCAGTATTTACAAAGAGCCGGTCATATTATCGGCACTTCGAGTAATACTCTAAGTCCAAAATTACTTCCTTAAAAAGTTGATGATTTCTCTTATAATAGCAGTTGCTGAATTCTCAAAAATAAGCTTAGCTTTACTTTTTTTATGAATTTTATTTGTTAAATCTTGTAATTCGTCTGCGATTCCGCCTGTCTCTCTATAAATACCAATTATTTTACCGAAATCATAAAGACTACTAAACTCATGCATTGTTCCCCACCTTCCGGAAATTATAATTCCCGCATCGCAAGTCGCCGTTGAGGAAACGTTTCTATATTTTCGGCAAACCATTAAATTATCAACGAATTGATAATCTTTGGGGATATAAAAAATTTTCTTATATATTGATAAATCTTGTTTAGGTGAGATTTTCTTTTGATCAGTTTTATTAATGCAGGGTGAAAATCCCCAAACCTCGACCCCTTTTTTTGCAGCAGTATAGGCAACTTTATAAGGTAATCCATCAGCCACTCCTGTAATTAAAATAATTTTATTTTTATATTTTGCAACTTCCTCACCCAACTCTTGAGCTTTTGGCAACATTTTTTCATAATCACCAGCCGCCGACCCAAAAATCCCTATTTTATATTTCATATTTATTTATTCTTTTTCTTCTTTGCTAAATATTCTTTTCCATGACCAACTTTAGTATTTATTGGAATACCTTTTTTACACATTGGACATTCTTTTTCTGGAAAAGCTTGAGCGGGAAAATCTTCAAGTGCATAAAAAGGGGCTCCGATAAATTTGGAGTTAATATGTTTTGGGTCTCGATTAAACATAACTGCAACTGCAACTACCTTACCTCCGGCTTTTCTTACTGTTGCAACGGTCTTTTTCACTGATAAACCTGTTGTTGTCAAATCTTCCAATACCAACACTTTTTTGCCTTTTATATATTTATCATAGCCTCTTCTGAAAACTTGATCGCTCTCAGCAGCCGTTGCCGTTGTCCCTTTATCTTTCTCAGTATATACGCCAAAAATTTCTTTATGTTTTAATTTGGATAAATAGAATGCTGTCCATTGAGACAGTAGTGTTCCTCCAATGGCTGGAGCTGCAACAACATCGATGTCTTTATTTTTAAATTTTTCAGCGAAAATCTTTCCTATCTTAGCTGTTTCAGTGGCATGCGGATAAATTGCATCTTTATTTAGATACACGCTTCCGTGTTTACCGGAAGTATAAACAATATGACTGTCGGTTATGATCCCTCCGACTTTTTTAAGTATATCTACAACGTTATTTTTCATAAATAAAAATTAACTGATAATTAGTGAGCTAAGCCTATCAAATTTTTAACAGATCTGTAATGATTTTCTTTTAGGAATTTTTCCAATCCTTCATTTATTTCCGAAAAAACTTTCAGGCCTTTATAGTAAATTGCAGAACCAATTCCGATCATCGTCGCCCCCGCCATAAACATTTCCACTGCATCTTCCCATGTAGTGATTCCACCAATCCCGATAATTGGGATATTTACTGCTTCATAAATATCATAAACACATCTTATTGCAATCGGCTTAATCCCGGGACCAGATATCCCTCCCTGCTTTGCACCAATAACCGGCTTTTTATTGTATATATCTAAGTACATCCCAGGGCCAACCGTGTTTATGGCCGAAATAGCGTCAGCTCCTGCGGCCTCTACTGCCGTGGCTATCTCTTTGATACTTAAGACATTGGGCGAAAGCTTGGCAATTACTTTAACTTTATCATCAACGATTTTTTTAATTTTTTTAACTACTACGTAGGCGCTCTCAGCTTGCGTAGCCAGAGGTCTTCCCCATTCATCGTCAACATTGGGACATGATAAATTAAGTTCGATTAACGGCGGTTTTAAGGGCAAAAGATGCAGGGCCAACTGTTCATAGTCAACAATTCTTTCAGCAACCAAGCTGATTATAAAAGGAGTCTTAAGCGACTTTCTAAATTCTATAATATGTTTCTTAGCTTCTGCAATCCCTGCATTTCTTAAACCAACCGAATTAATGACTGTAAAATTAGTTTTAGCTACAACTGGTATAGGATTTCCCTTTCTTGGATAAAAACTATAAGATTTGGTTGTTATTGTACCTGCGCCATTTTTTTCACAATTGACGAAGTCGTTTTTAGTTGTTAGAATTCCTGAAGTCAAAACTAATGGTGAAGATAGTTTTTTACCCAAAAAGTTAACCGAAATTTTATTCATGATTTTATAGCAGCACTTTTTTCTAAATTAGTAAGCATCGTTTCTGCAACCTCCATATCTGTTATCAAAGTTGCTCCGCTATCTATCGCCATTTTTCTTATCTGCCTACCATCCGTAATTTCATTCATATCGTGATCTTCTCTTGTTGGAATATTGATGATTATGTCAAACAAATTGTCTTTTAAAAGATCGGAGAGATTTGGCTTTTTATCAACATCGCTTATTTTAAATACATGTGTGGTGATAACTCCATTTTGTTTGAGAAACTTATGTGTTTTATCGGTAGCACAAAGAAGGTAAGACGAATCTGCAATATTTTTTATTTTTGGCAAAAGTTTTCTTTTATTTGATTGTCTACCTATAGAAAGTAAAATCGCTTTTTTATGGGCCATCAAGGTCCATGCCTGTTCTGCCCTGGATTTATCCCAGTCTCCTGTTTGTTGATTCAAAAGTGAAAAAAGACTCACATTTCTAATATCTTTTTCGCCAAAAATATACTGCAAAACTCTCTCATTTCCGATCCCATATCCCGCATGAGGATTGCTTTTTTTCTGTCTTATGATATCCAAATACCATCTAAAATCTTCATATTTTCCGCCTCTTTGGGTATGAAGTTTAAACATTGTTGATGTTAAAAGTCTTTCATTTAACTTTTCAAAATCGTGTTCCCTAACAGCCGAACCTGTCCCTTCTCCAGCATAAGGAAAAATTAAATCGGCTGACAGAACAACCCTTGTATCTTTTGTATAGACTTTCATATTGAAGAATTTAATTTCTTTTGGATATCTCATAATAAAAACTGGCAGCTCTCCATTTTTTCTATTTAACATAAAAACAATTTTTGCTTCATGCTCTGCTCCCAAATCATCACCAAATTTTAAGTTCGGATAGCCGTTTTTATTTAATAGTTCTATAGCTTTTTCATAATCAATCTTTAAAAAATCTTTTTTAGTCGCACTGATAAGTTTTTTTATATTTCTTTTATATTTTCTTCTTAACATTTTCAAATTATCTTCCAAAACTTTTTTTATCATTGATTGAATAGTTTTCTGGATATGATCAAGCAAGGCTTTAAACATTTTTTCCTCATCATATTTTTTTGCTTTTATCTCGACCAATGTGCAGTCGAATTCTTCCTCTGTCAATCTAAATTGTCTTAAGTGTCGATCATCTTCTCCTTGTTCATCCCTACCTGAATGAATTATCGTATATACGCCGGGAAGTGATTGAAGTGCTTGCTCCAAAGATAATTGACCTGTCTGCGTAAAAAATAAAGGAATACTCGAACGATTATTTACCTTAAAAAGGGTGTCGACATTCTCACATGCTCCTGTAATCCCAACTATCTGGGGAGCTTCAACGTAAGTTAATCCTAACCTTTTGTAGTTATTCCTTGCTCCTTCATTGAGGCTTTCATTTATCTTTACCAAATTATTAAAATGTTCATCAAAATTCATAGTTATATTCTTATTTTCTATCGAGAGTCTTATGTTTTTCATAAAAAAAACCCCCGATTATCGGGGGTCGATTAAAACAGGAATTTTAATTCCTTTAATTGGTAAAAATTGATTTTCTTTCATAAATTTTCCCTAAAAAAAACTCCAAAATACTTGGAGTATTTTTACAAATTTACTCTTTTATTTTTTATTTGTCAATATATCTAACCGTATCACTCAACTTTTCCTTTCCGATTGTAGTTTTTTTCCCGTGCCCTGAATAAACAACAGTGTCTTTTGGTAAATCAAATAATCTGTTTAGTGATTTTTTTAAATCGTTTTTGCTGCTGTAAGAAAAATCATATCTACCTATCCCGTCTTTAAATAAAGTATCTCCTGCAAATAAAATTTTATCTTTCTCAAAGTAAAAACATGAACTTCCTGGGGTATGACCAGGAGTAGGAATAATTTTTAATTTAAAATTTCCAATTTTTAATTCTCCGTGTTTGAGGAATCTAACATTTCTTGGAGGAATAGTATTTGGATCATAACCTAAAAAATATTTTGCAGTCTCATTTAATCTTTCAGCTAAAAACAAATCCTCTTTAAAAATAAAAAATGGAACTTTAAACGATAACTGAATTTCACCCACAGCCATGATGTGATCAAAATGACCATGAGTCGCCAATAAACCAACCAAATTTAGTTTTCTCCGTTGTATTTGTTCTAAAATAAATGAAGCCTCGTCTGCAGGATCAATAATTAAACAGTTGTTTTCTTCAATCAAAAAATAACAGTTCGCCTGCATCTGTCCTAAAGGAAAGCAAAGAATTTTCATTTTTTTCTCTTCTCTAACCAAACCAGGATCGGTGTCGCAACAAATGGGGAGGAATAAGTTCCGGTTACAGTCCCAACTAATAATGTGAGAACGAAAAATCTTGTTGAAGATCCACCAAGAAGACTCAATGCAAATAACATAAAAATAATTGTCATGGAATTATTAAGCGACCGAACCAAAGTTTCGGTTAAAGCTCGATTTGCGTAGTAATTTATCTCTCCTTTTCCTTCATGTTTTACATACTCCCTTATCTTGTCAAAGATAATGATTGTGTCGTGAACTGAAAAAGACATGGTTGTAAGAATGGCTGTAACAAACAGCGTATCAACCTCGGAGTGAAAAAAATGTGACATCAATGAATAAGAACCGATAACAACTAAAAAATCATGAATCAGGGCAAGAATTGCAGAAAAAGCAAAGTTAAATCCCTTAAAAGCATAGGTCATGTAAAGAAGTATCCCTACGATGGCTAAAATAGAGGCTATTATAGTTTTATTTATTGTTTCTCCACCCAAAACAGGCCCAACTGTTTCCGATCTCAAAACAGTAATTTTCGTATTAAAAACTTTTTGAAGATTTTGGATTAATGCTGCCTCTTGTTTTTCAGTAACCGCTTTACTCCTCACAGCAAGAATATTGTCTTTTTCACTTAATTCTATAACTTCAACTTTATTATTCAGGAAAATTTTTCTTATCTCATTTACATCAACTGTTTTGCCAAATTGATACTCAAGATTTGTTCCTCCTACAAAATCTATTGAATAAATATAACCCCATTTAATGACGGAAAATAAACCACTACCAATAACTAAGGATGAAATTAAAATGTATAACCATTTATATTTCAAAAAATTAACCATTTTTCTTATAAAAAATATTAATCAGTCTTCTGGTTATCACTACACCGGTAAACAAACTTGTCGCTACTCCTATTGCTAGTGTTAATGCAAATCCCCTTACCAATCCAAACTGTGGCAAGAAATCCCAGTTTAAGGGATTAAATAAAATAAAGGCAACAATTAAAGTAGTGATGTTTGCATCTTTTATTGCATCTATTGCTCTTCCGAACCCCAGACGTATAGCAATGTCAAAATCACTTCCTTTTCTTAATTCTTCTTTTATCCTTTCAAAAATTAAAATATTTGAGTCGACTGCCATGCCGATTGAAAGAATAAATCCGGCGATACCAGGGAGAGTTAAAACAACCGGTATAGTTCTAAAAATTGCGAAAGAGATTAAGCCGTAAATCATCAATGCAAGAGACGCTATTAGACCAAGTTTTCTATAATAAACGATCATAAAAGCCAGTACCATTAACAGACCAACCAGACCTGCATATATGCTTTTTTGTACTTCGATTGCTCCAAGGGTTGGACCAATATTTCTTTGTTCGATGAGTTTTACCGGTAATGGTAGCGCTCCAGAATTTATAGCTATGGCCAGTTTTTTCGCATCATCTACTGAAAAACTTCCGGTGATAACAGCATTACCGTCATTTATGGCTTGCTGAACTGTTGGCGCAGAAATTGGATAGTTGTCTATAAAAATGCCGACAGGTTTTCCTATGTTTCTTTGAGTAACTTCTGCAAACAATTTTGAACCTTGCGGAGTGAATGATAAAGCCACTTCTGGTTTGCCTGTTTGAGAATCAAAAGTTACTGAAGCTTTTTTAACGTCTTTTCCAGTGAGACCGGTGTCTTTCGTTAACCTAAGAATTAACGGTGTATTGGTGGCTTCCTTTGGTCCTAAACTTCCTTCCTCCTTAAAAGAAAGTTCTGCAGTCTGACCTATCAAATTTATTGCATCTGTAACATTTGATATCCCTGGAAGATCAACTGAAACTCGGTAGTTATTGCCCGACTTCAAACTTTGAACAACCGGTTCAGAAACTCCAAACAGATTTACTCTTCTCTCTATGACATCTCTCACAGAATTTAGTGCATCTTGTAAATCTTCTGGTTTTATTTTACTCGTATCTGCCTGGAACACTAAATGACTTCCGCCTTTAAGATCAAGACCTAGATGCGTTGTAAAGTTTTTTTTAATTTGAAAACCGAAAATAGTAGCATTTAAAGATAATGGATTGATAGTTAAAGATTTTATGTGAAAGTTTTCAGGAAGATCTATCCAAATTAGTAATCCTAAAATTAGAAGTACAAGTAATATTTTAAAGAGTTTCATATAGAACCAAGCTAAGCTTGGTCATTTAACAAGATCGTCTTCGTTGCCAACTAACATAATTTTTGGTTGTTTTAAGAATCTCCAAATAAACGGATCATTATTTCTTTTTCTAAAATTAAATTCTTCTTCTGTCATGACTGTATAGTTTATTTCTCTACCGAACTCTTTTTCTGCTCCTGCAACAATACCTGCGGCTTCAGGAACTACTATTATACCGACAAATAAAAGATATATCTCATCTTCTTTTATCTGGACTTGTTTAAGATATTTTATAGAAAGAATTGCAAATTTTACCTTACCAATTTTTGATAAGTTTTTATAGATAACGGTCGCAAGGCTTGAGGTTTTACCAAATATTCGAAGGAATTCGTCATAAAATTGATAGTTTCTATTTAAAGTATAAAAAATTTTATTTAATCTTCTCTCTTTATGCAAAAGTTTTTCTTCGAATAGTATATCCAGCTCTCTTTTTACAGCATTTACTTCCTCGTCAACATCTCTAACTATTCTTCTTAAATAAAAACTTTCATTTGGATGATGAAAAAATAACTCTAAAATTTTTCTTCTAGCTTTAGAAGGAATTATATGCTCCAGCATAACTCGTTAACCCGTTAATAAATAATAGTTTTTTAACTTAGTAGGTCACCTTATTTCCCGTCGGCAATATTTCTACAAATATCTTACCTCTTACCAGTTGTACCTCTTTTCCATTCTCATCATAAAACTTCATTGCTGATGTCTCATCTCTCTTTGCCCAAGTTCCTTTTATAACATTTCCATCCTGAAATACAAGTGCATTTCCGGAACCAATTACTTTGTACAAAATATGTCCACCCGGGTAGCCGTCGTTTGCCGGTGATTCGATAGAAAAAACTATAACGACATCTTTTGCCGTAAGCTGTTTAGCCGTATTTTTATCAATATGGGGAGATCCTCCATTGGCCCTTTTATAACTATTCGAAACTTTATCATATGTCCAAGTAACACTATAATCTGAAGCAAACATATTCCAGAAGCCAAAACTTATTTTCCCAACTGTTCCCCTATCGGACGATTGAGCATCGTCTTTGAATTTCCAAGGTTGGAATGTTGCATCCCAAGACTTGCCTTGATCATCGACATTTGTTAATTTCCTCTTTGTTTTTGCATAATCCCATAATTTCGCAGTAGCAGTATAGACTGTGTGCTCCGTTGCTACATTTGGTAATCTTTCATAGTCCCTCCAATAATAGGGAAATGGAACGGCAAATTGATTTAAATCATTATATGATCCCCAACCCAACTGATCGATTTCACCCAATGCGTCCGCAGGACCTTCAGTATTAGCTCCTCCCACATGTGCGTATAGCGGGTAGTCACCATAACCTTCCAAAAGCCTCAAGAAATAAACTCTTGCAGATCTGACCGGACCTACTGGATTTGCATCCTCACAATAAAATATCGTTAAGAATCTTGTTATGCCTCCCTCTGCCACCGCTTCATAAATAACATCCGCTGAAGAAAGACCAGATTGTGGTCTAGCATCAGTGTGATTTTCTACCATTATTCCCAATGGCCGTCTTGTTTCCCATTTTGCCTTCTGAGTTTTTCCATACATTTGACCGTTTATAGGACATTCTTCTGTTTTTGGTTCATTATTGGCTACCTCTGAAACATTACCGTTGCCGTTTGATGACGGTGGCTTATATTGAATTAGAGGCGAAATCATTCCTCCCACCGAACCATTTTTAACAAATGAATAAGCGACCGAAAATGAGATTAAAAATGCCGCGATAAATATAACTATTGAAACTTTTTTATTTATCATATTTCGTACATTAATTTTTAACTGAAGTAGATCTTATTTTAATGATCCATCTTCATCCTGAACAGACATTTACATCGATTGTCTGTGAAGGATCTGTTAAGAACTCTGTTTTATCGCTTCTTTTTCTTCCTCTGACAACTCATATTTTTCACCTTTACTATCTTTGACTTTTTTGATATATACTCTCAAACCTTCTCTGGTGTAAATAAAATTAATCAACAATCCGTTATTATTTCTATTTAATAATGATAAAACAAAACTTTGCTCCCCGCCCGTCCTTTCAAACGGATTGAATCTTACAAGTCCAACTTTTTGTATGGGGATCCTTGCATGATCAATCACCGCTAACAGATCTTTTTTGATTTTATCAATCTCTGTTCCAAACTTTGCATCATTTTTTGTTAATTCTTCCAGTATTTCATCTATCTTTTCTCTTTTAGTTCTGCTTATTAGATTTAAATAATGTTGTCTTGTTTTAAAAAGTACCCAACTTAAGAAAATAAGCCAAATAAAAAAAAATCCCAGAACAACGTAAATTACCATTGGCTTACATTTTAAACACTTTACAAATTTGTGTCAATATGATAAAAATGAAAACGTATGTCAAAAAAGACAAAAGAGGAAAAAATTCTGGCAGCTTATAGAAAAAAAATAAAGCTTCTTGAAGAAATTAACCTACCTAAAAATCAACCAACAATTAAAGTTAATGAATCAAAAATAGAAAATCCGAAAGCCGATTTATCAACCAAAGACGGAGCGAAGACCGACAATCGAAAACCAAACACAGAAGACATTTCTCGTCGAACTTATTTCTTGCAAGATCTAAAGAAAAGTTTATTTATTATTTCTCTCATAATTACGCTTGAAATTATTATTTATTTTGTTAGTATAAATAGATATTTAATTAAATAAGTTAGAATTTCTAATTTAATGAATGGGGGGTGAGTAATAATATATGGCAACAATGTACTGTGTAAAATGTAGAGCAAAAAGAGACGCAGCTAACCCTCAAAAAGTAACAATGAAGAATGGAAAACCAGCAATGAAAGGTAAATGTCCAGTTTGTGGAACATCCATGTTCAGAATTGGCGCTGCTTAAGAAGCGGAAAAACAGCTATTTTTTTATAAACAGGTTTCTTCCCTGTTAGAATGCTTTCAAAGAGATATATTTTTCTAACAGGAAAAGCAATTTCTATATCAAGTTGATTTAATTTCTTTTTTAAAAGTAGGTATTGTTGCTTAGAAGGAATTTTATAGCGAGCGACGGTTAAATGAGGGACAAATTTTTGTCCCTCTTTTTCTTTTATAGAAAAGTGTTGCATAACTGCGGATACTAATTTCTCCAAGACCTTTTCTCTTCTAAAACTAATATAAAGAACAATCTTACTATTAAGGAAAAGGTCTGCATTAAAAGAGTAAAGATTGAAACTATTAGCATCGAAAATAGCCTCTTCAACTTTATTCTTAATATTTCCTATATCATTAGTTTCTCCGAAAAAATGCAAAGTTAGATGATAATTTTCTTGTGGCACCCAGTTAAGGTGAGCATATTCTTTTTTTATATCTTCCAACTGTTTATCCAAGTCTTTTTTAATCTTTGTTGGCAGATCAACTGCTAAAAACAATCTCATATTAATAGATTTATTCGAATGCTTTAATTATTTTCTTACTAGAAAATCCTTTAATAAAGTTTGAAACTATTATTAGTTTTCCTCCGACAGATTCGGCTTGTCTCGTTTTATTCTCTATTTGCGAGTCTCCTTCCGATACCGCTATTACTGTCGGCTTTATCTTCTTAACGATAATCTCATATTCTTCATCTGAATTTAAAAGAGGAATTTTAATCACATTATCTACATATTTTACTGAAGAAAGAATTTCCGCCCTCTGATTTTGAGTATGAATGGGACTTCTCTTTTTATATTTTTTTATAAATTCATCTGACTCCAACAAAACAATTAAAAAATCTCCCTGTCCTTTTGCTTTTTTTAAAAAAACCAGATGGCCATAATGTAATACATCGAAACATCCACCAACCAAAACAATTTTTTTTCTAGAATTTTTTGAATTAATGTATCTAATTGAAGACATTAGCTTTGAAAGGTAAACGGCTCGAATATTAATTTAGGGAAAAAGTCAGATTTTTTTAATGAGATTCCAGCCTCTTTTAAAAATTCTTCCAATTTGTTTTGTCTTTTAACCTCTTCAAGTGTAATTTCAAAAGCTTCCTTACCATTTGTTTTAGCCTTTTCCTCTGTCTTTCCACATGAAGAAATATCGAATTCAGGAATATAAGCCACATAGGGAGCATCTTTCGCTTCCGCCTCGTAAAGGATTTTGATTGTTATAGGAAATTTTATTGACATAAGTCAATTTTAACAAATCTCTCAAAATACCTCAAGATGCATTTCTTAAAGCTTTGATCAAATAGAACATAGTCTGTTATAATATCACCACATGGCTCCAGAATTTTTAAAAACAGTCAGGTAGCTTATTATCTTTACAATTAGTTCATTAAAATTCAAGTTAAATTTCTTCGTTATATCAAAAAATTTATGAGGCTGAAGTGTTATACAATATGATATGACTTTTATTACAGAGACGGTTGAAAAAAAAGCCTCGGTTTTAATAGTTGCAGAAAACGATTTAAGTTTAGTTACCCTGCTTAAACAAGAACTCAAAAAATATAATGTCGACATCTTCGTGTCACCTCATTTACCAAACAATCTTAATCGTTTTGATTACTTTTTTTTTATCAACAAGAATATTAAATCCGCAGAATTAACTCAATTTAAAAATAAAAAGGTTAGCTACATTTTTTATAACAAAATAAACGAAGCAGAAGCGGCTCTTGAAAAATATAATAGAACTGATTTTAAGATCATAAGTCTTTACGGTGGTCCTGCCAATAAAGATCAAATCGACAGAATACTTTGGTTTTCTTTTTCCCAAACAAAAGAAAAATTTTTACAACTGTTCACCTTAAAACATACTAAAACCAAAAAAGGATTTGATTTTTCCAAAATTCGGTTACCGAAGAGAAAGTCTTTAGCAATTGGTATTTTAATTTTAATTTTTGTATTACATATTGCCTTTATCGGCCCTCTTTTTCTTTCCTCTTTTTTATTTTATAAAGGAGTTGTAAACTTCAAAAACGAGAATTTCGACAGAACAAAAAATTATCTTAGCTTGGCAGAGTCTACATTCAATTTCGCCAAAGGACTCTATTCAATCTCTCGACCTACCCTTCTATTTTTTTCTTTAGCACTTATTCCGGATAATATATTTGATATCAATCAAAAAACAGACGAAACGCTTAATCAACTTATTGTTTTAGAAGAAAACGGCAAGAATATTATTAAGTTAATTATAAATAAGGATAAAACTTCAGAGGATAGACAGGAACTCACGTTGAGGCTTAACCAGTTCAAGACGGATATGAGCGGGATCGAAGATAATTTAAATTTCATAAGCCAGAAGATCCCACCCTACAAACCTTTTTTAAATATAAAAAATGAACTTATTACTTCGTATAATCTTGTTTCCAATATGAACAATCTACTTTCATATACCGATAGTTTTTTAGCAAAAAATACAGAAAAAAAATATCTGTTATTATTTGCAAACAATATGGAGTTAAGACCTGGAGGAGGTTTTATCGGCTCATTTGGTGTAATGACATTAAAAGACTTTACACTCGAGGATCTCAAAGTTTATGATGTTTATGATGCCGATGGACAACTACTGACTCATGTTGATCCACCCGAACCAATCAGAAATTATTTACAACAACCGAATTGGTTTTTGAGAGATTCAGCATTTTCGCCAGATTTTTTAGAAAATTATATCCAAGCAAAAAATTTCTTGTCGAGTGAGATGAACTTTAATGATTTTTCAGGCAGTATCTTAATCACAACTACTGCTGTACAAAATATACTTAGTGCTTTTGGAAATATTTATCTTCCTGATTTTAATGAAAAAGTAGATAAAGATAATTTTTATCTTAAAGCCCAGATCTATGCTGAAAAGAATTTTTTTCCAGGATCAACTCAAAAAAAAAATTTTTTAGGCTCTTTAATCCAAAATATGTTAATTGATATGGACAATATTTCGCTAAAGAATTTCGCTAATGGACTGAAAAAATCTTTGGATGAAAAACAACTTGTTCTTTATTTCGACGATCCTAAAATTCAACAATACATCGACTCAATGTACTGGTCCGGAAGACTAATAGAACCTAAATGTACTATTAATTCTGAAGGCTGTACTTCAGACTTTATTTACCCTTTTGACGCGAACCTAGGCGTTAACAAAGCAAATTTTTTTGTCAGCAGGTCATTTGACTTGAGAATAACAATAGATAAGGAAGGTAAGATTAATCATTCTTTTATTGCCCAGTTCAATAATGATTCTCCTTCCGAAGCTTTCCCAGGTGGCGATTATAAAAACTATTTCCAATTGTATTTACCTAAAAGTACTGTTATCAAAAAAATTACAAAAGATGGAGTACTTGTAGAGAATTATGATGAAAAAGATGATCAATTTAAAAAAATCGGACTATTTATGGACATAAAACCAAAAAGTATCACTACAATCAAAGTTAACTATGAATTAACCGATACACTTCTATCAGGAAAAGCAGTTTACCAATTAATAGCTCAGAAACAGATAGGATCTTCAAATAGTGATTTCTCTTTGGAATTTTCTATCCCGAAAAACATAAGTTTTATTAATCAGAATTTTCCAGCACTTGTTAAAGATAACCAAATTGTTTATAATACAAGTTTGTCGACAGATAAAATTTTCTTTGTTGAATTATCAAAAAAATAAAAAGAATGCCGCGAACAAAAAAAACTGAACAAAATAATGGCGAGAAGTTATCTCTTAACGTAACCATTAGAACTATCTTTGGAAAAAAATTAAATAAATTAAGAAAAGAGGGTGTTGTTCCAGCAAATATATATGGTCCCGGCTTCAAGTCAAAATCTGTAAGCGTTAACTTCAAAGACTTTATTAATATCTATAAAATAGCTAAAGAAACTGGGGTAGTGTATCTTAAGGATAAAACAGAAGAACTGCCTGTACTTATAAAAAATGTTCAAAAACATCCCGTAAGCAATAATATTCTTCATGCTGACTTTAGAAAAATCGACCTGGCTCAAAAAATACAAACCGAAGTCCCCGTAAAGGTGGTTGGACAATCTGAAGCTGTAACTCAAAAAGGTGGAGTTCTTTTGACGCTAACCGAATCACTTTTGGTTGAAGCGCTCCCAACCGATATCCCTAAAGAAATTGAGGTAGACATTTCATCAATTAAAGACATCGGCAAAGAAATTAAAGTATCAGATCTTAAAAAATCAGATAAATATGAAATAAAAGATCCTGCAGTTAAGGTAATAGTTTCGGTTGTCGAACATAAAGAGGAAAGTATCACGCCAGAAACAGCTCCGGCCGAAGCTCCGGAAGTTATCACAGCAGCTCCAGTTGAAGAAGGAGCCGTCGCACCAGCCGAAGAAGCAGGAAAGCCTTCGGCTAAAACTCCGGAGGGCAAGCCAGCTGCAGGAGGACCTAAACCAGCAACTGGAGCAAAACCAGAAGCAGTAAAAACTTCTCCGCCTCCAAAAGCTCCAGAAGTAAAGAAATAATTAAAAGATTTCAAAACCTACCTTTATTAATAACAGGTGGCGTGATTGGAAGGGATCCCGACAGCGCGCAACGAAGTGAGCACTGGCGGGAGGGAAAATCACGACAGAATCTGACAAAATCAGAGGTTTTGAAATAACCACTAAGATAATAAACTACCCTTGGAATTTAAAGCGGCGTCTGATAGAATTATCTCTTATGACAATAGTTAAATCAGAATTTTCGCTGGCCTTAAATCAAGTAGCGACAGAAAGAGGAATTTCTGTAGATGATGTAATAGCTTCTATTGAAGCTGCAATTATTGCTGCGTATAAAAAAGAGTATCCTGATAAGCTTGAAGAGGAAATCAATGCAAAAGTAAGTAGAGAAACAGGCGAAACAAAAATTTTCAAAGAAGGTAAAGATATTACTCCACCTGGTTTTGGTAGGATAGCCGCACAAACAGCCAAACAGGTTGTCCTGCAAAAAATTCGCGAGGCGGAAAAGAAAACAGTGGTTTCTCACTATAGATCTCAAATTGGTACCGTTATAAAAGGAAGAATAATTAGATATGACGGAAGAAATGCCTATTTAGATATTGGTAAAACCGAGGCCGTTCTTCCTAAAGAAGAACAACTCAAAAATGAACGTTATGAAGTAAACGACTCAATAGTTGTCTATATTAAAGAAATATCTGAAGATAAATTTGGCAATACACGAATTGTCGTATCAAGAGCAGATCCAAAACTTATTGAAGAACTTTTTAAAAGAGAAGTACCTGAATTTGTTAATGGTGCTGTTCAAATTAAAAAAGTGGTTAGAGAATCCGGTGAAAGAGCCAAGATTGCGGTATCTAGCACCCAGAGTGGAGTCGATCCTGTTGGAGCATGTGTTGGCCAAAAAGGAATTAGAGTACAAACCGTAACTGACGAGCTAGGCGGATATGAAAAAATTGATATTATTCAATGGAATCAAGACGATAAACTTTTTCTAATTGCTGCTTTGTCGCCCGCTAAAATCAGCAACGTCGAGATAGATAAGGAGAATAAAAAAGGCAAAGGTGTTGGTTGACGAAGATCAAGCTCCTTTAGCTATCGGCTCTAAAGGAATAAATGTTAATCTGGCTTCTAAATTGACCGGTTATGATATAGATATTGTACAAACTACTAAAAAGCTGAAAAACCTGCGGAAGAAAAAACTACTGAAAAAAAAGTTGAAAAAGAAAAAAAGAAATCAAACTGAATATTTCTCGACAAATATGGCAGAAACTAAATATAGACCTCCAATAGTAACCATTTTAGGCCATGTTGATCATGGTAAGACTACCCTTTTGGATTATATCCGTAAAAGTAGCCTGACTGAAAAAGAGTTTGGTGGCATAACTCAAAGAATTGGTGCTTATGAAATTAATACCGGGATTAAGGGTTATAATACAGATAAAATAACGTTTATAGATACACCTGGTCATGAAGCTTTTTCTCTACTCCGCGCCAGAGGTGCTCAAGCAGCTGACATAGCCATACTTATTATCGATGCAAAAGACTCTGTAATGCCTCAAACTGTTGAATCTATCTCACATATCCAAGCGGCAAACATATCCTTTATTATTGCCTTGAATAAAATAGATCTTCCAGATGCAAATCCTGAAAAAGTAAAGAATGATCTTATGAAATACAATGTTTTGGTTGAAGGTAAAGGCGGTGGAGTTCCTGTTGTCAATATTTCTGCAAAAACTGGTAAAGGTATTCATGAACTTTTGGAAGCGATACTCTTATTGGCCTCTGATCTCAATTTACATTATTCGGAGAGTGACGAACCTAAAGCAATTATTATCGAGACAAAAAAAAATAAACGCGGAGTTGTAGTAAGTGCAATAATAAAAGACGGAAAAATAAAAATTGCTGACTTGATATCTTCTGAAGATAAGACTGCAAAAGTTAGATCCATGACTGACGATCTGGGAAAATCTATAAATGAAGTTGTTCCTTCAAAACCCTTTGAACTATTTGGCTTTGAAACGATGCCTAAAGTGGGAAGTTTGATTGTTTTACAGTCGGAATTTTCAAAAGTAAAAAAGTCGACTCAAACGGTTCAAACTTTAAATAAACCTGTAAAAAAATTTGATTTAGAGTCTATTTTAAAAACGGAAGAAAAAACCAATAAGCTTTCTTTAATAATAAAAACCGATTCCCAAGGTTCTCTTGAAGCCGTATCAAATTTACTCGATAAGAATGAGGATGTGGAAATAATTTTGAAAGCAATAGGGGATATTAATAAATCAGATATTTTTCTTGCTAAGAGCACAAAATCTATCGTTATAGGTTTTTCAGTAAATGTAGCCGATGAAATAACTCAATTAGCCAAACAGGAAAAAGTAATAATCAAAACCTATAATATTATTTATAATCTGTTTGATGAGCTGAAAGAGGTTTCCAATCTTCTAAAGGAGAAAAAGATGCAGGAAAAAACATTAAAAGGTGAAGCTAAGATTATTGCAAATTTTATGATCGAGGGAGAAAAGATATTTGGAGTCAAACTGACAAAGGGTAAAATAACTTTAGGTGATAATTTAGAGATGTATAGAGGCCAGAATCTCATAGGTAAAACCAAGCTTGTTTCTTTAAAAATAAGAGCAAAAACTGTCTCTGAAGTAAAAAAAGATCAAGAGGCAGGCATGATCTTCGGTCCTATACTTGACATAAGGCAGGGTGATGTGGTAAAATCTATCCCATAATATTATGGATAATAACCTACAACGACTTACTGAAGTTGTTCAAAAAACCACCAACGGAGCAATTGTTCTCTCAAACAATCCGTCTGCAGACGCAGTAGCTTCGGGAACAGCACTATATTTAGCTCTTCATAAAATGGGTAAAAATGTTAGTTTGGTTTGTGCAGGTAAAGTCAGTTACAATCTCACAGCTTCTGACAAATTTCAGTCCCAGATGGTAAACAGCGGAGACAATTTAGTTATTTCTTTTCCTTATTCGGAGGGAGCTATAGACAAGGTAGATTATAATATCCAAGGAACAAATTTTAATCTCATTGTTACACCAAGAAGCGGTTTCCCCAAACTTGATTCAAGCCAAGTTAAATTTTCCTACACGGGCGGAAACCTAGATTTTGTAATAGTTATTGATGCTCCAACCTTAAACAGTTTAGGGACGATTTATACCGATAATGAAAAACTGTTTCAGGGAAGAGAAATCATCAATATTGACAGACATCTAACAAACAGTTTTTACGGTACGGTGAACTATGTAAATAAAGCAACATCATCCATATCAGAGATGATATTAAAACTCTTGCAACAGTTTGGAGTAGAACTTGACAGAGATATTGCCACTAACTTATATGCGGGAATAGCAGCCTCAACTAATAATTTTACCTCTTATTCTGTTACGGCTGATACATTTGAAAGCGTTGCTGCTTTGTTAAGAATGGGTGCGATTAAAAAAATTATTAGAAAATCTGATCAAACAAATCAAAATTCATTTAATATGAACCAATATTCTCCCCCACCAATATCAAACTCAAAACCCATTGAAGGAGTGGAAAAAGAACCCTTACCTCAAAGCAAACAAACTCCTCAAGATTGGCTAAAACCAAAGATCTTCAAAGGCGGCGGCGGTCTGGTATAATTTTCTCGTGAGCATAACTACATTAATTTTATTATTTCTAATCTCGATTGGTATAATTTTATTTTTTGTTAGAATCTGGCTGAATCAACTTCAGGAAAAAACTAAACTTTCAGACGAACTTGTTGAGTGGTTAAAATCTTCAACCACCAAATCGACAGCAAACTTAACGAAAATATGAAGATGTTTAATGCTCGGCTTGATAATGCTGCAAGAGTGATTGCCCAAGTTCAAAAAAACATCGGCGAGTTTTCCGAAATCGGTAGGATCAATGCAAGAACTTCAAGAATTTTTAAGATCTCCAAAACTTAGAGGAAATATTGGTGAGCAGGTTTTAAAAGAGCTTCTTTCCCAACATTTCCCAAAAAGTTCATTTGTCCTTCAATATGGATTTAAAAATGGCGAGAGAGTTGATGCAGCAATAAAAACTTCTCAAGGAATAATTCCCATTGATTCAAAATTCCCAATTGAAAACTTTAGAAAAATGCTAAAAACCGGCAACGAGCAAGAAAAGCAAAAAATCAAAAAAGAATTTGAAAAGGATGTTAAAAAACATGTCGACGATATTTCCAAAAAATATATTCTTGTTGGTGAAGGAACCGTTGATTATGCTTTGATGTATATTCCTTCGGAATCGGTTTATTACGAGATTATAAACGATGCCGATCTATTTGACTATGCTGGAAGAAAAAGAGTTCTACCTGTTTCGCCAATGAGCTTTTATGCCTATATGAAGGCGATTCTTATGTCTTTTGAGGGACAGCGCATACAAACCAAAGCTAAAGAAATCATAGAAATACTTCGAGCCATAAAAAAAGATTATGAGAAAACGGATGAAGCTTTTAACATCTTGAATAGACACGTGACGAACGCTTACAATCAAGTTGCTCAAGTTTCAAAGAATTTTCTTTCTTTAGGACAAAAATTATCATCAACTCATTTACTCTCCGATTCTTCCGAAGAAAAAAAGATGATAGAATAAACTAATTTAAAAAATGAAAATTACTTTCAAACACGAAGTTAAAACTGATAATAAAATTAACGCTAAATTTCTCATTGAACTTTTACTAAAAAACAGGCAAATTAAAAATGTTAAAGAGTTCCTAAACCCGCCTCATCCCTCCAAAATTAAACTTACAGATTTTGGCTTTAAAAAGGAAATAAAAGCGTCGTTAAAACTATTGGAAAAGATTAAAAAAAACAATGAAATGATTGTTGTTTATACAGATTATGATGCTGATGGTATAACCGGTGGAGCAATACTTTGGGAAACCTTGAATCTTTTGGGATTTAATGTAATGCCGTACGTTCCTCACCGAAAACTTGAAGGTTATGGGTTTTCAAAAAAAGGAATTGATGCTGTTAAAAAACAATTTAATCCCGCGTTAATAATAAGCGTTGACCACGGAATTACAGCTTGGGATAAAGTCAAATATGCCAAATCACTAGGAATTCCAATCATAATCACTGACCATCACTTAAAACCAGAAAAACTTCCTGATGAGGCCTTAGCAATTTTTCACATTCCCGAACTTTCAGGGTCCGGAGTCGCCTATTTTTTTGCTAAAGCAATCTTTGAACATTTTAAATCTCAAAGCCGCAAGGAGAACATCCCCGAGGTGTTGCATGAAAAAAGCTCAAACTTCACCTCGGGGGTGAAAGCATTAGAAGCTAATTTTAACAACGACTACCTGACATTAGCCTCGATTGGAACAATTGCCGACCTTGTACCTCTTCTTGGTCCTTCCCGAAGCATCGTAAAACATGGACTCGAGGCTTTTTCCTCAATAAAAAGAGTCGGAATCAAACATATTCTTAGAGAAGCAGGAATTGAAGGGAAAAAAATTACTCCATATGACATAGGTTTTATCATTGCTCCAAGAATAAATGCGGTCGGGAGACTTGAACATGCCATTGATGCTCTAAGACTTTTATGTACAAAACGAGAAGATAAAGCATATGAGTTGGCAAATAAAGTTGGAGGTAAAAACAGAGAACGCCAAGATTTGGTTGAAGTTACATGCTAAAAGAAGCACGAAGACTTTTATTTAAACAGGATGGTAGTGAAATATGCGGATTTGCAAACGCCCACTTGCGACGATGAGGGTATAAAACAGAAAAAGTCTCTCGCATTGGGAGGTTTTGCAAAGACGCATATGAACGATAATTCCTAAATTAATAATTTTATTTTCAAAAAATTGGAATGAAGGAATAATTGGATTGATTGCTTCAAAAATTGCCGAAGAATTTTATCGACCAACAATTGTTCTGACTGAAAGTGACGGGTTTTTGAAAGGCTCTGCCCGCTCTATTCCTTCTTTTCATATCACCAACTTCTTAAGAAAAAATAAAAAATATTTGATAGATGTAGGAGGTCATAAAGGAGCTGCAGGGTTTACAATGGAAAAAAATAAACTTACCATCTTCACAACGGCCGCGGTCAAGATGGTAAATAAAATGTTGAATAAAAAAGATCTGGTAAAAATAATCGAGGCAGACCTGAAAATTCCGGTGTCAAAAGTAAATCTTGATTTAGCAAAGAGTTTAGAAACTCTTCAACCCTTTGGCGTCGGCAATCCACAACCGACATTTTACAGTGAAGTTGAAATCTTAGACACAAAAACTTTCGGTAAAACCAATAACCATCTAAAACTCTATGTCCGCGAAGCTGGACAACGATCTTATCCATTGGAATTAATCAGCTTTAATTTCAAACAACAATTAAACGATTTAACAATCGGACAAAAAATCAAAGTTGTCTACACTTTAGAAATTGACCGCTGGGGCGGAAGTGAAAAATTGAGAGGAAAAATTTTATTTATGAGTTAAACGATCATTATCTAGCTAGAAATCCTTTACCAGTAAATTCTACTTTTGCTATTTGGTCAACACAATTAATAGGTTTAACTGTAGTTATCCATCGCCATAATTTCTCCATCGTTAAATCAATCCTGCCATTACTATAAAATTTACTCGCCTGGATAATTGAATAAATATTAGTGGGCAGAAAAGAGAAATTTTTCTCTTCAACTGCAATTTGCATCCTATGGTGACCGTCCATTAAAGGTAATACATATAGTGCCCCTTTAAATAATTCATCTCCCACAAACCTCGAGTCGAGTGGGTACGCGCAACAAGTAAGTGGCGCTTGTGTTAGAAAATCCGAAAAAATGTTAAAACAATTTCTAACATTCCCTAAAGTTTGAGCCTTCAAATCATCAAAACATTGAGTTGGGTAGATTAAACTTTTAGGAAGAAGGTATAGTCCTTTAGGAAGGCCCAATTCAGATATTTTACTCTCTACTCCTATTGAATTTGGTGGTCCTTCCTTTTTTCTAGATATAAATATTTTCATAAAAAAACCCGCCTTTTTGGCGGGGGTGGTTTTAAAAAATTTAACTTTAAATCTTAATTCCTATCAACCACCCCACATCTGTCACCTCTTAATGAAGGAAATGATGTGGAGAAAAAAAACTGGTTGATAAAACGTTTTAATCATGAAAATTTAAATTTAATTCTTTTTTGTTAAAATTTCTTTAACTACTTTACCTTGTCTTTTAGAAGGTAAAGCATTAAGATTTCTTTTATTTTTACTCATTCTTCCTGGTGTTAGATTATGAAATAATTCTATGGGTATACTTCCAGGATTTGTCTTTGGTTCAATTGTTGTTCTAGCAATGGGACGAACTTCGTTTTCGCCCAATAATTCAAACCCACCGCAAACTGGCACATTACTTCCCAAATTAAATATGGTAGCTGCTAGTGTTCTTAAATCTGACATACTAACTGAAAATGAAAGTTCTTTTGTAACAACTAAACCTAGTCCAATTCCTGTCAATCCTTTAACTAAGTTCCAGTAATTATTCGGTCTCATCAATTCAGACTTATTTTTTAAATTTCCTACATTTAATATCTCCATACTCCAAAAAAACCCGCCTGTTTGGCGGGGTGGTTTTAAAAAATTTTAAATTTAAGTTCTTATTCCTATCAACCACCCCACATCTTCCACCTCTTAATGAGGCTGACGATGTGGAGAATTGAAATTAATTGATAGGACTTTCTAATCATGTTATAAATATTAAATATACCAGAAGAATGCTCCTTGTCAAGAGCAAATTGACAGATTATAATTAACCCATAAATTAAATGAAAAAATTATACGTAGAAGATACTGTAAATAACGTTGGGCAAACCGTTGAACTTTATGGGTGGGTTGACTCAAAAAGAGATCATAAAAAAATAATCTTCATAGATATTAGAGATCAGACAGGACTCGTTCAAATCGTTGGAGATGAAAAGTTTAAGTCTTTATCAACTGAAGACGTAATTTATGTAAAAGGGATTGTTGTAGAAAGACCAAAAAATCTAATAAATCCTAAACTGAAAACAGGAAAAATTGAAATTGAAGCAAAGAAATTTGAAATCTTAGGTAAAGCCAAACCCTTACCGATTCCTATTGATAAAAACGGTTATGAAGTAGACGAAGAACAAAGAATTAAATATAGATATCTGGATTTAAGGCGGAAAAGATTGGCTAATAACTTGATTTTCAGATCAAAATTCATAAGAGAGATTAGAGAATTTTTTTACAAAAATGGTTTTATTGAAGTGGAAACTCCCTATCTTAGCAGTCCGACTCCAGAGGGGGCTCGAGATTTTCTTGTCCCTTCAAGATTGCAGAAGGGCAAGTTCTATGCTCTACCTCAATCGCCACAGCAGTACAAACAGTTATTAATGGTTGCCGGCGTAGAAAGATATTTTCAAATAGCAAGATGTTTTAGGGATGAAGATCCCAGAGCCGATAGAGCTTATGGGGAGTTCACACAGTTAGATCTCGAAATGAGTTTTGTTGACAGGAAAGATGTCATGGCAGTCACTGAAAAAATGGTTGTAGAAGTCTACGAAAAAATGGGAATTAAACTCAAAGAAAAACCTTTTCCAATATTCACCTATAAAGAAGCGATTAAAAAATTTGGAGCTGATAAATTTGATTTGAGAAGCGAGGAAGATAAAAAACAAAATATACAAGCTTTTGCCTGGGTTGTAGATTTTCCTTTCTTTGAAAAAACTGATGAAGGAGGATGGACCTTTACTCACAATCCATTCTCTGCTCCATTACCAGAATATAAAAAACAGCTTTTAGAGAAAAAAAATATAGGTGAAATATTGACATCACAATATGATTTAGTTTGTAACGGCTACGAGGTCGGAGGCGGAAGTATAAGAAGTCATGAGCCTGAAGTTTTACAGACAGTATTTGAAATAATGGGCTATAAACTTCAGCAAATAAAAAAACAGTTCGGTCATATGCTAGAAGCTTTTGAATATGGTGCACCACCCCATGGAGGAATTGCTCCAGGAATAGATAGGCTTTTAACTTGTATCCTTGGCGAACCATCACTTAGAGAAGTTATAGCCTTCCCTATCACTAGTGGCGGTAGAACTGCAGTAATGGACGCTCCAGCAGAAGTTGCAGACGACAAACTACGAGAACTTGGAATAGTTGTAAAAATTAAAAAATGAAACCGAGATTTTATTTTCTATTTACTTTTTTCACCCTACTCTTTCTTTTTTATCCAGGCGACTCTGAATACTTCAAGATTTTTGCTTATAACCGCTCTCTGTTTGCCCAACGAGATCAGAAATTAAATCTTTTAAACAATCCCCTACCTATAATCATAAGTACTTACGGTCCTGAAATTACTGCAGAAGGAGCATATGTGGTAGACCTTCCCTCCTTTACTCCGGTTTTCGAACTAAATGCTCATGAAAAACTCTACCCTGCTTCAACTGCTAAGATTATTACGGCACTTGTTACAACAGACATCTATAAACCTGATGATATATTAACTGTAAAAAGGGTATTGAACGAAGGACAGGTCATGGGACTTATGGAAAATGAAAGAATCACGGTAGAAAACCTTTTATATGGAATATTAGTTCAATCGGGGAATGACGCAGCTTACGCTGTAGCAGATAATTATGGGTTTGATAAATTTGTGTCCCTAATGAATAAGAAGGCTGAATCTCTCTCAATGAAGGACTCCCATTTTACAAACCCTGCTGGGCTTGACGATAATAACGAATACACTTCTCCCTATGATCTTGCTTTAGCCGGTAGAGTCCTACTAGAAAATAATCTATTAAAAAAGATTGTTGCAACTAAAGATATAACGATAGCGGATGTGGATTTTAAATATTTTCATAGGCTTTCAAATGTAAATGTTCTTTTGGGAGAAGTCCAAGGTATTGGTGGACTAAAAACGGGTTTTACTGAAAATGCAAAACAAAACTTAGTCAGCTTTTATAAAAAAGATGGTCATCAGTTTATAATAGTAATTTTAAAAAGTGATGATAGGTTTGCCGATACAAGATCAGTACTTTCTTGGTTAAATGCAAATGTAGATTATATTCTCAATTACTCTCCTAAGTAATCGCTAGAAATTGCAGGGACATAGGCTACAAAACTATTATCTCCTAGAAAAACGTATACCGGTTGCATATACGGTTGATAAGTATCTGGATCTAGATATCCCAAAAACATTGTTTTAATTACGATATTTTGTTGTTTTTGAGAATTTTGGATAACCCAACCTTTTCCTTCTTGAAGTTCTTGCCAAGCCAGATCGCCCGATTTTAAAGGATAGATTCCTATTTGAGTATCAGACTTTTCATAAAATTTAATTTGTGCTTTTATTATTTTATAATCCGTTCCGTTAAAAACCATCATCACATAGTTTTGACTATTAAAGTAGGAAGGAGAAACAATCGGATATTGTTCTATATCTGCCCTATAAAAATCCACTTCCACCATATTTGAATTATCGCTGCTATTTAATAATGTCATTCTCTTTAAATCTGGATTATATGAGAAAAAAATAGTATTTGTTTTACCTTGAGCTAATTCCTCCGGATATCTACCAACGAGTTTTAAAAAATTAATTGCCTTATTAACACTATTAGTTGAATCAGGAGTGGTCGAATTCTGAAAAACTTGCGGATTATTATCAATATTATATTCGTAGTCAAAATTAAAATTAGATATGTCAACTGTGAGTGTCTGCTGATCGTCTTTAATAACTGCGTCTTTATCATTTAATTTATACTGAATGACATTAGTGTCAAAACCGAATATTTTAGCCATAAGATAAACTTTCTCACGGGAACCAAAGTGTGTAGGTGATTCCGGAAGAAAAAAAACTTTTGCCGATTCAGTAGAAGTTACTGGCTTCCCCTCAATGGTATCAATTGTGAATTTAAGATGAGCACTTGTAGTAGCATTGTTGATAATCGGCTTATTTAATTTCCCGAATATTGTATTTGTATAGATAGTATTGGTATGTTGCCCACCTAAGAAAAGAAAGAGAAGCTTTAAAACATAATAAAGTATTAGGAGCAATATAAAAAATAAGATTGCGAATGGCAAGAGTTTTCTGAAATAATACGAAACTTCTGTAAGTGTCATAATTTTAATAATAGCAAAAACCTCTCTGTCGTTTTTGTTAAAATGATTCTTATGAATAAAAAAAAGGTCGGTTGGTTTACCTTTACTTGCTGTGAGGATTCAACAATTATCTTCACGGAACTTTTAAATACTCACTACAAAGAATGGTTTCAAAAATTAGATTTTGTTCACGCCAAAGTATTAAAGAAAAATTTAGACGAACTGACCGATATGGACCTAGCTTTTGTAGAAGGGGCTATATCTTCTTTAGAACAAGAAGAAAAACTTAAAAGTATAAGAGTTAAAGCGAAAGTTCTAATCGCAATTGGATCATGTGCTGTGGTTGGTTCACCATCAAATCAGAGAAATTTTTTTAACCAACAACAAATAGAGCAAATTCAACCTATTCTGGACAAGTTTAAATATAAGGAAAAGGTTTTGAAACTTTCGGATATAGTAAATGTTGACGAAAACGTACCAGGCTGTCCTATGAATGAGGATGTATTCTTAAAAATTTTAAATAAATATATTGGTGATTAGTTTTAACATTTGACATTTGATCCGTTCGACTTCGCTCAGGATCATCCTGAGTAAAATCGAAGGATGAGTTTTGACATTTTAAATATGCATGACCCTAACGATAACTTTGATATCAATCTTTCCGAGATTTCTAAAGTTGAGGGTGCGGCAACTTTGAATATAAAAGTAAGAAACAAAAAAATTGAGGATTTAAAATTTAGTATTTCCGAGTGGAAAAGATTTTATACACAGGCGATACAAAGAAAACCTGCAGTAACTGTTCCACAGTTGGTTGCAAGAATATGCGGAACATGTTCTAATGCGCACCTTATATGTTCTATAAAAGCTGTGGAGAATGCACTAAACATTAATCCCTCGCAGCAAACTCTACTTTTGCGAAAACTTATCTATTTAGGACTGATCATCAGAGATCACAGCCTTCACCTTTATATATTTGCCTTACCGGATCTATTTGGTAAAAATTCTATTCTAGATTTTGCTGAAAACGATCCGCAGCAAAAACAACTTCTTGAGGATGCCTTTGCGGTTAAGGAAGTAGGAAATCAACTTTCCATAATAGTTGGAGGGCGCTCTGTCCATGCTCCAAACCCGACTATTGGAGGTTTTTTAAAGTTGCCTAAAATTGAAGATTTAAAAAATTTAAAGCAGAAATTAGAGGATATACGCCCGAAAGTGTTAAATCTGATAAAAATTTTTGCTGCGGATCCATCCGAGCTCAAATCCAAGACCGCTTTGATGTTCAGTGCACTATCTTCAGACGATTTCACTTTTTTAGAGGGAACATTAATCACTACAAATGGTTTAACCATAGAAAAAAAAGAACTAAACAAACATTTAAATGCTGTCATAATACCTTATTCTCACGCCAGAGGTTTCAATTTTGATGGTAATCTGATGATGGTAGGAGCGCTTTCAAGATTAAACTTGGCAAAGGATAAGCTTAATGAAAAAACAAAAAAATCGGTTGAAGAATATTTGAAATTTTTTCCATCAACTAATATTTTCCACAATAATTTGGCCCAAGCAATTGAGATTTTACAGGCAATTGACACATCGGAAGAAATAATAAAATCACTTAACTCAATTAATCAAGAATCTTTGGAAAAAGTTAATCTTAAAGAATCAATAGGCGTGGGAGTGATAGAGGCACCCAGAGGAACACTTTACCATCAATATGAGATAGACAAAGATGGGAAGGTAAAAAAAGGAGAAATAATAGTCCCGACCGATCAAAATCAGGTTCTAATGGAGAGGGCAATTTATGAACTGGTAGAGAGACTTTTACAGGACGGTGCGACGAAAGAAAAAATAACTTTAGAGGCAGAAAAATTGATCCGCGCGTTTGATCCTTGTATGTCTTGTGCGTCTCATTTTCTCAAAGTGACTTGGAAATAAAATTTATTAAATCCTTAATTTTTGTTTTTATTGGAACTCCAATAATTTTTACTTTGTCAATTTTCTTTATTTTTTTTAATAGTTGTAGGTGTATTAAAAGGTCATAGTCGTGAGGGGAAACTGGGGTATTATTTTTTTGTTGAAGATGGTCTAAATTTAAAATCACTGGTTTTTTTATTCCAACAACCGTATCTAAAATTATTAAGTCTCTCTCATTTTCTGGAGGAAAATTTTCATTCGGGTCTGCTATTACAAATTCTATTTTTGGAAAAGTTTCTTTCAGTTGAGGAATTAATTTCTCTGGCAATGAATCTTCTTTTATTAATGGATTACCAAATACATAGATCTTCATTGATTATAAAAGTCTATTGCTTTTTGGGTGTAAAACTCCAAATTCTTAACTTGTTGCGCACTTAACACATCACAGACAAACCCCCAATGAAAACTCACCAAGTCCCCCGATTTTAAATTTTTAATAAACGATTTGCCCTTATAATCAACCTTTAATTCTTTTATCACTGGCTTACCTAATAACAGTTTTTTATCTATGAGTTTTAATGGTTTAGTATTTACTATAATTTTTGATTGATTTGAAATTTGAAATTTGTCATTTGAATATTTCTCAACTCTTCCCCACCCTATTCTACAACTATCCATCGTTTCCAAAGTATGGTTTACAACCAAGTTTCCTGTTCTCTTAAAAATATTAAAGACATGAAAGGAATGATGAGGATAAAATTTATTATCTAAAACTTTCATTTTTATCTTGTTATACGTTCTTTCTCCGATTTTTTTGGTTAAGGTCATTTTCTCTGATAAAAGGCTTACATAATCTGAATTAGATACTTTATTTAAAAGAGAATTTCCTACCCAGTATGCCTCCACCACTTTAGGATTAAATGGATCAAGGATATCGTTTTCTTTTGAAATTAGTTTTAAGTAACTGAAAAGCGTTTCGAATTGTGAAAGAATTATGTCAACTTCTTTATCTGCGACATTTTCTTTAAGATGGTCAACCAAATTTAGATTCTGATCTGGTCCGCAGTAACCAAAAAAATTTGGTGCGACAGAATATCTAGCGCAGAGAAGAAGCCCCTTGGAACTTTGTGTTTTTAGATTTAACATTTGTGATTATTAGAATTATAACGGTAGCCGCTCCAATCAGCAACGAACTATAAACATCTTTAACTCCAATCTTCACTACAGCAAATGAACCGTTAAGAATATTACCAACAACAACCGCAAAAGTTAATATTAAAGTAACTAAACTTGCCGGAGCAAATTTCAAAGCTTTATACCAAGTGTAAACGTAGAAAAATAAAATGGTTCCACCTATGAATATTGTCAATAATTTATTAAGGTCTAGAGTTAAAAATATTGATCCTTTTCCGGAGATAATTGAAGTTAAGAGCAATAAACTACCACCTATACCCATCCTGAACAAGCCTACTAGTTCGGATGAAACTGTTTTTAAAAGTTTTTTAGCCAAAACATTTTCAATACTCCACAGTAATGTTGCGATTAAAACCATTAGCTCTCCCTTACCTAAATTAATTTTAAAATTTGCAAAATAAAAATTACCAAGAAGAATTAGAATAAAACTCGCTACATACCACCTGTTTATTTTTTCTTTAAGATATATTACTGCTAAAATTGTCACCCAGATGAACAAAGTTTTTTGAATCAGGTTGGCTGTTATGGCAGGAATAAACTGAAGTCCAGCAAAAAAAAGGTAAAAAGGCAGAGCTCCGCCTATTGCTCCTATTAATAACAATGGAATAAACTGACTCCTATTTATTTTTCTAATCTCTTTTAATTTTCCAGAAAAGACCATCAAGAATAAAAATAATAGACCCACATAAAAGTTTCTTGAGGTTGTAAGGATTAATGGATTAATTTTTGAGACAGATATTTTTGAATAAAAGATAGCGATTCCGGATATAATTGAAGCAATGAAAGCGAACAATATTCCTTTACTAGTTTGATTTTGATTTTTCATTAATTCTTTCAATAATTAAATTTCCGTAAACCATGACTAAATCATCCTTTTTTATTTTTCCGATCTTTTTATCATAGTATGCTTTTATTCCATTTTCAAGAATTGCAGTTTTTCCTAAGAGTTTTTTCACTTTTAATGGTCTTAAATAACACATATTATTATTTTATAAGATTTGAACGATGAGTTAAAATGTTTCCCCATGTCATCATCCGTTCAGCCCATTCTAAGCTGTCTTTTGGACCGTTAATTGCTTCTTTTTCTAATCTTTCGTAATCTTTGAGAAAAACAGCGTAGGTTTCTTTTAATTTAAGTGGCAAACTATTATATTGAAATTCCTTGATGTACTTATCTGTTTGTTTAAGAAATATAGCTATTCGATTTTTTTTGTTTAAAAAATTATCCGCCGCCCAATTACCCATGCGGTTAAGATTCATTGCTATATCTAACAGTATTGCTTTATCATTCATTTTAATATTAGTAATTTTTTAACTATCTTATCAAATTGTTTTCTTATTTTTAAAGATAATATATCACGGCTTGGATTATTTTGTCTTGGTCGAAGGTTGATAATAGAATTATAGTCAATCTCTTTAGTTTCCAAATCAATTCCACCGCCCCATAGATTTTCTTGTTTAGATCCCTCTTCAAGTAATTTTTGTTCTCCATTAAAGTGACGCTCCCCTCCGCCAGCCAGTACCTCAAGCTCAATGTCAACCACAACTTTAATATATCCGCCAAAATCTCCACTCATTTTTTTTATTTCTTCCGAAGTTGCTTTATTTTTTAATATTAAAAGCATATTGATATTATAGAAAACTAAAGTAAAAATTGGGTGACAAGGTGATATAATTTATTTACGCTTAAACCAGGGGTGGCAGAGCGGCCAATTGCACCAGACTGTCCCAGTACTATCTTGCAAAATTTGATAAAATTTTGCTTAGAAGTACGGGATCCCGAAGTGTTACAATTTTACTTTTAGAAAATCTAACTACTTTTGGGATAAATCTGTCACCTAGTAATATACCAGGGGTACCCAAGCGGCCAACGGGGGCAGACTGTAAATCTGCTGGCTTTATGCCTTCGAAGGTTCGAATCCTTCCCCCTGGACTTTATAGGTTTAAGGCATAAAGACAATCTAATTAAAATCTAATTTCAAAACTAGGATACTGTTTCAAAATATCAACACTAATTAAAATAAATAGAGATAAAACGATTAATAGTAAAAATAAGGCAGAAGAAATTAATAGAACAATTCGCTTAAAAATATTTTCTGTTTTTTTATTGTTAACTTTAACTCTTACGGTCTCTATTAACTCTCGCCATTCATGCTCATTACTGAACATTGATTTTAAAAAATAGAATGAGATTAATCTATTTCTATAAAGAATAAGGATATTTTTATTACCATCATATTGCGTAAATGCTTTCCATAAAACTTCACTTTTTACATTTGGAGATTTTGCTTTAATCCCATTTGTATCAATTATAAATTCAGTAGGTAAGAATGATTTCTTATTTCGATAGTAACTAATACATGTTCTTACAAAAGAATAAATTTGAGGAATGAAAATAAAGGCGCCTATCAAACTTAAAGTCCCAAAAAAAATATCATGATATGCTAAATAATCAAAAGCAAAAAAAGAAAATAGTATTCCAAATAATCTTAAAATAAGAGATTTATTACTTAAAAATAAATTTGCAGTATAAATATCTCCGAATTTATATTTTATATTTATTTTCACGAAACCATTTTATCATAAAATAGAAGCTGGGTTCGAAATTCTTTCACACGGTTATCCAATTTTGAGTAAAAAAAGTTCTAACATCCTCCACGAGTCTGGACAAGTAGGTTTTAGAGTATAAGGACAATCTAAAATAATACAAAACACACAAGCATTTAAACCTTCTTATTCCAGTTTATTAAATTTGATATAATAAAAATATGAACATAAAAAAACTAATTATATTAATTGTATTTATAGGAATATTCATATATATTATTATTCCTAAACGTTCTTCTTTAATTAGAAATGGCGAAAATATAATTCCATCAGGATATACCTGTCCATGTGTTGGATTAACCTTAGAAAATAAGTCAACTATTAATACAATTATCACAACAGAAAAAAAGTGTGTTGGAATAATATTACCTTCATTTTTTTGTGGTATAGTCAAATAACTATAGATAGGCATAAAAAGTTCTAACATCCTCCACGAGTCTGGACATACATAAATTAGAGCATAAAGACAATCTAAAATACAAAAATACTTTATAGATTAAGAAGAGAAATCTTATGTCTTAAATATCATTAGAACAATTTCGAACTTTCAAGGATTATTTTTGTCCTTTTCTTCGTCTGATAAGTTTTCTTACGGCTCCATGCATCTTTTTCCTCAATAGAGACTTCCCTTTCTTTTTACTACCCTTCTTCATTTTAGTCATATATGTGATAATGTGTAATGCCTAACCTTAACAGTTAATACTTTTATTATCAAACAGTAAAAAAATCTTTAAGGTAGCCTGCTCAACTCTTTAATCACCTTCGTGAAGCTGAAAAAGTTAGAGTAATGCCTAACTGGTTCCCCCTAATAGACTTATTCAGGAAAAGAAAGGTTGAGTTTTGATATTGGTTTTAATGACATTAAAGTCTTTTACGAAAGCCTTAATTTACCTATAGGCCTAAATACCGCACCTCTATCAATTCCTGCTGGTTAATTTTTATGCTCCCCTTCTTTAAAACAAATCAGGACCAAGTGCTTGTTATTACATTTATAGTGTGTTAACATGCGGATGTATGGGAAGATTTAATCGAGACGACAGATCGGGGTCAAGAAGAGACTTTGGCCGAAGGGATTTCGGAAGGCAAAGTTTTGGCGGCTATGGCGGGGGAAGAGAAATGCATAAAGCCGTTTGCAGCAATTGTGGAAGGAATTGTGAAGTTCCTTTTGAGCCAACTGGCAGTAAACCCGTTTATTGCAACGAATGTTTTAAAAAAATCGGTGGCGGAGCCGATTCAAGAAGGTTTCAAGATAGAAACCCAAGAAGGCCCGATTTTGAAAGAAGAAACGAGTCAAGACCACAAAACAACGAACAGTTTGAGGTAATTAACCGCAAATTGGACAAAATGTTAGAGATGCTTAAAGTTACCCTTGTAAAGGGAGAAAAAGAAATAAAAGTAAAACCCAAGAAAATAACAATCATTGCGCAAAAGAAAACGAAAACCCCCAAAAAGAAAACTCCGGTTACAAAAGAATAATTTAAAATAATTTTGCTCCCCCTAATTGGTTTATTCAGGAACCGTGAATAAGAATTTGATTTTAATCTACAAAACATACAGGTGCTGTTTAACAACCTCCAGATTCAACCTTTTAATTCATGATAAGCTCGTCTGATGGGTTCATACTGATCTTGAGAAGTGATGATTTTCAAAAATTATCATTATGATAAACTTTATCAAAGTTTAAGAAAAATCTTAAATATAACAATAGAATTGTGTTAAATTAACCATTATGTTTTTATTAAAAGATGACTCGTGGCAAATAAAAAAAACAAAAGAAAAAGGATATGGGGTTTTTTCCAAAAAGGAAATAAAAGCCGGCACCGTAATCGGTGACTACCTTGGAAAAGTAATAAAAATCGCCCAGTACGATCTAGACAACGATAAGAAAGGACTTTATTTAATGTATTTTACAGACCAGGCTTCTATTTATCCAAATTTAACAAAACCTGGTATTCATCTTCTGAACCACTCTTGCACACCAAACTGCTGGATTTATATATACTGTGGCCACACTCTATTTTTTGCACTAAGAAAAATTGAACCTGGCGAAGAACTCACAATCTCCTATTTACTTAGCCCAGATGATGAGACCTGTAAACCCTGCACGCACATCTGCAAGTGTGGCAGTAAATATTGTAGCGGCACTATGCACCTATCAAAAGACAAATACGAAAGATGGCAAAAATTTCAAAATGAAGAGAAGAAAAAAACTAATAGGGCAAAAGTTGTCTTTGGTAAAAATCTACCAAAACTCACGTCTTATCCGAAAATAATTCCCGACAATCCAATCTATACAATAATTTGCTCCCCCTAGTTGAAGCAGTGAGAACTTATAAACATTAAAACAATGACAATCCTTTAATATATATCATTGTAAATTTTCTTAAAAAGGAAGTATTTTTATTACAAAACAGATTTTAATCAATTTGCTAATTGGCAGTTATTTACTTAACATATTATTGTATGGATTCAACAAAAAGTTCGACAACTAAATTCTTTCTTCTCAGTCCTAGTAAAGAAAAAATTATTATTTCTTTTTTTAATTCACTAATACTGATTTTGATTTTTTTGATAATTCCCTCTTTAGGGTTTCAATCTGTTTTTTTGAGTAAAGAATTACCAGCTCAAATTATTAGCTTTATTGGTAGTTTATTATTTAGTTTTGTAGTTTACTATCCTTTAGCCTGCGGATTAGTTTATATTTTTAAAATCATTACAGGAAAAGAAAAAGTTAAAGTGCAAAATCTTGTAATTGCCTTATTGTTTATAATCATTTTTAATCCAATTACATTTTCGATTGTATTCACAAACATAATGAAAAATAACCAAGTAAACTTTCCTTCTGCAAATTCTGTAATTGACCCAAAAACTAAAGAAAAATTATGCGGACTACAAATTGTGGAGGTAACTGCACCCTCTACTAAAAATGCCGGATTATTGGTTGGAGAGGTTATTAAAACGATTGATGATTATCCAGTTGGAAATAAGGACGAATTAACTCATGCTCTGGCAAACAAAAGACCAAACGATATTGTGACAGTAATTACCAACGCTAATACTTACAACGTTACTTTATTTGCCAATCCACAAAATCCCCAACAAGTTCTTATGGGAATTGGAGTAAAACAAACTGAGTGCAAATAATCTTCATTCCCTTGGAGGTTGTTTAGATTATCTTAACAATCTAAAATGAAACTGGCTCCCCGGCTCGGATTCGAACTAAATGCATATAGCTTCAATAATTAAACAATGTCAATCCTTACGGGATTGGATAAGCGACAAAAATTGAAGCCTACGGGAATTGGAACAAGTTAGAACCTGTTTAACTTTAAAATATTTTTTGATTAGATCAAATTTCTTAATTAATGTTATACTATATATAATCTATTTTAAAAATGACAACAATTATGTTACATAACCCTTTGGATAAACATTCTTCCTAATAAGTGGCTACTGACTTGTTAATTATATTAACACTACTTATTACATTAGGTCTTGGTTTAATATATCTCCCATGGTTAGTATTGGTCTTACTGATTTTTATTTTTCTAATTGTGCTATTGCAAGGCTCAGCAGAACTTATTGCTTCATTTCTTCCTTTTCCTAGACTTAAGTTTTCAAATTCTACTTTTGACAGGTTTGTATCAATCCATGTTCCTTCTTTTAATGAACCAACGGATATTTTAAAAAATACTCTAAAACACTTATCGTTATTAGAATATAAAAACTATGAGGTAATTATTGTAGACAATAACACAGTCGACGAAGCAATCTGGAAACCGATCGAAAAGTATTGTAACGAACTAGGCAATAATTTTAAATTTTTTCATATAGATAAACTTAAGGGCTTCAAGGCAGGCGCGTTAAATTTTGCTCAAAATAAAACCAGTCCAGAGGCAGAATTCATTGTTGTTGTCGACGCTGACTATGAGGTAAAACCTCAGTTTTTGAAAGAAGCACTCAGTTACTTTGTTGATGATGTCGCTTTCGTTCAGTTCCCACAAGCTTATAAAAATATAACAAGCGAGAATAAAGGGATTGCTGTTGAATATGAGCATTTCTTTAAGATTTATATGAAAATGGCAAATTATTTTAATTGCGTACCATCAACCGGGACATTGGTAATCTTTCGAAGAAATGTACTTAATAAGATAGGTTTTTACGACGAAAAGTGTTTAACTGAAGATGCGGAAATAGGGACAAGACTAATTGAGGCCGGTTATAAAGGGGTTTACGTTGATAAAGTTATGGGCCTAGGATTAATTCCTTACGATATTGAAGCTTACAAGAAGCAAAAATTAAGATGGGCTTTTGGTAATGCTCAAATATTAAAGAAAGATTTTTTTAGAATATTATTTGATAATAAGCTTAATTATAAACAAAAAATTAGTTTTTTTTCTGAAATAACTGTATGGTTCAATTTTACCCTAATACCGATTCTGGTCATTTTTTTCGGATCAATTGCTCATGATATTTCGAAAATTTCGATTTTAATTTCGGCCTTTACGATTTATTTATTTTTGGCTATTAAACTAGTCTCATTTGTCATTACTTTCACCGGAGAATATCCCGCTAAAAATATTATTAGAGCTTTGTTTGTGCACTTTGGGATGGTGGCAGTGTATTCAACTGCGTTTATTAAATCATTTTTAAATATGAATTTTTCTTTCGAACGAACAAACAAATTTATTCTCCCTCAAAAGCCTAGTATTTTGAAAAATACCAGTGCTGAAATTTTTATGATCATTATTAGTTCTATGGCCAGTCTCAATTATTTTATTAATAGTCATTCATTTTTGGCCTTTACGACTCTATTGATAGCGATAAATTATTTACTTATTTTTTACGTTTGCTGGGAAATCTCACCAACAAAAAAGTATTCTTCTAAATTAATTAACGAAATGGGAAAGCCGATGACAGAAATTAAAATAAATCTAAAATGAGAATTGCTCAACTGGCGCCCCTTTGGAAAACCATACCCCCACAAAAATATGGAGGCGTTGAGCTTGTTGTGGCGAATTTAACTAAGGGTTTGGTGGACCTTGACCATGACGTGACACTATTCGCATGTGGAGGGTCTAAATCGGAAGGCAAATTAGTAAAGGTTATTGATAAACCTTTATACGATATTATCGGTGGGTTTTCATGGAAGAGCATTCAAGCTTATGAATTTTTAATCTTTGATGAACTTTTCAAAAGATTGAATGATTTTGATATTATTCACAATCACTTAGGGTTCCATCCGCTTGTGTTTTCAAAATTAATTAATATCCCCATCGTGACAACCATCCACAGCAGCTTAGAACCGGATTTCCCTTATTTAGCAGATAGATTTAAAGATAATTTATTTGTTTCCATTTCTGATGCTCAACGTAAATTAGCACCTTATTTGAATTATGTCAAAACTATTTATTTGGGTATAGAAACCGAAAAATTTGAACCTAATTTAAAAAATGATAACAAGTATTTATTATTTTTAGGGTCACTCACAAAAAATAAAGGTGTTGATTTGGCAGTAAAAGCTGCTCACCAATTAAAGGAAAAATTAATTATCTCCGGGGAAATTAGAGAAGACGAAAAAGACTTTTTAGATAATGATGTATGGCCATATGTTGATAATCATATGATTAAATTTATAGGAGAAGTGACAATGAGTGAAAAAATTAAACTTTTGGCAAATGCCAAAGCATTACTTTTCCCGATCAGATGGAATGAAGCTTTTGGGTTGGTAATGGTCGAATCTATGGCTTGCGGAACGCCGGTTATTGCTTACAGGAGAGGATCGGTTCCAGAAATAGTAGCGGACAAAACGACCGGTTTTATAGTTGATAATTTTGAAGAATTTAAAAAAAGAATCAAGACAATAGATATAATTTCTCGCGGAAAATGCCGCCAAGAAGCAATTGCAAGATTTGATCTAAATTTAATGGCTCAAGATTATGTAGAATTGTATAAAGATATTCTAAAGAAAAATTAAATGAACAAAAGAATCGCTGAAGTTATTCCTTTGATGAATACGATTCCACCCAAAAAGTATGGAGGTATTGAACTTATAGCTCAAGAGTTATCGTTAGGTTTTGCCAAAAAAGGGTATAAAATTGGCGTTTTTTGTGCTAAGGGATCAAAATTAAAGGAAGTAAACGTTGATCTGATAGAAAGTTCACCTTTTCCAACTATTGAAGATCTTTCTCAAAACAGAAAATTTGAGATAAATGAATTTTTAAAGGTATTATCCAATCAATCAAATTTCGATTTTTTTCATTTTCATTTCGAACCTATTATTCTAAATTGCAAAGTAGATAACATTGAATTTAATTTTTTGAATTTTATCAACAAACCCATTTTAATTACATTTCACAATACGACTCATATTCAGGAACATATAGATTTTTACAAAGAACATAAAAGTTTATGGCAGTACAATTATGTTTTTATCAGCAAAAATCAAAGAGAACCTTTAAAATTTTTCCCAAATTCTACTATTATTTATAACGGCATTGACGTCAAAAGATTTCCTTTTAAAAATGAGCCTGGTGATTATTTACTTTTTTTTGGTAGGTGCACAGATTTTAAGGGTATTTTAGAAGCTATTCAAATTGCAAACCTTGTTAATAAAAAACTAGTGATTGCAGCAAAAGTTGATCCTACAGATGAAAATTTTTATAACCAGAAGGTTAAACCGTTAATAGACGGAGTAAAAATTGTTTATGTAGGGGAAGTAGATTTCAATCAAAAAATTGAATATCTAAAGAATGCCCTTTGTCTTCTTTTCCCAATTAAGTGGGATGAGCCTTTTGGATTGGTCCTAATAGAAGCTATGGCTTGCGGAACGCCAGTTATTGCTTTTAATAGGGGATCCGTCAATGAAATTGTCGAAGATAAAGTGACTGGTTTTGTGGTAACTAATGTTGATCAAGCAGCAAGGGCAATTAGTAAGATTGAACAAACTGATAGAGCAAAGTGCCGAGAAAGAGTGGAAAAACATTTTTCGCAAGAGAGAATGCTAAACGCCTATGAACAACTTTATAAAAAATTATTAGCTTGACTACTTTCATCAACGAGACCTTTATTTTTTCATAAGTACTTGATGATGGTGGTACCTAAGCTGGGAGAAAAGGATTAGAACCATTAATATTAAACAATGTCAATCCTTGCGGGATTGGATGAGGAGATGATTTTGAGGCTAATTTTGTGCGTAAAAGGTTCTAACGTCCTCCACGAGCCTGACTAGATATCATTTCGGTATCTGGCTGGAGTTTTTATTCCCTCATAACGAAATAGTATCTACAAGAAACAATCTTATAATCTTATTTATGTATAATCGAGTTATTATGATGAAAAAAATACATCGCGTCGTCCTTATTGATGTTGTTGATCCTCATCTTCATAAAGAGGACGTTTTAAAAGATTTACAAGAATTGAAATCATTGGTTGCCACCTATAATGGAATCGACGTTATTGACATTATCCAACACAGAACTCGTCCAGATAAAGCTACTTTTATTGGATCAGGAAAAGTTGTAGAGCTTGCGCAAATTGTTGAAGAAAAACAAATAGACATTATTGTTGTTAATGCTATTGTTAATCTAAGCGTTTTATTTAACTTGACGAAAAATCTTTGGTCGATTAACCCAAAAATCCAGGTTTGGGATCGGATAGACTTAATCTTAAATATTTTTGATAAACATGCCACAACAACAGAGGCAAAACTACAAATAGAAATTGCCCGAATGCGCCATATGGGACCAAGAATTTATGGACTTGGGGAAACTTATTTTTCCCGTCAAGGCGGTGGAATCGGTACAAAAGGTTTGGGAGAAACCAATATTGAATTAATGAAACGCCATTGGCGAGATCAGATAAAAAAGAAAAAGGATCAATTAGAAAAAATTTCCAATCAACACCTAGCCCAACTTGTTCGAAGACATACCAACAATATTCCTGCAATTTCTATAGTTGGCTATACCAATGCTGGTAAAACGTCACTTTTTAATTTATTGACCAAAAAACATAAAATTGTCAAAAACACCCTGTTTGCAACCCTTGACAGCGTCACCGGTAAACTCTACTTTCCGTCGCAAAAAAAAGAAGCCACCATCTCCGATACAATCGGCTTTATCAAGGACCTGCCCTCATCCCTGATCGATTCCTTTACGTCAACTTTAATGGAATCGATCTATGCCGATATATTGCTTCACGTTATAGACATTAGTGACCCGCAGATGAATAAAAAAATTGAAACAGTTGAACAAATTTTAGAAGAACTCAAGGTACATTCAAAGAAAACTATCTTTGTCTTCAATAAAATTGACGCATTCAAAGGTGATGGTAAAAAAATATTAAAAGAGATTAATGAAAAATATTCCCAGTTTTCCCCTCAGTTTATTTCCGTCACCACCGATTACGGAATTGAAAAACTAAAAAAAGAAGTAGAAAAAGCAGTCTATCTCAATTTAGGCAAAGACTATGTTTATTGATGAGGCTAAAATAACAATTCAAGCTGGCGACGGCGGAGCGGGAAAGGTTGCTTTTTTTATCAATAAAAAAGGACCCTGTGGTGGAAATGGAGGAAAAGGTGGAGATTTATATTTCGTCACAAACTCAAATATTACTGATCTAAAGAAATTCACTAAGACAACTTTATTCAAAGCCCAAAACGGCCAACCAGGCGGTTCAAACAGAAGATTCGGAACAAAAGGCAAGGATATGCATCTCGAAGTTCCAGTAAACACAACGGTTATTGATAGCGAAACTAATAAAGAAATTACTCTAATAGATAAATTGTCAAGTATTTTGATTTGCCGAGGCGGGAATGGCGGATTTGGCAATGACTCGTTTAAAACTTCAACGAATCAAACTCCACACAATGCTACCCCAGGACGAAAGGGTCAAGAAAAAAAGATTACACTTATTCTCAAGCTCATAGCTGATTTTGGACTTATTGGTCTTCCCAACGTTGGGAAAAGCAGTCTTTTAAATGAGCTGACAAATACAAATATCAAAACTGCCAACTATCCATTCACTACGCTTGAACCGAACCTTGGAGTTATTAATGGCAAGATTATTGCCGATATTCCCGGTCTTATTGAAGGTGCTTCAGTGGGAAAAGGATTAGGAATCAAATTTTTAAAACATATAGAAAAAGTGTCGTTGCTGTTACATTGTATCTCAAGTGAATCTGAAGACGTTGAAAAAGATTATGGAACAGTGATTGAAGAAATTTCCAAATATAACGAAACTATACTTGGAAAAAAAACCATCATTCTATTAACCAAAACTGACCTTGTCACAAAAGAGTTGATTAAAGAAAAAATAAAAATATTAAAAAAATTTGGTAACCAAATAATCCTAGTTTCAATTTACGACTCGAGGTCTCTGGATTTGATCCGACACGCTCTGTCTGTCTAAATGGGTATAAAAAGTTCTAACATCCTCACTGTAAACAGGAAATTTACAGTGTAAATCACGAGCCTGGACCCACTCTTTAGAGCCTTCTAACAATCCGATATTTTGACAGGGGACTGGACGTTCGAACCTTTTACAACAAATAAGAGTATACTAATGACATTTAAAATAATATATGACAGACATAGAAGAAATACCAATTATCTGGAAAAAACCTCATAATAGCACTAACATTTATCATACAGGTACCATCAATATCCTTCTCGATCAATTTATTAAAAGATATCGTAAGCGACTTGATATTCGGAGTATTGTGGTCGATTTAGAGATGCCAAAAGATCCTGCAGGATATCCCAATAAGACCTTTATAGTCAAGCTGCATCTGACACTCAAATCGGGTAAAATTATTATTGCGGAAAGTAAAAAAAGAAGTGTAACTGATGCTATGAAAAATATCACCAGAGAAATAGATAACCAAACCCGCTCAACCGATCGCCAAAAACATACAGATAGTACTCGTAAACTAGGTGTTTAATATAAAGAATCATTTATTTAGTTCTCTTCGTCTAATAAGCTTTCTTATGCTTCCATGCATCTTTTTTTTAATTAAAGATTTCGCTTTCTTTTTACTGCCTCTTTTTATATTATGCATATATTTAAACTAATAAGTTATGTCTCACCTTACCAGTTACTATTCGTATTGTCAAACAAGAAAACTTGAAGTTTGTTCTTTCAACTATATAATTCGTGCGTAAAAGGTTCTAACCCTTCGATTTCACTCAGGGTAAACATCCTCCACGAATCTGGACCAACTTCTTTACTATAGGGGCTTTTAAGATATAATATCTTCATGCTAAAACTAGGAAAAGAAGGGTTTCAACATTTAGTGAGCCGAATCAGAAATATATCAGGTACTACAGCACATCTTGAAGAAACTTACAATAACGTTACCTCAGAACCAAACCTACCGTCAGCTGAAGACATATTTGCTTGGCTAAACTCTTCTGAAGGAAAAAACGTAGCTAAATATTTATCTGTAATCGACGGTGTAGGTCATGGTTTTTTTGCTCCCATAGATTTAAGAGAACTACCAATTAATAATATTACTCATTGTGTGTATATTCCTGAAAAAGATGAATTAGTTTTAGTTAATCCTTCACATATATTTGAACCCAAAGCAAAAGTTGCAGAAGATGCGCTTAAAAAGCGCGGTTTAAGAGATTATTATCATTACAATTACCTTCTTGGTACTCTAGCTACTGTTAAAAGTAACGGATGGAAACTTTTTGATACAATAGATCCTACTTACAAACCTGAGGGTCCTGCTATTACTCTTTCTCATGAAGGTTTAAAATGGAGAGGAATTATCCTTTTCACAAGAGAAAAAGTAAAAGATAGAAACAATTATGCCGGAATCGAAAATCCTATGCTACCTATTCTTTAAGAAAAGGTATAAAAAGTTCTAACATCCTTCACGAGTCTGGATCCGCTTTTTAGAGCCTTCTGACAAGCCGATAATTTGGGAGGGGAGTGGACGTTCGAACCTTTTTGAAATCTACCATTTAGAGAATAACATTGAATAGATATCCTGTAAACATTATTCCAAGTGTTAATATTCCAATATAAATAGCAAGTAATCTTGGTTTCAATACCTTTCGCAAGATAATCATTTCAGGAAAAGATAAGGCAGTGACTGACATCATAAAAGCAAGAGCTGTACCAATTGGTAAACCCTTTTCAATGAGTGATCTAACGATAGGAATAGTTCCGGCCGCATTTGAATACAGAGGAACTCCAATAAGAACGGCAAAAGGAACAGCAAAAATATTACTTTTCCCGGCAATCTTTGCAAGAAAGTTTTCAGGCACATATCCGTGCACTAAAGCTCCGGCTGCAACGCCAATCAAAACATAAGGAAACACCTTTTTCACCAAATCGACAGTATATTGATAAGCTTCTTTTAATCGGTCAGAAAAAGTTTTTTTGATATCGATCATCTGACTGTTTGCTTTAATCTTCCAAACATAATCCTCAACCAAATGTTCAAGTTTCATCCGTCCGAGAATATAACCAACAACAACAGCTATAATAACTCCTGATGCAATATAGATAAGCGCAACCATTGAACCAAATAATCCTAAAAGCATGATTGCAGCGACTTCGTTGACCATTGGAGCTGAAATTAAATAGGAAAAAGTTACACCAAGAGGAACACCTGATTCGACTAGTCCGATGAATAACGGTACGGCCGAACAAGAACAGAAGGGAGTTACGATTCCAATAAGAGCGGCTATAATATTTCCGATTATTTCAAAACGATTTGATAACCATTTTTTAGTTTTCTCCGGCGGTAAGTAGGAGCGAATCACAGATACCACAAAAATAATGACAGATAATAAAAGAAATATTTTTATACTATCGAAGATAAAAAAGTTCACAGCTCCAGCCATCACGCTTTTTTTTACAAGATGAAAGATGGTATATGTAACCCAATCGGCAAATAATTGGATAGGGTAGAAAATATCCATATTATTTGACGCCTTTAATTAACTCTTTAATTTTTTCAATATTGGGAGTAAATCCAGTCATTATTGGCTTTCCATCTACGGCAAGAACAGGAGACTGCATTACACCCATCTCGACGATCTTGGAAATATCGGTTATATACTCAACCTTTTCCTTCAATCCCATTTCATTAACAGCTTTCTGGGTAATTTCATATAACTTCTTACAGGTTGGACAACCAAAACCAAGCACTTGGATTTTCATAATGTAAATAATGAATTAATAATATATTCTCCTTTTTTAGTAAGTGAATAGTAAACACGAAGTCCTTTCTTTTCATCTTTAACAATCCCTGCTTCTTTGAGATCTTTTAAATGATGTGATATAAGGCTTTGGGAAAGATTTACATGTTCCATCATCTCACAGACACAATGTCTGCCTTTTTGTAATATACAAAGTAGTCTTAGCCTGCTTTCTTCTGAAACAATCTTAAGGAGTGATGATAGTGAAGCAACTTGCTTTGATTCATTACTTTTTGATGAACAACAACTATATGAACTCATATTCATATAGAATAACAACTCATGAATAAGATGTCAATGGATGATTAACTCATTTACTATACTAAATTCGTGCGTAAAAAGTTCTAACCCTTCGATTTCACTCAGGGTAAACATCCTCCACGACCCTGAACTTAGAGCTTCGTGTAAGCCTAAACTTTACCATTGTGTCTCTTACTTTCATTAATTAAAATAGAGTTAATGATTAATCTTTTAAAACCAAATTTGTTGAATATACTGATAACAATTATTTTAATGGCCATAGTGTATGTGATTGGCGTGATGTATTTTAATAACCCAGTCTGGATAAAAACTGGTTGCGCACCTAATCCAGCTTGTCCTACATGTGAAATTTGTATGTCTTGGGGATTTCCGGGAATTATAAACTTTCAAATGTTACCTCTACTAATTTTATTGTATTTAATATCTTCATTAGTTAGCTTAATTTTTAAAAAGAAGTAGAATAAAAAATTCTAAGGTCATCCACTTAGGGGTTGTTTAAATTAATGAAAAGACTATACTTATTGCAACAAATCAAAAAATGAAAAAACTAATGCAAAAAAAACAAATAATGTATATTTGTCCGTTCTGCAAGAAAGATATCGTTTCTTCAAAAAAAACCGAAGTTTTTTATAGAAGCCATTGGATAAAAGGTTGCTTTGAATGCTTTGACTTATCCATTAGCGAACTAACCATTGTCGGTTTTCAAACAAAAAACTACTAAAGTATTAACTTTAAAATCGAAACTCCACACGCTCAAAATTGTTGCACAAATCACAAAAACCTCTTGAGTCAAACCTTAAAAAGTTGATCTTTTTAATAAAACTAATCCAAAATTTTTCTCGCAAGAATATCTTTGAATTTCTCTGTGTTTTCCAAAAAGATCCAGCTCATAATACTTAGTTTCTGAAGAATAACTTCCATTATCCAGTACCACTGCCATATAATTTGCGGCCTTTGGTTGAGTCTCAATTTGTTTCACATCACATCCGTTTTTCAACATCAGATATCTATGTTCGGGTCCAAAATGATATGGATACAAATTAGATTCAACCGAAACGAATAATGGGGATTTAAATTCTGAACAGAATTTTTTAAAACAAGCATCCATTTGTTGATATGTTCTTGGAGTCTTTAGAAAATAACTGGCAAACGATGAAGGTTGCAAATAAAAAAATAAAAGGAATAAAATAATTGGAATCTTTAATCTCCAGTCTAATAAACAAATAAAAACAAATAATGTGCTTGTAATTCCAAATATATAATGAGCTTGTAGATTAAACGGGCTAAAAAAAGTGAGAACAGATGTTGTTAAAAAGATGAACGAACTAACTCTAATGATTTGTTTTTTAGATCTAAAGAAAGAAACTACAGTGACTGAAAAAATAAAAATTAAAAAAATAAAACTTAAATATCCAACTTTGATTCCAAAAGCAAGTGTTATTAAATCGTTAAATTTTTGAGAAAATGTTGATCCTATCTGAAAAACCTGGTTACTTTTCCAAAAATAACCGTTGATTATTAGCCTTTTTAATAATTGGATAACTGTTGTTAAATTTAATATTAAAAGAAAAACTGATGAGATAATTAAAGTTTTAATAAAAAATTTCCTTCTAAAGAATATAATGGTAACCAAATAGGAAATTAAAACCGGAATTGCAGAATAATTTATCGATATTGCCAAACAAACCAAAAAGATTGACAGAACTAAATAGCTAGGTTTTTTTGTCAAAAATAAAATAAGACTTAAAACTAAAAATGGTGGCAATAATGAAGGATTCCAAACGTAACGATTTTGCAAAATATGTTGAGGATGAAAAATAATGAGGATGAAGGATAAAAAAATGGCTTGATTCAGCAACTGATCTCTTCTTGTTAAATATAAAGAAAAAATAAAAGAGAGAATATAAACTAAAGAATTCATTATCAATGCTGAATATGGAGATTCTCTAGACAACAAATAAAAAGGCATAAGAAAGTAATAGTAGATTGGGCTTTGGTTTATAGGCAAGGCACTAGTTTGTGGACCAAGAAGGGGAATTTTGCCTGTTTTCAACCATTCTAACAAAACAAATAAGTCTCTACCCATATCATTGAAGAAAAAAAGTGATTTATCAATGTTAAAAAAGCGAATAAATAAAAAAAGAAAGACCAAACTTAGAGAAATAAACAATCTTTTCACAGATCTATTATATAGCAATGTTTTATGATATAATTTTTTATGCCTAAAAATTTCCGAGAACAAATAAAATCCAAGAAGATAGTAATTATTGGCCTAGCGGTCCTTCTGATTATTTTCTTATTCTTCTTTATTAAAAACTGGTTAATTGTCGCTACCGTTAACGGAAAAATTATAAGCAGATTTGAGGTTATAAATGCGCTTGAAAAACAATCAGGTAAAAAAACTCTTGATTCAATAATTACAAGTACCTTGATAATTCAAGAGGCTCAAAAAAGAAATATTAATGTCACACAAACCGACATTGACAATGAGTTAAAAAAAATAGAGTCTAACTTAACAAGTCAAGGTACTACTCTTGACCAAGCTCTACAAACTCAGGGTATGACAAGAGAAAATTTGACCGAGCAGATAAAATTACAACTACTTTTGCAAAAAATGGTAGGAGGAAATATAACTGTTTCTGACAAAGAAATCCAAGATTACATTAATAAAAATAAAGATCAAATACCTCCAAGTATAAAAGCTGACACTCTAAAACAACAAGTTTCACAACAAATTAAACAACAGAAAACTCAACAAAAAATGCAAGATTTCGTTCAACAACTAAGACAAAAAGCAAAAATAAACTACTTCATCAATTACTAATAAACATTATCTGAACAGGCTGATAGGCAGTTGGTAATTTTCCTTTTCAAACACTCATTTTTTTAGTGAATCTCTTTCAACCTACTTTGTAAACTTCTACACCTTCTTTCACTTTTTGATCCACCTTTAAGCCGACATTTTTTCCTTTTCCGGCTGTTTTAACCTGCTTATGTTCTTCTTGCATTGAAGCCACTTCCTGTTGAAATAAATCTTCTTTATGTCTGACAAATTTTATCTTATCACCTACTTTTAAAGTTTTCTCTAAATCTACAACCGCTACGCTAAGATTATCGTAGTAATGTGATATAACTCCAACTTTAGTATCAGTCATTTTTATCACCACCTTTCTTCTAATCTATTCTACATGATAAAATAAAATTCTTATGGATAAAAAAGTTAAAGCCTTATTAAAGGAAAGAGATAAATCTCGATAAAAAAAATTATTGCCGGATAATGAAGAGATTTGGGGAATTGATGAACAGACAGCCGTGGCAATTGATTTAAAAACAAAAGAAGCTAAATTTATGGGGAAAGGAAAGTTACATTTTATCTAACTTCACTTATTGTTTTAATCTCACTCGACAAATAAAGATCTTTAACTTAAAATATACTCTCGATGAAAGAAATAAGGCAATATTTATCTTCTCCTAATATAAAAGACTTAATACCATTCTCACATGGTTTAATTAATTATCGTATCTTTCAACTATTAGTGTCTGAAATTTATTTACGTGATATCAAGATTGACCCAATTCCCGATCTTCTTCGATTCGGTGGTAAAGCAATTTTAGTCAGTAATTACCCGGGAGTCTATGAATCAATTAAAGCTGGGGTCAAGATCCTTTGTGCAACACCAAATGGAGCTAAAAAAGTGAAAGGAATTGCTCGTGAAGAAGCTATTAAAAAGGCTTCACCGCTTATGAAAATATTAGGAGTACCTCAATTTATGATTCCGGCTAAAAAGAAGGGGGAGGACTCAGAAGATCACGAGCTTGATACTGATACAGGTAAATATATTCTTAGATTTATGGAAAAAGAAGGTTCTTTGCTGTGGTTAACAGCAACTGGAAAATTATTTCCTGATGATCTTAACCCTGAATTTGCAAGAGCTGGACCAGGACGGTTTTCAATTCAAACAGGTGCACCAATTATTCCTGTTGCCTATCGATTCCATAATTTTGACACAGAAAATAAAGCCATATTAAAGGTATATAGAATTAGTTTTGGAAATATAATCGAACCTCCAATTACAAATCCGCTAATAAAATTTTACGCTAAACATATAAGAAGATCTATCTACACTGAACATACAAAAAAAGTTATTGCTGAAATACAAAATTTATTAACTTCTTAAAGTTTAATTACTTTATTTAATACTCCGGCATTGCTGGGGCCGCTGGAGCTTTTTCTTTTTCTGGAATGTCTGTAATCAACGCTTCGGTCGTAAGAATCATTGTCGCTACAGATGAAGCGTTTTCAAGAGCTGACCTTACAACTTTTGCCGGGTCGATGATTCCTTTTTTAAACATTGAGCCAAACTCCAAAGTTAATGCATCAAAGCCATAATCTTTGTCTTTTGCCTCTTCAACTTTCCGCAACACCCATCCAGCATCAGCTCCCGAATTAGCGGCTATCATCTTTAAAGGTTCTGCCAATGCCTTATAAACGATATCCACTCCTGTCTTTTCCTCATCAAACTCAAGGCTTTTTTTGATACTCTCGAGTGATTTTCTGGCTTGGAGTAAAGCTACTCCGCCTCCGGCAACTATCCCTTCCTCAAGAGCGGCTTTTGTTGCAGCAACGGCATCGTTGACCCGTTCTTTCTTTTCTTTCATCTCAATTTCGGTGGCTGCTCCAACATTAATTACGGCAACCCCGCCTGATAGTTTTGCCAATCTTTCTTGGAGTTTTTCCTTGTCAAAATCAGAGGTGTTCTCAAGGATTTCTCTTCTGATTTGAGCAACTCTGGCCTTGATCTTTGATACCTCTCCTTTTCCGCCAATGATTCGACAATTTTCCTTATCAGCCCACACTTTATCAGCTTTTCCACAGTCGTCTACTTCAATATTTTCAAGTTTTTTTCCCAAATCTTCAGAGATAACCGTCCCGCCTGTCAAAATAGCGACATCTTCAAGCATCTCTTTTCGTCTGTCGCCAAATCCAGGCGCTTTGACAACGAGTGCATTGAATGTGCCACGCAGCTTATTGACAACCAGTGTCGCCAATGCTTCGCCTTCAACCTCATCGGCTATAATGACTAAATTTTTGGAAACCTTGACAAATTTTTCCAAAAAAGGAAGAAGATCAGAGACAGCCGAGATTTTTTTATCAGTGATTAGGATATATGCATCTTCAACCTCTGCAACCATTTTGTCAGGATCTGTAGAAAAGTAGGGAGAGGCAAAACCTCGGTCAAACTCCATGCCTTCCTTATATTGAATCTCCATTTGGAGTCCCTTTCCTTCCTCAACAGTAACGACTCCGTCTTTGCCGACTTTTCTTATAGCGTCCGCTATAAATTTTCCTATTTGATTATCTGCTGCGGAAATCGTTGCTATCTGTATAATCTCGTCTTCATTATTAATCGAAACCTTCTTAGCCATCTTTTTGACCTGCGTGATCACTTCGGAAACCGCGACCTCAATACCTTTTTTTAGAATCATTGGATTTGCTCCTGCGGTTATGTTTTTTAATCCATAATTTACAATCATTTCGGTAAGAAGTGTTGAAGTTGTGGTTCCATCTCCTGCAACATCATTTGTCTTGGATGCTGCTTCTTTAACTAACTGTGCACCCATGTTCTCAAACGGATCTTCTAGTTCGATCTCCTTTGCTACGCTTACTCCGTCGTGCACAACGTTTGGTGCGCCCCATTTTCTATCTAATGCCACATTTCTGCCACGTGGGCCTAATGTTGTAACAACTGCTTTAGCTAAAATATTAACTCCATGAGCAAGTTTCTGCCTTGCGTCCTCTGAAAATTTTAGTTGTTTTGCCATATTATTTTAAAATTTGAAATTTGTAATTTGAAATTATTATTTACTCTACAATCGCCATAACGTCTTTCTGTTCGATAAGAAGCCATTCTTCGCTACCGACCTTTACTTCGTTTCCTCCCCATTTCTTATATAGTACTTTTAATCCTTTTCTAATTTTCATTGGTAATACTTTCCCATCATCATTCATAGCGCCAGGTCCAACAGCCATAACTTCACCTACTTGAGGTTTTTCTTTGGCTGTATCTGGTAAGACAATACCTGATGGAGTTGTCTGCTCTGATTGAAGAGGTTTAATCAATACATAATCGAAAAGAGGTTGAATGCTAGTTTTTTTTGCCATAGATTTTTATTGCAAAAACTTATAAACTGAAAATAGACAAATTTCCATTAAAAGTGAAAATATAATAAACAAAACTTGTCAATTTGTCAAGTGGATAATTTGTCTGCTAACAAAATGGACACTTCGAATGGCTCATCAGAAATAGAAAAATTAAGATCACAGTTGCAGACAGCCGAACTGCCTGCTAATTTAAGAGAGAAGGCGATAAATCAGATAGATAGAATAAATTTAACCTTAAAATACGGAGGAAATCTTTCCCAAATAGATATCACGGCAAAATATATTGACTGGATAACCGCTCTTCCATGGAATAAAAAAACCGAGGATATTTTAGATCTTAAAAAAGCTAAAGAAATCTTAGACTCAAACCATTACGGATTGGATAAAATTAAACAAAGAATTTTGGAGTATTTATCTGTTCTGATTATCCAAAAAAAGGAGATGCCGTCTACCCCCTCTCATGCCCCATTACTTTTCTTTGTCGGTTTGGTTGGAACTGGTAAAACAACTCTAGCCCAATCTATTGCTCAAGCCATGGGAAGAGTTTTTGTCAGAATCCCTTTTGGCGGACTGTCTTCTGCACTTGATTTAAGAGGTCAGTCTAAAACCTCAATGGAATCTGAACCAGGAATGGTAATAAAAAGTTTAAGAAAAGCGGGGACAAAAAATCCGATAATTCTCCTTGATGAGTTGGATAGAATAACTCCGGAATCAAGAGCCTCAATTATGGGTGTTTTGGTAGAACTTCTTGACCCTGAACAAAATGCTCACTTTAGCGATTATTTTATTGATTATCCTTTTGATTTGTCGCAAGTTTTGTTTGTGGCAACCGCCAATAACACAAACAATATTTCAACAGCTGTAATGGATCGATTGGAAGTAATCCAGATGCCCTCATACACCGATGAAGAAAAAACGGTGATTGGGAAAAATTATATTTTACCCCGTTATCTTAAGGAATCAGGTTTAACAGTTGAGAATTTAAAGATAGAAGATCCTGTATGGCATTTAATTATTAGACCGCTTGGTTTTGATGCAGGTATGCGTTCACTTGAGAGAACTATTGAAGGAATGGTTAGAAAGGTCGCTTATAAAATAGTGGGTGGCCAAGGAAATAATTTCGTGATAAATGAAGGAAATTTAAAGGAATTTCTTTCCTAAGTATAGCGGTCTGCTACTTTGGATGCTCCGTAAGAATCTGGCTTAATTTTTACATCATAGCCGCTGCCCCTAATCATTCCTACAACTTCTGTTATTAGATCTCGTGTTTCTCCGTTGTGTCCAATATCTACGTGAATTTGAATATTGTATTTAGAAATACCATTAGTCTTGAAAAAATTAACAAAATTTTCTGAAGTAATTAAAGACAATGTGGCTTCTTGATAAATTCTTTCTTTTAGACTTATTTTTTTTTCTTTTATTTCTCTTTTCCAAAAATATATTCCTCCGAATCCCACCCTGTGAACAATAAGTGCAGAAACGAAATCGTAGACATCTTTTTTAACCTTTTGCGAGTCTGTGCCAACAATAATTTCATATCTAGCTTTTTTATCTTTAGCCATAAAAGAAGTAACTATCTCCTTTAGCTTCAAGAGGTCAACTTTCCCATAAGTCGGACTCTGGTAGAACATAAAAGCAAATTTTACCATATAAAACTAATTCTTGCTATCTTCTTTAAAATATAAATAATTTTGTTATCATTTATTTATGACAGCTGGGAAAAAAATTCTTATCGTTGATGATAGCAAATTTCTTCAACAGGTTTATTTTGACAGGTTGATGAAGGAAGGCTACTATGTTCTTCAAGCTTTTACCGGTCAACAGGGTTTAACTATGGCCCATTCCTACAAACCTGACCTTATAATTTTGGACATCATGCTTCCTGGGGGATTAAACGGATTTGATGTTTTGGAACAGATGAGAAGGGATATGAGCTTAAAAGATATTCCAATCATTATGTTGACAGATTTAAATAATGAACAAAAGACTGCACAATCGCTCGGCGCAACTGATTATATTATTAAGTCAAGCAATGTAGCCGATGATTTGGTAGCCAAAATCGAACTTCATCTTAAATCGGATATTGTTGATAAGATAAAAAAGATTTTAAAATAACTTCATTTTTCTACTAATTTTAAGGTAAAATATCATATATTGGCGCGTTGGCGAAGAGGAAACGCGGGTGTCTGCAAAACACCTATTGCGCCGGTTCGATTCCGGCACGCGCCTCACTAGAATTCGTTTCCGAAGAATGAGGAACTACGAATTCTTGTGTCCGCCAAATATCGCTCCACGAGCCGCAGTAGAAATCTACTAAGGCGAGTGGGAAGATATGGCGGACAGTTGACAATTTGTCCTCCAAAACTTACTTCAAGACTTAAATCTCCGCTATTCGCTCGACGTCTTGAAGAGCGTTTATTGAAGGACATAAGAATTTCTAATCCTCACGACGTTCGGAAAGAAATTCTAATGGAGGTGTGCCAGAGTGGTTTATCGGACTGGTCTTGAAAACCAGCATGGCCGCAAGGTCATCGGGGGTTCGAATCCCTCCACCTCCGCCATAGAAGCGTAACAAAAACGGCACCTAGCTGTTAAAAATAGAGCGGTAGAGTAATCCGCTCTTTTTTTGTTTGTTCGACTCCTGTTGTGCCCTTAAGACGTCTGAATTTACCGCGACAATCAGTAAATTTAGTGAATCTTCTTTTTAACACATAGCCATTAAACCACAAACGAGCATATTCTACTGTTTGAAAAGATCTCAGTTTTTGTAACCGTGCTTCTAAATGTCCATTCATTCCTTCAATTAAATTGGTAGTGACAGGTGCATACGGAATATTTCGATAGGCCAACAGCTCATGTTTGTATTTTTCTATCCTGGTGAGAATGGACAAACAAAGAGGATCCTTTCGATAATCTCGGTACAGCGTCCATAACCAGTGATTGAATGTCTCATCTGCCAGTTTCTGTTTTGAGGAGATAATTGATTCAATACGCCTCATGAAGCTCTTGTACTGTTTACCTTGATCAGATCTCACGTGTAAATCACGCCTGATGTTTTCTTTGAAGTGGTTATAGCAAGTTTGAATCTTAACCGCAGGAAATGCTGATCTTGCAGCCATTTTCAAATTCACGTTGTCATCACATACAAGAAGTTGAGGATATACTGTAAGGATACGAAAGTAGGAGAAAAACTTCCTCCAGTTCTGATAGTTTTCAGAGGGAGCAATGGTAAATACCGGTATATCATGCCTAAAGTAATCTATTCCCCACAGTAAGACCCAATCGTATTTATCTTCTGCAACGTTAAAGTATTTTCCATCAAAGAGAAATACCTGAGAGTATCGATTACAGTAGTTGAAGGTAAACTGGTTGTTGTTGGGAAGTTTTTTTAACTCCTCATAACAGATTCTCCAAGCTTTCATATGAGAGATTCCATACTTTACTCCTAAGCTGCGAAACGATAATCCTTCCAAATGATCGTAAAGGATAGATTTTGCATCAATCCAATAAGTAGGTATGGAGAAATATTTCTTACACGCTTTACAAAGATAGCGGATTGAAGATCCTCTCTTTGTTTTTCTGATTACCTGAGAGGTTGAGAAACAGTGGGGACATTTGTATTTTTTTTCATATACCCCATCTAATCATATTTTGGTATACTAAAACAAGTTAAAGTGATACATTTAGGTGCCACTTTTGTTACGGTACCCTCCGCCATGAAATTCAAAACAGAAGTCTCTGCAGGTGGAATTGTTTTCAAAAAAGATGGGAACAACATTCTTTGGCTAATAACTCAGCATTCCAAACATAAAGGCTGGAGTTTCCCTAAAGGATTGATAGGGGATACTAAAAAAGGCGAAGGAATGGAACAGGCTGCTTTAAGAGAGGTTGAAGAAGAAGGCGGAGTAAAAACCAAGATTATCGGCAGTAAACCGATTACAGTCAAATATAAATATCGCTTCGGAGAAACTTTAGTTGATAAAACTGTTTATTATTTTTTGATGGAGTATGTATCCGGAGATCCAAAAGATCATGATTGGGAAGTGTCAGATGCAAAATTCGTAAATGTGGAAGAAGTTAAAAAGACGCTAACATTTAAATCGGATCTTCAGGCTTTCGAAAAAGCTCTTAAATTAATCAGAGCGGTGGAAGGGATTTGAACCCTCGACCTCTTCCTTGGCAAGGAAGCATTCTACCACTGAACTACCACCGCAGGTAAAATATTATAACAAAAAATAGCGTCGAGGTTTGATTTGAACGAAGAGCGTCTTATTTGCTAAAATTCTAAATTCATCTAAAAATTAAGTTCTGAAAGTAATTTGGGTCCGGAGGTTGTTCATTCTTACCTGTTTTTATCTTCTCAACTATCAAATCAGTATCGGGAAACTTTTTAGTTTCAATTACTTTATCTTTAGTTTTAACTACATTTTCTTTCCAATATTCGTGTGCACCTTTATTCCAGGAAGGAGCAGCATACATTATCAGATAAGTAATCGACAATTTTTCATTGACAGCTGATTTATTTTTGTTTTTTGCTGTGTAAAACATCAGGTAATCCATATTATATGTGAGTAAACCCGAATCATATACAAAATATCCTATTTTATAATTATTGCTGTCATTTACAACCCAATCCGCAACTTGTTTTTGACTAAGATATGATCCTAAATGATTATTTTGGAAATGAAAATAATAATTTACTAAAAAAAACAAAGGAAATATCAAAGTCAAAATAAGATAAGCCTTGCCGATTTTGCTGCCAATAACCTCGTTCATAACTATTGCAAAAATAAGACATGATAAAACAAACATGCCAAACAAGTACTGTTCCCAAAGCGGATAGGGATATAAAATAAAAATAATGAAATAAATAAGAGGTATGGAAAACAAAAAAATTAACTCTTTTCTGTCGGTTTGTTTTAACTTCTTATTATTTATGTGAAGTAAGAATAAAATGAAAATTACAACAGTAAGTATTTTAAAAATTAAATTCAAATTATAAAGAGGTACGAAAAAAAAGTTTATGAAATGATTTAGTCTATCACTTAACCTAAAAAGTATATTTGAATACTGTTCATAACCATGCATCACTCCTATTTTTCCTGATATCAGTTGTAAAGCTGAATGTGTCATTAAAAATTGATGACGGATTTCAAATAAGAAAAAATTGAAAACACTAATCGTAAACAGACCTAGTCCAATTAAAAAATATCTAATTTGTAGAAATTTTTTAGTTAAGATAAAAATTAGGACAGTTAATAAGATTAAGAAGACTGCGAATGCCGATTCGAACTGAAAAGCTAATCCGGTCAAAAAAAGTAGGGCCATAGCTGATGATTGATAACCTCTCATATACCTTATTGCATAATAAAGATAAATTAAAAATAAAATCATTATCATATGGGCGTTCGTTATTGTAAAAGAAGCTTGGATGATGGGTTTAGATACGGCAACAAAAAAAGCAAAAAATAATGCCACAATATTTCCATATAATTTCTTCCCTACCCAGAAAGATCCTAAAATTAAAAGGATATTAAATAGTGTAAATATTGGAATCAGTGTCCAGAATGGGTCACCTTTGGAGATAACATATGTAGGAACAAGGATATAGAGCCATAATGGTCCATGAAAAATTCCCTGAAGACCAGCGCGGGCTCCGATCAACGTTATATGTTTGCTTTCAACAATTTGTTTTACTAAAAGTAGATCCCTCGACTGATCAAGAGAGTAATTAAAGTCACCTCTTAAATAATCTTTACTTCTTAGCAGTAAACCGAGAAAAAGAATAAAAATGAGTAAGATATATCTTGCTATCGCTTTTTTATTTTTTAATTTACTCACTGTGCCGAGGGTCAGAGTCGAACTGACATCTGAGGTTTTTCAGACCACCGCCGTGACCACCTTGGCTACCTCGGCAGCTGTGCGTCCGCTTGGGATCGAACCAAGGACCTCATGTTTATAAGACATGCGCTCTATCCACTGAGCTACGGACGCTCGCATCAAAGTATATCAAATTTTCTTGACCTTTTTCTTCATCAATTTCTGGTATTCTTTCTCACTAATTAAATCTTTACTGGAATCTAAACGATCTGTAAAGAGAATCCCATCTAAATGATCGCTTTCATGCTGAAAAATTCTTGCAATAAAATCTTTAAAAATTTTATTAACTTTTTCTCCCTCACGTGTCAAATATTCAACATTCACTTCTAAACTTCTGGGAATAAATCCCCGTATACCGGGAACACTTAGACAACCTTCCCAATCTTTTTTCTTTTCTTTTGAGAAAAAAGTTATTTTTGGATTTATAATTGCCGTTGGCTTCATTTTAGGAGCTTTCGGATATCTGGGATTTGGGTGTGAAGACAATATAAAAACTCTTAAAGACTTATAAACCTGTGGGGCAGCAATTCCAACTCCATCAACGTCCATAACCGTAACAGTTAAATCATCAATTAATTTTTGCACCAACGGATCTTTTACATTCTTAACTTCCTTCGCTTTTTTTCTCAATACTGGATGTCCCAATAGTGCCACCTGCAACAAATCGCCTTTTATTTTTTTCATAGCGGGTGGACCTACCGAGAATTGAACTCGGATCTTGGCAATGCGAATGCCATGTTCTGCCGTTGAACCATAGGCCCATTAGAAATTGTTTTCGAGAAACGAGAAATTACAATTTCTTATGTCCACCAAAATCGCTCCTCAATACGTCGAGCGAATAGCGAAGATTTCAGTATTGAGATGAGATTATGTGGACTTTTGTGTCCCCGGGCAGAATCGAACTGCCATCAAAGGCTCCGGAAGCCCTTATTCTGTCCATTAAACTACGGAGACTCTAATGCAATAGCGTCAATGCCAATATTATAGCAAGAAGGATGCGGTAAATTCCGAAGATTGCTAAAGAATTCTTTTTTAAGAAATTAATAAACCATTTAACAATAAAATAAGAAGAAGCGAAAGCAAAAATAAAACCTACAATCAATAGTAATCCATTATTTAAATTACGTAGAACAACTTTTCTCATCTCAAAAAGATCAAAAAAAGAAGCAGCTAAAATAGTTGGAACAGCTAAAAGAAATGAATAGTAAGCGGACTTATCTCGTCTATACTTCAGAAACATCATTGTTACCATAACCGCCCCAGCCCTTGAAACGCCAGGAATCACTGCAAATGATTGACATAAACCAATAATCACCGCCTCCTTGTAAGAAATATCTTTAACGTCTTTTTCCAGTTTTATTTTTCCCTTTTTAACATATTTCTCAAGAACTATAAAGATAATTCCCACGATAACGAAAACTCCAAGCATCAAAATTTGCGATTCAAAAAAAACATTTTTTATGATTTTATAAAGAAGTAAACCAACAACTGCCGTTGGGAAAAAGGAAGCTAATACTTTTTTATCCAGTTCCTTATATTTAACGACGTCAGTGAAGTAGAGTAGGGCGACCGATAAAATTGCTCCTGCCTGTATGAAGACCTCAAAAAGTTTTGAAAAATCAGTCTGGGCAATTCCTAAAAATTTTGAAGCAAAAATTAAATGAAAGGTTGAAGATATTGGCAAAAATTCCGTAATCCCCTCCACCACTCCCAAAATCGCTGCTTGAATAATATTCATCCTGTTAATTGTATAATAATAAAAATGAAGATAGCAATTGTTCATGATCAACTACAAGAATTTGGAGGAGCCGAAAGAGTATTAGTGGCTTTGAAAAAAATTTTTCCCGAAGCTGTCGTCTTCACTTCTTTTTACAATCCGCAAACATTGGGAAACCACGCTGAAAAATTCAAAGATTGGAAAATAATTACTTCCTGGGCAGATAAAATACCTTTTTTAAAAAAATTATATTCTCCACTTCGATTTATTACTCCAAAAATTTGGGAAAGTTTTGATTTATCTTCTTATGATTTAGTTATAACTTCTTCAGGGTCTTATATGTGCAAAGGAGTTATAACAAAAAAACCGACAATTAATATCTGTTATCTTCATCATCCACCCCGCTATCTTTATAATTACGAAACGGCAATCGAATGGCAGAAATATCTTTTGGTAAAAATCTACGGAAACTTAATAAATCACAGTCTTAGACTTTGGGATTACAAGGGATCACAAAGAGTTGATTATTTTATAGCCAATTCTGAAGAAACAAAAAGAAGAATTCAAAAATTTTACCGCCGCGACGCTTTTGTTATTTATCCTCCAGTCAACATTCCAACAAAGCTAACACCTATATCCTATCCCCTAGCTACTAACTACTATTTAACTATTTCTCGTCTAGCTCGTTCAAAACATATAGAAGTCATAATTCATGCTGCAAACAAAATGAAATTTAAATTAAAAATAATTGGAACAGGAAGGGATATGAATTATCTAAAATCATTTGCTGGTCCAACAGTAGAACTTTTAGGCAATGTAGCAGATAAAGATGTTCCCAATATATATAACGAAGCCAAGGCCTTTCTTTTTTCATCAGTTGATGAAGAATTTGGCATCGCCCCGGTTGAAGCAATGGGTTACGGATTACCGGTGATAGCTTTCAGAAGTGGTGGAGTTCCGGAGACAGTAAAAGACGGAATAAACGGATATTTATTTGATGAGCTAAAGCCAGAATCATTAATAAAAAAAATAAAACAGTTGGAATCTTTACCTAAAGAAAAATATCTTGAAATGAGAAAGAATGCTAGAAGTGAATCTGAAAAATATTCATTAGAAAATTTTAAAAAAAAGATATTAGAATTTGTCAATTCAAAAATAAATGCCCGAACTTCCAGAGGTTGAAACAATTAGGTTAGGTCTTGAAAAATATATCGTTGGTCACAAAATTGAAGATGTTGTGATTAATGATAAAAAACTGAAGGAAATAAATGTTTCAAATTTGAAAGGAGCAAAAGTTAAATCAGTCAGGAGATTTGGCAAGGGTTTGGTAATTGATTTAAATAACGGATACTCCATTGCAGCACACATTAAGTTAACCGGACAGTTTGTCTATAGAGGAACTGAAACTAAAAATATAATTCCTTCGGGTAAATTTGTTGACGGACTTCCCAATAAATTTACTAGAATAATTTTTAACCTAGATAAAAACGCATATCTTTATTTTAATGATGTTAGGCGCTTTGGTTGGGTTAAAGTAGTAAAAACAGAAGATCTTAGACAACTTCCTTTTTTTAAAGAGTTAGGTCCGGAACCTTTTAAAGATTTGACGTTTGAATATTTTGAAAAAGCTCTAAAATCTTCGGGAACTGCCGTTAAATCTTTACTCATGGATCAAAAAAAAATCGGCGGTGTGGGAAATATTTACGCTAATGATTCGCTGAACTTAGCAAAAATAGATCCTCGAAGAAAAGCGTCAAGTTTAAAAGGTGTAGAAACGAAAAAAATTTATAATGCTATTTTTGAAGTTTTAAAAAATGGATTGAAATACAAAGGTGCAACGGAGTTAAACTTCGTAAATGCCGAAGGTCAACCAGGCGGCTACCAAAATCACTTCCTAGCTTATGGTCGGGATGGAGAAAAGTGTTATAACTGTGGAGGGATTATCAAAAAAATTAGAGTCGGCGGTCGCGGCACCTACTTCTGTCCCAAATGCCAAAAATGACTCAATAATAATTGTTTTGTGAGTTGTTAAAGAAGTTTCTTAAATCATTTCCAGGCTGCATGTTAAACATCTGTTGATACATCAGCATCCAAGGCATCCTCTTTTGCATCCAGCTTTTAAAAGAAGAGTTATAGCCTGCGATTAGTTGAATAATGACAAATATAACAATAAGAAAAGTAACTAGAGATAAAATAATCTCTCCAAACAAATTTTCTCCGAATAAAATTTCTAATCCCCAAAGGATTAGAAAAACCGGCCAGAGTTTCCAAAGCAACGACCAAACATCCCAGGGTAAGATATTAAAATTATTGAGAAGTAAAATAAATCCTAAAGCCATCAAAATAAATCCGCCGGAAAATCCTCGATGATGTTTATGTCTTGTAAAAATATCTTCATCGTCTTTCATTTTTAGTTAGAATCATGTAACCGAAAATAATAAGCAGTACCGGCCAGAGTTTCCAGACAAAGCTTGAAACATAAAAACCGAAGTTATCTAAAAGAAAAGCTAAACCCAAAATAACCAGAATAAATCCTATAATTTCTTTTGAATTATTTCTTCCTTGTTCTGTTTTTAAATCTGCCGTAAACTCTTTTGCTTTAGTTTTAATTTCATCCGCATTTTCTCTTATGACTTCTTTATGATTTTCTCCCAAATCTGACTCTTTAGGAATGACTAACCAAAGAATTAAATAAAGTGGGATTCCTGCTCCTCCAAAAAAAGTTAAAAGAACAAAAACCACACGAACGATTACAGGATCTATATTAAAATATTCTCCCAACCCGCCTGCAACTCCGGCTATAACTTTATTTTTTTCCGATCGAAATAGATGATGAGTAATGTCTGGAGTTTTTTTAGTAGTTGGCATATTTTTTTATTATACTACATAATTTTTATTCATAACGTATTGCATCAATTGGTGATAAATCAGCTGCTTTTTTTGCTGGAAAAACTCCAAAAATTACTCCAATCGCTGAAGAAACTCCAAGAGCTAAAAGCACAGAACCTAAATCTATATAAGCAGGAAATAATTTTTGAATCAAAAGAACAATAATAAAAGATATCATAAGTCCCAGTAATCCTCCCAAGAGCGACAAGATCACCGACTCGATTAAAAAATGAAAAAGAATATCATTTCTTCTTGCTCCCAAAGCTCTTCTTATCCCGATCTCTCTTATTCTTTCTGTAACAGTTACATACATAATATTCATAATTCCTATGCCTCCGACAATCAGTGATATAGCGGCAATCGCAACCAAAACTGTATTGATTATATTGAAGATAGAAGAAATTGTCTCCATAATTTCTTTTTCTTCTAGGACCGAAAAGTCGTCTTTGTCATATCTTTTCCTTAAAATATTTTCAATTTCAGTTTTCGTTTCAGCAACTGCCTCTTTATTTATTGCTTTCAAATAGATACCGAAATATTTTTTGTCAGGATTAAAGCTAAAAGATGCCTTGAATGGTATAAAAGACTGATGATCGATATTGGCTCCGCCCAGTCCTCCGCCTCCTTTAGACTTCAAAATTCCTATTATTTTATATGTTTGTTTTTCAACATCTACATTTTGACCAACTACATTATCTGTAGAACCGAATAGCTTTTCAGCAAGTGGAGAATAAATCATGATAATCTTGTTCCCTTTTTGAATATCTTTTTTTTCAAAAAGTCTTCCCTGTTCAACCTGAAGATTCATCACCTGCACGATTTCTTCATTAGATGCGATTACTTCTGTAATTTCTGTTTTTCCACCAACTTGAATCTTGCTACCTGGCTTTGCATATGCTCCTGTAATATAACTTATTGTCTTAATTCTTTTAAGTTTACTTACATCTCTTTCATCAAATTTAATTCCACCGACAAATCCACCTTGGAGAAAAGTATTTTTTCCTCCTGGAACAACCATAATGAGATTGGCTCCTAAACTTTCAAACTGATTGTCTATGTATTTTTTTAATCCCAAACCAAAAGCTAAAAGTAGAATCACTGCCATAACCCCTATCAATATTCCTAACGAAGTAAGAAGGGTTCGTCCCTTATTGTGAAAAAAGTCATCAATTGCTGCTTTTAATATAAAAATAAAATAATTACTCATACGAGTTTTCCATCAGTAATTTTAATCATCTTTTTGGCTTTTGAGGCTATTGCCATATCATGACTTACAATTACTACCGTAATCTTTTCTTTATTTAACTCCAAAAGTAAAGACAAAATTTCATGACCAGATTTACTATCTAGATTTCCTGTTGGCTCATCAGCTAATATAAGCTTGGGTTTCATTATTAATGCCCGAGCTATTGCAACCTTTTGCTGCTGACCACCTGATAATTTATTTGGGAAAGAATTCTTTTTATCAAGAATTCCAAATCTTTTCATAAGATATATTGCATGTTCTTCGTAATCATAGTCCAATTTTTTTCTGACATACATAGTGGGTAAAACAATATTTTCAAGCACTGTCAACTTAGGAATTAAGTTAAATTGTTGAAAAACAAAGCCAACAAATTCGTTTCGTAATGTAGATATCTGATCATCATTCATCTTTGAAATATCTTTTTGTTCAATATAAATTGATCCACGTGTCGGCTTGTCCAGAAGCCCAATTACATGCATCAAGGTTGACTTGCCACTGCCTGACGGTCCAACGATCGATGTTAACTCACCGTCTTTAATGGTAAGACTTATGTCTTGAAGCGCTCTGAAGATAATCTCTCCGTCGAGTTGATATTCTTTCCAAACGTGTTCAAGTTTGATCATAGATGACATCACCTTCATTTAACCCTGAAGTTATTTCTGTAGAATTGTCAATCTCATCTCCCAACTTAATGTAAACCTTTGTTTTTTTTCCATCAATTAATCTTAAAACGTATTTTTTGCCTTTTTCTGATTTTATAAAACTTGTCGGAATGGCAATGATATTTTTTCTCTCTTTCGTAACGAAATTAACATCTCCGGTCATTCCAAATCTATATTTATAGTTATTGTTTGAAACTGTCACAGGAATTTTAACTTCATAAACCGCCCCTGTTTCACCCTCTTTAGGAACAAAAGAAATTAGAGAAATTTTCCCTTTTATATTAATATCTGGATAAGAATCTAAAACGATTTCTCCTTGTATTCCTTCTTTGAGATTTATAACGTCGGTCTGATCTGCAGTTGCGGAAAAAAATATGGTTTTAGGATTTATGACTTCAAATTCAGCTTGAGTCGGAGTGATATTTACGCCTGCATAAGGTGAACCTACCCTAACAACTATACCTTCGATTGGAGTAAATAGCGTGCTGTACTCAATTGCAAGTTGCTTCAACTGAACATCGATTATCGAATTATTAAGATCATATTGGGCATTTTCAAGCGTTCTTAATGCTTGTCTTCTGGCGTCTTCGCTTAGTCCACCCGTATTTTTTATGTCTTCATTTTCTACAGTCGTTCCAAATGAATTACGCTCCTGAACAAATGTATTTAAATATTTTTTTAAGTTATCTTGAAGTTCTCGTTGATCTAAAGAAGCTAAAGTTTGGAATTTTTTTACGTAATCTCCTTCCTTAACTCCTATCCAACTTAATCTTCCAGAGGATTGGAACCGTAAAGTAACGTGTTCATCAGCATCAATTGATCCAGATAAAGATAACGTATCTGTTAATGTTTGCCTTTTAACTTTGTAGGTCGTTTCTTTTTTCTGCTGACCTTTGATCTGTTGGTAGAAAACATAAGAAACAACTAATAGTAAAATTGTTATCAAATACCATCTTTTTTTAAAAAAATTTAAAATACCGCCCATAATTTAATAATATCACCATCTCTATATTTTTAATGATATTAGAGAAATGGAAACCAGTTACTTATAGGCATGATATTGTAGAGAAGAAAATTCCAGGCATAGAGATAAATTCCTGGAAGTAAAATGAGAAACGCAATCAAAAATTTCTTTGAGGTAAAAAATTTCTCAAAAGCAAAACAGGCTAAAGGCCAGAGAGGTAGGCTGTAACGAGCAATGTCACGATGTTGAACAAAAATTGTCGCAATAAAAAAAATTAAACTATAATAAAAAAAACTCCTATATTTAAAATTTATTAATGCTATAACAGTCATAAGGTATAGAAAAAAATAAAATATGACATCATCAAGCCAGGCAGTACCAACCCACCTACTCTGAAAGTTAAAAACTGAAAAAGGAGCAACCAAATGAATATTGTCACCTGAGTGAAAGTAGGCAAAAAAATCTTTATATTGTATTGCGTATAACCAAAATACTCCCAACAACCCTAAAGGAATCAAAAATAATCCTATATATTTTATTAAAGAGGTTGATTTGCTATTTATATATCTTTCAATTATTACCAATAAATAAGCAATAAATAACAATATTCCAGGAGTTTTGGCCATAGTTACCAATCCTCCTAAAACTCCAGCTAATAAATAGTTTTCTTTCTCAAAGAAAAACAACGATAGAAGAAGTAAAAAAATGAATAAACTTTCAGGTGCGCCGACCGATCTTACAACTAAAAATCTGGGTAAAAATAAGAATATTGAAGTCAAAATCAACGGATTTTTGCTTAATTTTAAGTGTGTGACTATGAAATAAAATAATAAAGAAAGGAGAATTGTAAATAATATATTTACAAAAATCATCGATTTCAAAAAGCCCATTATGTTCGCAAAAATTGCGATAAATAAGGGATAAAGAGGTAAATGAGCTGCAAAATATATATCTGGAAGACTAATTTCCAAATGCAATTTATCAATCAAGATTGGGTTGTAAAATGTTTTTGCAGGTATAATATACAGAGGACCATCATATTGTTTATAGATATATTGAAAGTTAGAGTTAGCTATAGACAAACCAAACCAAGAACCTGCTCGAATTAGAAAAGGGAACCAGAGAATTAGAGTACTTATCAAAACTATCGCAATTACGGTAAAATATGAAAATATGTCCTTTCGCATCGGAAATATTGTATCAAAAAAAATGATTGCATTGATGATTATTCTTGCGGCAATTTTTCTAAGATTTTATCGATTACCAGAATTTGCAACCTTCCTAGGAGATCAAGGTAGAGACGCAATAATAATTAAAAGGATTTTGACTTTTGAACATTTTCCTGCAATTGGAGCTCCAAGTTCCTTAGGACAAATATTTTTAGGTCCTTTTTATTATTATTTGGTTGCACCCTTTCTGCTTTTATTTAACTTTAATCCTGCAGGTTTGGCCTTTGGAGTGGCTGTGATATCAACCATTGGTATAATTATTGCTTTTTGGCTTATAAACAAAGAGTTTAATTTTTTAACAGCATTTTTTTTCTTGGTTTTTTCCAGTTTTTCCTTCGCCAATATCGAGCTTTCACGCTTCTCCTGGAATCCAAATTTACTTCCTGTTTTTTCCTTTTTTACTCTTTATTTTTTTTATAAAACTTTGACAAAAAAAAGTTATTGGTATCCTTTGAGCTTCGGTGCACTATTTTCCTTCTCTATCCAACTTCACTATCTGACCGTTCTTTTATTTTTACCTATGTTCGCAATGTTGTTGATCAACAAGGTTTTCAAGAGAAAAACTCCTGCATCCCTGTTTATTAATTATTTGCTTTCCTTAGTTACATTTGTCTTTTTTTCTTCGCCTTTAATAATCTTTGATCTAAGACACAACTTCCAAAACACTAAGAATTTTTTAAAACTTTTTACAAACAAAGGACTTATAGGCAGCGATAGCTTTTCTCAAAGATTATTAGAAACAATTCAATCTCTTTTTCTGCATACATTTCAAATAAACATAAATATTTATCTTACTTTCATATTCTTTTTAATTTTATTTTTTGTTTACATCAAATATATATGGAAAAAAAATAATCTATTCCTTAACATCAATTTTCTTAATTTGTTTTTTTATATTTTCTTTTTTAGCCTTTTAAATGCATCACGCTTTGTCCATTATTACGGACCTGTTTATCTTAGTTTTTTTCTTCTTCTGGCGTATCTTCTAGACTTATTCAAAAAGCCTAAATTTATACAATTATCTTTGATTGTGATAATATTAGGATTCTTCCTGTTTGAAAATATAAAAAAATCACTGTTTCTCTTTGGCCCACCTTCAAATCAAATCGGCAAAGCAAAGATAATTGCTGATAGCATAATCGCAGATAAGCCTGAAGTACCCTACCAAGTGATTGCCTTGCCTTACGTTGAGACAGATGACCATATTCGTTATTTTCTTGAGATCGAAGGAGTTAGGCCACTTGAAGAAAATACATTGGAAAATCCCAAGCAATTATATGTTTTGTGCTTTGAAAAGGACTGTTCTGTTTTAGGCAATCCTCAATGGCAGATAGCTTCTTTTAAGGACGGCAAAATTGATAAAATATGGGTTACCGAAGGAGTAAAAATTTATAAATTGACTCACAATAACCATGCTTGAAATATCTCTTATCATTCCCTGTTATAACGAAGAGATAAATATTCAGAAGGGAGTATTGGATAAATTTGGCAACTATACAAAAGACGATGCTCGATATAAGGAAGTAATTATAGTGGACGATGGTTCGGATGATAATTCTAAAAATATTATTAATGAGGAATATCTTAAGACTTTTCCAAAATTTAAATTAATTGAAAATAAACATCAGGGAAAAGCTTTTGCAATCATAACAGGAATTAAGGAAGCAAAAAGTGCTTATATCTTTTTTTCTGACATAGATCTAGCTACACCTTTAGAAGAAACTGAAAAACTGATAAATGAGATAAAAAAAAACTATGACATTGTTATCGGATCAAGAAACAATAGAAGAGAAGGGGCGCCCATAGTCCGTAAAATTATGGCGTTTGGTTTTATAATTATAAGAGATTTAATTATTGGTCTAAAAGGAATAAGAGATACGCAATGTGGATTTAAAATATTTAGGCGAGACGCTGCTTTGAAAATAGTTAATAAACTTAAAGTCTTTCACGACCGAAGAACTGCAGAAGGATCCTCTGTTACAGCTGGGTTTGATCTCGAGTTCTTGTTTATAGCAATTAAACTAAAATACAAAATTAAGGAAGTTCCGGTAAGTTGGTTACATGTAGAAACTAAAAATGTAAATTTCGTAAAAGATTCACTCGAGACTCTCACAGACATATTTAAGATTAAATATTTAGATCTACTTCATAAGTATTAATGAAAAAGAATTTAGTTGAACTTTTGATACTTATTTTAATCTCTTCAGTTATTATTTTTTATAAATTTAATGAAGTTCCCCAGAAAATTTCTTTTGATGAAGCAGAGTTTGCTAATCTGGCATTGTCGCTAGATAAAAAAGCTTACACTCCCTATAGCCCACTTGCTACCGGGCATTCCACACTTTACTTTTATGTGCTACTTTTTTCTATTAAAATTCTAGGTATTAATAATTTTGCACTAAGATTTCCCTCTGCCCTATTTGGAATACTAAACGTTATTCTTTTTTATCTAATAGCAAAAAAAGTGTTTGGAAAGACTAGCTCGTCTATTCCCTTTTTTTTATCCTTAATTTTAATTACAATGCGTTGGTATTTTAGTTTTGCAAGGTTTTCATTTGAAGCCACTTTTCTTTTATTCTTAGAAATGATATCAATTTATTTCTTATTTAATTTTTTTTCAAAATTCTCAATTATTTTTTTACTTCTATCCGCTGTTTTTTCCGGCCTAGCTTTTCTTTCTTACTACCCCGGGAGAATTTTCTTTCTGCTCCCATTAATTGTCCTATTGATAAAATCAAAAAAATCTAATATCAAACGGAGTATTTTCATTTATTTGGCAGTTTTCTGTTTGGTTACTCTTCCTTTAACTTCCTATCTTTTGACACATAAAGATATCAGATTCGAAGAACAACTTTTTTTAATAGATAATAAAATTTCTGCCTCAAAAAAATTGAGTTACTTTATTCAAAATATCACAAAAACAATACTTATGTTTAATCTTCACGGAGATTTGAATGGAAGGCATAACTATCCAGGCAAACCTATGTTAAACCCAATCGAAGGTCTTTTTTTTATACTTGGTTTTGTATTTACAGTTTTAAACAATAAAAAATTTTATAACCGTTTCTTTCTTTGTTATTTTATATTAAGTCTTATACCTTTATTATTTACTTATCCTATTGAAAATCCCAGCTCCTTACGAAGTTTCACAGCAATTATCCCAATAATTTTTTTTATCGGCAATGGACTGGTTTTCCTAGTTCAAAAAAGTCAAATATTTAAACTTCCCTCCCTTCTAATCTATTCATCCTTTCTATTTATTATTCTACTTTCATCTATTTATAACTTCAGAACTTATTTCTTTTATCAACCTAAAGTTTTTAATCAAGCATTTGATTTGAATGAAAAATTGATTACAATTTTAAAGCTTAGACTATGGGAAAAATTAAGCTCTCTCTGATTTTATTTTTATCTCTGATATTGGGGGCAGCCTTATATCTTTCTGTTGTGATATTTCAAAATCACAAACTTTTTACAGAGCATTTTGATCCAAAAGAATTTGAGAAAAAATATAATCAGTCGCAATGGATCATAGCGAATTCAAAAAATCCAATCTCTGATGAGATTCTTTACACCTATGAAGGGTATCAATATATACATGGATTTAATCCCATATATTTAAATGCCGAAGTCCCGCCTTTAGGAAAATATTTAATAGGATTATCTATTATTATTTTTAATAACCATAGAGTAATTTCATTGTTAACTGCAATCTCAACATTATTAGTCCTGTTTTTTTTAGTTTATTTTGTTACTAATTCACTAATAAGTTCTTCAATTGCATTGTTTTTAACTTCAATAAATTATTCATTGATTGATCAATTTGTTCATTCTCCACAACTGGATATTTTTCAGCTATTCTTTTTATTGATTTTCCTTATATTTTTTTTGGATTATCTTAAAAATAAAAATAAGGTTTTTCTTTTTTTGGCGGGTATTTTTTTAGGTGGTTTTGTCTCAACTAAATTCTTTTTGCTTTATTTTTCTATTATTGAGGTTGTAATAGTAGCGTTTTATCTGCAAAAAAGATATAATCTTAGACGATTTGTCGTCGATGTTTTGACCTTGGACTTTGAAGTTTCTCTCATTTATCTATTAACTTATCTTCAATTTTTCTTAAAAGGTGGCACATTTAGGGAATTTTTGGGTGTGCAAAAGTGGATCGCACTATTCTATAAAGGATCGAGTATAGACATCTCAAAACTTCTCGGTAGCTATCTTAGTTTAATATTTTTTAATCAATATAAATTCTGGTCAAAAGGGTATCCTGTAGTTCACTATCAATACTGGTCAGTCCTCTGGCCAATTATTTTCATTTTTGGGTTATATTCTATTTTTAAATTGATAAAAAATAACAAAAATATAAGACAAAACAACCTTATAATTTTTCTTGCTGGTTTTTTAGTTGTATACAATATGTTTTTATTTGTTACTCCTCTTTACCCCCGTTACCTACTTCTTCTTTTTGTACCCTTAAATATGTCAATTGGAGTTTACTTTGGTAGAATAATCGAGTATAAACTTAAATCTGTATGACTAGAAAAATCTTACGGGAACATTCTGTTCTGCTCATATTTATTACTATATATTTTACAATTATTGCTTTTAAACTACTGTCTCATCTTACTCCTTTTTACGATTGGGATGAATCGATAAATGTTGAAGTTGGGAAAGAAATGATCAAAAAATTATCTTTTGTTCCTCTTTGGCAAGGAAAAGTTTGGCTTGATAAACCCCCTCTTCCCTTTTTATTTTTTGGATTGATCATGAAGTTAACGCCTTTTATCACCCCTGAAATTTCTTTAAGAATAGTCGCTCTCATTCTTTCTGTTATTGCTTTAATCTTTATTTATTTTCTTTTTTTTAAAGCAACAAATAATAAACTAATCGCAAATTTATCAGTAATAACCACAGCATTTACACCAATTTTTTTCCAGCGATCTCAAGTGGTCAACCTGGATGTGTTTTTAATTATAGGTTGGGTTGGATACTTACTCTTTTTTGACAATTTCATTCTAAGTCTATTCTTTTTAATTATTGCCGTTTTGACAAAGTCATTGATTGGATTCTATGCTCCCGGAATTTTATTTTTTTATTATTTATACCTTCTGATAGCAAAAAAAATTAATTTAAAAAAGTTTAAACGAATATTTTCAAAAATCATTATTCAAGTCGGAATATTGTCATTATGGTACATAATTATGCTACTTATCTTTAAGGGAGCTTTTTTGGAGCAGCATATAATTGAGACTCACTTTCGCAGAATTACCTCTTCGATAGAATCTCATTTTGGCAAAAGAACATATTATATTGATTTACTTTTTGAACAGCTGGGAGTTTTTAAATGGCCAATGTTATTAGGACTTTTAATCGTCATTTCAAACTTAGCTAGAAATCTAGTAATGCGAAAAAATTTTAATTTAATTTTATATAGTACTTATTTAATTCCATGGTTTTTATTTTTAAATTTAACTAAAACCAAAATCTTCTGGTATCTCTATCCTTCAATCCCACAATTTGCTTTTTTAACGGTCCTACCTTTGGTGTTAGTTAAAAAACAAAAAATTATTTTTTATATTTTAGGAATATGCGTATTGGTAATTATTTTCTATCAAAACTTTTTAAAAACCAATTTTTTTACTACCTATTATTCATCATATGAAGATTATTATTTCTTAGCCACGTATGCAAAAAATTACTGTAATGAACTAGTTGTATTAGTTGGTAAAGATAGTAGAAATACTGAAGCAATTTTGGAACAGCTTGGGTTAACCATATCCTCGACAAAACAATGGGGCGACCATCCCTCAATCGTTTACTATTTTGGAAAGAAAGTAGATTTCATTTATGATAATAATTTATTTACCAAAAAAATTTCAAACATGGCTATCAATAATTGTTTTACATTACAAAAAACTGATTTAAAGTTTATACTAAACCTTTCAAATTATCCTGAAATTAAGAGTTTCAATTCCTATTACTTGTATAAAAAAATATAGAAAGTAGACTTTTTGTATAATAAGATAAAATATGTTTGATATTTTTGGGATAATAATTTGGCTAAAAAAAAACTTCAACAGAAAAGACATTTTATTAGCTTTAATATCAATCGTCTCTTATTTTGTCACCCGTTTGATAAATTTAGATAAATTTCCTATTTTTAACGATGAAGGAATCTACATCAGATGGGCCAAGGTCGCATGGCATGATGCTTCTTGGAGATTTATATCGCTTACTGACGGAAAACAACCACTCCAAACATGGGGGACAATTCCATTTCTTAAACTTTTTCCTGACAATGCTTTATTAGCTGGAAGATTATTCTCTGTAGTAACTGGTTTAGTTGGCTTAATCGGAATTTTTGTTTTACTCTTCTACTTATTTGACAAAAAAACCGCTTTCATAGGAAGCCTTCTCTATATCTTTACTCCATATTTCCTTTTTTATGACCGGATGGCTATGGTAGATTCTGGTGTAAATGCAGGATTTATCTGGATATTGTTTCTATCAATATTATTAGTCAGGACCGTTAGATTAGATATCGCTTTGATTTTTGGATTGGTCGCAGGTCTTTCACTTTTGGCAAAATCGTCTGTCCGAATTTTCTTGGGTCTCTCTGCTTTAGCTCCAATATTTTTTGTAGATAAAAATTGGCGAAAAAATTTTTTAAAATATATTAATTTTTATTTTCTATTTTTAATCGTTGTAGGTTTATCTACTGCCATTTATAACGTTCAACGCCTCTCCCCTTTTTTTCACTTTGTCGCTGAAAAAAATAAAACTTTTGTAATGACTTTTGGAGAATTTCTTAAAAATCCTTTTGCTAATTTTTTTAACAATATTAAAAGTATTCCGGGATATGTCTTCTCAGAATTAGGCTGGATAATCGTTATTTTTTCAGTTTTTGGTTTAGTCAGATTATTTAAAAAAGATAAAAAACTTACTATTTACTTAATCTTATGGTTAACAATCTCCTATCTAGCAATTTCTTTTGTGTCAAAAATCATATTCCCAAGATATTTAATATTTTTAGGAACGATATTAGTAATTTTTGCATCTTATTTTTTCTCTACTCTAAAAAAACGAGAGTTTCTTCTTCCATCTTTAATCATACTTTTAATAATAAATGGATATTTTATCTATACGATCCTATTTAATTTCACAAAAATACCATTTCCTGAAGTAGATCGAGGCCAATATATTGACGGAATTACAGCTGGATGGGGAATAAAAGATATAGTAGATTACGCCAGAATGAGAGCTAAAACAAAACAGGTAATGGTTTTGGCCGAGGGTGACTTTGGCATGACAGGCGACGTCATGGATGTATTTTTAAAAAAGGATGACAAAATTTTTATCAAAGGTTATTGGCCATTAGAACAAAAAGATCTTCTCGCAAATCAAAAAGAACTTGACTCAAAGGTTGTCTTAGCGGTTTTTGCACATAGGCAAGATTTTCCGAGTAACTGGCCATTGAGCTTAATTAAAACCTACTTTAAACCTTCTGACCCGAACGCGCCCGCCCTTCGTCTTTTCGAGTTAACAAAATAACAATAAGAATAATTGAAACTAAAGATATTATATTGGAAAATGTTCTGATAGGGGTATTTTCGAAAACAAATTTAAGTTGATGCCAACCTTGTGAAACAGGCACCGTAATTAACTTAAAATCGTTGTTATCATTAATTGGAAGATTTTTTCCATCGATACTTGCTTTCCAACCTGGAAAATTAAATGTATTTAACCTAAAATCTAATGGAGTTTCTGCTTTTACATAAAATTGTTTTTCCTCAAATTTGTCATTAATTACCTGAACTTCTGCTCTTCCCGACAGAATCGAATAAGGTTTTATTGCTAAATCTTTTTCCTTAATGGCCAAAACTGTTGTCTCTAAACTAGATTTTTTTGTTTTTACCCCTTTAGGAACAAACTCAAAGGAAGTGCTACTTATTCTCCAAGCTATCTCTTTAAAAGATGTCCGCTCTTTGTCATTTGTGGTAATTAATCTTTGCGGCCTGAAATATTTTGTATAGACAATAACTGTTGATAAAATTAAAACCAAACTAGAACCTATTAATAATATTTTGCACCTAGAAGATGAAAGATGCTGTTGTAATAATTTGAATAAAAAATAAATAAAATAACTCCCCGTAATTGCAATAAATAACGCTGCGAAAGTAAGAAATCTCCACGGAAATTGAAGATACCAAAGATAAGAAATCTTATCCCAAATAAATGAAGAGTATGATGTAGTCATAAATAAACTGAACAAAAGTAAAAAAATAAAGGAATAAAAAATTTTTAAAGTCGTATCTAATTTTCTTTTTGTAAATAAATAAACAAACGAAAGTAAAAAGGCAGCAATAACTAAAGCGATGTGAATTTTTCCTAACTGAAAAGTCAATCCGTCGATACATCCAGGTGCTGAACCTCCATAACCCCAAGGTGAGTAAAAAAATTGTTGAGGACAGATAAAATGCAGCTTATAACTGGCTAGTTCTTTAGTCAGTATCGCGTCAACTAGAGTATATTTCTTCTCAATTAAAGACGGTAACCAAAAAAAAGCAGAGAGGGACAATCCGATTATTCCACCAAATACAATATGTTTAACCAGTTTCCATTTTTTCTTTGCACGAATAAAATAAAATAAAAAAAAGAATCCAATAAAAAATACTGCAGGAAAAGCAATTAGAGGATGATTGAGTATCAATAAACTTATTAATATTCCAAAAATTGCGCTACTCTTCCAATTAATTTTATCTGTTAAATTGTCAAGGGCTAAAAACAAAAATGGCAAGATAGCCAAGCTAAAGAACTCAGCCAAAGCTCCTCTCACATAGATTAAAATAGCATGATAAAAAAAATAGGTGGTTAAAACTGCTGCAACAAATCCAGCAGCTCTTCCAATAAATTTTTTTGTTAAAAAAAAAGTTCCTAGAGCCGAAAGATAAAAACCTAAGATAAAAGTCAATTTAATTGACCAGATAAAAGAAAATCCCAAAAGATGGAAAATCTCCCCAATATAGTAAACAAGGGGCGGATAGAAGTTATAAAGTGGATAGCCAAAGCCAAATCCTAAATAATCAACCCAACGAGGATATAAATATCCTTGCTTAAGCCCCGAGTCAAGAAGAAATAACCTAGCAATTTGTTGATCGTCGTGCATTGAAAAGTATTGATTGTTTAAAAGTATTAAGAACGCTGGAGCTGCTATAATAAGAAGAAGTATTAAATCTAAAACAAGATTTTTCCTTGATTTCATAGGCTAATTATATATTTTTAAATATGAGTGAGGAAGTAAAAAATATTAAGTCACGAACAGTTTGGAGTTTGATGAGTTTATTCTTTAATAGTGGCTACTCAGCTTTTTTGGGTTTGATTGCAAATTTAATAGTAACTATTCTTTTTGTTGCTCAAAAACGCTATATTTCGGAATTTATATAGCTGTTTTATCAATTATTTCTATACTCAATTATTTTTCTGATATTGGATTAGCTGCTTCTTTGATTCAAAGAAAAGAAATAACAAATGACGACGTTAAAACCGCATTTACTGTTCAACAAATTTTAGTTATCACTACTGTTTGTATAGCGTTTTATCTAACAAGTTTCATAAAAAAATTTTATAACTTACCACAAGATGGTATTTTTCTATACTGGGCCATTCTTCTTTCTTTTTTTATTTCTTCATTAAAAACAATTCCATCGGTTTTTTTAGAAAGAAAAATTCAGTTTCAAAAAATAGTTTTTGTACAAGTAGTCGAAAATACTCTTTTCTATATAGCAATTAGCATTTTCGCCTTACTGAATTTCGATTTAAAAAGTTTTACATTTGCTACTTTAATTAGATCATTTGTAGGACTTTTTCTTATCTATTCAATTTCTTTTTGGCTACCACAAATTGGTATATCTTTTAAAAGTCTTAAAAAGTTGTTGTCTTTTGGAGTGCCCTTTCAAATGAGCTCATTCCTTGCTTTATTTAAAGATGATTTAATCACTCTGTTTCTCGCAAAAGTAGTTGGATTTGGCAATCTAGCTTATATTGGTTGGGCTAAGAAATGGGCAGAAGCACCTATTCGTATAATTATGGATAATATAAGCCGAGTCCTCTTCCCTGTTATTTCGCGGCTGCAACATGATAAAAAGAGAGTTGCAATTCTAGTTGAAAAAATACTCTATTATCAAACTCTACTCCTAGCACCTACAATCATTGGCATTGCTCTAATAATGCCAATATTAATATTGATAATTCCTAAATATAATTATTGGGTGCCGGCATTACCTTTATTTTATTTATTTTGTTTTTCTTCCTTTTTTTCTTCTTACTCCACTCCTTTTATGAATTTATTTAATGCTTTAGGTAAAGTAAGAATCTCTCTATCTTTTATGTTTTTTTGGACTGTAATTACGTGGATATTTACACCTACTTTTACTAAATTATTTGGTTTATATGGTTTTCCTATTACACAAGTTCTGCTTTCTCTAACTTTTATAGCTGTGGTTTATGTAGCTAAGAAAGAAATATCATTTAATTTCTTCAAACCAATCTATAGAGCAATAATTTCTTCAATTCTTATGGGAATAATGGTATTCTTCACTTTAACCTTCGGATATAGCCTAAATCTCATCTTTAAAGCTATTTTAGGTATAATCATAGGAGGATTAAGTTATTTAATTATTTTAAGACTAGTATTTAATATTAATCTAATATTTGAAATTAAATCTATTTTTTTTAATGAATAAGATATCAGCGATTATTGTTGTAAAAAACAATCCTCCCCATCTTATTGAAACTATAAATTCAATTAACGGTCTTGTGGAAGAAATAATAATAGGAAATATTGATATTAGAGAAGATTTGAAAAAAAACTTGACCTTAAATAAAAAAGTAAGGTTGGTAAATATAGCAAAACAAACACCTTTTGCCGATTTTGTTAAGGAGGATCTAAAAAAAGAAACTAAAGGAAACTACATCTTATATTTGGACCCAGATGAAATATTTCCTGAAGCAATAAAAACGTTTCTAACTGAAAATCTAGAAAAATATGATTTTTATAATTTCCCTAGAAAAAATATTATTTTTGGAAAGTGGATTATGCATTCACGCTGGTGGCCAGATCACCAACTAAGATTATTCAGAAAAAATTCTGTAGTTTGGCCCAAGTCAATACACCCGATAGTAAAACCAAAAGGTAAGGGCTTTACCTTTAACGATGAAGAAAAAAACTCTATCATTCACTACAACTACGATAACTTGGATCAATATCTGGAAAAAGCCATTAGATATGCTAAATCAGAAGCTGCGACAAAAATACAAAACAAAGAAGAATATACGTTAGCTTCTGCAATTAAACAAGCAACTTCCGAATTTATTAGTCGTTTTTTTGCTCACGAAGGATATAAAGACCGCATGCATGGTTTCTCTCTTGCAGTACTGCAGATGTTTTACTATTTCTTAGTTTATTTTTACTACTGGGAAGGAAAAAAATATTTTTCGGTTGACCAAAAACAATTGCTGAACTATTCCAGAAATTATTTTAAAGAGAGTTTAAAAGAAATAAATTATTGGCTTGTCAAAAAAAAGCTAGCTAAATCATTAAGAAGAATAAAGCTAAAATTAGAAAATATTGCCTTAAAAGTTTTAAAATAGATAATAATTATGAAACAATTTCTTCAAAGAAATCGAATTGGCATATTGTTTTTATTATTAGGCATTCTCCACAGATTAGTTTTTTTACTGTTTATTAATCATATGTTTGATTTCCGAAATATTTTAGCTCTTGTCAAATCTGTTGTTGATACTGGAGATCTTTCTGCCGGATTTTATACGGTAAAAAAGGCAGGCTTAGAAATTCAGCTCTATGGTAAAATTTATTATCAGTTGGCTGCAATTTGGTTAATCCTGCTTGAAAAATTAAAAATTTTAAATATATCTTCCTTAAGTAATCCTTTTCAATGGAATCCACTTTTCTATCAGATTATTTTAATTAAACTTTTTCAATTTTTTTATGATTTTATTCTTTTATTTTTTATGTATAAATTAGGAGAAATATTAGAAATAAAAAATAAGAGTTTAGTCATCTTTTTCTGGGCTATTAATTCATTTATGGTATTTCCAGCTTACGCTATGTTCCAATCAGATCTTGCCATGATGGCCTTCATGACAGGAGGAATATATTTTGCTGTTAAAAGTCTTAAAGACTCTAATAACAATGTTAAATTTAAATTAGCTTCTTTGTTTTTATTTGCGTTAGGTGCAGTAATTAAACAAACCCCAATCCTCATTGTGCCTTTTACAATAATTTTATTTTCAAACTCAATAGTTTCGTTTATTCTTTATTCCTCTTCATTTACCTTATTTTATTTAATTTTGAGTCAGCCTTGGTCAGCAGACGCTCTACTAATGAGACAATTTTTCCTTAATTCAAAAGAGTCTATGGCTTTATTTAATTTTCAATTAAATAGCGTTCCTGTATTTCTATTTCTTTATTTTTCTTTATTATTTCTTCTTTTTTTTAAGGGAAAAGGGTTCTTTCAAAAACCTTTTAGTTTTTTTTTACTAACAATCATTATTTTGGTAACTGTATATATAAGTGAAAGCGCAGATTTATTTTTTCCCCAATTTACGATTTGGATTATGCCTCTACTTACTTTGTTAATTTTGCTTAAACCGGAATATACAATTTTTATGTTAGCTCCTGTTATTGGTTTTTTTAAACGAAGCATGATAGATAATGATTTTTTAGCAGGATCTCTTTCATCAAGCTTTTCTTCTTCTCTGTCTGATTTGCCAAAATATGAAGTACTATCAAAGACTTTTATTAACCCTATACTCCTGGATTATCTCCTTAATACATTCGTTGTTCTCCTTTATTTTTACTTATTTATCTTATTGTTAAGAGAATTAAAGATCTTTTTTTTCCAAATAAACTCTCCTTTTTTAAACTTTATACAACAAAACTACAAAAAAATTTTAATAGTTATCTTTTTAAGTTATTATGTACTTCTTTCTTTAGATTTTATTATTAAATCAAATTTAATCGTCCTTAATAATAACAAAAATCAGGAAATCTCTGAAAAAATTTCTCCCGCTAAGAATCCTATCTCAATTAATATATATAATCCCGAAAGAATTACTGTAAACGCTTTAGAGTTTAAGGTTTTAAGAAAGAACAATAATGTTTTAGATAATATAATTTTTAAATTTACTGATCTTAAAACTAATAAAATTATTTACGAGCAAAAATATTCTGATTATTTTTTTCCCACTACTGAAGGAGTTATAACCGTTTTTTTAAATAAGGGAATTAATAATGAGGAATTTGCACTAAATATATCTGAAGAATTTAATAAAGATGATGTTTTTTTTAATAAAGTAAGACTAATCAAAAATAGCAATGCAAAAAAAGACTTGCTTACTATTAATTACAAAGATAACCCATTTCAAATAACTTTACGGGGTAATTTACCTTACAATTTGTTGTTAGCAAATTATTTAGAAAATATTACTAAGCAACCTAAATTTTTTGCGATTTATTATTTTTTTGTTTCTGGCTGTACTTGTTCTATTTTTATTCTCTCTAGGCTTACTTAATAATTACTTAAATTAACTTATAAACACTAATCTTACCGTTACCGTAAATCTTTTGGGCATTTTTAGGTTTACATTTAATCATTATTTTATCTTTATCTGGAAGTTCCCTTATTTCATAAACATATCGTACCTCCTTAAGCATTGAGCAATCCATATCTTGCATTTTTTTTAGTCTATCTTCATAAGGAACACTTGTCAGAGTCAACTGTAATAAATCGGAAAAATAAGTAGGTTTTCCAGAAAAATGCCGAAACATATGCTGTATCAGCATAGGTGTAGATATCATTTGATTTTGTAAAGTCCTTCCACTTTTCATTGTATAAAGGGGTGAGTACGGCACCTTCGGGTTGCCTACTTAAAAAATCAAGGGCTTTCATTTCTTCCTTTGAAACATAAGTAGCACCTGGAGTCACCATAAAAAGTCTTATTAAATCATAAGATGTTGGAATCGAAAGAAGAATTATAAAAGACACTAAAATATAAGAAATAATTTTTTTATTTTTCAGCAAAGCATAAACCAGCTTTGTCAGATATATAGTTGATAGAAAAATTACATATAAAAAAAATTGGATTGTATTCCACCATTGAGCCTTTTGAACCAAAAGAAGAGTAAGTAGTGTGGCAAAAATTATTGTTACAAAAATACTTATATCAAATCTATCTAACTTTCCTTTCACAAACATGATTAAGAGATAAATTAATCCAAAAAATCTAGTTCCTAAATAAAAAAATAAGAATATTAGAAGATTTAGTGATTCTATTGCAATTAATCTAGGTCCAATGCCATGTTGTATTAAAAAGTATCGTGCGTCAGTAAGATGTTGTAGATAAAATTGATCGGGAGATTCTGTAATTGGATGAACCAAGGCAAATGGAGCAAAGCCGAATACTGCTCCTGTTTTAACTGATTGAAAAGGATTGTAAAAGAATATTACAGCTACAGATGAAAAAAAACCCAGGATAATAAAATAAATAAAAGTTCTTTTAAATTTTTTTAATAAATCGAACAAGAGGTAAACACCAACTGTGCATAAACTTATAATTCCATAAAATTTAAGACCCAGTATAAAAAATAAAGCTATTCCGATAAAAAATATATTTTTTAGTGTATTTTTTTCTTTTAATAGAATTAATATCCAAAGTAAAAAAAGAAGAGAAAATGCATAAGATAGATTAGACATCATGTGCATTATTGGTTGAGGTAGTAGGGTTGAAGAACCATTGATCGTTCCATGATGATAGAGAGTCAGAAAATATGAAAAAGATCCTGCAAAATAATTAAAAAAAAGAAAGAGGGCGACAAATAACTTATCATCTTTTACTTTTCTTGCCAGGATAACTAAAAGTAATGTAAAAATAATAAACCAAACAACAGGAAAGATTTTAAAATAAGTAGTAATTGATGATATTCCTATCTTTGTTAATAGAAAAATAAAAAAATCAAGTAAATAATTGTAACCGTAAAGATTTTCACCCGAAAAAGTTGGAGCCACAAAAGGAAATTTATTAAAAGAAACATTAGCTATAGCCAGATGCCAAATAGCATCATGTCCGTTCACCCCCCAAAAATTTATCCCGCAAGCATCTTTAAAACAATAGAATGATCCGCTTGGAAAAACCACTAACATGAACAAGAAAAACGCAGGAACGATTATAAAAAGTAAGAATTTATTTTTTTTGATATAATCGATTGCATGCTTCATAAGCTAGCTATAATTACGGTCGTTTACGAAAATTATACAGTACTTAAAGATTTCTTAAAGAGTTTAGAACAACAGTCAAACAAAAACTTTAAATTATTTATAATCGATTTATCGATACATCGAAACACAATTTCAATTAAAGAAATAGACTCAATACTAATATATGCAGATAACAAAGGTTATTCTCATGGAATAAATTTAGGTATAAGAAAAGCCATTGAAGAAGATTTTAAGTTATTTTGCATTTTAAATAATGATACTTATTTTAAAGAGAATTTTGTCAATTTAGTTCTTCAGTCCATTCTTAAACATCCTTCTTCCATAATTGGTGGAAAAATCTATTATGCTCCAGGATATGAATATCATAAGAACAGATATAGAAAAGATGATTTAGGTAAAGTTATCTGGTTTGCAGGTGGAAAAATCGATTGGGCTCATGCTTTAACTCCTCATATTGGAGTCGATGAAGTTGATAATGGTCAATTTAATAAATTTAAAGAAGTAGATTTTATAAATGGTGCGCTAATGCTTTTTGATAAAACGGTAACAGACAAAGTAGGTCTTTGGAATGAGAGTTATTTTCTCTATTTTGAAGATGCAGACATTTGTGTTAGAGCAAAAATGTCGGGGATAAAACTTTATTATGACCCATCTTTAGTTATCTGGCACAAAAATTCTCAGTCAACAGGCGGATCAGGATCAATTCTTCATCAAAAATATCAAAGAATTAATCAACTTAAATTTGGTTTGAAATATGCTCCAATCAGAACTAAGCTCCACTTATTAAAAAATTATTTATTTAAAATGCTACAACCATAATTTAGTAGATGACAGCTCATTCTAAAAAAATCTATCTATTCATTCTTGTTGTATTGACTGTAATCGGTTTTTTATTAAGGATATATAGAATTAATAGTCTTCCTCCACCTGATGTTGATGAATATGGTGTTGGATACAATGCCTATTCGATAGCAACAACTGGACAAGACGAATGGGGATTTAAATTTCCGCTCTTTTTTAGATCATTTGGAGATTATAAATTACCTTTAGATATTTATTTTTCCTCTACATTCTTTAAACTATTTAAGCCTAGCATAACTTGGCTTAGAGCACCAGCTATAATTTTTGGAACATTATATATTCCATCAATGTACTTATTTATACAACTTCTTTTTAATAGTTCTCTGCTAGCGCTTTTTGGAGCTTTTTTGATGACATTTTCACCTTATGGAATATTTTTTTCAAGAATATCATCTGCTAGTATCTCTCAAAGTTTTCTTACATTTTCTTCCATATTGATGTTTTTGTATTTTTTAAAAAATAATAAAAAAGTATTTATAGTTTTGTCTTTTCTATTACTTAGTCTATCTTTATATGCTTATCCTTCTGCCTGGATTGCAGCTCCTTTGATGGCGATCGGATATATATTTGTATTATTCATTAGCGGTAAAAAACACTTCACTTATTTTATTCTCATTTTTTTTATTTTCCTTATCCCCATCATCTGGCAGTTTTTCAGTGGTGGAAGTTCTGTTCGGCTTGAACATAGTACTTTCAGCAGTGGAATAATCTTGGAAATAAACGAATTCCGCCATCACACCAATAACGATATTATAGTTAAGTTTTTCCACAATAAATTAACTTACTCGATCTATACTTTTTTGCAAAATTACGTTAAACACTTTGATTTAAGCTATCTGATTTTTAAGGAGGCGAACGTAGTTCAACAACGTAGTCCTTATCCTCCCGTCTATTTTATACTTATCCCATTTTATTATCTAGGTTTGATTTTCCTATTTAAGAATTACAAAAAACCTATCATTTTGCTGATACTTTTATGGATATTTATTTCACCTTTACCTTCTGCACTAACAGAAGGAGCCGTTAACCCTAAGCGATATTTAACTTTTCTAGGTAGTGATATTGTTATCATTCTAGGAGGAATTCAATTAACTCAATTACTAAAAAAGGGGAATGTTTTATTGTTCATTACGTCAATTCTCATTTTACAAATATGCCACTTCATTTATTTCTTTTTTATTACTTATCAATCTTTGTCTTTGAACCTTTACTTTAAGGGAAACACAATTTCAGACTTTGTTAAAAAATATTATCAAAAAGCAGATGTTATTGTTTATTCAACCGAAGAGCTAGGAGAACCTCAAATCTATCCTCTGTTTTCACTACTTTACCCGTCTAAAAAATATGTAGCAGAAAAAAAATATAAGTATATTAGCAATTGGTATTATATAAAACCTTTCGACAAGTTCTACTATTCTAACGAACTCAATGATATAAGCCAAAAAGTTTCTGATAATATTTATAGTAAAAAAATTATTGGATTATTTTCGGAAGATGAATTAACTAAACTTATTAGGAATAATTGTTACCAAACTCTAGAAAAATATATACAGATACAACCTTATAAAATTTATCGTGGAGTTTCATTTAAATCATGTCAATAATCCTTATTTTCCTAGTTTGGTTCCTTTTAGTGATATCTCATCTAAATTATCCTATTTTCTCTTTACAAGAGGTTCAGTATGTTCCTGATATTTTTCTGCATTTAATTTCTCCAGACTTTTTATGGATAACCCGTATTATCAGTGTATTTATTGTACTTTTCTTTATGTACCAGCTCTCAATAAAATTTAAAAAAAACATTTTTGCTACCATCGTTATAGCTACATCTCCTTGGATTTTTATTTTATCTAAAGAATATAATCCAGTTACCTACTTGGTCTTAATGTCTTATGCAATTTTAATCAAAGAAAAAGTTTCAAAAATGTTAGTTTATTTCTCTTATCTTGTGTTCTTTTTTTTAATATCTTTAATCTTAAAAAACTCTAATTCTAATTACTTTGTCGAAAAAATATTAATTTTAAAGAATCAATTTAATTTCTCTAGTCTTTTTTTTCAGATGGAAAATATTTCATTTTATTTTCATGTTCCTAAAGTTGGTTATTTTCTGATTCCTACATTAATTATATTTTTATTAGGGCTCTCAAAATTAAAAAAAATTAAAAGATTGTTTTTATTATTACTCTTCGCGTTTATTTTCTATTTTTATTATCCTACCAACCATTTTATTTTTGCAGGTTTAGGTTTTATTATCTTTTTTCAGCTTATTATTCTCTACGGCTATGAACAAATGAACAACCGCCTAATTAATATTATTTTTATATTACTTATTCTAATTAATTTTTCTTTCTTTCTAGAAAGCTATTTTCGACATTATCAGATAAAGTACGGCGCTGAAAGAAAATATGCGGAGTTAAAACTCATCCATTATATTCAGAAATCTAAATTTAGTAAAATATATTTTCTAAAAAATGGCGATATTCAGAAATGGTTTAAAATATATAGTTATCATTACATTATGCCAAAATCAGAATTTGACTTAGATGAAAAGAAATTAAATAGAGTAAAAAATGAATGCTTCAACAAAGAAACTCTTTGTGTTATTGACCAAGATCTATTGAAATCAATCGCTCTTAAAGAAGATGACTCCAGATTAACGTTTATTAGAAATAGTGACGGACTTAAGGTTTATTACTTGCTTTAATACAATATAAAAAATATTCATCATCAAGAAAAATCCGATAATCCAATGTTTTAAATCTATATTCGATTTATTCCCCCACTCTCCAACCAACCTAATATAAGGGTAATACGATAAAAGAAGTCCAATAAAAAAAAGATTAAATTTACCTATAAATTCTTGATAAAAAGGAATTAGTGAAAATAAACTCAAAAAATACCAGGGCTGTATTTCTGACTTCAGTGAAAGATATAATAAAATAATTATTAGACATCCAACAGCTAAGCTGTTAACAATTTTTTTGTCTTTAGTAATAAAAATTAATGGCAAAGTTATGTATTTTATTCCTGCTGACAAAACTAAAAATATTCTTGATAAAAGATTTTTTTTATTAAAAAGATAATAAATCCCAACTATAGCCAAACTTACTACTATCAAATCATTATGGGATGAAACCAGGCCTTCTATGATCACTAATGGATTTGTAGCAAAAAAGATTGCCCACTTTTTATTTAACTTTTGTAAAAAATAAACAGCAATTAAATAGAAGAGAACAAACATTATTTTGAAAAGAAAAAAATCCAAAAAGAATTTTCCAAAGCTCAAAAAGGACGGCAAAAAAGTAATTAATAAAAAAGTAGGCCCATATGGATAAGTTCGATGAGTCCATTGCATAAATCTAAGCCATTGATCTTTTGGAAAGTCGAGTGCTTTAAATAGATACGGGCTTTTATGATAAACCGTAACAATTTTGGCATCAAACATATAATTAAAAAAATCATGTGAGAGAAAAGGGTAAGAAAAAACTAATATTAGGGCGATTATGAGAGAAAGCCTTAAAATATTGATTTTTTTATACTTCTTGATAAAAAAATAGTGAAAAATAAATAGAAGAGTTATTATAGTAAGATAAATCACCCAAGATAAATCTCTTCTGTAATATCCCAGATAAACCATTTTGTCTCTAAATAATACCCACCACCAAGTTTGGAAAAAAGTAAGATTTGGATCGATCAATGCATAAGAATAAATTGTCAAAAAAAATATGACTGTTACATATGCAAATATCATATTATGTCACTCTGGTTTGGTAACTATTGAATAACTATTATTTTTTTCAAGTACTTTAAAAGCAAATTTTTTCTTTTTTAAATCCTCCAAAACCCAATTATTAGTTACACCAATTACTTTGCCATTATTTAAATTAAAAAGTTTAGTAAAAGTCTGAATATCATCCGATTCATAGACTAAACTTTTTATTGTTCTTCCTGAATAGAAAACAGCTATAGGTAGATAACTTATATCAACACAAATCTCTTTGTTGCTATATTTTGATAATCTTTTAGAAATTTCAACGTCATCTGGTATATATTTATTTTGTGGAAAAACTTCTTTCCAGAATCTTGAAATCTGAAGAATTGCAATTAAAATAAACACGAGTATATATAAATTTTGAAAAAAAAGTTTATATTGAGCTTTTATTACTTTCCCAAAACGACTTCTTACAAATTTAAATATATAATCATAAACTAGATAACCAATATCAAATAAAAAATAACTTATCATCAAAGATACAGGTAAATAAGTTGGAATAAGATGCCACAGTTCTGTTTTATCAGAGGTTAAAAAAGGATATAAAATCACAAAGTTCCATAAAAATAAAAATAAATAAACAAAAATTTTTTTAAGTTCTAATGTAGATCTTTTTCTTAAAAACTTGAAAAGATAATAGAATAAACCAAAGATACCAAAAAATATACTTAATAGCCATAATTTATACCAAGCTCTTATGCCCATATTTATATAAAATAAGGATTGTTTAGCATTGATTTTAAAAAATGAAGAAAGAGGTTCATCTCTTGTTCCTTTCTGAATAAAAACATACTGGTAGAAATCAGAGTATTTTTGAATATTGAGATGATACCAAGGATAAACTACTATAAATAAAAAAAATAAACCAAGTAAAAAGCAAAAAATATTTTTTTTGACGTTTATAATCTGTTTAAAATTTAAGTATAAAATAAGAGGTGCTGCAGAAACACCTACTAATGTTTTTGAAAGTATTAGAGAACCAAAACTGAGCATTGCTAAAGGAAACCATTTAAAGTTTTTGGAAGATTTAATTGATAAATAAATTGTTAGTATAAAAAAGAAAACAAAAACTGATTCTAAATTACCTGATCTTACTCTAATCACATACCACACAGATGTTCCTAAAATTAAGGCAGCGACAAAACCGATCAGTTTCTTTCCAAATAATTCAATAGATGTTTTATACATTAACAAAATTGTAAGTACTCCCATTATTGCGGAAGGTAATCTAGTTGAAAACTCGCTAATTCCAAAAACTTTATAAGATAAAGCCATTAACCAAAATCCCATAGGAGGATGATCATAATATGGCTTACCGTTCCATATCATAAAAATATAGTCTCCTGTTTTAACCATTTGCTTTGCAATTTCTGCATACCAAGCCTCATCCCAGCTGGCAAGTGTGTTATAATCTAATCGATAGAAGAAAAGAAAGCTAGAAAGTATAATTAAAATTATTACAAAAAAATTTTCTTTAATATATTTAATTATCCTCATAATCAACTTCTTTCTTTTCTGCTATTTTAAAATAAAACCACCATACTTTCAAACATTCCTTTTCTACATCTTTACTCTTTTATATATTTCTGTTCCGTCCGGTATCTGCCAGATTTTGACAGTCTTATATTCTTTGTCAGGAGTACGATAATCAATAAAATCTCCCTTTAAGCTTAAGGATATTTTTGGAATGATTAAATAAACTAAATTGTTTTTGTTCACAATTGTGTTTGGATCAAACGAGAAAATTTTGTTATGTCTCCATCTAAACAAATAGGAATAGTCGTAGGTATAAATTGAAGGACTGTAAACAAATACTGTATAAGCATCTTTGCCTGCGTTCTGACTAACTGTATCAACAATATATTCTTTTGTTACTAAAGATGAAGAACTATAAGGATTGGCTTTAAAACTCTTCAGAAAAGAAATTGTTGTTATTAAAACTAGGTAAGTTACCCATACCAGCAACAATTTTTCTAAAAAAGATGCCCTATGAATGATGAGGCCGATCAGAAGAAGAAAGATAACCTCCGTACCTATAAAATGATAAGTCCAAACTGGGTTTTTTGCGGCAAGAAAAATAAACAAAATAGCACAACTTGAGGTGAAAAGGGATAATCCAAGTTTTTTTTCTTGACTACGCAGTTTAATTTTTTTACTCCATAATAGCCAAAAAAAATATGCTAATCCGAAGATTTCCAATAAATACGCGCCTGGCCAATTATTTTTAAGTATAAAGCCAAACCTGCCAAAAAAAATTTCAAGAATTTCAACATGACTTAATCCTTTTATATTTACTACATTCCCGAATGTTGTCAAAGCTTTAAAGAAAATTTGACTCTGGTGGAATCCATGTCGATATTCAAAAAGAAAAAACGGTAAAAAAGTTATAAAAACGCCCACCACGAAAAAAGTTGACAAAAAAAATCTACTACGAATAATCTTATTCGAATATTTTTGATTGGTCCACCAAATGGTTATAAAATCTATAAAGAAAAAAAGAATGCTACCTAGTAGTACACCTATTCCGAGAGCCATATTAAAATTGATGATTAAACCTGCTGTTATTCCTATAAATCCTACTCTTATATAATTTTTCACACTTCCTTTTGTAAAGTCTGTAAAAATCATTAGGTAGATTAAGATTAAAAATAAAAGAGTTGCTAAATTCGGATTCCAAATTGTGGTAGCGTAACCAATACCATCACTGTAGATGAAGAACAACCAAACTAAAACAACAGTTCTTTTTCCAAGAATACTGGAAAATTTAAATAAAATAAAAGGAAAAATTATGCAATAAGGAACTGTTGCTACAATTAAATCTACGATACGCGGATTTTTAGAAAAACTTAATACTAGACTTAAAAACCAAATCCAATACGGGCCGTAAAATATACCAGGAATACCTGACGGCTGACCAATTAGAGTTAATTTATGAAGGTTATCCCAAGCTAAAAGTAAATCTCTTGCAGGATCATACCAAAAAGAGAAACTTCCAGAAAAAACTGTCATTAAAAAAATGACTACAGGTAATAAGCAGACAAAAATTGTAGCCAAGATTAATAATGATTTTTTCATTTTTTGGTTTTTTTATTAAAAAACCTAGATAATAAAAAAAAAGTCGCTATCAGGGATGAAATCGATATCAAATCGGCAATCCACATAACGGCTGTTTTTGAATAATATATTTTTACATCATGCCTGCCTTTTGGAACTTGTGTTTCAAATATACCCTGCTTTGAAAATGTATAGTCTAATTTAGCCTTGATTCCGTCTATCGAAACATTCCAACCAGGAAAATAATATTTATATATAATCAAATTTGATTTTTTGCTTGTTTCGACTATCGCTTCGTAACTCATTTTATTACTTTTAATCAATTTTACTGTTCCGTCTTTTAAATCAATTTCTTTGTTAGGTTTAGCTCCAGCGCACTCTTTTACCCATACAGGAAGATATTCATCTCCCCATGAAGTCGCACAAATCCCAGTATCTTCAGCTGAATATTCGTAAAAATATGAGTAGGTCGCAGGTTTAAATGCTGGTAAATAATAAGATGTCGATAAAATCAGTAATATTACAAAAAAATACCTAAAAAAATAATTATTAATAAGCGACATTGAGATTCCTAATAAGTAAGGAAAAACGAATGAAAGTAGAATTAATAAACGCCATGGAAATTGAAAAATTCTGCTAACAGGTAAGGTTATTTCCCATATAAATTTTAATAAAGTAGATTGTAATAAATATATAAAAATAGCAGCGCTAAACCAAAAAATAAACTCTTTCTTTAAGTTTTTTTTAATTTTACCAAATCTGATAAAGAAGATAATAATAAATAGTAACAAAATATAAAAAAAAATTCCTGAGAATCTTCCTTGTGGATTAAATGGAATTTCAATCCGCATCAATTCTTTTAGTGGTTCAAGGTAGTTTAATACTTGGCCTGTATTTTGATTAGAATAGTTTACTTTAACAATATTTAAATAAAATAAGGAAGGCAACCAATAAAAAGCTGATAATAGAAAACCTAGTATAAAATTTATCCAAAAATCTACCTTTTTTAGATAAAAAACTATTCCTAAAAGTAAAATAAAAGTTGCTATGATCAATCCACTTATATTATGAGAAATAATGATCAGTGCAAGGAAAAATGCAAAAAGAGGACCACCAATACGTTTTTTTTCCAGCAAAAAAATACTTCCGATTAAACCTGGCAAAAATGCCATTGCCCAGGCTTCTCCAACTCCTCCACGAATATATATATCATAACCTCTAAATGGAAATAGGATATAAAAACATGTTGCTGCTATTGAAGATAGTCGATCCATTTTTTGGCGAACAGCATAATAAAATAAAAACGGACCTATCAAGAAAGGAAAAAAATACACCCATTTTGAGGCTACGATAAAACTTAATTTGGCAAAAATAACCAGAACCGACCCGATATAATAAACTAAGGGTGCATAAAAAAGATAAAGAGGATATCCAAAACCATGAGCAAGCTCCGCTGACCATCTCACTGGAAAATTATTCAACCAATTTCCTCTTTGAAGTTCTTTCACCATATATATAATTCTGACTGTAGTTATATCATCAATTGTTCTAAAAAAACCTTTATGGAAAAGTGCTCTGGAAGATAAAAAAATAAAAAAAAGTATAATAAGTAAATAAAGGAATTCTTTTTTAATTAGTTCTGTTATTCTTTTTAATAAAGAAATCATGATTATAAATCTTCTCAACTTGACATTTATTATACACATTTGGTTTTCAAACTAATTAGTATATATTTACTTTGAATTGATAAAATAGTTTAAATTAAAATCAATTCCTATAGTAACTTATGAAGAGAGTATATAAATTATTATTCAGAAAAGAATTTATTATTCTATACCTAATCTTTTTAGTGGGTTTTTTTTTGAGAACATATAGGTTATGGGATAATATTATTTTCTCCTATGATCAAGCCAGAGATGCCCAACGCATATATGATATGATCTACTTAAAGCATCTAAAAATTGTAGGTCCGGAAACAGATATTCCAGGCATATTTAATGGTCCACTTTATTATTATTTATTAGCACCCGTTTATTTTATTTTTAAATTTGACCCAAACTATGTAGCTTTATTCCTAGTACTCATAAATTTATCGACATTATTCTTAATTTATCTTCTGGCGGAAATGATTTTTAAAGATAAACGCGTCGGTTTAATCTCCGCCTTTCTTTGGTCTATCTCATTTGAACAATCTAATTTTGCTAAATATATCTCTAATGCTTCTCTCATAAGCATTAGTACAATTTTATTCTTTTTTGGATTAGCCCTTTATATTTTTAAAAAAAAAGATATTGGCCTGACAATTAGTATTATTGGACTAGCAAGCTCTATTCATTTTAATTTTTATTTAGTTTACTTAATAATATTTTATTTTATTTACTACTATGTTTTTTTACCCAAAATTAATATTCGACATGTTCTTACCAATTTGTTTTTATTGATTCTTCTGCTAAGTTCTTTTTTCATTGCAGAAATTAAATTTCATTTCTCAGGTGTAAAAGCATTGACAAGTTATTTTTTTAATATCTCTATTCCAACTACAATAATCGAGGGACTATCTAACTATTTACAAAAATTATCAGAAACATTTTATTACTCTTTTTTTTCGTTTAATCACTTTATTGGTTTGGGTTTGTTATTCTTTTTCCTATTATTAATTGTTAGGAAAGAACGGAAATCAGAAATTATTTTTTTAGGAATATGGCTTTTCTCAACTCTTCCGCTTTTTGGTTTTAAATCTGGTGTAATAACGGTACCCGTCATAAATGCATCAATATTCGGCGCAACTACACTAGTAGTAGCCGGAGGAATTTATGAACTATTAAAATTAAATAAAAATTCTTGGTTATTAGCTTTATTTTTTTTAGTGCTTTTTTCATTATCTAATTTAATACTCTATTCCAAAAACCAATTCTTGAATTACCAAGCTCTAGGTCAGAAAGCAATGTTCTTAAGCTACGAAAAAAAATTAATTGATTACACTTATCAAAAAACTAATAATAATAAATTTAGCATCTGCGCAATATCTGAACCTCTTTTCATAAATACTTTGTGGTCTTATTTATATAATTATTATGGAAAAAATAAATATGGTTACATACCTTATTGGAGTGGAGTCCAACAGTACTTGAATAATAACTATCTACCCTATGACAAAGAGAGAGTAGAAACTAGATATTTAATACTTGAAGGGCAAGGAGGTATTCCGGACTACGCTACAAAAGGAACAATTTTCTCTGAAGATCAAGTTTCGTATATTGAGAATGAGAAAAAGTTTGGCCTTATGATTGTCCAAAAAAGAAAATTAACTACTAATAAAAATCTCTTAAAAGATTCGCAAAATTTAAAACCCAGTGAAGTCTCATGGCTGGAAAGTGTAACAAAAATTGATAGTAGATACTCTTGTTGGTTTAACTATTGAATATGAAAGACCTGACTGTTTTAATTAACACTTTCAATGAGGAAAAAAATATTCGAGAGTGCATAAATTCTGTCCAATTTCTACAGAGCAAAATAATTGTCGTCGACATGCACAGTAATGATGACACAGTAAAATTAGCTCAAAGATTAGGAGCACAAATATATAATTTCACTCATACATCTTATGTTGAACCATCAAGAAAATTTGCTATTGATAAAGCTGAGACTGACTGGGTTTTAATTTTAGACGCAGATGAAAGAATAACGAAAGAATTGGCCGATGAGATTCTGAAATCCATCTCCGCTAAAGCTTCGATGGGCAAGCAAGTTCAGGATAACAAATACACTCATTACAAGGTGCCAAGAAAAAATATATTTGCTACAGTTAGATGGTTAAAACATGGTGGTTGGTGGCCTGATTATCAGATTAGGTTAATAAATAAGCAGTACTTTAAAACTTGGCCAAAAGAAATACATTCAACACCTGCAATAGAAGGAAAAGCTGGGATATTAAAAAATCCAATAGTTCATTATTTTCATGGGGATCTGGAATCTATGGTTGAAAAGACAATTATCTTTGAGGATATCGAATCAGATTTATTATTAAAAGCTGATAAAAATGTAAACACTCTAACTTTTTTTAGGAAATTTATGGGAGAATTGTATAGAAGGCTTATTAAAAACTTGGGTTTTCTAGATGGAGAAATTGGTATAATTGAGTCTATTTACCAAGCTTTTTCAAAGACTATCACCTATTTGTTTTTATATGAGAAAAAAAAACATAGCGCTCTACGACCCTTACCTTAACACCTTAGGTGGTGGTGAAAAACACATTCTCTCAATTCTTAGAGTATTAAAAGATGAAGATTACGAAATCACGATCTTTTGGGACAAGAAATTACAACAAGAAATCAATCAGAGATTCTCACTATTTCATAACATTATAATGGAGTGGCTTCCAAATATTTTTAAGCCTGCTAACTCATTACTTAATAAACTAAGAATACTAATAAATTTTGATATGTTTTTTTATATTACAGATGGAAGTTATTTCTTTTCAACTGCTAAGAAAAATTTTGTCTTTTGTATGGTTCCTAAAAAAGAATTATATAAAATGACGGTTTTAAATAGAATAAAGACCTTAAACTATAATTTTATTGCAAACTCTCGTTTCACTCAAAGTTGGCTCAAGAAATGGGGAATTAAATCATCCGTAATTTATCCATATATAAATCAGGATATTATTGATTTAAAAGTCGGAGAATTAAAAAAAGATAAAATTATTTTATCAGTGGGTAGATTTTATAGTCATTTACATTCTAAAAAACAGTCCGAAATCATAAATCTGTTCAAGCAACTTAGACAAAATAACACTTTGTTTAAAGAGTTTAAACTAATTTTAGCAGGCGGACTAAAGAATGAGGATAAAACTTATTTTGAGAAATTAAGATCGCAGATAAAAAATGACTCAAATATTATTTTAAAAACAAATATTTCGTATGAAAAATTAATAGATTTGTACAAAAAGTCTTTATTTTATCTTCATTTAACTGGATTTAAGGTTGACGAAAATAAAAATCCAGAATTTGTTGAACATCTAGGAATCGCACCACTTGAAGCAATGTCGTCTGGATGTATTACATTTGCATATAATGCAGGTGGTCCTAAGGAAATCATTAAAGACGGATTTACTGGTTTTTTATTTAACAACAAGAGTGAACTTTTCGGCAAAATGGATGCAATCCTTAAAAATACCGATAGACAAGAAAAAATGAAGATTGAGGCTAAAAAATTTGTTGTGAAAAATTTTTCTTATGGAGTTTTTAAACAACGAGTTAAACAAATTATCCTATGATTTCAGTTATCATTCCTACTTTTAAGAATAAAAAACAGTTCTTACATAATCTTAAACTTAATTTAAGTTATTTGGATGATTGTGAATTAATTATCGTAAATGATAATCCTGATGTAAGTTTAAAAAAAGAACTTAAAGAATACAACAATCTTAATCTTATTGAGAATAAAAAAAACCTTGGATTTGGTCCCAGCGTAAATGAAGGAGTTAAAAAGGCAAAAAACAATTTAATAATGCTTTTAAATGACGACGTCTTATTGTTAAATGATAGTTATAAATTAGCAATCGAAGAATTTAAGAAGAATCGATCACTTTTTGCTGTCAGTTTTACCCAAAAAGAAAAAAATAATGAAATTGTCGGAAAAAATAAAATAGTTTGGAGGTACGGTTTATTCTACCATCTAAAATCTAAGAATTTAAAACCTGGTATCAATGCTTGGGCAGAAGGTGGTGCTTCTTTAGTAGATAAGAAAAAATTTCTTATACTTAAAGGTTTCGATAATATTTATAAACCTTTTTATTGGGAAGATGTAGATTTGTCATATAGAGCTTGGAAACTAGGATATAGAATAGTTTTTAATCCAAATATTATTGTTGAACATCATCATGAATCAACAATCGGAAAACTATTTTCAAAAGAATACGTAAAAAAAACAGCTTACCGAAATCAATTTTTATTTATCTGGAAAAATATAAGCGGATTATTGCTCTTTAAACATATTATTTTGCTCGCTTATAATTTGCTTTATTATTCTTTGCTTAAAAGAGAAAAAGAATTTTTAGTTGGGTTTATTGAAGCAATTAAAATGTTAGGGCAAATTGATAGAACGGAAAAATATAAAACAAGCGACGCTGAATTATTGAGATTATTCAAGTATGAATAAAAAAATCGTATGTAGCAACATTACTTTTAACATTTCTAGTTAGTATTTTCTTACATTTCTACAAAATAAATCAGGTTCCTCCATGTTTAAATGCTGATGAAGCAGCTTTTGGCTATAATACTTACTCAATTTTAAAAACCGGAAGAGATGAATATGGAAAATTTCTACCTTTAAGATTTGAGTCATTTAGAGATTTCAAATTACCTGCTTACATTTATTTTTCATTACCTTTTATAGCTGCTTTTGGTCTAAATATTTTTTCGACCAGAGCTTTGAATATAGTGATCGGAATTTTATTTGTTCCTCTTATCTATTTTTTAACTAAAGAATTATTTAAAAATAAAAAGATCGCCTTGGTCGCTGCTTTCTTAACATCAATAAATCCGGGGGTATATATTTTGTCTAGACATGCACATGAGGGAGTGATCGGTACCTTCTTTGTTCTACTTACTTTTTTGTTTTTCATCAAATATCTTAAAACAAAAAGCTTTTATTATTTTTTTATCTCCAATCTGTTTTTACTACTTAATGCATTTTCTTATCAAACGGGAAGAATTTATCTAATTTTATTTTTCTTTATCGAACTGTATTTTATATTAAAGACTAAAGATCGATTTAACAAAAATAATCTTCTAAAAATTTTTCTTTTGATTTTTGTAGTGTTCTTTTCTTTTTATTTTGATTACAGATATGGCTTGAATCGGGTTGGTAACCTTTTATTCTTCAAAAATATCGGCTTTCAATTAAAAATAAATGAGTATATCGGGGAGGAACCACTTCGTCTAATACACAATAAACTGACTCAATCCATAGTCGACATTACAAATCGCTATTTTGCCCAGATTTCGCCTCAATATCTTATCACATCTGGTGATACTAATTGGAGATTCGGATTTCCTGAACTTGGAATATTTACACCAGTTGAATATATTTTATTTTTTGTTGGTCTGTATTATCTTTTTTTAAAGAAAGAAAACTATAGATATTTACTACTAATCTTACTATTTATAACTCCTTTCAATAACGCCTTAACTTGGCAAGACCCTTCATTAATAAGGACCTATTTTATGCTTTTCCCGATAATCATAATAGTTGCTTACGGAATATACTTTATCTGGAATGAATTTAAAAACTATAAGTATTTTAAACTTACTTTTTTTGTCGTCTTAATGATGTTTTTGTTCTTTAAATTTAATAGTTGGAATCTTTATTTTTTCCACTATCCGAAAAGGGCAATGACAATAAGGGCATGGCAATGCGGCTATAATGAATTGACAGATTATGTTCTACAAAACTACAACAAGTACGATAGATTCGTAATAACCGACAGACATGGGCAGCCTTATATCTTTTTCCTTTTTTTTCTTAAATATGATCCAAAAAAATATCAAGCTCAGTCCCTTATGTCTTCTCCGGACAAATATGGATTTGGACAAGTGAATAAGTTCGACAAATTTATTTTTAAATTTCATTATGATCAAAGTCTTAAAAAAACTTCATTTATTGGTTATCCTGATGAATTTAACCAATTGAACATAGATAGAAGTAAGATTAAAAAAATTAAAGTCGGCACCGAAGAAATCTTCTGGATCTATGAAAATGACAAATAGATTTTTTATTTGTTAGAGAAAAAGAATTATAGAGAGATTGTATAGAGCATGGATAAGAATTGGTGGAATTAAATTTTTTCTTTCCAGAAAAACAAAACAATTTACCAAACTCAAAACCATATCCGTGGCTAAAAACATTAAAAGAAGATTTCCCGAGATCTTCATGTTTGTAAACAATATTGGAACGTGGAGGAAAAAGAAAAGTATGCTGGCGAAAAACGATGATGTATAAATGTTTTTTGATTCATCATAAAGTCTTTTTAACACGAACCCACGTGACAACATTTCCTCTGAAATAGCCGTCGCTAAAGCAATCAGTACAGTAAGAACCAAACCCTCTAAATTAAAAGGTTGAGTTGATAAAGTTAACCTATTAAACCTTAAGTAATTGGCAAGAACTGCGCTAAAAAAAAATATAAAACCTATTAAAGCTGTAAGTAAAATATCTTTTAATGGAAACTTCGACTTAAGATAAATTGCAGAAAAAAAATCTTTTTTTTCAAAAACTTTTATATAGTAATAAACAGGAAGAATAAAAACTAAAGGTTTTGCGACAAATTCATCAAACCATTCTGGTAGTCTTGTCTTAGCTCTGTAAATAGCCCAAATAATAAGAATAATAGCCCAAAGATTAAGAGCTTTTTGGGTTGGTGAGGATTTTGACTTCATTAAGGAAAAATTTACTCTATTTTTTTTAATAAATCAAGACTAAACTCCCTCTAATAACCTTTTCGTCTTTATTTTAAGAATCCTGGAAAGTTTATGAAGGACTCTTACACTTGGATTTGCTTTGCCTTCCTCAATTCTAGCTAAATAAGTTCTATCTAAATCAGAAAGAAGAGCTAGTTGTTCTTGCGACAAATTTTTTTTCTTTCGTTCAGAAATTATTCTTTCACCTAAACGTTTGTAGAAAAAATTACCTCGCATAATGCGAGTAAAGATAATAAACTAAAGAATAAAAGTCAGTGGATTATATGCTACAAAAATACGATTATGGATTGTTATAATAACATTTTTATGACGATATTACTCCAGGCTATTTTAATAAAAAAGTAGAAACTTACTCTAAAAAATCTTTAAGTTTTCTTGCTCTAGTAGGATGTTTTAATTTACGGATTGCTTTTGCTTCAATTTGACGAATACGTTCGCGAGTAACCTTAAATTCTCGTCCGACTTCCTCTAAAGTCTTAGGTTTTCCATCTTCTAATCCGAATCTCATAATTAATACTTTTCGTTCTCTTGGAGATAAGGTCTCTAAAACTTTGGATAAAGCATCCTTCAATAATTCTCTTGAAACTTTATCATAAAGCGTTGGTTGATTTTGATCAGCAACAAACTGTTCTAGAGTGGCTTCTCTATCGTCTCCGACAGGAGTCGATAACGATTTAGGTTGTTGGGAAATTTTCATTAGGTTTTCAATTTCTTCAACTGACATTGTCATTTCTTTAGCTATTTCTTTTACACTTGGCTCTCTTCCTAATCTCTGCGTCAATCTCCTCTGAGATTTGTAGTAACGATTTATATGATCTACCATATGCACAGGAATTCTGATTGTCCTTGATTGATCTGCTATTGCTCTGGTTATTGCCTGTCTTATCCACCATGTTGCATAAGTAGAAAATTTATATCCTCTTCTCCAATCATACTTTTCCACTCCTCTAATCAAACCCCTATTCCCTTCTTGAATTAAGTCCAAAAAAGATAGTCTGCGTCCTAAATATTTCTTAGCAATTGACACTACTAAGCGAAGATTTGCCTTGATCAACTTTTCTTTTGCCTTCATGTCTCCTTTTTCGAATCTTTTTGCAAGAGAGATTTCTTCTTCAAAGGTTAGAAGAGGAGTTTTGCCTATTTCTTTTAAATACATCTTTATCGGATCAAGAGATTCCCCATGCTTTAAAACCACTAATTGCTCTAATTCTTTTTCTATCTCTTCAGCCGTTTTTTTAGCATCACTTTCTTCTCTTGTAGAAATTGTTTCAAAAATATCCACTCCTTTTTTCAAGGCTTGATCAAAAAAATTATCTATCTCGTTTATATATTTTTCTGGTTCAGGATAAACTAGAAGAATATCGTCTTGAACTAAAAAACCATCATCTTCTCCTTGCCTTAAAAGTTCGTTTAATGTTCTCGGAAGTCTGTGTTTTGTCATAAAAGAATTCTATAACGTCAGCATCATTTTTTCCACTGTAGATAACTGTTTACTTATAAGTTTTATGTTGTCTTTTAAACCCTTTTCATCAAAATTTTCCAATAACATCAGTTTAGATATCTTTCTCTTTAGACTATATCTTTTTGCCTCATAAACTATTTTTTCTATTTTTTCATTTTTTTCATTTACAATTGATGAAGCGAATAAATAAATTTCATCAAAGACTGATTGTAATTCAGGACTTAAAATTCTCACAAATTCTTCCAAGTTGAACTTCTTGTTTTTTTCCTTAAACGCTAAAAATGATTGACAAATTTTTTTGTAAGATGGAACTGAAAAGTCATCGAGATCAAATATTTTGAAAATTTTTTCGGCTAGGCTGTATGGATTTTCATTTTGAAAAAGTATACTAAGAAGATATTTTTGTATCATAATCTCTCTAACTTCTTCTGTTACTTGTTTTTTTGATTGAAATATTTTAGGTTGCCTCTTTTTAAATCTATATTGTTTAATTAATCTTTCAACACTCGATTCTGAAACATCAACAATTGCTGCTAATTTTTTAATATAATGCGACTGGACAATAGGATTTTGTATTTTTTCAATAAAGACTATTACATCGTCTGCAATTCTTTTTTTACTAAAAGCGTCTTTTCCTGGATTATTCTTAAGTGTTAGATCAATAATAAAATCATAAAACGGAATTGGTTTTTTTAATGTTTTTTTAAACTTTACGAGATCAGTCCGGACCGCTTCATCAGGATCTTTAGCGAAATCAAAGGTCACTATATTTATATCAAACTCCAAATTTTCAGCTTCTTCTATTCCTCTCTTCATCGCTTCTTCACCAGCCAAATCACTATCTAATGACATTGTAATTCTATTTGTGTAACGTTTTAAAAACATTAATTGTTCTTTTGTTACAGCTGATCCTTTGATTGCCACTATGTTTTCTATTCCTGCTTGAAATGGAGAGATAACATCAAATTCTCCCTCCACAAGAAATATATTATTTTCTTTTTTTATAGCCTCTTTCGCCAGATTAATTCCGAATAAAGTTTCTCTTTTGTGATATAGAGGTGTTTCCGGAGTGTTTACATATTTGGCTTCTTTAATCTTATTGTCAAGTAGTCTTCCCGAGAAACCTATCGTGTTACCTCTAGGATCTTTTATAGGAAATATTATTCTTGCTCTAAAACGATCATAAAGAGTTCCTCTATTACCCCGCACAAATAAACCTGTATCAAAAAGTTCCTGTTCTAGATATTTCTTTCTTTTTAAAAAATTAAAAAGAGATTCCCAAGAAGATGGAGCGTATCCTAATTGAAATTTTTTTATTATTTTTAAATCAATTCCTCTGTTTTTTAAATACCCTAAAGCTTTTTCACCAAATTTGGTTTTATGAAGTATATAATCGTAGTATTCCGATGCTAGAATATTGATATTCATTAATCTTTCTTTCCTTTTCCATATTTTATCTTCTAGGTCTATTCTTTTTAATCTCACACCCGCTCTGTCGGCCAAATCTCTAAGCGCCTCAATAAAAGTTATGTTTTCCCACTTCATTAAAAACTTTATAATGTCTCCACCTTCCTGGCATGCGCCAAAACAATGCCAAATCTGTCGATCAGAAGATATAACAAAAGAAGGCGTTTTTTCCTGATGAAAAGGACAAAGAGCTTTGTAGTTTCTCCCTGCTCGCTTTATTGCAATAAAAGAACCTATGTAAGAAACTATATCAATCTTCTTTTTAATCTCATCAATTGCACTTTCCATCGGTTATATTCTACCACGATAATCCCTTGTTTTTTCTTTCAAGTTTGGATTATAATAAATCGATGCTATATCTTTTTATTGACAAAAATCAAGTTAAATTACTCTATTTAAAGAAGTCAATCATAGGGCAATATGAGGCTCATGCTTTTTCTAAAAACTACCAATCTGAACTACTTCAAGATGGAAAAATAACTAATTTAGATTTTGTTGCTTCGGCAGTGAAAGAAGCCTTACAATCGCTATCAAACGGTGAGGTAAAAGATAAAGATACTCTATTGATTCTTCCTCAAGAAAGCTATTCTTTTTTAAGAATTGTGATTCCAACCGATATCGCACTAACCGCTATGGACTCTTTTGTAATTGATAAAGCTCGAACTAATCTACAAATCGGCTTAGATGAAAGCAGGTATGACTATTTTATCGAAGAAGGGACGACAGAAAAAACAATACATTTTTTTGCCGTCAAAAATGAAGTTTTAATGGAATATAAAGAAGCACTTCATTTAATAGACCTCAACCTAAATGAAGCCTTACCTGAAACAGCAACTTATTTTAAGCTATTCCAAAAGACTTTAAGAAAAGATAAAAAGGAAAATATTTTTTATGTAACTTTTGGTAAAAATCAACTAACTGGATTTTTATATGACTCATTTGGTCAGATTTCTTCTGAAAAATGGTTAGCCACAGTAACAGATCCAAAATCGGTTGAAAATACCTTAAAGGAAAAAGCGGCAGATTTTGAAAAAAAAGGAATAAAGTTGAATAGGCTTATTTTGGCTGGGGAGCAATCGGAAAATGTCAGGCAAGACACATTTACAAAAGCCATTGGTGTATGGACAAACCCACTAAAAAGAATTTTACCGGAATTTTATGGAGATTATCTAAAATTAATTTTGAGTTCTTCAAATAAGCCTTTCTCTTTTCTTTCCTATGAAGCATGTGTCGGGGCATTTATCTTCCACGAACAGAATAAAAAATTTTCTCTATTGAACCATTCAAAAGGAAGAACAAATAAATTATCTATTCCAAAATTCAGTATTCCAATAAAAGAGATCCTTTTCTTTTTTGTTTCTTTTGTCGCTTCATTTATACTTCTCACAGCTTTTTCTAAATTAAAAGTAAATCTTAAATTGCCAAACTCTTTATTAAAGTCATCTCAAAAACCTGTTGTTAAAACTAAAACCACACCTTCACCCACAGCGACTCCAACCCCAGCATTCAATAGAGCCGATTTAAAAATTAAAGTGTTAAATGGTTCGGGGACAGCAGGTAAAGCTTCGGAAATGAAAGATTTATTAAAAAGTAAAGGCTATCAAGAGATCTTAACTGGAAACGCTGATACTTTCGACTTCACTCAATCTGAACTCCAGATAAAGGAATCTAAAGCGTCTGCTTCGGCAATGATAAAAAACGACCTTAAAGCTAACATACCTTCATTTAAAGAATCTGTATTAAGCGATAAAGAGGCAGCAGATGTTGTTTTGATAATCGGCTCCGACTTCAAATAAATCCAAGAAATCATGAAATAGTACATCACCTAGTGAATTATAATTACAATTATGGGGTCTAAAAGATATTGGTCTGGTTATGTCACTAAACATAGTTTCGCTCTAGACTTAGAAAAGGGGGTTTTCACTTGGAACGATCCTAGACGCATTGCTGTCTCCCTCAAGCGTTCTGCTCAAAACAGTGTGAGACGGAAAGGCACCCCACTTCAGTCAGCCATGTCCATGCTCAATTTCTATATTAACCGGGCTGGTAAGAACTTAAAACCGGAAAGAAGAAAAATTTTAGAAAAAGCGAAAGTCGAATTAAGAAAACTTCAATGACTTTTTTAGGAAACATCGAGGGTTTGGGTTATGTCTTTTTGTTGTGTACGAAGATATCTTTGAATATGATTTTGGAATCCTCTGAGTAGAAAATCTGTCACTGCTTTAAATTGTTCTCCTACAAAACCACATCTTTGTAACGCTAAATAACCTCTCTTATATACTCTTGCTATATCGAGATCAACTGTTGCTTTGTCACCTTGTTCAAGTGCTTTGAAATATATTATCTCCATTACGTTATCTAGTATTCTGTCTAGCGTTAACTTAAACTGTCCTCTCTCAGCTTGGATTAGCTCAAAATTTAACTCACTCATTCTTTCTGGTGATAATTTCTGCTGATTGGATGAAGCACTATCCTTATCTTGCATATTAATTTATTCTATAAAATAAATGGAACAAGTCAATGCCTCTAATATAACTGCTTATGTATAATATAATTCACAATAACTATGGAGAAGGAAGAACTCAAAAAAAAGTTGGACAGCATTGTCGAAAAGGCAAATCTCTCATCAAAAAAAGAGGAACTCACTTTATTGGAAAAAAAAACTTATGAACTTTCATTTTGGAATGATAATGAAAACGCACGAGAGGTGATGAAAAAAATCAACTCAATAAAAACTGAAATAGACGATGTAGAAATGATGCAGCTTTTATTTGAGGAGGGCGAACTAAAACAGGCTGAAAAACTTATCAACAAATATGAAATTTTACTTTTTCTTTCAGGACCTTATGACAAAGGTGATGCGATCTTTGCCATTCATGCAGGTCAAGGAGGGACAGAAGCCATGGACTGGACAGAGATGCTTTTTCGTATGTATACGCGCTATTTTGAAAAGAAAAACTGGAAATTTGAAGAAATTGATCGAGTCCAAGGTGATGAAGCAGGTATTAAAAGTACTACCATGAATGTTTATGGATCTTTTGCTTACGGATATTTAAAAGCCGAAGCCGGAGTCCATAGGTTAGTTAGGCAGTCACCTTTCAACGCTGATAAACTTAGACAAACCTCTTTTGCCCTGGTTGAAGTTTTGCCTATGGTTGAAGATAAAGAAATTCATATCAATGAAGAAGATATCGAGTGGCATTTTTTTAGAAGCGGTGGAAAAGGGGGACAAAACGTCAATAAAGTTTCTACTGCGGTCAGACTAACACATAAACCAACCGGAATAATTGTCAGCTGCCAGGAAGAAAGATATCAGGGAGCAAATCGTGAAAACGCCCTAAAACTTCTTCGTGCTAAACTCTGGCAGATTGAGGAGAAAAAAAAACAAAATGAGATCGAATCATTCAAAAAAGTTAAAATAGCTTCTTGGGGTCGTCAGATCAGATCTTATGTACTTCATCCTTACAAATTAATTAAAGACTTAAGAACCAACTATGAAGAAACAAATACCGATAAAGTTTTAAATGGAGAACTTGATAATTTTATTGAAGCCTATCTTAAACAAATGAGTTAATATTAGATTAATGTTTAAATTGTTTCTTTTTCTTTCCTCAATATTAATTATTTTTTATTCCATATCTTTTATTCATTTTAAATCTCCTGGTATTAAAATTTATGCTCAATCCCCATCTCCAACTCCCTCATCATCTGACTGGTATATGTCAGGAGCCAATCCTCAAAGAACATCATGGGTCTCTGAAGAGGTGAGAGGTAACTTAAATGTAGAATGGTACCAACCAATAGAACCATATATCCCTTACAAGGTACAACCAATCTTTAGTAATGGTGTGGCCTATATCTCTACCTCCAAAGGTCTTTATGCTTTTGATCTGGGAGGAACATATACCACTGGTCAATCAAGAGTTAAATGGGTCTATCCTACAGAACTTCCATTAGGTAACTCACCAACTGTAGTAACAGTCAATGGAAGACTAACTGCATATGTAGGAGGCTATGATCATAAGGTTCATGCCATAGATGCAACAACTGGATTAGATATCTCAGGATATACTCCTTATGAAGCAACAGCTGGTTTTGAAACTAACCCTCTGGTTATCCAAGATTCTTTAACTGGAATTATTTCTTCAAATCCCGTTATCTTCTCAGGTAATCGTGATGGTTACTTTTATGCCTTGGATGCCGTCACCGGAGTAAAGCTGTGGAGTTTTGCCGCAACTGGTGAATCAGGCACTCTTACTCCTCAACCCATATTATTTAGCGCTGCCTACAAGAATGGTACGATCTACTTTGCCGCTCAAGACAACTGTGCTTATGCCCTAAATACCAATGGTACCCAGAAATGGAAGAAGTGCGGTTTTCCAGGTCAAGGTTTCCACACCTATTGGCCGGTAGTTTATCTCAACAAATCGACCGGAAAAGATTATGTCGTTTTTACTACCGGAGAAAATTTTCGAATAGGAGCTGGTGATTTTGGGCCGACTGGAAATTATGCTCCCGGTTTACCCGGTTGGGAAACTGAATACCTTTACTCGGGCGGTAGTACCAATGGGTATATCGGCACGGCTGGAACAGTCTCTGGAGATTGGGCTGCGGGAACGCAAACTTTCGATGCCAGTAAGATTACCAATTATTACGCTAATTATCCGAATCACCGTACTATCTTTGTCTTAGACAGTACTAATGGTCAAGAATACACGTACACCGACCCTGTGAGCGGTAAACCGACGTATGCTCCATTTACTCACTCAGGAGTAGCGCACGGAGGAGTACGATACCCGTCGGTGGTTAACGGCATAGATGGGGTGCTTTACGAACAGACTGCCTACGATGCTGGCGGATGGGTATCCCGGGGAGCTCCCGTAGGCTGGAAATTCGGAACACAGTACATAAGCAGAGTCGCCCAGGAATCAGGTACCACTGACACAACAGCCTCTGACGAACCATCAGCTTTTTCATCCGGAGGTAGAATCATCTACAACTCGTTGTGTTGTGACCGCATAGCTGGAGGCTTTGACGTTACGATTCCTTACGGACAGACTGATCCGTCCGGCGGTAAAAGGTACTGGACATATTTTGGATACAGTCTCAATTCAATTGTTCCGGATTATGATCAAATGTACAACGATGGGACCAGTTCGTACACCGACACAAATGGTTTTCAGGAATATACAGGAGTGAAATATGGTACCAACACTGTTGGAATTTACGGCAAGCACGGGACAGATCAGAGTCCAGCAATACCATATCAGGGAAAATTGTATTTCTTGAGAGGAAACTCGCTGATTGCTTTCGGACCCAGCGGTTCTGCAACCAAGCTGACCTATTCATCAATCACTCCCGCACCCGCAGCAACTATATCAACAACGTCGGTTCAGGTTCAGCAAAAACTAGAAAGTGAGGTGCAAAAAATGCTAGCAGCCGGGCATCTGCAACCTGGTTACCACGCTGCCGGCATCATTGATCAATATGGACAAGGTGGTTATACGAATGATAGTGAGTATGGAGAAATTTTTGACTACTTCTCTAATCCCGCGGACACTGTCGTCTCTTTAGTCCAGGCTTTGCCCTATATATCTTCATCTGTCCAGAGCCAGGTAAAAACATATATCCAGACCTATTACGGTCCGGGTGAACCATACGATTTTACCAAATTTGTCCTGAGCGGATGGGATACGGGAGCTTCCCGGATGGCTTTCAGTATTCCCGAAGATGTTACTTCCCTTTACAAGTTAGGCACCAATCCCAAGTACTCTAAAAGAACAACTCCAAAGTGCGGTTTTTGCGGCTATTGGCAATGGTTTGATCCTTACAATTTTTACGCCGGTTGGAAATATGCTCAAACTTTCGGCAATAACGCCACAGCGGCCAATGTTATCCTGACGGCAATGGAAGGTAATGGTCATCCTGTCCCTGAATCTCCAGCCCCGGATGCAAATTTATTGTTGAAACCCTATTGGATGAATCAATATCTGGCTGGTTACTTAGGTTATTTGAATTTGCTGCAAATGGCCAGAAAAGCCGATGACGCGACGATACGCGGATACTACAATCATTTACTTAGCTTACGAACAGCTAATTTCAGCGTCAATTGGCCGATTGCCATCACCAACGAGGAGGATCCCAAGCGGGCCCTAGGTATTATGCGCAACTTCTTTTATATGACTCCGGAAATAGGTGATTACATGAACAAAAATATAAGCTCAAATACTTTACAACAAGCAATTGATGAGTATAACTATTTAGCTCCTTACTGGTTTGTTTCCAAATTTGATGATTCGTATAATGAAAGTACTCTGGAACCTCTTTATGATTACCCCGCTCTTTTCCAGGCCAAGGCCTATGTTCTAAAACAACCTTTTTCTGAACTGGGTAAATGGCTTGATGTTCCCGCCTTTCAAGTTGGAGATCTTTTCTATATCCAAAATCTAGTTGCAGCTTTAGATTCTGCAAATGCATCTCTTACTCCAACAGTTGTTCCAACTCCAGCTGGTGACATCAATGGAGATGGGAAAATAGATGGGGGAGACTTAGTTGTTCTTTTACAAAAGTATCTAACAACTGATATTACATCAGATTTAAATAAAGACGGTATAGTCAACTTCATCGATGGTGGAATATTGATGGGGAACATTGGAAAATAATTTTCACGGTTGTTTTTTTAATTTTTTCTTGCTATCCTTGATTATTATGGAAAACTTAACAACCAATCAAAAAATTATCCATGATTTAAACCCTCAAAACCAAAATAAAAGCTTCACATTTGCTCGTTTTTTCTCTTTCTTGCTAATAGTCATTGTAGCTGGAGCGGTATTAGGATTTGTCTTTGCTAAAGTAAAAAGTAGCTCTTCCAAAACTTCCAAAAATCAACAAACACAGACATCAACATCTGACAAATCTGCAGGAATAGCTGATAAAAAAACATTCAAAGATCAAGCTGAGGGCACCTTAAGGGAAGGAGGAGCTGATGGGGAAGGAAATTTCCATCTGGAAAGGCCAGGAGGTGATTCTCAAAATGTATATCTAACTTCAACTACAGTAGATTTATCTCAATATATAGGCAAAAAGGTCAGAGTTTGGGGTCAAACGTTTCAGGCTCAAAAAGCTGGCTGGCTTATGGACGTGGGGCTAGTTGAAGTTCTATGATTAAATTTGAAAAAATAACCAAAAAATTCCCCTTGGGTAATGTTGCTCTTGACGATATATCTTTTGAAATAGAAGATAAGGAGTTTGTTTTTATCGTGGGCCCATCAGGTGCAGGAAAGACTACTATTCTAAACATCATCCTTAGAAATCTACTTCCTTCCTCTGGAACTGCTTTAGTAGATAATTTTGAAATTACTTCAAAAAAGTTCAATCAGGTTGAAGTACTAAGAAGAAAGATGGGAATGATATTTCAGGATTTTAAGATCCTTTTTGACAAAAATGTTTTTGAAAATATTGCTCTAAGTTTAAAGGTAGTTAATACCACAGAAGACATTATTAAAACTGAAGTAAAACACGCATTAGAACTTGTAGGATTATCTAAAAAAGAAAAATCTTTTCCAATCCAATTGTCAGCAGGCGAATTACAAAGAGTTGCTATAGCAAGAGCTATAGTTGGAAATAGAGACATCATAATGGCAGATGAACCAACTGGAAATTTGGACCCAGAGACCACCTGGGACATTATGAAAATTTTTAAGAAACTCGATGGCAAAAAAACAATTATAATTGCAACTCATAATACGGATGTCGTAAATAGTTTCCAAAAAAGGGTGATGGTTTTGAAGGAAGGAAAACTTATCAACGATCAAGAAAAAGGAGGATATGAGATATGAGTGAAATTTTAACATCTATACGAAGAACTCCCTATCAATCATTAGCCGCATTCTTAATTCTTTTCTTCACTCTACTTTTATCTTCTGCAATGTTTGTTTCCTTAAGTTTCCTTTATGGACTCTTATCATATGTAGAAACTAGACCACAAGTCACTGTTTATTTCCAAACAAACACTGAAACTAATCAGATATATAAAATAAGAGACTCTCTGATGAGTTCCGGAAAGGTAGAAACAATTAAATATATATCTAAAGACGATGCTTATAAGATATATAAACAGCTGAATAAAGACAATCCTCTTCTTTTAGAAATGGTCTCGTCTGATGTTCTACCCGCCTCTTTAGAGATATATGCAAAAAAGCCAGCATATTTACCTCAAATAGCAGATTTCTTAAAAAAACAGCCAGGAGTGGACGAAGTTAACTTTCAGAAAGATATTGTAGATAGACTTCTTTCTTTAACAAATGTTTTAAGAAAAACAACAATTATTTTTTTTACTTTTCTTATTCTTTTATCAATACTTGTTCTAACCACAACTACTCTTTTCAAAATTGCTATGAAGAAGGATGAGATCGAGGTCTTAAGACTTTTGGGCGCAAGTAATTTTTATATTAAAAAACCTTTTTTGCTGGAGGCAGTATTTTTAGGTCTCGCTGCTTCAGTTTGCTCGTTTCTACTTGTTTTATTAGTTCTTTTTGCTTTAAATCCTTTTTTCAATTCTTATCTTTCTGGTATCCACACTCTATCCTTAAGTACTGATTTTTTCCAGTTAAGTGTTTGGCCAATAAATGCCATATTTCTTTCAGCCACTTTTATACTCTCTTCTTTATTTGGTATAAGTATTGCAGTAGCGGCAAGCCTTATAGCCACTCAAAAATTCCTAAAATAATTTAGCTATAATTAATATATTAAATGAAAAAGCTTATAGTTTTATTTCTATCTATATTTTTTTGGGTTATTTCTCTTTCATTAATCGGTTCAACTAAAATAGAAGCGGCGGACTGCATGGAAATAAGCGATGTAACAGAAAGAATTAACTGCCTACAGAATAAACTTAATGAATTAAGCAATACGGAGAATACTTTGTCATCACAAATACAATATATAGATACTCAAACCTACCTTACTCAATTAAAAATTGTAGAAACTGAAAATAAAATCACATCAACTCAAAATGAAATAGAAATTTTATCTTCCCGAATTGATGGATTAAACAATTCCCTTGATTATCTCTCTAAATTACTATTAGATAAGGTGGTCGCAAGTTACAAACAACGATCTGTCTCTCTTTTTAATTTACTTTTAGATAGCGTCAATGCTACAGATTTAATTGACAGAATAAAATATTTAAGAAGTGCACAAGAAAGCAACCAGAAACTTTTGGTTCAGGTACAAGAAACAAAACTTAACTTCGAAGAGCAAAAACAGTTAAGAGAAACTAAAAAAAAAGAGTTAGACACTTTACAATCAACTTTGAATCAGCAGAAGATTGATCTGCAAAACCAACTTGACGCAAAGAAAAATTTGCTTGCAGCCACACAGAATAGTGAAACGGTTTATAAAGATCTCCTAGAAAAGGCTAAAGAAGAACTCGCCGGATTTTCTGCATTTACACAGTCCGCTGGTGGTGGTCTTACAACCTTTGGCAATGGTAGCAATGGGTGGTATTACACTCAAAGAGATCCTAGTTGGGGAAATATGCTTTTACCAGGATCTTCTTCTTCAGTCTTACAGGCTGGATGTGCAGTAACATCTGTAGCAATGGTTTGTAAAAGTTATGGACAAAACGAAGATCCAGCTACAATAGTTGGAAATCCTAATAACTTTATTGCCGGAGATTTATGGAACTGGGCATTCAGCTGCAGTGGAAAAACAACAGATTGGATTGGAACTTCACAAGACCAGGTGAAAAACTATGTAAAAAATAATACACCAGTAATACTAAAACTTTCTGCTCCAAGTGTGTCAGGGCTACATTTTGTAGTAGCTTTTGGTTGGGATGACGGTAAAAATGACTTTAAGATTCATGATCCCTTTTACGGTCCTGATAAATTCTTTTCTGACAGATACAATTGGTCTCAAGTAATTACAGCTATTGCTATTCATTAATCTTTGTCGCTTATAATCCATTGACAAAGATCTATGTAATATGTCAAATGTAAAATGTATTATCCAATGATAAATCTACAAAAGATAAGAAGATTTGAGATTTGGATTTTACATTTAACATCTAACATTTGACATTTTATGAAGGTAATTGCTATTTTTTTAATCGTTGCTTTTATATTCACATATTTTTCTAATAGTGTTTACGCTGTTACAATAACAATTAATAACTATCCCACAGAAATCACATTGGATCCTTTCACTATGGATGTCACTATCGATGGAGCTGGAGCTGGAACAAACTATTTAAGAATTGATTTATATAAGCCATCAACTACTAATTATTTCGGAGAAACATTCAACGGAACAGATTATTATAGAGGAACAGACTATACTCAATATTTAAAAATAACAATATTATCCGGCATTACTTGGTCAGGTCAACTGCAAGGAAGAGTTGGTGAAGCTGCGGCAACTGAATATGATGGACCTGGAACTTATAAATTAAGAATAAGAAGATATACTACTTCCGGCAATAATAACTCAACTGAGGCTAATAATAGTGCGGTTGATCTAAATATTAATATACCGATTCCTACGTCAACCCCCACCGACACTCCAATCCCCTCTCCTTCTCCTTTATTTACGCCTGAGCCAACTGAAATTCAGTCAAATCCTAATCCAACGCCTCAATCTTATGATAATATTTTTATCTCCGAAGCAATGGTTTACCCGGAAAGTAACTCCAATGAATGGGTAGAAATTTTTAATAACAATGATCTTCTTGCAACTCTTGATAATTGGTATATAGATGATATTGAAAATGGAGGATCCGCACCTAAAAAATTTTCTTTAACAATCCCTCCTAAAAGTTATGCCACCTTTGATCTTTCTTCCTCAATCTTCAATAACGACGGGGACAGTGTAAGACTCATGGACTTTAACCAGATTGAAAAAGATAGTTTCCAATATCAAAATGCAGAGGTTGGGAAAAGTTTGGGGAGAACAAGTTTTGACAACGATGTTTTTTGTCTTCAAATTCCCTCAAAAGGGACCAACAATAATTCATGTCTGAATCCAACCTCAGCAAATTCTACTGCTACAAACTCCCCCACTCCGGAAAAGTCAATTTCTCAATTACCTACTGTAACTTTAAAAGCAACAAATTATTTGATAACTATTAACAGTCAGAAAAGTTTAGATACGATACCTACAGGATTCGAAGAAAATAATATTTTAGGAGCTTCAACAGAGGCAAAACTATCCAGAATTCAACAAACTAAACCTTATCTTCTTTCTCTCTCCTTTGCATCTTTTTCCTACTCAATAATTACTTTAATCTCAGTCTTACTTAAACTTAAAATACATTAATAAAACTTTCTATTATTTTGTATATTTATATTAATAACCATGTCTTATGAGATCTATAAAGAAATTTATCCATAATTTATTTGTCCCTCATGAAAATAATAACTTTCGAGCAAAGTCACTTCATATAGATTTTTTGACTTTCTATTTACTATTGGCTTTGGTTTTGACTTTTGGATTTAAAACACTTTATGCTAAATCTGGTGACGTCCTCGGGTTTGCTACAGATATTACCGTAGATAAACTATATCAGCTCACAAACCAAGTCAGACAAGAAAATCAACTCCCTACTCTCTCTTATAACGATCAATTAGCTCTTGCTGCTCAAAGAAAAGCAGCTGATATGTTTGCAAAAAATTATTGGGCCCATTATGCTCCTGACGGAAAGACACCCTGGGATTTTATTCTTTCAACAGGATATCAGTATGAATTTGCTGGAGAAAATCTGGCCAAAAATTTTTTGTTTAGTCAAAATGTAATGGATGCATGGATGAATTCAGAGAGCCACAAAGAAAATATCTTAAGGAAAGATTATACTCAAGTCGGCTTTGCAGTCGTAAACGGAGTCTTAAATGGTGAAGAGACTACTTTAGTTGTTCAGATATTTGGCAAACCATTAGTCGCACCTATCGCCAAACAACCAGAAACTAATAGTCCCGTGGTTGAAGCAAAACAACCTGAAGGAAACCAATTGATATTGGCTCAGAAAACTCCCTCAAATACCAATACACTTGCGCAGCTTTCGCTAAATACAAGTTTGATTTTTATGACTTTCTTTGTTATTGCAATCGGTCTAGATTTCTATTTTGCTACTAAACTTAAAATTATAAGAATTGGTAGTAAAAATTTAGCCCATTTAATCTTTATTGGTTTTTTGTTGTTAGGTCTTTTGATCTTTACAAAAGGAGCTATTTTATAACTTTATGTTAAGTTTTTTGAAACAAATAAAAAAAGAGTTTAAAAAGAATCTTTTCGATTATCTGCTTCTAATGACTGCCGGAGTATTATTTCTGATTTCGATTAATGTCTTTAAGGGAGAAAGCTTAATTGAGTTTATTATTCTTTTTATGTTTGTTTCATTTTATATACTCTGGGGAATTTATCATCATATCATAGAAGATAGCCTCCATCTAAAAACTGTGGTAGAATATGTTCTTATTGCTTTTACTCTTATGTTTCTTTTAAAAATTATCATTTTACCAAGATAATATCACTTTCTTTGTCATTTCGAGGGAGCGCAGCGACCGAGAAATCTAGATCCCTCGCTAACGCTCGGGATGACAGAGAGGATCGAAATATGAAAGGAGTAATTCTGGCCGGTGGAATGGCAACGAGACTTCGTCCACTTACACTGGTAACCAATAAACATCTGCTTCCAATTTACAATAAACCAATGATTTATTATGCGTTGGAATCTATGTTGAAAGCAGGTGTCAGAGAAGTTCTAATAACCAGCTCTCCTGATCATTCAGGACATTATGCAAATCTTTTAAAAGCAGGTGAAGATTTTGGACTTAAACTTTATTATGCGGTCCAACAAAAACCAAGAGGAATCTCAAACGCAATCGCTCTCGCAGAAGAATTTGCGAGTAAAGAAAAAATTTTGGTTATTCTTGGAGATAATATTTTTGACTCTAATAAATTAAAATCTGCGGCAGATAAATTTAAGTCTATTAAAAAAGGGGCTCTAATTTTTGGTGTAAAGATGCCGACGGAATCAAAACAATATGGGGTTATTGAGATGGATAAAAACGGAAAAGTTCTATCAATTGAAGAAAAACCTGAACATCCGAAATCTGATATAGCTCAAACAGGTATATATATGTATGATAATAGAGTTTTTGATTTTATTAAAACTCTTAAACCTTCTGCAAGAGGTGAACTGGAAGTAACTGACCTCAACAATAAATATCTTAAAGAAGGTACTCTATCGTGTGAACTTTTAGACTGGTGGATCGATGCAGGCACATCCTACGACGAACTCTTAAGAGCTAACAACATGGTTGCTGAAAAAGTAAAAAAAGGAGAGTTATGAAATTAAAAAATATTTTAATTTCACTTTGTCTATTAGCTATAGTTGGATTAATTTTGTTTTTATTTTCTCCTACTTGTGATCCTAGTTCAATTGGTTACTTACCCGGATCGGTTTGTAATAAATATATAGCAAAATGGCAATCTTATTTGTATAAAATAAAAAAGATTCCGCCAAATAAAAATTTAAATTATGAAAAAGGGTTTATAATTATAAGTTTTCAGGAAGGAACAACCTATAAAGAAGCTAAAGATTTATTACAAAATTTAGGATTAAATTTAGAAAATACTAACGGTTATTGGAAATCAATAAATTTTGTACCACATGAAAATACTATTTTAAAAAAAATTGATATCTTTAAAATAATGGTCCCGAATGGTGACGAAGATAAATTTATTAATCTAATAAAAAAATATTCTATTATTAACAATGCTGCGAAAAACTACGTTACTGCACTTTAAAATTTCTGTTTGACTTTTGGGGGAATTTTTTAGACAATGAATAAATGGATCCTACACAATTACTTCTTAGCGTTGTTCTCACAGTAACAACAATTCTTTTGATAGTTGTTGGAATTCAGTTGGTGTTTGTGTTAAGAGAAATAAGAAAAACTCTAAGAAAAGTTAACGAAATAGTAGATGGATTTGAAAAAATGGGAGTATCTTTGGAACATAGCTTTTCGGAAATGACTGGATTTCTATCGGGCATTAAAACCTTATTTAAAATTGTTGATCTTCTTCATGCTAAAAAAAATGCCAAGTCAAAATGACCATAAAACCGCCAACCTCTGGTTAGGATTTGCACTAGGTTCTATTTCAATAGGACTGCTCGCTTATTTTTTTGGAACAAAAAAAGGGCGACAGACTCTTAAAAAAATATTAGACCTCACGGAAAATCTGGAAGAAAATATTGAAACAATTGCTGCAGAAGTTGAAAAATTAATGTCAGAAAAATCAGAGGAAATTAAGAAAGATTTATCAGTTGAGATCTCAAAAGATAAACCTTTCATAGGAAATCTACTGGATAAGATGAAAATCTTAGTTCCCCACTCTGAAGAAAACCAGCAAAAAAAGTTTTTTGTAAGGGAAAAAAACTAATTTTCGCTTGACTTTTTTAATACTGTCGTGTATATTTAACTTGATTTTTTTAATTCCCCTTATTCTTTAAGGGTTTTTTTATTGTTATAAAAAAATTGACCTTTCTATCCAGATGACCAAAGCTCATTCATCTAGCTCTAACTCCCCAAAAAAAATCCTACTTGGGAAAGAAGAAAAAGAGCTAGAAAACTTTGATTTGATTGAAGTGCAAAAAAAATCCTGGGAAAAATTTATCAATATTGAACTGAAGGAAATATTAAATGAATTTTTCCCAATTGAAGATTATACAGGTAAAAAGTTCGTTCTTTATTTTGAGAATGTATTTTTTGGGGAACCAAGATATCCTCTGGAACTTTGTCTTCAAAAGAAATTAACTTACGATACACCAGTTTACTTGAAATTGAGACTTCTAAATAAAAAAACCGGTGTCGAAAGATCACAGGAAGTTTACTTTTTCAATCTTCCAAAAATGACCAGCAGAGGAACCTTTATTATTAATGGAATCGAGCGGGCAATCATAAATCAAATTGTCAGATCTCCAGGAGTTTACTTTACCGCAGAGATAGATAAAACAACTGGATTAACTCTTTATAATGCGGAAATTAGACCATATATAGGGGCATGGCTCGATATAACATTAAATAAAAACGATCTTATTGAGATGAAGGTTAATAAGAAAAGAAAATTTCTTGCATCTGTTTTCTTAAGAACTTTTGAAGGCGAAAGTAATAACGAAATTCTATCTTATTTTCAAGATATTGACAAAGAGCTAATAGATAAGTATGTAACACCAACGCTAAAAAAAGATCAAACTAAAGATAAAGATGCAGCTGTATTGGAAATATATAGAAAGGTGAGACCAGGAGAGCCGCTTATACTAGACAACGCTTATGAAACATTGCAAAATCTTTTCTTCAATCATAGAAGATATTCTTTAGCAAATGTGGGAAGATACAAGATTAACAAAAAATTAAACTTAGATCTTGAAATTAACAAGGAAAACCATCTACTAACTAAAAAAGATGTCATCGAAACAATAAAGTATTTACTTAACCTAAGTAATAATAAAGGAAATTTTGACGATATTGATCACCTTGGCAACCGACGTTTAAGAACTGTTGGAGAGCTTGTTAGTATGTACGGAATACGAGTAGGAATGGTAAGAGTTGAACGAGAAATCAAAGAAAGAATGAGTTTGGTTGCCGGAGAAACAAATATCTCTCCTTCACAAATAGTAAACTCGAAACCTTTAATTGTTGCAATAAATTCGTTTTATAGAACCAGCCAGCTTTCAACAATTGTTGATCAAACAAATCCTTTATCAGAACTGGATAATTTAAGAAGAGTCACAGTTGGAGGTCCGGGTGGAATAGAGAAAGAGAGAGCTTCATTTTCTATTCGCGACATCTCCTCTTCACAATATGGAAGAATATGTCCAATTAGATCTCCGGAGGGTCCTAATATTGGAGTTGTAACTTACTTGGCTTTATATGCTCGTGTAAATAAATACGGATTCATAGAAACGCCTCTTAGGAAATTAATTAAGGAAAAAAGAGGAGAGAGAACGAAAGTAAGGCTATCTGATGAAATTGTTTATCTTCAATCAGACGACGAGGAACAATACTACATAACTTCAAATAGCATAAATATTGACAAAAACAATATTATAACAGACGAACATGCTGTTTGTAGGCATGCTGGAGATATCGTTGAGGTAACTTCTGATAAACTCGATTTCATTGATGTATCTCCAAGACAAGTTGTGGGGGCTTCAGCTGGTCTTATCCCTTTCTTGCAAAACGATGACGCTTCAAGAGCATTGATGGGCACTCACATGCAATGTCAAGCGGTTCCTTTAGTAAGACCTAAAGCTCCTATCGTTGGAACTGGATTAGAGAAGAAAATAAGCTCAGCACTCAACAGAACTGTTTTTGCAAAAGAAGATTCTGTTGTGGAATATATCGATGCTAAAAAAGTAATTTTGAAAGGGAAAAGTGGAAAAGAATATTCATATACTTTAGATAGATTCATAAAGACAAACAAAGATGTTGTTTTTGATCAAAAACCAATTGTTGAGCCTAAACAAAAAGTTAAAAAGGGTGATGTCATTATTGATGGTCCTTCAACTGATGGCGGAGAATTAGCTTTGGGTCAAAACTTAGTTGTAGCTTATACTTCTTTAAACGGTCTCGGATACGAAGATGGATTTGTCATCTCTGAAAGACTGGTTAAGGAAGATGTCCTGACCTCAATTACTTCTGAAGAATTTATTGCAGATTTAGTTGATACAAAATTGGGTCCGGAGGAATTGACTCGAGATATTCCTAACGTTAGAGAGGAAGTTCTTCAAAACTTAGACAAAGATGGATTGGTTATAACTGGGACAAACGTTCAGGGAGGAGATATCTTGGTTGGTAAGGTTGCTCCTAAAGGTGAAAAAGAATTGACAGCTGAAGAAAGATTATTAAGAGCAATTTTTGGAGAAAAAGCTAAAGATGTTAAAGATACGTCACTTCGTGTGCCTTATGGTAAAAAAGGCTCTGTTGTTAATCTTGAAGTAATCGATTCAAAAAAAGATCCGAATGAACTGGAACCAAGCGTTTTAAAAAGAATCATTGTAACTACAGCACAACTTAGAAAAATTTCAGTAGGTGATAAACTTGCAGGAAGACATGGAAATAAAGGTGTCATTTCAAAAATATTACCAGAATGGGATATGCCTCATTTGGAAGATGGAACACCCGTAGACGTTATTTTGTCTCCGCTTTCAATCCTCTCAAGAATGAACCTTGGTCAATTATTTGAAACTTTATTCGGAATTATCGCTAAATATAATAATAATGAAATTAATGTTCCTGTTTTTGAAAAAATAAAAGAAGAATTTATAACATCAGAACTCAAAAAACTTGGACTTCCGATTGATGGAAAAGTAACACTTTATGACGGAATGACTGGACAAGCTTATGAAAAGAAAGTCTTCGTTGGAGTCGGTTACATAATGAAACTCATTCATATGGTGGAAGATAAATTTCATGCACGATCGGTTGGACCATACTCGCTGGTAACTCAACAGCCACTCGGAGGTAAATCGCAAATGGGCGGGCAAAGATTTGGAGAAATGGAAGTCTGGGCACTTGAGACTCACAGAGTTCCATATACGCTACAAGAGATGTTGACAATTAAAAGTGATGACGTAAGAGGAAGAACTAAAGCTTTTGAGTCGATTATTAAAAATATTGATATTCCTCAATCCAACGTACCTGAGTCATTTCATGTGCTTATTAAGGAACTAAATGCTTTAGGATTAGCAATTGATTACATTAAATAAAATGGACAATCAAGAATTAGTAGATTTTTCAGGTTTGAGAATTAGCTTAGGTTCTCCTGAGGCTATATTAAGCTGGTCACATGGAGAGGTTACCAAACCAGAAACTATAAACTACAGAACTTTTAGAGCAGAAAAAGATGGGCTTTTTGATGAAAGAATTTTTGGTCCAACAAAAGACTACGAATGTTACTGTGGCAAATATAAAAGGATTAGATACAAAGGAATTGTTTGTGATCGCTGCGGAGTAGAAATAACAACATCTGCAGTAAGAAGAGAAAGGATGGGACATATCAAATTAGCTTCTCCTATTGCACATATTTGGTATTTTAAAGGTCCCTCTTCAGTATTAAGCACTATTCTGGATATTCCACCTCAATCACTGGAACGAATAATTTATTATGCCTTGTACCTTGTTAAAAATCTTGATAAAGAAAAACAAAAACAATCTATAAAAATAATCGAAGAGGAAAAAAAGAAAGAGATAGAGGAACTAGCGAAAGAGAATAATCTAGAAAAAGAAAAAGTGGAAGAGGAATTTAAAAAACAGAAAGGAGATGTAGACAAAAAAATTTCTAATAAGGAACAAAGGGAAATCACGAAACAAGAGATAGATTTTAAAGAACGAGAGCAACTAAAACTTTTATCAGATAAGTTTATCGAGCAAAAGGCTCAAAAGGTTTCCTTTTTTGATAGGCTTATTAAACTCCTAAGAACAATTAAAATCTTCAGATACCTTGGAAGAAGATGATTATCTGTACTTAAAAGATAAAGGGTGCTGAACAATTTATGGACGTTGGGATGGGTTCTGAAATCGTTTTTGAAATTTTGACGTCTTTTGATTTAAATAAAAAATATGCAGAGGTCTTAAAAGAATTAAATGAAGCTAAAGGTGAAAGAAGAAATAAACTTCTTAAAAAAGTAAGAGTTTTAGAATCTTTTATTAAAGCCAATATATCTCCAAAATGGATGATATTAACTGTCCTTCCTGTTATTCCTCCAGATTTAAGACCAGTCGTACAACTTCCAGGAGGAAAATTTGCTACTTCTGATCTTAATGATTTTTATAGAAGAGTCATAAATAGAAATAATCGTTTAAAACAGCTAATAGATTTAGGTGCTCCCGAAATAATCTTGAGAAATGAAAAAAGAATGTTACAGGAAGCAGTGGATTCTTTAATCGACTTGCAAAAATCAAGAGGAAGAGCAAGAACTCAAGGAGCAGCTTCTAAAATTCAGAAATCCTTATCCGATATTTTAAGAGGAAAACAGGGTCGTTTTAGACAAAATCTTTTAGGAAAAAGAGTCGATTATTCTGGAAGATCTACCATCATCGTTGGTCCTGAACTTAAATTGTATCAATGTGGACTACCAAAAGAAATGGCGCTAGAACTATTTAAACCATTTCTTTTACATCAAATCATTGTAAGAGGTTTAGCTCCGAATATAAAAAGCGCAAAAAATTTCCTGGAAAAGAAAGAACCAATCGTTTATGACATATTGGAGGAAATATCTAAGAATCACCCAGTGCTTTTGAATAGAGCTCCTACTCTTCATAAATTATCGATCCTTGGATTCTATCCGGTATTAACAGATTCTTATGCCATCCAACTTCATCCAACGGTTTGTGCAGGTTACAATGCAGATTTCGATGGAGATGCGATGGGAGTATTCTTACCATTATCAAAAAATGCGATCGAAGAGGTCAAAAATAGAATGCTGCCTTCACATAATTTACTTAAACCTGCAGACGGAACTCCAATAGTGTTACCAAATAAAGAGATGGCTTTAGGTTGTTATTACATTACAACATTTGATGCTACTTATCAAAATAGAAAAGATGAAGACCATCATTATTTTACAGATGTTGATGAAGCCACAATGGCTTATCAATTCAAAAAAATAATGCTTAGAGAACCGATATTTTTGAAGATTGACAGAAAACTTTTGAAAACTTCTATTGGAAGAGTTATCTTCAACCTTGCATTGCCAAAAGAACTTAGATTTATAAATCAAGAAATGAAATTTTCGACATTGAAACAAACCGTAATGAAAGCAATGAAAATACTCGGAAATGAGGAAGTTGGTAATCTGATCGATAAACTTAAGGAAATCGGTTTTTGGGGTGCTACGATAGCAGGTGGACTTTCTTTTTCGGTTTTTGATTGCAAAATAATTGAGGAAAAAAGTGAAATTTTGAATCAAGTCGAGAAAGAAGTAGAAAAAGTTGAAAAAAATTATCGTCAGGGACTCTTAACTCTTGAAGAAAAGAAACGCTACACTAATAAACTTTGGATTGAAACAACAGAAAAATTAGCAGATATGACCTGGGCATCTCTTGATGAAGAAAATCCAGTAAAGATTGCTATTAAATCAGAAGGTCCAAGGGCTTCTCGAGAACAACTTAAGCAACTTTCAGCAATTAAGGGATTGGTAGTTGATCCATTGGGAAAAATAATCGAGGTACCTACAAAGTCAAACTACCGTGAGGGTTTATCAATATTTGAATATGTTATTTCCGCCAGGGGTGCAAGAAAAGGTCTTACGGATTCTGCTCTAAAGACAGCCGATGCTGGTTATCTAACTCGTCGTCTAGTCGATGTTGCACATGACATGATCGTAAAAGAGGAAGACTGCAATACTCAAGAAGGTTTGATTATAAGTCTTACTGACTCTAGGGGAGAAAAATTTAGAGAAAGAATTAAAGGTCGCTTTCTAGCAAAAGACTTACATGCAGATAGTAAACAACTCGTAATGAAAGCCGGTGAACTGATCGATGAAGACAAAATTTCTCTTATAGAAAAGGAACAGATCAAAAAAGTAGTAGTAAGATCGGCACTTTATTGTCAATCAAAATATGGCATTTGCCAAAAATGTTATGGTGTAGATTTGTCAATAAATAGAATTGTAGAGATTGGTGTACCTGTAGGAGTCATCGCAGCCCAATCAATTGGTGAGCCTGGAACACAGCTTACGATGAGAGTGAGACATTTCGGAGGAATTGTTATTTCAGATGTTACTCAAGGTTTACCAAGAGTAGAAGAACTTTTTGAAACAAGAACTCCAAAAATAGTTTCGCCTATTGTCGAAAAGGATGGAAAAGTATCAATACAGGAAGACACGGAAAAAGAAGTATATACTGTAAAAGTAATCTCTACTGATAATAAAACTCCTCCACATGAGCAGGAATTTATAATTCCAATGTCACAGAAACTTAAAGTTAAAGATGGAGAACTTGTAACTTCAGGGACTCCCCTATCAGAAGGTTATCTTAATGTCAGGGATATTTTAACAATAAAAGGTTTACGTGCTGCACAACTTTATCTTTTAGATGAGGTCCAAAGAGTTTATGAATCACAAGGGATTACTATTCATGATAAACATTTTGAAGTAATTATTAGAAAAATGAGTGATAAAGTAATTTTAGAAGATGAGGGAGATACACCATTTATTAAAGACGAAGTGGTCTCAAAGATTAGATTTGAGGAGGAAAATAAAAAGATTCTTGCACAGGGTGGAAAACCAGCAATAGGCAAAGTTTCAATCCTTGGTATAACCCGTGCAGCTATCTATACCGATTCTTGGTTATCTGCTGCCTCTTTTGAGCAAACAACTAATGTATTGAGTTCAGCGGCAATCAAGGGACAGATAGATTACTTGTTAGGCTTAAAAGAAAATGTTATAATTGGCAGATTGATACCCGTAACGAAAGAATTAATTGAGAAATATTACGGTCGATTTTTAAATAAATATGCCTACAATCAACCAACTAATCAAAAGAAAGAGACAAAAAAGGACTAAAAAATCACGTGCTGCAGCTCTAAAGATGGGTTTTAATGCTTTAAAGCGAAAGTATGTCACAAATAATAACCCAACTAAAAGGGGTGTTTGTACTGTGGTGAGAACAATGACTCCCAAAAAGCCAAATTCGGCACTTAGAAAAGTAGCAAGAGTACGGTTATCTAATAAAATGGAGGTAACAGCCTACATTCAAGGAATTGGCCACAATTTAGCGGAACATTCTATTGTTTTAGTTAGAGGAGGAAGAGTTAAAGACCTTCCGGGAGTTAAATACCACATCGTGAGAGGAAAGTTTGACACTGGTGGAGTTGAAGGCAGAAAAACTTCTCGCTCAAAATATGGTGCTAAATTTCAGCAAGCTAAAACTGCATAATTATGCCTAGACACTCTTACAAAAAAAGGGCGACTAAATCAGACCCTCTCTACAATAGCAGCGAACTAGAGAAATTAATCAATTATGTTATGCTTGACGGAAAGAAATCAGTATCTAGAGGAATAATCTATGAAATTTTTGAAGAGTTAAAAAAGAAAGGAGAAGATCCTCTAAAAATTTTACATCTTGCAATCCAACACGTTGCTCCAACATATGAAGTTAAACCTAGAAGACTTGGTGGAGCTTCCTATTTAGTTCCTAGCGAAGTTAGACGTGATAGAAAACTTTTTTTAGCCTTAAACTGGATCATCGGAGCCGCTAAAGCAAGACCAAACAAAGAGTATCATACTTTTTCCAAAAAGTTACTCGTAGAGCTTTTAGATGCTTCAAAAAACCAGGGTCAGGCAGTAACTAAACGACAACAAACTGAAAAATTAGCTGAAGCAAATAAAGCCTTCGCCCATCTTAAATGGTAAGCTGAGAATATGGCACAGTCAATCATCACTAAAAATCGCCTAGTTCCATTGGATAAAATCCGCAATGTTGGAATTATCGCGCATATTGATTCAGGTAAAACCACTACAACTGAAAGATTTTTATTCTATACAGGTAGAACTTACAAAATAGGTGATATAGATGAAGGAACAACTCAAATGGATTGGATGCCTCAAGAGAGAGAAAGAGGTATCACTATTGTCTCTGCTGCAACAACTACTTTCTGGAAAGGAGTGAGAATCAATATTATTGATACTCCCGGCCACGTCGATTTTACGGCTGAAGTGGAAAGATCTCTTCGTGTCTTGGACGGAGGTGTAGTAATTTTTGACGCCGAAGAAGGTGTACAAAGTCAGTCGGAAACAGTATGGCGTCAGGCTGATAAATACAAGGTTCCTCGCATCTGCTTTATAAATAAAATGGATAAGCTTGGAGCAGATTTTGAAGCAACGGTAAAAGAAATTGAAGAAAGATTGGGAGCTAAACCAGCTGTGATGGTCTATCCTATTGGAAAAGAACAAGAGTTTAAAGGTATAGTCGATCTCTTAACATTAAAAACAATGATTTGGGACGATAAAGATTCTCAAGGAACAGAATTTTCTATTAGTGATAAGATTGCTGCTGACATAAAAAATAAAGTTGATGCTGCTAGGGCTAAACTTATAGAAAAGATAGCTGAAACGGATGATAAACTTCTTCATAAATATTTGGAAAACCAAGAATTAAATGTTAATGAACTAAAAAGTGCTTTAAGGGCTGCAACTATTTCTTATAAATTGATTCCGATTTATTGTGGAACATCACTTCGAAATAAAGCTGTTCAACCCATACTTGATGCAGTAGTTGATTATCTTCCTTCTCCTGTTGATCTTAAAGAGATTAAAGGAGTAGATCCAAAAACAGGAAAAGGAAAAGTAAGAAAGCTCACAAATGAAGAAAAATTTTCAGCCCTTTCTTTTAAAATTCAACTGGATCCACATGTTGGAAAACTTACTTATACTCGAATATATTCTGGGGTATTGGATTCTGGTTCATATGTTTACAATGTCAGTCGAGATAAACAAGAAAGAGTAAGTCGAGTACTTTTAATGCATGCCAACTCCAGAGAGGAAATCGATAAAGCATATGCTGGAGAGATTGTAGCGCTGGTTGGACCTAAAGAGTCAAGAACGGGAGATACCTTGGCTGATCAAAATGATCCAATTCTTTTGGAAAAAATTACATTTCCAGAGCCGGTTATCTCGTTGGCTATTGAACCAAAAACCAAAGCTGATCAGGAAAAACTTTCTTATACACTACAAAGATTGTCAGAAGAAGATCCTACATTCAAGGTAAAGATAAATCATGAGACAGGACAGACGATAATGTCTGGAATGGGTGAATTACATCTTGAAATCCTCGTAGATCGAATGAAAAGAGAAATGGGAATGCAGGTTAATGTTGGTAAACCTCAAGTGGCATATAAGGAAACTATAACTAAACTCGCTGAAGGTGAGGGTAAATATATAAAACAGACAGGCGGACATGGACAGTATGGGCATGCACTTATAAGAATTCGGCCGCTAACCAGAGGTGAAGGATTTAAATTTGTGAACAAAATAAGAGGAGGATCAATCCCTTCGGAATTTATTCTTCCGGTTGAAAAAGGTATTCATGAAGCATTGGATAAAGGAGTACTCTTGGGTTATCCTGTAACCGACATTGAAGCTACCCTATATGATGGTTCATATCATGACGTTGATTCCTCTGATATTGCGTTTAAAATAGCCGGTTCTATGGCATTTCAGGATGCAGCTAAAAAAGCAGGATTAACTCTTCTTGAACCAATAATGAAACTTGAGGTAACGGTTCCTGAAAACTTCATGGGAGTCGTCATAGGAGATATTTCAAGCAAAAGAGGTAAAATTTTAGGAACCGAAAAAAGAAGCCGTGCGGTTGTGATTAAAAGCTATGCTCCTTTAGCCGAACTTTCAGGTTACGCAACTATTTTAAGATCTCTAACCGAAGGACGTGGTATTTTCTACATGGAGCCCTCTCATTATGAAGAAGTGCCACGCAATATTATTCAAGCGATGATCAATAAATAAGAGCCGCAACTATTTTAATTTTATTACTGTAGTTATCTGTGAGTTTGGGATATAAATGAGATTTCCATTGACATCTTTTAAAACAGTGAGTCGCAGCGTCATTCTGTGAACTTCACCTTCATGATCACCCACCTTTATCCTATCTCCTATCTTAAACTGGCTCTCTGTGATTATAAAAAATCCAGCAATCAGGTCTTTAACCAAAGTTTGTGCTCCAAAAGAAAATGCTAAACCTATTATTCCTGCGCCTGTTAAAATCGGTCCGATATTTATCCCCCATTGGGAAATAATTGTTAAAATAGCAATCAAGAAAATAACTACATCTATAATATTTTTTAATAAAGAACGAACAGTTCTAAAACCAAATTTCCTCAATTTAAAAAATATCAGGTCTATTCCTTTCTTTAAAATAAAGGAAATTATGAAGGTTACCAATAATATACTCGATGATAAAATTATTTTATTCAATACACTGTCCGTAGAAGCTAAACTAAACATAATAAAATTATAACATATTTTATCCTATATAAAAATGGTGTTGACATGGTGAACAAATGTTTACTATAATAATGAACGAATGTTTACCAGTTAATCTATACTTATGAACGATCGTTTGGCAAAAATAAAAAAATTCTACCAAAAGCACAAAAGACTTCCTTCTTATTCTGAAATGTTAAATCTATTTGGTTTATCTTCCAAAAATGCTGTTTTTAAAATTGTCAATAAACTGACAGAACTAGGTTTTCTCAAAAAAGACAATAACAAACTCGCACCCACCTCTAAGTTTTTTTCCCTACCGCTTTTAGGCTTGGTTAGAGCAGGATTTCCAATACTGGCAGAGGAAGATAGAGATTACTTAACTCTAGACGACTACTTAATAGAAGATCCACAATCATCTTTTCTTTTAAAAGTAAAAGGAGACTCTTTAATCGGCCTGGGAATTTTTGAAGGGGATCTGGTTATTATAGAAAGAAAAAAACTGGCTAATCCCGGCGATGTCGTCCTTGCTCAAATTGACAGAGAGTGGACCCTAAAAATCTTAAAAAGAGACCTGGGTAAATTTCATCTTGAGTCAGCCAACCCAAAATATCCACCTTTTTACCCCCAGCAGGAATTACAGATATTCGGAGTTGTGAAAGCAGTCGTTAGGAAATTTAACTAACCAATTCGACGAGTGCGGATTTGAGCTTATGTCACGCGTGGCTGCCAACTATAAAAACAGAAAATGCTTACTAGCTTGATGCATAAGCGAAAAGACGCACTTGAGAATTTACAACTATGCTCCAAGTTTATTCTTGGCCAAACGTCATTCTCCACCTCGACGGCGATGCTTTTTTTGCTTCTGTCTTTCAAGCTGTAAATCCACGTCTTAAAGGTAAACCTGTTGTTACGGGAAGCGAAAGAGGCCTGGCAACGGCAGTTTCCTATGAAGCAAGAAAACTGGGAATAAAACGTGGCATGCTAACCTGGCAGATTAAAAAAATCTGCCCTCAATGTATAATTTTAGATTCAGATTATGAACTGTATGACCTTTTTTCACAAAAAATGTTTCAGATCGTTCACTCCTTTACTCCGCTCGTCGAAGAATACTCTGTAGACGAAGGTTTTGCCGACTTTAAAGGTCTGATTAATCCGTTCAGACGAACGAAGCGTGTGAATTTTTATTCGCCCACTTGCGACGAGGAGATTACAAAACAGAATAACTTTCTCGCATTGGGAGGTAATAAAAATTCGCACGCGAGAGAGTCATATAAAAAAATAGGCCAAGCCATAAAAGATAAAATTGAATCATCTTTAGGAATTACTGTTTCTATCGGTATATCTATTACTAAATCTTTAGCCAAACTTGCATCTTCTTCCCAAAAACCGTCAGGTATAACAGTTGTTCCAGGGAAAGAAATAGAAAATCTTCTTTTAAAAACAAAAATTCAGGATGTCTGGGGAATTGGAGCAAATACTTCTGCATATTTAAATAAATTTGGAGTTAAAACTGCCTTAGATTTTGCTCTAAAACCCGAAAGTTTTATCAAAGAACGGTTGACAAAACCTTTTTACGAGATCTGGCAAGAACTGAGAGGTATAAAAGTTTATGAACTAAACTATGGAGGAAAAAATTCTTACAAAGGAATAACTCGGTCTCAAACATTTACTCCATCAACAAATAATAAAGATCTTCTCTGGGCAAAACTTCTAAATCATGTTGAAGATGCTTTTAATCAAGCGAGAAGATTCAATTATCTAGTAGGTAGAATTATTCCCTTCCTAAAAACTCAAAATTTTCAATACCATTCGTTAGAAATAAAACTTAAGGAAAAAGTTGCTTATCCTTATTTAATCCATAAAGAATTAAAGGTTGCATTCGAAAATATTTACAAGAGGAACTCAAATTATCGATCAACCGGTTGTCACATCTATGATTTTCAAGAAAATACTATCTCACAAATGGTCTTATTTGACCGAAATGAAAAATTAGAGAAAAAAGTAAAAAAAATTTATCCCCTTTACGAAGCGAAAAAAATAGATTTTGGCTCAATGCTTTTTGATAAACAAAAAGAAAAGAAAAACAAACAAAAATTAAAAATCCCTTTTCTAACATTTACTGAATAAGGTGCTAACATAATTTAAAGTTCGAAGATATCTTTTTCGAGCTTTTAAGGAGCCGATGAGTTTGGAGGGGTGTTCCTAGTAAAGCGAGAAAAACGGTATCGAGCTTTTCTAATTAAATTATTTTATTTTCTTTCAAACTAAAATAATCTTTTTCTGTAACTATTACATGATCAATTATTTCTATTCCCAAAATTTCTCCGGCTTTAATCAACCGTTGAGTCAGTTCAATATCTTCATCAGAGGGATGAGAATCTCCCGAAGGATGGTTGTGGGAAATAATTATTTGTGCGGCTAAATTTTTAATTGCCGGCTCAAATAACTCTCGTGGATGAACTAAACTAGCATTCAAGGTTCCTACTGAAATCAATTCTCGTTTAATTATTTGATTCCTAACATCTAAATAAAAAACTACAAAATATTCTTTTCTATTATTTCTTAAATCTTTCATTTCCTGCCAAATTTCTTTTGGACTCATAACAATAGTTGCTTTTTTGTTTCTTAATAATCTTTTTCCTAGCTCGAAGGAAGCCATTAATTGACATGCTTTTGTTGGACCTATTCCTGCAAAATTTTTTATTTCCTCAAACTTTAAAGTTACTAAATTGTTCTTGGGATATTTTCTTAAAAATTTTTTTGCTAACTCTAAAACATTTTCACCTTTTCTCCCTTTATTCAATAAAATTGCCAAAAGTTCGGCATTGCTTAACTTTTCTGGTCCGTATCGAATCAACTTCTCCCTCGGCCGCTCAATTTTAGGGATATCCTTTATTCTCATGTAAAATAAATTACTTATTAAATTATTAACGAAATGCGGATTAACGAGTTATTTTTTATTAACGAATTCTTTATTTTCCCGTTTTCTTAATAGATAATAAATAAAACCTCCCAGTTGTTTTGAGAGACTTTCTAGTTCTCTATTTAACAAATCAAATTCGCTTCGATTTAAATATTTTATTGTTAATGAAATATAAAGTTGGTTTCGAACTTCTCCAACAGATCCTTTTGCAATCTTAAGATACCTAATAAATTCATTATTATTATTCTTTTCAAATCCTTCAACAATATTAGAACTAACTGAAATAATTGCTCTTCTTATTTGATTTTTTAATTCAAAATCTTTAGAAAATTCTTTTGTGGATGAAGTATCATAAATTAATTTAGTCAATTTCAAACTTAATTTCCAAACATCCAAATCCTCAAATTTTATTATCTTCATAATTCAAATCCGTTAACCCGTTAATTCGTTAATTAAATAATTATTAATTTTTAAAGAAGAGTCAATGGACTATAAGCTACAAAAAGGCATTTCTGGTAAAATTAGATGCTGGAGATGTGCCAGAGTGGTTGATCGGGACGGTCTCGAAAACCGTTATACTCGCAAGGGTATCGGAGGTTCGAATCCTCCCATCTCCGCATCAGAAGCGTCCACAAAACGGTTGATATTTTTCAGAAATAGCTTGGTATATCAACACTCTGTTTCTTAGTCATCATTAACCCTGATTTTCCCTTAAGAAAGCGGAACTTGCCTCTACAGTCAGTAAATATTGTAAATCTTCTTTTTAAAACATATCCATTCATCCAAAGTCTTGCATATTCGATGGTCTGAAATGACCTTAGAGCAAACAATCTAGATTCCAGGTGACCATTTAAGCCCTCAATAAGATTAGTAGTAACCGGGGCTTGATGAATACCTCGATAGGCCAAAAGTTCTTTTTTGTATTTCTCTATATTAATTAAAACGTTTAAACATACAGGATCATGTTTGTAGTCTCGATAAAGAGTCCACAACCAAAAGTTTAGTGTATGGTTGGCGATCTTTTGGGAAGAAGAGATGATTGATTCAATTCTTCTCATAAAATCTTTGTATTGTTTTCCTGTATCTGATCGTATATGAAGATCTCGTCTGATGTTTTCCTTAAAGTGGTTGTAGCAGGTTTTAATCTTAACAGCAGGAAACGCACTTCTTGCGGCCATTTTAAGGTTAATATTGTCATCACATACAAGTAGCTGAGGATATACAGTTAATATCCTAAAGTAAGAGAAGAATTTTCTCCAGTTCTGGTAGTTTTCAGAGGGAGCAATAGTAAAAACAGGTATGTCATGACGAAAGTAATCTACGCCCCAGAGTAAAACCCAGTTATATTTTTCTGATGCCACATTAAAATATTTACCATCAAACAAAAAAATATTGGAGAATCGATTACAATAGTTAAAGGTAAACTGATTATTGTTGGGAAGTTTTTTCAACTCTTCATAACAGATATCCCATGCATGAGATTTGGAGATCTCATATTTCCTTGCTAGTTTTCTAAAAGACAGACCATCTAAGTGGTCATTTAATATTGCCTTAGTATTGGTAAAACAAGGATTTATTGAGAAATGTTTTTTGCATGTTTTACAGAAATATCTTAATACTCTTTTTCTATGACCAAATTTAACTACAGAAGAAGTAGAAGAACAGATGGGACATTTATATCTTTTCATATGCCCCATCTTTACCTATTTTGTGCTATCATTACAAGTAGAAGTATCGTTTACATCAACCGAATTGTGGACGGTACCCTCCGCATCCTGGAGAATTAGACTATAACTTCCTAAGTTATAGCATCAAATTGCTCAAGACCAGATTGTTACGCAGTTTAAAGTTTTAAAAGAATGAAAAAAGAAGAGTTTGTAAAACCTGGTGAGTATAATTTTTATGAATATCTAAAAAAATCTCAAATTTACACAGATAAAGAAATATTTAAAAAAGTTCATGAGAGTTCCATAGAAGATCTTTTTATAATCTCCACAAATTGTTATTTGCTTACTTTAAACCTTGAAAATAATTCTATAACTGATAATTTTTTTGATTTTGCAGCCAACGAGACTCTTAGTGGCGGATCTTATCCATGTAGTTTTTTGCCTCATAGAATTCAAGCAATAAAAGACGTTGTATCATTCAGTTTTTTATACAGTGACTCAATATCTTTAATAAATCCTTTTGAGTTTATGTATTCGTATATTAAAGGTGATAAAACAATTACTGGTAAACACGATGAGGAATATTTAAGAAATAAAGTACTAGAGGCTTTGATAATAATGAAGGAATTAGAAAAAAGCATATCGTTAAAGAAGATATATTTTGCCAAACTTAATTATACGGCCTGCAAAAAATGTTTAAAAAAAATTGAGACTCTTGAAAGAAAAACTAGTAACGAATTATTTGATTTTGCTTCAAAGGCGGTTGCACAAAAAATGATTAAAGATATTGATTTAATATTTCAAAGTCCTAATGAGATTATTGTTAAAGGATTGAATAAATATTTTTCTGAAGAAGATGTAATAATGACTTTTAGAAAAGTACCCAAAGAATATAAAAAATATTTAAGATACAAAAAAGTATCTTTACCAAAGAGTGAAGTTGAGACGTATGTCAAGGATCTTTTACTAAATAATGCTGTAGATACAGTAATGATGCATTATGGACCTATTTCTATGGGTAATAGAAGAACTTTCTTAACTAATAATCAAGTTGAAGCTGAAATACTAAACTATTTGAGGAATAGAAATAAAAAAACTCAATTCACACCTAATCTGTTAATAGGATTAAACCACTTGGCTCCCTTTATTAGGGGCGCAAAACTAGAAAAAGTAATAAAATTTAGACAAAGACAGGAAAAGGAATTTGAGAACTACAGAAAAAGCATTAAACAAGTATTAAAGGAAACCGAAAATAGCAAATCTCAAGAAGAATTTGAAAAGGCATTACGAGATATTGTCAAGCCGAATTTAGATAAATTAGAAAATGTATTTAGAAAGAAACAGGAAGAAATTTTAGATACAAATATCAAAGGAGGATTAACTTGCCTTATATCTATTAGTTTAGGTATAGTAACAAAAAGCATTAATCTATTAAATGAAGGTTTGATTGCTGGCGCAATAGCCTCTATTGGATGTTTCAAAAAACAGTATGAATTAGAGCAGAGTCAAAAATCTAATAATTTTTATTTTTTGTGGAAACTGAATAGATTACTTAGTTAATTATGGGATTAAAAAGTTCCAGACCCGAGTGCTCCAGATATCAAAGAAAGGTTCTTTTTTACTTGATTTTAAAATAAATATTTATATAATCAATATCATGGCCTACTATGAAATTCTCCAAAGTATGGGAGGTCGAGATTTCCACGTATCTGGACCATTTGTTGCCGACGATGTTACCTATAAAGGATTATCTAATGGAAAAAGAGTTGAGGTAAGACCTACTCATCTAGTAGGCAGATCGATAGTATTTGACCAAGGAAAAGATTTTTTTCGAACTCGAGCGATACTTACTCCCGTTGAAGGGGAACAAGAAATATACCTTAAGCATCTAAAAAATGATGCGGATACAGTTACACCAGAAGCAGAAGTCCCATTAACTCACCTATTGAAAGGTATATATAATAATGTTTTAAAAAGTGAAGGGGTTGAAGATGCCAGGGTTGGATTACTCCGTAATATTGCTTACGCGTTGTTATATTAACATATCAAGTACTCATTTTTTATAGTGTCCCAAATAGCTTCAGATTACAGGATAAAAAAACTAAGAATGTTCTATAATATTAGGTAGAAAGCTTAGAGAATGTTTGGGATTATAAGGATTAAGTTGTTCCAGACCCGAATGCTCCGGTTTTTTTTATTTTAAAGAACGCCTGTTACCAATCTTACTCTAACCTCGTAGGTTAGATTAAAGCTTGGCATAACAATCTAAATTCAAAGCTTTATCACACTTTTTGGGACATCTGCAAGTTCAAGAAGCTCAATTTCTGTAGTAGTTATGACTGTCTGATATTTTTTAATGAGATCAATTACCAATTTTTTATTTTTTAAGTCCAACTCTGAAAAAACATCATCTAAAAGAAGAATCGGCTTAATTTTAAACTTCTCTTCCAAATACTTTATTTCATTAAGTTTTAGCCAAAATACAGATAATCTCTGCTCACTTCTCGATCCAAAAAAATGCAGATTTTTATTTAATTTATCTTTCTTTAGATAGATCTGGAAATCATCCTTTTGTGGTCCAATTAAAGTTTTTCTATACCTTTTCTCTATTTCAAAAACTTCTTCAAACCTGCTCTTGCTCACTTCATTTTTTAAATACTGCATGGAGAACTCTTTATCATCTATTTTTTTATTGTTGTTCAAAAAATCGACGTATTCGCCTCTTTTTTTGGAAATATAATTTCCTTGTTCTTCTAGATAGTTATTCCAAAAACTTAGCTCCTCTTTTAAATTGACATCATTTCTATGAAGTTCCAATATCTTATTTCTTTTTCTTAGGGCATTTTCATAATTTAAAATCCTTTTTTTATATTCATAATCATATAAAGACAATTGAATATTAAAATATTTTCTTCTCCCATCTGGTGAGCCTGTTATTATCTCTATTTGTTCCGGAGAAAACAAAACAGTTTTTGGAGTTTCTTGTCGATACTGAAAATATTTTCTTTTGGTTTTATTTATAGTAAAAATCTTGTTAACCGTAAGATCTGTTTTTCTTAAATGAATCTCAAATTCAAACTTATCATCTCCGCTAGCAAACATCGCTTCAACAACTGCATTATTTTTTTCAAACTGCAAAAGTTCCTGTTCCTTGGTTTCTCTAAAACCTTCTCCATGAATCACAAGATGAATTGCTTCTAATATATTGGTTTTTCCTCTTGAATTTTCGCCAATAATGATAGTTAAAAACGGATTAAAGGAAAATTTCTCATCAACGAAGTTTCTAAAGTTTTTAAGTGAGATTTTTTTAAGAAGCATATTTACTTAAGGTCCTATCACAGTTCCCTTAAATTTCCTACCTTCTATAATATTTGAAAGATTATCAAAATCTTTTCCATTTGTCGTAATAACCGTTAAGTTGAGTTTATTTGCTAACTGAGTAGCTATTGGATCAAATGGTGTGTTAAATCCTGGAGACCATTTATTTCCAACTAATTTTTCCATCTCGCCCCATTTCAAATTTTTTAATGGCTTGGCATTTTTGAATTTTTCAGGGTCTTTATCAAAAACATAATAGGTATTTGATAAGTTGATGATTAAACTCGATTTATAATCTCGTGCCAGAATTACAGAATCAAAATCTGTCGACCATCCTGGTTTCCAGCCGGCGCCAATTACTACGGGTTGTTGCCATCGTTCTAATTTATGATTATAGTTCTCAATAATCCTTGGATGGGCTATGTCTTGAAAGATTGTTCTTAGTAAATGACCATTTACCCTTGTTACATGAATTGCCAACCAATCTAAATCTTCGTCGGAAACTGCTCCGATGACTGATTTAGCCGCGTCCCGATACTCCCTCATGACACTTCCTCCACCTGTCACTAAAAAGAATCTCTTCCCTTTTTTAACTTCTTTTCTTATAAATACGTTTAAATTCTTGAGAAAATCAGTGTCAATTCCTCCATTTGGAACGATTAAAGATCCTCCAACTGAGATTATAATCACTTTTTCTTTGCTAAAATCCATAGGCCTAAAAAAATCCCGAGCTAAGCTCGGGGCAATTGTTTAATAACCTTAACTTTTAATTAAAAAGTTGATAAGTTTTTGTTTTGTTTTAATCATTTAATATGTATTATAGCAGATCATTTTGAACTTTGAAACCCTGAACTAGATCATAGATCAGTTCAGGGCCCTGTAGCGAACTTCGTTCTGCTACTAGGGTTTGTATCTGACATGTGTCATTATTATATTATTCCTCCACCTAATCCGAATATAAAAGAGATTAACTTGACCATTAGATATGAAAGTAAAAGTAAAACAAAACCTATGATTCCTGTAGTTAGTTTTGCTTGAGCGGATTTAACCTTTTCAGCATTGCCTTGTGACATCATGTACTCGTATCCTCCCCAAATCAAAATTAATAGTAGAATTATCGAGGCTAACGGAATAAGAAACTGCATCAATCTATTGACCAAGTCACTTATATTATTTATTCCACCTGGACCAGTAGGAAGTGGCCCTTGAATGGTCTGACCATTAATATTAAGACTTTGGGATAAATATCTCATTAATATTCATTATATATAATCTTTGATCGCCTCAACCACTCTTATTCTTGATTAAGAGGAACAACAAAATTACTAATATAATTGCTGCAATATTAGCAATGACTAAAAGAATTATATTGAATGGGCTATTCTTATCAGTTTTCTCAACTTTTTCTAGATTTAGAGGAGTATAGTTATCCATCATGTATGAACTGCGGGATAATTTGTCTGTAAACCATCATGTTTTGCTGTTTCAGATTTACTATCTATTGTAGGTAACTCATTTTTTCCCTTGTCCGCCGTAGTTTTAACGGAGGCGGATTCTTCCGCAACTTCTTGAACATTTCTTTGATCCGCATTTGCTACAGATGACGGTAGAATTTTTGACTACCTCTGTTTTAAAATGATTTCCGCAGATTTCACAAAAATAACTTTTCACCTCATTAGCTTTCTGATTTTTATCCTCGGTAACCATCTCTGTCTTTTCTATATTAAAAATGAAGCTTTCTCCATCAAAATCGACCAATATTTGATCTCCTTGTTTTACCTTCTTCTCTATTATCAATGATGAAATTGGATTTTCAATAAGCTTTTGGATGGCTCTTCTTAAAGGCCTGGCTCCATAAACTGGATCAAATCCTGATCTAACTACTTCTTTAACTGCAGAATCCGTTGAGCTAAATCCTATGTCTTGATCCTCCAGAAGTTTTCCCAATCCTTTTAGCTGAAGTTTTACAACTTTGATCATATCGGCAAACTTTAGAGGTTCGAAAATTATCACCTCATCAAATCTATTTAGAAGTTCTGGTCTGAAAAATTTTCTTAGCTCACTTGTCACTCTACCTTTAATAAGATCGTATTTCTTTTTATCTACCTCGTCATCTACTTTTTGTTTTTCTTCCAGTTCCTTATCCAGTGGAAAATCTTTGCCAAAATACTCCTTAAGATCTTTATTCTGCCAATCTTTTTCCTGAGACGATTTTAAGTAAATTTTATCTCCTGATACGATCATTTCTTTATTGTCCGGAGAAAAAGTGTGGATGTCCCAGTATGAAGCTCCAGGAAGATAATCCTTAAGGTGTCCTGTCTGCCAATCTTTTGAGCCTTCTTTTCTAACCCAATACCGGTCTTTATAACTTACAATTTCTTTTTCATCCGGAGTAAAGGTGTGAGTTTTCAATTTTACCGTTGGTAACTGCTCATCAGGAGCATCAGGCAATGCATTTACAACCACTCCATCTTTAAAATACTCAATTAGAGAATTATTATTCCAAACTTTGGCAGTGGTTGATGTTCTATAGAATAGATTGCTTCCTTTGGTAATAACTTCAACCCCTTTTGATGAAATAGCATGGGTGTCAAATCCTTGAGTTGGAAAGTCGATCTTTTCCTTGCCCTCCGAAGCTTTAGCGAAGGAGGGTTTTACCTCTTGTCCTGCAAAATAATCCAGAAGCATTCCTTCGTTCCATGAAGCTGTTTTTTGTTCTCTTTCAAAATATTTTGCTCCGATTGTTAAAATTTCTCTACCTCTGGGTGAGAAAGTATAAGTTGATAAAACAGGTGGTTCTTCTATTTCTGTCTTTCCGCTCTTGAGAAGTTCATCCTGAATAAGTTTTGTTCCTATATTTGACGTACAAATTACCACCGTGTTTTTAAAAGAAATTACATGGCCTTTATTATCGGTTAATCTTCCATCATCAAGGATCTGAAGTAAAATATTGAAAATGTCAGGGTGAGCTTTTTCGACTTCATCAAAAAGTACAACAGAATAAGGTTTCCTTCTAACTGACTCTGTCAACTTTCCACCTTCTTCATAACCTACATATCCCGGAGGGGCACCAAGTAGTTTTGCCACCTCATGTCTCTCCATATATTCTGTCATATCAAATCTAACCATGGCTTCTTCTTGGCCAAAAAGAATTTCTGCCAAAGTCTTGGCCAACTCTGTCTTTCCTACTCCAGTTGGACCCAAGAAAACAAAACCACCGATTGGTCTTTCGCTAGATTTCAACCCTGCTCTTCCACGTCTTACCGCTTGAGCAACTACGCTAACTGCATTATTTTGATCAATAAGCCGCTCATGCATAATTTTTTCCAGATTTGCCAATTTTTCTATCTCTGATTCGGTTATTTTCGAAACTGGGATTCCTGTCCAGCGTGAGACAATGTCTTTTATGATATCTGTGCTAACAGCAGTCGTAGTTTGGGCTTTTTTCATCGAAAATTCGTCCTTCTTTTCTTTTAAGCCGGCTTGAATATCATCAAGTTTTGAACGTAAAATCCTTGCTTTTACCCTATCTCCTGACTTTTCAGATTCTTGCAGTTCTTGATTTAACTCTGCAATTCTGGTCTCTAAAGATTTTATTTCTTCAGGAAGAGATATTAGTGGAAGTCTAACCGCAGAAGCTGCCTCGTCAATTAGATCAACTGCTTTGTCCGGTAAAAATCTGTCTCCTATATATCTTTTTGAAAATTTTACCGCCGCATCAATGGCTTCGTCGGGAATTTTAACTCTATGGAAAGCTTCGTATTTGTCTTTAATGGCCTTAAGCATCTTAATTGCCTGTTCAACGTTTGGTTCAGGTACTAAAACCGGTTGAAATCTTCTTTCTAGGGCTGGATCTCTTTCGATATATTTTCTGTACTCCGTCAAAGTTGTTGCTCCTATTAATTGAAGTTCTCCGCGAGCCAAAGCTGGTTTTAGAAAATTTGATGCATCCAATGCATTTTCTCCTCCCGATGCCCCTGCCCCGACAATATTGTGAATCTCATCAATAAAAAGGATAATTTGACCTTGACTTGCTTTTATCTGCTCAATGACATCCTTCATTCTTTCTTCAAAGTCACCTCTATGTGATGCACCCGCAATTAAACTCATCAAATCTAGTTGTAATACTTTTTTATTAAGAAGCGGCTCGGGAACTTCTTTAGCAACTATTTTTTGCGCCAAACCTTCAACAATAGCGGTTTTTCCTACCCCTGCCTCTCCAACCAATGCCGGATTATTCTTAGTTCTTCTTGATAAAATATGGATCACCCGTTCAATCACTTCAGATCGCTCAACTACAGGATCCAGAAGTCCTTGACTGGCTTTTGCTGTCAAATCTATTGTAAATTGCTCCAGTGTATTTTTGGTGCTTTCGCCTGCCTTTTCTTGTGCTTCCAGTCCTTCTTTTTTCCCGGTAACTTTTTTATTTAGTTCTTCCTTTTTTAAACCTAACTTAGCTAAAACTCTGGCTCCAGCTCCCTCTCCTTCTTCATAAAGAGCGAGAAGAATATGTTCAGGAGATATAAACTCAAAACCAAGTTTTCTGGCGGTAATTAATGAGTTGTCTAAAATTCTCTTAACTCTGGGAGAAGGTTGAGGTATTTTTTCTGATGCACCCTTTTTATATATTTTAGTAAGCTCTTCTTCTACAATTTGTGGCTGAATTTTTAGTTCAGTCATTTGATTATAGATCTCACTATCTGAAAGTAGTCCATGCAATAAATGTTCACTATCGACAAACTCATTTTTAAGTTCTTTCGCTTTAGTTTGAGCCGAAAGAAATACTCTATTTGAACGCTGTGTGAGATGAGTCATGAGATCAAGTTCTTCATGTTTTTTTTCATCAGGAGATTTTGGTTTTTCTTCGGTTTTCGGCTTTTGCTCTGGGATTGTTTTGTCATCGCGAGGAGCCGAAGGCGACGAAGCAATCTTATTTGGTTGAGATTGTTTCACTTCGTTCGCAATGACATTTTTTTGATTTGTTTCAGATGTTTGATCATTGGAAACCCGTGTACCAGAGCTGTCGCTCGGTACAGGGCCATGAACCGATCTTTGATCTGGTTCATTGGTTGGAACTTGTGATTTTTGTACCGGAGGTGGTCCAATGCCACTATAAGGCACTCCTCCCCCCGGAGTCGGTCCTATACCATTATATGATTGCCCACTGGTAACAACAGTCTGTTGAGATGTCTCAACCTGTTTTTTTACAGTTGTTCCATTGGTAGGAATAGCTCCGTTTGTTCGGGCGGAAGTAGTATTTTGTTGAGGATTTTTAATAAAATCAAAGAAACCAGCCATAGAGACATTATGAAGAAAATTTTTATTATTGTCAACTCTGATTAGTATATATTTGATTGACTTTGATCATTAAATTTGATTACAATCAAGCTATGCTTTCTTTTTACTGGCAAGGTTTTAAAAAAGTTTGGAACTTGGGAAAAAAAATCCTTTTAATTTTTATTGTTTTTTTTACTGTAATTACTTTATTCCTCCATTTTATTGTAAAAGATAAAGTTCAATTGTCTTCTAATCCGTCAACAAACGAAATCCTTAAAAAAAATAGAGCGCAAATTTATCAAGTAATTAATAATCCAGAACTTAGTAAAACAAAAGAGGGAAAAATTGAGCTTGCTATCTATAAAGGAATGTTGTGCGGTTTTATCGGTGAAGCTTGCACAAATAAACCCGAGGACGCAAACAAAAATTACAACAAAAGTTTAGTAGGCGGATTAGCAAACCTGATGGTTTTACCTCTAACTCATCCACCGGCTTCGGGAATCGGCTGGGTAAGAGATTCTTTGGCCAATGCGGGATTTACTCCTAAAGCTTATGCTGCAGAAGGTATAGGCTTTGGCGGAATTAAACCATTCATAAATCTATGGAAAGTATTTCGGGATGTCTCTTATATGCTTTTGGTAATAATTCTAATTGCGATAGGGTTTATGATCATGTTTCGGATGAAACTAAATCCACAAACTGTTATAAGTATCGAAAATGCTCTTCCACGTATTGTTATAGCTTTACTTCTTATAACATTTTCTTTTGCAATTGCAGGATTTTTGATTGATTTAATGTATATTTTAATTGGAGTTGGAATTTCTGTTGTTAGCAACAATAATGCTTATTATGATGCTGCAAAGTTTACGAATGATTTTATAACATCTGGTCCAGAAAAAATTTTATATTCAATATATCCAAAAGAGGTTTTCTCCGGTATCCCACCAATTATTAATGGACCATGGAAAATGTTTGCATTTATGATGGAGCTTGGAAACTCTTTATTGAACATAATGGGGTCTGGCGTAAATGCATTAATCCGTCTAACAAGTGGGGTTGTACTAGGAATTATTGGAGGTCTAAGAATTTCAAACATTATTAGTGGATTACAACAAACTATTCAAACCGCGGCTACAACAGGTGCTTCACTTAATCCAATAATTGCTGCTGCTACTCCTATTGTAATGGCAATAGATGTAGGTTGGAAATTATTCCTTGCTAGTATTTTAGGACTAATGTTCGGTTTATTCGGAGGACTTGTTCTACCACAACTAATTGTTGGAGTACTTGTCTTCGTTACAATTTTATTTCTTATGTTTAGAATTTTTTTTATGCTGCTTAGAGCTTACTTACAAATATTATTAATGGTAATACTCGCACCTGTAATTTTAATGATGGAGGCCGTACCTGGGAGAAGTGCCTTCTCTTTCTGGTTTAAAAATTTATTGGCTGAAATAATGACTTTTCCCATGGTAATAATTTTACTTGTTATAGGATATGTTCTAATAAATACAGCCTCGGGTCCTGTAGCAAATTATTGGGCGCCTCCGTTATTAGCAAATAGTGGCCTCAGTGCTACTGCATTTTCTGTAATTTTAGGCATGGGTTTAGCCTTTCTTATTCCCGATTTAATAAAAATAGCCAAAGAGCAACTGTTCGGTACTAAAGGTTTGCCTGTATCAATCGGTGTTGGAACATTTTTTGGTGGTGCAACGGCTGTTGGAGGAGGAGCATTGGGAACGATTGGACAAATCGGATCAGTTAGTCTCGGTGTGGGAGCTATTTTTGGACCAAACGCCCTTGAAAATATTAGGAAAAAAATCTCGGGTAAACCTTAAAAGAATCATTTAGTAAAAAATGGAATTTTAAGAATGTCAACTCCGATAAGCCTTAAAATAAATACTGCAAAAATAATCAGCATCAATCCCATTATGCATGAAGTGAGTAACTCTTGAGCTTTTTTAATATTTTCCGGATTACCTTGTGAAGTCTGAAGTCTAAAAGCCGCATAGATAATACATAATAATGCCACAAATCCTGCTAGACCAATTCCAAATCCCAGTACAGTTTTCTCAATAAAATCTTTAACATTTGGATAGACACAACCAACCGCAGTCCAAATTCCTCCGCTAGTTGCACAAGAATTACAGGTTTCTTGTTCTTGTGAACTTAATGCCTGACAAAATTTAGTCAAAGCTGTCAATGGTCCAGGTGTTGGAGAAACACAAATACAACTTGAGTTATTTAGATCTCCGGGAGTGCTTGGGGAACCAGAAATACAGGGTTGTACATATTTCCATACAGTTTCTTGAAGTGGTTGTATAAAAACTGTAGACATGATCACTTCCACAAAAGTATTTAAAGGATCCACTATATAGTTATCAACTAAAGTATTTCCTGTTTTTGGAATTGCATTGCCACCTTTTATTATCTGACTACTACAACAACGATTTGCTGGAGATTGAGCGTTCATATCACCACATGTGGGAACTAAATTAACACCAGATGTTGGAACTGGAACATTTACTGTAGGGATAGGAGTAGCTGTAACTTGAGCAAAAACTGGAATTAAACAAAATAAATTAACAGAAAATAAAATTACTAACAACAAAAAAACTTTCTTCATAATTTTCATGATAACATAAATTTATTTTTTCTTACCTTCCGATTCTTTTAGAGATTCTGAAATGAATTTCCAAAGCGCAAAGGCTATAAATAAAGGAATATAATTACTCAACATATCTGCTGCTATATTAGGCCAATGTCCACCATATTTAGAACGTAAATTATGTCCGTTATATTTATAGTCAATCTTTCTATGTTTTAAAAAGGTCTTGATTGAAGTATTTAATCCAGGAACTTTTTCAAAAGGAATCCTTCCGATCAACGGAATTTTTTTGAGCACACTTGCCACATTGATATAAGTCGACTCCATTGTTGCAGGAAGAGCTAAGTTAAAAGCATCTTTCTTCAACAGTCCATGTGACTCAAGAGCTATAACAAATTTATCGATGTCTGTCGCATCCCATTCCCAGACGGCTCCTGATCTTCCAGCAATTTCTGCAGCTATCGAATTTCTCTTTCCTCCTCTAAGAAGAGTCCCTAAAGGACCTTTTGCCAAAGTATCCTTCTTAAAAAAAGCTATCACGGCAGCCGAAAGTTTTTCCATTGCCTCATATCCTTGTGTCCATCCGTGAACACTTTCATAAGCGTCGAAAGTTTCCTGAAAGGCATTGATAAGTTGCGAAAAATCTCCTCTTTTTTCGCCTATCGCCATATCCATCATAATTTTATTTAGTTTCATTAAATTATGGTTTATTAATCCCATTTCCATTTTCCCAGTATCTCCTATTGCTCTTGCAAAAACTCTCGGACCCGCTCTTCTGAAAAGTAAAAGACTTATATCCGTTTGCTCAAGTCCGGTGCTGTAAACGTAAAATCTGAATTTATCGTTATTGTCATCAAGCATTTTTGTATACTTGGAAAGAGTTTCGGGGTTTTTAATAAATTCACTTATTTTATCGAAGGCATCAAGCGCTTCTTGAATATGGGAGTCTTCTAACTGTGCACCAGCCTTCTGTTGTGCTTTAAGTAGTCGTTCTGCCGTATCTCTTGTTAGATAGTAATCTACGTCTTTTAAAGCATCGCCGTACTTTCGCAGTTTATCTTCTTTAGAGATGGATTTATCAGCATCTATCTCCTTCATTTTTCCCTTCATGTTTTTGCTTACTTCTTTTCTTAAGAGCATTTCCGCTAAAGACAGATTGTTCATTGCTCTATCAAATTTATCCGGTGTCCATCCTAATTGTTTCATTATAGTTTTCCAGTTCCCATCGCCTTCTTTATGAAATCTGTCCCGATCGTACCTGATAAATTTCGTTGGAAATGTTTTTATCATATATCTTGGTATTACTCCTTTCAAAAAATTATTTGACATTTCGAGCTCCAATTGATCTTCAAAAGAATCCGGATTGACTTTATTTTTCCGGATATTTTCCTCTAACTCACTCCTTGTTTGACTTTTTAATCTGCTCATATAAGTATCGAAGCCAACATTTTGATCTATATAGTAGGTTTTATATAAATATTTGAAAAAGTCAGTCCTGTCTTGAGTCGGTTTTTTTAAAAAATCTGAATCAATCCTTTCTGCCATTATAAAATCGTTAACAACCTCCCATCCCAATTTTTCTATATTCTGCCAGGTTGGCAAAACCTCAAATAAAGGCGTTGCGGATTGAGGAAGTTTTCCTTTATGTAAAATTCTTCCTTGATTGTCTTTTTTCCAAACAAACCAATCCTTCGCATAGAAAAGCGTTCTCCAACCTCTTCTTCTCATAGGTCCTCCTACTTTTCCAAAATCTACTAATTCATCGATAAGAAGTTGCTTACCACCTAAATCTCCTCTTCCTTGCCAATAAGATTGTCTGTATTTGATCATATTTTGCCAAATTTCATTGTGGTCCCATGATCCAAAAGCTCCGGTTTTAGCGTCTTCTAAGGGAATGAATAAAAAAGGAAATAAGTTATTTTCACCCTGCCAACGCATCGGTGTATGTGCTGGATTAAATACCATGAGAGCGGAAACGTCGTTCGTGTAGTAACTTACTCCGGTAAAACCTCCGGATGGGGTAAAAGGAGGATCGGCATAAGCGACTTTCTCCGGTTCGTTTAAAAATACTCCCCGCGCTAATCCTTTGGCCATATACATTGCACTTGTTAATCTATCGTTATCGTAATCAGGGTGAGCCATTTGAAGAGCTTTGAGAAGTCCATGATACTCAAGATCGGTAAAAATGTCTCCTTCTTTTGTGGAGAACTGGTCCGGTTCGCTTTTCCAATCTTGACGTGCAAATCGCTCGTCCAATAACTTATCATAAAGTTGAAATGCTTCAAGCACAAGTTCTCCATCTGGAAGCGCTAAAATAGAATCCAGATCGTTCCCTTGGTTTGTTTCAGCATAATTGGCTAAAGCTGCATAAAATCCATGCTCTGGATCGGCAGGACGGTTATAGATTGTATTTGCATTATGAAAATAACCTCTTCCATGGACCGTATGGTTAATTATTATTTCAAGATTTAAGGCAAACTCACTTAGTTGTACACGTTTGGCTTCAAGTAACGGTTTTAAGACTGTTAATGTTTTTTCAGTTTTCTTTTTTTGTCCCTTTTCTGTATACTCCACCTCAACCGGTAAAATTTCCTCTTCTTCTTGTGTATTTCTATATAAAGTTCTCTTAACTTTTTCCTTTTCGTCTGGAGAACCTCTTTCTCTAGATAACAACTCTCCTTGAAGAGTTCTTATTCGCCTTGAAATTGTCTGAATTGTTATACCAATTCCATGAAAAAAATCCCTATTTACAATTTGTTCATACGGTTCACTTGCCTTTTCCCTGGCCAATTGTACATGAAGTTTATCAATCATATTTACCAACCTTTGTTCTATTTCTACAGAAAGATTTTCTCGTAGACGATCATCTATTAAATTATTTTTTGTTGCTTCATCAGGACTGGAGTTTTTTCTTAGGAGTTCTGTCTCGATTTCTCCTTTAGCTGTATTTTTTCTATTTGTTACTTCTTTACTTTCTTCATCTGTTTCGGTGGGAATCTTCCCAGATTTTCTATCAATGTAATCAACAAAATCCTTTGATGAATAAAGAGCTCTGAGTAATTCTAAATCTTCGGGACTCCTAAAATAATAGGAATAATATTGTTCACTATCTCTTTCAAACTCACCGCTTGCACCTCCTTTACCCTCACCCGATAATTTACTTACAAGCTGTTCTTCAGGACTTTTAATTATTTTATTTGCATAATCCTCGGGTGTAACCTGAAATTTACTATTAATAACATCACTCGTTGTCCCTAAGTTTGCTGCTTTAGCTTCCATCGCTTTTCGAACAAAATCTGCAGCATTAGGATCAATTTTCTTTAAAAAATCAAAAGCTTTTTCGAAATCCGATTTTTCTGTTGCTCCCGAAGGAGAAAAAATAATTTCTTTTCCCTCAAAAAGATAATCGCCTAAACTTGCCTCTATTGTTGTTGCATATTGAACTACATCGATATTTTTAGCCAATTGAATCAGAAGTTCTTGACCTTTTGGATTGGGTAGAGTTGTAAGACCGTTTTTCGCTGCTTCAGCGGTCTTTATAATTGTTCTTAATACCTGAGTCGCCTCTGGACGACTCTTATCAAGATTACCCTTAGTATAAGCCTCAATTGCTATATCACTGTTTTGCTTAACTTTATCTATTTCATCGTTAACCTCATCTAAAAATTTTTGTTTTATAGCAGCATCAGTTTGGGCTTTTTCTATCTTTTTCTGAATTTCTTCTCTAATTATCGTAGCTATACTTCTTGTATCTTTGTCATGCTCGGGTGAGTCTTGCATTTATTTTTTCTTAAATTTATAACCTATAACACCTCCCAATAAGAAAACGCTTAAGCTTGCACTCTTCAAAAACTCTACCAGATTTCCGCAGTTGAGACAAGCGGGACGGGTGATGAAATAGACTAAAGTATCAAAAATTACAACAAACGGAAGAACGAGTATGAGCGGCAGGAAGAAAATTATTTTTTTTAGTAAATTCTGTCTTTTTTGAAAATACATATAGGAGTATACAACTACTATAGGATAAAGTCAAATTTAGACTTATACTTCATTTTACAGGAAATTATTTACCGGCATTGGAGAATAAATACGTAGAAAATAGATTACGCTATCATTCGTCGCCAGTTTTCTCTGTATCCTTCTCTTCCTTTTTTGGTCCGATAATCAGCTGCCTATCTCTTCCCTCACCTACAGAATAAGAAGATAGATCAGGGTAACTTTTCGTTATAAATTCGTGAATAACTTTTCTTTCATAAGCCGACAGTGAACTAAGAGTCACTTCTGTTTTTTCTTCTTGAGCTTTTTTAGCGGCGGATTCTGCCATTTGGGTTAGTTTTTCAGTTTGTTTTTCGCGGTAGTCATTTACATTGACTAAAAGATCAACGGGTTCTCCAAACTTCTTGTAAAGCATCACCTCAAGAATCTTTTGAATTGCTCTTATTGTTTCTCCGTGTCTCCCAATCACTGTAGAAGCTTCTTCTGTCTTAATAATTATTTGAAAAATGCCTTCCTGTTCCTGCACTTCAACCTCAAACTGGTTAATCATCTTTTTTAATAGTTCTTCCGTCTCGGTTTTGATTGTGTTTTGTTTATCCATATTTGAAAAGGTTTAAATGATAATTATTTTGAACTTTGGATTTGATTTGAAATTAGAATTTTGGATTTTGAGTTTATCTTACCGTATTGCATTATACTAAACAAAGAAAATATATTCCAATAAAGCGATAAACCAACTGGTAAAGTATATGAAAACCAGCCAATCATTAATGGAAAAATGAACTTCATCTGCGTATTCATAGCTTTTTGAAAATCATCTCCTCCGTCTTTTTTAACCTCCGAATTTTTGTTATTATCATCAATTTTGGAAGTTGATGGAGTTGAAGGCATTGTAACGTTGGTCTGTAAATACTGTAATAAGGCTGTTATTAACGGTACTGCATAATAATACCATTGTCCTGCTTTGGCTGGAGAGAGTGCCAAGTTTATGCCGAAAAACCAAGGATTTATAGATTGGATGTGTAATGACGGTGAATAAAGCATTTTATTTATTTCACTGATTGCTTTTGCACCAGAACTTAAAAGGAACTTTTGTAGCGTGCTATAAAGAGCAATAAAAACAGGAATCTGAATTATCATAAAGAGACAGCCCGAAGCCGGATTTATTCCAGCCTGCTGATATAGCTTCATCTGCTCTTCCTGCAATCTTTTAGCGTCATTCTTATGCTTTTTTGATAATCTGTCAAGATGAGGTTTAAGATCGTTCATCTTCTTGCTTGTCTCCAATTGTTGTTTAAAAAAGGGGTGAAGAATTAATCTAATTAAAACAGTCAAAGCAATAATTGCAAGACCAAAATCTCCCGGAAGCCTAATAAAGTGAAATATTTTGAAGAACAATACCAGCAGATTTATAATCGGCTGATAAAAAACAATTTGGAAAATCTGCCCCACTAATTGAAATATTGACATATTGAGATTAAACAGTTAAGCGTCTTCTGGCCTTTTGCCTTCTCCTCTTTAAGACAATCCTGCCATCATGAGTGGACATTCTTTTTAAGAAACCGTGAGTTTTTTTCCTTTTTAATTTTTTAGGTTGCCATGTTCGTTTCATAATAACTAATCAATTAATTATTAATATATTAACGAGTTTAGCGAGTTAACGAGTTATTAATTCATTAATACGTTAATTTTTTTAATTTTTCTAATAGTATTGAGCTATTATCTCCATTAAACGTCTTCCAAATTGCCTCTGTTACAAACGGCATAAATGAATGAAGCATTTTCAGATTCTCAAAATATACTTCTTTCAATAAGCTAAGAACTTTGATATTACCAAATCTTGCCTCCTCTTTCAACTCTTCAATAAAATAATCAGCATACCTATGCCAGATAAATTCATAAATTAATCCAAAAGCTTGTGAAAATTTATAGTTATCCATCAATTGAATAAACTTTTTTTTCTCATTATTAAATTCTATTTGAAGATTTTTTATTGTTTTATGGGGAAAGCTTGAATTTTTGGAATTTGGATTTTGAATTTGTTTCGAATTTCGAATTTCGAATTTCGAATTTAGTTCTATAAACCTCCCGATATTCCAAATCTTATTGGCAAAATTCCTCATTCCGATTATTTTCTCCTCGGCCAAATTGACTTTTCCTCCCTGTGAAACACCGAAGAATAAAGAGGCTCTAAAAGCATCTGCTCCGTATTTATTTATTAAGTCCATCGGATTTATGACATTTCCTTTGCTTTTACTCATTTTTTGACCCTTTGCATCGGTAACCATAGGCCAAAGGTAAACATTTTTGAATGGAACTTCTTTTTTAATATACAAGGAAAACATGATCATTCTTGACACCCAGAGAGGTAAAATGTCTTGCAAAGTTCCCATTAAATCTGTTGGAAAACGGGTTTTGTATTCATTTTCTTTTAATGTCACCAGCGGCCACTGACCAGAAGAAAACCAAGTGTCGAATGTATCGGTTTCCTGGAGATAAAGTCCTTTCGGTTTACTTTCACTGATTATATATTTTGCTTTTTTAGATGCTGATAATTTTTGCAAACCTGTCTCTATCTCTGAAAGGTTATAATTTTTAAGAAGTTCGTTAATTTTTCCAGAAACGGATTTTCCGGACTTATCTAGAAAAACTATAAATAACTCTGGATTTAATTTCACATCGTACCAAACAGGAATACGGATTCCCCAAGCAATCTGACGGCTTATGGGCCAATCATGCATATTTTCCATCCATTGTAGAATCTGTTTTTTGAACTTCCCCGGATGAAATTTAACTTTTTTTTTCTTAATAGCATTTATAACTGGTGGTTTGAGATCTTTTACTTTAATAAACCAATTAGGAATTATTGTTGGTTCAAGATCACTTTTGCAGCGATAACAAACGGCAACCGAATGAACATATTTTTTATCAATTTTTTCAATCAGTCCTTTCTTTTTTAAGTCTTCGACTACTTTTTCACGGGCTGCTTTTACTTTTAACCCAGCATATGGTCCGGTTAATTTATTTAATCTACCATCAAGTCCAATCACCTGTTTTACTTCCAATCCATGTCTTTTTCCTGCCTCAAAATCGTTGAAATCATGTGCTGGAGTAATCTTTACTACTCCTGTTCCAAATTTCGGATCTACCATCTCATCTGCAATAACTTTTATCTTAAATTTTCCCAACAATCCTTCTGCTTCAACTTCTTTGCCGATCCATTTTTTATAACGTTTATCTTCTGGATACACGGCTAATGCAGTATCACCAAACTTGGTTTCAGGTCTAACTGTTGCTAATACAAAAGGGCCGTATCTCATATAATAAAGAGGGTCCTTTCTTTCTATGTGCTCTACCTCAAGTTCCGATAGAGAAGTACCATCATGTGTGCAGTAATTTACAATATAATCATCGCGATATACCAATCCTTCTTCCTCCATTCTCCTAAAAGTTTCAAACACTCTCTGTATAACATGTTCGTCCAAAGTAAAAACACTTCTTTTCCAGTCGGCTAAAAAACCCAATTTCTTAAATTGTTCGTAAATCAATCCTGAATTTTCCTTTACAAATTTAGCAACATTTTCATAAAAAGTTCTTCGATCAAAATCAAAACGTGATTTTCCTTGTTTAGCCAGGAATTTTTCATAGACATACTGTGTCTCAAAGCCCGCGTGATCCATGCCAGGAATCCACAAAGAAGCAAAATCAAGCAAACGCTTGTAACGAATCATAACATCATCAACCGTATACATTCCATGTCCTGCGTGAAGAGATGCATTAGCGTTTGGAGGTGGCATAAGAACCGTGTAGGGTTTACCTCTTCCTGGACTTAATAATTTTTCCTGTTCCCAAAAACTATAAATTTTTTCTTCAACTTCTTGTGGAATGAATTTTTTATCCATATTTCAATTTTATCAGAGTATTATATAATAAAAATCTATGGACTGGATATTTATATCGTTACAATGGTACTCAATTCTTTTTATCTTAGGCTTAATTTTTTATCCATTAATAACAAAAATATTTGGCAAAGTGTTTATTGATAATGGCTATGCTTTTTCAAAAACGCTGGCCATACTTTTCGTAAGTTACTCAATATTTTTCCTCGGAATTTTAAAAATCTTACCGTTTACCCAGTTCAGCCTTATCATCGTTATAGCATTATTCACGGTAATAAATATATTTATTTGGAAAAAAAATAAGCATTCAGTTACCGACCTCCAACACGGAACAATTTTCTTGATTGTTTTTGAAGAGATTTTATTCTTTGCAGCATTGATATTTTGGGTCTTTGTGAGAGGTCAAGAACCATCAGTTAGAGGTTTAGAAAAATTTATGGATTTTGGTTTTATGAACTCAATTCTCCGAACCAAATTTTTCCCGCCGCTTGATATGTGGCTCTCAGCTGATCAACTGAAACCTAACGGCTATCCCATAAATTATTACTATTTCGGTCACTTGACAGGTGCAGTACTAATGAAGATTTCAGGTGTTAAGCCGGCAATAGGTTACAACTTAATCTTAGCTACGGTTTTTGCCTTGGCTATCTCACAAACTTTTTCTTTAATAGTAGGAATCATTTACAACTTCTCAAAAAAAGTTGACTTAAAAAAATTTATTTTTTATGGCTTACTTGGAAGCTACATTGTCAATCTCGGAGGAAATCTTCATACTATCTACACTTTTACAACAGGTTATCCTAATGACAATCCTATTCCCTTTTGGCAAATTTTATCATGGTTCAATCCCACTAAATATTGGTACCCCAATGCAACTCGTTTTATAGCATTTACAATTCATGAATTTCCTTCTTATTCATGGGTTGTAGCCGATCTGCATGGTCACGTTTTTGATATACCATTTGTCCTTTTGACACTGGCAATTTTATTCATATTTTTTATTAAAAATAAAAGATTAAAAAATAAAAATTATTTTGTTACTCCTATTTTTTTAGGTTTCCTCACAGCTGTTCACTATATGACCAACGCTTTTGATGGACCTATTTATTTACTTCTTTCTAGCGTTTTATTTTTTATTATTCTTGGTTGGGGAAAAGAATTATTAATAAGTCTTGCGATAATGTTTTTTTCGTTCATTGCTTTTGCCCTTCCATTCTCTATTCATTTCTCGCCGTTTGTCACAGGGATAGGAGTTAACTGTAGCGCCAACTTCCTTGTTAATTTAAAAAAACTCGGTCCTTTTCTTTTCGAGAAAGACAAATGCCAAATTTCTCCTATATGGATGCTTTTTGTACTCTGGGGATTTTTCTGGGTGAACTTCATTATTTTTTTAATAATTAAGATTAAAAAAAATGGAATCAGGAATAAGATAGATGATTTCTTTTTAATACTCTTTTCTCTTGGGACAATCTTCATTATTATTCCTGAATTTTTCTATATAAAAGACATCTACCCGCAACATTTCAGAGCCAATACAATGTTTAAACTAGGCTATCAAGCTTTCATTATGATGAGTATAGCTTCTACCTATACGTTTTATAAAATCAAATTATTAGAAAAACCAAAATCAATTATCTTCTCTCTAGTCTTTGTATTTTTTTTCTTTTTTGTTGCAATCTATCCTTTTTTTTCGACTCCCTCCTACTATGGAAACTTAAATCGTGAAGTCCAGCTGGACGGTTCAAAATGGCTTCAAACTTTCTCATTAGAAGATAGTGAGATTGTAGATTATTTAAACCAATACGTTAAAGGTCAACCAGTTATTTTAGAAGCTCAGGGAGATTCCTATACAGATTTTAACGTTATTTCTGCCTATACCGGCCTTCCCACTGTTGCAGGCTGGTGGGTTCATGAATGGCTGTGGCGAGGTTCACCTGATATTGTTGGAAAAAGAATTCCTGATATCGTAAATATTTATGAGTCTCCTGATTTAAAACTAACAAAAGATTTATTAAAAAAATATCATGTTAAATATGTTATCGTTTCTAAGTTGGAAAGACAGAAATATCAAAACCTGAAAGAGGATAAATTTGCAGTATTAGGTAAGCTAATTTTTCGATCTTCAAATGGAATCGGGTCTGTATATCAAGTTAATTAATAATTATATATTTATGGTAGTTGACAAAATAAAATCTTTCTGTTATTTTTTAAAAAGAGCATTACTACTCGTCGTCCCCTAATACGAGCGGTAGTGATGCTCTTTTTTTTCTTGAAAAATCTACAGATGATAAAGTTTGATTGGAACCCTAATGTTCTTCTCTAGTAATTGATCAAACTGAACTCTTACAAAACTAGACAATTCTTTTCTATTTAAAAAACTAAACTTATTCTTGGTAGATTTAGGCTTTTGCAAAAAGATATTTTTTCCCATAATTCAAATATAATCTACTCTAAATCATTTGTCAAGACCTATAGAAAAATACACATCTTCTATAAGATATCCTATAGATAATAAATTTGGTTTTATCCTTTCCTGCGGCTCCCTAATTTTTGATTAAAAAATTGTGGATACTTTGGGGATTACAATATTCATACCTTTTTATGTATAATTTAGAAGACTTATGAAACTTACAGTATTGACATATAATGTTCTTTTTAACAGGGCACTCACTCAATTGAAACCTTTACTTCAAAGATATAATCCTGATCTTATCTGTTTGCAAGAGATTGAAACTAGTGAAACTAACCTCAAGCAAATGGAAATCCTAAATTACAAATTAGCCGACTTTTCTAACTCTTTTATTAAATACGGAAAAATTTGGGGAGTAGCCACTTACTTTAACTATAAAAATCTGAAATTTGTAGAGTCAGATACATTTATACTTCCTCGTAGTTTTTATGAAATTGCAACTTTAATTTTTCGTTTAATTATAGGAGGAAGCACGCATAGAACAGTGCTAAAGACAGATTTTAGCTGTCTATTGGGCGGTTGCAATATAAGTGTCTACAACATACATTTGACTGAGATTGCGTCTAATTCAGGAAGAATAAAACAACTCAAATATACTCTAGGAGATTTGAAAGAAAAAGGTAAAAAACCTGGAATCATTGCAGGTGATTTCAATTTTCTTCCTTATTCCAGAAAAAATTTGGAGATTGTTATGAAGGGATATGGCTATTCTGAAGCTACAAAAACTATTCCTTATACTATTTATTACGGGAATGACTTAAAATCAAAAAATTATACTTTGATACAAAGATTTTTAGTAAGATTCTTAGGTAAGATCTTCTCAATTGATAGAATTAAAGCAGATTATATTTTTTATAAGAATTTGAAATTTATCGAAAGTAAACGTATTCCGTTACAATATTCTGATCACTTTCCAATAATTTCTACTTTCGAACTAATTTAAGTAAGGTACTGTCCAAAGAATTTTTTTAGTTGTTTCAGATAGTTTTTTAGATTATCTTCAAAACTTACATTATTTTTAAAATCAGCGTAAGTTTTCCCACCCATTTCATATTCAAAAATCTTATTTTTAATATCTCCTTTTATAAGTAAATGCCCTACGGACAAGAGTGATTTATAAAACATTGTTAAACGACCCTCTCTTCTCATACGTCTTAATGAAATTTTAACCCTTATTTTTTGTAAAAATCTAACTTTAACTCCCCATTTTTGGGCTTTTTCTATTATATTATGATCTTCAGCCATAAATAATTTTTCATTGAAACCACCTACAAGATTGAAAAAATTTTTTTCCCAGATCATATGTCCACCCTTAGAAAATGGCTTACCTATATTGTGAGACAATTCCGGCAATAAATTACTGACTTTGAAGATAAACTGAGCTTCGGTAGTTTTTTCATCAGGGACTATATATGGAATGAGTACTAATCCTTTATTTTTAAGAATATATTTTTTTAGACTATTAGAAAAGCCTGCACTGACAGAGGCGTCTGCATCTAAAAAAATTAAATATTTGCCTTTTGCTTTAGTTGCACCAAAATTTCTCTGAAAAGATACTGATCTTTTTACTTTATAAAAGTTTATTGGTATTTCTTTAATATAAGACAGGCAAACTTTCTCTGTATTATCTTTCGAAAAACCGTCGACAATTATCACTTCAAAATTTTTCTCCTTTTGTTTTTTTAAATTTTTTAAGAGCTTTGGAAGAAAGTCTTCTTCATTTAATGTAGGAACAATTATAGAAAAAAAAGGTTCTTCCATATTTTTATTTGTTGATTTGAGGCAATTTAAATTATATCATAGCTTCATATCCTTCTTTTTCTATATGAACAAAAAATACGCAGTAATTATAACTACCCACAACCGAATTTTAGACGCCAAAATAAGCATGGAGATAATCAGGTATTTTTGGAGTAAAGTTAATGATTTTTCTAGCATTGACATATTTCATGTTTATGACGGAAGAAAGGAATGGTATAAGAAGAAATATTTAGAAGATTTTTTAATTAGAAGAAACAATATTGATCATTATTTGGGAGCTGCGAATTTAATTGATACGGGGATTAATAAGGTTCTAAAATCTAATATAAATTATAAGTACATAATAGTTTTATCTGCCGATGTTCTGATTATTAAACCTAAAAGATTGCGTGAGTTACTGTCAATGATGGATAAAAATAAATACTTGCTCTTAACCTCTATTTGGCCTTCTTTTGCTTTTATTCCCAAATATTTCGCCACAGAATTCTTTATCATTTCCACTCCGTTTGCTAAAAAGGTATTTCCACTTAATTTGCCCCATTTTTTTAAAAGAAGGAGGCTGGACAATCTCCTATATGAAATATCAAAATTTGTCCCAGTTTTGACTGTTCCTAAGGTAGAACTCTGCTTTACGCAAAAAGTATTGAAGACACTAAATTCAAGTTTTTGGGACTTTAAATGGCTCAAATTTATATATCTAATACCGGAGAGAAAATTTGTCTGGATAGTTAATCGACATAGATCAAAAAAATTAGGATATTATTCGTATCACGATCTTTTTAAAAAAATAAATCTAATTTCTTCTGAAGCTTCTATTAAACATATAGTTAAAAGAGCGGTGAATTTAAAGAAAGTTATTAAAACAAATGTTAATCGGAAAGTATTTTCTTAATTTCATTCAGAGTATCCTGTAAAGTCTTTCCTTTAATTTCTTTTTTATTATATTCCTGGCCACCCATTTCATAATTAAAAATTTTCTTTTTAACATCTCCTTTAAACGCCTGATAAGTAGTACCAACCAAAAGTTTATAAAGTGAAGTTAATCTACCCTCTTTTTTTATTCGCCTTAACGAATAAGTAAGTTTTATATTGTGTAGGAATTTTGCTCTCACGCCCCATTTTCCTGCTTTTTGAATAATACTATGATCTTCTCCTATAAATATGCTCTCATCAAAACCACCAACAAGAATAAAGAAATTTTTTTCCCAAAACATTGAACCGCTTGAAGAAAATGGTTTATCAAGATGCTGTGAAAATTCAATCAGGTAATTAATTAACTTATATGTAGCTTCAATTTCAGGTGAACTCTTTTCGGGCTTAATGTAGGGTATAAAAACCAATCCTCCCTTATCTTTTATATATCTTTTAAGACTTTTTGTAAAACTGGAACCAACTCTGACATCAGCATCTAAAAAAATTAAGTACGCACCTTTAGCATATTTTGCCCCATAATTTCTTTGGTATGCAACATTTTTCCGCTCATTCTCGAAAAAAGTTAAGGGTAACACATTTTTAAATTCAAGTACTCTTTCTTTGGTTTTATCTTCCGATTTTCCATCTGTAACTATTACCTCAAAATTTTGCTCTTTTTGATTTTTTAAATCTCTTAACAATTTAGGTAACAACTTTTCTTCATTTAATGTAGGTATTATAACAGTAAAAAAAGGTAAAAATGACATATTTTTTTAGTATTATTTAAATTATAGCTTAATATGGAAATTTCTGTAGTTATACCTGTTCTAAATGAAGAAAAACGCATAAGGAATTGTATCCAGGCTCTTTTAAATCAAGAAGTTAAACCCGATGAAATAATTGTTGCTGATGCTGCATCAACAGATAATACTGCTAAAATAGCTAAAGAAATGGGAGTAAAGATAGTTGAGGAACCAGAGAGAGGAATAGCAAAAACTAGAAATAAAGGTTTTAACGCTGCTCAATATGAAATAATAGCAAGATGCGACGCTGACTCAATAGTACCAACAAATTGGATTAAAAGAATAAAGGAAGATTTTTCTAAAGAAAAAATTGATGCATTGACTGGACCTATAATTTACTTTGATCTATCACCTAATAACGCTATTTATTCAAAAATTTTTCTTTATCTGATGAAGTTTATCCAAGGTTATCACACACTCATTGGAAATAATATGGCCTTAAGAAAAGAGATGTGGGAAAAAATCAAAGATACTGCCTGTAAAGATGATAAAAATATGCACGAAGATATTGATTTGGCAATTCATGTGCATAAACATGGTGGAGTAATAAAATATGATCCCTTATTAATCGCCAAAAATTCAGGAAGAAGAATTAAAAATAATCCAATTTCTTTTTTTATTGAATATCCTATCCGACTGATAAAAACTATCTTGAAAAAACATTCATAAATATTTTCTTATTTTCCCTGATCTTTAAACATTGCTTCCATTTCTTTTAATGTTGTTACGTCTTCTGATCTTTTATCGTCTCTAAACTTTTCCAGGCGGGGAAAACGCAGAGCAAAACCAGGAACATCAACGTCAAATGCCGAGCCTGATTTGGATAGTTTCATCTTTCTTCCGGCAGTATGAACAGGAGACTTTGTAATTTCGTCAGCCTTTATCTCAACAACAATTGATGGAACCAGCCAAGCATCACATTCCATCATTTTATCGACATCGTATTGATTGGGTTTTTTTTGAACTTTGAACTTTGAACTTTGAACTTTTAACTGCTTCCATTCAGCATCCGACAAACCTGTGCCAATTTTTGCTACGGTCATAAATTTATCCTGCTTTTCATCATAGATTCCAACAAGGAATGCGCCTATTCCAAAACCTGCCCTTCTACCCTTTCCGTAATCATATCCCATAACAAGACAGTCAATCGTATCTTCAATTTTTGAAGAATAGCTCCTTTTAAATTTAATCCAGTTCCAACCACGTGCGCCTGGCTGATATATCCCATCAAGTTTCTTTGCAACAATACCCTCTAATCCTTTTGATATAGAATCATCAAATAAAAGCTCTAGCTTTTTTTCATCCTCAACTATATTTTCGGGAGCTATCAATATAGTGTCTTTAAACAAATCACCTGTTAATTTAATATTTTTTTCCAACAATCTTCTTCTTTTAATATAACTTACATCAATAAGATTTCTCCCATTAAGATATAAAAGCTCAAAAGCAAAAAATTTGAGAGGAATTTCTTTAGCTTTTTCTTCAATGTTATACTTCCTTTTCCGCTGTACCGTATCCTGAAAAGGTAGAAAATTACCTGAATGAGGATAAAAACCTATTGCTTCTCCTTCAAAAATAACTCCCTCTGCCTTAACTTCTTTTTTAACACCTCTGACAATATCAGGATACATATAAGAAACATTCTCGAGGTTACGAGAATATAATCTGACTTCATTCTTTTTCCTAGAGTAATGGATCTGTAGTCTAAATCCATCATATTTTGGTTCCACAGCACATTTGCCTATTTTTTCAATAATTTCTTTCCCCGAAGACAAGCGTTCTGCTCTCATCATCAGTATCGGAGTGAATACAGAAGGTCTGACTTTTTTTAATCCCTTCAAACCTTCAGTTTTAAGAATATAGCCAATGTATCCAAGATCAGGTCTCACGTGATAATATCTCTGAAGAATCGGTCTTAAACTCTTATCGCCTTTCAACATCCAGGAAAAAGTATCCAAAATAGTCATATCAGAAAATCCTAATCTCAAAACTCCTATCGGAATCCTGACCAAATATCTGGAAGATAAAGGATCAGCTATTCTAATTAAATTTGTAAGAATTTTGGTTTTTATATCTTGTGAACCTGTTCCGGATGCTGTAGCTAACTTTTTAAGATCCTCATACACTTCAATGACCGTTAAGTCTTTTTCTTCCAACGATCTTATATTTTTTTTAAAATACTCTACCGTTTTACCAATGTCACCTAATTTTTTATATTCTTCTAATAAAATCTTTTTTTCAATGTTTAAAGCTGACGCTGCACTTTTTATCACCGTTTTTTCGGCTATCCCGAATTCGATCTTTTCATACAAAGGTGCAAGTCTTCCTTGTAGAAGATAAACTGTTTTTTCGATCTCATTTTTCTCAAGTTTTTTAAAAAGTTCGGATAAAAGATGAGTTATTGATAAACGTGAAGCAGTATTTTCTATCTCTTCAAATAACTTTGATAATTCTCTAAATTTCATTTTCCCTCCCTGTCATTCTGAGTCCCGCTTAGCGGGACGAAGAATCTATTGTTAAATAAAAATAAATAAGCTGTTGTTTGGCTGGCTAAAAACAAAACACCAAGGGCAAAAGAAAAAAAGCCCGCTATAAAAAACCAATATAGACAATCTGCAAAAGCTTCTGATCCATCAACTAAATTATACACATCTTGACAACCTTTTTTAATCTACTACAATAAACTTATGCTCGATAATACTGTAGATAACTCAAAAAAACAAGCTGAATCTTTAGTTGCCGAGCAACAAAGACAAAAGGAAGCGCTAGCTTTTACCAAACGACTTGAACAAATTGAAAGTGATGTAAAAGCTCATAATGGATTACTTCCTGAAAGACCGATTGGGAAACCGACTAGAGAAATCAACCTCTTCTTCCTCCGTCAGTAGGTACATATATTTTGATGGTACAAGATGCTCAAGGGAGAACTTCTTCTATCCTCGTTAGTTCCGTAGATCTTGGTCAAGGAAATACTCCTCAAACTGAATATGTTGCTGTCGGATTAGACAAATCTTTTAATCACCTGTCAAATGAGATACCTGTATTATTTATTGGAGATAGTCCAAGGGGTTTTTCTTCTGAAGGAGCAGAAAATCTTTGGCGTGACAATATGATGCCGATGGAAAGCAAATTACACTTAAGCAGACAACATTATACAGATAGTTATGGTTCATTAACCTTAAGGCACCAAAGTGGTCCACCTTTACGAATTGAGGCATGTCGAATGGAGATGCCAACAATGCCTGAGACTGGAGAGACTAACCTCAAAGATGTGGCTGAAGGTCGGTTTACAACCTTAACTCAAAAAGCTCAAGAAAGCTCAATAGGTAGAACTGCTTATCAAGCTTTGGTAACACCTAAAGCTGTATATAATAATGCAATGACAGCATTTCTAGCAATTAATACAACTGATTTTAAACAGGTTGCTCGCGACCAAATGAAAAATAGACCACCAGGATATGACTGGGTGATGAAAATAGGTGGAGATGGTTCTATTCCAAAATTGGAAACTCCAACAACACCTGGAGTTGGTAGAGGTACTACTGCGAGAGCGAGATAAAACTTATGATAAACTCTTCTTGAACTGAAATATTGTCTTTTATTGAATTATTATTTAAACTAATCTTCATGGATCAAAATAACCTACAAACTCAAACTCCACCTGTACAAAACCCTATTACTTCAGAAAACAAAAATAAAAAAGTTGAGCAATCACTTAGTGAAAAATTTCGAAAATACATCGAAATTGAAGTCTTAAAAATAATTAAAGATCTTGCTGATAAAGGAAAAGTTACACAAGATAAAATGCAAGCAATGGCACAATTAACCTTAGATCTTATTAAACCAGGTATGACGCTGGAAGAACTATTTCAAAATGTGATGAAATTAGATGATCAGTATTCTGAACTCTCACCGATAGTTTACAAAATAATGAAAGAATATGAGGAAAAATATGGGAAAAAAACCATTGACGAAGTTTCGCAGTTAATAAAAACCGAAAATTATGATCAAGCGCAAGAAATGGTAAAGAAACTTTTACAGTTTAAATCAACAGGATAAAAAAATAAAACTACCAGTATTAAAATTTTATATCATTACGTATCTAGCTCCTTTAGTGCTTCCGATTTTTTTAAGTAGACCCATTTTGATAAGCTCCTGCAAATCCCGAAGTACAGTATCTTCAGAAATATCTGGAAAGACAGTCGGGAAACTTTGATTCTGTAAGTAACCTACTTCTTGAATATACTCGATAATTTTGACCTGTCTTTCTGTGAGGTAAATTTGTCTTCCTCCAAATTTTTCCTTCAATTTTACATCTTTTGAAAGTTTGAGAATTTTTTCTTTTATTTTTTCAAATTCTACCGAAGCGCCAAAGGTGAAATACTCCAACCATGAAGAAAGATCTCCTTTGGAAGCTTTCTGAAGATTTTGATAATAACTTATTGCGTCTTTATCATAATATTCCTCTAACGAAAAAAACCTTCTGATATCATAACCTCCTAAAAAAAGTATTAATGTTGCCAAAAGCCTGGCTACTCTTCCATTTCCATCAATAAAAGGATGGATTCGAACAAGCTCGTGATGAGCAATTCCTGCTTTTAAAACTGGATGAAGTTCTCCTTTGTTATCGCTATTTATCCAATAGATAAATTCTCTCATCAAAAACGGAATTTCCAACGGCGGAGGTGGTCTAAACGTAACTTCTCCCGTTTCGGAATTTTTGACTACAACGTGTTTTATCCTATATTCTCCAGCAGAATCATCAGTCAGAATTTTATAGACAATGATTCTGTGGAGTTTTTTAATGATTTGTTCGGTTATCTTTTCAATCTTTTTGTTTGCTTCTTCATCTATATACTCAATTACTTTTCTGTAATTTATAATCTCTTGGATATCTCTAGGCCGTCCAATAACGTCTTTACCTAAAAGTACATCTTTGGCCTCATCCTTGTGTAAAAGATTTCCTTCGATGTGAGTACCGTGGTACGCGGATCTAACTATTGCATCTTCTTTAAACTGTTTTTCCCATAATGGTAGAAGAGGAGAATGTCTAATTACTTCTTCGGACGCTTCTATTTTTGCTATATTATTAAGAATTTTATTGGTGATTGTAAAAGTAGGAATAAACATGGAATTATTATACAACAATGAAATTGGCATTTTTATCACTAATTTAGATCGTACCAGCAACCTAAAATCAACCGAGTCAGTTGAATGTGAATTGTAGCAAAGCCTTATTTTGACCTTTTAATTATAAATTCAAGAAGTGAATCTAGTAGGTTTTGAAGATTTTGATCATTTGTAATTTTTGGAATTGCTTTTCTTCCTTTTTCTATATAATGTCTTTCTAAATCTTTAACATATTTAAGCGCTCCTATTTTGTTAAAAAAAGAGCGAACTTTTATAATATCTTTTTCTCTTAAATTCTTATTTCCCAAAATTGTTTTTAAATATTTTTTTTGCTCTTCCGACCCATTTTTAAAGACAAAATGAATAAATAAGGTAACTTTTCCTTCTTTCAAATCTGAATCGGCCGGTTTTCCTGTATCAGTCTCATTACCGAATAAGCCTAAAATGTCATCATGTATCTGGAAAGCCCAACCTAAGCAAAGTCCATATTCTTTAAGGGCTGCTAATTTACTTTTATTTTCCATACCAGCAAGTGTAGCTCCAACAAGTAAAGGGAGAACACCTGTATATTCAGCAGTTTTATATTTAAAAATATTGAAAATATTGTCCTCTGCAGAATTTATTGCAAATGAATTTGTTACATCTAAAACCTGTCCGTGAACAAGATTAATCGCATGATCGGCATAAATTTTACTTACTTTAACTAATCTGTCAGGTTGAAAATTACTATTTAATAATTTATTCCAAGATAAATAAAAAGCTAAATCCCCTACACAAATTCCCAATGATTCCGCTGTATTTTGACCAAATTTTTCATACTGTTTAGGTATCGTAGGAATCCCGCGTCTAAATTCTGCTTCATCCATAATATCATCGTGCACAAGAACTCCCGTATGAAAAAGTTCTATAAATAAACTTGCGTCATAAATTGATTCAATATCCATACCTCCGGCTAACTGATATCCCAATACAATCAATGCACCACGGATTTTTTTTCCTTTTTTTGCCGTTTCCGAAAATTTTTTTAATAAATCTGCAGGAAGTAAACCTATTTTTTTTGCCTCATCTATGTTTTTTTGCAGATATGAATCGAATAAGGATCCTGTGTTTTTGATATAGTCACTAAGATATATTTTTGCTAAATCTCTTCTCATAAAATTATTTTCCAAACCTACGCTTACGAGTCGAATAATCTTGTACTGCTTTTTCTAATTCATTTTCCTTAAAGTCTGGGAAGTATAAATCCGAAAAATATAATTCACTATATTCGCTTTGCCATTGCATAAAACCGGATAATCGTTTTTCTCCTCCCGTTCGAATAATTAAATCCGGATCAGGAACTCCGCTTGTATCCAAATACTTATTAAAATCCTCTTTGGTTAAATTTTGACTTTTGACCTTTGAATTTTGATATTTATTGATTGCTCTAACTATTTCGTCTCTTCCTCCATAATTTACGGCGAACATTACTGTCAATTTATTAAAGTTAGAGGTTTCCTTAACTGCTTTATTTATTAACTCTTGAATATCTTTGGGTAATTTGCTTAAATCTCCTATTGTTTTTATTTGAACTTTATTTTTTTTAAATTTTTTGACTTGATTTCTTAAATATAATCTAGTTAGATCAAACAAGCCCTGAAGCTCTTTAGGACTTCTTTTAGTTAAGTTTTCGGTTGAAAGAGCCCAAAAAGTAAAATATTTTACTCCCAGTTCTTTTAATCTCTTTATTAAGTCAGGCAATGTTTTTTCAGCGGCTATGCGGTGTCCTTCAAATGCAGGTAATCCTCTTTCTTTTGCCCACCGCCTATTGCCATCAGGAATTATTGCTACGTGTTTTGGAATATTCATAAATTTGTATTATTATAGTCTCCTTGACTTAAAAATTCATTTACTATAAACTCTTTTTATGCCTACAGATACTCCGTTTATCATAAATGAAACATCATTTCCTGCGGCAAAGTTAGGAACCTTTGCAAATTTATTAAATATCGTTCTTCCGCTTTTAATGATCGGGGCAGCTTTTCTTCTTTTGGTCATGCTTTTGAGAGCTGGACTTGCCTGGATTAGCAGCGGTGACAATCCTGAGAGTCTAAAAAAAGCTCAACAAACAATCACTTTTGCAGTTTTCGGTTTAATTATTGTTATAGTTAGTTTTTTAGTTGTAAAATTGATTGGAATCATATTTAATATTAATACAATACCATTACAATGAAACTAGCACAGGGAGATGTACAACAAATAATTGGAACCATTGCGCCTCCAGCTGGCGCTCCAACTGATTTAGGAAGGTTTATCGGACTGCTTGTGAACATATTTATAACAGTTGCAGGTTTTTTTGTCTTGATCTACTTATTTTCGGGTGCTTTTGATTGGATAGTCTCTGGAGGGGAAAAAGAAAAATTATCAAAGGCTCAAAGCAAGATTACCAACGCAATAATCGGCATGATTATGGTCATACTTGCCTTAGTTTTATTCAACACTATAGCTGGAAATATTTTACATATAGTTGATACATCTGGAGGCTGGTCGTTCCCAATTCCACATCTTTAAAATAAATGTTTTTCTAGTGATCTTATCCCGACTGAAGGAAAATTAACAGTAAACTTATTAATTCCAAATTTATTTAATTCACTTTTTAATGTACCTAAATTTTTCCTCTCACAAATAAGCATTACTTGAGGTCCTGCATCAATAGTGAAATAGACAGGAACTCCTGCTTTTCTCAACTGCCAAACTAATCTTATTATCCTCACAGTTTCTGGCAGCCAATAAAGAATAGGAGGATTTGATGTTAACGTCATCGCGTGAAGCTCAAGTGCCTCTGCTTCAGTTAATTCTCCAAATTTAGTAAAATTTCTCTTTCTTATAAATTTTTTTATTAAAGAAATTTTTTCTTTCATCCTTGACAATCTTGTTTTTAAAAATGGGTTTGAGAACATTCTTTTATGACCTTTTGTTGACCCTATATCTTTTTTCTCCCAACTAATAACTACCACAATTACAGCAATATCGAAATAATTAGGAGGAAAAATTGAGACCGCATAAGAAGTTTCACTTGTGTTGCCTTCTAGCCATTCTACAAAACCATCGGGAATAGAACGACAGGCAGAGCCGGATCCAAGACGAGCCAAAATTGACAACTCCTTTTCAACCAACTCTAATCCAGCTGCTTTTGTTGCTGCTAAAGTCAAAGCTGCAAATCCTGAAGCTGAAGAAGCTAAACCGCTGGCAGTTGGAAAATTATTTTGGGAAACAACCTTGGCTTTTAAATTTATCTTAGCTAATTTTCTGACTCTATCCAACTGTTTTATAACTCTAATATTGGAAATTTCGTCTCTCTTACCATTCAAGAGAATATCATCTGACTTTAAATTCTTTTGAAATTCTACAGTGGTAGTTGTACTTAAACCGCTGAGATTAACAGAAATACTTGTATTTAATGGCAATCGTAGATTTTCATCTTTCTTACCCCAATATTTAATAAAGGCAATATTTGATGGAGCTATTGCTGTTGCTTTCATACTTTAACTTTCAATCTTTACTCCCTCTTCATTATTTTTAACACTTATAATCTCTCCATTAATATTTTCGATTGCAGATTCAACTTTTTTTCTTTTTTCTTCAGAAACTAAAGCAATCATGCAATCTCCTCCACCGGCACCAGATAATTTTGCTCCAAAAGCACCAGATGCCATAGCTGCGTTAACCATCTGATCCAATTTTGGTATGCTAACTCCAAGTTTTTGCAAAAGTTCATGATTCTCTAGCATCAACTTACCTGTTGTAAAATATTTTTGTTCAACTAAACTTTTCTTTGCTTTTTTGACTAAAATAGCGATTTGCTCAAATATTTTTTTCATCTCTTCTTTTCTTGAATTAAAAACTTCTGCTACTTTTCTGACATAAAAAGGCGTATCAGCTTTTATTCCTGAATAACCAACAACAAGCGGTAAAGAATTAATATTAATCGGTTCAATTATTTTCCCACCAGCTACAAAATATAAAGTTCTACCAAAAGTAGCAGCTGCTAAATCAAATCCCGAGCCCAATCCTTGAATCTGCAAATTTATTTTATAACTTAAATTGAAAATTTCTTTTTTTGAAAGTTTGATTTTAAAAAGTTCGCTTAAGTTTTGAATTGTTGCTACGGTAACTGCGGATGATGAACCCAAACCAACATTATGAGAGAAATCTCCCAGTGTTTTAATCCGGACGTATTTATCTATCTTAAATTTTTTCCTAAAATAAGATATTGTTTCTAAAACAAATCTGCTTTCTTTTACCTGCAATGCAATAATTTCGTCCTCTTTCCCATCTATTATCTCCGCCTCAACATATAATCTTTTATTCACCGCTGTCACTATGCAGGGATATCCGTAAACGACCGCATGTTCACCAAAAAGCATCAACTTTCCCGGAGCAGAAGCTTTTATTTTCATAATTCTTTTTTCAATCCTTCATATGATTGTTTAAATTGAAAATAAGGTATTCTTTGTTTTTTACAATATTTTTCCAGCTCTTTTTTTTCATTTGCGTAAAAAAGCAGGAACCCTGACCCTTCTTTTTTTCCTCCTGCTCCCGTAACCTTACCAACTCCGTATTTACTTAATTTTTTTAAAAGCATTTCCGTTTTATCTGATACAACTCCCAGCATTTCCAGATAAATTTCATTATCAAAAATACATTGCTGGAAAAATTTTTTATCTTTTTTAATAAGCGAAACCACCATTCTTTTGGTTGTTTTTTCAACGCCATTAAAAACTTCCTCGATAAATCTGGCTTTTTTATTGTAATTAATTCCAACTAAATTAACCAGCTCGGCAGTTGATTCTAAAGATCTACCTGTGTCAATAAGATATAGTTTTTCTTCAATCTTTTTAGGAATTTTAAAGTTCAAGCATGAAATATTTTTTAAAAACTCAAATTCTTTTCGATAGTAAATTAAACCGCTGTAACATGAAGTAGAAACGTCGACTCCTGATGGATTATTGTGGAAAATTTTTTCGACTTGATAGGCTAAATTATTGATTGCCTCTTTTTCAAAATCTTTTCCAGAATAAAATTTCAAGAAAGTTGCAACGCTAGCAACCGATAATGCCGCTGATGAACCTAATCCATATCTTAATGGAATTTCAGATTTAATTCCGAAATTAAATTTTTTATCATCACATGCTATCTTTTGTTTTTGTAAATACCTTTTTACTTTTTCCGAAATTAGTGAAATAGTTTTGTCTCTAATGTTTTTATTATCTTCCCAGATTTTAAATCTCAATCTCAAATCTATTGCTGAAACTAAAGCTGGTTTTCCATAAACAACCGCATGTTCTCCAGATAAAATTACTTTGGCAGGTGCAGAATATGTTATATGTTTCATGTTACATGTTCTATGAAATAGGTTTGAACTTTATTCCGTAAGCAATAACTCCCTCATCTGTTCCTTGTCTTACTTTCCTTAAAATTGCAACAACTTTTTCTCCTATTTTTAACTGGCTTTTATCATAATCAACCAGCTGCCCATAAGTTTTTTCATGGTTTCCAAACTCAACAAGCACAACAGGATAAGGTGCAAATTTTTTAAAGTCTTTACCGGCGACATGAATATCTGTCCAAGTAATAACTTTGCCGACCATACCTAAATTGTCCCTTATTTCTTTTTGTCGTCTCCAAATTTTCACTGGTGAAATCATAGTTTTATATTCCTAATATTGTAACTACTGCCGTTCCTCCGGATCCGCCAACATTATGAGCCAAACCATATCTTATGTTTTTAACCTGCCTATTTTCAGCTCTACCTGATAACTGTAAAAAAACCTCACCTATTTGTTTAATTCCTGTCGCTCCTAAAGGATGTCCTGCTGCCTTTAAGCCTCCAGAGGTGTTTACTATTAAATTATTATTCGACCCATACATAGTCGATAAATCCTTTATTTTTTTTCCTCCTTCTCCTTTTTTCCAAAAACCAAGATCTTCCATAGCTAACAATTCAGCAATTGAAAAACAGTCATGAACTTCAGCAACATCAATATCTTTTGTTTTCAACTTAGACGCCTTAAAAGCTTTTTCTGCCGCAATTTTAGTTGCCAATATCTCGTCTAACCTCTTTCTTTTTTTTAAGGAAATTGTGTCAGTTGCAACTTCAGACGAAAGTACTTTAACTTGTGATTTGTTTTTGTTAAAAATTGTTTCATCAGTGCTTAAAACAACAGCCGAAGCTCCATCTGATATTGGAGAACAATCAAGCATCTTTAAAGGATATGCTACATAAGGACTTTTTAGAACTTCTTCTATTGATATTTTTCTTCTAAAGTGAGCTTTTTTGTTTAAACTACCATGATAATGATTTTTATAAGAGACATAGGCTAAATTTTCTTCTTTATATTTATAAGTATCCAGATAATAATTTGCCAATAATGCATAAAGACCTGGAAAAGTAAGACCTGCCTCTTGTTCTTCTCCAGAAGCGGCAGAAGCTAAGGCCGAAGTAACTTGTTCAGGAGAATAATCAGTCATTTTTTCAGCTCCCACAACTAGAACTGTTTTTCCAACCCCAGAATCAAGATATTGTTTTGCCATGTTAAATGCTACCCCACCCGATGCACAAGCAGCTTCTACCCGAAAAACAGGAATATTAACATTTAAAATCTCTGCAATTTTTGCTGAAGCATGAAGATTATTTTCCAAAACTCCAGCTAACATATTTCCAAAAAAAATTGCATCGATTTGACCTTTTTCTAAATTTGCATCTTTCAGTGCTCCAGAGATAGCCTCTTCCACAAGATCGAAAAGAGACTTATCCCACAACTCACCAAATTTAGTGGTGTAATAACCAATGACAGAAATCATTTCAAATTATTTCCATAAATTTTAAATAAGTTGAATAATTAATATACTTTTTACTCTTAATACTTTCTTGAAAATTTTTTCTAACTTTTTTTAAATTTTTAGTAACCTTTAATACAAAGGAATCAGATCCTGCTCCAGAACCGTAAGAAGCTAAAAAAATCAAATCATCTTCTCTAGCAGCATCTAGTACCGCCATCAATCCTATGAGAGCTGAAGCACTATATGAATTTCCCAACATCTCTACTACTAATGATTTTTCGATTTGTTCTTTCGTAAATCCCAATGACGTCGCGACTTCTCTTGGAAATTTTCCGTTAGGCATATGAAAAACTGCGAATTTAAAATCTCCAGGCTTTAGATTGGTTTTCTTTAATAAAAGATTTGTTGATTCAATAATATGATGAAAATATGAAGGTTTACCTGTAAATCTACCACCATGAGAAGGGTAACGTATACCTTCTCTTCTCCAAAAGTCCGGTGTATCTGATGAAAAAGACTCATAATCAATTATCTCCAAAGCAATATTTTCTTTCCCTAAAAGAAAAGAGGCTGATCCTGACGCAGCGGTATACTCAAGACTATCATGCGGTCTCCCAGTTGACTTATCTGCCGCAGTAACCAAAGCGTATTTTGTAAAACCGGAATTTATCAGCCCAAGAGATGCTATCATTGCCCCCGTAGCTGCTTTACAGGCAAACTCAGTGTCAAATGCCAGATAATTTTTTTCGATTCCCAAAAATTCAGCCATAATTGTAGCCGCTGGATTAACGGCATAAGGATGAGTCTCTGAACCAAAGAGTACTAACTTAATATTTTTTTTATCTATTTTTATATTAGATAAAGCCATTGAGGCCGATTCAAATCCCATTGTTAAAGAATCTTCATCAAGAGAAGCAACTGTTTTTTCACTAATCTTTAACGAACTTATTACATCGGAAGGATTTTTTCCCCAAACTTTTGCAATCTCATCAATTTTTATTCTGTATTTGGGAGTGTAAAAACCGTATGAAACGATTCCTATCATAAAATTAAATCCGAAATTCTAATATCGAAAACCGAAACAGATTCAAATTTTAAAAATTCAGATTTTGAACATTGTTTAGAATTTAGTATTTAGTGTTTCGAATTTATTACCTTCCTAACCTCTCATGTACTTTAGCTAAACTTCCTTCTGCTAAGGATGCAAGTAATGATATTTCTCCAGCTAAAACAGCTCCTGCTAAAACTTCTGCTAGCTCATTTGAAGTTTTTACTCCAATGATAGACAATGCTTCCTGTTTAGTTTTCAATTTTGTTCCTCCACCAACTGTGCCTAGCATTATTGCAGGTAAATAAACAGAAAAATACAAATCCATATTTTCTAAAACTTTTACAATTGTTATCCCCATACTTCCCTCAACAACATGAGCTAAATCCTGTCCGGTAGCAGCAAAAAAGGCTGCAACAATATTTGCAAACTGTGCGTTAAATCCTAAACTTCCGCTCATTGCCGAACCTATCATACACTTAGCTAGCCAAACATCAAAAATTTTATTAGGAGTTGTTTTTAAGACAACTTTGACTACTTTTTCAGGAATAATTACTTCTGCCCATACCTTAAAACCCCTATTGTCAATAAAATTTAACCAAGCGGGTTTTTTGTCAATATCAAAATTTCCTGCAATAGACAAACATTTAATTCCGGTCTCTTTTTCTATTAACTCAATGATTTTTTGAGTTGCTATGGTAACCATATTCATTCCCATGGCGTTCCGGGTATCAAAGTAGAAACGGATGAAAGCATAGTTAGAAACTGTTCTTATGTAGTATTTTTTGAATTTAAGATGAGTAGATGTTCCTTCGGCCACTTTAGCCAGCAATCGTTCATTTTTCTTTAACCACCTGTAAAACTCTTCTCCCCTTTTTATTGAACCAGTATAAAAAACTGGCCCTCTTGTTGTCCCAATTTTATGAGAATTAACAAGTGCTCCTCCAGACTCTGTTATCACTTTGCAGCCTCGATTGGCCGACGCAACCAGGGCTCCCTCGGTCGTCGCCAAGGGAACGTAATAACTTTGAACTTTGAACTTTGAACTTTGAACTTTTAAAGGTCCTGCGACACCCAATGGTAATGTAGTCTCACCTATCAAGTTCTCACAATGGATATCTTCCGGATCGTCCACGAAAGCTTGTTTAAGTTTTACCAACTTAATCTTTAGATTTTTTTCCAAAAAAGAAAGATCTATTCTCATAAATATTGAGTCGCATCAAAAAGAAAAATCATTTTATCCTTAAATAAAGGGCACTCTAAAGATTTTAAGGTTGTAAAGAAAAATTGAATAAGGAATAAAAACGCAAAGGAATAGGATTAAAGAATATATGGTTTTGTAGAAATTCATTTTGCTTGAGAATCTAACCGACAGATAAGTTAAAATTATTTTCCAAAATAACAAGCTAACGGAAAAAGTTATATAAAAGATACTAAACGTTTTTCCTAAAAGTGAAAAAGTCCTGGGCGGAGGTATCATAAGATATAAGATGGAAGTAGCTGCGAACCAAATGATAGTTGGAAATAATGAATAGGAAAAACCGAAGATAAAACTTGAGATCTCAGCTTTTTTCTTAGAAATCACACTAAAAAAATAAAAAAATAAAACCTCTAAAAAAAAATTGAAAAGAAAAACTATAAATGTCAGAGTTGCCGGATATGGTTTATCTCTTAAAAAATAAGCGAACTTAAAATATAAAAAAACTAAGAAAAATATAATCAATACTTGAATATAATCAATCTCGGAGCTAATCTTCCTTAGTGTTTTATATGGAGAAAAAATGAGAAAAAAAAACTGCCTAATTACAATTAAAAAAGAGGATAATATATCAACTGCATAGTTTTTAAAATCCATATTGTAGAAGGCTGGCAAGTCTTACTACTAACGTACCAAAAATAAAATACAAAATAATTGCCATGATAAAAGACAGTGGAACTATGTAAATAAAAGGCATTCTTTTAAGAAAACTGGTTAGTCTATGATAGATTAAGGTAAGTTTTTCATTTCCAAGATCATTTGGTTCTATTGAGAAAACTTCCTCTAATTTGTTGTGTAATCTATAATTAATAGCTCTCATATTTATTGAACTTTTTGAAATACTTTTACAAAGGCTTTTCTTGCTCTAAATATCAAGCTTTCCGTTGCCTTGAAACCTAAAGATAATTTCTCGGCAATATTTGTTACTTTTTCACCTTCTATATATTTTAGTCTTAAAACTAGTTGGTAATCATTTGGCAATTCTGAAAGTGTTTTTTTTATTTTTCCGTTAAGTTCATTTCTATCAATCTCATCATCAATTAAAATCGTTTTTAATCCTTCAACGAAATAAGGAGGTAAAGCTGAAAAAAGAATTTTTTTTATCTTTTTTTTTCTAATTACATCAATTACCTTATTTTTAGCTATGGAAAAAAGAAAGGTTTTTAAAGAACACTGGAAATTAAAATCTCTCAAACTTTCTATAAAATCTAGAAAAACATCTTGAGTCACTTCCTCTGCTAACTGATAATCCCTTAACTGTCTATTAACGAAATTTAAAATTAAATTCTTATTTTTTTTATAGACTAGCAGTAGAGCTTTTTCGTCTTTTTTTATAATTCTCTCAATTAGGTTTTTTTCCTCTTCTGATGTTGACATGATGATATAATTATACTTTATCTATGAAACAGAATTCCAGGAGATTAATAACATTAATTGTAATTTTTTTAGGTTTGTTTCTTATCCTTTTATTAAAAAGCCAATTTTCGAAATATTTCTCGCAAAAACCCAATCAACCATTTGCTGCAATTAACAAGGATCAAGTTTCAGAATTGGATATAGTTAACGATTCTAAAACCATCAAAATAATTAAAAAAAGCCAAGGCTGGGTAATCTCTGGGAAACAAGACTATCCGGCTGACATGAGCAGGACTAGCGCGCTACTAGATAACATTATTGCTTTAAAAAAAGGCGATATTGTTTCAACCAACAAGACAAAACAAAAAGATTTAGGAATAGACAAACAAAAAATAGAAATTAAACAGGCAAACAAAACATATATACTCTACATAGGTAATTCAACGGGTTTATCAAACAATTATGTAAGAGCCAATCAAGAAAATGAAGTTTTCACCGCTTCTGGTTTTGATGCTGTTTTTTCCCCCGATGATTACAGAGATCTTGGTGTTAATTTTGTAAATGATGTAAATAAAATCTCTTCAATTGAAATAAGTTTTGATAACCAAACAACTAAATTAGATAAAAAGGGGAATGACTGGAAAATAGGCAACAAAATCGCCAAAAAAGATAGGGTTGATTATTTTTTGAACGATTTAAAAACTTTAAAGGCTAACGATTTATTAGCAAACGAGACAAATCTTCTAGAAAACCCTGATTTAACTATAATAGTTGCAGAAAATAAACAGGAAAAACGCATTAATTTTTTTGTAAAAGATAAGGATAACTACTTTGCTCAATCAACTAACGCCAATTATATTTTCCAAATCGCCACAGTCTACGTTGAATCTTTAAAAAAAGAAGAAAAAGATTTCACTGAATAACTAATTTAGACTAATTTTATAAATTTTTTCTTTCACTAAAACGTAGGCACTAGTATCACTAACTACAAAATCATCAGCTTTTGAAATAATACTTGAGTTAATCTCTCTTTCATAAGTCCCGTCTTTATTTATCACATAAATAACACTTTTAGGCTTATCCCATCCATAAACTTTTTCGACATCTTTGCTTGTAAATATTTTTTTTATATTTATTCCTTTTTCAGAAAAAGCAGTTTTAAAGTCATCAGGAATACCTGCCGTATATTTCAAAATATGATCATTGAAACCCAAATATATTGATGAGTCAATAGCTAAAGAATTTGAGTTTTTAAAACTTATTCCACTTCCAGACTTAAAATAAAGATTTTTATCGGAAAAACCATTATCAGTTGGAACATATTTATATATTTGGTCTTTTGCACTATCAAGAAGATAAATATTCTCATTATATATTGATAATGCCACTATGTTACCCCAGTCTTTATCCTGCTCAATAACTTTTTTTACTTTGTTATCTGAAGATATTCTATAAATACCCTGACCTTTGACAAAAAATAATACACTATCTTGATATGATCCTATTAAATTAGCACTTTTTGCTTCTGATGAATTTTTTTTATCTAAAGATTTCTTGGACAAAGATAGGGTATAAATGATTCCTCTTGATTTATCTAGAATATTTAATGAATCTCCATCTAGATAAAGTTTATCTCCTTTGGCATCTTTGTTGTCAAGAGTCAAATCATAAAATTCTTCATATTTCTTTTCTTCTTTTTTTGTTATTTTGTTTTCTTCATCACTTATTGATTTTTCTATCGTAGCTATCTCATTTGATTTTTGTTTCCCGACTTGTTTTTTTAATTTGTTAACCTCATCTTTTGCTTCCGAAATCAAAACCAACGCACGGGGAAGATTTAAGAAAACCACATCATCGGCCTGCTTTAATTTAAGACTTACCAGCTCTTTAACATTCTTTACTTTACTTTCACTATCAGAATTATTCATTCTTTGAAAGCCTAATGATATACTCCAAATTAAAATGAGAGAAATAATACAAACTATTGCTAGAGTCAAGGTTTTTTTCCTCCCTATCTTTTTTGGGTATGATATCAATCTTGGATAAATATTTTTAGCCGAGGAAAAAAAATGATTTACTTTTTCTTTAGGAGGAATTGTTGTTGAATAAGATTGTTCTGTCTGTTGTTTAAGGAATTGAACAAATAGTGCGACTACGCCAATATCCTCTTTACTTTTGAGAAGTGGTGTTAATTCATCGACTATCTGATGTGGATTTTTTGAATCGAATATTGATCTCAGCTCTAACTCTCCACCAAAAAGTTCGACAAATTTTTCAGTCGTAAGAATAAAAAAATCATTGTCGGTTAGATAACCGGACGCGCTATTTTCTTTTTCGATAATTAGTTCAAAATCTTGTCCTCTTCTTAAAAATATTTTACCTTTGCCAACTGTTTTAAGATAAAAAATGTCATCTTTTAAATATCCTGCCGCAAGTGAAAAGCTTGAAGGAAAATTAAATTTTTTGAAGCTATCATTTAGAAATTGTTCGAATTCGTCCAGGTTATTAATATTGAACTCTAAAATATCTGTTTTTAATTTTTGCAGCATCCCTCTTCCTTCGTCGCTTGAAAAACCTTCTTCAATTTCTAATGACAGAAACAGATTTCCTTCAGTAATAAATCCTGAAAAACCCTTGTCTATTTCTTTACCTAAATAAACTGCAAAACTCGGATTGAACATAATTTTTATAAAATGATCAGTGAAAAGAAAATAAGTACTACTCCTATACCTATCTGTATTAAAGATACAAGCATTATTAAATTATTTCCATCATCTTCAACTGTTTTTGTCATCACCTGAGTTTGTTTCAAAATGACAATGGCATAAAGCAAATATAAAAAAGAAAAAACAATTGCAAATGTCTTAAAAAAGAAATTGATCAAATTTTGATCGGTTATTGATTTAATTAAATCTGTAAAGTTCATAGATTAGGGTTGTTGCGGAACAAAATTCTCAATAATTTTTACAACATCTGACGGTTTTGGAATATTTATAAATTCAATATTGATTTCCGTGCCGGCTGTCTGAATAAACACATTTCCATAATCAAAAATGGAAGCGAAAAAACCTGCACTCTTATCGGTCACATCCTCAACCTTTGCAAATACTGTTTCAGTAACTTCTTTATAGATGACTGCATGGAAATCGACATCAACAATTCGTTGATTTGTTACTATTCCTAAATTAAAAAACCAACTTAAAAAGTTAAAAAAAACATAGGAAAAAATAACAGCTAAACCGAATATATCAGCAAAAAAGATTTGAGTAGGAGATAAAAAACTAGGCAAAAAAAAATTAAGTAAAATAAACACTATTAAAAAAATAAAACTATTTATTATCCAACCAATTTGAGTAATCGGATGTGCGCGTAGTACTAATATAACTTCTTCCTGGTCATTTTGAGTCTCAAATTTAACGTTTGGTTTTATGCAAAATGAATGCAACATGCTATGTACCGGCTGTAGGTTGTCCATTAGAAGTATTATACAAAAAAAGCCCTGGCTACGACCTACTTTCCCAGTCCGCTAGGCGGACAAGTATCATCGGCGCTGACTTGTTTCACTTCCTTGTTCGGGATGGGAAAGGGTGGGACCAAGTCGCTCAGGTAACCAGAGCGATAATTATTATAACTTATGGAGTTTAAAATAACAACTATTTGACGCCTGTATTCTTAAATAAAACGTTGTTAGGAAGCTCAAATATTTTTACATCGGTTATCTCCTCTTTTTTGCATGAATTTAGTAAATTTTTTAGATCAACTGGATTTTTCATTAAACTTGGAGTCTCACCAAACTTATTTAGGTAATTAAATATTGTGTTTATATCCAATAGATTTGAGGAAATAAGACTTTCGGCTAGGTTGACATAATTTGTTAAACCACAGGTTTTTTCCCCTGAAAAACTGCCTTCATTCCATATATATAAACAATCGTCTTTTAGTAAATAATTTTGTGCCAGGTTTTTTTCTACGAACTTGGTTGAAATTTTTTTATCTTTTATAAAAGCACTTATTGTCGCATCTTTTGAGCTAAACTTACAGATAAAAGGACCTTTCAGATCAATTTTAATATTTGTATTTGCGCTGGAAACAGCCAGTTTCGCCGTAGGTGTAGGAAGAGAAACGCTGTAACTTTTATAATCAGGGCTACCAAATTTAATAAATATTGCTGCAACAACTACAATAATAGGAACAACAATGACAAACCTTGATATAAAATGAAAAAAATCCTCCATATTTTAAAACAATTTATCTTTATCTCCCGATGGTAGAGATTCTAATCCTTTCATCTCGGGTAAATCTCTTCCAACTATATGCTGTAAATCTCCATGCATACCAACAATGTTATCAATAACTGCTCTAATATTTTTTTCCTGTTTTGACCATTTTCGTGTAAACCATCTTTTTTCTACTTCGATATCGTATTGAAGTTGAGTATATGCATCACTAATTGCCTCCAAACGTTGGAAAAATTCTTTCCCTCTTAAATAATCCCATAAAATCTCTTTTTTTCCTTCCTTACCTTTTAGTGACGCTTTTGACATCGCAAGCTCTAATAATTTATTACGAATCAGGGTTCCTAAAGCCAATATCATTTCAAAATTACCAATTAAAACACCATTTTTGTCAATAAAATTTCTTACTCCAGTTGGCAGTACTTGAGATATAATAACTGCAACATCGGCATTAACTTGACGTTTATCTTCTTTTAGCTTCGCTATCCATCCGTCTGACCAAATTTTTGTCCTTTTAGACTCCCACACTATCATTCCACATTCTTTTCCATAATTATTCCTAACGATTTGAAGTACGTCTGCACCTTTTATTCCTGTCGGAACATCCTTAACATCATCAAATGGAAATTCCCTTTTTAAAATATTTTTAAGTTCAACCTCTTGCACATCCCCTTGAAGTTGTTGGGAGCCTTGTTCAGATTTTCTTTTAAGATCTTCTATTTGCTTTCTCATATCATCCATTTGTTTATTTTTTTCAAGTTCTTTAAATCGGTTTTCTGCCGCAGCTTTTTTATAGGTTTCTTCTATGATTTTCCTTCGTTCTTCGTCTATAACTCTTTGAGCTTTTAACTCTAGTTCTTTCTCTTTATCTTCTAATCTAATCTTCTCTTTTCTTAAGTCTAACTCTGATTTTCTGGCTTGGTCTAACTTTTTGTTTTGTTCTTCGACTTGTTCTTTTAAAAACTTCACCTCATCGGTTGATTTTTCTTTTACCTTTTCTTCGGCAAGAATAAGAGCTTTTTTCCACATCGTCCTTTTTGCTTCTTCAAGATTTCGATCTTTTTCTTTTAGTTGATCTAAATATTTTTTACTTAACTGTTCTTCAATTTGACGCGAGAGAGCTTCACTCACAGGAAATTTCTTACCACAATGAGGACATTTTATCTGATCGTTCATAAATGCATTTTACCAATTAGAGTTTAAAATATGTCAAGATATTTATATATTTTTCATAAAACCTGAAAATATCATTCTCTGAACAGCATATGTAGGAAAATGTTCAGACATTAAATAAAGAAGCTCAGGATAATTCTGGTGCTTTTTTGTCAAGTTAAAAAAGATATTTATCGGCGATTCTATTTTTTCAGGTAAAAGTGGTATTGACGACAGAATAATCTTTTCTATCCCAACTCTTAAAATCCAGAACTCATCCTTTTTCATTAATTGCTTAAATTCCAGTTCGCATAAAAAAATATACTTAGGTAAAAAGTCTTTTTCTATAGCTCCTTTTTCATTTGAAGTTAAATTATTATTTGAAGTTTGTAAAACAACTAATTCCTTACCTTCTTCAACGTCCTGGAAGGTAAATTTGTCTCTCATTGCCTCAGTTTCCTGTTCATTTTTTTCCTGAATGTTTACCTCTGAAGGTAGTTTTTTTGCAGCCACCACCCATCCTTTTAACGCTTCCCTTAAAGATACAAAGATGAAACTTAGTTTAAGATTAACGTTAAATATTTTTTTCAGATCTTGCTGAAAATTATAAAATGAAGGTGAGTTTTTGTAGCGATTAGAAAAATCATTTATCTCTTCAGACTTATCTAAGCTTGATTTAATCAATGTATTTATTCTTACTTCCTCTTCTTCAATTAACTTATTAAATTTTTGGTTTTGAAGATTAGGAACTATCTGTTTAGTTAAATAATCTAAATATTCTGGAAATGCACCAATATATGTGAAGAATATTGGTAAATTCTGCAATCCTAAATTTTTTTTAATTAATTCATAATTAATTTTTACTTGTCCTTCCGCCTTTTCTTCATTAATTGCAGTTATTATCATGAGAATAATAAAGTATACTAATTTTAATGAAGATAATTCTATCGGTTAAATTCGTACTCTCTCGAACCTGGAAAGCAGCGAAAAAGACATTTGCCTTATATGTAATTCTCCAAGTTATTTTGGGTTTTCTTTATACCTTCACTATTTTCTTCTATTCCGCAATCATCAATGCTGCTAATAATCAGGGTACCTTTCTAGGTATTAGTATTATTGGAATAATTGTAATCCGTCTTATTTATGAGGTGATAACTAATTTTATCGATAATTTACGGGAATATGTCTGGAATATTCTTGATATCAAACAGGTTATTTATAATAATGAAGATTTTATCCGCAAGCTTTCGACCCTAGATCTCCCCTCCTATGAAGACCCGTTAAAAAATGATCTAATCTGGCGTACCTTCAACCGTTTTCAGATGCAATTCAAATGGTATATCCAATATATGGTGGAGTTTCTTCAAAGAATAGTCATGTTTATCATAATCCTCGCTATTTTTATGTTCGCTTCTCCACTCATAGCTATTTTTGTACTCATTGCTCACGTTATTCCTTTAATCGTTAGGGCAAAATTTGGGGAATATACCTTTACGATCTACAGGGCTGACTCAGATCTGAGGAAAAAGTTTGAATATCTTAATCAAATTATTTGTGGTCGTGACACCTTACCGGAGATAAAATTATTTCATGCATTTGATTTTTTCCGCCTAAGGCTAATAGCATTATATAAACAGTTTATCACTAAGCAACTACGCGTTTTTAAAAAGAGCTGGATCGTTTTATCATTTGTTGAACTGCTCCCTGTTTTATCTATTTTTACGTTTCTCCTATTCACCGCCACACAATTGATTAACCATAAGATAACAGCTGGTGCATTTGTTCTTTTTTACATCAATGTATTTTGGTTCTCTAGCAATCTTCAACAACTCATGACAACGTTTGGCCAACTGGTTGCCGATAGTCCGTTCATCCAAGATGCAATCAATTTTTATCAAATAAAAAGTGTAATTCAGTTTCCGAAACTCAATGAAGAACAAAAAAATAATCTGGCAAGAAAATTACAGAATCCTATCATAAATTTAGAAAATGTTTCTTTTATTTATCCCAATAGCTCTCAAACTGTTCTCAAAAATATAAATATTTCTATTCCTTATGGCCAAAATATAGCTCTGATTGGGGAAAACGGAGCTGGAAAAACTACATTCGTCAAATTATTACTTCGCATGTATGATCCTACCGAAGGAAAAATAACCTTAAATGGGATTGATTTACGAAAGATACCTGAAGATGTATTGTTTCCTATGTATTCGACACTTTTTCAATCATTTGGAAAATTTTATTTAACCATTAGAGAAAATCTCGATATGGCGTCAGGGAAACAAGATGATGTAAAAGAATATGAAAGAATTCTTAAATTATCAAACGCTTGGAATTATACAAAAAATTTCCCGAAATTGATTGATCAACAGCTTGGACCCCAATATAAGGATGGAACCGACCTGTCGGGAGGACAATGGCAACAATTAGCAATAGCTCGAGCATATGCTAAAAAAGCTCCCATTTTAATTCTCGATGAACCAACTTCAGCGATCGACGCCAAAAGCGAAACAGAAATTTTTGATAGGTTAAATAAAGAAACTAAGGACAGAACTGTTATTTTTATCTCCCACCGTTTTTCAACAATAAAAGATGCTCACAGAATTGTTGTGATTGATAAGGGAAAAATTATTGAAGACGGAAATCACGAAGCATTAATGAAAAATAAAGGCAAGTATGCGACTCTTTATACCCTTCAAGCTGAAAGGTATTTAAGAGAGTAAACTTATTTAGTAAATGAATGGAGTACAAAGTTAACTGCCCAGAGGACGACGCTAAAAGCCATTGCCCAACCGAAGTTTGCTACTGTAAAACCGGGGATAAAGGTACTTGCTAATAAAACCATCAGACCGTTTATTATAAAAATAAAAAGCCCGAATGTAATAATGGTTAATGGCAAGGTAAGTAACACAATAATCGGTTTTATAAACATGTTTGTTATCCCAAGAACGATAGAAACAACGATTGCAGTAAAAAAGCTATTGACATGAATCCCGGGCAAAAGATAGGCTGCAATAAAAACACCCAATCCGTTTACAAGAAGATTTGCGATAAACTTCATAACTTAATAATATCAAAATCCCAGCTTTTCTTTTACGAAGACTATAGTAATCCTTCCGGGTAAGACTTCTTTATTAACAATCAGAATTTTATTGACCGCGCTGGACGGCATTTTATATACTTTTTGAACGCGTATTGATTCTAAAGGAAGAATATATTCATAAATTCTTTTAAATCCCTCGTCTAAATTTTTGACAATCTTTTGTGTACCAACCACCCAGATGACATGATTGGCTCCATAAGCATAAGCTGGTATCTGGCTACCAGTATTGCTCACAATTAGTACCCGCCCATCTTGTGTCACAGCCTGAACGCTTCCGATAACATAATCATGCACTGCTCCCAGTATCTTCATCTGTTTCCGCTCCTTTTGCGGATCCAAACTCATCAATTGATTTCTCACCGAGTAGTGACTGTTAGACTGTAGAATCTCTTTGGATAAACCAATCGTATCAAGTGTCACCGAGGTCATGTTCATGACTTCAGCTCCTTCGGGTAACATGTCCAAAACTTTCTTTTTTGCTTCCTTTCCGTTTTTAACCACTAAACCCTCAATGTTATTTTTCTTGAGCGCATCAACGGTTTCTTTAATGACACTTTCATCAGCTAACTTTGTCCATTTATTATTTTTTTTCATAGAAAATAATAATAACAGTCAAACTATTACTTGTCAAGTATTAGTTAGATAATATTTAACTTATTTGAATTTTTCATAAGCTTAAATTATATTAGAAGTATGTTTAAAAATACTACTTATGCTTGGTATAAAAAACTAAAAAAACCTTCATTTGCTCCTCCCTCTATTACATTTGGAATTGTTTGGTCGGTTCTTTATCCGATAATTTTTATAAGTTTTGGTTTTGTCTTTTACTTATTCTTTAATGGAACAATACCGTTTATTACATTGCTGCCTTTTATAATAAACCTTTTTTCAAACTTAATTTTTATTCATATTCAGTTTAAAATCAAAAACAATCTGCTTGCTGCTATAGATACACTAATTATTGACATTAGCCTCATCTGGGGAATGATTCTAATTTTTCCCTACTCAAGTATACTTGCCTACGTACAAATACCGTATCTTCTTTGGGTGCTTTTTGCTACAGTTCTTCAACTTTCGATAACCTACCTGAATTGGGGTTAGTCGAATCTGGTATATTTACATCATGAAAAACATATCGCTTTTCCTTCTCTTTCTTATTTTAGGAACTGCGATTTCTATTGGATATATATTATTAAATAGCAATACTGTGTCTAAAAAAACATCTGACGTCAAACTTCAAACATCCAACATTGATAGCTTCAATATTGCCGATGCTCCGAAAAATACTTTAAGGGGAAAAATAACAACCCTTTCCGGCGACGTAAAATGGCAGTCAAGAATAGCGACAGAAGCGGCAACAATTAATGAACCGATCACTGTCCAGCAAGGAGAAGATCTTGAAACAGGTAATAACGGAATCCTACAGTTGGAATTTGAAAAAACAGCCAAAATATCCATATCTCCCAAATCGCATCTATCGATAGTCCAGACTTTGCCTGCAGATCTTGTCTTTGATCAACCTACAGGAGTTGTAGATTATATAAAAACCGGAACTTCACCTCTTTCTGTAAGAAGTTATTCGCTTTTAGTAACAATTAATGATGGCGAAACAAATATTTCTACCGACAAAGATAAACTTTTGATAACAATCGATGTAAAAAAAGGAGACGACATTGCTGCCTTTAACGATTTAGAAAATATAAGCAATGTGATTCCAATTCAAGAAGGAAATGTTTATGTTTTCTCTGATGAAAGAAGATCACTTATATCCAAGTAGAGAATCTAAAATTTTATCTCCTTCGTAGCCCAAGGCCCAAAGAGCAACTCCGGCAAGATTATATTTAGTTGCCAGCCCAAGCTTTGCCTGCATTGCCACATCGTCTGGATAAAAAATTTGATGATAAGTCCCAGTGTCTTCGTCTTTAAAAATTAGATAAGATTCTTTTGCCACATTATCAAACTTGGCACTGCAAGAAGAGCATTTCGAGAGAAAATCTTCTACCCTCATATTGCTTGCAGCTATTCCCGTTCCCGGAATAACTGCCGAACGCGGCACATCTCCTATACTTTCCCATTCATAACCATAGAGAGGACTCCCCAGTAAGATCTCTTTTGCCGGCATAATTTTTAAGGCCTCCTTAATCGCTGTCTCTGTATCAAACTCCGAGTCCACTCCCGCTCCATTGTCTGGAGAAACAGGACCGGTGACAAAAGATCCAGGGAAATGATAATCATAAGTCATAAGGACAATATAGTCGGCATACCTACTTACATCCGTTAAATTTATTAAATAATTTTTTATTAACACTGTCGGGCTGGCATCGATTGTAAGAGTTCCTAGATTATTTTCATCCATTCCATTTCTCACCTCCTGAACAAAAGCCGTAAAATTCTGTCTTGCCGAATCCGATGCCTCCTTCACATTTTCTATATCCAAATTTAAGTCTGTGAAACCAAATTTTTTCATAAGAGGAGAAACATCATCAATGAGATTTTTAGCGTGAGAAATAGGATCGGAGATCAGTTTGGCAATCGATTCTTCATTTCCGTTAAACATCAAAAGTGAAAGCTTGATATTATCTTTTTTTGCTTGATTGAAAAATTTATCCAGCTTTCCCGTCCTTAAATCAGTCCAGCCAGGTTCCTCCTCAATAGGTGAATTCAGTTTTTGAATTTTCCCATCCTCTCCGACTCCCAATCCAAAATATGTAAGAGTCGAGATATATTTTGAGTAATCCCCTTGAGCCTTATCCAAAAGCCAGTAAGGTAAAAAACCGACAACCTGATTTTTTTCTAGCGCAATCGGTGAATGGAGTCGGATATCTCTTTTTAAATTTGGAGAAAAAATGGAAATAGACAAAAGGATAAAGTAACCTAAAATAATTCCTAAAATCAAACCGAATATCGAAATAAATATTTTTTTAAGCATAGATATATAATTATATTATGCGCAGCTTAATTCTTTTTCTGCTTTTTTTGACAATAAGCGTTTTTGTACTTAATTATATTCAACCCGGATTTTTATACAATCTATCTCAAGAACCCTTGGTTAAAAAAATTTTAAAACAAACTCCTTGCGACCAACCAATCCATTATAAGATTGAGAGTGTTGATCCTAGGTTTGGAATTTCCGAATCGACTTTTCAAAACGATGTAAATGAAGCGACCGATGTCTGGGCTGAAACAGATGGAGGAAAACAAATGTTTATCTATGATCCAGAATCTACCTTAACCATCAGCATGATTTATGATGAAAGACAATCTCTCGATAATCAGATATCCAGTCTGGAAAACAGTCTTGACAATAATAAAACATCAATTGACCAACAAATAAATGATTATGAATCTTTAGCAGTGGATTTTAAAAGCAAATTAAGTGACTTTAATAGTCAGGTTGCTTACTGGAATAGCAGAGGCGGCGCCCCACCTGATGTTTATGCAAAACTCAGTGAACAACAAAGAAGCTTGCAGGATGAAGCGAACCGTTTGGACGATCTAGCAAAAAAATTAAATAGGCAAACCGCAAATTATAATTCGCAGGTTAACAGTCTGAATCAAACTGTAAATCAGTTCAATAGTGCACTGGCTCAAAGACCGGAAGAAGGAATTTACAATCCCAAGAGAAACGCCATAGATATTTATTTTGGAAACAATCATGACGAACTGGTTCATACAATAGCTCATGAGCTGGGACACACAATGGGTTTGGATCATAATTCAAATCCTGACTCAATCATGTACCCTTATACTACGAAGACGCTCACCCCGACCACAGATGATGCAAATGAAGTAAAAAATATCTGCCAGCTTTAAGTATTTGTCTTCAAAATATTTTTTATATCATCTTCCATCTGTTTTTTCAAACTATTCATATCCTTAAAATTCATTACTCCTCTGATAAATTTTCCGATCTTAAACTCAATTGTTTCTCCGTAGATCTCATTGGAAAAATTTAAGATATGGATTTCCAAAACCGGTTTAGTCTCGCCTTTAACCAATCTCGGCCCAAAAAATAAAGCACCTAAATATTTTTTGTTTCGATATATAACTTCAGAACTATAAACTCCTTCCTTAAGTTTTACAAAAAACTTTGGACTCAAATTTATTGTAGGAAAACCGATTTTTCCTCCGCTTTGGTCTCCCTTTAAAACTTGTTGTTTATACCAATTAACTGTTTTCTTCATAGCCACGTGATACCAAAGTCAATGCTAACATAGAGGATCTCTGAAAAATCCTATGAACCAATGGAACGATGATAGGAAAAATGTTCAGATAAAAAAATTTAAAACCCCTCGACTTTTGCACCAGCGCTATATTTTCTGCTTCATTAAGGATTGATGAGACAAAATAGAAAGTCATTGTTAAAAGTAATTGGAACTTTTTGGGCAGAAACCAAAAAGCAAGTATGATCTCTGATGCAGAGGTAACTGATGTATAGAAAAATACTGCAGTGCTGACTATCGCAATTTTTATGAAAACCAAATAGCCGAATAAAAATCGATTGACCAGTGTCGAAGACTGATAAAAAATCAACTGGATTAGAATTATGAAAACCCCAACTGGGAGCAATGGTTTGAGTCTCTTTAGAACATGTCTTTCAGGAAAAAATATTGCCAAAATAATAAAAAGAAAGAAAAAAATTATTGTTAAAATCCAAACGTTATATATATAAAGCGACACATAACTAAAAACTACCAAGCCAATTGTTTTAATCACGGCCAATAATCTTTTCATATGATTGAATTGGGAACTTTAATCCCAATTTTTTTAATCGCTTCTATCTTAGAAAATACAGTTTCTGCATCTGCGTTAAGAGCAACATTCCCGTGATCGAGTACGACTATTTCCGAACAATATTTCTTGAGAAAATCTGTATCATGTTCTACGATAATGATTGTCTTTCCTGATTTATTTAAAGAGTGCAAAAGGGTATAAAGTTTGACCGCACTTGGATAATCAAGCATAGCTGTTGGTTCATCAAGCACTATATAAGGTGACTCTAGTGCTAAGATACATGCAAGGCAAATCTTCTGTTTTTGTCCAAAAGATAAGGTCTGAGGATCCTTATCTTCATGGTCCTCCATACCTACAGATCTTAAAGCATTTTTAATTCTTTTTTCATAATTGTTCAGTTTTAAATTTTTAAGCCCGAACTCTATCTCCTCCCTAACAGTGAGATTGAAAAGCATGAAGTCTGGATTCTGAAAAAGCATTCCAACTTTTTTTGCAAAAATAGAAACAGGTCTATCACGAGTATTTACTCCATCGATAAACACATCGCCTTTGTATTTGCCTTTTATCTGACTTGGAATTAATCCGTTTAGCAATAAAGTTAATGTTGTTTTTCCCGAACCATTCACGCCGGTTATCCCGAAGAAACTGCCTTTTTTTATCTCTAGGGTAATGTTTTTAAGTTGAACCGAATTATTATCATAGCCAAAAGAAACTTTCTCTACTCTTATGTCGTTATCCCTAATTTTATTTCCAGGAGGCATATCTCTTAAGTCTAAACTGAAAAACTAATAGCCAGGCTAACGTCAACTCAAAAATTCCCTGAATAATATTAAAGACAGCGATGACATACCAAGGAATTACAACCATTGCGCGAGCAGCATTCATTCCTGTCCAGATCGGGATGGCATAATAATAATTTAGAGGAATTACAAGTAAACAACGTACTACCATAGCTATAACTACCGGTATTATTAAACGCTTTGGATCATTGTAATAATCTGGTTTTTTTTTACGAAAATTCAACCATAAAGCCAAAAAAATTAAGGAAGGCATAGTTGCGACCAACTTCATGCTTGCACCAAGCCATGTATCAGGAGCAAGCAAAGTAATCATTACGCTACCAATCAGAGATACAATAAAAGACATTCTTGCTCCAAATAAAAATAACGCCATAAGCCAGCTAACGGCAACTAGGTCAATCCACATTCCAAACTGCGGAGATTGATATCCTATATGAATCAGTTGCACGACTGCAGAAAATGCAGACAGGCCAGCAGCTATAGTCAGTTCTCTAACATTAAAGTCTTTCATAATTCTTTCTTTCATCCCGACTTTACGGTCGCTGTAGGAGGTTCGCCTACTCGTGTCCGACGAAACGCCGAACTCGTGGAGTTTACCACCGATCTTGAATTCCTGCCCCTCCGTAGCTTTAGCGAAGGGGGGTCACAAAACCCCGAAAGAATATTACCTCTATTATACAAAAAGATACATGTAAATGTGATCTATGTATTTATCTTTATATTTTATTCCTTGTGGCAACTTACCATACTTTTTAAAACCAAATTTTTTATATAAATTCTTTGCGATATTATTTCCCTCGAAAACTCCAAGTGTAATTATCCTTAAATTTTTCATATTTTTCTTTGCCTCTTCTAAAACTAGACTTATTAATAACTTTCCAATACCTTCTCTTCTGAAATCTTTGGCAACTGTTAATCCAAAAACTCCGACATGACTTGAAGTCTTTTCTTCCAAATAGATATCACTGCTACCAACTAATTTATTCCCAATAAATGCTAATAACTTGATGGCTTGGTTTTTTTCGATTTTCTCAATTTGTGATTCAATGTATTTCTTCTCTTCCTCTAAAGTAACTTGTTCTCCCTGAAAAATAATAAACGTTCTCTCTTTTGAAAGAGTATTTATATAGTCGGCCATTATCTGAAGATCTTTTCTTAATGGATAACGAATTATAATTTCCTTTCCCTTTTTTGTTTTTCCCTTATAAACAATTGTTCCCGCTTTCATATTATTTTATTAATATGTGATCTTCTACTAACCACCCTGGATGAGAAGTCACCTTAACCCAAGTTTCATTCCCTTCTGCAAAATGAACTTGGTTTGGCTTAATAACAATTTTTTCTCCCTTTTTTAAGACTGACCGTTTATTGTTTATAAATAATTTGATTGATTCTTTCATAACTTCATATTCCTCAGTTGTTTTTTTGTGTAAATGAGGAACGGATTTTTCAATAACAGCAATCGCAATACTGTATCCATTTCCCTTCTCAACTTCGCAGACAATTTCGGAAACTGGATTACCATTTTTCAAAATCTTTTTGCCGGGATATTTTTTGTTCAATTCTTTAACAAGATGCAACAATTTTATCATACCACTTCGCTCTCATTTATCCATAAAATTGTATGAGAGCTTCGTTAGGTATTCCCTACAATGGTAGAAAATCAAGTTATGCCTAGCGTAGTTATCAGCGTATATTTTTAATAACTTAGTGACATCAAACCTGAATTTTGGAAAAGAGGTAACCGCCGATTACAAGAACCGCAAACGAAAGAAATCCTAAAACTCCAAGGTCTGTCATCAAACCAAAATGCCCTATACCGGTTAAAGACTCACGCATTCCATCGACACCATAGGTCAATGGGTCGATTGATGTGATGATTGATAAAAATGACGGCAGTCCCTGAAGAGGAAAAAGGGCGCCAGATAAGAAAAACAAAGGCATCACCAAGAGATTCATGATCAACTGAAATCCCTGAAAGTCTTCCAGGGATGAGGCGATGGCAATTCCTAAGGCCGTAAAAAGTATGCCAATCAAAGACATCACTAATAAAAATACTGGAATTGCCAAAATACTATTCGGCCGAAAACCAATTAAAAGAGCCAGAATAAAAATAATAAATCCTTGTAATACTGCTATAGTTGCCCCTCCGACAGTCTGACCTATCATAATCTCAAGTCTGGAAACCGGGGCAACCAAAGTTTCTTTTAAAAACCCAAACTGTCTATCCCATATAAGCTGAATTCCAAAAAATATTCCTGTGAAAAGCACACCTTGGGCAATCACTCCCGGAGCAAGAAAGTCCATGTAGTTGCCGGCTCCTGCCTTTTTAAATATCGGCCCCAAGCCAAATCCCAACGCCACCAAAAACAATGCCGGTTGTCCCAAAGAACCAATCATTCGCGAGCGCGATCTAATGTAACGCTTAATTTGTCGCAACCAAAGAATGTAAATTGTACTCATAAATTTTTTTAATTTTTAAAAATTAGCGTCCTCCTCTCCACAACTGCCTTCTCATTCTCATCTCGTCGACTCCGCTTGCTTTTTCATCTCTGATGGCATGGCCTGTCATACTCAAAAATGCTTCTTCCAATGTTTTAGTATTTGTTTTTGCTTTAAGTTCATCTGCCGTCCCCTGGGCGATTATTTTTCCAAAGTCGATAACCGCAATTCTTTGAGCCACTTTTTCCGCTTCCTCCATATAATGAGTTGTGAAAAAAACCGTGACGCCTTCTTTTTTATTCAGTTCCTGCACATAAATCCACATCTGATTTCTGGTTTGAGGATCAAGACCAATAGTTGGTTCATCTAAGAAAAAAACCTTTGGGTGATGCAATAAACCGCGCGCTATTTCTAGCCTTCGTCTCATCCCACCGGAAAAAGTTTTAACCAGATCATTTCTTCGATCCCAAAGACCGCTCATATTTAGAAGTTCTTTTGTCCTTTCTTTTCTCAATTTCTCTGGAACTTTGTAAAGAACTCCATGAAAATCCATGTTTTCCTGTGCTGTCAACTCCTCATCGAGACTTGGGTCTTGAAAGACAATGCCAAAAGACTCCCGTACTCTATCCTGATCTTTTACGGGATCAAAACCGTTTATGAATAACTGACCGCTTGTTGGAGCCAATAATGTTGTGAGCATTTTGATGGTTGTAGTTTTTCCGGCTCCGTTTGGACCCAAAAAAGCAAAGATCTCTCCTTTTTTTACCTCAAAGGAAATATCGTTGACAGCTGTAAAGTTGCCGAACTTTTTAAGCAAATTTTTTACCTGTATTGAATCTTTTCCGTCCATATGCAAAACATTCAGTATACATAATTTATCAATTTTCTGCCAGAAGTTTTTTTGATTTTCCTATTTATGGCATCCTTAATTGTCATCCAAGGAGAAAATGTGATTTAGATCGAGAAAATAAAAAATCTAAGATTGATTCTAAAAGGAGTCGTTCTTTCCCTGATTGAATATAACCGGGAGAGGTTGCGATTGTTATAATTTTTATACCTTTTATACCTTTTGCTAGTTGCAACATAAAAGCATGCAAATTTCTTTTTAATAAAGAATTTTGATACCATTCTCCATTACCATCGGTAAAAAAATCTAAATCGATATCCAATAGATCAGCTTGCATCTTTGGAATACCCTTTACCACTTTAACATTCGGTTTTGCTAAAAGTCTGGATGATCCGATATTCCTATTCATATCAGCAAGTCGTGGATCTGTAGATTTAGACCTAATCCAAACAATATCTTTGATAATCCCCGTATTTACTCTCGGTAAGATGAAAGACCCTGCTTGAAAATTAGCGAAAGACAATTCTTCAACTGAATTTGGTAATTCATCCGGTAAACCTAAATCATGATGTGCATCAATATGGACTAAAGTAGAATTTTTTGGCAAAATCGATAGTTCCAAAGCTTGATCCCATATACGACCAGCTCCATCATGATCCCGCATTATAAAAATAGGTAAACCAGTAAAATCTTCTCTTCTCAATCTATCCACCTTATGTAAAGTAAATTTCTCAGCCAGCCAAACTGATCTTTTATTGCCAAAAGAAAAAACCTCATCTAGATAATTAGATTGTCCTTTTGCTTCAAACATATAACAGAAAGTATACCAGACCTTTACTGAAAATGTTTCAGTTTCCCGGCCCTGCTTCACCCCAGTGGGAATATTACAAAGCAGGAGAAAATAATTTCTATCAGTTATCTTTCAGTTTGGCTCTATATCATAGTTTCACCAGAAAGAAGGTGAACAAAATGAAGAAAACATTTTTAACTTGGTTTATGACTATCTTAGTCGGATTTACAGTATTAGGTATGCCTGTTTACGCTCAAGGAAACGGTAATAGCCAATCCAATTTTTCCAAGGGCTGATCCAATTTATAGCCAATACATTTCATCTAGACACAAATCAAGTGCAGAATGCCGTAAATCAATATAAATCTCAAAATAAAACTACGATGCAACAGAATAATCAAAACCGGCTAAAAAGTAGATTGGACACATTAGTTTCGCAAGGAAAAATAACTTCGGCTCAAGAACAAAGTATTTTGGATGAAATAGCCTCTTTGCAAACTAAATATAATCTAGGCAATCAAAACGGACAGACCAAACAACAAATTATGCAGAACTTCCAAAATTATCAGAATGAGCTTAAATCATGGCTCCAGTCGCAAAATATCGATCCGACTCTAATCATGGCAGGCCCGGGGATGGGAAGAAGAGGAGGATGGCGGAAAAATATCACACCAACTCCATAAAACAAGAATTCACCTATAAATCTGAAATTTAAATATTAAAAAGGTTTTGATCTTTCTAGTATGGAGTCAATATAACTACTTAAGTTCAAATGACAAAGTTCAAAGTTCAAAGCAATTTCAAAATTAGAAGTTCAAATTACTTTTTCTTTAAAATCGAAGAGAAAATTAGAACAAGTTCGTGAACTTCACTCCATAATTCTCTGCATTTTTCTTTAAGGTTGAAGTTTACGATAGAGAGCATCCGTAACCAATGCATAGTTTCTTTGGCTTCTTTTTTGCAAAGGCTGATTTTATGTAAGAAGTCTTTCTTGGAATCTGCACCATCTACCTCCATATAGTTGGCTCCGATACTAGTTGCAGATCTTACAATTTGATTTATGAGTGGTCTATTGATCGAGTTATCCGGTATATTCTTGGCGAATTTTAAAACATCTTCGCCAAAAATAGCAGTTCGTTCTTCTAAATCATATACTTTGACATTTGGATTTTGAACTTGATTTGTCATTTGTCCTTTGAACTTTGAAATTAAGAGTAATTTTAATAGTAATTGGAGTCAATAGATTATAGTCTACAAAATGAAAGATTTAGTCTGTTACAACTTACTTGAGATTCTCAAGATCCTTAAGAATCTGATCCGAGTGGATCAAGGGATTGACTTTTTCGTAAATTTTTTTAACCTTACTCTTAGGGTCAATAAGATATGTATTTCTTAAAGTCCCCTCAAAGGTCCGGCCCATGAAGCTTTTTGATCCCCAGGCTTTATAGGCTTTGATTACCTTTTTATCTTCATCCGAAAGAAGGATAAAATTAAGATGATATTTATCAGCAAATTTCTTATGTGACGCGACTGAATCTTTGGAAACGCCCAAGATAACTACTCCTCTTTCTTTAAACTTTTCTATTGAGTCACGGAAACTACATGCCTCCTTTGTACAGCCTGGCGTATCGTCTTTGGGATAAAAATACAAAATTACCCACTTACCGCGATAATCCGAAAGTCTATGCATCTTTCCACCCTGATCCGGCAATGCAAAATCTTTTACCCTCATATTTATATTATATCAATTCCCCCACCTCACCCCAGAGGTGATATTATATTCGTTAAACTTTAACAAATAATTTCTAAATCCAACCGCTCTTAAGTAACGAAACTGTCCAATCGATTAAACGATTGGACTATAATTTTTAGTCACTATTTATCGGTAAAGAAAATTAAAAGTACGTAAAGCTGCTCCATTAAGGTGGGAATTTTGTATTTATAAATCTATATTATGGTATTATTTTATTATTAAATGGATAAGGAAAAATACTCTTTAGGTTTTATCGCTTTTTTGCAGGCTTTAGCTTTAATTTTATATTGCAGTCTAGTTGCCATATTTATTTGGCGAGGTAATCAGTGGTTTGGCAAAATGCCAGGTATTTTAGGTCCGCTTCTTTTTCTTACTTTATTTACCACTTCCGCTCTTGTTTCTGCCGTTATAACTTTGGGTTATCCTTTCATACTAGTTTGGCAAAAGAAGCAAACGGTCCAAGCGTTAAAGTTGGTGATTTATACTGCCGTTTGGCTTTTATTTTTTACTCTTCTAATCATATCCTTCATTCTTTTTCTTCATTGATTCTAAGCAAAGATAAAATTATCTTACTTTCAAAAAAACTTAAATCTCATTTTTCTTAAGATTATAAAAACTAGCATTGACATATTTCCTAATAAATCTTAAAATATAGTTGACCGAGTGGATGCCGACCCACAGGTAACCAGTCCTGGCTTAAGCATCCTTCAGTCGCTTGCCGACCTAGGTCTTTTTTATTAAGTTAAAAATTTCTTTAAAGGTTATAATCTTTTTTGGTTTTGATTTTTTTATCGCTACTTCGTGAGCGTGCTTATGAGCATTAGACTGTTTTCCTATTTGAGTAAACGAAATAACTGGAATTGGTTTTCTTCCTGTTAACATTTCTAAAATAATTTCTTTGATTGCAGATTCGTGACCATAATATTCTTTATCTATAACAACCTTTCCTATTTTTTTATTTCTTTTTAGTATCAATACTATTAATGCACAAAAGCTAAAGTAAATGAAGTTGCGGATCATTCCGCTTCTTCTAAATATTTCTTGGAGTTGCCTTTTTACTTTTGCTGATATAAAGACTGTATCAATGATGCGATTCGACAAACAAATAATTGTATTTTTTGAAGTTTGTTCTATTTTCCCAGACTGATCAATTTCGTAAGTCATTAAGTAAAAGATGTAGAGGAAAACATCATTACTTTCAATGGACTATAAACGACAAAGTGAGACATTTAATCTGTTGTGACAGTTTTTGACAGGAACAAAAAAATTGGGGAAGTTTAAAAAAAATTTAAATCTTATTTTTCCTAAAAATATTAAAGTAGATCTTTAAAGCGGTTTGTTAAATAACAAACTTATGGTAGAATAGACCCGTATGACTCAATCTGAAACCCAACCTTCCCGATTTAATTTATCAGCAAGACTTACTCATACCTGGAAAACCCTGATAAGTAGTCGGTCCGATTTTCATGAACTTTACGTGAAAAATAATCAACGTTCTACTTCTTTGGAAGCTGGAAAAGTATTGAATGCGCATTTACAAAAAAATCTTGGAGGCTGGTACTCTATCGCACGTTGGTTATTCTACAAATAATTCCACCTCGGGGGTGGAATATTATAACGCTTTCACTTCGAAGCTGCCTCGACAATAAATCTATCAAACAGAAGACCTGCTGCTCTAAATATTAATCCCAGATCGTTCATATTAATTTTATCTGGTGCCACCCCTCTTTGAATCATCTCTGTAACTCTCATTGCAGCAGTAAAAGCTTCTGGTTGAGTCGGTTGTATTCCACCAGCAACAGTAAAAATCATTTCATAGAAGCCTTGTACTACAGGGTTATCAACGCCTACTTGTGATGAATCAATGACCCCGACATGCTTTTTGGCTTCAAACATTTAGGTTCTATTATATCAATTTTACTTGTTAAAACGCTATAAAATAGACGAAGGCATATAAAATTGCTAATCATGAGAGAGAATACGACCCATAGACTACGTGTCTATGAGCGACGCCTCCCATTTTTTTATGGCTTAAAATCTCAAAAAAGTACACCTTAAAGGTGAGATTATTTTACTTAGAAAACTCGTTAGTAAGTGTGTTTAGTATAATTTAGTAATTTTATGAAAGAAGAACAAAATTTTATCGATAGAAGAATCCAAACAAGATTAGAAGCTCCACCAGAAGAATTTATAACTATGATGATGGAGAATGGCTGGAAGGCTGCGGTCTACTGTTCAGAATGTCACAGAGTTGTATATTATTCTTTAGAATACAATACAACTGTAAGAAATTTAACTATACAAGCAGCTAAAATTCACGCTCTAGCCTTCAGTCATAGCATTGGAACAGCTTTTTCAGGAACATCAAAAACAGGTCATGCATAAAATAGTAAACAGTATCGCTTCGCCCGTTACACCTTAAAGGTGTAAAATTAATTATCTTAAATTCAGATTAGCTTATCTCAATAATCCCCTACACCTCGGAGGTGATATTATGATTGAATATGCTAAGAAAGTGGTTTTCAAAATTATTTGGAAAACAAGATAAAATATCACGGATTAGATAGTAAATGTTATCTCTTTTTTTCCTGTCCGATTTTTCTATTAACCAATTAGATTCCATTTATATTTATTTATATAACTATGTAATAAAACTATCTAGTAAAGAGAAATCTATATAAGGTTATCAAAAGAACTAAAATTAGAATAAGACCACCCCAATGACCCCAAAGTTTACTCCAGATCCAGTAAGAAAACTTATAGAAGGGGTTTTTTATTTCACTTAACACTTCCCCTAATAAAATTCCTTCACGAGTCAAATACATTTGGTTTTCATTTGGTGTATGGCTTGTATAAAGTCTACCCTCTAAAATTTCTGTAGCAAAACCATGTGCGATAAAATTGTCTATTAACCTCGTTAGACTCACTCCTTCTAAATCTTCAGCTTTAATGCCAAAATCTTTCAATTTGTTGTCTGTGCTTCCTGCGGAAAAATGATCTGATTTTATTGGAGATCCAAGATGTTTATGACCCATATAAGCCCATGCTAAAACTTTTTTCTCTATCGGCCAGAATGGTTTTAAACCACCTTCTGATATCATTTTTTTTGTTTGATTATCAAGACTGGATATTTTTTGGTATAACTCAACTTTTTTAAAAAAAGTAACTCCCAGTGGCGCCTCCATATGTTCTTATTTTACTACAAAGGAAGTTTTAACTTCTTCTACTTTGAGAAGGGTTTTGTAAAAATAGCGATTAAGTTGCTTTAAATATTGAGTACAGTCTCAGAAAATACCAATCCATTCGAATCCAAAGGTCTAAAGAGATGTCCACTAAATTAATTTAAAGCTTTTTTTCTATTATAAGGGGTATTACTTGCAAAAATAGATCCTTACTAAAATTTAAAATCCAAATTAAAATATTTTTTATTACTTCCCAGTTTTTTATGCCTTTACTTAATTCTGTTTTCAATTCGTTTAACTTTACAGTTGCTTCTCCATTAGATTTATTTATTAAATCTTCAATTGTATAATCAATTTTTATCGAAACCTCATTTGCATTCTTGTTTATAATAACAATATTTGGAGAAGCGTCTTTTTTTTCGAAACCAAAGTCATATTCACTTTCTAGTTTTGAGATTACTGTCAACATTAATGGTTCGATTACTCTAATATTACAATTTTGCCCTCGGTTTAATTCTTCTGAAGAAATCTTAAATCTTGAATAATCACTATTACTAGCTTGATTCAATAAATCTAATGCATCATTAAAACGTTGCCCCACAATTGATGGAACACAATAAGGACCTGAAACTTGTTTTGGTAAACCCTTATAGAGTCCTTTTATTTCCCCGTATATTGACTTAATTTTAACTAGAACAATTTCACCCATACGAGATTATTTTACTAGTTTTATTCGTGATAGACAACGTTGCTACATTAACTAATTAAATAACACTTTTATGTTGATAAGTAATGAGAAGATCTATTTCTAGATTGAAGCTAATCCTACTTTAAATAATCGGTTATACTTTTATAAAATATTTATCGATCTATTTCGAACTTTGACGGGCTTTATCGACATAATTAACTATCTAAATCATTATTATTCCATCCTACTTCTGAAGAATTTTTCTGTTTCTTTATCGACAAAATAAACATAGCAGCCTTTCATTGCTCTACTTAATAGTATTCTGTAAGCATTTTTTGCGAGATCTATAAATTTTTCTTTATCACGTTTCGCTAAACTATCATAAGAATTTTCAGGATGAGCTTCCCACTGATTTGTATTGAAATTATAAGTTAAATCCTTTGCAATAATAACTCCTACATAATCAAATTCAAAACCTTGAATCGTATAAATGCTTCCAATTTGGTTCACCCCATTTGGGTCATAAGGCCACAACGAAGCAGGGGGAATATCTTTAGCTAATCTAAATCCATCTTTTCCTTCCCATGTCATGGCAAAATCATCTATAACAACGTCTTTAACTAGAGTTCCGTCAGGTTTAGGATTACTCCATGGCCAGCAAAATCCAGCTACTAATCTGGCTGAATTCGGTTCTTCTTCATTGTGTTTTTTAATCCAACTATATAGTTCTTGTGGGGAACTAGCTATTTTAAAAACAAATTCGTTTTTTGGATTCCAAAGAACTTGAGTAGTCTTTCTCACTCCCAATGTACTTTCAACCCATTTGACAAACTTGTCTGATCCTTGGCAACGGAATTGGATATCAAGATTATATTCAAATATTTCACAACCTAGTCTAGTTGCATTTTCCTTAATATAAGAAGACGATCCTATTTCACCTGCTCTAACATTTTGTTTATCATCAATAAAAAATACTGGAACTTTACTGACATTTATAAGCTCTTCAACTTGTGGAATGTTTGATCTATTTTCTTTTCTTGTAAATCGACTATTGCTGGTAGTTCGAAGTCTATGCGATTCATCTGCAAGTAAAACATCAACCGCATTCTTAGGAGCATTTATATAACTATTGAAGTACTTGAATTGAGCAGATCCTCTTTTTCCAATTATTGCCCTTAGAGTTTCGGTAAAAGCCTTAGAACCTGTCGCATATTGTACATTTTTATTTCTTTTCAGTAATTCAGCCATTACGTTTAATGCAATCACTGATTTACCCGTCCCGGGCCCACCATTGATCACAATTACTCCTTTTTTCTTATTTTTGTCAAATGATTCTATCTGTCTTACAATCCGATCAAAAGCTAAAAGCTGATCATCAAGCAAAATATATTTAGAATTATTATTTATTACATCTGCGACGTGTTTTAATAATTTCCTACTAGGTCTATATTCGCTATCTTCAACTCGTTTGAGAACATTCATTCCATATCCTTTTGAAACTCTATCCCAAACAAATTCTTCTAAACCCTCTACGTCATTTTGTAAAAATAAAGGGTAAGAATCTATATATTTTTTATAGATTTCAGAAAAAATAGGATCATCTTGAATCGCGTTGTAATTATGAAGGAATGAGCAAGCATCTAATTTAATAGCTTCGTCTCCATAAAAAGCAGTATGGTTATCCTGAAGATATAATTTATAATTTCCAACTTGAACTGAGGGATGAAGTACTTCTCTAAGTCCACCGCCAGTATAAGTCATTACTTTGTCCGATGTTGCAATATCACATTTTTCCCACTGTTTTAATTCAATAATTACTGATGAATCTGCCCCCTCGTAATCTCTTCCACAAATCATGCAGTCGATTCTTTTTGATGATAACGGAAGTTGATATTCAAGAATGATTCCATGGTCATTAAGATTTAGATCTTGGAATACTAAGCATAACATTCTAAGTGATTCTCGCCAAGCATGAATCTCAGATTGTGAAGGAGAATAGTTAAATTCGTAGATAAATGCATCTGTCAAAATTTTTACTATCTGGTTTTGAACAACATTATTAATAAATTCTTTAGCAGATCCGGAGTACAATCTCATAATTTTGTATATTTAATCGCCTTACCTTTTGCTTTTTCTATTGGATATTTTTTGGAATTTTTGGAAATTTTTTTAGAAATTATTTCCTCGATATCTAACCCTAAATTATCTGCCAACTCAATTGTAAAAGTTAAAATATCGGCGAGTTCATCTGCAATTTCTTCTTTATTTTTTTTATTTTTGATATGTTCATTAACTTCACTATGTTTTTTCCAAAGAAATTGCTCTAATAATTCCGACGATTCGATTACTATGGCTTCTGCCATTTCTTTGGGATTGTGAAACTGCATCCAATCTCTTTCATCCCTAAATTTTTTTATTTTTTTTAAGATAGGTTGAAAAGCTTTATTCATCAGTCTAAATTAATTTTCAATAAACTGATTTTATCAAATTTGAAGCTGAATTGTAGCATATAAGCTACAAAATGGCTTAAATGGGGCAAGGGGACAATTAATTATTATTGAATTAACGTATTAACGAATTAACGGATTTGAATTATGAAGATAACAAAATTTGAGGATTTGGATGTTTGGAAATTAAAAAAATAACCCGTTATCCGCATTCCGTTAATTAACCTCTTAAGGGCTTATCCAGATTGTTTGATTTCCACCAAAACCATTGCCCAAGACCATCACCGACTCTCCAAGAGTCCTATAATTTAGGTATGCACGATATCGTAAAGTTTATTCCCTGGTCCGGAGTTGGTTTCATTTTGATGAGCGTTATAATTTCTGCATATTGGAACAGCCATAGGGATATTCCCTTCCTATTTGTAATCCTAATAGAAATAGCACTCTTCTTTTTTTGCTTCTTTATCTGCGACAAAGAAAGCGAAAGGAGGTGATCTTTGGTAAAATATATTGCTGTACGTTGACATGCGGGGTCGTCTAACGGTAGGACAGCAGACTTTGGATCTGCTTATTCTAGGTTCGAATCCTAGCCCCGCAGCATTAGAGCTTCACAACGATACGAAGTGAGTTGATGAAGCTCTTATGTCCTTCCGTAGTGAATATTCGTCTGCGTGGATGTAAACCACGAGACGAACCTGAACGAAGGAGGACAGGCTTCCCAATTCAACACTCCAAACCTCTTCAGCATTTTTGAAAGTTAGAACCTAATATATTCTCTTCACAATCTCAATAATGGAAATTAGTTTATCCATTGAGCGTAAGTCCCAGGAGTGCGAAAAAGTTCCTTGCCAGTTAAGGACTCTATAACGAACTCTTCATTTCCTTCTTTTTCACTATTACTTTTGCCGGAGGCAATGGTTTCATAAAGAAGTGCGTTTTTTGCAGGTGATATAACCGGACCTGCAGTTATCCTTTTTCCACTGGGAACTAACTCAAACATGTTGCCATTTTTAATATTTACTAAAACAAGTCTGGCCGAGTTCCATACTTCACCTTCTGACTGACCCGTTAGCGAATTATCAATTTCGTTGTTAATGACGAGCTGGTTATCATCAAGCCACTGAATACTAAGACCATTGGAAAATGTAAACTTAGTTGCTTTCCCATATTGCCCTCTGTATATTTCTTCTAATGGCAGGATATAGAGTATTTCTTTATTTCCCTGAACACAGTTGAAAGCGATTTGCTTATTATCAGGAGACAGTACCGCCTGAGGAACTGAAGTACATTCAGGTGATGGTTGGATAAGTATCTGTTCGTTGGTTTTAGGATCTTTTACTTGCGTTTTGTAGCCCTGGTTTAAAACATACTTACTGGAGATAACCGATGTTGGGCTGGGAAACAAACAGCTAGATGCTTTCACTTCTTCCTTGGTACCATCAAGACTCAATTTGAAGTTTTTCTCATATCCCGGTTGCATTCCCTTGCGTTCTTTATAACAAAATGTTTGATCGTCTAGCCAAATAAAGTTATTGGATCCGGAGATAATGAAATCCCCATTAATTTCACTTCTTTGCTTGTTCAGAAGATCTATTATAAAAAGGTGAGAGTGAATATCTGCTGCAAAGGCAAATACTTCATTATCAGTAAAGAGTTTTTTTATGAATGATAGTGGTTCTTCTTTAAAGTCGGAAAGTTTTTCGCCTGGCAAAATAATTTTTGATCTGTCAGGTGATTCAAGTTGGAAGAGATTGGAGTTATCCCAATACCCCCTTATCCCTGTTGAAAATTTCTTTTTTTGATCAAAATCTAGAATCTTCGTCTCGTGAGTCTTACCGTCATCGTAGAAAACTTTTCCGGATAGAAGGATGCCATTTTGAGTAGTTTGAACTGGCTGCGATGGTAATTGAGATGGTGGTAAGTTGGAACTTCTTGTAATGTCTGCAGGCTTATGTCTGTTCAAAGAAGTTAATAAATAAAATCCTCCTATTAATCCTAGGCAGAGAATTACTATACCACCAATGATTACAGGAAGTAAAAATCGTTTATTAGGTTGAAGAGCACCTGGTTCTGCAGGTTGCGGTTGAAGAGGAATATTTTGAGGATCCATATAATTTATACTATCATATATTCTTGAGAGTTAAATCTGGTATCCGTGCGTAATTGAAGCTGAAATAGGTTCGAACTTCGTCCACGCTCCGCAGCAATAGTAAATTTAGAGCTTCAAGATAATCTAATTTGTTAAACAATCCTCGGAAATTTAACCCGATAATTTAGTTTAATACTTTTAATACATCATAAATGCGGTATTAGATGACCTGGTTTGAGTCCCTCTGGGGAAAAAAGAAATCTTCTATAAAATTCGTTAAAATATTACATGGCAATTTTCAAAAAGATTAAACTCGATCTTACAAAATATAGTTTCGGGGGAACATCAGCAATCATTACCAATTTAGCTCTTATAACCGGTTTAAATACGGCGTTTAATGCAAAATTAAGTATTATTGGAGGTTTATTGATAATTGGAGTAGCCGACAACATCTCTGATGCTTTAGGAATTCATATCTACCAAGAGTCGGAAGGGATAAGACCCGTTAATGTTTGGATTTCAACGATAACTAATTTTTTTGCCAGACTACTGATATCTTTTGGGTTTGTTTTCCTTATTATCATTCTTCCATTAAACATTGCCACCATAGTATCAATAATATACGGATTATTAATCATATCAGTCATTAGTTATGTTATTGCCGTCAATAAAAAAATAAATCCTTTTATGTCGATTTTTGAGCATATTTTTATAACAACCGTGGTTATTTTTTTAAGTAAATATATCGGAGGAATTATTATTAGTAAGTTTTAAAATCAAGAATACCAAAATCAGAGGAGGTGATAATAATGAAAGGATTTACAACAGATATTGAAACAGCTACAAGGTCAAATACCAACTTTCGCAAAGTACTTTACACGGGAAAACACAGCCAACTAGTTTTGATGAACCTTCGACCAAATGAAGAAATTGGCATGGAGGTGCATCCTGACAACGACCAGTTTTTCCGCTTTGAAATAGGAGAGGGTAAATGTGTCATTGACGGAAACGAGTATATGGTTAAGGACGGAGACGTGGTCATTGTGCCAGCCGGAACCAAACACAATGTTGTTAATGTATCTAGTTCTGAGGAATTGAAGCTTTATACGCTTTACAGCCCTGCACATCATAAAGACGGTATCATCCGAGCCACCAAAGCCGAAGCAGAACAAAACGAAGCAGAGTTTGACGGCGTGACGACAGACTCAGGATTGTAACCTGGAGAATGGAACATTTTGGGTTGGGATTACAGGATCAAAGGAGTCTAACCCGATACGCTCAGGGCTGTAGCCGTAATTTATAGCGAGTCGAAGGATAAAATATGCCTTATTATTTCTACATTGCCCGTTGTTCAGATAATTCTCTTTATTGTGGTCAGACTAACAATCTTGAAACACGGATTAAAGAACACAATTCTTCAAAAAACCGAGGAGCAAAATACACCAGAATTCGTAAACCAGTAAAACTAATATATTCTGAAGAATGCTCAACTCTCCAACAAGCTATGAAGCGAGAGTGGCAAGTTAAAAAATGGGCAAAAGCCAAAAAGGAGGCTTTAGTAAAAAAGATTTAAAATTGTTAAAAAGGCTTTAAGTTTAAATCGAAGAACTATAGTTCTGAGTGGTTCGACTTCGCCAAGTCAAACTTGGCTTCGCTCACTATTATAATCAATACTTCATTTCATTCAGTGTAAACAACCAGTGCCAAGTGGAGCAATCCAAATTCCTTTAGATACAACCGGTACTACTCCATCAACTTAATGGGTAAATTTATCCAGCAAAAGTTGGGTTAATTCCATATCATTACCTTCCAGTCCAAGAGCCCATATACCGACTCCGGAAAGATTCTTTCTGTTTATGAGGTCATATTTAGATCCCAGAGACCGAACATTTTCATAGTGAACAACATGTGATTGTCCTGTGTCGTCAATATAGCTATACCAAGGAGTTTGACTGTCATTATCCCAAACAATTTTTTTACCTCTGGTTATGTCATTGGCTTCAGCGTAAGAGAGAATTTTTACTTCGCTGCCTTTTTTTACCGCTGCGTTTTTGCTTTGATTTTCAGTGATCCAGTCATATCCATAGTAAGGGACCGCCAAAATAATTTTCTCAGCCGGAATTTGCTCCAGAAAATTATTTATCATTCCCGACAGCGAATTTTCATAACCGGAGAGCGGGGCTATTGGTCCGGCAGAGTTTGATTGGGGTGTAAAAAAATCATACCCCATAACAATAATATCGTCACTGTGATTGCTTAGATACGGAATGTCCCATAACTGATTTATAGTTGCCGCAGTAACATAAACAGATATGTTTAGTGTAGTTTTCGATCCTTGACTTTTGAGAGCATCGTTAAGCGTGCTCATTAAAACCGAGAATTTATCCCTTATTTTTGTATCCGGTATCCCGGTATACTCAAAATCTATATTCACTCCGTCCAAATTGTGGGAGTTTACTTGATATAGAACCGTATTCAAAAAGTGCTGGGACGATTCGGATGAGGAAACTAATTTTTCAATTGTATCGTTGTTAAATGATTTGAATGTAACAAATATTTTTATTTTGTTTTTTTTGGCTTGATCAAGAAAGGCTTTTAAATTAATATCGTTTTGCCAGATATCGTATGGGTTAAAAGAATCTCTTTGGACGCCGTTGAGAATCTGGCCGTCGCCGTTTATTTCTAAACCGAAATAACTTAAAGACGTCAGCATGCGAGTATCAATGCTCTTTAGGTTGGGGATCATCCAATAAGGGAGGTAGCCGAAAACATCTTTTTTTATCGGGCCATTCATAGTCAGATTGAAATTTTCCGGAAGATTGAAATATTTTTTATCAATATATACTACCTGCTGGCTGATGTATATGGAGTTTGTATACTGAACCGGAGCGGCGACGATGGCCTGAACAGAATTTTGAGTCACCGCTTTCTGCGGCATGGTTTTGCTTTTTTCTTTAGTTCTCTCGTTCAAAAAATAAGCAAGACCCAGAGTGATGATAAGAGTCACAACGAGAAAATGAGTGAATAAGTCAAGCTCGACAAGAACCTGCAAAAAATTCCTTTTTTTTGGAACAGGAATTTTCAGAGGTGTAAAATTTATCGGGGTATATGTTTGCTCCATAATTACAGTATAATATAATTTCCAGATGAAAATAAAACTCATAGCAATGATTTTTTCATACCTGTCCTTTGGCATCTCAGGAAGGTAAGGAGACGAACACAACTAATTTTTACTAATAGTATCTCTAGCGTTCTGAAAGAATCTGTAGTCGCAATAATACTTATTGGTTTTGGAGGTTGGATAAGCGAAAGGCAAGCAGGAAAATCTTCAAATCATAAATAGTGTGCAGACAAGTAATAAGTTCCCACATAGTCACAACCAGAGCCAGCCAAAAAGAGAGGCTTCCACAAAAAGAAGTGTCCACAAAACGGTGGGTTTTGATTGGTACCATTCGGCACCTTGCTCCACCAGGAGCAAGTGACGAATGTACCGTATTAATAAAGTCAGTTTGTGTTATATTTAATATATGGATGCTTCACCGCCATCTCCAGTGTTATCAAATAAAAACAAATATCTTTCCAAATTAATTGATAAATATCCTAAGTTTTTTGTTTTTGTAAAAAAGTACACATTTACAATTTTATTTTTTGTCTCTGTCGTCGTAATTATTACTATTGCCAGCCTTAATTATTTTTTGACTACCTCTAACAATTCTACTTCTCAAAAAACTGGAATCGCCCCTCAAAAAATAAGTACAATTTCTGAATCTACCAATGATAATAATTTACTTAAAACCGCTTGTGCTAATGCTTTGGCTGACTATCCCGAATGGACTAAAGCTGACACCGATTTAATCATTTGGGAAAATCCTGATAAAAGCTTTAATTTCCGTAATTCTCCGGAAGATGTATCGGTTAAATTAACTAGTCCAGTTCCTCCTATAGAGACATTGGCCGATATGGATTTTATAGGGCTAAACGAAATTAGCTATGTAACAACTAAAAACAATAATTGGAAAATAAACACACTCAAATTAAATGGTATGAATGCTCCTAACAATTCCTTGGTTTATGAAAAAACAGAAGCAGTTTCCTTTATAAACACTTCTCCAATTAGCAGAAACGAATATGTTGTTCTTACCGTCAATGGAAACAAGGGTGTTTTAAAATATATAAATACAAACGGCCCTAAGGAGGAAATTATATTAGAAATACCCTCTATAAACACTGAAAAGCTTAAATTAACAGTATCCCCAAAAGGAACTTATTCTTATTTGCTTCAAAACAATAGTTTAATATTTTTCGAAATCGCTACAAAAAAACAGATAGAAAAAGTTGATTTTATTAACAGTGCTGTTTGGGTTGGAAATGCTTATGTACTATATTCAGGTTCTGAGGGAACTTTTGTTTATAATGTCAAAACTAAAGAAAAAAGCAAACTAGACAAGATAGGTTCTGTTTCAGCTTTAACTTTTAACCCTAAAAGCAATGGAATAATTGCTTTTAATGAAGGCGGCAACACTAAGGTTGTCGATTGTCAAACATGGCAGATTTTAAACACAGGACAAGGGGCAGAATTAAAAACTTTAACTAGCGAAAAGACAGCTATAACCCAAAAGGGAGACCAATTCGGCTACTGGAGATTTAAGAATGCTGATTGGGGGGTTAAAATTCTTGAAAATAAATCAAAGTTCGTAACTGTTTGGCAAAGATATTAGATAAAAAAATACGAGTTTTTCCATCGTATCTCAGACAACACTGCATAATTTATTGAAGCGTAAGCAAGAGCGGGAATCTCAATATAATATTTTATAAAATAGGTTCGAACTTCGTCTACGCTCCGCAGCAAATAGAACTTTAGACTATCAAGACAATCTAAATTAATAAACAATCTTCGGATATTTTAACCCGCTAATTCAGTTTAAGCAATTTGATATACTGAAAACAATGGATGAAGAAGAATCTCTGCAAAATAAAATAGATCAAATTTTACCTCCTCAAAAACCATTAGATACAAGGAATTTCTTTCAAAGAAATAAAACCCTATTAATAATAATATTTGTTGTTTTGCTATTTTTGTATATTACTGTAAATATTTATATAAAAAATTCGCTTAAAAATTTAAATTTAACTTCTGGTATTCAGCTATCTCCAACCATCATCATAAACTCATCACCTACACCTCAGAATATGCTTAATAATGTTGGAGAAAATAACACTCAGGGGTGGCAGAAAGGGATCTACACTCCTTATCCAATAGAAAAGAATAGTGTTTCGTTTACCTATTTTTATCCATCTTCTTTTATAAACAAACCTGGTTCACAAAGTCTTCATATAGACAAAATTACACAACAAAATTCTAGTCAACCAGGTGGAGAAGGATTAGATATATCACTCTCTGCATCAAGTAATATATCGTTTGATGATATGAAGACAATGGATTTGCAGGCATTAGATGGCCAATTAACCAATCCTAGTAAATCTACGACCGAATTTACTACTACGTCTCGATTAAACGGTCAAGAAATTATAGTTAAAGGAAGCCTAAGTGATCATACCCAAATAAAAGCAGTTTACCTATTGATTCATACAGGAAAAAGGGGGGATAACGGACAAGAAGTTTATATTATCGTAGATGGAATTTATCGTTATGACGAAAAGGGACTTTATCTTAATTCAGGCAAAGACGATATTATAGAAAATATTACCAAAACGATCAGTTTATAGAGCGAAGATTTAAAAATAATAATAGTTTTCTACTCTAAATAATGTATTCTAAGATAATTTTCCATGTAAAAAGTTCCCACACTATAGTCCTGAACGAAGTTGAAGGATAGTCACTTCATTCTTCAGTGTAAACAACCAATGTCAGCTAAATCTTTAGGTTGTCAGATTAATCTTTCTAGCACCAAGTGAATTGGAGATAGAGTTTCTTGACATAAAGCATCTCATTATTGATTAGGCTGATAAATATAAGAATTGCCTTTTATTTTAATTGCTTGCTTTTATGTCTCTGTTTTGCTAGCTGATAAATTATTCCATAAGAATTTTCTATTTTTTCTCTTAACTGTTTTTTTACATGTCTTATTGTTTCATCATAATCGTACTCCATTGCAGGTCGTATTTGACCATGTTCACTATGATATTCTGGTTTTTTCAAAACAAGTACTTTTTTCAGCATTGGATCAACGACAGTATCTGCTCCCAAATATTCTCTGATAAGTTCCGGCTCAGTCATTTGTCCGTAGATTACTTCATATGGATCGACTATATTGCCTTGAACTATATCGAGCACTGTTCCTACGGCCTGTACTAAGGAAGGTGCGGCTGGAATATTGTCTTTTTCGTTTGCGTAAACTCTTACGTAATCATCATGAAGTTGAAAGGTATAAGTCTGGGTAGTAACCATAGTAAAGCCCGGATCCGTTAATGTGTATAATTTATCTTGTGAAGGAGCGTATTGGACTTCGCTTTCAATCCTTGATCCTTGAGTTGTTTCTATTTCTACATGACGGGCTATAAGATCTTTTCCTGAATAATCTCTTTGAAGTTCTCCTACCTTTACTGCTGTATATTCATCAATCACTGGATTATATAGAGCTGTAGAGAATCCTTTCTGTGTTTGACCAATATCAACTCCTATCGCACGAGCAACATTTGTAACTCTGCTAATAATTAATTCAGCTGCCGCATAGGCATCATTATTATTTCTTCTGTTGTACATCTCCCAATAATCGCCGGCATTTTGAATAGGTTGACCTAGTGGATATTGTTCTTCGCCTACATGAATAAATTCTGCAGCCATGGCCAATTATACTATAGGTTTATAAATAAATCAAATATCTTAGACTTCTTGTAATCTGAATTTAAACAGATTCTAGCACTATCCAATTCCTGCAACTAATTATCCTAAGGTTCCAAACCACTTCAGCTTATTGGAATGCTTAGAACTTCTTGGTATAATCTTCCAATGAATAAAGCTCTCAAAAAAAATAATATTCAAGTAGTTGATCTTTGTGGGTTTGACACTGATTGTTGTGTTTTGGCAACAGCGTATGATTTATTTGATTTAGGAATAAAACCAGTTGTTTTAGAAAATCTTACTTGGTCAACTTCAAAAGATCAGCTTCACAAGTCAGCGATCAAGATGCTAAATAGGAATATCGGTTTTGTAGAGAGAGTTTGACTTCTACATAGAGTGAATTCCCATATAATTTCCCACTCCGCCGATTTTATGGTATACTACTTAAATATAGTATGATTTTGCTTGAATGATCGGTTTCTTCTCTTTCTTTCTTATGATCAACAACTTCACACTACTATAAATTTAATTATAAAAATGTCTAAAAAAATATACATAGGTAGGATATCGACCAAAACAAATGAAGAGAAACTTATGAAACATTTTTCCCAAGCTGGAAAAATAGTATCAATAAAAATCGTACAAGGTATAAATCCAAATAAGCATACAGGCTACGGATATGTCGTGATGAGCAATGAACAGGAAACAAATGACGCGATTAACAAACTCAATAACTCTGACTTGGATGGGAATAGATTAATCGTGAAAGAAGCCCATTTTCTAGATCAAGATAGAAGACCTAATTACTACTACAGACGTCGAAAGTAATATTACATATGAATAAAGATTTCAAAAGTTACTGCTCTCGCTGCGGAAAAGAAAGAGTGATCTCAAAGGAATGGAAAGAAAAAGTGGGGATGAGCATAGTAGAAATTACAGAACGTTCCTGTCCTGATAAAAAATGTCAAAAAATAATTGATAAAGAATTAGCCAGAGCAAAGAAAAAAAGATTAGATGCTGAAGAAAAACGTAAAAATAACATTAGAAATAAAAAAAAAGTTATAAAAAAAGCAAGGAGGTGATTAGATAATGGATAAAAAGAAATTATATGTAGGTAATCTTCCATGGTCTTTAAATGACCAATCATTAAAGGAAATGTTCTCTCCATTTGGTGAAGTGACAGAAGCTGTGGTTATTATGGATAAATACACCAGCCGTTCGAAAGGATTCGGATTTGTGACATTTGCCAATGAAGCCGACGCTGAAAAAGCAATTGCAGAAATGGCAAATAAGGAGGTCGAAGGCAGGAAAATCGTTGTAAATGTCGCCAGACCCAGAGAAGAAAGGTCAAATAGCGGAGGCGGCAACTATCGAAAAGATTACAACCGAAGAAGATTTTAATTATAGAGAATTATAAAAAAACTCAGAGTCTTTTGGGACTCTGAGTAGAAAAGGTGTAATGTTTTAACAACCCGTGTATGATGTTGGTGTAGTTGTTTATATGACAATCACCTTTTTTGCTTAAGATGCGACAATACCCTGAGTTGTGCATCTTATAAATAATTTAGTCGTTATTTCTGAATGAAAGCTGAAAAAAGAATTTACTCTTTGGATTTTAAAAGAAGATCTCTATATAAAAACAATCCGCCGTAAAAAATAACAGGAAGATAGATTCCCCATACTGCGTTGGCTCTTACGCCGTCGACATATTTAGATGACTCGTCTGTGACCGTTGCTACACAAGCCATCTGTTTCGCTACCTTCCAATCAACATTTCTGCAACTATTCTGCATATCATCAAATCTTTTCATTTGGCTTTGATAGGTAGGAATTTTTATTATCAAAAATAGCAGATTTACTGCAGTAACTATGTTTACTATCCATTTAAGAAGTTTCCACAAAAGATCTCTCATAAACTAATTTTTAAGTATATCAGATTTTGATTTGTTTTGTCTGTTGGCCACACGCCTTTGTACAAACGATAGAATTTCTTTACGGATTCTTATAAATCTTGGAGTCACCTCCAACATTTCATCTTCATTAATAAAATCGAGAGCTTGTTCTAGACTCAAAACTGTTGCCGGAGTTAAAGGAATTGATGTTCCTTCACCTTTTGAACGATTATTTGTCAGTTTTTTTCCTTTGCAGATATTTACTTCAATATCTATGTCCCTGTTTGATAAACCAACGACCATTCCTTCATAAACATTTATTCCCGAACCGATAAATAAAGCGCCCCTATCTTGAGCGTTAACCAAACCATACGATAATGAGATACCGGATTTTACTGCTACCAGAGCACCGTTTCTTATTGATCCGACTCTTGAACCTTTGGACAGATAGCCCAAAAAATAAGTATTGATTGTTGCAGTCCCTCTGGTTTTAGTCAGAAGAATACTTCTTATACCCAATAAATTGTTGTCTGAAATTTTGTATTTCAATACCACATTGTCTTTGTTATCTTCAGAAACCATATCCAGAAGCTCTCCTTTTCTTTTACCAAACTCTTCAGATACAACTCCCAAATATTTTTTTTCAGTCTGAATGGTTACTTCTTCATACGGCTCGTATACCAGATTATTAATTATTTTTTCAATCACCTGTGGTTTTGATACCTGAAGTTCAAAACCTTCTCTCCTCATTGTTTCAATTAAAACTGCCAAATGAAGTTCTCCTCGTCCATGAACTATAAAATTTATAGCTTCAGGGTCTTGTTCTATCTTTAATCCTAAATTTGTCTCTTTTTCTTTCAAAAGTCTCTCTTTAATTTGCCTTGAAGTTCCAAGAGTTCCTTCTCTTCCTGCAAATGGACTTGTATTCGGACCTATTGTTATTTTTATTGTTGGTTCCTCAACCAGTATTTTAGGTAAGCTGACTGGAAAATTTGGGTCGGTAACAGTCTGCCCTATCGTCAACTCTGGAATTCCGGCAATCGCAACTATGTCACCTGCGCTTACTTTATCAACCTCTTTTTTTTGTAGACCAATAAACGTGTAAAGTTGTTGAGCTTTATAAATGCCAACTACCTTTCCTTCATCAATCAATGCTATCTGTTGATCTTTTTTTAGAGTACCTTGATTAACTTTTCCAATACATAGTTTTCCCACATAATTGTCATAGTCTAAAGTTGAAATTAGCATCTGAAATGGTTTATCCTCAAAATTTGCAGAGTCCGGCACTTCTTTTAAAATTGTTTCAAACAAAGGCGTTAGGTTTCCCGGAAGATTTTGCGAATAATGCGATGGAAGTTCATTATATACTTTTCCGTCTTTTCCTACGGCAAAAAGGGTATTGAACTGAAGAGAATTTTCATCTTTTGCCAACTCCAAAAATAAATTTTCAACTTCGCCAACAATTTCTTTAGGTCGCGCCTCTTTTTTATCGATTTTATTGACAACAAGAATTATTTTTAAACCCGCTTCAAGAGCTTTTTTTAAGACAAACTTAGTTTGGGGTAAAGGTCCTTCGGCAGCATCAACTAAAAGTATGGCGCTTGAGGCCATATTTATTGTTCTCTCAACCTCTCCTCCAAAATCGGCATGACCCGGAGTATCAATTATATTTATTTTTGTATCTTTATAAAATACAGAGGTGTTTTTGGCAAGAATTGTGATCCCTTTTTCTCTTTCAAGTTCGTTTGTGTCCATAAGCAAGGTTTCACTCATTTCTTTTTGATTATCACGAAATGTATTTGTCTGCTTCAGTAAAGCATCAACTAAGGTGGTTTTCCCGTGGTCAACGTGAGCGATAATTGCAATGTTTCGAATGGACATAATATTGTAATTTACCCTCCTTCGTTCAGGTTCGCCTCGTGGTCTACGTCCACGCAGTCGAAACTTCACTTCGGAAGGGTTTACTCTTTCTAATTCCGAATAAATCGGAAAGAAAGAGTATAAAAAAATGAACACGCCTTAACAATGCGTGTTGTCTAGCATCATATTATATCAGAAATTGACTATATTTTGTTGCCTTTAAACACCCACCTTAAAATCCACAATTTCCCCATCCTTCACCTCATAATCTGTACCGACAATTGAAACTCTTCCTGCTTCTCTTGCTTTTACCCAACCGCCTAGTTTAACAAAATCTTCATAAGGAATAATTTCAGCTTTTATAAAATGTTTTTCGAAATCGGTATGTATGACTCCTGCGGCTTGAGGGGCTAACGTTCCTTTTGTGACTGTCCAGGCTCTAACCTCCTTAACTCTTGCAGTAAGAAATGAAATAAGTCCCAAAACTTCGTAAGATTTTTTAATCAGACGATTCAAACCTGTGTCGGTCAAATTATATTGTTTTAAATATTCCTTCTGTTCATCTTCGGAAAAAGCCAAAACATCTGTCTCAAGCTTAGCATTAAGATATAAATAATTGTTAGAAAAACCATTTAGCAATTTAACAATTTCAGCAATTTTTTCTTTGGTCTGTATCTGGTTTTCCAACTGTTTCTCCGAAACATTAAAAACATAAATAACCGGTTTAATAGTTAATAGATTTAAAGGTTTGATTATTTTGATCTCTTCATCTGATAAATTCTGGCTTTTTACAGCCACTCCTCCATTCAAGGCTTTTTTTATTTTTTCTACAGTTTTAACAAATAGTTCTCCTTTTGGATCTTTTTTACCCGCCGTAGTTTTAACGGAGGCGGGCTGTTTTTCAAGGGTTTGCAAATCAGCTAGCATGAGTTCCGTTTCGATGGTTTTGATATCGGACATTGGCTCAATTTTTTCTGAAACATGGACTACATTACTATCTTCAAAAAGTCTAACTACGTGAACGATAGCGGCAACTTCTCTGATGTGACTTAAAAATTTATTTCCCAACCCTTCTCCTTTTGAAGCGTTTTTTACCAATCCTGCTATATCGTAGAACTCGACAATAGCAGGAATAATTTTCTGTGTATTAACGATTTTTGCCAATACAGGAAGTCGCTCGTCAGGCACCTCAACAACTCCAACATTTGGCTCAATTGTACAGAAAGGATAGTTTGCCACATCGGCAACCTGCTTTCTCAAAAGTGCATTAAAAAGCGTCGATTTCCCAACATTTGGCAACCCTACGATTCCCAAAGAAATTTTTCCCATGGTTATTTATTATATCACCCACGATTATTACATGAAGTAAACATTATTAATTCTTGCGGGGTTGGTTTACCTTGCTTACCCAACATAGCTTTAGCGAAGTTGGGAGTAAAATTGAAGGGATGGGGAAATGATTTTGAGGGTAAAATTGAGAATATTACGTTCTAGTGTAGTCAGTCAAACTGTACTGATGATAGTCTACGATTATATTAGTTATAGAGCTAAAAACATCAACGCCCCTTTTCTCTTCAATGAAAATGATATTTTAGGCTTTTGCATTGACATTTACTCTATATGTGTTATACAATTCAACTCAATGATCTTAGAATTTCTGCGTAATAACAGGCCTGAAGCCATACATTCAGAACAGCTTACACAAGCAGCAGACGAACTTGTTACCTTGCAACAATCCAGAAGAAGATTGGTATTGGATAAAACAGGAGCGATACCTGAAAATACTATTACTTCCTTACTTGATACAATTAGCCAAAGAAGTATGGGTAATCGTTATGTTACACCAGATGGTCGACCAATAAGATACTGGGTTAATCATCTAGACGCTAATGAACTATCTTCGCTAAATTGTGGTGACACATTTGAGGTATTTCAAACAAGGCTTGCACAGTTTGCTGCATCAATTCCTCAATATGCTGAAAGAGTTCTTAATGAAATTAAAAAAAACCGATACCTACCTGAGGCTATTAAGAAAACAAATGATCCAGTTGAGGCTTTTGAATATACGTTTAGACAGAAACTAGAATATGAGTCTACGACTAGGAAGTCGATACAGATAAGAGAGTTACTTAAAACATTTGCAAATCCTCCTAACTATTCAACTGATTTTGGTAGAGTAAGAAATGTTGAAACAGATCACGTTTATCCGACTCTTGTGCCGATATTTAATATAAGATTTGAGAATCTTCCTGAAGATCCTCAAGCAGCTCTTGATGATTTTAATCGTAGATTCAATGAAAATGAGCTAAAGATACGGCATGGTGAAATTAAAATGATTGATATTTTTTCTAATGACGAATTGACATTTGCTCGTCAATGTAGATCGCTTGTTGATTTTACTGATGGCTTATACTATTCAACCTTCGACCTTCCTTCAACTAATTACGTCAATGTTGTCCCACTATTCCCCTACGAAGTTATACGCAGGCGCTATAGCTATGCATATGAAGGTTGGCTTAATTTTGGACCTAATGATGAACTTTATGAAGCAGTGAGGTCAATGTCTCCACTAAAAGTATAAGTTGATGCAGAAATAATGTTCTGACTTCCTCAACGCTGATAAGATTTTTGGAGGAATTTGATTGATTTTAAGCAATATCAATCCTTGCGGATATGTGTTTACAAAGGTTGAGCATAAATAATTCTTCCTAAATTATCTCTTTCTAATATTTTTCTTGCTTTCCTTGGAGGAGGCAGATGAATGCTAATTTCAAACGGAAGAAAATGTGGAGCTGAGTTTATACCATACCAATAGAAATTTTAGCCATACAGATTGTAATAATAGCATATAACAATTTAATTAAATAATGTCAATCGTTGCGGGATTGGGTCAGGAGATGATTTTGAAGCTAACAATAACAATCTTCCAATAATTAATGGCATTAAAATGTATCTGATTCTAAACTTTAGATTGCTATGTCGACTTGAAATTATAGATTATAGTTGTATACTATTGTCATGCCTGATCCTAAACCCATTAGACGAGGTGAAGTAGGAACCCCAAAAGAGTTTTTTTCAAGATTAAAACAACCAGATGCTATTACTGTTAAGGCTATTATTGCGACTGTCAAATCACTTGCAAGAGGACATGAACAAGAAAGATACCCAAAAAGATACCTAAGTGAGGCATTCTTCGCTGTTTACGGTATTGGAGGAAATGTCACAAAATTAGGAGATCGACCAGATGTAGATCTTCTCGTTGTTACCAATGCTTTATGGACACATGGTTATCGATCTGATAATCGAGCCATTTCATATGATGATCCTATTGCTTTGAGTGGAGATTGGGTCGCTGGAACTTTACGTGATGTGTTTGAAAAAGAAGATTATAAAGTTACGATGAGGAAAAAGATCCCAAACGAGTATAGCAAAGTTGGTACAAATCTCAAAGGAATGTTAAAACTAAATCCTAATAACGAAGGTAGAAAACCTATTGATATTGTAATTGTTAATCATACAAGCTTAAGAAGTAAAAAAATTCAAACCTTAGAAGAATTTGAAAAATTAGGTGACGTTGATAAGCATGGAAAACCATTACCGAAAGTTTTATTGTTTAAAACATAAAATTACTAGGACAATACTACTTAGCCAATAAAAAAACTTTCTTATGTGATATTTTACACATAAAGAACCCTGTTATATTCATAAACAATATAAATCCTTGCGGAAATGGATTTACAAAGGTTGGGCGTAAATAATTCTTCCTAAATTATCTCTATTTACAATTCTTCTTGCTTTTCTTGGTGGAGGAAGGATAATAGTTAGTTCAAAAGGAAGAAAAGGTAGGGCTGCGTTTATACCAATGGATAATTTCATTGTAGATAATTATACAGTCTTCTTATAATGATAAAATATAGTCAAATGAAGAAGGGAAAGGAGATTTTTCTTTTTCTTATTGTTTTTTTTCTTGGCTTAATTCTTATTGTTTATAAGATTGATCAAATTCCAAAGAATCTTGCACTTGATGAGGTGAAATATGCCCTACTTGCGCTTTCTTTAAATAAAAAAACTTATATTCCTTTTTCTCCTTTGGTTGATGGTCACCCTACTCTTTATTTTTATATAATTTTAGCTTCGTTTAAATTATTTGGTATCAGTACTGCTGCCCTTAGACTCCCTTCGGCATTTTTTGGATTGATAGACGTAACACTTTTATACTTAATCCTGAAGATAGTTTTTAAAAATAAAGAGCTCCTAAAAATTCCCTACTCTTTTTTACTAACAATAATTTTCATTACTCTTCATTGGAGGTTGAACTTTAATCGTTTTTCCTTTGACGCTTCTTTTCTTTTGTTAAACGAACTTTTTTCAATTCTATTTTTAATATTAGGAATAAAAAATAACAAGGCCAAATATTTTATGCTAACCGGCCTTTTTTCTGGCTTAGCTTTTAATTCTTATCAACCTGGAAGGATTTTCTTTTTAGCACCACTTGCATTTATGCTTATTAAAAAAATAAAACCTGCACACATCTTAATTTTCCTTATTCCTCTTAATCTTTTAGCATTCCCCGTAACTTCTTATCTAGTTACACATCCTGCAGAAGACGTAAGAGTCAATGAACTTTTTTATCCTGTAAACAATCGTATAACAATTTTGACTAAAGGAGAAATTTTTACGGAAAATATTTTTAGGATAACAAACATGTTTTTATTTAAAGGAGACCCTAATGGCAGACATAATTTCCCCTATAAACCTGCATTCAACTTAATTCTGTCAAGCTTATTTTTTCTTGGACTGGTATATTCTTTTTTTAAGTTGAATAAAGATTACAATTTAATGTTTATTTTAATTTTTGCCATAGGAATCGCGCCATCCCTTATTGTCTATTCCGGAGATAATCCTAGTATGCTTAGAACCTTCGGAACTCTATCTTCTGTCATCTATTTTATTGGAAATGGAATAAATCTGATTTTTTCAAAAAAATTTATTGTAAGGAAAAAAGTTTTCACTTATCTTTTTTTAATCTTGATTACAATATCGTGTCTTTATGAACTAAGAACTTATTTTGTTTATCAACCCTTGTCTTTTGAAAATGCGTTCATTATGAAAAGAGACCTTTATGGTGAAATCCAATCAATGAGAAACACTGAACGCTCAGAGTACCGCGATATAAATATAAAATTATAGAATCAGGAGCCGAACTCAATTTTTTTAACACTGTTATTTTTTATAATAAGCAACTCTCCTACTTTTGGAAAATCGTGTCTATTATTAAAAGTAAATTTATTCTCTAAAAGAAAATGCTTAAAGCTTGCTATCACTATTCCATGAGTACAAATAAAAATATTTTTACTTCTGGATTTCGAAATTTCTCGTAAGAATTCCTTGACTCTTTCTTTAAAACTCGTAAAAGTCTCTCTGTAAAATTCGTTTAACCGTTTGTCATAAATTGGTTTTTTATGGATATATCTAATAATTATTTCAGTTGTTTGCCTGCATCTTAATACATCCGACGAAAAATAAATGCTATCATGAATATTTTTTAAGTATTCTGCCAAGTTCTTGATAGAAGGAATTCCCTCGGCTAAAATTTCGGCTGTTAGAATTTTTCTTCCGTACCCTCTGGCGCTTTTTGTCGCAAGAGCATGACGGAAGAGATAAAAATTTTTATCCATAGACTTCAATTGTTTTTTTAGCTATATTACTCCAACTAAGATCTTGAGCTTTTCTAAAAATGTCTTTGCTTATTTCTTTATGAGCTATATTGTTTGTTAATAAAAATTCAATTTGTGAAGCTAGAAGTAATGGATTATTTACGGTAGTTATCAAAGATCTATGTTTTTCATCAATCAAATTTGACACGCCGGCAACATTAGTGGTTATCACTGGGATTCCACAAGCCATTGCCTCAAGCGCTACCAGGCCAAACGATTCATAATGGGAAGGCATGATTACAACTTCAGAAGCGTTATAGTAATATGGTAGTTCTTTTTGTGAACGTTGACCTACGAAATGAACTACCATAGAGATATGAAGTGCTTTACGAAGTTGTTCTAAGGTTTTTAACTGCTTAGACCAAAGATGTGGTTTTTGAGATACGTCACCGCCCACTACCCACAAACATATATTTAAATCTGGCTTTTTCATCACTAAAACTTTAATCGCATAGAGCAACATATCTAATCCTTTCAAAGGCTCAATTCTTCCAACAAAAAGAATAAGTTTCGCTTCCTTCTCTAATCCGATCTTTTTCTTTGCTTCATTCTTATCTAAGGGCTTGAAGTGATTGACATCAACACCCGGCGGTATCACGATAATTTTTTCTTTTGGAGTATTGTATAAATATTGTAGATACTGCATTTCACTATCGCTCGGGGCTATTATTTTTTTCGACTTTTCTGTCAACAATATTTCTGCGTTGATCCTTCTTATTTCCTCTTTTTCCAACTCATCTCTTGCCACTAAATTTTTCATTAAGGCTAAAGTGTAGAACGACATAATTATCGGCAATTGATTAGAAGAATTCTCATTTATTTTTAGACCAATTAATCCGGAAAGATAATAATGGCAGTGCAAGATATCGTAAGACAGTTTATACTTCTTTGTAAAAGACAGGTAACTTTTTATATATTCAGGAATATAATTTATCAATTCTTTCTTTAGAACTGGTTTCTCCGCGCCATCTTTTAGGTGAATGAGTCGCAGGTTCGGATAGATTACCACTTGCTCAGGATTGCTGGGATGTTGACATCTGGTATACATATCTACCGTATATCCAAGTCTTGCCAATTCTTTTGAAAGTTCAAGCACACTCACATTCATCCCACCCGTCTCTTTACCTTCTTCAGACGCCAAAGGACATGTATGGTATGAAATCATCGCTATACGTTTAATTCCCATTAAAGAAATAAATATTTTTTAATAAAATCAAAAGAAATTTTTACAATTAATATCCTGCTTTGTCCACTTCTTCTTTGGTCTTATGAATCGTTCCATCAGGATGGTGAGGGGGTGAATAGGTGGTGATAATTTTCATAGGATCATCACCTATTGTGACAAAATTATGTTTAGTGCCGGCATTAACTAGAACTAGATCACCCTTGTTAAAAGGTGATTCCTCTCCGTTTAAAATAACTTTTCCTTTCCCTTCGACGAGATATAAAACTTGATCATTGTTTGAATGAACTTCTTCCCCAATTTCTCCACCGGTAGGAATACTCATAACGACAACCTGTGTATGTTTACCGGTTTCCAACACCTGTCGGAAATAACTATTCTGCAAGGCTTTTCCATTTATATCTGCAATATATCCTTTCATAATTTTTTTAATTAATAACTAAATTAATTATAATATACATTATCTACCTATAAAGCTTGACTTTTAAGGTTAGGTCTGCTAATATTTAGCTTCTCTAATTAAATAGAGAAAAATTATGTTCAAACCTCGGACACCTGAAGAAAAATTTATTTGTTTGGTTGCTCAAATATTAAGAGTTGTTAGAAAACAGACAAACTACCCGACAGAATTACATGAGCCAAGCATGTTGCAACTGCAGGCCATGATGTTTATTTCAGATAAAAAAGTAACTATGAGCGACATTGCAGATGAACTTTCTATAAAGATGCCAACGGCTACTTCTTTGGTTAACCGTTTGGTTAAATCTGGTTATGCACATCGCATCATGGATAAAATAGACAGGCGTGTAACTAAGATCAGTTTAACTAATAGAGGTAATAAAACACTTACTAACGTTATGAAAATAAAAATTAAAAGAATAAATTTTATCCTAGATAAAATATCTAATAAAGATAAAAAAATTATGTATTCAATATTACAAAACTTATATGAAAAAATTACCCTTTAAGAAAATATTACTTTTCATAGGTGCGGTTTCGACCATAAGCATTATTCTTATTTTTATGCTCGTTAAACTCGTGTCTGCCACAATTAATCAGACTGCTAAAACAGATACAGTGTCGGTAAAGTCTGTCTCTTCAGAAATCTTAGCAGACGGAATGATCAGATCACAAAATGAGGTTACTCTCCACTTTTTAACCGGTGGTAAAGTCGTTTATCTACCTTTCAAAGAAGGTGATACTGTTACAACAGGCGAAACTATTGCCTCTCTAGATAGCTATACAATCCAAAAGCAGCTTGAGGCCGCATTAAACAATTATAAAATTGCTCGGGATAATTTCGGACAGATTCAAAATAATCAACAAAATAATTACTTATATGCGCAACAAGCAAATCCCTACCCATTTAATTATTTTAACTTAGGAGGAATCGGAGGAAACGACAAAGATAAAGCAGTAAACGATATGATTAAAAATTTATTAGAACAAAGCCAAGCAAATCTGGACAATTCGGTAATCCAGGTGCAGTTGGCAAATTATGCTTTTACTCTGGCTAACTTGAGTTCGCCAATCAATGGAGTTCTAATTCATGAGGATATAACAAATCCAGGAATAATTGTTTCTCCACAAAATTCCTTTGTAGTTATAGATCCTAATTCTTTAATTTTTAAAGCAAACGTCTCGGAAGATGATATAAATTATGTATCTGTTGGAGCGGTAGCTACTGTTAAACTGAATGGAATTAAAAATAGATCAATCAGCGGAAATGTAATAAAAATTTATCCGGACAGAATTACCCTTCAGACCGGAGAAAATGTCTATCAAGTTGATATCGTAAGCGATGAAATTGGTCGAATAGGGAAATATGAACAAAGTGGAGTTGTCCTTATTAAAAATAACCTTAATTATCCGGTTGTATTGGTACCCTCTTGGTTGGTTTTATCTCAACAATTTATCTGGGTTATGCAAAATGGTAAGCCCGTGCTTAAATCTGTCAAAATTGGCAACATAATTGGCAACAATACAGAAATCATACAAGGGTTAAATAAAGGTGATCAAATTATTCTTAATTCAGCATCAATAATTTCAAAACGCTATTCAATACTATGAAAAAAATATTTAAATTATTTAGAAATCCAAAGTTTGTAAAAATTGCTGGCGGTGTTTTAATTTTTATAGTCGTATTAGCAGGCGCTATCTTTGTTCTAAAAACTCAAGGAAGAGTTAACATTGAAAACTCGTTAGTCTCCGCTCCGATCACAACTTTATCCCCTACCACACCTGGCAAAATCAAAAGCATTGAGGTTGCCGAAGGACAAAAAGTAAAAAAAGGCGATGCGCTAGCCGAAGTGGGAACTGAAATAATAAGAGCCCTTGCGGATGGAGTTGTAATTCTAACAAATAAACAGGTTGGTGCATTGGTTTCACCTCAAACACCAGTTATCCAGGTCATAAATACGAATGACATGAGAATTGATGGAACAATCGATGAAAATAAAGGACTTAATCAAATAAAAGTTGGACAGGTGGTATCTTTTACAGTCGATGCTCTCCCCGGACAAACTTTTTGGGGTTATGTTGATGAAATCTCACAAAGTGCAAAACAAACTCAAATATCATTTTCTATATCCAGCGAAAGACCAACTCAACAGTTTGATGTTTTTGCCCGTTTTAATGCCAATACTTATCCTCAAATCAAAAACGGCATGTCTGCAAAGATGATAGTTTATACAAATACTTTTTGAGATGGAAAAAAAACAAGGATTCCATTCCAACCAATGGCTTGTCTTGGCTACCGTAATGATTGCGAGCTTTTTAGGAAGACTTGATGGGACAATTGTCAATTTAGCTCTACCTAAGATTATTATAGAATTTGGTATAACTGTCTCACAGGCTGCCTGGATTGGTACAGCCTACATTATCGCCAATGCAATTTTTGTACCGATTTTTGGAAAGTTGGGAGATTTAATCGGCAGGAAACCTCTTTATATCGCAGGAATTGTAGGCTTTACTCTCTCTTCGATGCTTGCCGGACTTTCCTTTAATCTTCAGTCTATGCTTTTTTTTCGTATCCTACAGGCCATTACTGTTTCCATAGACTATCCTGTAGCTTTATCGATTATTGCTTTCACTTTTCAAGACAAAGGACAACGGGCTCAAGCAATGGGCTTGTGGTCTGCGATTTTTGCAGCAGCAGCGGTTTTTGGTCCTCTCCTTGGAGGTCCTCTTATCGACAGTTTTTCTTGGCGAGCCGTATTTTATATTAATGTTCCGCTCGGAATAATAGGAACCATCATGGCAATAAAATTTATAGGAGAACCTGTAAAAAAAATCAAAGGATTAAAAAATTTTGACATTGTTGGATCCCTGCTTTTAGGGATCTCTTTAGGTACTCTGGTTTTGGTCTTAGACCAAGGTCAAGATTGGGGATGGTTGAGTTTTAAAAGTTTTGCTACATATTTAGTCTCTGGAATAACAATGCTTACATTTATTTTTATAGAAAACAAGGCTAAAGAGCCGGTTGTCGATCTAAAATTTTTCAAAATTCCTACTTTTTCCGCAGCTATAATCACCTCTTTTATTTCTTTTATGGGTATGATCGGAGGCTTGTTTATACTTCCGATTTTTATACAAAACTATCTAGGATATTCTGTAACAAAAACAGGTCTTTTGTTTATCCCGATGGCCGTAGGACTTATGGTCGCCGCTCCTCTTGGTGGACGACTCTCGTCAAAAATAGAACCTAGGTTTCTAACTGCATTTGGTATGTTTTGGGCAGCTTTCGTAATGTATCTTTTTGTTAGCATAGATATCAAGTGGACAGGTTTTGATATAGCTTGGCGAATGTTTCTCTTGGCAGCTGGGTTGGGATTAGGCTTAGCTCCTTTAACCAACGCAGCAACCTCAACTGTCCCCTTGCATGAGATTGGTGTAGCCTCATCTGTCCTGGCTTTAGCCAGGAATATCGCTGGGGCTTTTGGAATTGCAATTTTTGCTACAGTTTTAACCAATAGCACAAATAGTAATTTAATTGCTTTACAACAACATTCTGTAATTAATATTCACTCTACTATTCTTTTTCAACAAATAGCTGCTTTAATGGGAATAAAAGCCAATATCATTTCTTTTGGAGATGTTTTTAGAGCCGCTACAGTACTTACATTTATTGGCGGAATTTCTGCTCTTTTTGTCAAAGAAAGCAAGCGCGACTTTGCCAGTAAAGAAAGTGTTGCGGTGGAGTTTTAAAGTGTTTAAACTGTATTATTGAATTAAACGCAATTATAAATTTTCAGCCTATTTTCAGGATCTAATTTTAGAATCGGCTTTATGAACAATATTATTACCTTTTTTAAGAAACAGGCTCAATTGATTACGAAAAGCCGAAAGAGATTAATAATTTTCTTGTTTATAGTTGCGATAATTGTATTTGCCGGCTGGAAAATTTTTGCTGGAAAATCGCAGACCAACCAATATCAGACTTCGCAAGTTGAAAAAGGAACAATAGTCTCAACGGTCGCGGAGTCCGGTCAGGTATTAAGTGCCAACTTTGTCAATGTGTTTACCCAAGCCTCAGGACAGGTATCAAAAATAATGGTTAACGACGGCAACAAAGTTAAAAAAGGTGATGTTATTGCAGAGGTTGATCTAGATCAACTCGGACAGCAAAGAAATACTCAAGCTTGGGCAAGCTATCTTCAAGCTCAATCTAGTTTGAACAGTGCTCACGCGACCCAATACTCACTTCAATCTTCTATGTTTACCAAATGGAACACATTCTATAATTTAGCCACTAACTCAACTTACCAAAATTCTGATGGGACGCCAAATGATACAAATAGAGCTCTACCCGAGTTTCATGAAGCCCAAGATGACTGGTTGGCAGCCGAGGCAAATTACAAAAATCAGCAAAATGTCGTCAATCAAGCTCAAGCTAATTTACAAAATGCTTGGGTCACTTATCAGCTGACTTCTTCGCAAATTACCGCTCCGATGGATGGGAAATTAACTAATTTAACAATTTTTCCCGGAATAACTATCAGCAATACCTCATCAACCACCAATAGTAGCAACAGCAATATCTCGTCACAACAGATTGCAGTAATCCAAAACGAACAAAATCCTCTGGCCACATTTAATGTTTCAGAGGTTGATATTAATAAAATCAAAATAGGGCAAAAAGCAACTTTGACATTAGATAGTTTAAGCGGCAAGACGTTTACGGGAAAAGTTGTCAGTGTCGATCGGATTGGATCTGTTACAAGCGGAGTAACAAATTATCCTGTCATAATCCAGTTTGACACAACTGTACCTCAAGTTCTTCCTAATATGGCAATTAACGCCGATATTATCATCGCTACAAAAGATAATGCTCTTCTTGTACCAACAACTGCCGTACAGACTACCGGCACTCAATCGTACGTAAGAGTTTTGAATAACGGACAAGTTACACAAACTGCAGTTGAAACGGGATTGTCATCCGACACTCAAACCGAAATCACTTCCGGCCTTACAGAAGGACAAACGGTTGTAACCAGCGTGCTCCAATCCACTTCTTCCTCACAAAGAAGCACATCGCCCTTCAGCAGCTTTGGTGGAGGAAGAGGTTTGGGTCGTTAACTTTATGAAAAAAAACTATGATTCAGATTTCCCACATCACAAAGATTTACAAAATGGATTCTGTAGAAACCATAGCTCTTTCAGATATTTCCTTTAAGATAGAAAAAGGTGAATTCGTAGCTATTATGGGTCCTTCAGGTAGCGGTAAATCGACTTTGATGCATATTTTAGGGGCTTTGGATCTACCAACATCAGGTGACTATATACTTGATGGAGAACATGTCTCAAATCTTTCCGAGGATCAGCTTGCCGGTATTAGAAATAGAAAGATTGGCTTTATCTTTCAAGCTTATAACCTTTTACCTAGGACAACAGCTCTAAAAAACGTGATGTTGCCAATGGCTTATGCAGGAATTCCAAAAGAGGAACGAAAAGAAAAAGCAAAAAAATATCTTGAGATGGTAGGTTTGGGAGATCGAATGCAACATACCTCAAATCAACTGTCAGGTGGCCAACAACAAAGAGTAGCAATCGCCAGAGCGCTCGTGATGAATCCGGCAATACTTTTGGCAGATGAGCCAACAGGCAACATCGCTAGCGTACAAGCAGAAGAGATTATGGGAATTTTCCAACATTTAAATGAAGAAGGTCACACAATTGTAATGATCACTCATGAACCAGATATCGCCGGACACGCAAAACGAATACTACACATAAGAGATGGGAAAATAATTCAAGACGAAAAAAACGGGAAACAAAAAAAAATTAAATTTAAGAAAAATTAACTATGGAACTTGGAGAATTATTTATAGAATCAATTGGGACTCTTACATTAAACAAACTAAGAACGGGACTGGCAATCCTCGGGATAATTATTGGAATTGGAAGCGTCATAGCTCTTATCTCTCTAGGAGAATCCAGCCAGTTGGCCGTTCAAAATCAGATTCAATCTTTAGGATCAAATCTTCTAACAGTAAGCCCTGGAGGCCAGAATACAGGTGCAGTCAGAGGAGCAATAGGAGGATCAGCCAGCCTAACGCTTGAGGATGCTTTGGCGATTCAATCAACCCCCCAGATCGATACGATAAATAGCGTCTCGCCAGAATTTTCACGCCGTGCACAGGTCACAGCTGGAAGAAATAATTCAAATACTCAAGTCATAGGAGTTTATCCATCATATGCCCAAATTCATAAAGTTACAATAGATTCTGGAACATTTATCAGTCAAAGAGACGTAGATAGTATTGGTAAGGTCGCCGTGGTTGGCCCCCAAGTAGCATCAGATCTATTCGGTGATGGAGCTGATCCTGTCGGACAAACATTAAGAATAAACGGACTTTCTTTTAGAATAATTGGTCTTACTGTTTCAAAAGGTGGGTCTGGTTTTCAAAATCAAGATGATGTGATATATGTTCCATTATCCACAGAGCAAAAACAAATATTTGGGGTTAACTATCTATCAAGTATTGGAGTTGAGGCAAAATCACAGGATGTCATGACCGATGCTGAAAATCAGATTGGCTATTTTCTTTTGGCTAGACATAAAATAAGCTTACCAGCAAACGCAGATTTTTCCATCTTTTCGCAAAATGATATTTTAAATACAGCCTCTCAAATAACTGGAACCTTCACGGCGCTGCTTGGAGGGATCGCAGCCATATCACTTTTGGTTGGCGGTATTGGAATTATGAATATAATGCTAGTTACGGTAACAGAACGAACACGTGAGATCGGACTTAGAAAGGCTTTGGGAGCCAAAAAAAAGACAATTATTACTCAATTTCTTTTTGAAGCAATCATCTTGACTTTTACCGGTGGAATCATAGGAATGATCCTCGGATCCAGCATATCTTTACTATTATCCCATTTTCTCAACTTACCTTTCACAGTAACCCTGTCTTCAATAATACTTGCGATCGCAGTGTCAGGTGGGATTGGAATTCTTTTCGGCTGGTATCCGGCCAGGAAAGCATCAAACTTGCAACCAATAGAAGCATTAAGATACGAATAATTATAAATTAATTTATAGAAAGGGGGCGAAATCGAGTTTGACTCGATGAAATATATGAAAAATAAATGGCTAATGACAATAGTTATTGCTTTAGTAGTTGGAGCAGTCGGCTTTTTTGCCGGGATGCAATTCTCCAACTATCAACGACAGCAATCCAGAGGTAACTTTGCCGCACAGGGCGGATTTAATGGATCTGGTGGTACCGGTCAATTTGGAACAAGAAACGGCAACACACGTAGACCTGGTGTCATCGGTAACATCATCAGTCTTGATAATACGTCTGCGACTGTAAAGATGCAGGATGGAAGCACAAAAATTGTCATCCTCTCAAGTTCAACCAGCTACGTTAATACTTCATCTGCCTCTAAAAGTGATCTGAAGATCGGACAGACGATAAGTGCATTTGGTACTGATAATTCCGATGGGACCTTAACAGCGACCAATGTTCAGTTAAATCCTATGTTTCGAGGTGTGACAGGTGGAGCCCCACGGCAATAAAGCTCGTGGGCCCACCTTCCTTTTTTTATATGTTCAAAAAAAATATTATTCTGGTTTTATTTTTATTTGGAATTTTTATCCTTTTTCTTTTATATAAATACTTGAATAATATCAAAATAACCGCGCAGTCTTCAAAAGTGATTAATAAACAATCTGCAAAATCCCTAGATCCTCTATCAATTGAGGCAATGAGACTAAGATCAGATCCGGGAAGCAATATAACGATAGAACAAACTTTATCCCCTGGCAGCAACTACAATCAATACATTGCCTCATATCGTTCTGACGGATTAAAAATATATGCATTGTTAACTATTCCAACAGGTGAAAAACTAAAGAACGGATGGCCTGCCATAATCTTTAATCACGGATATATCGCCCCTGAAGCATATAGAACAACAGAAAGATACGTCGCTTATGTTGATGCATTTGCCAGAAGCGGTTATATAGTTTTTAAACCTGATTACCGAGGGAATGGAAGTTCAGAAGGTAAACCGGAAGGCGCCTACTATTCCCCTGCTTACACAATAGATGTTTTGAATGCTCTATCTTCCATTAAAAAATTTAAAGATGTGAATCCAAACAAAATTGGCATGTGGGGACATTCGATGGGTGGAAACATAACTTTAAGATCTTTAGTCATATCTAAAGATATTAAAGCTGCAGTTATTTGGGCTGGCGTTGTCGGTTCTTATTATGATCTAGCCAACAACTGGCAAAGAAGAGTCCCTTTTCGTCCATCGCAAAGAGAACTCTCACTAAGAAACAACCAAAGGCAAGAACTTTACAATAAATATGGAACTTTAGAACAAAATCCAAATTTCTGGCACTCAATTGACCCAACTTATTTTCTCAACGACATCAATACGCCCATTCAGCTTCATCACGGATTGGCAGATGAAGAAGTACCTCTTTTGTTTACTCAAAATCTTTACAATAATTTGAAAAAGGATGGAAAGACTGTTGAATTTTATACTTATGAAGGGGCAGATCACAATATCTCCGGAGCTTCATTTAATTTAGCTATGGAGAGATCGATAAATTTTTTCGATAAATATTTGAAGTGACAAATTACCCTTATATGCTATTATTATGCTATGAAAACGGGAAAAGTTTTACTCATCGGAAGACCTAACGTTGGGAAATCTACTTTTTTAAATAACCTCATTGGTCAAAAAGTGGCGATCACATCGCCTAAACCACAAACTACACGCTTTCCTATAAAAGCACTGTATGAAGATGAGAGAGGACGGATTATCTTCGTTGATACGCCTGGAATATTTTCTGACAAAGGTTTTTTAGCCAAAAAAATCAATGCAAGAACCTTTCAGGCTATCAATGAGGAGGTTGATTTGGTAATCTACATGATCGACCACACCAGAAGGCGGGACTTTGAGGAAGCAAAAGTTATAGGAGTTGTGAGAAAGCTTCAAAAACCTAAAATTTTGGTTATAAATAAAGTTGATATTCAGGATAAAACATATCTTCCCCAATACAAATTTCTGGAAGAAGAAATTCCCAATGTCTTTCAAATCTCTGCTATAAAAAAATTACATATGAAGCCATTGATTCAGAAAATTTTCGACCTGCTGCCGGAGGAGAACACCTCCGAGGTGTTGCAAAAGAAAAGCTCAACCCCCACCTCGGAGGTGAAAGAAAATGTATCTGGTTATCCCCTTTTAAACATTGATAGCAAAATTTTTATTTCAGAACTTATTCGTGAGAAAGTATTTCTGATGATGGGTGAGGAAATTCCCTATACGATCACCGTCGTGGTTGATGAGATAACGGAAAGAAAAAATGGAATAACCTATATCAAAGCCAGAATTTTGACTACCAATGACAGATATAAAAAAATGCTCATTGGCGCTGCTGGAAGAAAAATTAAGGAGATCGGAAGCTTTGCCAGAAAAGAAATCGCTCTGGCTATAAACAAAAAAGTCTATCTTGACTTAACCGTCGAAACCGACCCCCACTGGCAGGAAGTTTTTTATTCATAACTTATAACACGACATTTGAAAAGAGGGACCGTCAGAGTAATGCGATTCACATCTAGACTCTACTCTATGAGTTTTCGTCTTAAGGTTTATTTCAATAAAATCTACGATGCTACCAGATTCACCTTCAACGCATTGATAATAAAGCAAACCACTTTTTGTTAGTAGTAGTTGTCTATCGCAATAATAATGGTTTATTGAATTTTGTTGAAGTTCTTTTATCGGAATCTTATCTATTTCGCTGACATTACCTGATCGATCAACTAAACTAATGTATGCATCATATGCTTGATTATTTTTTAAACTAACTGTTTCATATGTAAATATTGTTCTTCCATCTTCTGTATCACAGTAAAAACCATTATGAATAGTAAATTCTGGTGAGTATTTTTTTTGAACGGTATCTTTATATTGAATTAATCTTTTGTCGACTGGATGAAGTTGGGTTCCCTGAATCATTGCAGGATCTAAATCTGTTGTGCAGTTCATACCAACAAGAAGATCGTCATTCATATCCAATTCTTTTGGAATGTGTTGAACATTTTCAACCATATCTAATTTGATATCAAATTGTGTTTTATGATAAGTTCCAACATATTTTTTTACTTCGTTAATTTTTGGTGTAGGAGATATTGGCGCTGAGATCATAGATCTATAAGATAAATCAGTCACAATTACATTTTGGTATTGAACACCTGCATAAAATGCTAATATTGGCATTGTTATAAAAAGAATAAAAGCTAATGCTTTTGATAACGGAGTAACGGTAGTTAATACCTTAGGTAGACTCATTAGTATTAGTATCTCAAGTAGAAAAATTCTTGTCAACAATTCATATTAATTGTAATTTTGACTTTTGAATTTTGGATTTAAACTTATTTTATATACACCATTCTATAAATCACTCCAGCCTTATCATCTGAAATATAGATAATTCCTTTTTCGGTTATTAAAATATCTACCGGCCGGCCCAGTGCAGTTCCATCGTTTTGCAGCCAACCTGAAATAAAATCTTCTACACTAAGAACATTACCCAGGCTGTCTAATTTATAACGGATAACTTTATAACCTGTAGGAACGCTGCGGTTCCAGGAACCGTGATAAGAAACCAATAAATTGTTCTGAAAATCGACAGGCCAACCGACCGTTGGAAAAAATGCCAGCCCAAGAGGTGCTGAATGGGCTGGAATATCTATAAATGAAGGTTCTGTTTGACTACAATCATGATTGGGATCAAATGTTACATCCAAAATACTTTTTCCATAACAATAAGGCCAGCCATAATCTTTTCCTTCTTTGATGATGTCGATTTCATCGGGAGGCAGATCATCTCCTAAGTAATCCCTGCCCATCTCTGTTGCCCAAAGCTCATGAGTTATCAGCCTAAAAGTCATGAATACACTGTTTCGTAAACCTGATGCATAGACATGTAAGTCGGTACCATCCGGATTGGAAATTAAAATTTTAGTCCTCAATTGATTTGTTTCTTTACAGACATTGCAGTCGGATCCCAGAGAAATAAACAGTTTATCGTTTTTTTGATCATAGAGAAGAGTCCTTGTAAAATGTTCTCCACCTCCGGGCAGATCAATTATTTTCCTTTTGTTTGACGCCTGAAAATTTTTTATATCGTAGTCAAAAACATCTACTTGGTTTGTTTCCGCAATATAAAGTTGACAAACTCCTCCAATACAACGAAAGGCCAAGCCATGAGGTTGGTTTAAATTACTTATCAATGTTAAAGGCTCATCGGCCACTCCATCGTTATTTAGGTCGGGTAGTAAAACAATCTTGCCATATTTTGTAATGCTCACAATTAAGTTGCCTCTCGGATCCATTGCTAAAACCCTAGGATCAACCAGACTGTCTGCGAAGATTGAGAAGGAAAATTTATCTGGAATATTTAAAGGCAAACTGGTTTTATTTTCAGCAGGATTATTCTGTATTGGTTTAGGAATTAACTGGCTTATATCTTTTGATGGAGGTTTGATAACAGGCCCAATCCCTCGCAAATTATTCCAAGCGAATATTCCACCCCACACTGCTGCAGAAATAAGAATGACGAAAACAACTATCAGCAATATTTTTTTCATGAAATTAGTTTTTCGATCTTAGCTGCTAAGATGAAATCATTTTCATGCAATCCGGAAATAAAATGAGTCCAAAGAGTAATGTTAACCTTATTGTAATAAATACAGAGATCCGGATGATGGCCTTCGTTTTCTGCAATTTCTGCCACTTTGTTGACAAAGTCCATCGCTTGTTTAAAATCTTTGAATTTAAACTGATGTTTAATCTTTTTTTCTTCAATGACTTCCCAGGCAAGTTTTAATTGTTTTAAATATTCTTTAATTTTTTCTCCTTTAAGCGGCGGCATCCATTTCTCACATGGTACGCATTTCTTGTGAGTCAAATCACTGTTCATGTTATAATTATAATCTCATGAAAACCATCAAACAATCTTATTTTATAAGAGCGCCTTTAGAATCAGTATGGAATTCTTTAATAGACCCAACAGCAATAGAAAAATGGGGCGCTGGGCCAGCAAAGATGGATGATAAAGTTGGGACGGATTTCTCTCTTTGGGGCGGAGATATCCATGGCAAGAATACAAAGGTCGTTAAAAATAAACTTTTAGTACAGGATTGGTATGGCGGAGATTGGCCACAAGCTTCAAAGGTTACCTTTACATTGACTAAAGAAAAAAATGGAACACGAGTTGACTTACTACATGAAAATGTGCCGGATGACGAAGCTTCAGATATCTCCGACGGCTGGGATCAATATTATTTAGGTCAGATCAAAAAATATTTAGAAAAATAGCTTACTTAAAATGGTGGACCAAATATCCTTGCGGATCGGGATTTATAAAATTATGATTTCAATTTGTAATTTCTTGAAAGTCCAATAGACTTTATATAAATAAGTCTCTAAAGAGTTCCATTCTGGCACCTTTGGGCTCACTAAAAAAAGTTCTCAACAGTTCTTGATAATGCTTCTTTTCTCCATTACACTAAATTTATGAATCATAAATATTATTATGTTAATGAAAAATATCTTCCAGCTCCTAATCCTTATTTGGCCGTCGTAAAAATCGAGCTTTTTGTTTTGTCAATCGTTATCGTTCTTTTTGCTTCGACATTTTATCCATTTTCCTCTGTTGCCAAATCCAATGAATTAGTAGTAATTGTTAATAATCAGAAACAAGAAGTTCTTGGTGAAACAACTGTTATTCCCTCTCCCACACCAACGCCAACCGAAATCCCCACACCAACGCCAACAATCGTACCAACAGAAACGCCAGTTCCAACACAACCACCATCTATCACAAAATCCGCTCGAAAATCATCCTATTCCATCGCCATCTATGGTGACTCAATGGTTGATACGATGGGAGAAAGATGTGAATATTTAGAACATAGCCTTAAACGATTATATCCGTCCGTAAATTTTACTCTTTATAATTTTGGTAAGGGTTCGGAAAATGTGGAAATGGGGCTTAGCCGCTGGAATAATCGACTTGATTATCAAGACCGTCATTATTCTTCCTTGCCTGAAATAAAACCAGATATTATTATTTTGGGTTCATACGCCTACAACCCTTTTTTTCCATATAATCGCGATCGCCACTGGGTAGGACTGACAAAACTGATTGAACAGGCAAAATCAATCACTCCCAATGTCTATGTATTGGCAGAAATTGCACCGCTAAGAAAAAATTTTGGCCAAGGGCCAAATGGTGTTAATTGGGATGAACAAACCGCCTACGAACACTCGGGCCGCATTATTGAACAACTAGAAAATGCCGTTGGTTTGGCAAGAACACTTAGTGTCCCGTTGATTAATGTATATTATCAATCAATTGGAAAAAGTGGATTAAACAATCCTGGAGATGGAATCCATGCTTCAGTTGCCGGCCATGAATTTACTGCTAACTTAATTGCTTCAGAGCTCCAATTAAATTAAAACCTTAAATTTAAAAACAGGTGGCAGAATTGAAAGGGTTACCCGGCAGCGCGCAATGACTGTTAAGGTTGCCAACTCTCAATTTAAAAAAACAACAAAAATTACACCTCTGAGGTGTATATTAAAAATGTAAATCCTTGCGGGATTGGTTTACCCTGAGTGAAATCGAAGGGATTAAAAGATAATCTAAAGAGTTGGGTTAATCAAAAAGCAGCAACTGGTTTACTTTTTTAATGAATTTTTTTAATGCTCTTTGTTCTATCTGCCTTATCCATTCGGCAGTAACTTTTCTTTTCCTGCCGATTTTTTTTAAGGTCTTCTTTCGAAGTCTAGCCAATAAAACCTCTTTCTCTTTAGGTGTAAAGATATGAGAGCTCTTTATTATTGACGAAAAATAAGCTATCGTCTGATTGCTCACAAGCTCTATTATACATCTTTACTCTTTATTTTTGTTTTTTAGTTGGATACGTCTGAACAAGTTGAAAATAGTTACCGTCAATATCAACAAATGTTGCGACGTATCCATAATCTTCAACATGGTATACGTCTTGCTGTTTTTTTACTCCGGCTTTATCAAGTCTTTTGACTTCTTTTTCAATGTCGTCTACCTCAAGATTAAAAATAAACCTTTCCGGTTGTTTATTTTTTCCTTTAATCTTAGAATGGTCCAAAATTACTAAAGGACTACCACCTTTCAACTCAAATTGATATATTTCTCCCTCATCTTTTCCCTCTCCCATTACTCCTTCAAAAGTGATCTTCAGACCAACCTTTTCATTATAAAACTCGGACAATTTACTGGCATTTTCACTAAAGAGCAATACGCTTTCTATGCCTTTTATCATATATATCACCACCTCTCTAGGTCAAAGCTAGAAACTTACAATTTAGTCATCTAATTTCACCAACCAAGTGCTTTCATTACCTCTTCTGCTGAACCATATGTTCCTTCTGGAAAATCTCTCATAAACTCTTTTTTATCTTCTTCTGAAAAATCAGAAAGATTATTGCATTCAGCAACTAATTGAGCTTTTGTGGCTGGATATTTTTGATGGGTTTTAAAATGATCAATAGCTCCTTTTACATTTTGCATTCGAATCACCACCAATCTATGACAAAACTTGTAAGAGAATCATTGTATGTGATCTAAATCACAAAGTCAAGAGGAATTTTAACTTATTTAAGTAGCTTTTTAATTCTCTCTAAAGATTCTGTTTTCCCCAAAATCTCCATAGATTCATTTAAAGGAGGAGAAATTTTTTTGCCCGTAATCGCAACACGCAGAATCATAAAAAACTCGCCGGTTTTAATGTTTTCCTTTTTTGCCAAGTCCTGCATTTGTTCTCCAATCTTATCAGCTTTCCACTCTTTAACTCTCTTTAACTCAACATGTATTTTTTGCAATAAACTTTTTCTTGTTGATAAATCTATTTCATACTTCGTTGGTGTCTTAAAGAAAAACTCACACAAAGGTAAATAATCAGAAAGCTTTTTAATTCTTTCCTTAATTAATGGGACTGTCTTTTTAACTATTTTCTCCGGTAATTTATTATTATAAAAATTTAAAATTTGAACTTTGAGCTTTGAACTTTGATTCTTTCTAATGTATTCTCCGTTCATCCATTCTAATTTCGTTAAATCAAAAACCGGGCCGATTGGTTTTAAGTCTTTGAGGTCAAAAAGTCTGATGAACTCATCCAAACTAAAGATATCTTTTCCCTGGGGATGACTCCAGCCCATATGAGCTAAATAATTTAATATTGCTTCAGGCAGGAATCCTTGATTTTGATACCAACCAACATTTGTATGTCCCTGTCTCTTAGAGAATTTGGAATGATCAGGATTTCTGATAATTGGAGTATGAAAAAATAAAGGTTTTTTCCAACCGAAAAAATCATAAAGTAGAACGTGTTTAGGTGCAGAGCTTATCCATTCTTCGCCTCTTACCACGTGAGTTATTTTCATTAAATGGTCGTCAACAACTACTGCTAGGTGATAGGTTGGATATCCGTCGGACTTTAAAAGCACTTGATCGTCAACCGTGTTTGAATCAAAAATAATATCGCCTCTGATTTCATCTTTTACTTTTATTTTTTTATTTTCCGGTACTTTCAAACGAATTACATAAGGAGTTTTCTTACTTAGTTTTTTCCCGATTTCTTTTTTATTAAGATTTCTACAATGTTTATCATACATTGGAACTTTTCCTTGCGCCTGCATTTTTTTTCTTAATTCTTCAAGTCTTTCTTTGCTACAAGAACAGTAATAAGCATGTCCTTCTTTTATAAGCTTCTCTGCATATTTTGGATAAATACTTAACCTTTTTGACTGAACGTAGGGTTTATAAGGACCGCCTTTTCGTGGACTTTCATCTTCGGATAAACTAAACCAATCAAGTGCCTCGAATAATTTTTTTTCTGCGTCTGGAATAAATCTTTTACGATCGGTATCTTCTATTCTGACAATAAATTTACCCTTATTTTTTTTAGCAAAAGCGTAATCAAATAACGCCTGATAGATCGTCCCTATATGAGGATAGCCTGTAGGTGAAACTGCAACACGTGTTCTTACCATAACGAAATTATATAATATTATTCTAACTCGTTAACTTATTAATAACTGATAAATGAATTCATTCAAATATTGTCCGAATTGCAAAACAAAAATTAAACTGTCCAATCGATTAATCGATTGTACAAACTGCGGATTTCATTTTTACATAAATCCAGCAACAACTAATGCTTTAATTATCGAAAACATAAATAGTGAGGTTCTTTTGGTCAAAAGGAAATTTCAACCTAAAAAGGGATACTGGGATTTACCTGGTGGTTTTGTTGACTTTGACGAATCTATGGAGGAGTCTGTGAAGAGAGAAATAAAAGAGGAGTTAGGTATCATAATCAATGAAATAAGATACTTTATCTCAATCCCAGACAGATACCTCTACAAAAGATTTAACTATCACACCTTATGTTTTATATTTATAAGCAAAGCAGGAAGTGAAAAACTGACACCTACCGATGACATAACGGAAGTGAGCTTTTTCAAAAAAACCGAGCTTCCTTTCTCTAGAATAGCCTTTAAAGGAATTAAGTATGCTCTACGACTTTACATAGGCAATTATAGCCTTAAATCAATCTAAAGAAGATGAAAATACTTGTAAAAACTTGTAAAAATTGGTAAAAAAATTAGTAAAAAGTGTTAAAAACTTATTATCTTCTTTTAAAAAGCCTCACTCCGCCGTAGAAGGCAAAAAGAGCAGGTAAAAGCAGAGTATTTAAGTACCTAAATATATCCTTTTGATTCTCTGGCAGATCCGGAAGAGGATAAAAAGATATAGACCTGGACCTTATTCCAGACAACGCTCCACCAGATGCAAGATTATTAAGAAGATTTAAAACGAACTCCAAATTATCCGTGCTTTGTCCAAGAAATCTTTCAAGAACAAACCTAGAAGAAGCTATGACAACTATCTCACTTCCATTATTTTTATTAATAACTTGAGCAGAAATAATAAACTCTTTAAAATCGTTTTGTCTAGGCTGCAAAATATTTTGCGGGTTTAGATCAAAATTACTATTTTCAGCCCAGGACTTATTGCTTGTTTTTACAAGGTACTGTGCATCAATATCTGATTTTTTTACTATGTTTATTGATGAAGTCCAGGGATAAACCAATTGACTTAAATTTGAAAAATAAGAAAATTTAGAATTAAAGTTGTTTGATTTAAGCCAAAATGGATAAGGTATAAGTAAAGACATTTGACCGCCACCAAAATTTACCAAAGATGCGGATGTAGAGAGAATTAAATTATTCTCTACTTTTATTCCGTAATCAGCAAGAAGACTAAAAAGATTGCTTTTGGAAGAAGATGTCGTTAAGTTATCCGAAACCCAAACCCCATCAACAAAAAATATTGCTTTTCCAGCATTATCTAAATAATTTTTCAAAAGCTTTAGTTCGTTTGCATTATATTCTTTACTATCCGTATCAAAAACTAATACGGTTTTGATTGAAGAATCTATTGATTTTACTCCCGTATTTCCTGACAGATCGAGAAAGTTAATGTCAAATTGTTTACCCAAAATACTTTTTAGAGTTGCTAGTTGATCCTGTTGAGGATCCTGAGAATTCTCCTGCCCGACTATGCCAATTTTTACAAGTGCTTTATTAACAAGTTTATAAATTGAAGAGGTTAGATTATATTCTAAACTTTCTATATCGGTAACTTGTGGAATTACATCTTTTTTACTTCCATAACTAATTTCTATTCCAAAATAACTCGTTGTGACAGCATACTTATCTTGCTCCAGTTGAGAAAAACTAAGTTCAGGAATTCCTGCATCTTTTGCTTCATTTAAGGCGTTTTGATCTTTTTTTGGATCTAATATTTTTATAAGTATTTTTCCTTTGCTTTGATTTTTATATTCATTTAGTAAATCTGTGACATCGGTTTTTAATGGTATCAGTCTCGTAGGTAGATCAGAAGAAACAAAGAATTTTATATTTACAATATCGTCCAGATTGCCGATGATTTTTTTTGTAGAGTTAGAAAGCGTGTAAGCTTTTCCGTTGGATAGATCCAAACGAAACGAGAGTGTTGAAACTAAAATATTTGCCAGAATAAAAATTACAATAGTTATTAAAAAAATTATCTGACGATCATACTTTCCTAGATTAAAAAACTTCATTAAATTTATTTTTCTTATATCGTTAAACTTCATGATCTTTTTTCCAGATTAATAATGGTTAAAAATAAAAACATTATTGAAAAACTCACAAAGTAAAATAGAGATCTTAGATCCACGACACCTTTAATAAAATTCTGCAAATGTTCGTATGGACTAAAATAAACTAAAAAATCTTGTATAAATCCGGGTAAGACACTGGCCGTAAAATCTGTCGATAATACCAAAAGAAGAAATAATACTAAAACCGATCCTAAGAAAGCCATCACCTGGTTTTTACTAAGGGAAGAAAAAAACATCGAAAGACTTATGTAAAGGCTGGCTAAAAAAAGACTACCCAAATAACCAACTAGAATCTCTGGTAGATAGATTTTAGTCAGGAAAGATAATGAAATAGGTAGTCCCACCGTTAAAAGCAATCCCATTGCTACCAATGTCAAAAGAGCAAAAAATTTGGCAACAACTATTTGAGTTTCTGAAACTGGTAAAGTTAATAAAACCTCAATTGTATTTGTTCTTTTTTCCTCTGATAGAATTCTCATGGATAAAGCTGGAACAAAAACTAAAAAAAGCCAGGGCAAAATAGAAAAGAAGGACCTCATTGAAGCTGACCCAACGACAAAAATATCTTTAATAAAAAGAAAGTTGGCAAAACTGGCAAAAAGAACGATAACAATATAACCAATCGGGTTATTGAAATAATAATTTAATTCTTTTTTATAAAGTGTGTACATGATTATTGAACTAATTTCTTGAAGAGTTTTTCTACTCCTCCTTTCTTCTTCGGCTTCACTCCATCATAAACAATCTTACCCTTATCAATAATAATTAAACGGTTTGCAACATCTTCCACCTCCGATAAGATATGCGTTGAAAAAATTATCAATTTGTTTATTGCTAATTTTTTAATTAGGTTTCTTATTTTTTCCTGTTCCAATGGATCGAGCCCAGAGGTTGGTTCATCGAGGATTAAAACTTCAGGATCCCCTAAAATTGCTGCAGTTAACCCAACTCTCTGTTTAAATCCTCTGGACAACTCTTCAATTTTTGAATTTAGTACTTCCTCTAAACCAACGCTTTTAGTTGTTTCTAAATAACTTTTAACTCCTTTTGTTGAAGCAATAAATTTTAGATACTCCGATACTTTCATCTCTTGATATAAAGGGTTATTTTCAGGAAGATAGCCAATTTTTTTTAAGACATCTATTCTATCATTGATTGGATTTAGATTGTCGATTGAAATTTTTCCCTGTGTCGGGTTAAGATAACCCATTATAAGTCTCATCGTCGTAGTTTTTCCGGCTCCGTTTGGTCCCAAAAAACCAATAATCTCTCCCTCACTTGCTTTGAATGAAATCTTATCAACAGCCGTCTTGTCAGCAAAGTTTTTTTTAACAGAAGTCAGCGAAATCATAAGCTACATTTATAGCAAAAAGCTAGTTTAAGTGCAAGAGAAAGCGAAGATACCTTTTTTGAGCTTTTTAAGGAGCCGATGATTTTAGGAGGGGTGTTCCTATTAAAGCGAAAAAAACGGTATCGAGCTTTTAAACTAACTTCATTTATTGCTTATGATCTTCACAACCTTCACATTGGCAATCACATTTTACCAATACTATCTCGTAATTTTTCGCTACTTGATTCCAGTCTAAATTTTCAAAAAAAGCATCGATGTAGTTTCCTCTATTAACGCCGTAATCGATAAAATAAGCATGTTCGTAAGTATCTAAAGCCATGATAGGGGTTGAATGCCAAACAGGAAAAGTATTTTGAGCATCACCTAGATAATTAAAGAGTCTCATTTCTCTCCAATTCCAGGCAGTCCAAACCCAACCTCTGGCAGCAATTCCTGTTGCCTTTATGTCTTTTTTGTAGGCATCAAACGAACCGAAATCTTTATTTATCTGTTTCATTAATTCACCAGTTGGCTCTCCACCTTTTCCTCCAAGATGAGAAAAATAAAGTTCGTGGTTGGTGACGCCACCCCAAGCAAATGATAGCTCAATTTTTAATTCACGTATTAGAGAATATGTCTGATTAGCTGTTGCGTACTCGTCGTCCCCCAAGTTGGCTAATTTTTCCATTATTTCGTTATATTTTTTGACATATCCCTGATAAAGTTTTAGATGTTCTTCGACTGTTTTTTTTGATATACCTTTCATAGAAAATAATTTTTCACTAAAAGACTTTGATTCTAATGTCGTAAATTTCATAATAACTAATAAACTTCTAATAATTTAATTATGCCACTTTTTTAAAAACTAATCAAGAGTAATTGTGATAATTATCACAGTAGTAGATCTGGCCTTTTTTTGAGAGTTTCTTCGAATGCCTTTTTTATCCTCCATTCCTCGATTTCTTTATGATTTCCAGATAACAAAATTTTAGGTGCTTTTTTGCCCTCAAATTCTTCGGGCCGTGTATATTGAGGATATTCAAGCAATCTAACTTTTTCTATTCCTTTAGATTTTATATTTTTTAGAATCTTATTTTCTCCTAATGTTTTAATTAATTGATTAATTGAAACATCCATAAATGTTTCAAGCTCGGTGGCATTTTCTTTTTTTAAAACTCCGGGAAGTAAGCGGACGACTGAATCTGTAATTGTTGCAGCAACTATTTCGCCACCGGTTAAAACAAAATCACCCAGAGAAATTTCTTCATCAACAAAATCCATAATTCTCTCATCTACTCCCTCATAATGACCCGATATTATAATTAGATTCTCTAACTTTGCGTATTCTCGAGCTTTCTGCTGAGTAAATAATTTACCTTTTGGAGAGGTTAATATAATTTTATTTTTGGACTTTGAACTTTGAACTTGATTAGAAATTTGAAATTTGTAATTTGTAATTTTTGATAACGCCTTGTATACAACATCAACACGCATTATCATCCCTACTCCTCCTCCATAAGGTCTATCGTCAACCGATCCGTAATCATCAACAGCGAACTCTCTAAGATTTATGATTTCTATATCAACTAAACCCTTATCTTGTGCACGCTTCACAATGCTTTCATCAAAAAAACCTGAAATCATTTTAGGAAATAACGTCAATATCGAAATCTTCATGTTAATATTATACTCATGAAGAAGCTTATTCTTAGCTCAATTCGTTTTTATCAAAAAACATCTTTTTTCCACAAACAAATATTTAGAACCTTTTTTATGACGGATAAAGTTTGTAGATTCGTCCCAACCTGTTCGGAGTATACATTTGAAGCTGTTGAAAAATACGGAAGCCTAAAAGGATTATGGTTAGGATTAAAGAGAATTGTCAGATGTCACCCATGGAACAAGGGAGGTTATGACCCGGTAACATAAAGAACTTGTTAGTTTATTTTTAAAACTAAATAAATACATCGTCTAAATTTGTTTTAATCATGTATAATAACAAGTTCAAGCCTTCATCATGTGCGTCTGCAAGCATATGTAACAAAACGTTTAGTTGATGTCTAATACAATAAAACGTGCAATCTTCACTCGGATTGATTAATTGTGTTCTTTTATATCGCTCATCCGATCTCCAATACTCATCAAATTTAACCTCTGCTTCACCTATCTTTTCATCTTCATGTCCCCTCTTGTAAGGGCAGGGATATATGCCTTTAGGAGTTACTACTGTTCTTAATTCTAAAGTTGGGCATGTTGTATAAGTTTTTGGTTGATCAGGAGAGAGACTTGTTAATAAATGTTCAACAGATTTGGGCGCTATTACTTTAAATCTATCAGTCCCTAATTCTAACAATTTTAAAAGTTGCTCTTCTAAACTTTTTCTTGCTTTATCTGATAAAGAAATTAGGTGGTGATTTTGATCAACGATCGGTTTTAATTCGAAATAATCTGAACCAATTTCTTTAGCTAATTTTGCTGCTGTAAAAACTTCTTCACAATTTGAAACAGTTTCGCCATTAAACAATTTTCTTTCCATTAGTAAGAAACTAAATCCTAAAATTCCTTTTTTTAATTTAGCTAGAGCTTCCATGTTTCTTATCACTTTATCGAAAGAATTTGGAATGTGCGATGGTCGAAAGATAGAAAAAATTTCTTGCGAAGATGCATCGACAGATACTCTAGTCCAAGCTACATTTTCTGCAATTTCAAGAAGATATCGATCTATAAGCGAGCCATTCGTGGTTAATCCAACAGACATTCCAAGATCATGAGCCTTAATAATCGGGGCAGGCATTCCTTTATGAGCCAATGGTTCTCCTCCACCAATAAATATCACTCCTTTTACTCCGGCCCTATAGAATTCTTTCATTAATTCAATTGTTCTACCTGATTTAAATTGACCTTTATTTAACAAACCAGCGCTGATACATTCAGGGCATTCAAAATTACAAGCAGTAGTAGGATCAAATTCTACAATTAAAGGACCAGAAGTTCTTCGATGTTCTACATATTGTTGTAGTCTAGGTCTAAGTTCTGGTTGTAGTAATTTATCGATAAAATTTAATGCATGTTCCTGTTTGTTCATAATTTTAATTTATCCTCTAATTAACCCTCTTGTAGATGGTTGAGTAACAATTATTTTAACTGGCTTTTCTTGCAAGGTAGAAACTAAATCTTTAGTCATATCTGTGGGAACTAAAGCAAACATACATCCACCCATACCGGTTCCTGTAAGCTTTGCTCCTATAGCACCCTTTTTCATACTTAAGTTCACACAATCGTCGATAAGATCTGTAGATACCTGTAGAAAATCCCTTATGTAAGCATGACATGCAAAAATAAGAATCCCTAATTTTCTAACATCAGTGGGTCGTATCAATAGAGTTTCTCTTATCTGCTGAATGGCCATCTCTGTCTCACTTACATATCTAAGAATATTTTTTTCCTTTAACTCATACCGCTGTCGTTTTTCTCTTATAACATCCCCCGTTTTTCTAGGAGTTAAAGTATCAACAATCACAATATTCAAATCCTCAGGTAATTGATATGTTTCTATTGACTTTGGGGGAATTGTTGAACTATCTGAATAAATTAATCCTCCTAAAGTTGAAGAATACATATCCATTTGCCCAGCCCCGGTCTTTAATTCTTCACTCTCTACTTTATATGCCAAATTTGCTATTTCTTTATCTTCAAGATTAAGATTATAATAGTCTGATAAAGCTGCCAAACTAGCTATACAAACAGCTGCACTACTACTTAAACCTGCTCTAGTAGGAAGATTAGATTTTATGCTAAGAACCATTGATTTGGGCGACAATCCTAAATCTGTAAGCACTTTTAATGATGCTTGTGAGTAATCAAAAATACTTCCCTTATATATAGAAAGTTCGTCTAAGGGGACTTCTGTAGATGCATTGTATGGCGAGCCTGTTTTAAAGGTAACGGTTCCGTCATTAACGTTTTTAGATTTTGCTGCTGCTTTAATTCTTAAATTAATAGCTAAAAGAATTGAGGGTCCACTTATCCAGTCAATATCTTCACCTGCTAAACAAACTCTCCCAGGCGCAGAAGCTTCAGCATAGTTCCTCATATTATCTTTGCTTATCGATGTATTTATCTGCCTTAATCAACCCACTATGATTTGATCCGGTGAGAACTAATCTAAATACTACGAATTTTGCTGATGCTTGAGATAAATTTGCAAATGTGTGGGGTGTATTTTCAACTCTAACTAAATCTCCCTTTGTAATTGTTGTATGTTGTTTTTTGTTATCATCGTCTTTCCAGTATGCCTCCAATTCACCATCTAAGATTAAAACTGTCTCCTCTATCTGCTTATGATGATGCCAAATTTGCTTTGTCCCGGGAGGAACTTCATTATAGTGAATTTCATATTCTGGGAAAATATAATAGTCAACCTTTGTCCCTTCTGGTTTTATCGCATGTTTTGCGCTTTCTCCTCGAAAAATTTCCATATCTAGTTATTAAATATCTTTTCGTAATAAGATAAAGTATATCATACTTAATAAATAAAACAAATTAGTATTCTAATAATAAGTCTAATAATTGTGATCAAATGGGTTTATAGCAGATATCAATAAATATTCTACTAGAAGATAAAGGACCTCCTTTGTTGAAGGAAAAAATCTCAAGACAAAGTAATAGTTGATTATAAACAGGGTAAAATTCAAATATCGATCAAAAAACCGAATTAAAAACTTTATTGTTTTTAAACTTAATTCCTTCTTTCATCAAAATTTCTTTTTGTTTTTTCATTCCGCCAAATGCATAGTTTTTAGATAAACTCCCGTCTGCAAACACAACTCGATGGCATGGAATATTTTTGGGGTCTTTGTTTTGATGAAGAATGCGGCCAACCAAACGAGGTGATTTAATTTTTAGAATTTTTGCAATCTGGCCATAAGTCATAACTTTTCCTTTAGGAATTTTTGCAACGAGAGCGTAGACTTTATTTTTTATTTCTATTATTTTCATATTGCATTTCTAATTTTATCAGCAATTTTATCTAGACTTTCTTTTGGGCGATTATAAACAATCGTTTGAATAATCCCTCCTCCATCTCCAGGAAATCTCGGGATTAAATGAAAATGCAGATGTGGAACTCCGCCATGCTCAAATTGATTAATACCAATTGTCATGGTTTTGCAATTCAATGCTTTTTGAAGTTTTCTATCGACAATCTTAACTGACCTCATTAGATCTTTTAATTCGTTATCTTCATAGTCTGAAATGCTTAATCCATGTTTTTTTAAAATTACCATTGAGTGACCTGGAGCTGAAGGATTTAAGTCTAAAAAGGCTAAAGTTTTATCATCCTCATAGACTTTATAACTTGGAGATTTTCCAGCAACAATTTGACAAAAAATACAACTTTCCATGTTGATTAATTATAAAAAAACACTTAATATATTTTATATGAAAAGATTAAAGATTGGGTTGAACGGTTTTGGAAGAATCGGCCGCTGTTTCACGCGGATTGCCTTAAAACGCGATTCTTTTGATTTGGTTGCCATAAATACCAGAAAAACTGAAAATAAAATGATCTCTTATCTTCTCAAATACGATTCTGTTTACAGGAAATTTAACATGTCAGTTGACGAAGAAGCGGAGGGTATAAATGTTGGTGGAAAAAAAATATTTACAACGCTTAATGACGATCCTTCTGCAATCCCTTGGGAAAAATATGGAGTTGACGTAGTGATCGAAGCCACAGGCGCGTTCACAAAACAGGAAGACCTCAAAAAACATCTAAGAGGAAGCGTAAAAAAAGTAATATTAACGGCTCCGTCAAAAGATGACGAAACACCTCATATTGTTTTAGGAGTAAACGACAATACTTTTGATTTTCAAAGTTGTGACGTCTTATCAAACTGTTCCTGTACAACTAACTGCGCCTCTCCAATGTTTAAGGTACTGGATGATAACTTTAAAATTGTTTCTGGATTTTTAACAACAGATCACGCTTACACGCAAACTCAACCGTTACTGGATGACACGGGAAAGTCTCCTGATCGTTCTCGTGCGGCGGGTTTAAATATTGTACCGACAACTACAGGTGCGGCCAAAGCAGTGGTAAAGACTTTACCTCATCTTAAAGGAAAAATTGACGGAATGGCGATACGAGTTCCTGTGCCGACAGTTTCTTTTTCTGACATCTCTGCTGTTGTCGAAAAACAGACAACGGTTGACGAAGTAAATCAGGCATTTAAAACCGCTTCCGAAACAAATATGAAAAATATTTTAGCTTATGAAACTGAAGTTTTGGTTTCCTCCGACTTTATCGGATCTTCCTACTCTTGTATATTTGACGCCAACTATACAAAAGTCATCAATGGTAACTTTATAAAAATTTTCGGTTGGTATGACAACGAATGGGGATACTCTACTCGACTCGTTGACTTAGTCGAAAGACTTTCCAATTATTTTTGATCTAATGTCTAAAATAACTTACATTGACGAAACTGAAATAAAAAACAAAAAAGTTCTTCTTAGAGTTGATTTCAATGTTTCTTTAAATCCTGATTACAGTATTGCAGATGATGCTCGGATAAAACAAACACTCCCAACAATTAATTACCTCATCCAAAATCGCAATAAATTGATAATTGTTTCGCATTTAGACCGACCAAAAAGTCGTGATCCTAAACTTTCCTTAAAATCTGTTGTAGACGATTTAAAAAAATATTTACCGGACATTAAAATAACGTTAGTTGATGATTTCTTGTTATCAGTTAATAAAATTCTATTTGAAAAACAAACCGAAAAAGAAATTTTAGTTTTGGAAAATATCCGCTTTTATCCTCAAGAAGAAAGAAATGATCCAGAATTTTCCAAACAACTGGCAAACCTTGCGGATGTCTTTGTAAACGATGCTTTTGCGGTATCTAATCGCAGTCATGCCTCAATTGTTGGCATAGCAAAGATTATTCCTTCTTATGGAGGTTTATTGTTAAAAAAAGAAATTGTAACAATCTCTGAAGCGATAGAAAATCCGCAGAAACCTTTTGTTGCAATAGTTGGCGGTGCAAAAATTTCTACAAAAATAGGGCTTATTAATAAACTGACTGAAATAGCAGATGATTTAATTGTTGGCGGCGGGCTAGCAAATACTTTTTTGGCTGCTCAAGGTTTTTCGGTTGGAAAAAGCTTATGTGATAGAGAAAATCTAGATAGCGTAAGGCGATTATTTTTTCTTGCAGCTGAAAAACATACTGTAATTCATCTACCTGTAGATGTAGTTGTAGGTTATCCGGACAAAAATGAAACAACTATAAAAACTGTCGAAGAAATCCCAAATGATATGCAAATTCTGGACGTCGGGCCTGTTACTCTTGCTAGATATGGTTCTTTGGTTGCAAAAGCAAAAACCATAGTTTGGAATGGACCGCTTGGATATATTGAGAATCCTTCTTTTAGACGAGGCACTGATTTTATATTTTATGCAGTCGCAGAAAATTCAGATGCAATTTCAATAGTGGGTGGCGGGGATACAATTGCTGCGATATCAAAGGAAGAATATATAGATAAGATTACTCACATTTCTACTGGCGGCGGCGCCATGCTGGAGTTCATCGAAAAAGGCACACTTCCTGGCATTGAAGTTCTTAAACATTAAAACTGATAATTCTTTGAGGATTTAACTGCAAGAAAAAATAACATTCCAATCAATGTTACTCCTATTAAAACAAGAAGGAAAAAAACGTTAATGAATGAAATATTCTGTTTTAAGTATGTATAGAAAATGTAGTTTGAAAAAGTCACAAATGCCATTGAAATAAATAACGTTACTATTCCCATTGCGCTTGTTGAAAGTTTTTCCGGATCGTCTCCTTCCTCAAAATTTGGATCAACAAATCCTAAAAGTGTGTTTATCAAAGACAGTATAACTATTGCCAGAGAACTGAATAATATAAGAGTCAACTTATCTATTCCAGGTGTAGGTAAAATTAACCAAAGTAAGATAGATAATAAAATAAAAGGCAGACTTCCTATCAATCCAAACAATATTTTAGACTTTAGAATCTTTATCAGCTTTAATGGTAGTGAAAATATATACCAAGAATTAGGGCCCTCTCTTGCCATTAAAGGATAGATCAATCTCATCAAAAAAGCTGTAGCGAAAAACATGAGCCAAGCCGATGAAAAAACTATCATCTCTTTATTCCAGATTGACTCTGAAATTTTAAAACTGAAAATAAGTATTGAAAGGAATAGAAAAAAGAAAAAGACAATTGAAATAAGAAAAAATGAATAACCAATCTCTGAAGGGACTCTAAAAATAGAGTACAAATCTTTTAAAAATAAAGGATATCTTAAGAAGTTGTTATTGATAAAGTCTTTTTTAATATTAATTTTTTTATAAGGCTGAGAATAGGAAAATCTTAAAAGTTCAGTTAATTTTTTATTTTGGAATAGTAAAGATATTGCCATAACAACTAATGTAAAAACGAGAGGATATAAAGAAGAAACATTGAATCCATAGACTAGTGTTTGGACTAACCAGTAAGACGGAATTAATTTATTAGATAATGGAAGATTATTATAGATGGAAAAGAACTCATTAGATTGGGCACTATAAAGATTTTCTAGCTGGGATGGAAAAATTATCTTTAGCAAAACAGTCATTACTAAAAAAAGGAGAGTCAAAGTAATGATGCTTGCGAAATAAACTTTATCTCTTCCCAGGTGTCCTACAAAGTAACTTACTATTCCGGCTAAACTATTTATTAAAAGAATGACAATGAGTAGTATATATAAAAATTTAAGAAACATTACAAATGAAAAAGTTCCAAAAAAGACAAGTGAAAATGCAAAAATTACAGGAAAAAAAATAATTCCTAATAAGAATATATTTGCTATGGAAGATTTTAAAAAAAGCCAGATAGTCAAAAAGTAACTTTTTATAGGAAGAGTTAACAGATAGGCCACTTGCCTATTTGAAGAATTTAATACTGCAGAGATTGAAACAGTAGCTGAAACGAATGCGAACCAACTAAGTATAATTATTGCTGCATGAACTAAATAAACAGCCGTAAGAACTCCATAATCTTGATAAGCTTTTAAAGGTTGAAAGAAAGATTTTGTGAAAAAGAAAAGAATGATTGAAGTACCAAAAAAAATACCAAAAAAAGCTAGAGCAACAAAAAGTTTGCTGAGAGTTCGGGACTTAAACCAGTAACGAACCGCTAAAGAATCATAATGAATAAGGGTGAGAATTTCTTTCATTCTGTCAACTGATAAACTTTATCGAGTGAAACTCCTGCTACAATTTTTTCCTCCTTTATAATTTGTCCCCTATCCATAAGTGCGACATAAGTAGCATAATCCTGTGCAAAAGACAAAATATGAGTGACGAAAAATACTGTTCTTCCATCCTTTACAAATTTTTTCAGTTGCTCACCAAGGATTTTAATGCTGGATGGATCCAAACCTACAATTGGTTCATCGATAATAAGAAGTTTTGGGTTAGAAATAATTGCTGCTAAAAATGCCAGTTTTTGTCTGTTTCCCCTAGAATATTCTGCCATTGGCTGATAGATAATATCGCCTAAAGGAAAAATATTTTTTAGTTCATTTATTTTTTTATCCAGATGATTTTTTGCTAAACCTCTTAAAGTACCAGTTAAATATAAAAATTCTAATCCTGTCAAATATTCATAGACTGTTGGGTTGTCTGAAATATAGCCAAACATTTCCTTTGTTTTTTCTGGTTCTTTTTCAATATCACTGCCAAAAATGGAAAAGTTTCCCTCAGTCTGTTTTAGGAGTCCAACTAATAGTTTAATTAGAGTGGTTTTTCCTGCCCCATTTGGACCAATCAAAGCAAAAATTTCGCCCTTTGGAACACAAATATTAACATTTGACACTGCCTTAAAATCCCCGAATTTTTTAGTAAGATTTTTTACCTCAATCGCACAACTTTCCTCTTTCATAGAATCATTTTCATTATAACAAACTTCGATAAAACCACAATTTCATTATCTCAACCAAAGTAAAATATCCGATGACAACCAAGGTCAGGAATATCCAATAAAGAAACGGTAGAGGAGTGAATTGGAAAAAGCTGCCGAAGAAACTATAGGAGATGAAGATTCCGGCAAAAACCCCAGCTAAAACAGAAAGAAATAAATATTTAGAGGGTTTGCTTAAAAAGAAAGGAACTTTTTTAGTTCTAAAAGCAAAGATAATTAACGATTGTGTAACTATCGATTCAACAAACCAACCGGTTCTAAAAAATGGCGGAGTCGATCTAAATATAAATATAAGAGTTATGAAAGTTATGAAATCAAAAAGCGAGCTCGCTGGTCCAAAAATAATCATAAATCTTTTTATAAAATTCGTATCCCACTTCTGGGGTTTATCTGTATCTTCTACATCTACATTATCAGTCGGTATCGTAACTTGGGATAGATCATAGATGAAATTATTAAGTAATATCTGTGTCGGAAGCATTGGAAGAAAAGGGAGAAAAAGAGAACTAATGCTTACAGATAACATATTACCGAAATTAGAACCCATTCCAATAAAAATATATTTTAAGGTATTCACAAAAGTTTTTCTTCCTTCCACAATTCCATAAGATAATACCTTCAAAGATTTTTTAAGAAGAATTATGTCTGCTGCATCTTTGGCTACATCAACAGCATTGTCTACAGATATCCCAATATCTGCAGCCTTAAGAGATGTCGCATCATTCACTCCATCTCCAAGATATCCAACAACAAATCCGGCTTTTCTTAAAACACTAATGATCCTATGTTTATTATCAGGGCTAAGTCTAGCAAAAATATTTCCTTTACTAACAAGTCTTAATAATGCATCGTCGCTTAAATTACTTAGTTCCTTTCCAATGAAAACATCTTTGATGGGAATATTTAACTCCTGACAAATTTTTTTTGTAACAAGTTCATTGTCGCCTGTCAAAATTTTCAAATCTACTCCTTTTTTAGTCAAATTCTGAAGAATCTCTTTTACCTCTTTTTTTGGTGGATCTAAAAAAGCAGTTAGGCCTAAAAATATTAAATGTTTTTCCTCATCTTTTTCAAATATTTTTTTATGTTTGTCGACGTTTTTATAACCAACAGCTAAAACTCGAAATCCTTCACTACTTAACTGTTCATATCTTTTGTTAATCTTTTTTTTTATCGTCTGATCCAACTTTATAACTTTATTTTCATCTTCATAAAAATCACAGAGCTCAAAAATATTTTGAGGAGCCCCTTTTGAGATTAAAATACGTTTATCTTTACTTTCTATAACCACAGATAAACTTTTTCTCTCAAAATCAAAAGGAATCTCATCGATTTTTTCAAAACCGCTATATGAAACCTCTTTATGTTTTAAGACTGCTTCATCTAAGGGATTTTTTAGATTAGACTGGAAAAAACTATTAAGATATACAAAATGTAAAACCTTCAGATCTTCTTTTTCTTGAAAATTTTCGTAACGCTCAAGTTCTATTTTATTTTCCGTGATAGTTCCAGTTTTATCAGTGCATAAAATGTCCATGCTGCCTAAATTTTGAATCGATGGCAGATGCTTTACAATAACTCCTTGGGATACCAATCTTGAAGCTCCTTTTGCCAGATTTACCGTAACAATCATGGGTAACAGTTCAGGCGTAAGACCAACAGCTAAAGCCAAAGCAAAAAGAAGAGACTGGAAGATTTCATGTTTAAAAAAAACATTGGCTAAGAATATAAAGAAAACCAAAACTAAAGTGACTTTTAAGACTAAAATTCCGAAATTTTTTATACCTTTTTCAAAATCTGTTTCTGGTCTTTGTACAGAAAGTTTTTCTGCTATTTTTCCAAACTCTGTTTCTTTTCCTATTTTTAAAACTTCTCCAGTTGCTTCTCCGTTGACAATGGTAGTTCCCATTAAAAGGCTGTCATTGTTTTTTTTCTCGACAGGAAAAGACTCACCCGTTAAAGAAGACTCATCAACGTGCAGGTCTTTAAAATAAAGGATTTTAATATCCGCAGAAACCATGTCCCCTGCTGATAAAAATACGATGTCGCCAACCGTAATATGTGAAGCTAGAATCTCCTTTTTTTCTCCATCTCTTAATACTTCTGTTTTGATAGCCACTTTTTTTTTCAATTCCTCTACGGCTTTTTCCGATTGATATTCACGGTAGAAATCAATGATTACACTAACAACAATTATGGAAAATATGATGAGAAAATCGACTACTTCGCCTGTCACGGCCGATAAGAAAGAGGCAAAAAGCAAAATAAGAATTAACGGGTTAGCAAACTTAGCTAATAAATTCAAAATTTCGCTTCTTTTTTTTGAAGTCACTAGAACATTTAAACCGTATTTTTTTAGCCTCAATTTTGCTTCATGAGAAGTGAGACCTTGAGAAGTCACCTGTTCCATAAAATGATTATACGTTATTTAGGTATTTCTATAACTTTATCAACAGGTCTGGGAGACGAAACAACAACTATGTCTTTACTTTTCTCAATCGATGGTAAATCGCTTGTCCCCACGATTTGATTTCCATCGATCCAGATTAAATTTAAATTCATCAAAGTATTTTTATTCCAAAACTCTCTATATTGCTTGTCAGGAAATAAAAAAATCATTCCGTCCACACCATCCAGTTTTCTAAAAAACATTAACCCTTTTTCCCACTTATCAGGAGTGTCAGCCACTAATAGTTTGTAGCTTGTCCTGAGCGAAGTCGAAGGATTTTTAGACTGTAGTTGATAGTTAATAATTTTAAAATCTTTATATTGTGAAGTTAACTGTGCATTTTTAAAAATATAAATTAAAACAGTCCCTACGATTATAAATAGTAAAACCAAAATAAACTTAGAGTTTTTAGATTTAAGATTTAGATTTGACATTTAACATTTGAAATTTAACATTAAATTATGCAAGGAATGAGTTCTTCATCACTATCTGCGTAATTTCTCTAAACCTTGAAGGGACAATTTCTGTCAAAAACTTCATTCTTTCTGCTTCTTCTTTTATTTTACCTACCTCTTGCCATAGAGCTCTTCCTGCTAAAAAACCACTAGCTCCTGAAATCATAGCGTTTTTTAACTGAACTTTGAAAATTTCAAAGTTTTCACCTCTTGTAAGCAAAATCCAGGGAGTCTTACCGACCAAAAAGGTTATCTTTTTACATGATTCCTCATCGCATGGGTACTCCAATTTAAAAACATCAGGAATTAATTTACTGTCAACGAATTTTCTCACAGACTCAATGACTATATTTGTTTTTTGAAGAATTGAATCGTCGTTATGATAAGTTACTATCTCTAAAAAAAATGGAATTGATTTTGATTGGCATTCATTTAGAACCTTTTCTACAGTCTTCATCTGTGCTTCTGAAGATCTGTCGTAAGGATTAAAATATATGAGAAGCTTTATGCCGGATGCTCCGAGTTCTTTTAATTTGTCGACCGAATACTCTATCTCTATCAATCTTTCTCCGCTAGAATCTCTATAACCGCTTTTTTCTATACATAAAAGATATGGCTTGTCCTGAGCGAAGTCGAAGGATTTATAGGCAGGTAGACCGTATTCTGGATCTATTAGTATTCCACTAAATTGATCTTTTAGAACGTCTATTATTTGTGATTTAAGATTAATAATTTGGTCATCAGTGACTGAAAAAGGATTTAGCGGATTTAAAATCTTTTTTAAACTCTCCCTATGATCTAAAGCGAGCATCAAAAATCTACCGTTATTGGTAAATTGGTCTACGTACATTTAATTATTAGTGTAGCATAAAGTAAAATAAACTCTATGCCAGGATCGAATTTATTAAAAACCGTAAGGAAATTTATTGATGCCAATACTCCCCAAATATCCTTAGATCAGTCTTTTGTTATCAATCAATCCGTAATTGACAAAATAATAGAGACAGCAAAAATAGTTTCTAACGATAGAGTTTTGGAAGTCGGGCCAGGGCTTGGTTTCATTACAAATGAGCTAGCTAAAAAAGCGAAAGAAGTAATCGCCATCGAAATCGACGAAAGATTCAAACCATATTTAAATAAGCTGCCCTCAAATGTGAATATAATTTACGGCAATGCTTATAAACTTTTAAATGATCAGGAATTCAGAAATAAAATAATGCCAATAACTAAATCTGTATCGAATATTCCCTATAGCCAAGCACAAAATATGCTTCATAACTACGCCAGTGAAAAATGGTATAAAGGAGATTTTATTTGGCTTGCTCCGGCGTCTTTAGCTAGTAAAATAAATAAAGAAGCTATTTTAGGAGCTTATTTTAAAGCACAGGTAATCCAAATGGTTTCAAAGTCGGCTTTTTATCCGGAACCAAAAACAAGTTCTGCCATTATTCGATTCAAACGGATTCTTAATCTTTTAGAAACCGGTGATTTTGAAATTTATTTTAGAAGATGGCTCTATGAACATGAAAATTTTAAAGTAAAAAATGCCATTCGCGAGGGAATAATTAATGCCGCCAAAGATTTAAAAGGAGCAAAGGTGACAAAAAATCAGGCAAGAGAACTCATTAAGAAATTAGAGATTCCATCAGAAGAACTGGAAAAATTAACAAATAATATTAAACCAAAATACTACTTTGAAGTTCCAAAAAAACTCCAGAGTTGGTTTAAATTATAGTCGGAGAGGCGGGACTTGAACCCGCGACCTCACGCTCCCATCCCGAGTACTCGGGACTGGCCATCTGAAATTATAAACTTGAAATTAATTTTTCGTAAAAGTTTCTGTTCTTTTGTTTTTTTAAAAAATTTTCTCTTTTAATTGCTTCTTTTTTACTATTAAATTTCTCACTATAAACTAATTTCCAAGGAATACCACGTCTGGTCCATGTACTTAAACCCATATTGTGAAATCTTAACCTTCTTTGTAAATCACTAGTGAAGCCAGTATAAAAGCTTTTAGTTTTTTGACTCTGAAGAATATAAACCGTAAACATTAAGTCGGGGTGGTGAGACTTGAACTCACGACCTTCCGCTCCCAAAGCGGATGTTCTGGCCATCTGAACTACACCCCGACTTAATGTTCTATTCCTAAATAAAATTACGCCCTGAATAGCATATTTTAGCACATCTTGTTAGAATAAAATTGTGCCTAAGTTTAGATTAAATAAAAAAACAGTCGGTCTAATTCTCGCAGTTTTGTTTTATCTTTTCATTATATTTAACTACTCAAATAATAGACAACAAGAAATAATTATTAGTAAAAACTTAATTTCCCCAACGACTAGAACCAGCCAATTTGCAAAAGTCACAAGAGTTTTTGATGGAGACACAATCGAGATAGATACTGGTCAAAGGGTGAGATACATCGGCATGAACACTCCTGAAGTTTATTTTCCTAACGACCCTAAAAAACCGGCCGAATGTTTTGCAGTTGAAGCGATGAGAAAAAATAAAGAGTTGGTTGAAGGAAAAATGGTTAGGCTTGAAAAAGATGTTTCTGAAACTGATAAATACAAAAGACTTTTGCGTTTTGTTTATTTGGAAAATCCAGCAACGACATCTGCTATTTTCGTTAATGACTTCTTGGTTCGCGAAGGATATGCCCGTATCGATACTGTTCCACCCGATATCAAATTCAGCGCCCAATTTCTCCAAGCCCAAAGTGAGGCGAATGAAAATAAGAGAGGGCTATGGAGCAAGTGTGAATAACTTACTTTAACTTTACTTCAAATTTTGGATCATATGCAGGTACATGCACTAGAAAAAGTTTCAATACACCTTTTTTAGCTTTATAGTTATAGGGAGTATTTTTTGGAATAACTATAACGTCAGTTTTTCCCACTAGTATTTTTTTACCATTGAGTATGAATTCTCCTTCTCCGTCGATTACAAAATAAATCCTATCGCTTAATGTCGTCTTTACTTTTCCATGAGAGCCGTTTACTTCAAAATAAGCAGCTGATGCATTTTGAAAATCCTCTTTGGAATTATATGCCCAACCTTTTAATCCTTTCCATCCAAATTTCCTTGCATTGTTTAATATAAATTTCATAAAAATAATTTTATAAAATTATTAAAAATATTCAAAATCTCTTTTTTTATATTATTTGGTATTTCAAAATTTTTTACTTCTTTCTTCGTTATCCATCTATATTCTAATAATTTTCTCTCAAGTTTTATATTTTTAGTTGATTTAACTTTACAGATAAAATGGGCTGCGTGAAAATATTTTTCATCAACTTTAAAAACATCTTCACCTATCCACTTACTACTAACTACTAATAATCCAACTTCCTCCTTTACTTCTCTTTTTAAAGCATCAATGATATTTTCATCAGGATGAACTTTTCCTCCCGGCACTACCCACAGTCCAGCATCAATCTGTTCATCTTTTGATTTTCTAACAATCAAAAGTCGTTTTTTATTATCAAGAATAAAAGCGCCAAGACAATATACCACGAGATAATGTTCGTACATAGATGTATAATTATAGACTAAATTATTAAAATTCTAAGTTGATTATTTAATGAAAAAAAATATTTATTTAATTCTTTTAATTTTTGCAGTCATTGGGATAATTGATGCTGGTTATTTAACCTACGAACACTATGCTCATCTCATCCCCCCTTGTTCAACCAATATTCTTTTTGTTGATTGTGGAAGAGTTTTGCAAAGTAAATATGCAGTAATGTTTGACGTTCCTTTAGCTTTACTTGGTCTTATCCATTACAGTCTACTTACGCTTGTCATAATTCTAATAGTTGTAACCGAAAATAAAATAATTAAATATTTTTCTATCCTTGAAATGATCGGCGGAGCAATCTTTTCGCTTTATCTCATGTATCTTCAGCTTATTGTCATAAAAAGTATCTGCCTGTATTGCACATTTTCCGCACTGATCAGTTTCACTTTATTTTTCCTAGTTCTTATTGTTTTTAAAAAGGAAAGGAAAGAATTGGCTGTCTATTTATTTAGTCTTAAATATAGATTTATCATCAAGCCAATTTTATTTTTAATTGATCCAGAAATAATTCATGAAACAATGCTTACAATCGGAAAAATTTTAGGATTAATTCCCTTTCTCAAAAAAATAATTGAGTTTCTGATTAAATATGAAGACTCTTCATTAAAACAAAAAATTGAAAGAATAAATTTTCAAAATCCAGTAGGTTTGGCGGCAGGTTTTGACTACGAAGCAAAGCTTTCTCAGATTCTCCCATCTTTGGGATTTGGGTTTGAAACAATCGGGACAATAACTAATCAAGCTTATGAAGGAAATCATAAACCAAGACTTGGAAGACTACCAAAATCTAGATCTCTGATGGTAAACAAGGGTTTTAAAAATCCAGGAGCAAAAGAGATTATAAAAAGATTGAGAAATAAAAAATTCGATATTCCTATAGGGATTAGCGTTGGTCAAACTAATTCTATGGAGATAAAGAATCAAAAAAGAGCAATAAAAGATATTATCTCTTCTTTCATCAAACTTCAAGCTTCTAATATAAAATACTCATATTACGAATTAAATATCAGCTGCCCAAATCTTTACGGTGATGTAACATTTTATCCACCTAAAAATTTAGAAGAATTATTAACTGCGGTAGATAAATTAAAAATTAAAAAACCTATTTTTATCAAAATGCCAATTGATAAAAGTGATAAAGAAACTTTGGAAATGCTTGAAGTAATTTCTAAATTTAATATACAAGGAGTAATTTTGGGAAATCTTCAGAAGAATAGAAAAGATAAATTATTATATCCTGACGAAGTTAAAAAATTTACAGTCGGTAATTTCAGTGGTAAACCAACTTTCAAAAGATCAAATGAGTTAATCAGGTTAGCTTATAAATATTTTGGAAAGAGATTTGTAATCATCGGCTGCGGAGGAGTCTTCAACTCTGATGATGCTTATAAAAAAATAAAATTAGGAGCATCTCTGGTGCAGTTAATCACGGGAATGATTTATGAAGGACCCCAACTTATTGCACAAATAAACCTTGAATTAATAGATAAACTTAAAACCGACGGTTTCAGAAATATCAAAGAGGCAGTTGGGGTTGAGGTAAAATAAATTATCCAATTTCTTCTTTCATCCACTCTTCAACTCCTTTTGAAGATTTGACTACAGGAGTTGCTACTAAGACAAAAGTTTCATAGCTGTGAATTTTTCTTACTTCATTTTCAATCTGCTCAAACTTTTCTTCAACTGAATCCATAATAAGTAAAACTTCTTGGGCTTTATCGATTTTCTTTTTAAATAAAAAGCTGGATTTTACACCCATCTTCTTAATACAAACAACTAGTCTCTTGTTTAATAAAACATCAGAAATCTTTTCTGCTTCCTTATCATTAGTGCAAGTTAAAAATAGTGTAATTATTTTCATTGTTAAATATATAATATCAAAATGATAATCTATGACCGAGTTTATGGAAAAGTAGAGATAAAAGAAAAAATTTTAATTGATTTAATAAACTCAAAACCTCTTCAAAGATTAAAGAAAATAAAACAGGCTGGAATTTCTGGATATATTGTTGATTTTAAAAAAGATATTACCCGCTTTGAACACTCATTGGGAGTAATGATTCTTCTTAGAAAATATGATGCTGATTTGAAAGAACAGATAGCTGGGCTTTTGCATGATATTTCTCACACTGCATTTTCTCATGTTGTGGATTTTGTTTACTCCAACGATGAACACGAATTTCACGAACTACACTATAAAAATACTGTTTTGAAAACAGAGATATTCTATATTTTAAAATCAAACTGTTTTGACATTGAAGATTTTTTAGATATAAGAAAATTTAAACTACTTGAGAGAAATATTCCCGACCTTTGTGCAGATAGAATCGATTATTTTTTAAGAGATAGAAATGCTAGATTAGGTAAAAATGGTGATAAATTTATAAAAAACCTGATAGTTTACAATGAAGAGTTTGTTTTTAATCATCAAAAAGATGCATTAAAGTTTGCGAAAGAATATCTTTATCAAAATAAAATATCGTGGTATAGTTCTGAAGAAGGCTACTATTATATAAAGTTTGCTCAAATTTTAAAAAAAGCTTTAAGACAGAAAGTTATATCAAAAAATGATTTATTTACTAATGATGAAACGGTTTTAAACAAACTTAAAATGAATCAAAAAATAAATGAAGAGATTAAAATATTTTTAAACCCTGTAAAACTAAAAATTACTCAAAGAAACGGCTCAATATTTATAAAAAGCAAGCCCAGATTTGTCGATCCTAAAATTTTGATTGACGGAAAGGTAAAAATACTGTCTGAAATAAATCTCGAATTTAAAAATTTTCTCAAGAAAGAAATAGATTGGATGAAAAAAGGTTTTTGGGTGAAATGTACAATCGATTAATCGATTGTACTCCTATAATTAACTTAACCAACTCGAAATTATTTCTGCTAGCTCTTTTTCCTTTCCTGTATAACCATGATCAGCTCCTCTTATAATTTTAAATGTAAACAATTTTTTATCAGGGCATTCCTTCTTTAAAATATCGACACACTTTATTATAGTTCCATAACAATACTCATCGTTTTCTCCGTAAACAACAAGGGTAGGTTTGTTTATTTTTTTGTATTCATGAAATAAAGGTAATTTTGAAAATTTAAGATTATTCATATATTCATTAAAAGGGAAAATATTATAGTCACCGTCTGGATTTAAAGTATCATAAAGTGATTGATAAGAGATCAGTGGTTCTCTAATAATATATTGAGGAACTAATTTCCTTCCGTTTCCTTCATTGATTTCTTTTTTACATTTATTTAGAACCTCAAAGAATTTTTTTTTATTTTTTTGGAACTCGTACTCAAAATATAGTCCTGTATCATCCCCACCGCTTATTAATATATATTTGGAAACAGGATTTTTCGGCTGATAATAATTATAAACAACGATTTTGTTTGCACCGGTCGAGACTCCCATCAGGTAAAATCTTTTGTAACCAATTCTTTGTAAATATTTAATGGCACCGTTGACGTCAGGAATGCATTCTTTTATTAATTCGTAGACCATCCCATACTTTATTCTTTCTTTTGTGTCATTCACTCCACAGTTGAGTTTTTTAATCCAATGAGCCCCGCGATTATTGAAAGGAAAAAAAGAAATCCCCTTTTCATTAAATATCTCTCCAAAAGTGTTCATCTCATTTGCGCCGTAAAATATTGAGGAACTACCATTGCCGTGAAGATAGATCGCCACTTTATCAGTTTTCTTCTCCGGCTCATATAGAAGACCGGGAAGAAATAAATGATCAGATGTTTCAAATTGTACTAGTCTTAAATTATTTTTCATAACATCACCCTCCAAAAATTACTGGTAAAACGCTGGTGCGGTTGAAAAGAAACTAAATATAGCTGTAATTAAACCAAGAATAACATAGATATTTGAGTTTGTCTTTGCTTTAGCAAATCCCACAACAGAAAAGATTGAAATCATAGTGTTTGAAGTAATTAGACCAAGGTCAAAATAAAAAGAATTATAACTCCAAAAAATCCTTTACCAACTCCTGCGGCGGTCACAAAAAGTAAAACTTGGGTTGGAGTTTCTGGACGATAAAGTCTGCAATTAAAATTAACAATCTAAATGTTAATGCTTTTATAAGCGATCTTTTGTGATCTTCATAAAATTTCATACAGTTTATAATATTAACAAAAAAAACGGGAATGTATTATGATGTATATTATGCAGTTTTTAAAGAAGATTTTAATTATTTTTATTCTTTTCCTTTTTGTACCTTTTTTCTTTAATAAGGTTTTGGCCGTTACTTTCGATTTGATAGCTCCAGATGGCCCACTAACTAGAGGAGGCAATGCTCAATTTACTATATATATTGACACAGAGGGTTCAACTGTAACAACGGGACAAATTGGTGTAAATTTTGACAGTCAATTTTTACAATTTCTTAGCGTTACTCCTGGCGCAGCTATGACTTCCGCTACTGCTACTCCCCAAGGAGATAAAAATCTTTTAGTAAATGGCACCAATAGTTCAGGTTTTCAAGGTAATAATGTCTTTGCTTATTTAACCTTCAAAATTACAGCCAGTTCACCTGGAGCTGCTGACTTGTGTTCTCTTTGGGGGCCGACTCCGACTCCGTCTCCCAATGTTACAGGTGCACCACAGCCAACAGGGCTTCCTGTTACAGGTGCACCACAGCCAACAGGGCTTCCAGAAACAGGAGACACACATCCTGTGGATTATGCAAGTCTAATAGGAAGTATTTTGGTAATAGGAGCCGGTGGACTTTTATTGTTGGGGAAGATTATTAGATTGTGACTCTTTTTTCTTGATATAAATCATTATACCACCTGCGGCAACTACTAGAAAAACTAGTATGATAACCGTCAATAATAATGGATAAGAACTCTGTGCTGGTCCTCCAGGATTAGGAAGGTTCGTTTGAACAACTGTTGAAGTGGGACTGATTGCCAAGGTGGGAATAAGTGATTGACCATTTTTTGTGGCAGAGATAAGATTGATATTGTTTTTTGTGAGATAGTTGTCATTTTTCTGTGCAAATTCTGAAGTTGTCATGACAATAGGAGCTGTTGAGTTAGGCGGTGTAAACTCCAGATAATAGGTAAACATAGGGAGATTTACCGGGGCAACTGTAAAAAATCCATTGGCATCAGTAGTGGTTTGATAATAGACTCCATCAGACATGTCAAGTTTAATTTTTACCGTCGCATTTGGGATCACTTTTCCTGCTTTATCGTATGCGTATCCTTCGATATAGGTAAAGATCGGTTCGACCGTTGGCGATTCTTCCTCTGTAGTTGCTGTCGTCGTGGTGTCTTGAGCGGAAACTTTTTGGAAAATAAATGACATAATCTGACCTAAGAGTGTAAATCTTTTGTAAGGTACGAAAGATAATGTGGTAATATCAACTTTAATTGATTTGAGTGTGAGGGATTCCTTTTGAGGAAGGCTGTTATTATCAACAACCATCTCCCATGCTCCGAATTCATCCGAGGTTACTCTTGCATATTCTTTCTTTGTTTTTTTCCCAACAAGAATGACAATTGATAAAGGATGAGATACGAAACCTTCATATTTCGTTTGAGCTCCAAGATTGGTGACTTCATAATCCATGATTTTAGGAGCAGAATGAAAAGGTGGGTTTGATCCAGGATCAAGGGGAATATCCCGATGCGATGTCTCATCCGCAGCTTCCGTGATAGGATCATCAGGTTTATAGAGATCGGAATAAGCCTTCGCATAATTAGGATGAAGTTGTGGGTTGGGAGTAAAAGTATAGCCGACAGGAGGTCTGGGTTGCAAATAATATGTTCCTGCTCCAAGTTGAAAGTTAAACAAGCCGTCTCTCTCTGTTGTTTGCGGATTGTATAGTCCAGGAACAAAAACCTGTTGTTTATTTTGATCGAGCAAAGTCACACGTACTTTTTCCATCGGTTCCAAGCTTTTGCTATCAAAGACTCTTCCATAAGGATCCCAGCGAATGCTTACACATTTTTGTGGATCTTGGCTTACTCCTTGGCCCATCTGAAAGGTACCATATTGAAGCGTGCTAGCGCTACTTCCACTAGCTAAGGTTGGTTCTGTTGTGGTAACTTCATTTATTGTAACTCCATAGAATGAGTAATTTCTATGGCCTTCTGGATTGTTCATATGCACCGTCACATTTAAATTACCATCAGCCGTTTGTTGCTTTTTATTGGTTGTGGCTCCCTTTGGAACCTGTATAGTAAGGGGGCTAATTGATCCGGTAAGATTAGCCCCAAACAGAAGCCTATCGTATTCTGCGTTGCCCGTTGTGCACCTATATTTTTGTGGACCTCCATGGGTTTGCTGGGTAATTTTGCAGAGAACGATATAAATATCGTAATTAGTAGGGAAACCGCTCCCTGATATGGTAAGATCGACTTCTTTAGGTGGCAATTTTGTTTTTCCTCCATTTTGAGTTACCTTTAAGCACCGCCATTTTTGTTGAGGAAGAATCGGTATTCCAGATGTTGATGTTGGAGTAGGTGTGTCTGTTTGTCCTTGAACGCGTGAAGTAAATCTGTTAGAAATAAATAAGAAGGAAAAAATAAGGATAAAAAACAAAGCAAAAAATTTCTTTGCCATATTTTTATAGTAGACCGCATTTTTGCACTTGTCAATAAGAAGTCATTATGAAAAAAAAAGTATTTATTTTTCTCTTTTTAGTCGGACTTTTTCTCTATGGAATTGTTTTGTCCAGCCAGGTATTTGCAGACGTTTCACCTACGCCAGAACCATGTTTGAAGTCAAGTACTAATCCAGGGTCTTGGTGTCCTTTGGTGACTGGAGCGACTTATACGTGTGCAGCTGACTATAATGCATGGACGGCGGACAAATCTCAAAATTTATGGGTAAACGATGAGGAAATTACAGCCCTTGGCAAAGCAGGAGAAAGATCTAGACAGTTCCTATATTGGTCCCTAACCCATCGCTCCATAGACAATCATCCTGTAATTTTATCTGTCTGGTCATTTGCAAAAAATTTGACTTATTTTTTCTTGTTGATTGTTGCAGCTATCTTTGGGTTGGGCATTATAATCGGCCAAAGAGCTAACTTCAATCTAAAAATTGAGGTCTGGCCATTGATCATAAAAATCGGATTACTATTTTTATATGTCACCTTCTCTGCCACGATTGTGCTTCTCATCATTCAACTGTCTGATACCTTAATGTTATTTTTTATTGAGAAACTTGGTGTTAAAGATCTCTTTAATATTTTCTTTGTATCTGGTTCCGGTGGGAGCGTAATAAAAGACAGTGAGACCGCCTATCAAACCTTTCAAGGATGTAGCAATATAAACGTTGGCCTCCTGGATTCGGTAAAAACTTCAAAATTCATGATCAATATAACCAACATGACATATTATTTGATTGGCATTATGTTGATTTTGAGAAAAATTATTCTTTGGCTTCTTCTTTTTGTTTCTCCATTTCTAGCACTCCTTATGCCATTTGTTTTAATTAGGAATATCGGCTGGATCTGGATCGGCGTTTTTTTCCAATGGGTTTTTTATGGGCCGCTATTTGCATTATTTTTGGGAGGCTTGGCACAAATCTGGAACTCGCCCAGCCATATTCCTTTTAACTTTGATTTCTCCAGGGCAGGCAACCTACAAGGATTTATCTATCCAACAAGCATCAATATTTTGTATGGAGGCCCGGCACAAACACTTGGACTTCTTAACTCTTCCAACTATGCAGATACTTTCGCTGAATATATCATAGCTTTAATTATGCTCTGGGCCGTCACGTTTTTCCCCTGGTGGCTTTTAAGAATATTCAGAGACTATTGCTGCGACGGAATTTATGCAATGAAAAATATTCTCTTGTCAATGTATGACCAAACACGTGGTGGACCTTCCCCTCAACCTCCTGCTCCTGCACCAACACCTACGGCCACAGGAACAGCTATAAAGATGCCTAAAGAAGTCGAGATTCCTATCAAAGTAAGACTTGAGACGGTCGAACAGATAAAAAGAGCTGAGACAAATGAAATTACCCGTTCTTTAAATCTATCTGTTTCTCGACTGACTGACATTGCCCGTTTTGAAACAGATAAGCAAACAAAGGAAACCGTTAATAAAAATCTAAATTATCTACAAAATCCAACAAGGGCAGAGACTCCTACAGAGAGACAGAAATATATGAATATAAGAAGCGAACTTTTTAGTAGAGCCATTAAGGAAGATCAACATGCTAAGCAAGTTTTATCATCTATCTCAACCTCTAAAATAGAGCAACTGCAACGACGTGACGAATTTTTGAAATCGATTCCACAAACAGTTCCTGTTACCCATATCGTTTCAATAAAGGTAAAGATGCCTCAAAGTAAAGTCCAGTCAATCACATCCAACTATCTGCACTCCGCTTCAAATAATACTTCAATAATTAATGAAGTAGCGGAAAAAGCTCATTTTTCTCAATCACAAATTACGTCAGTCATCACTTCACTGATAGGCAATATTGATAAGTCAACGCAAGATATTATTCCAAAAATTATTCAAGAAACGGGCCTAGAAAAAAAATCAGTTGTTATCATAATCCAGATCTTCTCAAAAGCTATAAAAGAAAATAAACAAATTGCAGAGGAAGTTGCTAAATCGGAAAATATGGACGTCGAAGAAGTAGAGAAAATTGTAATTAATCAACTACCAATAATAGCCGAACCGGAGAAACATATTGAGGAAACGATATCTATACCTCCTACCGTCTCTTTGGAAGATTATGAACAGGTAAAGAAAATGTGGAAAGCGCAGTATGACAAAGGTGAAGTACCAGTATCCGAAGAAATAAAATCTAGACAAGACTGGGTAAATAAAGATATACTCTTTATAACAAATACAGTAAATAAATTATTATCTTCGTCAAATGAATTAAGACAAGAGGGTTTAGATAGTCTTGGTTATATTTTACCTATATTTCTAATAAACAATCTTAAAGGAGATGAGATGATGGTTTATTTGAAGGCAAAACTGGAGGCCGCTAAAGAAGTAAAGGAAGAAATAGAAAAAGAGAAAATAATTGCTCAACAGGTAGAAGTTAAAAAAGAAGAATTTGTGGAAGTAGCAAGACCAAAAGAAGAAACAAAAGAAAAAGAAATGAAAATGGAAAATGAATCAAAACCCGAAGCACAAAATCCGAAATCCGAAATAAATTCAAATGATCAAAATTCTAATGAAAAAAAAGTTTAGAACGTTTAAATTTATTATTTTAAAATTGTTTAGAATTCCGGAATTCGAATTTAGGATTTGATAAAAAAAGCTTTTTTAGTAAATTTTGTAAGACTTTCAGCTACGCCTTTTTTTATAACTACTGTATCCTCTATCCTCATCCCAAATTTTCCTTCAAGATAAACCCCTGGTTCTATCGTAAAAACCTGGTTTTCTTTTTTATTATCTTGAGAATTTAGTGAGACCTTTGGGTACTCATGTACTTCTAGTCCTACTCCATGTCCTGTCGAATGAGAATAATTAGGTAACTTTTTATCATTTATCAACTTTCTGCAAAACAAGTCTATATCTCTCAGATTGCTAAAATTTCCAACAGATTGTAGTGTTTTTTCTTGGGCATCAAGTAATATATTGTATATATTAATAATTTCACTGTTTGGTTTACCATAAAAAAATATACGACTTATATCGGATAAATAATCTTTATACTTCGCTCCAAAATCTAGAAGAACAATAGAACCTTTTTTTACTCTTCCTTCACCTGTTTTCGTATTGTAGTGGGGTATGGCGGAGTTTGCATCTACTGCGACAATTGGGTCGAATGCAATATCGAAATGCTTTTCTTTTAACCAAAACTCTATTTTAAAAGCTACCTCTTTTTCACTAACTCCTTCATTAATTAAACCAGAAATTTGCTGCAAGCATCTTTCTCCAATCTCACAAGCTTTTTTGATTTTTTCTATTTCTTTTTCGTCCTTAATTTTTCTAATGTCAATAACCAGCTTGGCTGTCGGAACTAAATCTGTTTTAACTAGCTTTTGTTTTAAGGAATTAAATTCATTATATTTAATATCTTCTGCTTCAAACCCAAGTTCTTTTATTCCCTCTTCTCTTATTATTTCTTGCAGATGGAAAATTAGTCCTTTTTCTGGTTCAAGTAATTTCAACTCGTAACTCATAACACGCGAACTATTTTTTTCTAAATAACGCGCATCAGTGAATAAATAAATATTTTTATTAGTTACTAACACAAAAGCCTCTCTTTCATCAGTTGTCAATGTCTTAAAACCCGTCAGATATAAAATGTTGTAATAATTAGAAATAATAAATGCATCCAGATTGAGAGATTTTAATTTTTTTCTCAACTCACTAATTCTATTGTTCATACATAAAATGTATTCTACCAAATAGTGTATAATCATAACTATTACAAAAACAGTATTAGTTCATGTTTACAACCCTAATTATTTCACTTCGCGAGTTTCTCGAAGTGTTTCTTATAATGGTTATTTACTTTCTCATAATCTATAATATCTTCTTAAAGAAATGGACTACTATAAACAAAAACAGTTGATTGCAAAAGTTGATAAGGACGACGATATACTAGGAAGAGTTGACAAGTGGGAGGCGCATAAAGAAGGTATTTTGCATAGAGGTTACACCTGTATCTTAATTTATAAAAACCAGTTCGTGTTTCAACATCGAAAACATCCTGTTTTCGATAAAGTTTTTGATCTCTCATTTTCTTCACACCAAATCTATAAAAATGGAACTCTACAGAGCGATGGCGACGCAATTTATGAAGGACTCAAGCGTGAATGGAATCTTGGAAAAAAAGATTTAAAATCCGAACCGAGATTTTTGAAAAAAATTTACTACAAAGCTAAAGACCCAAAAAGCGAATATTCCGAACACGAGATTGATCATATTTACAAGGTGGAGCTAAACACCCTCCTCTCCCCCGACTTGAACTTTGCATATGGTTTTAAAATAATAAGCAGAAACCATTTTCTAACCCCTAACTCCAATCTGCTAACTACTATCAACCTCGCTCCTTGGGTTAAAAAGATGCTTGACGAAAAGCTTATATAATAATTGGATTAACTCGTCAGAAGGATAATATTTTTTATACCAAGTGTAATTCAGATGAATAAACTAGAAGCAAAAGAGAACAGTTAGTTATAATAGCAACATGAAACAAATATTCTCCATCTGGCTTTTACCTGCAAAAAAGGATAATGAATATTTGTCTAAAATCATCAAAGACCTAAGCTACAAACATGGCGCTCCTGTTTTTATTCCTCATCTAACAATTTATGGCGGTAAACTTCAGTTGGATCCAGAAAAAGCTAAAAAGATTGTCGTTGAAAGTATAAGAAGTGTAAAACCTTTTACTATTGAGGTTGATAAACTGAACCAGAGTGAGAATTTTTGGAAAACGGTTTTTATTGAGATCAAAATGAATAAATACTTAGAAAGGATTTACCAGAATTTAAGAAAAAAATTAATTATCTACAATGATTATGAACTCAAACCCCACATGAGTTTAATTTACAAAAACCTTTCTACGTCAGAAAGGATAAATATTATCAATAGTCTAAAAATTAAAAATAAATATACCATCAACGAAATAGCAATTAACTCTTATCTTGCTCATTATGAAATTGAAAATTGGCGGTTACTTTCTACTTCTCCATTGTCACCTTTCCATCAAAAGTATAAATTTCACCGTTCGTAAGTGTTACAACTGTACCATCTGATTTCACTATTTTTCCATCCATCATTAATTTAGTTACATTATCAGGTGCCATCATGTCTTGAGTCATCAACTTATTTTCCCCTGTCGTCCAAACGGTATACATTTTGTCGTCCTTCATCATCACCCCTTTCAGTCCTAAAACCTGGCACTGTTGATTTAATCTTTTGATTTCGGAATCCCTATCTAAAATCATTTTGTCTTTAGCTAACATCATTGGTCTATATTTTTGTCTAGCGATTACATATCCACCCAAGAGTCCGACCAATAATACAACGGCTAAAATCACTCGCATTTTTGAATTCATATCGATCACCTCCTCCCATTAGACACACTAATTTTACTATAATGAGATAAAGTCGTATAAATATTATAATTACTTTAAGAAACGATGAAAAAACTCGTACTTTTGGGAGGAATTTTTCTTTTGTTTGTTTTAGGGTTGATTGGGGCTTTTTACTTAGGAAGAGTTTCTAATGATCTTAATCTACCTTCTATTCCTATTATAAATCCCGAAGAAAAAGCCTGTACTTTAGAAGCTAAAAGCTGTCCTGATGGTTCTTATGTTGGAAGAGTCCCGCCAAACTGCGACTTTGCTCCCTGTCCGACTAGTAAACCAACACCAACCACAACTGTTCAGGGCGACTGTGTGAAGGGTGGCTGTAGCGGTGAGTTGTGTTTAGAAGCATCAATGGCAGGAAAAATTGTTAGCACCTGTATCTATCGAGACGAATACTCCTGCTTTCAATATTCGAAATGTGAAAGGCAAGCAAACGGTAGCTGTGGTTGGACTCAAACCCAACTCTACACAAATTGTCTAAGTAAATTTCAAAAACAATCAATAATCCAACCACAATAAAATAAATTTCTTTCAATTCTGGTAAAATTCGTTAGATGGCTCCAGAAGATGTAGATAGACAAATTGAAGGTGGACCGATAAATTGGGCTAAAAATGCTATTAGACCTTTAGTTAGCCCTTCAAGATATCCTACAGAAGGAAAACTCGGTTATGAAAGTATCTCTGCTCTCTATGGAGCTACAGCAAGAAAGGACAAATCTGGACAGTGGTATGTAGACTACACCGGACCTATGCCTTTTATCGATCGGATTGCCGATCGCTATATTGTCCGTTCACAAGAGGACCACATAATAAAAGACCCCTTAACACTTTTAGCAAAGAAGCCAGAATATTTTTTACATCTTTTAACTACTGGTCCAAAACGCTCCAGAGGCCCGATTCAAGAAATACTGGCAAACATAGAAAGACTGGGATTAAATGATAGATATAAACCTTATTATGATAAAAATGGTAAACTTATTGGCATTGCTTTTGTAAATAATTTTATCGAAGAGGGTAGAACACTGCGAAATATCTATCGAGCAAAGCTTATCAAAGGTGCCGATGAACTTTTATCCGTAGACAGACTCCAAGCTGTTGAAGCGGCTACAAAATACATTAAGAAAATCCATGATGAAAAAGGCGGAATAGGAGAGTTACTTTGTGACGATATCATCTTTACAAAACTTGAGGATGGTTACCCGACCGATCCTGTCTTAGCTATTCCGGATATCATTTTTAATAAAAAAGCATCACTGACAGAGGTAGAAAAAAAGGCCATAGATCTTTTGGATTTTATCGCTGATGTTGCTGAAGAGGAAAGCAGTGTTGATAATCCTCAAGTTAAAGACGTGATTAATAAGATTATTTCTACTTATGATGATCCTCATGTGGCTTGGGTAATTGATACTTTTTTAAGAAGAGGAAGATTAACTTTGGCCGGTGACAAATATGCTACTAATGATAAAGAGTCGATACCAAAATTACCTTATACAGTTACAACAAAACAAAGACCACTGCTTGCTATACATAACCAGGTGAGGCTTCGGATAAAAGAAGATTTTGCCTTAAAGTTAAAGAAGATGATTGTAGATTCATGTAAGAATTTTTATGAAGAAAGAAAGTGGACGCCTCCTTGGATAGTTGAAGATAGTAAAATAGTCGAAAATCCGATAGCTGACAATACATGAAACCATTATAAAAGTGCTAAGCTGATATAAGAGGTAAAATTTTGATATGGATCCGCCGATACACTGGTTACATCATAAAATCTTTCTTACAGTCATTTCTTTGATGATCTTAAATCTTTTGATATTGAATATTTATGTAGGTTTAAACTACAAAACTGTTTTCCAGTCAACATTTACTAAACAAGAAAAAAACATATCTCCTCCTCCATCTTCAACTCAATCAAATAATCAATCTTGTTCACCAGGATGCACAACGAATATAAACGAGATGGGGGAAATGATTAAAACATATGCAGAAAATGTAGCTTCCTCACAAGAGGCAACTCGAGCAACAGAGTTTTTTATACCTTTAGGGGCGGGGACAACCAACTCTGGTGACTGGACAGATATTACCGGAGCTGAAGCTGTGATAGATAGTTCAAAATACGGAAAAATTAAAAAAGTGACATTTGATGTTTCGGCTCGATCACCGAATAACAACCAAATTATTTATGTAAGACTTTTTAATGATAGCAACCAGGCATGGGTCTCGAACTCCGAAGTAGATTTTCCCAGTGGCACTACCCAATATTATCTTCCATCCTCTCCGATTACTTTAGGTTATGGAGTTAAACTTTATAAAGTTCAGATGAAGACTCAACTTTTATTTCCTGCCGTTTTAGACCAAGCCCGCATTCACATTATTACCTATTAACCTAAACCTAAATAAAACCATATTAATCACTATCCATAAAATAGCTCCTAAAATTATACAAAGTGCAGTTATGATTACCGGTCTCGGAAGATAGACTCCGAAGATTTTTCCTCCAAATCCCAGAAAATTATTGCGGAGAAGGTAAGCGATTCCACCAATACAGATAATAAAAAAAAGAAATTGATAAGGAACTTGTTCCATTATTTTGTTGGCAACACCTTTGTAGGACTTGGGCTAACATTTATAGTTGTATTCATTTCCTTTTTATTAAGATTAGTATTGATCTGGAACAAACCCTCTGAAACCATTTGATTAAGATGTGTCACCTGCCTATAAAGATAGTATTCGCCTGCAGCCAAAAGGAGAAAGGCGACCAAAATTAATGTTGTTATAGCTTGGGTGTGCTTTTTAATATGTTTCGAAAAATCTTCCATTGTTTACTCACCTCCCTCTTCCCTTAATTTCATAATAGCATATTATCTGCTACAATCTATTTCATGAAAATCATTAATAGAAAATTCAGGAGGGATTATCAAGAAATTGAGAAGTATGAAGCTGGAATTGTTTTGTCTGGAGCAGAAGTAAAGTCTGTTAGAGCTGGAAGAATAAGGCTAGAGGACAGTTTTGTAAAAATTTTAGGATCGGAGATTTATCTTGTTAACGCAGAAATTTCAATTTACGAATACGCTCGACCTCAAGGTTATGACCCCAGAAGAACTAGAAAATTGCTAGTTCATAAGAAAGAGATCATTAGGTTAAAAACAAAATTAGCATCTCATAGTGGTTTGACAATTGTGCCTGTTTCCTGTTATAATAAGGCAGGTTTAATCAAGCTTGAGATAGCTTTAGCTAAGGGTAGAAAGAGCCCTGAAAAGAAGAGATTGGAAAAACAAAGAGATATAAAAATGAGAGAGAAAAGAGAAGCAAAAGAATATTTGAAAAGCTAAGGGGTTTACCCCGAGGAGCGAAGCGACGAGGGGATGAAAGGAATCGACGGAACGCATGCACTTTTAAAAATGGGTAGGGCCGATCTATCGGTTAAATAGAAAAAATCAACTGCTAACGAAAAAAAATTAGCAGATGCTTATAGTGCATTTTACGCAGGAAGGTTTTTAACCGTACCGGCGTATAACTAAAGCATCCTTTTTTAAAGTTTTCCTTGATTCAACTTTAAAAGGGAAAACCAATCAAGGTAAGATTTTCAGAAGTTTTCGGTTGGTCTAAAAATCGACAAACCTTAACCGACTTTCCGATCAGTTTTGTTTGTTTTCTAGTCGGGAATGAGTGAAAAACATTCTATCTCTACCTAAAAGTTTTTAGAAGGGCCTTTCCGGACCCGGGTTCAACTCCCGGCATCTCCACCAAACGTTTTTTGTCGCCGTGCATTGAGCGGATTAGATTGATAGCAACCGCTGTTTTAGGTGTTCCAAATCCAGAATCTCGATTATAAGCTAAACCACCATTAAAATACATATAAAGAACCGTTCTTTTTTCCTCGATATTGTCACTTTTCCAGATTGCAATAGGATGTTCGAGTATCTGCATCACTTTATCGTAGGCGGTTCCAAGTTCTTGATTGTTGTAATTTTGAGGTGTTACGTCGATTTTCAGTTCCCCCTTTTCTTTTAAGAGCTTTTCAATCTCATTCTCATACAATTTTATAAGGGCTTCGTTGGTGGTTTTACTTATCCTTTCGGTCAGATTCTTGATTTTTGCGTCTATTTCTTCACCTTTTTTTACATTCGCCCCATCAATCAATACGGATTCATTTTTCTTTGATTACCAAACCTCCGTAAATATCATTTTGGTGAGATCAAAAAGTTCATTTGTAGGTTTGGTTCCGTCTAGAAGTAATTCAAAATCCCGATCTATGCGGTCTTTTTTAATGGTTTTCCAAACCATTGGGCATTTTTCATTTTTGCATAAATAATATGGATGCCTTCTTAATTTTCCCCTTGACCAACTTGCGGTCATTGGTTCTCCGCAAATAGGACATACAACCCAGCCACGTAGAGGGAAATCAAGTCTGTAATCTTTTCGGAGTCTCGGTTTTGCCTTACCCGCTAATTTCGCTTGGACGATATCAAAAGTAGCTTTCTCGATAAAGCCGTCATGTTTCGCCTTTTGTAAGTTTACCCCCCATTTTTCATAACTGACCCATCCACAGTAGAGCGGATTTATTAGGATTCGAGTCACCCCATTAAGCGAAATCACTTTGTTGACCTTATTAATTTTATATTGATTGTCAATAAACTCTTTTACCTCCTCAAGAGTATTTAAATCGTCATTGGCATATTTTTCTATCGCTTGTTTGAAAATACCAGCATAAGGCTGAATTAGACCATTCAGGATTTTTTTGTACACGGGATGTTCAATATTTTTCAGTCCAGGCGGTGTGCAAAAACACCAAAATCCGTCCTGAAGTCTCGCCAACATTTTTTGGCAAACTTGTCGGCGATTTGATTTTCTCTGATATTGATTGCTTGCCGCCATAATTAGTTCCGCAAACTCGCTTTCCTCACTGTCCTGAAAGTTAAAATTCAGACATTCCAATTTAACCCCCCGACCAATAAATTCAGCTTTCATTTGAATGTGAACTTTAACATCTCTTGCGAAGCGAGAAAGGTCGTCAAAAATGATGACAAAATCGTCCGCAGGATGCTTGTCAAGATAAGCAATAAGGTTTTTCATCGCTGGTCGCTCAAACAAACCTAACCCACCAGAAATGCCTTCGTCAAGAAAGATTTTTTCTATTTTGTAACCTTTACCTTTTGAGTAGTCTCTGCATCTTTTTTCTTGAGATTCTAAACCATTACCTTCCTTTTTCTGACGCTCTGAACTGACTCTACAATAAATCAGTGCTTTTAACATATTATTTTTTTTGTCTTGAAATTTGTAAGCGAATCACATTTTCTGACAATGCGTATAAAAAATCCCGAATCTTTTTTATTTCATCATCGGACAATTTTTTATTTTTCAAAATTTTCCTGCATTTTTCGACTGATAACATAAGCTAAACCAATGTTCACGGTTTAGCTTTGTGCAGTAACCAGAAGTATGTTTGTAATCTGTATGGATTTGTTCCATTTTATTAAAACTTCTTTTTTTCCGTTCTTACAATATTAACAACTTTTCCATTAACCGCAGTTAACTGTATGTCTTGATAATCTGACGACTTTAATATTTCTATAATTCTTGTTGTAGCCTCAATTTTCTGTTTTCCTTCAAATAAAACAATACTTCCGTTTTTTAACCTTACTTTAACTTCCTGAAAAGTTCCTCCCCGAATATTCAGTAACAGTTCCATTTCTTCTCCCGACAAATTAACTCCCTCAATATCGTATATCGGCTTCAGGTTTTTGTTTCGGAATATTAACTGCACAACCTCATTAAGGCTTATATACAGGTAGGAAGGGATTGTCCACTGCTTTTTTTTTGCCCATTGGAAATTATATTCACAACATAAAAAAGCTTCACCTTTCTCAAGAACAGCAACGCCAACAGGTTGTTTTTGAATTGCAAATAAGATAAAAAGTTCAAACAAATGTGTCTCTATTGTTTTGGATGGGTGGAAGAAGTATAAATATTTTTTAATTGTTTTTATCTTTTCAAGAGAGACGCCGAAATAACGTAATTTAATAATAATATTAACCCAAGCTAAATCAACTATCGAAAGTTTTAACCAGTCGTTTTCTATTTCACGATCAATAAGACCCTTTTCGACCCAAAAATTAACTATTCTTGAAGTCGTTTGGTCTTTTATCTCCTTCATGTTGTAACGTTTTTTTTTCAAAAAATCTTGAGCCTTGTCATCCAGTAGATACTTACCGAGAGAGTCCCAAATTTCATCGGGAGGGTTAAAGATTTTATAAAATTCTGAATACTCATCAGTTTGAGTCATGATTAAAGTTTACACTTATGTAAACTTTTTGTCAATATCAATTGAAATTGAATACGGATCGTTGTAACATGTGATCATGAAAACCTTTGAAGAACATCCTTTATCTCAAATTCTCCCTGAAATGAGCGGTGAGGAATTTAACGAGTTGAAAAAAGACATGCAGGAACATGGTCTTAAACAGCCAATTATCATTCACGAAGGAAAGATATTAGATGGGAGAAACCGTTATCGGGTTTGCCGTGAGTTAAATATAATCCCAGAAACAACTGAATATAAGGGAAGTGACCCGCTCTCATACATCATCTCCCTCAATGTTAAACGTCGGCATCTATCTGCCTCGCAGAAGGCTTCAGTCGCAGTTGATTTCCTTCTTCTCCTTGAGGCTGAAGCAAAAAAGAGAATGAAGGCTGGCGGAGAAACCAAAGGGAAGGCAAAAATTCCTGACCCTCATCAATCACGGGATCAGGCAGGTAAAATCGTGGGGGTAAGTGGAAGGTATGTTTCTGACGCTAAGAAGATTAAAGAAACCGATCCTAAAATATTTGAAAAAGTGAAATTAGGAGAAGTGAGTATCCCTGAAGCGTTAGAAGTTTTAGGAAATGTCAGTAGTAAAGAACCTGAAGTGGTCACGGTTGAAGAACTGAAAAAATTAGCAATTGATATAAAAAAAGAACAAACAATTCACGTCTACGAAGTGGCAATTGATTTGATAAAACTTGACCCTAATCACCCGAGAACGGTTATAGACAAAAAATATCTGGACTCATTGACTCTTTCCATAAAAAGTCTCGGAGAACTCATCAACTCCGTTGAGATTGATGAGACAGGTATGATTATTACAGGAGGAATGAGATATCGAGCTGTAAAAAAATTAGGTTGGCGATCAATTCCTGCACGGATTTTCAAGACTCTATCTGCTTTGGATAGGTTAATGCGACAAATGTCTGAAAATCTTCATAGAATACCCTACAAAGACTTTGAAATTGGGAAAACCCTATATCATATCCTTAATTGGTCAGATTCACTGTCACCGTATGAAGGTGTGGGGAGATTGAGGATTGAAAAACTGCACAAAGATACAGGGTTATCAATCAAAGATATCACTAAACATTTGGAGCTTTGTATTTGATACAAAACAATTATGAATTACGATGATGCAGTAAAGACAGCACAACCTTCCATGGCGATAAAATGGAAGTTTTATTCCGATTATATTGAGCCATATCTTAAAAGAGAGCCATCTGGTCAAGAGTTGGCTTATTTTATAAATCAGGGATGGCATGCTTGGAGATTAAATGTAAAGAAAGAAGATGTTAAAAACATGCTTTTTGTAGAGTGGATGTGTGAACAGCTATATATCAAAGAAAAAAAGGCATTTTCAGAATTGGTATCTTATTTACTTGATGACACACACGATGCCCAGATAAGAACGCACAGTTCAGAAAAAGCCTTCTATGAAGCAAAAACCGTGGAAGAAAAATTTACAAGTGCGGTTAGGCACTATAAGATTTATTTTGAAACAGAATTAAGATTGTGGGGAACAGTCCCTTATTTTTTTGTTTGTAAAATATTAAAGTCGAAAAATGAAGGCTCTACTCCTGATACCTACGTAAAAATCTCCGCTTCAACAAAATATTTTAAGTTAAAAGAAGTCAAAATTGTTTTACCTAAAGGAGATATAAAAGAGTTAATGAAAGGGTTTGATAATGAATTACGAAATGCTGGAGAAGGTCATGATAGTTATGAGTTGACAGATAACAATACTATTCTTATGCACGTAATAAATCCTAAAACTGGTAAACCTGTTGGTTCAGAAAAAAGAGAATTAACCTATGGGCAACTGGATATGATAATCTCTACATGTCGGAAAAGTATCTGGGTTTTAAGAAATGGTCTATATATTTTTCTAAATAATAATCCGAATTTCAGGAAAGAATTACAGGTGCATCGTCCACTTAAAATAAGTGAAATTAAATCTGCCATAGAATCTTTTGCGGAAGAAAGGAGCATGAATATTGATAAATTTATAGTTACTCAAAATAGACAACGTGTCGATCTTTCTATTGGTTTTATGTCGAAATCGGAGACAATTGGAGGTGAACTGCTTTTCGGTAATGGAGAACGTTATGAAATTATAAATGTCAGAATAACCGAACAAGCTAAATACCAAATTATCAGTATATTTCAAAATCTCGTTTATTTATTTCGAAAGGGATTTACTCCGACAATATATGCTGAAGTATTTGATGACAAAAAAAAGCTACTAACAAAACTTGAATATGAACCTAAAGAATTGATCAAATTTTTTTTACCGAAGAAAGAAGAAAACATACCAATTCCAAAAGTTGGGATAGTTCCAGATTTTCCAACTAAATATGTAGGTGAAGTAAAAATTCCTTATGGAATGAAAACTATAGGTATAAAATTGTTAAAAGCACAGGGATATGATGTAATTGGGTAGATATCGCTTCAATAAAAGGTTGGTGATAACATTGAACTTAATTAAAAACAAAATTATTGATTAAAAATCAATGCTGTCCTATACTAAACGTAAATGTTACCAATTTCGAGCGATGTTAAACATAAAATAATTACCCCTGTAACGGCGATTCTAATTATCATAAATGTAATTGTTTTTTTATTTTCAACATTCCTACCAGGTGATTTTTTTGCCCAACTTTTAATAAAAAGTGGTTATTCATTGAATCCTTTTACAAACCTGCAATCTTTCATCGTGACTTCTATAGTCTCATTATTTCTTCACGCAAACATCTTCCACATTTTTTTTAATATGCTTTATCTTTATGTGTTTGGTGCTCCAGTCGAAATAAAGGTTGGGAAAATAGCTTTTTTGGTGTTATATTTTCAGTCTGGTGTAACTGGTTTCTTATTTTATTATCTATTTGCCAATTCAAATCTTCCAGTAATAGGAGCGTCAGGAGCGATTTCTGGTTTAATTGTTGCTTATCTTTTTTTCTTTCCTAAATCTAAAATATTTTCATTCTGGTTGATATTCTGGATTATAAGATTTATTTATGTTCCTGCCTGGATTTTTATTGGGTCTTGGATCATTTCTCAAATGATATCTTTAATGCTAATCCAAAAGTCCGAAATAGCATATCAAGCACATCTTGGAGGAATTATATTTGGAATTTTATTTTATGTGTTCTATAAAAAATTATTAATTAAAAAGAACGCCAACTTATGAAAAAATTCATACAAGATTTACTGGTCACTGCGATTGCAGGAGTTACCAGTTTATTAACAGCAATTATTTTAGTCGTTGTGGAGCAAAAATTTAATTTCGCTTTTTATAGCTATATGTGGTGGTTTGTTATTCCCATCGGAGCGATTGGGTCTGGTTACGTTGCCGCAAGTGGATACTATTTAGGATCAAAATTGTTCAATCACAAACCTACAAAACTTATATTAATTAACATGCTGGCAATATCAACAGTTACTTTCTTCCTTATTTATTTTTTGAATTACATGAGCTACAGCATTAATGGTAAATACATCAGTAACTATATATCCTTTTTCCAGTTCTTAGATTTGAGTCTTAGCCACATGTCGATGAACGTGTGTGTCCATTACGTAAATTGTGGTGGAAATTTTCAATTAGGATCGTTCGGTTACATAGTCGGCATATTGCAGATTCTGGGTTTCTTTGTGGGTGGAGCCTCAATTTACGGATATTTAAGTTCAGAAATATATTGTGATAATTGTTTAAGATATTATTCTTCAAAGAAATCTCAAAACAGCTACTTTTCTGACTCCGACACAATAACAAAACATTTTGTAGAAATAGTAGATATGCTAAAAAACAACAAACTCCAAGAAGCGATTGATAAACATGCGGTTTCTGGAGCAAAAAAAGCGGAGAAAGGACTTATTTTAAGGTCTACTATCGTGCTAAAATATTGTAGTAAATGTTTGAAACATTATTTACGATTTAGTCTTTATAAACTTGTTAAAAATGAATGGAAAGAGATTGATAAAACAAGAATTGCGTTTTTTACAGAAAAACAATTAAACCTCGTGAATAAAAATAATTAAGAGGTAAGAATTTCTGAAATTTCCTTAGATAAATTGTCAATACTCGACAATAAATTTTGAGCCTCCCCCTGATCAAGAGAAAATTGCAAATCATATCTTGCAGGGTCTCTTAGTTTAATTAATCGGTTGAAAGCATCCTTTTGGTCAGTTTTGATTACTTTACCAGTTTTAGCATAAAAATTGACTAATTGCTGTGTTCTTCCATGTCTTTTCACGTTTCGGATTCTTTGATCGGGAAACAAATAAATTCTTGCCTTAACAAGATTTTCAGCAGAAATAAAAAGTAATTCGACCATTTGACGCATATTGTTTTTTGTAAGTTCCCCTCGTGCTGAATCGAGGAAAGATATTCCAATATCTAAATAACCCTTTGACTGTGAAATATCATGTTTAAAATTAAAAGCCATAAATACTTTTCCTGCAATCTTAACAAGAATAAGGAAAGCAAATTCTTGTTCTTCATCTACGTTCTTTATTTCTGCAACATCACTTATATCTTTTGCATAGACTAATTCACCCTTTTTAATGTTTCTGTTTACTTTTACCAGAATTTTTACCTTTACTTCTTCATTCAATCGAATTATGGGAGAACTGCCTAAGCAAAAAAGAACTTGAGCTTTTTCTAATATGAAATTTTGAGGTAGTTTACCTTCATCTTTTCTCTTTTGAATTTCAGGAGTGATCCACAGTAGTGTAAATTGATTAAGTAAACTGTTCGCAAATGATTCATCTACTTTTACTTTTATTTCTTGATCCATTTCTTTATTAAATTTGTAATTAAAACTTTTACGAAAGTCACAACAAAAACAATCGGGATTACTGGTATCGCTAATGACCAGGTTATCAATGAAATCAAACACCCATTATTCTTATTATTTTGAAGTCGGTTTGGAGTTTTTTTTCTGGGATAACCAAAATAGTCGTTTCTTTTTGTTTCCCGTCTAAATCTGCTATATACTCTCTGTCGAAAAGTCATAATTAGTGATTAATTTGCTGATACACCTGTAACCAGTTTGAGACAATCTCCTGTTGGGCTTGTTGAAGGGTTATCGTTCCGTTGCAGACCTCCTCATGAAGATAATTTTCCACTTTATCTTTTTCATGAAACCCTGGAGTAGGATTGGCGGGTTCAGTCCAAAGATTGGAAACATCATTTGATCCTCCAAGCTCAAGTGGAATATCATGGTCAACCTCATATTGTCCAGAATAATGACTTGTTATCCCATATTCCTGATAAACCTGTTCTTTTTCTGATTCGGGCACATTCCTGACAGTTTTGCTATAACCTGGAGTGCAAATCTCATCTTTTGTTACATTGGGGAATACTGCACCAGGCGTGCAATTCTTATCTGGAAACGCTCCAACTATGACACATCCAGACGTTTTTGTTCGCTGATTTGTGATTGGGATATAAGTTGCGGTTGGAATAACGGTAATAGTAGGGTTGGGAGTAAGTGTCACAGGATTAGACTGCTTTTTTTGTCCCCAAGAAAATAAACCAAGTAACCATTGCCAAAAACTTGGTGAGGTGCTTTTTTTACTTTTTATTATCGGTGAAGTTGGTTTAGGAGTGGAGGTTGGTTTTGACGTAACGGTAGGTTTAGGGGTTGGAACTTTCGTTGGAATTAATGTGTTAGTTGGAAAAGGAGTGTTCGTGGGATAAGGCGTATCTGTTGGATAAAAAACTGGAGCTTGATTTGAATTAGAAGAAACCGTTGGATTAGGGATATAAGGAGTATTCGTTGGGGATGAGGTATTTTGCTGGGTGTTGGTTTGTGAACCTCCAGATTGACATTGAGGATAATATTTAATGCAGGTAGAAGATAAAGGTGTTCCGTCTCCACAATTGCAACCATTAACCCCTCCGTGATGAGAACAGCAACCAGATTGAGCATTTACAGAAGAAATGAATGTAAAAAGAAAAAAAGAAGTAATAATAAGAAAAACTACCCGTCTCATTGCTCTATTATATATCTTTTGTCGAATATTGGCGACTAACAGATTATTCTTGTGACGTGAGAGTTTTTTTATGCCGTTTGTTTTTCGGAATCAGTCTCATTATCTCTTTGGTCATCTGTTGAGGTGACATTTTTTTTGGATCGAGAAAAAGTTTTTTCATATTTTTTCCTCCACTGGTATTTCACGATTATTTCAACAACTTCCGATAAGTTGTCCGCAATCTCAAAAACTTCCTTATCCGTTAATTTCCTATTATACCTTGGCTCAAACACTTTTCTTACTTCCTGTTTTAGTTTTGGCGTTAACCAATTGTTTTCCATACTTTTTGGTGATCTCCGTGAATAACAGGTTATACGCTTCAACAAGTCGCCTTTCCGCCTCTTTTTTGGCTTCAGGTGATTTATCCCCAATATATTCGTAAACAACTTCGATATTTTTCTTTTTTCTCATAACTCAATGGTTACTGCGGATAAAACAAGCTGTGGTGACTATCATGGTTAGCACCTACCGAACAGTCTATTTCAACACTTTCTGGTTTGGTCGAGTAATAGTCGAACCTTGTTCCATCGTTTAACGTCAAATCTGACCAGGCGATAGTTCCCGTCTGGTGAGGACTAACTACAATACCCGTGTCATTTACGTATGCGTTTGGATCGGTTTCGTTGGGAATGTAAGCGTTACACGCATCCCATTCAATATTGTCGTTGTTTGTAATGGAGAGATAGGTTGAACCGAACCTGACCGTTGCGTTTAACGCTGGTTCCTGTCCGTGTTTCAAGGCGTAATTGAGTTTATTACAGCTTTGCCACTGATCCGTCCCTTGGTATTCATGGCACGGGTCGGTTGACGTTGGAGTCGGGTTATTTGACGGTTTGGCTAAGTCTGTTTTCTTTATCTCTATTGTTGGCGATACTACAGGAGTATTTTTGGTCACAGGTGGAGTTTTAGGTGCTGTTATTGCAATAAGAATAAAGAAAACTACGATTGCCAATCCGTAAAGTGTCGCTGACCGTTTTCTGGTCTTTTGTTCTTTGGTAAACAACGGAACCCATTTCGGGTTGATCAGCCCTACAGTAAAAAGAACTATGGAAATGAGGAAAAACGCAACAGATAAGTTTGTCATATATTTTCACCTCCTTTTATTTTTTTTGGAATCGGTTTATAAATAATTTTGAAAAATCTAAGCAATTTCATACCTTTTTCCTGGGCTTCAGCATCGCTTATCTCTTGACCGAACTCTTTTTTATAGATCGCCTTAAATTCATCTATCGCCTTTTTTGACAACATAGTCGTTAATTTACTTGATATAACAAAAAAAGCCCTCCCCAGCGATGGTCTTGCGACCACCTGCCACCTCTTTCGAGATAACAGCCTTGTGGACGCTCTGGAGAGAGCTTACTGTCCACAAGGTCTTAATTTGCCATGCCCAATTTAAATTGAGTTTAGGCCTGATCTGATTTAATTATAGCACGTCAACATTATGTGAACTATAAGGTTGGAAGAAAAAATATCTGGTAAATCTTATTAAAGATTGAGTTTATTTTTACAGAGTGAAATGAATTCTTTTTTGTCAATCTCCCTGACCCTACCGTTTTTCCCGATATTCAAGTCGTCGTAGAAATACCCACTACCGATCAGCCAGAATAGTTTATCCACGTTATAGGGCGAAACGCCGACATTGGTGGCTATACGTATTATGACTTTGAATACTTCATAGTCGGTGGCGTTGTCGGGCGAAAACCCGATTCCTTTGAAAATGTCCTTGATATGGACGTCAGGCTTTCCGAAATTGACGTATCCGAGTTCCTTCAGGAAATCACAGGCGAGGGCAAAGCCGAAACCTGGAATCTCACGGCTGATTATCAAAGGCAAAGCGGGTCTTGACAGATTATTCGATTCCAACAAGTCTACCCATTGATAAAACTTTTCTATCGAAGAAAACTGACTAAGAAACTTGGCTGAAGCAATGATCGTCTGACAGTATTTTGGCCAGATGCTTCTGTTCGTTTTTCTTATTGACCCTTTTGGTTTCAGTTTACTTATAATGTCCTCCAGAAGGATATCTGGTTTTCCTTCATATTTAAGCAGGATTTCTGAAGGGTCAAAATTGTTTGTCACCCCTCCTAATACCCTAACGCCTCCAACAGCTTTTCCGATGACTCCAGCCTTCATATTGGCATTTTGGGCTGATTCAAGTAGACGGTAAAATATTTCAGGAATCGTATTTGGACGTGACCCTATGGACGAATAATTAAGATATTTTTTTATTAAAGCCTCGGTGACGCCCAACTCGCTGAATTGACGTAAATACGCCAAGGCGAGATTGTAAACCCTTTTGTCTAACTGTGATGTTTTTTCGTTTATTTCCACTGGCACTGATTATATCACCCTTCTCTTTTTAGAGATATAAAGGAAAGGGAAGTAGAAATATAAGTCAGAACCATTAATGCATTAATGAAAACAACTTCTAAAAGTGTTAATGCGTTAACACTTATTATTCACCTTCAGTAAACCATGTAGGAGGAACATATTTCACCTGGGACAATTCTACTTTAGAGTTTTTAATTGCGACACCAAAATCATCTTTTTCAAACGATTCAAGCCAACGGAGAGAAAGTTTTGTGTCACCAGCATTTATTTTATCGACAATATTCCGTCGTGCGGTAAGGTTCACTTGTGATCGTTCACGTTCAATTTTGTTACGAAAATTCAAGTTTTCATCGTAATATTTCTTGTAAGTCGTGTAAGGGATTTGGGCAAAGAGACAGCTTTTATGGAAACTGTATCCTAATTGTAAATAGGGTTGGATTTTCGTAAAAACTTCTTCAAGTCCATCGTCGGCGTCTGCTGGTGGTCGACCAACAGTGTTATTTGGATTACTATTGTCCATATATTTTAAGTTTAACGAAGAATTGTCAAATATTTTTATAGGTTAACCACGATTCCAATGTCAACATGTGGCTAATGAGTTTAAAAGGTAGGTTGGCTATTTAGATTAAGCAGACTGTCTAAATTGATTTTAGATGCATTAGGATACCATTTCCAAAGATAATCAACAAACTCGTTCCAAGTATTTTCAAACATGTCCACCATTTAATTGCTAAAGCTCAATGATTTATGGACTCTTCTTTTTTTAGTTCTTTTTTTAAAATTTTGGGAAAGCACGCTGATGTTTCCGTCAACCTCCAATACGGCCAGATCAACCTGTGAAATATCCTCAACTCCATGTTCTCTAATTGCCGCTTCAAGCTCGTCATGGGAAATTTTTGCAATTTCCAAGTTGTGTTGAACTACCCTTCCCTGATAAACCAACATCAAAGGATGACCTTGGATAGTTTGGCTTATACTTTTGGATTTGTAGATAAGATTTTTAAGAAACCAGTTGACAATGAATAACGAAGTAGCAGCGGTCAACCCGCCTAAAAGAGTTGCATTATTCCCCACCATGGCATTTTGCACCGAGTTGCTGATGAGAAGAATAAAGACCAGGTCAACAATAGATAACTGGGAAAGTTCTTTTTTACCAAACAAGCGAATTGCAAAGATGACAAACAGATAGACGAGGATTGATCTTATGGCAACCGAAAATATCTCACTCATAATTTTTATTATATCCTAATAAGCTGCTCCTTTGAAGTTGGGACAGTTTTGCTTAGCCCAGTTTAAGTATTGTTGAGTGCATTCAAATTTTATACCATCCCCTACCACAGGCATACAGTCAACATAATCTGTCTCCGGACATTTATAAGCTGTTCCCGTCGGCGCCTGATCTAAAAATTTAAAAGTGGAGAGGATTTGTTTTATAATTGTTTGGTTATTGGCAAGATTTGGTCCATCGAGTTGTAAATCATAAAATTTAGATCCGCCAGTACTTAAAAAGAGAACTCCATTTCCAGTATCTAGAGCCGGAAGATTATCAATCATGATTTTTTTCATTAGACATTGCTGATTTTTTAGATCTTGTTTACGACAAAGGTCATCAAGATCAGTATATGGTTGTTGACCATTTGGCGGATTAATATTATCTTGGATACGAAACCATAAAACTTCTTTGCTTTGATTATCAATAAAGTGCTCTTCGGGAATATTCCCTCCTCCATACGTTTTATAAGGTTGCTCTACCAAATTATTAGGATACTTAAAGCTTATACCTTGACCAGAATAAGATTTCCAATTTGCACTTCGAGTTCCCTCAGTGTAAACCGTTTCGTCTTGAATAATAGTCGGAATTGGGTTTGGAGATAAAATAACTGCAGATGTTGGAGTAATATAAGTTGTTGGCGGTTGATTTACTTGTCTTTTTCCCAAATAATATCCACCAACTCCAACAATTATTAGGACTGTTAAAATTCCGAATATTAATGGTAGAGTAAAAGATGGAATAGGGCGGGAAGGGATTGATTCTTCAGGTTGAGGTTGAGGAGGAATATTTTGCGGATCCATTAATTATAATATACTACATTATTATATTGTTAATTATGTTTTATCATTCGAGCCAGTCGAGAACTACTATTTTATATCTTCTCGACTCACCTTGTTCGCTCGAAGAATATCTATATTTTGATGATTAAATATTTAAAAAAAAGACCCTTGCTTATTTTACTTATTTTAGGTTTGCTTCTTCGCCTAGGATTGGTTTTTTTAGACTATAGCTGGGATGTCAACAATCACATGGTCTGGGGAAAAGATTTATTTACCAGAGGTCCCTTGGCGTTTTATGATATTCCTTCATCTCAAATATTTGCAATAAGATTTCCTAACTACCCACCATTGATTATTTTTATCTTTTATCTCATCTATAGCCTAAATACTATTATTTTTAATTTATTTTCCTTTTTACATTTTCATCTACATCTAGTCCCGGGTAGAGTTATTCTTTTTCTTGAAAAAAGGGAGTTTTTGGCAGGACTTTTTAAAACTCCTTCTATCCTGGCTGATCTGGGAGTTGCTATATTTATTTATTTAATCGCTCAAAAATTAGCTCCTCACGATCGAAAAATAAAGTATTTCGCAATCGCATTATTTCTTTTTAATCCTGCAATCTTTTATAACAGTGCCTATTGGGGTCAGATCGATATGATTCCGATCTTTTTTGTAGTTTTATCTGTTTATCTTCTTTTTTTTACAAGATATGCCCTATTTAGCGGCCTATCTTTTCTTTTAGCAATCCTTGTGAAACCAACAGCTTTAGTCTATTTACCGGTTTATTTATTTTTTCTAACCAGAAAAGCAGGTACTGTCAAAACTCTTGCCTTAATTTTTATCTGCAACATTCTTTTTTGGTTTTCATTTCTACCTTTTATGAAAAATCCCTTTGATATTACCTATCCTTATTTTATTTATAACTACAAAATTCTCGCCGCTCAAAGTTTACCTTATGTCACAAACGGTGCTTTTAATTTTTGGGTGTTGGTGACAGGTATTGGAGGGATTAAAGACACTACTCTTTTTATATTTGGTATTCCTTATAGAATCTGGTCCTATGCGATCGTCGGACTTTTTTTTATTTTCATAATTTATCACTCAAGAAAATCAAAGGATCAGCTGTTTTCTCTTTTTAATGCTTCTTATCTTACAGCTTTTGCGACTTTTCTCTTCTTAACAAAAATGCATGAGAGATATTTCATTTTGATTTTACCTTTTCTTTTATTAGCTTCCATAAAAGATAAGTCTCTGATGAAATGGTATCTTATACTGTCTCTGATAGGTTTCTTAAACCTATATCACAGCTGGGCTGTACCTTTTGGAAAATATTTCTATCCATTCATTGATAATCTGATATTGATAAAAATACTTACGTTAACAAACATAATTATTTTCTTCTACCTTCTTTATAGCTTGTTAAGCTTATCGAAGAAAGAGTTAAGGAGATAAAAATTTAGTCACAATAATAATATTCTGTCCCTCTACTGCATCCCATAACCGAACATTGCGAGCTCTGTTTTATTATAGAATCTTCTTTGATTATCTTTTCTATAAGATCCCCTTTGGAATGATAGAGACATTGTTTTATCGGCGTAACTCCAAAGCAACAACCACATCCACAAGCAGTATAAGTTGTTTGATCTAAAAATTTGAAAGTGGAGAGGATTTGGTCGAGTAAGATTTTGTCTTTTGGGGCTTTGTAGTATTGACCTATCATAATCAAAAACTTGTTTGTTAAAGCTCCTATGACTGTTGCATACTCAACATTGTTTTGTAAAACTTCAGTTCTTTTTTTTGCATCTATATCACTAAGTTTTGTGTCTACACACGAAGTTATTATTAATGGCCCACCAGGGTGACAAAAATCATCTAATTTCATTGTTGCGGTTTTGAGTGTTGTTGAAACAGAGAATAAGCTGCCCCTGCTAGTTATATAAAATCCACCACCTTCTCCATATTCGTTTATTGTTTCTTCAAAATCTTCGCTTGAAAAGCAAATACTTCCAAACTTGCAACTAGAAACCTCATTCCAGTTTTGTGGATATTTGAATTCAATACTAAGTTCTTTATTCGTATACGTTTTCCAATTTGCACTTCGAGTTCCCTCAGTGTTAACCGTTTCATCTTGAACAGGTGAAGTTAGAATTGATGTAAAAGATGGAACAACTGTTGGAACAGGAACTGTCGACTGATTTGTCTGATTTTTTACCAGAAAAAATGCACTAACACTAACTACTGTTAGGAACAGTACTCCTATTAAAATTGGAAGAAGAGCTGATTTCTTTGGCGGATTCTCTGAAGAAACTTCTACTTGAGGAGTCTGGAAACTTTGCTCATCCATGATTTTATAATCGCACAGTTTATCCTAATTGTCAAAAAAACAATTGTTATTCTGGCAACTTATATTTTTCTTTACCACTTGACAAAAGTAAAGCCATGTGTTATAAGTAAAGTTATATGAAAATTGTTACTTTATCATCTAAAAATCAGGTAACCATACCTAAAGAGGCTCTTACCTATTTTGGTCTGACACCTAATAGAAAACTCCTTATAGAATACAAAAAACGAGAACTAATTTTAAAACCTTTAACTTCTTCTATCGTTGAAGAAACCGCTGGGAGCCTCACTAATTTGGTAAGCAAAAATAAAAAAAATAATTCTTTTAAGGTGATTCTTAAAGAAACAAAACGAAAGACAGCTAAAAAACTGGTCAAAAGTTTATGAAAGAATTTATCATCGATACCAACGTTTTTATCCGTTATTTGATAAGAGACGTCCCCCGCCAATTTGAAAAAGCCAAGAAACTATTTAGTGACATAGAAAATCAAAAGATTAAAGGTTTTGTTTCAATATTGGTTATTAATGAAATTATCTGGATATTAGAAAATTATTATGAGCTAAAAAGACCAAGTTACATCCCAAAACTTATCAAACTTTTTGCTTTAAAAAATATTAAGATTGCAGAAATTGAAAAAGACATTATTTTTAAGATATTTGAAACAATGCAGAAGGGAAATGTTGATTTTACCGATCTTTATCTTTTTTATACATCAGACAAAGATAAAATATTTTCTTTTGATAGTGATTTTAAAAAAATTTAACGCTCACTAACCGCTACTATTTATAAGAATTTAAAAGTGGAGAGGATTTGGTCAAAAGTTTGTTGAATATTATTTTTTGATTGATCATTATAATAACCTGTCCAGATGAAACGTTTACCTTTTGCAACAAAGGATAGTACGATTGTATTTTCTACATTTGGATATGTTGGTACTTGAGATGTTGATTTAGGAATTACACTTCTCCAAGCTTTTATATTTCCTATCAACACTTCTGTACAAGGAAACTGGAAACCCTTAATATTAGAATCACAAAGTGGATTTACATTCATTGTATTTTCTGCATGTACTGTAAGCAAAATTGCTCCACCACTAATTGGATTTCCCATAATAAATCCTGCTTGACTTTCTTTAAAATCTGGGCTTTTAAAACATACATAAGATGGTCCTGCTTTTCCTTCGCAATTCATTTCCACTTTCCAATCAGCAGGAAAGGTAACTGAAAAATTATCTGTCTTATTTATTAATGTTTTTAATTGGTTCGTTCTACCTTCAGCGATTTCAATAGATAATGTTGGAAATGGTGTAGGTAGTAGGTTTTGAGTAATTGTTGGAGAAGTACTTGTAACCGGTTGTGTATTAACCTGTCTTTTTCCGAAATAAAAACTCCCAACCCCTACAATTGTTAACAAAAGTATTCCCAATAAAATTGGAGGAAGAGTTGATTTCTTTGGTGGCGTCTCTGAAGAAACTTCCGCTTGAGGAGACTGTAAACTTTGCTCATCCATGATTCCATAATCGCACAATCACATTTATTTGTCAAAAAGATTCCTCGACTTCGTTTCACTTCGCTCGGAATGACTGAAGGAAATGATACAATTTACTTCATGCAAATCATTGCCGACCTGCAGCTTCATTCAAAATATTCAAGAGCCGTCTCACTTAGGATGGACTTAAATGAAATCGCAAGTTGGGCTTTGAAAAAAGGAGTCGGTTTGGTTGCAACTGGCGACTGGACACATCCTTTATGGTTTAGGGAAATTAAAACAAAACTGAAAGAAACTTCTTCAGGTATATTCACTCACAATAATGCAAAATTCCTTTTATCGACTGAAATCTCCAGCATCTATATGCAGGGAGGTAAACAAAGAAGAGTCCACAACCTTATCTTCTCTCCTTCAATTGAAACCTGTGAAAAAATCATCAAAGAACTGCAACGCCGCGGCGCAAACTTAATGGCAGACGGAAGACCAATTGTTGGAATATCATCAAAAGATCTTTTAGAGATGGTTTTAAATATAGATGAAAATGTATTTTTCATCCCAGCTCACGCGTGGACCCCATGGTTCTCGATATTCGGGTCAAAATCAGGTTTTGATTCTATTGAAGAATGTTTTGGTGAGTTGTCGGATAATATCTATGCAATTGAGACCGGCTTGAGCTCAGACCCTATAATGAATTGGCAGATAAAGGAACTTGAGAATCGATCAATCGTTTCTTTTTCCGACGCTCACTCCGGTCCAAAGCTCGGCCGCGAAGCAACAGTGTTTGTATCAGCAATGAAACAATCCAACAATGAAACAATTAATTTCACTTATAAAGATATAACGGATGCTATCAAACAAAACCCAACTGGTAAGCTAAAAATCGCTTACACTATTGAATTTTTTCCAGAGGAAGGTAAATATCATTGGTCGGGCCACAGAACCTGCAATATAAAATATAATCCTCAACAGGTAAAAGAAAAAGGAATAACCTGCCCAGTCTGCAAGCGACCACTGACGATAGGGGTAGAAAACAGAGTCAATGATCTTTCGTATAAAACATTATCGAAAGACGATCTTCTTCTGGTAAAAAATGGCGTCGGATTAACTTTTGTTTACGATAAGGATAAAAAAAGAAAACCCTTTGTCTCGCTTGTCCCTCTTCTTGAAATTCTGACAGAGGTGACAGGATCACAAATAAAAGCAGTCCGTGAATATGAGAGACTTACCTCTGAGTTTGCTTCCGAATTTGAAATATTGTTAAGAAAAACCTATGATGAGATCGAAGAATCAGCAGGTAAACAATTAGCTGAAGCTATAAAAATCGTCAGGGATAGAAAAGTATATGTTGACCCTGGATATGATGGAGTCTTTGGGATTGTAAAAATTTTTAAAGATGAAAAAAAAGAAGTTGAAGAAAAACAACAAGAATCTCAACCCACACTTTTTTAACAATAGAACAATTGAACAATTAAACAGTGTTCTTTTGTTTATTTTTATCCTTCTCCTCCCCACTCAACTTGGTAAACACTTCTTTCTTCCCTTTTCCTACCTTTCAGGTATTAGAGTAGACTATCTTGCTCCAACAGTATATGTTACAGATATTATCGTTTTTCTCCTTTCTATTTTAAATCTTGAACTTATCTTTAACTTTTTTAGACAAAAAAAAATCCTAATATTGTTGTTTTTATTATTGTTTAGCCTTTTACTATCTAAATCCCCAATTATCTCGCTTTATCGCTACATTAAGATTGTCGAACTATTGATTGTATTTGTTATATTCAAAAAAAACAGTTTGCCAATTAAAAAAATATTGCTGGCTTTTTTACTTGGAGCCTGCTTCGAATTTCTTCTGGCAATGCTGCAGTTTAACTTTAAACATTCAATCCAAGGAATTTTTTATTTTTTTGGAGAAAGATTTTTTTCCTTGTCAACTCCGGGAATTGCAAAAGCATCTTATTATGGAGTCGAGATTTTGAGACCTTATGCCACATTTTCACACCCTAATTCTCTGGCTGGTTTTTACCTTCTTCTATATTTCTTTACTATAACAAATAAAAAAATCAGGCCGTTTGTATTAATTAGAAATTCTTTACTTTTATTTTCTAGTTTGTTGATTTTCTTGTCTTTCTCTAAACTAGCCATTTTTACTTTTCTGTTGCTAAATCTTGTTTTTCTCTGGAACTCTTCTATCAAAAAAAATTGTTTGCTCTGTTTTTTTTCAAGACTTATCATTCTAATAGTTCTGTCTTTAATTTTTTTCCAGGCAAAGGCTGATCCTTTGAGCTTACAGAAAAGATACGAACTTAACAAAAATGCTTTGTCAATAATAGAAAAATATCCCTTCACAGGAGTAGGTATAGGAAGTTATCTAGTGATTCAAAATAAAATACCTACAGAGTTTCCCGACCTTCTAAATCAACCAGTCCACAATGTCTTCTTACTTATCTTGGTTGAAACCGGATTTATCATTGGAGCTCTGATATTTTTCTTGTTTGTAAAGGACTTAAGAAGATTCATCAAAAACTACGCTTATATTTTTTTAGTAATCTTAATTACAGGATTTTTTGATCATTATTGGCTTACTCTGGAACAGAATTTTCTTTTGCTTGGAGTAGTTTTTGGATTATTATAGTTTATCTATTTCTACTTTTATCTGCTTATTCAAGTCTAGAATCTGATTTATCATCTCGCTCTGACCTTGAGGCAGGTCTTTTAAAAAGGTTTCTGCCACTTCTTGATGTTTCGCATTACTTAACTTAATCCTCTGAACGAAATCAGTTGACGGCCCAACTCCTTGCTTTTTTGAAGTGTCGATGAGCTTGGGAATCTTTTGGGAATACTGTTCTCCTTCATAAAATATCGAGAGCGCTTGTTTATCTTTTCCTTTTTGAGCCAAAGACTCTGCCATGGCTACCTTTTTATCAGAAAATAAAAGATATAACTCTGCTTTTTTAAGATTATCTCTAGTTACAAGTTCTAAAATCTTATCTCGAATCTCTTTTATGAAATATAAAGGATTGTCTGGCAAAATACCGGGATAGGGAAGATTATAAACCACTTTATCCTGATTAATCGTTATCGATTGTGAGTTCAGAATATAAAAAACTGGCGGAATCAGAAGAAAGAAAACAAACAAAGAAATAAAAATAACAATTCTTTTGATCATGACAATATTATACTAAATTTTAAAATAAAAACAATTCCGCCCCAAACATGCGGGCGGAAAAATTGTTTAAAAAAATTATTTGACCATTCTTTTAAGACTTTTACCAGCTGTGAAGCCTGGTGTTTTGGTTGCTGGAATTTGAATCTCAGCACCTGTCTGTGGATTTCTACCTTTTCTCGCTGCTCTTCGCCTTACCATAAATGTACCAAAACCAGTAACCACTACCTTTTCTCCTCTTTTAAGAGTATCTGAAAGGCTATTAAATACTGTATTGACTGCATCTTTGGCTGCTTTGGCTGTTAGACCTGCTTTTTTAGCAACCTGTGCTACTAAATCTGCTTTTGTCATGTTGTATCCACCTCCAATCTATTGACTAATTTTTAACGGATCATTCGAACAACTAATCGTTAATAGATTAGTCACTTTTTGGCCTCTTGTCAATCTATATTAAAACATCTTATTGTAACAATCTGGATCATTTCTATAGCACTACCACAATACAAATGTAGTATATCTTGCAGAATTTATAGAAAAAATAGATTAAATCTTTGTGGTACTTTCGGCTCTATATTCTCTGATAACAGTTATCTTTATCTGTCCAGGAAAAACATCAAATTTTTTCTCCAGCTCTTCTTTAAGTTTAGAGGCAAGCACTGTTGCTTCATCATCAGTTATTTCCTCAGGCTTAACAACCACTCTTAACTCTCTTCCCGCTTGAAGAGCATAAGCTTCCTTTACTCCTTTTTTAGTTTTTGCAACATCTTCTATTGTTTTTATCCGTTTTAAGTATTCCTGAAAGTCCTCATGTCTTGCGCCTGGCCTGCCTCCAGAAACAGCATCTGAAATATAGACTATCATCGCTTCAACCGACGGAAATGGAATATCCTCATGATGAGCAGCCACACAATCAACTATTTTTTGAGGGAACCGATATTTTTTGAGAAGATCGACACCCAGCTCAACGTGGGATCCTTCTTTGTCAGTCACTACTTTACCAATATCGTGAAGAAGGCAACCAAGTTTGACGGTATTAACATCTGCCTTCAGTTCGTAAGCTAAAGCAACACCTATTCTAGTTTCCTCTAGTGTGTGAAGAATCATGTTTTGACCATAGGAATATCTGTATTTAAATTTTCCTAAAAGTCTGACTATCTCTGAAGGGAGATTAAAAACTCCTACTTTATGTGTAAGCTCTTCACCTGCCCTATAGATTACTTTATCAATCTCTTCCTTAACTTTTTTAACAATCTCTTCAATCCTTTCCGGTTGAATTCTACCGTCTTTGATCAACCTTTCTAAGGAAATTCTGGCAATCTCTCTTTTGATTGCGTCAAAAGATGAAATTCTTATTACACCCTCTTCTTCCAGATCAACATCAACTCCGGTTGCCAGCTCAAAAGCTCTGATATTTCTTCCATCCTTCCCAATTATTCTTCCTTTAAACTCTTCGTTCGGAAGATTGATAACTGATAGAGTGAATTCCGAAACATAGTCGGTCGCTCCGTATCTCATCGCATCTGCCAGAAGACCTTTTGCTTTCTCATCTATGTTCTGCTTGATCTCTTCTTCTGCCTGCTTTGCTCTTTTTGCAATATCTGCTCTTAATTTTTCTTCCCATCCTTGTAATAGCAGATTCTTTGCCTGATCTTTGCTAAGTTGTGCAATTTTCTCTAGCTTTTGTAAAATTGTTTCTTTTTTTTCTTCCAAATCTTTTTGTAGCTCCGCTACTTTTTGTTTATCTTTATCGATATAAACTTTCTCACGATTCAAAGAAGACTCTCTTTCTTCAAGTTGTTGCTCTTTTCTAACGAGCCGCTTTTCAATTTCAAGGCTTTCCGCCATAGTTTTTCTTGCTTCTTGCTCTGCCTCCTGTTTAATCCTTAAGGCTTCTTCATTGGCTTTAAGCACGATTTCTTTTGCCTGCTGCACCGAACTTGAAGAGTCTTCTTTTTTTACTTCTTTTTGCACCTGTTGAAGTTCTTCACGCAAGATCGATCGTATAAGACTTTTTAAATCAACCATATTATTTAGAGAAGCTTAGATAAAGGAATTTCCTACTAAAAGGAGTTACGTAAAAAAATGAAATGCCACCTGTGTATCAAATTTAAAATTGTAAAATTAAATCTTTGGAAATTCATTAAAAATTGAAAATTAAAAATTTCAAATTAGGTTCCTTATCCAAGCAAAAATTATTAATATCCCTATTTTACCCCCAATCCCCTCTTTCTGCAAATGGAATTTATATTAGTTAATTGAAGATATTAACTCCGCCAGATAGCAAAGGAGCAAAATTTATGCAATATTTTCCGTCTACTAAATTCAATGAAAGTATCCAGTCAGTTATCGTGTCCCCCATTCTTATCCCCCTCCAATTTTGTAAAGTGGGTGGTTTTTTTAGTAAAGTAATTGTATCTTGAAAGTTTAACTTACTCCATTTATTTAATAAATTTGCTTCTAAATAATGATATCTGGCAAAAGAAGAATGAAACGGAACTTTTTTAAACATCTGGGCATTAAGAGAGATCAAATCGGGGTGAAGATAATGATTTGTAGCGATAATAAAGTTTTTGCTTCTTCTTACCTTAAGTCCTTTATCCAGAGATTTTTCAACCACAGCCATATTCCCTTCCTTATCAGCTAAAGTAAATATTTGAGAGTTGGTTGAGGGAATTTCCTCAATCATTTTTTGCGCTTGATCAATCGTCTGACATTTTTCCGCTATCAGTTGGATTAGGTGAACCGGGCTTAAACCAACAGTGACTTTATTTCCTGGAGCTCCATTCAATTCTATAAAAAAACCTTTCTCGTTCCAGCCATCTTCGAGAACCAACGCAAACTCTGATTTATTTGCTGGAAATCCTCTTTTAAATGTTCCCATGTCAGATGTACCCTTTATATTTAAACTCGATTTGTCAGTAAATTCATAAGTTATAAGTTTTGAGTTTTTTTCCGAAGATTCAAACCAATCATAATTTCTACCAATTAAAACTCCGTTGTTATTTTTAACAACGAAACAAGAGCAGTTTCTTTCAACGATTTTTTTTATAGTACCTAAAAAAATTGTCAAACCGAATTTATACATTTTATCTTTTTCTATTCTTTTAGCCTTTGCCACTCCATCTAAAAAATCAAGAAATTCTGGATAATATTTATCAGAAAAAGAAGGTATTTGAATCCCTATTGATCCCCATTTTTTATAAAGTAATCCGACCTGTTCTCCAATTTCCTTATGGGTGCCCTTGAAATTAAGAGCTCTATCACTTTTCATGAAAGATATTATAGCAATATTATCTGGTCCACTTTTGTATCTCCCAAATATTTCCATCTGGGTCAAAAAAATATGCAGTTCTTTGACCCCAGGGTTGGGTTACGGGTTTTTTGATAAACGTCACACCCTTTTGTTTTAGCTGGTTATATTCTTTGTCTACATCTTCAACTTCTGCGAATGAATAAACAGCAGTAGGTTTTTTTCCAAAATATTTTTTGCCGACTAACCTTTCCATCTCTTTTCTTCCATAAATTGCAAGAAAACAATTCTCCATTTGAAATTGAACAAATTCCTCTTTTACCGATTCTCTGACTATTTTTAATTCCAGAATTTCTTTATAAAATTTTCTCGATTTTAAGAATCTATCCGTTATTAAAATTATCCATTCTAATTTTCTATTCATACAATCTTTTATTGTTCGTACATGCCGAGAACAACAATAAATCCCCTCGACTTCGCTCGAAGATTAATGATATCGTTCGAACGAGTGAAACGAGTCGAGAACTAATAATCTTTCTTCCATTCACCACTTATTAATTTTAGTTTCTTCTTCTGATTCCAATCTTTAATTTGTTTCTCTCTTTTTCTAGCATCCTCTAAATTATTCCATTCTTCCCAATAAGCTAGCTTTTTAAATACATGTTTACTTGTATATTTCGAACCTAGTCGAGAAATGTGCTGATCCATTCTTATTGGTACTTTCCAAGTACAACCGGTATAAAAAGTTCCATCTAAACATTCAATAATGTAAACATACCATTTCCAATTTTTATTGCTTCTCGACTTCGCTCGAAGCATAATAGGATATTTTAATTATCTTTTTCCTCTAACTTTTCTATTGTATTTTTGATTATTTCAAAAGAAAAACCTCGCCGGGCTAAAAATGAAGCTGCTTTTTCAAAACGCTTAACCGAAGGTAAAGAACTATAACGTTGCCAACGAGGTTTTAATGCTTTTAAAGCAAGCTCATCTTCAGGCAACTCGTTATTTAAAAAATAATCATCAATTAAATCCTTAGAGATTCCGAACCTTAGAAGTTCACTTTTTAAAGCAAACTTACTTTTTGGTTTACTTAGATTTCTCTGTTCAACAAACCAAACAATGAAGTTTTTATCGTTTACTAAGTCTTGCTCTTCGAGATTTTTAATTGCTTGGTTTGCAACATCTCTTGAAAAATGCCTCCTTTCAATTTTTTTATAAAGGTAGTCTCTTACCTCTTTTTTACTTCGGGGCCTAAACTTTAGATAGAAGTAAGCGTAATTAAGTAGCGCTTGAAGATCTTGCGTATCACTCATGCGAATATTTACGAATTAATATCTGCGAATGGATGCGAATCTGCGAATTATTTGCACATTAGCAAATATTCGTAGGGTTTGTTGATTCGTTCAAATTCGCATGTTGTATTTACTTTCTCCCCATCACCTTCTCCATCACTTCCTTAGATAGATGTTGGCGAAGTTTCAAATCTTGCATCAACATCTCCTTCACCTGTTCCTTTCCTTGGCCTAAAATCTTGTCTCCCATTTTAATAAACGCTCCACTTTTCCCAAGAACTCCTGACGCAATCGCGGCATCCACCAATCCCTCTGCCCTATCAATCCCTTCCGCAGTGATAATTATCTCAGCATCCTTAAATGGAGGGGCGACTTTATTTTTAACAATCTTTATTCTGATTCTTGCTCCATAGACTTGATTATTTTTCTTTAAGGTCTCGATTTTCCTGGTATCGATCCTTACTGAAGAGTAAAACTTAAGAGCAAGACCACCCGGAGTCGTCTCGGGATTACCAAACATTATGCCAATCTTTAACCTTAACTGATTTGTAAAAACGATGGTTGTTTTCGACTTGGAAATCACACCGGTTAATTTTCTTAGAGCTTGAGACATTAATCTTGCTTGTAAACCCATCTGCGCGTCTCCCATTTCACCCTCTATCTCTGCTCTTGGTACTAACGCTGCTACAGAATCAACTACAACTAAATCTACTCCGCCAGATCTAATAAGAGCTTCTGTAATCTCCAAAGCCTGTTCTCCTGTGTCGGGTTGTGAAACCAATAGGTCGTCAAGATTAACACCTAAAATCCTGGCCCATTGAGCATCTAAAGCATGTTCTGCATCAATAAATGCGGCAACACCTCCTGCTTTTTGAGTCTCTGCAATTAAAGACAGACAGACAGTCGTTTTTCCAGATGCCTCGGGTCCAAATATTTCCACTATCCTTCCCTTAGGAATTCCACCGACACCCAATGCGATATCCAGTGGAAGTATTCCCGTTTTTAAAACGTCGATTGCAATATGAGTATGGTCTCCCAACCGCATGATTGATCCTTTACCAAACTGTTTTTGAATCTGTTCGATTGCCAAAATAACCGCCTGTCTTTTTGGACTTGATTCGCCGTTGTCTTTTGTTGAAGTTCTCATAAAATTGAGGTGCAAATATTAACGCCACTATTATCTATCACTCTCCCTAAAATTACAACTGTATATAATCCACAAAAACAACTCGTTAACCCCGCTTAGCGGGGTAAACCCGTTAATTCGTTAATAAATTAATGAGTAATAAGTTTCTAAAAGACATAGATTATCCCAATTAAAATCAGCCCCCATAAAAAAATCGTTATTATCAGAGGTTTGTCTGTAGTTATAACTTTTTCTGGCCTTTCCCCCAGTTCTTTCTCATAAAGAAGTTGGGCGTAGCGGGAAATTCCGTATACCACTAAGGGAATTGTTATCATCATCCACCGCCTTATTTCAAATGTAGGAAAATAGTCTGCGATAGTTTTTGAAAAAAAAGTAGGTATGTCGGGTGGTTTTTCAACATAAGTGTAAAAGGCGTAGGCTAGGATTGTTCCTGTAGCAAATGTGTTTGTGAGAAAGTCTAAAAGATGTTCTTTGTAGCTATCCAGAGATTCTCTTGAGTCTACTCCTTGACCCACCAACTCTGCGTGTCTCTTAACGGTTGCTATAAAAAGTGATCCAAAAAATATTGTATAAAGAAGCCATATTGGAATATGATAACCTGTCGCCACCTCACCTGAGAAGGTCCTAATCATGAAAGAAAGAGAGATGGCAAAAATATCAACAACCGGATGTTTTTTAAGATAGAGAGAGTAAAAAAAGTGAAGAAGAATAAAAACAAGACTTAGCAAAAAAAATGGGATTGAAAAAAATAAAGATGCAATTAAAGAAACTAAAGTTAAAACAAAAACTAAAAAAGTTGCTTCAGGTATGGTCATCTCACCGGATGCAATCGGTCTGAATTTTTTTACCGAATGCTTTCTATCATAGGGAAAATCGATGATGTCATTTAAAACATATGAGGTTGATGATAGTAAACAAAATATTATAAAAGCGTAAAAAGATTTGACAAAAAGGTCTTGCTCAAAAAGTTTGCCTGTAACGACTATCGCCGTAAAAACAACCAAATTCTTTATCCACTGATTTATCCGGAGAGCTCGGAGTAGGATTTTGATCTTTTTTAGGTTCATCTGTATATATTGAATTATACTATTTTTTGAGGTAACATGATAACCTATGATCAACCTTGATGATCAAAATGCGATTCTTAAAACTCAAGAAGGAAATACAGTATTACGCTCTGTTGACAATCTACCAAAACAACTCCAACAATCGTTTTCAGAATCATTAAAATTAACTTTTCCTAATGAATACCGAAAAGTCAAAAACGTTGTGGTTTGTGGCATGGGAGGATCACAATGGCCTGCCCGTATTGTAAAATCTCTTTTTAAGGAAAACATTCACGTTCCGTATGTTGTCAACAGCGATTACTCGCTTCCTGGATTTGTAAATGAAGATACATTGGTAATTCTTTCCTCTTATTCCGGAACAACCGAAGAATCTATTTTTGCCGGGGAAAGAGCAAAAGAGTTAGGTGCAAAACTTACAGGCATAACTTCGGGAGGGGAAATCGCGAAGTTTCTAAAAAAACTGAATGTCCCTGTTTACGTCTTTAATCCAAAGTATAATCCCTCAAATCAACCTCGTATTGGTTTTGGATATGGTGTCGGCGGGCATCTTGGTTTGTTAACTAATTTAGGACTTATAGATTTAAACAAAAAAACTATAGTTAAGACTTTGAAAAAAATGCCTGATCTTGTTGCAGAATTTAATATTGATATTCCAACTTCTAAAAATCCAGCTAAGCAGTTGGCTAAAAAACTTTACCAGAAATATCCTTATTACATTGTTGCAGAATTTTTGACTGGTCTTGGAAATGCAATCCAAAACCAAACAAACGAAACCGCAAAATCAATTTCTTCTTTTAGAGTCATCCCCGAACTAAATCATCACTTAATGGAAGGACTTAAGTTTCCGGACTTACATAAAAAAATAGCCACTTTTGCATTGTTTTATTCAGAATTTTATTCATCTCCGATCAAAAAACGTTTCAATATCACTAAAGATGTAGTAGAAAAAAATAAGATTGAAACCGTCTGGATTGAGCTTAAAGGTAAAAATAAACTCGAACAAGCCCTTTATATGATGGCGTTAGGAAGTTATATGTCAATGTATCTTGCCGCTCTCTACGGTCAGGATCCCTCTGCGATTCCCTATGTAGATTATTTCAAAAAAAGATTAAAGGAATAAAAACTTCTTTGTCATTCCGAGCGATGATTTTTGAAGTCGAGGAATCTATTTTATATTAGACTAAGGTCTTTCCATGTAGGATTAATAGTTTTTATTAGAAATTCCTTCTTTTCTCTTCTCCAATTTTTGAGTTGTTTTTCTCTTGCTATTGCTTCTTTTACATCTTTAAATTCCTCATAATAAACTACCTTTGTGCATTTATATTTCTTAGAGAATCCTTCAACCAAACCTAATTTATGCTCATAAATTCTTCTTTTTAAATTATTGGTTACACCTAAATATAGTGTTCCACTTGAACTAGCCATAATGTAAATGTAGTAATTGTATCTTTTCATCATTTATTGACGGTTTTAAGGGATTCCTCCACGCGTTCACTTCGTTCGTTTGGTCGGAATGACAAACGTTATCTATAATTTATATCCAATCTTCCTCAAAAATTCTTTTCTTTCTTTTATGTCTTTTTCATTTTCAACTCCGAGCGGTGAACCGCCATCGATGACTCCTAGTATTCCCCTACCCTGCTTTGTTTCGGCAACTATTACTTCAACAGGGTTTGCGGTTGCGCAATAAATATTGACAATTTCTGAAATATTTTTTATCTGATTTAAAACATTTATAGGAAATGCATTTTTTAAGAATATAAAAAGAGAGTGACCCGTTCCAACTTTTTTTGCATTTTCTGTCGACAACTTAATCATCTCATTATCGGTTCCAGCAACCCTAATTTTTCTGGGGCCTGACGACTCACAAAAGGCCAACCCAAACTTTATCCCGGGAACTGCCTCAACTAAAGTTTCATAAACATCCTCAACGGTTTTAATAAAATGCGACTGGGCAAGAATAAAGTTTACTTCTGCTGGCTTTCTGATTTTAACCGACAGTAGCTTCATATATATGTATTATTATAATCCATATTTCTGGAAAATCTCCTCAAAAGGCTCTTCCCTTAATATCTTTTGCAGCAGATGTTCATCAATTCCAAACCAGGCTTTCTTCTGTAAACCAATATGCTCATATCCCCTTTTTCTATAAAATTCTACATTCTTCTGGCTCTCGGTATGAAAAAATAAATAGTGAAATTTGTGTTTTATAGCCCATTTTTCTCCCTCACTTAAAAGCTTTGTTCCAAGGCCTTTTTTTCTATATTGTTTATCTACTAATAACCACTCAAACTCAGCAACTCCACCGCTATGCCCGTAAATAGTTAAAGCACCAATCAACTCATTTTTACTGTAAGCTCTTAAAACACAATTTCTTTTCTTCTTAATAAATCTCTTAAAAAATTTCTCATTAAATAAATGCTCTACATAAATTCTCGTGACACGTGGTCTATATTCCGGAAAATCCTCTGTAAGAACTTCATTAAAAAGTTCCAGGAACTTAGGAAGATCTTTTTTTGTAAGTTTTCTAATTTTCATACCTCTAATTATATCAACTCACTTACCTCTCTCCCCAACTTCACGGCATAGTTTGTCCCCCGGTCATAGGGATAGGTCATATCTAGATTGGCAATGAAGAAGTTTTTTACCGGAGTAATAAAATCTGGTTTGTTTTTCACAAAATTTTTATCAAAAATCGGCTGGGCAAAAGGCCCCTTGAAGAGAAACGAATTTGGAATTTGAAGTTTGAAATTTGAAATTTTATATAAATATGGTAAAACAAATTTTAATAATTCTCCAGCTTCCATCTTCCATATTCTATCTTCTAAGTTAACGTACCAGCCAACATAACAAATGTGTTTTCCTCCGTAATATTTCTTATCAATAAAATTTGTCTGCTGGCAGAGAATCATTATTGGAATTTCTTTTGCACAAATATTCAACCAATAAGTTTTTTCTAAAATCGGTTGTTTGGTTTCTAAAATTAAATCAACCGCATGTAGATATTCAATTTTTTTTAATTGGCCCAAATAGTTTTGTGGAAATAAATTTTCTCCCAATTTAGCAATAATCGGGGTCGGTAGAGTTGAAATCACCAATTCAAACTCTTCGTTGTTAATCACAAATTTACTTCCCTTTTTTCGTAAATCGTTAATCACAGTTACTTTTTTAATTTTCACTTTATTATCAATAAGTTTTTTTTCAATAAAATCTGTGAGTGCTTGAAATCCTCCCTCAATATAGCCTAAACTTTTCTCTCTTTTTTTAATCCTTGCCCAGATAAAAGAGGCTAAAATATTTTCCGCATATTTACCGAACTTTTTCCGAAAAAGCTCTTGCCACAAGACTTTCCATGCCTCATCCCCCATGGATTTCCTTAAAAATTCTTCGGCAGTTTGCTTCTCGTAACTTGATAGAAACGGCGACAGTTTTAGAAATGTCAGTACAAATCCTGCCCGGACTTTTTCAGGCAAAGAGAGTAGGGGAAAGCGTAAAAAATCTTGCGGGTTATCTAAGGGAAATATACGGTAATTATTTTGATAGTTAGAAAACGAAGATACCTGTTTTGAGCTCTTAAGGAGCCGATGATTTTGGAGGGGTGTTCCTACAGAGTCGAAAAACATGGTGTCGAGTTTTCTATTCTTATTCAATTCATAAAGCGACGCCGTTTCGGGTGATTTAAAAAAAATTCCTTTAAATTCAATTTGATCTGCAAAGTTTAAAATATCATCTTCACTTGATAAGAGATGATGATATACCTTCTCCAGATACCAATCCCAATTCTCGCTTTTAAACCCAACCGCCAAACCTCCTAATGTTTTTTCTTTTTCAAAAAGAGTAACCTTGTATCCTTTTTTTGCCAAATAATAAGCAGCAGACAATCCAGTATATCCGCCACCCAAAACTGCAACCTTCATGGCTTTATTATACCAATATAAATTACCGCATTATTAACGCGGATTCTCCGCAGAAGTTAGCGGTTTTGCCCCGGTAATTTCAATAAGCGCTGTTTCCAAAAAAAGAGTAACCGGTATAGCCAAAAGTGCCCCTGTTATCCCGCCAATTCTTCCTCCAATAAGAAGAGCCAGAAGTGTAATTATTGGATTCATGCCAACAACCTTCTTCATAACAATTGGTACTAATATATTGTTTTCAAGCTGCTGAACAATAAAATACAGAACTAGGGCAGAGACGCCAAGTAGATTGGAAGTAGAAAAACCTATCAAAATTGCAGGAATTGCCGATAAAATCGGACCAAGATTTGGCACAATTTCCAAAAGTCCAGCCAAAACAGCCAATGCCAGGGCGAACTTCATTGATATCAAACTTAATCCAATAAAAGTCATCACCCCAACTGCAGTCATCAAAGTAATCTCTCCCCAGAACCAGTAATTTAATCTTTTTTCAGCTAAATTGAAAATCTCCAAAGTTCGTTTAACTCGAACATCCTTCGGGTCTAGAAATGTTGTCAGCATTTTTTTAACAACATCCTCCTCCAAAAGAAAATAAAAACCAAAAAATAGCGTGGTCAACAAAAAGAAAGCGTTAGAAAGTACTCCTCCCAAAACTGTAAAAAACTGGTTTGCTATATTTGGAATATATTGAAAAAGAGATTGAAAGTTAAAGTAATCAATTGGGTTTGGAACAGCTTTTTGAATTATTGAAGGAAGCGACCTGAAAAGAAGTGTGCTCTCACCTATAAGTGGGGGCAAGATCAAAAACAAAAGATAAAATAATCCTACTACAAAAAATAGATAAACCAAAAGTGTTGCCAAAATCCTGGGTACTTTTCTTTTTTCAAAAAAAACAACGTAAGGCTTAAGGGCGCTCATAATTATAAAGGCAATAAAAAGAGAAAAAACTATATCTTTTATATTCCAAATGAAAATTATAAGTAAAATAAAAAAGACTGCAAAAACAATTGTTTTCCAAGAAATTTCAACCTTTTGCATGGATATGGATATAGTATAGCAATTCGTCAACCTTTAGCAAGAGATAGGGCAAAAACTTTTGCTGCACCATTTAGTTTTAAAGTCCTAGCCGCTTCTTTAATTGTAGAGCCGCTAGTAACAACATCGTCAACCAATATATAACTTCTACCCATCACTTTATTTTTATCAATTACAGAAAAAGCTCCTTTCAAATTTTGATATCTACCAAGATTTTTCTCGATTTGGGCTTGAGAAAGGGTTTCTTTATCTCTTTTTATAACATCTGATAGTTGGAGTCCTAATGATTTCATGAAATACTCGCTTATTAGTTTTGCCTGATTGAAGCCCCGTTCCCTTAATCTATTGGCGTGTAGAGGAATCGGGTTGACATAAAGGGATGAAGGACTTATTGAAAAAATTTTATAAAACTTCAGCCTATTTAATGCTTCAGGCTTTATCACTTGACAAAGTTCTAACCAGATATCTGTAGCTAATCTGTATTTTATATTTTTTATTATTTTTTTTAGCAGATTGTTGTAGAGCAGAATACTAAGAAAGCCGTCTATTCCATTTATTCTTTGACAGCCAGGATGGGTAAGACCATGTAGACTAGGCCGACCACAATAAAGGCAAACTTCCTTCTCGATATAGTACAAATTATTTTGACATTTTAGGCAAATATAAGCGCCTAGAAAACCACAACCTAAGCAAAATTTTGGAAACAACAAGTCTTTGAAAGACATAGTAAAATATTAAAAATTTGTTTCTAAAATTTTAAGAAATAATTAATCTATAAGTCAATGGAGTATAAGCCACAAACTATTATTTTTTTTCCTTTTTTTTAATAAAAAATTACTTTTATATTAATAAAATATCTATTATTAAATGTCCCAATATTTCGATGTCTTTTTATCATTCCGTTCAAATAAATTACCGGACTTCAATCTTCTTAGATTTTTATGAAGTTTGTGAGGCTAATTTTTTACCTGATATATTTTGTTATTATTTTGACATCTTGAATTACTACCATTAGTGTTCTAAATTTGAAAGTGGCACAAGATGTAAATATATGTTTTGTATTTTTTGCAAACACAGAGACACAGAAGTCATTGAGACAAGATTGTCAGAAGATGGAGCGGCAATCAGAAGAAGAAGACAGTGTCCAAAATGCCAAAAGAGATTTACCACCTATGAAAGAGTAGAGGAACTGCCCATACTGGTAATTAAAAGAGACGGAAAAAGGGAGAGATTTAACAGAGAAAAGTTGCGTGGAGGAATTTTAAAGTCTTGTGAAAAAACAACTGTCTCTGCAGATCAGGTAGAGCAGATCGTTTCAGGGGTTGAAGAGGAGTTGAAACAGCAAGATTCGACAGAAGTGGAAAGTAAGCTAATAGGAAATCTAGTTGCAAAACAATTGAAAAAAATTGATAAAATAGCCTACATTCGTTTTGCGTCGGTTTTCAGACGGTTTGTAGACGTAGAGGATTTTGAGAAAGAAGTAAAAAAATTATTATAAAATTTATAACTATTATAACCGTTATATGAAACTATCCGGTGTTTCGGAAAAGGTTTTCTTGGATCGTTATTCTTTAAAAGATAATGCAGGCAAACCTACAGAGAAAAAACCGGATGAGATGTGGAAAAGAATCGCAAAAGCTGTCGCTTCAATGGAAAAAAACAGTAAGAAATGGCAGAAAAGTTTTTATTGGGCGATGAAAGACTTCAAATATGTCCCCGGTGGAAGAATCTTGGCCGGTGCAGGTACGGGTTACTCCGTAACGTTCTACAACTGCTTTGTCATTCCTTCTCCAAAAGACGCTCGTGGTGGGATACTTGACACTTTAAAACAGATGGTTGAGATTATGGCTCATGGAGGAGGAGTAGGAATAAACTTATCATCATTAAGACCAAAAGGTTCAAGGGTCAAAAAAGTAAATGGCTTTTCTTCAGGTCCTTGTAATTGGGCAGAGCTTTTCTCTGTAGCAACAAAAGATATTATCCAACAGGGAGGAACAAGAAGAGGTGCTTTAATGCTTATGCTCTGGGACTGGCATCCAGATATTGAAGAGTTCATAACAGTAAAACAAGATCTTTCAAGAATAAATGGAGCAAACCTTTCCCTTTGTATTTCAGATTCTTTTATGGAAGCTGTAGAAAAAGATGATGATTGGCCTTTAGTTTTTCCAGACAATTCGGATCCTGAATATGATCAGAAATGGGATGGAGATCTTGAGGTATGGAAATCTATGGGTAAGAAAGTCATAGTTCGCAAGATAGTCAAAGCACGAAAAATCTGGGATCTTATAGCTCATGCTGCTTGGAGAAGCGCAGAACCAGGGGTTGTTTTCATGGAAAGATATAATAAATGGCACAATAACTACTATTGGAATCGCATAAATTGTGTAAATCCTTGCGGTGAAGAAGGACTTCCCCCTTGGGGTGTCTGCAATCTTGGTTCTATAAACTTATCTGCTCTAGTCAAATCAAAAGATATAGATAAACCTGGAGAGTTTGATTTTAAAACTCTAAAAAAATTGGTTTGGCAGGCAGTAAGATTCCAAGACAATATAGTGGACGCAGATCCTTATATATTTCCCGAAATAAGGAAAACTCAACTTGAAGGAGAAAGAAGGATTGGTCTTGGAACAATGGGACTTGGCGACGCCCTGATAAAAATGCATCTTCGTTACGGTTCTGATAAAGCTTTAAAACTTATAGAAAAAATGTATATAATCATAAGAGATGAGGCCTACAGAGCTTCTGTAGCTTATTCAAAAGAAAAAGGAGCATTTCCAAAATTTGACAATAATAAATATCCAAAAAGTAGATTTATTCAACAGCTTCCGGGAGATATTCAAAAAAATATTAAAAAATACGGAACAAGAAATTCTATTCTTTTAATGCAGGCACCTACCGGATCAACCTCTCTTATGACAAACACAACCTCCGGAATTGAACCTGTTTATGAGTTCGAATTTATCAGAAGAGATAGGTTAGGCGAACACACCATCCGACACTACCTATATGATCTTTGGTTTAAAAAACATGAAACAGAAATAAAAGAAGGAAAAGTCAAAAAGCCGGCATGGTTTGTCTCTGCCAACGAACTTTCTCCAGAAGACCACGTCAAAGTTCAGGCAGTAATTCAAAAATATGTCGACGCTTCTATATCAAAAACAGTTAATGCTCCTCAAAACCATACAGTTGAAGGCGTAAAAAAACTTTACTCAATGGCATATAAACTTGGTCTTAAAGGAATAACCTACATGAGAGACGGATCTAGACCAGGAGTGCTTGAAAGAAAAACAGAAAAAAAGGAAGAAAAAAAACCGGTCGCTCCAGCTTATGATGTAAAACCTAGACCAATGGTTGTTCATGGATCAACTTACAGAATTAATACTCCTGTTGGAGTTGCTTTTATAACAATAAATACAAATGGCAATCAGGAGCCTTTAGAGTTATTTATAAATGTTGGCAGAGCTGGATCTGATGTTTTTGCAATGGCAGAAGGCTTGGGAAGAACTATCTCTTTAGCCCTACGCTTTGCTTCACTCTTAACACCAAAACAGAGAGTTAAGGAGTTGGTTGATCAACTTCAAGGAATTGGTGGAGCAAGAAGTCTAGGATTTGGAAAAGAAAGAATAAGAAGCTTACCCGATGCCGTAGCAAAAGTTCTAGCTATACATTTTGAAATAAATGGTCACTCAACAACGACTATGACAAATGGTGACGGAAAAGGCAATGGCGAAATGCATACAGAAATAAAAAATGGTACAGTAGATAAACCAACTCTTATTTCTTCTGTATCACAACCTTCTCTTATGCAATCTGAAAATTCCGGACTTTTTGATATCTGTCCCAGCTGTGGAGAAGCATTACTTGCACATGAAGAAGGTTGTAAAAAATGCTATGGCTGCGGATATTCTGAGTGTTGATATAATATCTCCATGTCTATCTATACAAGAACTGGCGATAAGGGAACCACTTCGTTATTTGGTGGTCGTCGTGTATTAAAATCGGATCTCCGAGTAGAAACTTATGGAGCAATTGATGAACTAACAACTTTTATCGGGCTTGTTATTACAAAAACTCCAACCCGTAAAGATAAAGAATTTTTAATCTCGATTCAAAAAGACCTTTATAAAATAATGGGTGTCCTATCAGGCGCGAAAATTAATCTTAAATTTTTAGCCAATAAAGTAAGAGATTTTGAAAAGGAGATCGATAGGCTTGAAAAATCCTTCCCAAAACTAACCCGTTTTATTCTTCCGGGTGGAACAGAAACTGCATCTTGGTTTCAAGTTTTACGTGCAGTTTGTCGTCGAGCAGAAAGAAGTGCTATTAGATTTTATTCAGGCAATTTGACAATGAAACCAAGTCATGACTTGGTGAAACAATTTAACAATGAAATAATAAAATATCTAAATAGACTTTCTGATCTTTTCTTCACCCTGGCACGCTTTTATAATAAAGGTAAGGAAATTCTTACATAAACTCAGCAACTTTTCAGTTTTAATTTTCATAATATTTAGATGTTAGAAGTTTTATACCCCTTTGCTTTCAAATTGCAAGGTGTAATACCTAACGGAGCTTTGATTTTAAATGGTGGTTTAGACTATATTATTAATATTTATTCCCATTTGAAAGCTACGGTAGGTATATACCACTTTTTGCAAAATCAAAGCGGAGTGGTATAAATATAAATATGATAAAAAGAATTAAGAGAAAGATCAGAAAACAATTTAAGTTGGTAAGAAAATATAAAAATAAGATTGAAGCGGAACTTGCCCAAGAGATTTTAGAGGCCTATCACATAAACGCCTTCATCTTTAAAAACTATTTTGGCAGAATGACAGCGTTGTTTGTAAGGCCCAACGACTATTGGCAGGCGATGCGTCTTTTAAATATCTCTTGATTATCTAAAAAATAGAGAGTATCTTATTGGAGTTCATTTAAAATTTGGGAAAGTCGAACTCCCTTACGGTTTGGATAGTAGGAAATGGGTGGAAATCCCTTGCTCTGCCGGAACGGTAAAAGCCCGAGACTACCCAAACCTTCACCCGAACAAATTTCAAATCTTGAGAAATTTGAACGGGTAAACCTCGAGCAGGGAAAACTATGTCTACTCAATATCTCAAAGAGCTTGGATTTAATCCTATTAATGAAGGGGCTCGATTAAGTAAACTTAATAAAGAACAAGCACTTCAAGAACTTAATCAAAACGTATCTTTTTTTATAGAACATGCTTTATTAGATAAACCTGTTTCTTCTTTATATAGTTTTTGGCCAGACTCATTGGGAAGAGTATATTCACATCCAAGTAGATCTAGGGAATTTCTTGTAGAAAACCAGATAGATCCCAAAGAAAGGGGAGGGGCCACCCTTGTCGGATTTAGAGAACTATCAAAAAAATTAAGTCATACAAATCAGGTTGTAATTCACTACAGTCCTAAAGGGGAAGCATCTTTTTCTAATGAACCGGATCTAAAATTTGAAGTGGATAAATATATTAACGGCCAACTAACTCTTCAATACTTTGATGGAGAGAAGATCAATTCTGTTGGCGTGATGGTAAGTAATGAAAACTTCGCATTTGATTTATTTTCTCGCTTTGGATTACCAAAGAAAATTTTTTCGACAGAAGAAGATCAAATTAGATATTATTTAGTCAATCCTTTAAATACAAATCTAAACATTGATGAACTACTCACTTTTATTGACAAAACTGAAAATGCTTTAGAAACAGTCTATAAAGATAAGGATGGAAAAAATCACTCCTTAGGTAGTATTCTTTACTCAATTAGAGAAACTTTTTATAACAGAGCCCTGCAGCAATCACAAATATATTATGATAAAACCTTAAAAGCTTTAGACGACGATATAAATAATTGGAGCTGGACAAAAGAAAAAGTGCAAGCTGTATATTTAAAGACAATTCTTAATTTTGCTTCATTTAATGGATTAAGTGAGGTTAAACTAATGGCAAGTTGCGGAGGGAGTGTAAAATCAACAAATGATATTATTGATTTACTTTATGAGACTGGAATATCAGATATTATTTCGCAAAATATTTTAGATCCGAACAATGTAATTAGTCTTTATTCTACTGATTTAAGATCCATAAAATCAAGACAGGACGATCATTTTACTTGTCCAAAATGTCACTTCAAAGCCGATGGGCCTGTAGGAAACCAATGTCCAAATTGCGGGTTAAAAAAAGAAGAGGCAGCTGAAGAGGGATTCGCAACCTGTTAGAATTTAAATATTTCATTTATAATAATTTTATGCCACAAAATTTTACTGCTATTGACGATGTTGTAAAAAAAAATAAACAGCCCATCTCTAAACCTAAAGAGGTGGAACCTGTTCCGTCTTCAAAAGAAACATATGAGATCAAAGAAGTGGTTGAGCATAAACCTGAAGAAGAGGTAAGACCCTATGTGTCTCCTAGAGCTGAAACAATTGAGTTGCCGCCAGATCTTAAAAAAATGGGCTTACAGCCTGCTACAACGACACAGTTTCCCACTTACCAAAATATTAAACTCCCAATTTCAGACAACAAAATTTTAACTGGTCTTCATGCTCCAATAACCTCTTCTTTAAGGTGGCTTGCAACCTTAGCAATTTATTTACTACAAAAAGCCCATCTCACATTAAAAATAGTTCATGGAAAAGTTATCCGTATAATAAGAAGTTAGCTTGAGAGAGCTTTGTTGATTTCGCTCTGGAATCCCTCTTTTCCCATAGCTCCAACAAATTGCGAGACGATTTTACCTTTCTTAAAAACCATAAAGGTGGGAATGGAAAAGACTGAATATTGTTGAGCCAAGTCTGAATTTTCGTCCACATTTATCTTCACGAATTTGATATTTTTCATTTCACCAGCAAGTTTATCAATAATTGGAGCGGTTAGTTTACAAGGACCACACCAATCTGCATAAAAATCAATAAAAACAAACCCTTCATAATCTAAAACCTCTGTTTTGAAGCTGTCTTTTGAAATTTGTTGAATCGCCATAAAAAAATAAATTACAACCTTTTCATAATAACCTGCGATTAAAAAATAATCAAGGGATAAAGCAGAAAGAGTACCTGCTAAAATATTCATATGAAAAGGGCAGTTCTCTTTTTCTTTCTTATCTTGCTGTTTCTAATTTTAATTATTTTGACCAATAAAAATAAACAGCCAAACATTACAAGTTTAAAAAAAATAAACAACATGATAAAAATAGCAAGCCCTGTTTTTAACAACGGACAATCTATTCCAAAAAAATATACCTGTAAAGGACAGGGAATTAATCCACCTCTAACAATTGATGGTGTGCCGACAAACTCAAAAAGTTTAGTTCTGATTGTCGACGATCCAGATGCGCCTTCTGGCACTTTTACCCATTGGTTGGTCTGGAACATTGATCTAAATTTAAAAGAAATTAAAGAAAATTCTGTTCCTACGAATGGTATTCAAGGAACAAATGATTTTGGAGAAAATAAATATGGCGCTCCTTGTCCTCCTTTTGGCACCCATAGATATTATTTTAGAATTTATGCTTTAGATACAAAATTAAACCTGCAACAAACAACTAAGAGAAGCGGATTGGAAGAGGCTATAAAAAACCACATGTTAGAAAATGGAGAATTGATGGGTAAGTACTCAAGGTAGTTTTTTTTACCTTTTTTCTAGATTGTAAAGCGGCCCAACGATTTGGATATTTGCTGGAGCGCGGAGGTTGAAGAAGTTTTTAAATTCTCCTGCATCAAAGGTTTGTGTTCCTCCGTCCCCAGAGACGGTAACCGAAGAGGTTCGGCCAGATCCAAAATCGATACTTACAGAAACATCGGAAACATTATTAAAGGGGCTACCTCCTCTTGAGTTGAGCTCTGATTTTACTCTATCTGCACTCCAGGTGTCTGTGCCAGATGGAGGATTATCTGTCTGATAAAGATGCTCCTGCACAGAAGAGTCTTTTTTTGCCAACAAAAGCGCATTAACAATATCTGCCAGCTCGTCTGGTTTTAACCAAGCTGTTTTATTATACCCAGATCTAGATCCCCAGTCGCAGTAGAACCAAGGAGAATCTTTATCGTAGGCGTTATTTTGCAAATCAGAAAAGCTGCCAACCCCAGAAGAAGTATCTGTGGCATGCTTTGTCCATGAGGTGTCTGACCACCCAACCTCACCTGACGTAAAAACATAACCACCATGGGTTGATGAAAACCATGCCTTGATTGGATTACCTCCTTGAACCATTACTTTTCCGGCTGTGTCGTTAACCGCTTGCTCCCAAGCGCCACCTTTTGGATCGGGTTGAAAAACTTGACACTGTTCTGTTGCACATATTGATCCTGCCCCTTTATTTGTATAAGCTAACGCATACGAGCGGGCTGCAATAGCCTGAGCTTTTAGTGCTTCGCTTGGCCAATCGCCCGGAACCTCATATATTCTTTTTACATAGTCCTCCAAACTATAGCTACCATAACCATCAACGTTAATTTTTGTATTTACATCAAAATCTTGATATCCGTCAAAATTATAATAGGTATGTAAAATCTGATCGTAATTTTGTCCTGCTTTTGCACGACCATAAGCCCCCCACTGATTTAACCCCACTCTGTTTGGAACACCATAAGTAAAAGCGGCAAATTTAGGACTAAACCCAGGGTCTCTGCCGTTTGTGAGATCGCTGTCACACCTACCCATTGAGGCGGCCGACCTTGAGATATTTAAACTTGCTAATTTTTGTGCTAGAAGTTGTTGTTGTCTTGCGGTTAGTTCGGCTATCTTTTGTTTAGTCTGCGATATTTGTCCCGCCAATATTGCTGCTTCCTGGTCAACTTGTTGTTTAATAATGTTTAACTTGTTTTTTTCTGTCTCTAGATCAGCCTTTTTTTTCTCCAGGTCGTTTATGTATAAAACTATTTTAATAATTGTGTTTCTATCATCGTCTACAACAGATTTTTGATATGAAAAGTTACGCAACGATTGAGATAGATTTTCTCCTGTAAACAATGTCAACAAAGAAACTGAAGACTTAGTAATGTTTTTATAATAAGATCTCGCTCTTTGATTAAGAAGATCTTTCTGATAAACAAGCGCCTCTTCTCCTTGCATCACCTCTTTTTCTTTTTTAGTTATCTCGTCCTCCAAAAAACCCACCTGTTTTTTAATATTATCCAGCTCGTCATTGGCTTTTTGATAATCAGCTTCTTTGCTATTGAGGATATTACTTAGATCGCTTATCTGCTTGGTTACATCGTCGTATTCGTCTGCTCTAGTAATAAGGGCGGGGACAAATATAACCATAAGCACAAACAATAAAACTAACGACTTCTTCATATATAAATTATAAAACATTGCTTTTTGTTATACTCAAAATATGAAGAAAGTTTTTATTGGGCTTCTTTTGGTTTTGCTTTTTCTTTCTTTTCATAAAATTGTTTATTCGCAGCGTTATGCCGCCTGCGATTTGTGTGGTTATTGTCCGCCGGACAATCCACCCGACAGTTGGACAAGCTGCGCTAAATGTCTTTATAACACCGACGGTAATCCTACCGACAAACAAACTCTTTTAATTGACCCGACAACCAACTTACCACCCACACCTTATCCGGGCCATCAATACACCATGATTGGTTGCATTACAACAAACGGATTTCAACAGGAGGGAGCCGCTGCCTCTGTTGTGCAGGTCATTCTTAATATTATATTTAGCATTGTTGGAGGAATTGCCTTTATTTACCTAATCTATGGCTCGTTTATAGTAGCGACTTCACAGTCTGATCCGGAAAAGCTAAACTATGGAAAACGTCTAATTGGTGGGGCAATTATAGGATTAATTTTTACTCTGGCCTCTGCTTTTATAGTAAATATAATAACCTCTGGCGTTTTAAAAATACCCGGGTTTTAATTTTTCTTTCCTGCTTTTTTGAGAAAAAATCCGCTTGCAGCCCCCGAGAAAAGAAGTGGTAAAAGAAGTGTTGGGGAACCGGTTGAAGGAATTGTTGTTATGGGTTTTGAACTATAGGAATTTGTTGGTTGTGGATTTTGTCCCATAACGGTTGTCGATGGATAAGGATGAGTGGGAACCACACTAAGTGATGGTGAAGGACTTATTTTTCCACCAGAAATTATTCTACTTCTTAAGTTTAGCCTGCCTGTTATCACAGCCAAAAACACAATCACAACAACCAGGCCCAAAACAAAGGAAACAATTTTATTAAAGTTGTCCATATTTAGGTAATTATATCATTATAGGATATGTTTTTCAACACTTAAGAAAAGTTGAAGGGTTGACTTTCCTCGCAAAATATAGAACAATTAAAATATGGAAAATCCGCAAGTGTTGTTTTCCTGGAGAGCGCCTTTAAGACCATATAAAAAAAGGTCGAATTTAATACTAAGATTCTATCTTTCTGTAGCTCTTCTTCTTTCTTTAATTATCTTTTTTTTTGGAGACAAAATACTTCTTATACCGATTTGGTCTCTTTTGTTTTTGTTTTACGTTTTAACCATAACCCCGCCGCCCGAGGTTGAAAATAAAATCACCAAGTTTGGAATTGAAAGTGCGGGGGTAACCTTACGTTGGGAAACTCTTTCCCATTTTTACTTTAACCAAAGGTTTGGTTTTGACGTCTTAACTGTTGTTAGTAGGGCTCCTTATTTTTACCATGCTTATATGGTTATAACCAATGAAGAAATAAAAAAGAACCTAATGGTTATATTGTCAGAACATCTCATCTACCAAGAAAAACCGCAGAGGAACATTACAGATAAAATGGTTGATTGGTTGTCTAAGTTAATACCAGACGAAGAAGATGCGACTAAACTTCCTCAAGCAAATCCAAAAGTTGTTTCTGCCACACCTCAACCGGCGTCTCCCTAACACCAAAAAACCTTCCCCAATGAATTACTCCTTCATCGCTCGATATTAATGCGCCATTTAGCTCTTTAGTTAAAACTATGAGGTCTAGGTCGGCGAGACTGTCTAAAAATCCAAAGCGGGTGGCCTGACGATATCTTTCACGAAATTTTTTTATAACTGAGCCAATTGTTACCTGAAAATCCTTGGTTGAAAGTTCCTTTTTCCCCAACATTAATCTTCCTGCTTTCTCTATTTCTTCTTCTCCAATATTTAAACCTCTATAGCTTCTGGCCCTTATGTCGTCGATTAATTTGTAAAAAATGTTGGCGGGCAAGTTCAGTTTTCCCACGTCTGGCGACTTAACTCTTATAACAGATAAAAAATTTTTTATAAACAGTTTGTCTCTTTTTTCAAAAAAACTTAGAAACTCCTCAACAACTCTCGGTGGCATAAAAAACTCACCCATTTTCTTTTTTTTTAATTTTCTCCCAATTTCGGTTAAATAAACCACAACCTCTTCGGTTTTTTCTCCCATATCAAGACCGGACTCCATATTAAAAAAAAGGTTGGCATCTAAAATATACTTTTCCATGAAGACTATCATACCAAAAAAAAGGTTAAATTGATATATTTATACCCATTGACTGGTGTTGTGAAAATGTTTATCATTTGTGGACAATTTATCCACATTTATTAACTATGTCAATGCTGAGCTCTTTTTGGAACGACTTTTTAATATCTTTAGAAAAGAAACAGAACAATTTTCCCATGCTGTACTCGCTTCTAAAACAATTAAGGCCCGTTGAACTAACCGAGGAAAAAATTGTTTTAAGCTGTGAAAATCCAGGTTTGAAATTTTTCTTACAAAAGAGACTGGGAGACATTGAACGAATATTTTCTTCCTATGCTCAAAAAAATTTGTCTGTTGAGTTGATTGTGGCTTCTCAAGCAAAAAAATTAAAAGAAACTCCCCTTTTGAACTTTCAACCAAGTGCCAGAGATCTTTTCAGTAAAAGCGGTCTTTACCCAAAATACAGCTTTGCTAATTTTGCCGTTTCTTCAACTAATCAAGTAGCGTTTGCCGCTGCTCAAGCGGTAACAAACGGGTTGGGTCACGCCTACAATCCATTATTTGTTTACGGTGGGGTAGGGGTGGGAAAAACCCACCTAGCCCAAGCGGTTGGAAGAAGCGTCTTAGAGAAAGATGTGGAAAAAAGGGTGTTGTTTTGTCCGGGAGACTCGTTTACAAATGAAATGATTGAATCTATTCGAGGTAATTCCTCTCCCAGATTCCGCAGAAAATATCGTTTTTTAAATTTGATAATAGTCGACGACGTTCAGTTTATTGCCGGCAAGAAAGCGGTGCAAGAAGAATTTTTTCACACTTTTAATTCTATTGTTTCCGCCGGCGGACAGGTAATTCTTACCTCCGATCGTCCTCCAGAAGAAATTAAAAATCTTGAAGATCGGTTGCGCTCTAGGTTTTCAGGTGGACTAACAGTTGACATTCAACCGCCAGATTTTGAGTTAAGAACAGCCATACTTTTAATAAAGGCTAGGGAAAAAAATATTGAGATCGATATAGAAATCGCAAAAATTATAGCCGATCAAGTTAAGGACAGTCGAGCCCTTGAAGGAACATTATTATCTCTTTATACCAAAGCTCTCAACGAAAACAAACAAATCGATTTAGAACTAACAGATGGCTTCTTTTCTAAAAAAAATGAAATAAAGATAAAAAAAATTACTCCCAGCGATCTTCTTAGGGTTGTTTGTTCTTTCTACAACGTAAGGCTCTCTCACCTAAAGGGAGAGTCAAGAAACAGAGAGATTGTTTTGCCTCGCCAGATGGCTATGTTTTTGCTTAGAAAAGAGCTGCATCTCAAACTCGGAGAAATTGCATATTTACTAAAGAAAAAAGATCATACGACCGTTATTCATGCCATTAATAAAATTGAGGGTCTTCTAATTAAAGATCCTGTGCTTAAACAAGAGACAGAAAAGATGTTAGAAGCACTTAATTTATCTACATGATTTCCACTCTTCATAAACAAGAAAGAAAGGCTTTCTTTCTTTGTCTTGAAAATCTCTCTTTTTTTTTATACACTTATACCCACGTTCTAATACTACTAATATAATATGAAATTAAAACTTAATAAAGAAGAATTATTGGACTCTTTAATAATAGCATCAAGATTTACCTCTCTTAGAATAACTTCCTTACCCATACTACAAGGAGTTTGTTTAAGAACAGAAAAAAACAAGTTACATTTTTATAGTAGCACGCTAAGTTCATTCTTCCATTCCCACCTAAAAGTAGAAAACGAAAAAGAAGAAGAAATAATCATAGAACCAAAAAAAATCATCGAGTTCGTAAGTTTTCTGCCAGAAGGAAAAATAGAAATTCAAACAAAGGAAAAACAATTAATGATAAGAGTAGGAAAGACGAGCGGAAAGTTTCCCCTCATGAATGCAGAGGAGTTTCCAAAACCTCCTAAAACAGAAGGAAAGGAACAAAAAATAAAAACAGACTTTTTTGTAAAAAATCTCCCCCTCGTTCTTTTTTCTGCTTCAACCGACGAAACAAGACCTGCGCTTTCTGGCGTTAATTTTCAGACCAATGAAGAGCTGATAATGGTGGCAACCGACGGCTTCAGACTTTCTTTAATTAAAACAAAGAAAGAAAAAGAACTTCCGTCAGCGATAGTCCCCGCAGACTTTTTAAAAGAGACCCTTTCATATATCAAAGAGGAAAAAGAACTACTCTTTTATTATTCAGAAAAAGAAAAAATAATTCTTTTTAAGCTTGGAGAAAAAGAATTTTTCTCGCGCTTAATCGAGGGAGACTTTCCTCCCTTTGAAAAGGTTATTCCTCAAGACAAAAAAACCAGCATAAAGCTTGACAAAGAAGAATTTTTAAGAAACGTAAAGCTAATCTCTGTTTTTGCCAGAGACCTTTCTAACATAATGGTTTTAGAGATAGGAAAAGAAGGAGTAACAATTAGGCCAAAAATGGAAGACCCTAAAGAAAACTCAACCTTTCAAGAAGGGGAGGTTGAGGGAGAGGAACAGAGGGTTGCCTTTAACTACAAGTTTGTCCTAGACTATTTAAACAACGTGGGAGGAAAAAAAATTGAAATCGACATTTTAAGACCAGATGCGCCCGTTGTCTTTAGGACAGAAGAAGAAAAAAACTTTCTTCATATAATAATGCCCGTTAGGATTCAGGAGTAAAGTGTCTTTTTAACCAAAGAGTCTGCCCTTTGGTTTTCCGCTCTGGGAATGTAGCTGTAAACAATGGGGACATTTAGTTCTTGTTCGACCACCCTTATTTTCATAATAAAATCTCTAATAATAGCATTCTTAACCTTGAATAAACCATTCAGCTGGTTAACCATGAGGTTAGAGTCAGAGAAAGAGTAAATTTTTGACACGTGGTTGTTTTTTAATACCTCGTTTTTAACATATTCTAAGGCTCTCAATAAAGCCGTATATTCGGCAAAGTTATTAGTGTTAATTCCAACTCTTGCAGAATAACTATGAATCAACCTATCGTTTTCGTATATTAAAAAAGCAAAGGCGGCGGGGCCAGGATTGTTTATTGAACCACCATCAGTGAAGATTTTTAACTCCATGGAATAATTATAGTTCACCAAGTTTTTCTTTTCTTTCTGTTTCTTCTTTAACGAGGTTTAGGAATCTTTCTGTAGATGAGAGACGGCGGTGGCCAACAATTTTAGCTATATACTCAACCGAAGCACCATTTATCAACTGGTAAGCAATAAAAGTATTTCTAAGGTCGTTGACGGTTGCATTTTCTATGCCAACCTCCCTAAAACAACGAGTAATAATTTGCCTAATGTTTCTTATTAAAAGAGGGTGGCCAGTTCTGGTAATAAAAAGATGGTCCTCTATGGTAGAGTTTGTTCTTAATCTAAGGTATTCGGCTATCGCTTTCTTAGCCGCCCTATTAAGAGGAACCTTTCTTGCCGGGTTTTTACCATAGGCCTTAATCTGTAAAGAGCTATCTTCAACATCCGGAATTCTAAGGCAAGCCAGCTCACCAATCTTTATTCCGGTCTGAAGCAAAACCTCAATTAAGGCATAGGTTCTAGGGTCTTCCTTACTTAAATCTCTTAGCGCTCTATATTCAAGTTTACTAAAGATTCTTGGGGGTGCTTGTGTGTATTTTGGGTGCGAAACGTCAAGCGACGGATTTTGTTCAAGAACGGCCTCATTTTTTAAATACCTGAAAAAAGTCCTAATAGAGTTTAGTTTTCTTGAGGCGGACTTTTTCGTATAATTATCTTGAATAAGTTTATTTATAAAGGCCTCAATGTCTTCTTTGTTTACCTCTCTAATATCTGTTTTTTCCTTACCCGTAAGAAAGCCTATAAACTGTTCCAAATCCTTTTTATAAGCTATAATTGTGAAGTCTGACTTTCCTTGAGATTTTAGATAGTTAACAAACTTGTCCAGAAGACTGGGTAAAAGTACCGTGTCCATAATTAACCCATAATATACTATATAAAGACAAAAACTTCAAGAGCATTTTATGCTTGTTTTTTTTAAGAGTTTTTGTTATATTATAACCTTACTTCAGTCAAAACATGAGTGAAGGAGGACCGTAGGATGCCAAAAAAAACAACAACGTCAACCACCATAAACCCGATGGACGCCCTGCTTAAAAAAGAGCAACCTAGAAGAATTTCAAAAGGACAAGAAATTAACGCTGAGATTATTTCCATGTCAAAAAAAGGAGTCTTGTTTGATATAGGAGCAAAAGCTTATGCTGTGTTGGGAGACCTTGAGGTTAAAGAAATCTCCACATACCTTCCATATCTTAGAGCGGGAAACTTCGTTAAGGTTAGGGTGGTTTCTCCAGAGTCAAAGGATGGATATCCTGTGGTTTCTATGAAAAAATTTTTTCAAAAAGGCAAATGGGATATTTTAAAAGAGAAAAAAGAGAAAGAAGAAGAAATAGAAGTTGTTTGTGGAGAGTATGGCAAGGGAGGGGTTTTTTCTGACTTTATGGGAATAAGGGGAGTGATACCAAAAATTCAACTGACAGATAACTATATTAACCAACCCGAAAAACTAAACGGGCAGAAGATTAAAGTCAAAATTCTCGAGGTGGACGAAGAGAAAAATCGATTGGTGGTATCACAGAAAGCTGCCGCTCTTGGAATTTCACAAAAAGAACTTAAAAAAAGATTTAACAAAATTGTGGAAGGAAAAAAATATAAAGCAAAGGTTTTGGGGATTTCAGAGTTTGGGGCATTTTGTGAAGTTGAAGGCGTTGAGGGGCTCATCCACATATCTGAAATTTCCTGGGAGAAAGTAACGAACGCCAGTGAATACATAAAGTCAGGAGATATTGTTAATGTTGTGGTTGTTGAAAAAAACCCAACCGACTTAAAGCTAAACCTTTCATTAAAAAGGTTGACAAAAGACCCGTGGGAAGATATAGAAAAAAAATACCCAAAAGACAAAGAGGTTAAGGGAAAAATTGTAAGAAAAGAAAAATACGGATTTTTTGTCAGGCTTGAACCAGGAATAGAAGGACTAATTCACGTAAGCAAGCTTACGGGTAAGGAAAATATGGAGACAGGACAAGAAGTAAAAGTTTTCATTGAAAAAATAAACCAAAGAGGTAGGCGCATGAGTCTTCTTCTTCCTCAAAAAGAAAAGCCTGTGACTTACAGATAACTGTTATAATGATTATAACAGTTATAACTTTTTAAATTTTCTTCATGGACCAACATCCGATGCCTAGACAAATTACAACATTTGAGTTTAAACTTATAGGTTTTTTAACCTTAAAACAATTTATTTATTTAGCTGTTTTTTTACCATCGGCTTTTATAGTTTATAAAATTTTTCCCATCCCCATTTTGAATATTTTTTTTGCCGCAATTGTTGGTGGTGTGGGCCTTGCTTTTGCTTTTGTCCCTATTAATGAGCGGCCGCTTGATGTTTGGATAAAAAATCTTTTTAAAAGACTTGCTTCACCAACTCAATATATTTATCAAAAACAGAATGAGTCCATATACTTTCTAAAAAACTTATTTTTTTTGAGCGATCCTCATAGAGTGATGACTCACATAGAATCACAGGAAAAACTGTCAGCTTATTTAGCTAAAACCAAAACAAAAGAAACCGTAGACATGGGTAAACAAAACATTAATCAAATGCTAGAAAAACCAAACTCATATCTAGTTGGAAGAAGGACAGAAAATATGGTAGGACACAAAGAGGTTCCAACATCGTTGATTACGGGTGAGAAAAAACCCTTTTTTGCTGGTGAAATTAAAAACCATAAACTTATGCCCATTCCTGGCATATTAATTTATGTTAAAGACGAAAAAGGGGAAATAGTAAGGCTTTTAAAGACAAATCCTCATGGTATTTTTGCCACCTTTAATCCTGTGGTTCAAGGGGAGTATATTTTTGAGATTAAGGACCCTAAGCAGTCGTATTTTTTTGATACAATAAAATTAAAAGTAGATGACCGAAATCCAAAGCCGATAGAAATTTTTTCCAAAGAACTACTTTAAAACCCAATTTATGGCAGCAAAACCAACCTCTCCAGTAAAGGCTTCCACACAGTCCTTTGTTGAGATCGAGGAAATTAAGGACGACATCGTTCTAATGAAGGATTATTCTGCCGCCGTTGTGGTGGAGGTGGGAGCGGTTAACTTTTGGCTTCTTTCACAAGAAGAACAATCAGCAATAATATACTCTTATGCAGGTCTTTTAAATTCATTATCTTTTCCAGCCCAAATCTTAATACTTTCAAAGAAGATGAATATCTCTTCCTATTTAGAATATTTGGATAATAAAATTAATCGTCAACCGCAGGATCTCATAAGAAAAAGGCTGACTAGCTACAAAGAGTTTATTAAAACAATAGTAAAAAAAAATACCGTTCTTGAAAAAAGATTCTTTTTTATTGTTCCTTTTTCTCCTTTGGAGATGGGAGTGGCAGGAGTGAATGCTAAAAGTCTAAATAAAGAATATGTTGTGAGTCGCGCCAAAACATCTTTATACCCAAAAAGAGATAATTTAATCAGACTGTTATCAAAGATTGGTCTAAGGGCAACAATTTTAGAAAAACAGGAGTTAATCGAGTTATTTTTTAATTTATATAACCCGTCTGCTACCGGAAGAAGACTGGCTCCGGTTGATAGCTATACGGATGTTGTTTTAACAAATGGCTAATCTATTTAATTTATTTTCCAAAAACACAAACAGAAAACAAAATGGCGCAGTGGTAAACGGAATGCAGAATGTTGCAGACTTTTTAGCCAAAGGAGCCGTTTCTACAAAAGATGTTATAGCGCCTTCTTTTATTGAGGTTGATTTTAATCATCTCAAAATTGACGATAAGTATTACAGAACCCTATATGTCGTGGGTTATCCCCGTTACGTTTCGGCCAACTGGTTGTATCCCTTAATCACATTCGACCATCCATTATATATCTCAATGTATATTTATCCAACAGAGGCAAAGGTTGTTCTTGAGGATTTAAAAAGAAAAATTGCCGAGATGGAAGCAACTATTGAAAGCGACATAAAAGCAGGGAAGGTTGTCGATCCAACCGTGCAGGTGGCTTTAGATGATGCTTTAGCCCTTCAGGCGGAGTTGGCAAAAGGAGCTGAAAGATTTTTTCAGTTCGGTCTTTATATTACAATCCCCGCAGACAATCTTGATGAACTAAATAGAGTAAGTAAAGAGATAGACTCGGTTCTTTCCTCCCTTCTTATTGTTGGAAAACAGGCAACTTTAGAGATGGAGGAGGGGTTTAAATCCACCCTTCCCATGTTCTACGACAAACTAGCGGTTTGGAGGAATATAGATACAACCTCTTTGGCGATGACCTTTCCATTTGCAACGGCTTCATTGACAAAAAATGAGGGAATCCTTTATGGGATGAATGAACATGATGGAAGCTTAATAATCTTTGACAGATTTATGTTGGAAAACGCCAACTCAGTAATACTGGGGAAGTCAGGCGGAGGAAAAAGTTTTCTAGTAAAACTAGAGTCTTTGAGGCTTTTAATGATGGGAACGGACGTTTTGATAATAGATCCTGAAAATGAATACCAAAAACTAACCCAGTCTGTAGGAGGAGAATTTGTAGAATTTTCGTTAAGTTCACAGTATAAAATTAATCCTTTTGATTTAACGACAGTTAATCCAGAACCGGATGAGTTGACAAATAAAATTTTAGACCTTCACTCTTTAATGAAGGTAATTATGGGTGATCTGACTCCATCTCAAGACGCACTTTTAGATAGAACCCTGGTTCTAACATATAGAGAAAAGGGTATAACCCAGGACCCAGAAAGTTTTAAAAATGAACCTCCACTCCTAGAGGATTTGTATAAAATTTTAATAGGAATGGAAACACCTGAAGCAAAGGAATTATCAGACAGACTTGAAAAATTTGTCAAGGGCTCTGCCTCTGGAATCTTTAATCAGCAGTCAAACTTTGATATTAAAAACCCATTTACAGTATTTGGCATAAGGGATCTGGAAGAGAATATGAGGCCTGTAGCCATGTATATAGTTCTTGACTATATTTGGAATAGGATAAGAAAAGACAAGAAGAAAAGGTCGCTTGTTGTAGATGAGGCGTGGTATTTGATTAAACAAAAAGAGTCAGGGGCATACCTGCATAGTTTTGCCAAAAGGGCAAGAAAATATCAACTAGGGTTGACGACCATAACTCAAGACGTCGAAGATTTCTTATCGACCGACGAAGGAAAAGCAATTATCACTAACTCCAGCTTACAGGTGATTCTTAAACAATCGACGGCCGCAATTGATAAGATCTCCGAAACTTTTTATCTGACAGGTGGAGAAAAACACTTTCTTTTATCAGCCGGAGTGGGAGAGGGACTATTTTTTGCCGGCCATTCGCATGTAGGATTTAATGTAATAGCGTCTGATGAGGAAAGAACTCTGATTGAGTAAATTTCAGCTTCTTAATAATTTTTTAACCTCATTATCCTCAACTTGAGGGAAGTGTTCGTAGAATTGAGAGACTGCGCCGAAAGCTATATCCTTGTGAAGTATAAATTGTTTTTCTACCCCTGTGATATAAAAATCTACTGGAGCTACAGGGATGGTTAAATATATAGATTTCGGCTTTTTAGATTTTAGATATAAGATGGCCGCCTTTACAGTTGCTCCGGTTGCTATTCCGTCATCAACCAGAATAATAATTTTATTTTTTAGCCTTCTCGAATATGATGATTTTTTTATCTCAAATCTTTTAAGATAAGAATTGAACTTCACCTTAGCTGTTTCAATTTGTTTGCTTATTGAAATATTGTCCAGGCCAATTGAGTTAACAACTCTTTTTTCTAAATAAACAATATCAAAACATAAAGCCCCAATCGCAAGTTCAGGACTTTCAGGGGCAGGAATTTTGCTTACAACCAAAGGAAGGTGATTAACTTGTAATCCTTTAGCGATAATGTCTCCGACTATTATTCCTCCACGAAGTAAGGAGACAACAAGAACCCTACGTTTATTTTTTTTAATTTCCTTATTCTGAAAGAGTCTAACTAAAAGTTTCCTCCCGGCCTCTTGTCGGTCTTTAAATATCATCGAGTATATTCTATAATATAAATCTAATTTATTAAAATATTTGATTACGGATTACGCATTACAAACTTAATACGTAATTCGCAATTCGTAATTCATTAATAGATAATTCTTAAAAAAGTTAGGGCCCGTAGTTCAGCGGCAAGAACATTACACTGGCAGTGTAAAGATCACCGGTTCAAATCCGGTCGGGTCCACCAAGCTGAGCTTGGTGATTGGTTCGCTAAGCGGACCCACATTATTTTCTAATCTCAAACCCAGCAAAAACAGCTATCGGTTATAAAGGTTCTAATTCTAGTCTCCAAGATTACGCTTTTTCAATCTTATTCGCAGATTCCGGTGGAGTTATTCACAACGAATTTTTAACGATCTGTCCTATATAACCGCCAGGATGAGTCTTGATTAAATTTTTCAACATAAAACCTCTTTTTTTATGGAGGGCAATTGCTAGAGCGTCTCCTAAAACTAAAGAGGCTGTAGTGCTAGTAGTTGGAACAATACTGAAATTCTTATTTTCATTTTCTTTTACTACAAAAGTTAAAATAGAAATATCAGCAATCTTTGTTAAAGAAGAATGGTCTCTAGATGTGATCGCAATAATTTTATTATTTAAATTTAAGCTTTTTAGATGAGCTAGGAAATCTAATATTTCTTTAGTTTCTCCACTATTTGAGAAAATAATCAATATATCATTTTTTAAAATTTTACCAAAGTCACCATGGAAAGCTTCGCTTGGATGAAGAAAATAGCTAAAAACTCCCATACTACATAATGTTGCCGATAATTTTTGAGCGATTATTCCAGATTTACCGATTCCTACAGTTATAATATTGTGTCCATTAGCACTATAAAGTAACTCAACCGCTTCAATAAAAGAAGACCCTAAATTTTTTTCAAGGTTCAAAAGATTATTTATAACTTCTCTGATAACGATACGTCCAGTATGTAGAATATCATGTCGTCCATTCATATGTATAGATTATTTATATAGATTGGATTAACTTTAAATTAATATCCGCTAACGATTTTATTCTAAGAGTTTTAAATTGCAATTCATTAAGGAGGAAATTTTTGTTTAGAAATAAACTTTTTATTCCTGCTTTTTTCGCTGCTTTTATTCCATTAATACTATCTTCTATGATAAGACATTCTTTATTTGACACTCTTAACCTAGCTGCTGCATAAATAAAAAGGTCGGGGTTAGGTTTTCCTTTTTTAACCATTTCAATAGTGATGATCTTATTTTTAAATATTTTTAGTAAATGAAACTTTTCCAAAGCCTTCTTTATGTATCTTAATCTCCCTGAAGATACGATGGCACAAATGTATTTGTGATTTACTAGTAATTTAATAACTCTTTTAGCCGATGGCATCAAAATTAGTTTTTTATCTAATGTTTTAAAAAATATTCTATCATGTTCTTTAAGTAATTTTTCCCAAGTTTGTTTAACACCGAAATATTTTATGTAAAATAAAAATGTATCCTTCATACATAATCCTAGAGTCTTATCAAAAACTACTTTTTTAAGAATAAAACCACATTTTTTTATGACTTTTTTTTCAACAAAGAAATGGAAGTATTCAGAGTTAACAATGACACCGTCAAAATCAAACAAAACAGCTTTTATCATAGTTATTTATCAACATCGACCCCATCGAAATTAGTTATATCTTTAAAAAAATCTAAACATAGTGCTTTATCTTTCCATTGATATTTTCCTGTTCTAATGAAAAAATTCGAATATTTTCTTAAAAATCGTTTCAATAATTGGATATTATATACTGTGTTGAATTCAGGACTAGATAAATATGTGGAATACATTGAATTGAGACTTTTCATGTTATTTTTGGGGTTTGATTGTGCAAAATAGCTTAAAAAATATAAAAATCCGGCCATCTCGAATTCAATCGCCTCAGGCCCCCATATTTTCATATCAAAGTCTATGAAAGCGAGCTGTTTATCGTCTATAATTAACTCATTTGGACCCCATCGATCTCCTATTATTATACGTTTCCCATGAGCTTTTATAAGTTCTTCGATCACAAAATCTGTAAAATGTAAGGCTTTACTCTCTCCCTTTCCCCAATAATCAGATAAAGTTCTCGAATTTTCTAAGTATTCAATTAATAGAACATCGCCTTCTGCAAATAAGGGTACAACTGCAGGAATATTGTTTCTTGATAAACTCTTAGCAAAGTCTAGCTGCTCGGTAGGATTTCGTAGACTCAAACCGTTTATAGGATTGGTTAAAAAACCAACTCCTTCATATTCCGCTTTGACTCTTGGTAATGCTTCCTCTCTTCCGGCGGGATTTATTCTCCTTAATATATATCTTTTACCATTAGCGCTTTCTAATAATAAACAAGTATTTAGGTCACCTTGTGGCAAATATTTATTGCTATTGAAAAGAGGAAATTCTAATTGATAGAGTAAAGGATCTTGTTTCTGACGAAGCATCAAATAATGAATTAATTCTCCGCGCATTGTTAAGAAATCTTTAAGAGAAATTACTTAAAACCTTCTCCATAATATTGAAGCTAATTTTAAGTTCTGTCTCGGTAATTACTATAGGAGGTTTTATTATTAACGTACTCTTAGAACTTCTTACGAATACTCCGTTATCGAGTAATTTTGTTTGTATTTTTTTTGTTAGTTCTACATTCGGTTTTCTTTCTTTATCAACAATATCCAATCCCCGAATGAGACCATCTCCTTTGATATTTGTAATTAATCCTTTCGAATTGTAAAGTAATTTCTTCAAATAAGAATACAACAAATTACTTTTATAAGAAAACGTTGATATTAAACCAGTTTTTAACTCTTTTTTTAAGTTGTTTGGTAAACAGGATGGAATTTGATCATCGGGTATACCTAATAATCTATCCATGACGGCATTTGATGCAACTAACGATCTTATATCAGCTCCATTAGTCTTTGCGCCTTCATTTTCTTTAATATCTTGATAAGTAGCATCTGAAATGAGAACAGATAGGGGCCCATTACCAGCTGTTATCGCCTTACTTAGGGTAATTAAATTTGGTGAAACTCCATAACGTTCTGCTGCAGTCATTTTTCCCAACCAGCCAAATCCTGTTTGAACCTCATCAAAAATTAGAGCTATTCGAGTGTCTTTACAGATTTGTTCTAACTCTTTAATAAAAGCTTTTGAAGGAGTATTAACAGAGTTATTGACTTGTATCGGTTCGATAATTACCGCAAATACTTTACTGCTTATTTCATATAGCTTTTGCAGAGTTTTTTTATCACTTTTTGTCATTTCATCCTTGTCTATATGATATGAGTTAGTCGGCGCATCTAAAAATATAACTGGAGGAGCTTCTTTTATCAGAAAACGATTTTTAATTAATAAACCTGACATAATATAAGCAGAGAGACCCTGTCCATGATATGAGTTCTTAAAAGATATAAGAATGTTTTGTCCTTTCCTTCGGTGTTTGTATGCTGCAAGAACGGCTAATTCGGTAACATCAGTACCATTACATTGCCTATGGTTTATAACTCCATTTTTAAATCCTGTTACATCTAAAATTCTCCTTGCCACTTTATAGTAATATTCACTCCCGAGTTTTGTAGTTAAAAAAGATGGTCTATTGCTAAATAAATAGGCAATTAAATTAACATTAACCCAAGGATCATTTTGTCCTAGTATGCAGTTCACAGTCATAGAAGCTAAATCTATCAATCTGCCTTTATTTGTATGCAATGTAGCCCCATTGCCCGATAAAGCAACGATATTCGTTGGTATAATACATTCACTTAAAAAATTCGAACCATTCTTTATTAGAGAGAAATCAAGGTTATGTGGATAATATTTACTTTCTAATGACTTAGCAATCTCGTAAAGATTATTAACTATCATATATAAAGCCTATTATAGCAATATAAAATTAATTTTCAACATCCATCCCTAAAATAAAGCCTGATTAAGTATAAAGGGTTCTGAATCCATCTCAACGGTTACCTGTTAATATAAGGAATCTGTGCGTAATTGTGGTTATAAAAGGTCCGAACAGCTTCAAGTTCGCCAACAAATTGTTACAACGGGCCAAACCTTCTCAACCTGTTAGGACGGTTTACCCTGAGCGAAGTCGAAGGGTTAGAACTTCTGATATACTTTTCAATATGAAAATTATTCTATGCGGATCACTTAGCAAAGCAGATGATATATTAAGAGTAAAAAATGAGCTGGAGAAAAAAGGACACGATGTTGAAATTCCTGAAGGTGTAAAACGGCCAGAAATAAGAGTAACTTCTAATGCAACAATTAGTGAAAAAGCAAACATAAAGATAAAATATGATCTCATTAAGAGATATTATAAAAAGATAAAAAAATATGATGCAGTACTGGTTGTCCATCCTGAAAAGAATAGAATAAAAGGGTATATCGGCGGGAATACTTTCATCGAAATGGCTTTTGCTCATGTTCTTAATAAACCTCTTTATTGTTTGCATGAACTACCTCAAATGGATTATCTTCCTGAAATGTTGGCAATGAAACCAATTGAACTTAATGGGAATTTAGACAATATAAAATGAAGGATACTAAAAGAAAACCAGGCGTTGGAGTAGCTGTTATTGTAAGGAAAGATAATAAGGTACTTCTTGGAAAAAGAAAAAGTTCTCATGGAGCAGGTACATGGCACTTTCCTGGAGGGAAATTAGATTTTTATGAAGAGTTAGAAGATTGTGCAAAACGTGAAGTTGAGGAAGAAACTGGTATTAAAATTAAAAATATTAAATTTGTCACAATTACTAACGATATGTTCAAATCAGAAGATTTACATTATGTAACTATCTTTATGGTTTGCGATCACGAAAGCGGAGAACCGACAATAAAAGAGCCAGAGAAATGTAAAGTATGGGGTTGGTTTGAATGGAACAAATTACCAAAACCCTTATTTTTACCCATCATTAATCTTCAAAAACAGAACTATAATCCATTTACAAATAGGAAATTATTTCTAAAATAAGTCCCCACATAGTTTACAAATGTAAACCGATTACTACAAAGCTACAAATTACTTCAACCCATTAGAGCGGTTAGAGCTTTTGATATAATTTTTTCGTGGAAACCGTTGAAATTGTTGATGAAGATTTTCATGTTCTTTATAAGGTCTCCAAAAAAGAGGCACATGATAAAGGCCTACTCCACAAATGTGTTATTGCCGAAGTAATCAATAAAAAAGGGAAAATGATGCTTATAAAACCATATTCCCATAAACAAGATGCAGGACAATATGTGTCACCTGTTGGAGGACATGTATCAGCTGGTGAAACAAACGAAGAGGCTCTTAAACGAGAGGTAAAAGAAGAAATCGGAATATCAAGTTTTACTTGTGAGATGAAAGGTAAAGCAATTTTTAACAGATTTATTTTAGGAAGGCAGGAAAACCACTATTTTGTCCTATACGAGATTTTTACTGATGAAAAACCAAAATTAGGAGATGAGGCAGAATCATATAAATGGTTTACAAAAAAAGAATTGATTAATGAATTGAAAAAGAATAAGAAAGTATTCGGTGACGCTTTTTTATTTGTGGTGAAAAAATTCTATCCAGAGTTTATTTCTACCTAAGTGATTATATCTTAATCTCAAACCCTTCAAAAATCTCTTTTGGTTCTTGAGGTAAGATTTCTACGTTGTCTACGTGAGAAACAGGAGGACCTTGTTTAACTAAGTCAACCATTTTATTTACTTTTTCTTCCTCCCCCTGAATTACAGTTTCAACATCATCTCCAACATTCCTTACCCAACCCGTTACGCCAATCATCATTGCTTGGATTTTTGTCCAAGCCCTGAAGCCAACACCGATGACGTCACCCTTAATATAGAGATGAACCTGTTTTAACATATTTCAATTAAATCCAAAATACTAAATCCGAAATTCTAAACAATTCCAAATGATCAAAATTCAAATGACAAAACTAAAAACATTTTTAAGTATTTGAATTTAGAAAATTATAATTTGTTTAGGATTTCGATATTCGAGTTTTGATTTTATTTTAATGTTGGGTCTATTTCCCTTGCTCTATTTAAATACTCCACCGCCTTCCCATTATTCCCCTCCTCTTTATAAAGTAAATAAAGATCGTAAAGGACATCTCTGGATTTAGGATTTTTCTCAAGTAGACTTTCGAGTTTTGTGATGTTTTCTTTTCTTGCTGTTTCTGTGCGATTAATTTCGTCCTTAATTAAAGGCCCATAAATATTACTGTTCATCGATAAAAACTGATTGAAAACAGGCAGGTTTTTTATTTTTTGTAAAAACGAAACAACCGAGGTTTTATTTCCTCCAATCAAACTAAAATAAAGAGGGGAGACTTTTTGGCTGTAATAAATATTAATTAATAAAAATGAGTAAATAATCAACAATAAGGTTATTTTTAAAAAGTTATATGCTGCATGTTTCATATTATATATATGAGGATTATTATATAATTTTTCTATGGATCCAACACTATTGCAAACGCTAACAGATAGATTTCTAACTTTTATTTTGGCTCTTGTGGCTGCATTAAGTGCCGGAGGGTTGACTCTTCTTTTTATGTATCTGATCTTGATTTTTTTAAGACTAAAAAAGAGAGAGAGGATTTCTTTAGAGATGGTTACTTTAGAAGTGAAAGCCCCCAAAGACAATGAAATTAAAATAGACGTGGCCGAACAGATGTTTGCATCGTTTTCCAGTCTTAAAAAATCTGGTTGGTTTTCTTTTTTAGAGTTAGATGATGTTCTGGCTTTTGAAATTGTAGGGAAAAAGACAGATATTAGATTTTATATTTCTGCCCCCTCAAGAATTATAGATCTTATAGAAAAAACAGTTTATAGTTATTACCCTTCGGCAGATATCAAAAAAGTTGACGAGCCAAATATTTTTTCTGAAAACGGAAAAGTTTCTTTTGGCGCTTCAGTGACTAAAGATTATTCATATATGCCCCTAAAAACTTTTAAGGAGTTACCAAGCGATCCATTATCGTCTTTGACTTCAGCTCTGTCTAAGATGGATGATGAGGAAGGCGCGATGATTCAGATTTTGATACGTCCAGCCGAGGGAAAATGGAAAAAAGAAGGAAAATCTTATGTTTCTTCAACTAAAAAGACAGAGGCAAATCCGGAAAAAGCTACATTTAAGACAGATCCTAAAGTTTTGGAAAAAATAGATGATAAGGTCACGAGACCTGGTTTTCAGACAGCTATAAGATTTGTTGTTTCGGCAAAAAATAAAGATGCCGCAGATATTCACCTAAGAAATATTAAAACAGCCCTTTCACAGTTTAACTCTGATCTAAACAGCTTGAAAAGTGTGAGGATACTTTTTAAAGGCGGTTTTATGATCAATTTTATTTACAAATTTTTTCCGGTGTTTGAACTTCCTTTTTCAAAATCAGTTTCAATCCTTTCTTCAGAGGAGTTGGCTACAATGTTTCATTTTCCCAATAAAACAGTCGAGACCCCTCATATACAATGGCTTAAGGCAAAGACTGCTCCGGTTCCATCCGAAGTTCCACAAACAGGTGGAACATTTATAGGTTACGGATATTTTAGAGGAGTAAAAAGACAGGTAAATATAGGCTTTGAAGATAGGCGCAGACACGTTTACATTATTGGAAAAACTGGCGTTGGTAAATCAGTACTTTTACAAGACATGGCAATACAGGACATAAAAGACGGGCATGGAGTTTGTGTGATTGATCCGCACGGAGATCTGATAGATGAAATTGTCAAATACATTCCTCCGGATAGGGCAGAGGATGTCATCTATTTTGATCCATCCGACACAGAAAGACCGATGGGTTTGAATCTTCTTGAAGCTTACAATGAACAGCAAAAACATTTTATGACGACCGCCATTATAAATCTAATGTATAAGCTTTATGATCCCCAAAGGACCGGAATAATAGGGCCTAGATTCGAACATGCGGTAAGAAACGCAATGTTGACAGTGATGTCAGAGGACGGAAGCACTTTTGTTGAGGTTGTCAGGGTTTTGACTGATCCGAAGTATGTCCAGGAGCTTTTGCCTAAAGTTCAGGACCCAATCGTCAGGCGGTATTGGACAGACCAGATTGCCCAGACATCGGACTTTCATAAATCAGAGGTTTTGGATTACATTGTTTCTAAATTTGGCCGTTTCGTTACAAATAAGACAATGAGAAATATCATAGGTCAATCAAAAAGTGCATTCGATTTTAGAAAGGTGATGGATGAAGGTAAAATTCTTCTGATAAATCTATCGAAAGGAAAGTTGGGTGAGGAGAACTCAAGTTTTTTGGGCTTGGTTTTGATTCCTAAAATTTTAGTTGCCGCAATGAGCAGACAGGAAATTCCCGAGCCGCAAAGAAGAGATTTTTATTTATACGTTGACGAGTTTCAAAATTTTGCCACTCCTGACTTTGCCACTATTTTATCGGAGGCAAGAAAGTATCACTTAAATTTAACTGTGGCTAACCAGTTTATAGGCCAGATGGACGAGGAGGTAAAAAATGCTGTTTTTGGCAACGTAGGATCTTTGATCTCTTTTAGAGTAGGTGTAACAGACGCTTCATATCTTCAGCGAGAGTATCAACCTGTGTTTTCAGAGTCAGACCTGATAAACGTTGAAAGATTTCATGCTTATATGAAAACCATTGTTGACAATGAGCCGGTTTCTCCGTTTTCGGTCGACATGACTAAAGACATGAAGGCTCTTGCCGCAAAAGCCAACGAAAAAATCTCCCAAGCCGTGATTCAACTTTCAAGGCTTAAGTATGGAAAACCAAGAGAGCTTGTGGAGGCAGAAGTTAGTCAACGCGCTAGACTGTGATAACTGATTAATACTTTAGATTTGCTAAAAGATTAGTAATCTTAATTTCATAACTTTTATTAAGCGGGCCTTGAATGGTAACACTTAAATTTTTACTGCGTAAATATTTTCTAGCCACTCTTTGAATGTCAACAGGCGTTATGCTATCGATTTTTTGCAGAAGGTGATCAATAGTTGTGAGTCTATTTTCTAACAGTTGCTGAGATGCATAAAGATAGGCAAGATTGTCACTAGTTTCTGTAGAAAAAATAAGTTCGGATTTGGTTTTTATTTTAACCTCTTTTAATTCCTCTTTCGAAATGATTTTCATTTTAAGATTATTTAACTCATTAACTGTTATAGTCAAAGCCTTTTCAATGTTTTCCGTTGATAAGCCTCCAAAAATATAGAAAAGACCTGTGTCAGAAAAAAACCAATTTCCCGCATTTACAAAGTAAGCTAATCCTAAATCGTAAACAAGTTTATGGAAAAGTCTTGAACTTGTTCTTCCGCAAAGAACGTCTACTAGAATCTGTAATGGAATACGGTCTTTATCCAGAAGTGATACCCCGGTATAAAATCCTACTATGATCTGGTTCTGTTCTGATTTTCTTTGAATAATTTTTAAAGGAGGTGATTTGTATAAAAAATTTAATCTATCAGGCTTAAAAACTCTTTTACTTTTTATATTCGTGAAATATTTACCTAGTGACTTTTGTACAGCTTTAACAGTAACATTCCCAACAACAGTCAAGACCATATTTGAGGGAATGTAATATTTGTCTAAATATTCTTTGAGTTTATTCCTTGTAAAAGACTCTATAGAATCTTTATCGCCCAGTGTGGATCTTCCTAATGATTGGTTTTTACCCCAGGTCCACTCTGACCACAAGTCCCAAATTTCAACTTCGGGATTGTCAATCTTCCTTTTTAGCTCTTCGAGCACTATCTTTTTTTCTTTTTCAATTGCTTCTTCTTTTAGTGTCGATTTGAAGAGAATTTCCGACAGATAACGAACTCCTATTTCTACATGTTCTTTTGGAATTTTAACATGAAATATTACAAACTCTTTTTCAGTAAAAGCGCCGCTCCTGCCCCCAACGTTCTCGATATATTTTGCAACTTCTTTTGATGAAAGGAAATTTGTTGTTCCTTCAAAAAGCATATGCTCTAAAAAATGTGCCATACCTGACATTTCAGTTGTTTCAAATCTTGGACCGGCACGAACAGCAAGATAAAGAGTCACGGAATGGATCGATGTAAGAGGTTGAACTATAACTTGAAGACCGTTAGGTATGATAAATTTCGTTAAAGATGATTTTTTGACACTTTTCATATATTACCTACTGCAATGAGATATAAAGTTACCTCCTTTTGTAAATTAATATCTAATAGTTTGTTTACTTCTGAATCGACATAACCTCCTATAACACAGCTTCCTAAGTCCTGTTCCGTAGATAGAAGTTGTATGTTTTGTCCAAGATGTCCAATCTCCATTAAGACATATCTATAACCTCTTTCTCCATACTTTACACGAGTTCTATCTAATACTCCAGTAATAATGAATATTACAGCAGCGTTCCTAATCCACTCTTGTTTTCCAGTAACTTCAACAACCCAATTTTTTAAATCTTTTCCAAGAAGCTGCTCTAAACAATTTTCCTTGACATTGTAATGATACAGGCCTTTTTTTAAACTTTCACAATTAAGTATGACTAAATAAAGTTCGAGTGGATACCGAGCTCCAGCCGAAGGGTATGTCCTTCTGCTGTTATCAAAGGATTTTCCAAAGCGAGTTAATCCTGCCGCCTCATGAATTAAATAAAAAAGTTTATCCTTGGAAATTGGTTTTGGTGAAAAGTTTCTAGCAGAAAACCTTGCTTCAAGAATTTTACTAAAATGAGACTGTTTAATAAGTGAAGGAAGATAAATTTTTGGAAGTCTAGGATAAGTTTTAAAATGAATTTTCACCCATTGTTCTGGAATTTCTCTTAAGTCAAAATTTCCCATGTTTTTATTATTAGAGTAAAGATGAAATTTATCTGACTGGAACAGTCTACTTTCTATTTTATCAAAAAGTTTTTTAAGGTTATCTTTTATCATAAAAATGGATGAGGGATTTTATTTAACTGATTTTCTTTCTTTGGTCTCTTGAAAATTTTCATATTTACAGGTGCTTGGTAGAGACGAAGTTTTCTGAAACAGGCGTATTTCTCATCTAAATATAAAGGTTGTAAATCAGGAATAATAACTTTTACTATTTTATAACCATATTTCTCAATTTTTTTATCAGTTAAATCAAAATATATTACGTCAATATTTTTATGATTTAGTAATTTAAGTGCCTTGTTAAGATGGTCTTTAGACGAGTGTAAAAATTCTGATTTAATTGTTTTTAATTTATTTGATTCTAGCCAAAAGTTGAGGCGATTTATCATTTTTACAGTAAACCAGTAGTGGGCCCGATCGTCTATATTTCTTATTATCTTTTCTCTTTGGTATTTTGGATCTAAATAAACAAATTTATCCCGTAACCAAGAACGCAACATCACTGCTTCTTCTATAGAACCTATTATTGTATCAACGATGTCAAACCCCGCTTTCAAGCCTACTGATATTGCAGGACCCAGTTCCGTTCTGTCAACAAGTACCGCAGCTACAGAAGCAATTTTTAAATCAGTTGTTATATCTATTAAATACACCTCAATCTTATATCTTATTAATTGATCTAAAATTTGTTTGAGGTTACCGTTTTTAATAGCGTGGAGATTAATTTTAGAGCAAGGTAATTTATTAAGGTAGGTAATCATAAAAGAATCCCTTTCAACAACCTCACAGATTCCTCTATAAAGAGCATCTTCGTAGGTTTGCCCTGCGGCTGCACCAGTTGAAATAGGTGATATAATTAATGGTTCTGTTTCTTGATAAATATAGGGTACAAAGATGAGCTGTCCGGGGATAAGAACGGGCTCATTATTTAAAAGATTAATTCCTTTGACCCAATGTAATTTTGTAAATAATAGATTCTGTTTATCAAGTTTAAGTACTTTTATTTGTTTTTCAGAAAAAGGAAAAACATCAAGTGGATTAAGTACATTTTTATATATTTTTTTCAACTCGGAGTAACTTCCATAAATAAATTTTTTATTATTGTTTATACTTAAGGCATACCTTTCCAAAGTCTCTCCCAATAATTTCAGAAGGGCTCTTTTTTTATTAAAAGCGACCCCAGACGCTACCGAATTATCCGAATAATTCTTCGAGTATTTATCCTTAAAATAAGACATATAGTAGTATACTTGTGGCTCATCATTGTAAAGGGAGGGTTTGTAAATATTACCTACAGTTTGAGAATTATCAAATATAAAATCTGCTCCACCTTCGAGTAGTTTTTTAATTTTATTCATTTCATTCTTCATTTTACTACTGCTTAATTAAACCACAAATTCATCTTCTTGTCCTAATTTCAGAAACACGACATCTTGGAGTAGAACAAACACATGGTGATGTGCATTTACATGGTTGTGGGGCACACGTCGGCGGTCGACAGGGAACAGGAGGGCCGGGCGGCTTACATGGTTGAGCTGCAATATCCGCGGTTCCAGTAGTTGAAAACGCTTTAGCGTCTCGCATTGCTGACAAGGCCTCTTTAGACATTTTTTTCACCTCCTCTCTACAAAGGTTTATATTTATTTAAAATCACGAAAAAAATCCTTTGGAAAGAATTAGCTAATTTATTAAAAATCTTATTTTCAGGCACATCATAAAATAAGTAGGGATACTTTAATGTGTGATGACAAGTTGCGTGGCTGTTTTTTATTTTTTTAGCCATTATGTTTATAAAATATCAGAAAGAATTCTCATGTGTGTGACAGATTTGTCAAAAAAATTGACAAATTAACAATCCAATACTATTATTAAGGCAAAATGGACAAAAAGGATGCTTTTGGCAACCTTTTTAAAAAATTTCGTCTTCGTTCAGGGATAGCGACTTTGTCGGACTTTGCTGATGCTTTAGCTCAAGAGGGATTGGTTTATGAACCGAGCCTTTTTTCCCATTGGCAAAAAGGCGACAGAATTCCAAAAGACCGAGATTTGTTGATTGCTGTTTTAAGCGTTTTTATTAAAAGAAAAGGCATATCAAATATCGATGAAGCAAATGAACTTCTGGCCGCCGTTAATCAAAGAGATCTTAATAAACAAGAACTTACTTTATTTTCAAACAATCTCTTCGAACGGATTCCATTTACGGTTCCGGCAGAGTCTTTATGTTTTATTGGAAGAGAAAGATATCTAAAGGAAATTAGTTGGCAACTTCTAAAGAAAAATCCGATTTTAATACACGGTGAAGCTGGTGTTGGCAAAACTTACTTGGCAATAAAAGTTGCCCATACTTTGAAAGATAAATTTAGTGATGGTGCTCTTTGGTACAGATTCGACATTAAAGGCATTGAAAATGTATTAACTGATATAGCAAGTGTTTTTGGAGAAGATATCTCAAGAATAAGAGATAAAAAAACAAAATCTGAAATGGTTAAAGATCTAATAATGGAAAAAAATCTCTTATTAATTCTTGATAACGTTGAATCTTTTGCTGAAATTGATTTACTTTTGCCAAAAGAAAAAGAAAAATACTCTCTTTTATTAACATCAAAATATTTTTTTGAATCAACAGGTCTCATTAAAAACTTAAAGCTTAAGGGTTTTAATGAGAAGGAATTTTTAGATTTAGCCAAAAAAATCCTGGGACTACCTTTTACATTGGCAAATATAAAAAAAATAAAACAATTAGGAAAATTAACTGAATATTTCCCCTTAGCAGATACCATACTAATGAAAAGAATAGAGCGGGATCCACATGAGTTAAATAATTTTCTGCGTCATTTTGAAAGAGAGATGTCAAGTATGTATAAAGTAGATTATGACAATAAAACACTCAATGATTCTTTAAGACTGACTTTTAAATTGATGTCAAGACAAGAACAAAAAGTTTTTATTTCTCTTGGAGTTTTTCACGGCATCGACTTTTCAAAAGAAGCAGTAGCATACATAAACGATATTTCAATAAAAGAAGCCAATATAGAACTTACAAATTTACAAAAATTTTCTCTAATAGAACATTCTAGCCAAGGTAGGTATAGACTTCACCCAATAATTAAGATTTTTGTGCAGGAAAAGATAACTGATAGAAATTTATATAATAGGTTAGCTTTATTTTATGAGAACCTTTTTCTTAAGTTAGGGCGCGGAGTTGCAAGTAATTACGTTTTGGTTGAGACGGAATTGGAAAATATCTTTGGAATATTTGACAAATGTTTCGAGCTTGGTATTTATAAAGAAGTTACCAGAATTTGGCAATATTTTGGTCTATTTCTTTGGGATACAGGAAGGTGGACAGAAGTAGGAAAATATGGATACAAAGTAATAGAAACATGTAGGAAAATGAATGATAGCACATCTTTAGCCTCATGTTACATTGATGAAATGAGTTGGCTTCATCTCTGGCGAGGTGATCTTAGAAAGTCGCAAAGTTATGCCGCTAAAGGTTTAAAAATAGCGGTTAAATTGAAAAATTTCGGACTCGTAGCATTAGCTAATCAACGTTTAGGAATGGTGTTTCAAGCAAAAGGACAAAATAAAAAAGCAAGGGTAGTTTTAAAAAAGTCTCTTACTATGTTTAAACAACTAAAAATTTGGTATAGAATTGCAAACACTCTTCTTTATCTAGGGCATACTTTTAAGAATCAAAATAATCTTTTAAAGGCTAAATATTATTATCAAGAATCTCGTAAATATGCCAAAAAAACTCAGGAGCATGAAGGTTTAGCTATAGCTTTATACTATATAGGAGATATCCTTTTTTTAGAAAAAAATTTTCATCTGGCAGAAAAATACTTCGCTAGATCTTTGACAATCGATCAATTAAGACGAAGAAAACCTGGCATCCCTTGGTGTCTCTATGGGCTAGGAAGAGTTAAAAAAGCATTAGGAGAAAATGAAAAAGCTCATGAGCTGTTTTTACAATCAAAAAAATTATATTTACAGTTGGGAATAAAAGAACAAATAAAAAAGGTGAATGATGAATTAAAAATTATATAATATTAAACATACGCAAAAAACAAAATTTTTAACTAAAAAGGAAACCGAAATCATTCAAAAAGCTAAAAAACATATTAAAAATAAATATAAAGCTGAATTTACTAGTATAGCGTCAATCCTTTTGACAAAAAAAGGTAAGATTTACACAGGAATTAATCTTAAGTATAAAAAAATTTGGAAATGCATCTGTGCAGAAAGAATAACGATAGCCAAAGCGGTTGAAAATAATGATACTGATTTTGACACCATTGTTTCGGTGAAATATAAACCTAAAGAGAATATATATTTTGTAGTGAATATGTGTGGAGAGTGTAGACAGATAGCTATTTGTCATAAACCCTTAAAGGTAATTGTAGATGATAAGGGTATTCTCAAATCCATTCCTATTGAGCAAGCATTTCCTTTTCCTTATCTTTAGAAGCTTGTTACGAAAAACTCTGCTGGGATCTGGGGATATGACTGGAAGAGTTGGACTTTTTTGGTGACGCCAGTCTGCGAGGTGGCGGTTGAGTTAACATATTTACCTTGAGTTCGAAGGTTGTTTCCGTTTCCATCAAGCCCGATTTTGGTTGAACCAGCTAAAGAACGAACTATGAGAAGTTTATTGTTGGTTGTTGTTAGATTGATTGTAGTTCGATAGCTAAAATTAACACTATCAACATTATAAGAACCAGGCGAGGTTGGCAGTTTTAGGTTGAGAGGATCTGATAAATTATTGCTTGGATCGATAATATAGCGGTGAATATTATTACTGTTATCGATAAATGTCAGTTCTAGGCTTGGATTATCTGTTTCCGATTTAAAATTAATACTTAAATTCCCAGTCCAATAAGAACTAAAGCCAGGAGGGTTTAGCGTGAAATCAGGTGTAGAAAAATAAAAAGTATACTGTTGATCCTTTTGAAGAAGCGGGCTGACAAAAGTTGTCAAGCTGCTTGGTTTTGTACCCACGGTTGCATTTCCAGTAAAGCCTGTTAAACCAGGAAGGCCGCCAATCTGCAGAGTAGTACCTGTATTGCTTTTCATTACTGCCTCAATTCCTGCCTCGGCTGCTGCTAGAGCTTTTTGAGATTCTTCTTCAAGTTTGGTGGTCTGTGTTTCGGTGGTTGACCTAAAAGTTAAAGCCAAAGTTACCGTCATAACAGTAGCCAAAAGCATAACCGTAATTAGTAAAACCTGACCACTTTTAGAATTTGAAATTTTCTTTTTATTGTAATTGTTTCCAGTCATAAGTTGCTGTTGATAAATATGGTAACAAATCTAAGTACATATTCGGGTCAAAATAGATAAAGATCGATGGAGAATTATTACTGCTTGGATTTCTTATCCCGGTACCAGTGGGAGAATTATCTACAGCCTGTTGAGAAATTACATTACCTCTAATTTCTAACGGTGTTGTTGAGAGAGGAGCGGGTGAAGGATCGGAGAAATTGATTCTATTGGCGACAAAAATTCCATCTGCAATAGTCATATCAGTGTTAAAAGTTATACTTCCTGTAGATACTATTGCAATTGAAGAAAAGGCATTACTGCTAGGGCCTTGAACATTAAATGAATGATTAGATGTATTTATAGTTACGTCTCCGTCAACTATTAAAACAGGAACAGTATGACTGGCTCCTCCTTTTACCAACTGATTTTCAATTGAACTGTCGATTGTTACATTACCACCATCATATATATTTATTTTTCCTGCAGTAGGATTATGAGGATCTGTTATTGTCACATACTCTTTTCTGGATCTGACATAGTTGATGAAGTCAGAGGGAGTCATGGAGGATGAATAGGAGTAGGAAGCTGTACTCCACTGTTTATTGGACACCAAAGGACCAAGGGGGACTGCTCCCAAGTCTATAGAGCCACCTGCTAAAAGAACTCCCGGATCAAAGTTAGTCCAATTATCAATAAGATGTTTGTTTCCTGGATCATCCGTTCCAAAAGTTGAAAATGAAGCTGGGATAGGATTGGTGAGCCCCCCTAGTTTGTTAAACGATGCGTCTCTTAGTTTATACCAAGGGCCTTGGGTTGGAGTAGGTGTTGGGGTTGGAGTATTGGTTGGTGTTGGGGTGTTGGTTGGGGTGGGAGTTGGGCAGGAAAAGTTGCCACCATCAGTTGGGGTACTCCAGCCAAAAGAGCAGACAGTATGAAGCCACCAATGGTAAGTAGCCCCAGGCGTGGGTGTAATATTGTAGGAGGTGCCAGGCACATTATCGTCTACCACATCGCCGGGAAGGATAGGTGGTCCGTACCCATTCCAACCATTAGCAAGATTATCTATACGTATAGCATAATGAGATGCACCGGCTGTGGCATTCCATCCAAAACTGGCGGTTGTTCCTGGTGCTGGGCAGGAAGCTGAAAGGCCCGAGGGAGGAGAACAAACTTGAGGAGTAGGTGTAGGAGTTGAGGTTGGAGTAGGTGTAAGAGTTGGTGGTAGTGAAACATAAAAAATATTCCCCGAGCAGCCACCAGCCGGCAGCCGGTGGTCTCCCGTATACCAATTTGTCCAGAGCATCTCCAAAATATCATTGAGGATACCCCGATCGCTGGTGCAACCTGTCACAGAGATTGAAGGACCTGCATTGTAACCGCTGGGTGGAGTCATAGTTATTCGATATTCGTTGAAGGGCGTGTAGGTAAATGACCAGGCACCAGTTCCTGCTGTCACAACACTATTGATTGTTGGCCAGGTAGATCCGTTCCATTGACGAAAAGCTATATTAGCCCCAGAGACTCCGGTTGTAGTGCCATCTAAATAGACATGTCCGGATACTACTGCCGATGGAATAGGAGTGGGCGTTGGTGTGCTGGTTGGAGTTGGAGTAGGGGTTGATGTGGGGGTGGGGGTTGGAACGCTTATGGTAAAGGTATTTTTGTCTGACCCATCACAATAATAGCCTTGCCGATCATGGTAGCTAGCCCTGACAGTATATGTGCCGTTGGCAAGAGCGCTCCAATCATAAGAATAAATAGTGAAAGCATCAACCCTGGAACCGCTATACATACGTGTCCAAGTACCTCCAAGGTTTATATCATAAAAAATACTATTATCATAGTTAGCAGGATTTACATTTACTCCGCCTGACTTTACCGTTGTATAAACCCATACGGGTGAGATGGTATCTGTTATAGGACTTGCGCTGTAACTACCAGAAGACCCGTCAGCTGAAAGATGAAGCTGGAGATTCGTATTGTGGCAGATCCAGTCGAAGGATGGAGCGAAGCTTTCAGTATTGCCATTGGCTACAGAGATGCCACTAGCTGTGTCTGATAGGACGTTTGTATGGGTTACGGTTGGTCCCAGATCTCCCCAGTGGGTTACACTTCCCATAATGTATCCGCTAGGAGCGGTAAGGGTAGCTGACCAGTTTACCGAATAATATCCTCCAAACCGGCATACGAAAGTTCCACACGGCATCGACGCTCCGTAATCGGTACAAGGAATTCCATTCCCGGTCATGCTTATGCCAAAGCTTCCTGCGTAGTTTGAACATGACGGGTTGTTAGATATTACTTGAGCTCTTGAATTATAAACGTTTACTGCCAACCACAGCCAACCAGGGCCACCACCATCGCAGGCTACACAAGCACCATTAGAGCAGCAACTGCAGCCGGAGCAGGACCCAGTCCCTGGTGGTTGAGTGGGTTGATTTCCTTGACCAAGCGTTGGGTTAGGTGGTGTAGTTGGGGCAGGAGGACAGCCAGCGTTACAGGTGCGTGGAACGCATTCTCCTGGGCCAGAATCATACCAGCTATTGCAGCCACAGCAAAGCGCATTGACTTTGTTTATTTTAGCAAGAAAAAATAGACTTCCAAAGAAAATGATTAAGAAAGATAGAAAAAAAAGAAAACGTCTCATTAAGTTTTATTATGAAGAAATAGAAGACTTTTGTCAAGTCCGTGAAGCGAAATTTTTCAAACGGTAATTTTAAAAACTAGATTCATTTCCGTGGCGCCGTCTACGATTGGGATTTTGCCATGGTTCTTTCTTCCTAGTTATACCTAAAGCCGCAAGTCCCATCAAAGGTATTTCTGAACCAATTGGAGGATCATTTAGACGTTTATCAATTTCGAAAGCAATATTTCCAAATCTATCTGAAGTTACATTATTAGAGAGTTGGAAATCGATGAAAGTCATGATTGCTTTATTCAGGTAATCTTGAAGTTCCTGCTTAACTTTTAAATCAGTTTCTACATTTATCCAATATTGTAAAATAGATATTTCAACTGTCTCGGTTTTACGATCAGTAAATAGGTATTTTTCTATTTCTTTATTTACCACATTAGGATCTTTTGAAACAAGATTATTTGGATTAATCGCACCCGTCTTTATATCTCTCCATATTAATACAATGTTCCAGGATTCTTTAGCCCACGCTGCGGCATTTACTATATTTCTGGCTTTCTGAGTTGTTAGCGCGTAAGAGTCAAAGTTTGGGTCAAGTATTACTTTACCGATACCGTTCGAATCGTTAAAAATTCCACTATTACCAACAATTACTGAACCAGGAGCTTCTAAAAACTGCATAGGATAAGAAGGAACAAAAGGTATTAAAGGATTACTTCTGATTGAATCAAAATCAGAAGGATTCATCTTATCTTGAGGAAAGTTGACCAAGTAGTATCCAACACTATTTCTTATCCAATTTTTATCCCCTTCAATTGTTGCGCTATTTAAATAGTTATCTAAAAACTGTTGTCTTCCCTCTACGGTATTCATATCAGGTGTAGGTAAGGGAGTTGCCGTATTAATTCTTCTTGTAGCTGTTGAGGTTGCTGTAGGAGATGGAGTTTCAGTCGAGGTGGAAGTAGATGTATCTGGTGGAGTATTAGTTGGTTCTTCAGTTGGTGGGCTGGTTGGAGTTTCTGTATTGGCAGGTGTAGGAGTACCAGTTTGTTCAGGAGAAGTTGGGATATTGGTTGACGGTTCACTTGAGGGTAAGGTTGTAGGGCTCTCAGTTGGACCATTAACAACAACAATAGGTAGAAATATTTCATGAGGAGTATTAGTTGGTGTTCCTTTTGAAGGAAGGATAGGCAAAGAAGGTGCGGCGGCAGGCAATCTTGATTCTGAAGCCAAGGCATAACCTGCTGTACCCGCTATCCCTAAGGTTGCTACAGCAAATAAGGCAAAAACCAATTTTCGTTGAACCTCTGGCTTTAAGTGTCGTAAGTCTGGGAAATGTCTTGGTTTTAATACCTCTTGCTGGTTTACTGCCATATATTTATTTTACTCCTATTTCTAATGTAAAATCGGGATTCGTAATTATATTATAGGATATTTATGGAGATTGTCAATCGGAATAGGTAATTATCGTAACTTGGTAAATTCTTCTTCATTAGAGTTTGCTTGTTTAACAATACCTTTAAGTAGTCCTTTTTTAACATCTTTGGTATGTATAGGAACAGGAATTATCTTATTATCAGAAGGCCTATACATTATAAGGTGACTTCCTGTTTGTCTTTTTGCACTGAAACCAAGTTTTTTTAAGATCTTGACTACCTCCCTTGGTTTGAATGATACCATTATGGAGCGGAGTAAATAGGATCAGGTACGCTAACTTTTGTAACTACAGCTTCATTTTTTTCAATCGGTATTTCTTGACCTTGTTCTTTAATTACAGCTAAATATCCAGACATTGCATCCCGCACCATATTTACTGTTTCTTCAAAGGTCTCCCCTTGAGTTGCACATCCTGGAAGAGTGGGTACAACAGCAACATATCCACCCTCATCAGCTGGTTCAAAAATAACTGTATATTTCAAAATCTTTCTTACTAATTTTTTCATGATTAGATTGTACCAATTTAAAAACTAATTTCAACTCTACTTATTTTTGCAGCAGGAGATAAACAAACTAACAAATGATTAAGAAAGATAGGAAAAAATAATTTTCTCATGCAGTTTTATTATGAAGAAATAGAAGTTCTTTGTCAAGCTTTTCTTATATGAATTATGTTCTAATAAATCCTGGAGATTCATTAGAGTCATTCTGGCGTTTATTAATTATGTAAGCAGCATCTGCAAATTGAGGAGAAGTGACACTAATATTTAAAGTATTTCCACCGAATAGTCCTGTTGAGAGTATTCCAGAGTAATCAGAAGGATTAATTGACAAATCAGGTTCTTTACCAAAAGCAAAGTACAGCTCTTGGTGTAATATAGCTTGATAAGTTGGTCCGTAATCTTTACCATTCATATCGTTACCCAATTTCTGTTGTAAAAAAAGGACTTCTTGAGCTCCAATGAGTCCTGCATACTGATTTAATTTAGTAGTTTGACTACCTTTTATTCCCTCTGACGTAACAAACTGATTATAACTTGGATTATTAGATTGTTCTCTTCTTCTTGCTCCCTCATGTGCGGCTGTTGATGCAAAAGAAAGATTATATTGAATGTCATCAGATCCATGATGTACAGTATTATTCCATAAATCAGGGGAATCTAAAACAAATTTACCATCCTTTGTGGATGTAGTACATACTCCTCCGCTACAAAAAGAAGTAGGATCTGCAAACAATTCGGATGGACCCCCACCATTCATAATATAAGAAAAGCCAAAAAAGTCATGATATAAGGCCGGTTGAACATCTTTAAGCCAGTTTAGTCTTGCATTTAATTCATTTATTAACTTTGTAGACTCATCAGGACTTAAAGCCGGACCAACAAATCTAATCTGTCTTGATCCTCCATCTTCATTGATTATAGAATAAGTAGAAACACCTAGTTCCTTTAGTAATTGATCAGAATCTTTAGTTGGAGCGGGAGTGGCTGTAGCCAATCTTCTCGTAGCAGTTGCGGTTGTTGGTGGAGTTGAGGTTTGAGTTTCAGTTGGGGTAGAGGTAGATGTATCTGTAGGAGTATTTGTTGGTGGTTCTTGAGTTGGTGTATTGGTTGGAGTTTCTGATGGAGTAGGAGTTGAGGTTAAAGGTATGGGTGTTTCAGTGGATAAAGGAGGTTGGGTGTCAGAGGCACCGTTAACAATAAGTGGTAAAACGATTTTGTTTTTTAGCTCCGGTGTTTCAGTTGGAGTGGGAGTATTATTTGGAGAAGGAGGAACAACTATACCAGTTGGTACTTGACGAGTTTCATTAGCAGCAACAACAATAGCTCCTCCTACTAAAGCCGCACTACTTAATATACCAACAGCCAACAATCTTCTAGCCACTTGTCTATCTATGTTTGGCCTTGGAATGTGTGGGAAATGTCTTGGTTTTAATACCTCTTGCTGGTTTACTGTCATATATTTATTTTACTCCTATTTCTAATCTCAAATTAAAGCCTCAATCTAATATTATAGGATATTAATAGAAATGTCAAGTTGAGATTAAATATCTGTTTAAATTATATATAAATGTGATGAAGAACACAAATAAGTTTATCGTCTAAACAACTTTATAGGAAGTTGAGATTGTTTAATGATGCTTTTCAAAGTTCCTGGCGGAAGTTGACGCGAATGAAATGGTACGGTTACATGGGCTCGTGTTTGCCGGTTATAGTATTGTTTATGACTACCGACTGTATGGTTGTGAATAAATCCGTGCTTAAAGAGGAGATTCTCAACTTCACGAGGTTTGAGGGGAACAAGTTTGGGCACAATGTATTAAAAAGCCAACTTGATATTTTTAGGTACTGTAATTAAAGTTTGACTAATATATGCATCTTGTGCATCAGGAGCAGGGACTTCATCACCTGTTTTTATTAATCCCTCTATATGACACTGGATAGCTTCCTGCATATTTTTTTTTGCCTGTTCGACTGTATCCGCATAATCAGAAATGCCTAAGGTGGGACAATAAGCAACATAGACGGACAAGCCATCTTCATATTTTTCTTTTTCAATAACGATACGGTAGTTAAGTACTTTTTTTCCCATGAATATAGTATAACACAAAAGGTAAAGAAACCTTCTATAATTCAGAAAATGCAAGCATTAACTTTATTTATTTTCGCAAGAAAAAATAAGCTCCCAAAGAAAATAATTAAAAAAGATAAAAAGAATAATTTTCTCATGCAGTTTTATTATGAAGAAAAAACAGGTTTTTGTCAAGCTGGAGAATTGGAGGAGGTGAAATTATACTTCGATTCCTTTTGGAGTTTTTAGAGGAGATGTAGATAGACTTGGGATGACTAAAGTGTAAGTGGGTTCTACAGTTCCGTCAATTATTTCTCCACTAAATTCAAGATTTGCAGGATTATTTAATTGTTGCTGGATTCTTTGAACATTAGAAGCAAATTGTGGAGAAGTAATTGATGAATTATAAGATAAAATAAAATTTGCATCGGTTTCATAATATAATTCTATCCCACTTCTATCTTCATCGCTTAACTGAATATTTGATTCTATGATATCGTCTGCGGCTCGCTCTTTTGGTAGTCATACCGATTTATTTGCGGGACTTCCATTTGGTTGTAACCATGATCCTATTCTTCCAACATTTTCATGAGACCATGCTCCATAGAATAACCCTCTGGCGCTATTTTTAGGATGGTCAATGTTCCCATACATTTGGGGATTATTCAACATATCTTCTTTAATAAGAATTCCATAAATATAATAACCTTGCGGATCTGTAAACCTTTGATAACCTGACGCAAGTGAATCTCTTAATTGAGGAGGTACATTAACAATGAATCTAATCTGGTTTACATAAGGTTGAAGTTTTTGTACGCGACTTAAGTCATTGATCCAGGTAATAATTTCTCGTGCAGTGTTGGGTGAAAAGCCAGTTGATCCTCCGATAGTAACTATGGTTTGCCCTGTGGTGATGTAACTATCAAATTGGTAAATTCCTTGATCTGAATTATATCCATTTGAAGATTTAATTACTGATGCAATTTCTTGAGGTGTTAACTCATGCGGGGTAGGTCTAGCAGTTGCTATTTTTGTAACAGAAGGAGATGGAGGAACAAGTGTATTGGTTTCTGTAGGAGATGGAGTTTCTGTTGGCGTAGAGGTGGGTGTATCTGGTGGAGTATTAGTAGGTTCTTCAGTTGGTGGGATGGTCGGAGTTTCTGTATCGGGTGGAAGAGTAGCTGTTGATGGTTCTGTGGGATATGGTGAAACCGTAAATGTTGGAATGAGGACTGGTGGTTTAGTTGGTTTAAGTTCAAAAGGAGTTGCAGTAGTTGTTGATCCGCAGGCAGAAAGAAGAGCATTGGTAACTAAACCAATTCCCAAAGTTAATCTCAATTTATTATTATTCTTTTCCATTATTTATTTATGATTTCTTATGCTGGAATATTATACTTCTATCCCCTTTGGAGTTTTAAGAGGAGTGAAAGGGAGAGTTGGCAGAATAAGTGTATAGCTAGGTTTTACAGTTCCATCAACTACTTCGCCTAGTTCTTGATTTGCTGGATTGTTTAATTGTTGCTGGATTCTTTTAACGTCAGCGGCAAATTGGAGAGGGGTGACTGAGTGAGTGAGAATTGGGCTATCAACGTCGTAAAAAACAAAATTCATTCCGTTTCTATCACTTTCACTCATTGATAGCTTGTCAAGTGCATTTTTTATTTTACTTTCGTTAGAGAAGACTAATACTTTATTCGCAGCATTCCCCGGGTTATTATTATTTTTTCCAGCTTCAGCTCTTGCAATTTCATGGCCGATCTCCATAGAAACTATTCCTAAAGACCCATTTGGCCCCGGATAATTCTTATCTCCATAATTCTCTGGATGCTGGGTAATATCTGCTAATAAATCCCCTCGGAATCTTAAAACCCAAATATGACGACCAGCGTCATCAGTAAACACCTGAATGCTAGATGCATAATTTTTATTTTTAAGGTAAGTAGTGTCCATTACAATAAATTTTACATTTGTATTATTGACAGTGTCTTTTATTTCTTGGGAATTTAGCATAAAGTCTAGATAACTGATTAATTTATCTGCCAAATCTTTAGGAAAGCCATTAGGGCCATCAACCGCTACAGAAATGTTTGCCTTTGTTGACGTTTCAAAACTATTAAATTTAAATAGTGGATGATCTGTGTCAAAATAACCTATTTGATTTTGAATAATTTGTATAACCTCGTTTAAATTTAATTCTCCAGGAGTAGGCAATCGAGTTGCAGTATTAATTCTTCTTGTAACCGTTGCGGTTACTGAAGGAGTTGGAGTTTCTGTTGGGGGAGAGGTAGATGTGTCTGGGGGAGTGGGTGTGTTTGTTGGTGGCGGTTCTTGAGTTGGTATGTCAGTTGGAGTTTCTGTATTGGTAGGTGCAGGAGTACCAGTTGGTTCAGGAGGAGTTGGGAGATTGGTTGACGGTTCACTTGAGGGCAAGGTTGTAGGGCCCTCAGTTGGACCATTAACAACAATAGGTAGAAAGATTTCATGAGGAGTATTAGTTGGTGTTCCTTTTGAAGGAGGGATAGGCAAAGAAGGTGCAATGGTAGGTGATTCTGAAGCTAAAACATAACCTGCTGTTCCTGCTACTCCTAAGGTTGCTACACCAAATAAGGCAATAACCAGTTTTCGTTGAACCTCTGGTTTTAAATGTCGTAAGTCAGGGAAATGTCTTGGTTTTAATACCTCTTGCTGGTTTACTGCCATATATATATTTTACTCCTATTTCTAATCTCAAATTTAAGCCTCGATCTAATATTATAGGATATTAATAGAAATGTCAAGTTTAGATTAAATATCTATCTAGATTATATACAAATGTGATGAAGAACACAAGAAAAAATATCCCGGAGGAAAGAGGTGGTTTGGATATGAAAAAGTTACGATACATATGAGACTTTTGGGAATTTCATTTAATCTCTATGAAAGGGTCTCTAGGAGTCTCAACTTCGTATCAGGATTTGTTTATGGACACGCCTCTGTATAATGGGCGAATGAGAAGATCAATACGCTCTGTTTTGTTTTTCAGCAAGTCTCAAATGGCTGAGACTAGGTTAAAGATTATCGAGTTTCATGGTAAGTATGGAACAAGGGCAACCGTTGAAGCCTTTGAGATCTCCAAGCCAACAATATACCGATGGAAGAAAACACTTAAAGATAATTTGGGTAGACTTGAAAGTCTAGTACCAGCTTCGAGGTCTCCTAAAAGAAAAAGGGTCATGAATACTAACTTTAAGATTATCGAATTTATCAAATCACTTCGGGAACAATATGGCCATCTAGGCAAAGAAAAGATTAAACCACTACTTGAAGAATATTGCCTAAAAGAAAATATTAAGTCAATCTCAGAGTCAACTATTGGAAAAGTTATTAAGCGCCATAATCTCTATTCCAAATCAAGAAGAATTTACCATAACCCGCTTCATCGTCATTCTAAAGCGAGGCTATCATACAAACTAAAGGTTAAGAAATCTCCTAAACCGATAGGAGTTGGTTACATTGAGATTGATACAATTGTTAAGTTTATCCATGGCATTAAGCTATACATCCTAAATGCCGTTGACGTTAACCTCAAATTCCAATTCTCCTACGGCTACATCAGACTCAACAGCCAAAACAGCTTAGATTTTATGAGGAAGCTTGAGTTAGTTTATCCTATCCTAAACAAGATACATACAATTCAAACAGATAACGGTCTTGAGTTTATGGGAGACTTTGATGATTATCTTAAAAGAAAAAACATTAAACATTTATTTATCTATCCGAGATGCCCAAAAATCAATGGTTTTGTTGAACGCGCCAACAGAACCCTACAAGAAGAATTTATTAATGGTCATGAAGAATATGCACTTGACGGGATAGACGAATTTAATTCCCGTTTAATGGATTATTTGGTCTGGTACAATACTAAACGAGTTCATAAGTCACTTAACAATGTTTCACCAATTAACCATCTGTTAAAAATTTTACCTCCAGAGTCTCAAATGTATGTGACTTATACAAAATATTGACAAAAGTTAGATAATGTTATAACATTGTTATAACATTAAAATTTTTCATAAACTATGATACAGAAAATAATCAAAGTGGGTAACTCTCTAGGCATTATCATTCCCAAAGAACTGATCGAAAAAACTAGACTAAAGGAGGGTGAACAGTTGGAGGTTGAAACCTATCCAGCTCTTTCTATGATGACCCTAAGACCCAAGTCCCTGACTTATAACATTAAAATTACTCCAGAATTTAAAAATTGGCTGGACAAATTTGCTGAAAAAAACGGAGCGCTTCTAAAAAAACTAGCTAAGACTCCTTAGAAATGACAACCTATTTATCTATCGAAGAAGTTCTGGCAATTCATCAAGAGATGATAACTTTGTTTGGTGGTCGAGAAGATATTCATGATTTTACTCTACTACATTCGGCTATTGAGCGGCCGAAAGCCACATTTGGAGGAAAAGATCTTTATCCGACAATCTTTGAAAAAACAGCTGCTCTTATACAGTCTCTTATTCTCAACCATCCGTTTGACGATGGGAATAAACGCACAGCAATCACCAGTAGTGCACGATTTTTATTTATCAATGGTTGGTTGTTACATTTACCTCTTGAAGAAGCAATGCAATTTACATTAGATATAGATTCCCACAGGTTAAACTTTGATAGAATTGTTCTTTGGTTAAAGAAACACTCAAAAAGGACCTAAATTTTTTGCTCCTTCGTAGCGCCTGATTACAAGAGAAAAGGCAATGGGATTTTGGTTTTTATCTAAGGTGGGACTTGGCTCACCATAACTATTGACCAGAAAAACCAGCAAAGCGTCTCCTTTTTCTATAACATTATTCAACTGCTGACTCGTATATTTTGATATCATTCCCGACTGTTCCATCTCGCCCCCATTTTTTACAAGGTTGTTAAGATTTTCAACCTGAAAAAGTGTCGTTTGGACATTTTTTGCCTGTACGCCAGGATTTTTGGGAATGGTTGGGAAGAGGGGATTGGTTTGGTAAGCAAGAAGGATTTTAGCCAAAGGTTTTTGAGTTAAAGGATCAGTAAGAAAAAGATATCGATCAGAAGATCCTGCTATATCTTCAAAGTGGTCAAATAAGCCAACCTCATAAAGCCATGGATAGAAAAACTGTTGTCCGACTCCACCCCAAGCTGTAGGTTTATCATAGACAATAGTCCTTCCTTCAGTATCGCCTGGCTTTTGATAGAGAATTTTTAAGCTTTTATTAATTGCGCTGGCATCTACTGCGGGATTGTTAGTTGAGGTGCTTGGGATTACTTGCGATTGGTTGGAAGATTCTACTGTGGAACCACTTTTTGAATAGAGAGTAAAATAATATGCAACTTCAAAAAAAATAACAAAGACAAATACCGCAAGTAATATCGAAAGAAATCTTTTCATCTATTTCTATTATTAAGAAACTATAGTTTATTGTCAAGTTTTTATTTTTTACTATTGTTTTCATTGTCCAAAATAAGTTTTCAAAAGTTCTTTTGCTAAAGGACCGGCAACACTTGATCCCTCTCCGCCCTCCTCAATCAATATGGTTAGGGCAATCTGCGGGTTGTCAAAAGGAGCAAAGACAGTGATCCAGGCATGCGGATTTTTTTCTTTGGACTGGGATTCTGCCGTACCAGTTTTGCAAGCAGTTTGCGGTTTGAAATCAAAAAGAGGCCAGCCGGTTCCTCCGGTTGAGCAGGCTTCTTTCATGCCTTCACGGATGAGGCTGATGGTCTTATCAGAGATAGGTAGCTTCTTACAATTAGGTCTATTGGTAAGGGGATCCTTCGACTCGCTTCGCTCGCTCAGGATGACACTTCGTGTCAATTGCGGTTGACAGAGATATCCTTTGTTGGCAAAGACCGAGGTGACATCGTTAACCTGAATAGGCGTAACCAAGAGATAGCCTTGTCCGATTGATAAATTGTAGGTGTCTCCCGTATACCACTGTTCTTTTATAACTTCCTCTTTCCAGAACTCTGATGGAACCAATCCGTCGGCGTCATCAAGTCCAGAAGTTGTCGCCTTGCCGTATCCTAATATTTCTGCCCAGTAACTTATCCTGTTTGGAGTCAGAAGATCACCAACCTGGTAAAAAAATATGTCATTTGATCTTTGTATGGCTTTTACAATGTCAATCATTCCTTCAGTCTTTCCATACTGCAGGTAATACCAGTTGCCAAAAGTTAGAGGCCCGGCATGTAGAATTCCGGTATCTTCAATAAGAGTCTTCTCGTCAATTTTTTTATCCTCAAGAGCTCCTGTCGCAAGAACTAATTTAAATATTGAGCCTGGCGGATAGGTAGCTTCTGTAGCTCGGTTAAACAGCGGTTTGTCTTTATCGTTAAAATATGAACTTAATGCTTTGTCATTTTCGTCTTCAAAATCTTGAGGGTTAAAAGAAGGAGAAGATGCTAAAGCAAGTATCTCGCCTGTTTGCGGATTGGTGGCAATTATTGCGCCTTTTTTCCCTTTTATTAAATTATAAGCCTTTTTTTGCAGTTTTAAATCTAAAGAAAGCTTTATAGTCTGTCCATCGACGGGCGGAAGAAGTGAAAGTGTGCGGACATAGTTTCCTTTTGCGTCAACCTCAATTAATTTTTTTCCATTCCTTCCCCTTAGATCACAGTCAAATATTTTTTCTACTCCTTTTTTACCAACCTTATCTCCGAGGTTAAGTTTATAAACACAAGGATCATTTTTAATATCGTTTTTGTCAGCTTTTTGCCTATATCCTATGATCGGAGCTAAGGCTTCCTGATTTGTGTAAGTTCTTGCTGATGAGACTCTCTCGGCAATTTTTTTTATATCCGCCGGAGAATTCTCTGCTATTAACAAACCCTTTCTGTCAACTATTGTACCTCGCTTAGGTTCAATGATAAGCTCTCTTATTCTATTTTGCTCGGACAGTCTTCTAAAATATTCTCCCTTTACCACAGTCAGTTGGAAAAGGCGAAGAACGATAATGAAAAAAAGACCGAAGATAAGAAAAATATAACCATATAAAAAAATATGTGAAGAAATTTTTCTGTTCGGCGTAAAATTCATTCCACCTGATCTACCTTTTGAAAATATTGGAAGTCTGATCATAATATGACGTTGTCATTACGAGGAGCGTTTAGCGACGAAGTAATCTCAAATTAAGAGAGATTGCTTCGCTTCGAAAAACATCGCTCGCAATGACAACTTAAAGCAAATAAGGTAAACGATGCTTAAAGTCATTCATTTCAACTCTAGCTTTAACTTTTTCTGCGACTTTTTTGTCAAAACCTTCAGCAAGTAGTTTGTCAAAAGGGATCATGAGATCGAAATGTCTGTAAAGAATTTCATCAGCCTCTTTATAACTGAATCCAAATTCGCCTTCATCGGTTTGATCTTGCCAAAACCCGGCTGTAGGTTTTTTATTTAAAATAAAAGCAGGTAGGCCAAGATATTTTGCCAGATCATATAGTTGGGTTTTATAGAGACTTCTTGCAGGTTCAATGTCGCTTGACTCATCTCCAAATCTTGTGAAATAACCCAAAAGATGTTCGCTTTTATTTTCTGTACCGACGACCAATGCATTTCTTTTTTTTGCCTGATCAAAAATAAGTATCATCCTGACTCTTGCCATGATGTTGCCTTTTCTAACTATACTCAAGTTTGGATCGTAAAAGACAAAATCATCGACGAGTTTTTTTATGTTAATTTTTATTATATTGTCCTTGGGAATTTTAAGAAATTCGGTTATCTTTAATGCATCTTTTTCTGCTTGCTTGTTAAGATTTCCGTAAGGTAAGATTAGAGGATAAACATTATTTTCTCCTAAGGCCTTAACGGTTAGGCTACAGTTTACGCTTGAATCAATTCCTCCCGAAAGACCAATTACTGCTTTTGTAAACAACTCTTTCGCGAAAGTTTTTTTTAAAAAAGAAATGATCTTAGAACTTATTTTTTCCGGATTAATTTTTTTCATATATTTTTATATAGATTGTGTTTATAGATATAAGACAAAACAGATTCAGGGATAAGACCCGTTACAGATAAACCCTTAACTAAACGGTTACGAACAATTGAGGATGAAATATTTGTGGTAACAAGGTCACTTGATTTAATGGGAACAAACCTTTTTGGCAAAGTTTTAGGTATGGGAAATCCGTTTCTTGGGAATACTAAAAAAGCCATCTCTTTAGTCAAGTCTTGCCTATTTTCCCAGCGATCAAACTCGGCCAAGATGTCGCTTCCTACTATAAAATAAAATTTATGCGGGTAATTTTTTTTTAAAAAACTTACAGAATCAATGGTGTAGAGAAATCTGTTTTTGATCTCACTGTCGCAGACGTTAATCTGTTTTTCAGCAATCAGATTTGCCATGGCCAGCCTATCTTGGGCTGATTCAAAAGTTTTTTTCCATTGATGGCTGGGGTACGGCATAAGCCACACCTTGTCAAGTCCGACAACTTCAAGAGTTTGTCTTGCGACTAGAAGATGTCCAAAGTGTGGAGGGTCAAACGATCCGCCTAGTATTCCTATTCTCATGTACCCTGTTAAATAAGATTTAATAAATTTATAATTTAAAATAATTTTTCATTCTATTTCTTAAAAACATTTTTCCCAAATAAGTTTTCAAATATTTTTCTCTATGGAATGAGTCTTCACGATTTAAACACGCCTCATAGTATATCAATTTAAGAGGTCTTCTGTTTTTTGTGGAGATGGAAAGACCTTGTTGATGTTGTTTAAATCTTACTATTAAATTTTTTGTGCAACCAGTATATAATTTTTTATCTTTTAGTGATTTAAGAACATAAACGTAGTAAAACATAATTCTATTAAATAAAATTTAATAGTATTTAACAGGGTCAAGAAACAAAATAACCTTGACTAAAGAAACCAAGCATTATTATATGAAATATTGCAAAGATTAGAACCAGAGTTATTTTGATAAGCCGGTTTTTAATTTGGGAAAGATAGAGGAAAAAGGAGATTGAAAAAAGAGCATAACGGGGAATAGAGGAAAGAGTGCCCGTTAAAGTTGGTAAAAGAAGATTGGCGAACGAGAAAAGATTTAGACCAAGTAAAATTGATGGATCCTGTCGCGGATTTCCCTCCCGCCAGTGCTCACTTCGTTGCGCGCTGTCGGGAGCCCTTCCTTCCGCGCCACCCATCAATTTTAGTAAATCTAGAATGAGAATTATTAGAACAAAGTTAAATACTGCAAATTCGAAAAGGGCAATAAAGTATTGAAAATTATGGTTAGCTGTCAAAAATATATTTATATATCTATAATAAACCTGAGGAAGAAGTATCAAATTAGATGTTCTGTTAGCGCCGAAAGCCCATTGGGAATGAAGAAACATAAGAGCATCTCCGGTAGTTAACCAGAGATATAAACAATATATGAGCAGCCCTATAATTGGTGAAATAGCAGTTAGTAGATAGTAGTTAGAAGTTAGGTCGGTAAAATTTAATTTTTTTAATTTTGATTTGTGATTTTGACTTTTGATTTTTAACTTTTGAATTAGTTCAATGCTTATTGGAATTATTAAAAATACCCCAACCAGTCTGGTTAAAGAAGACAAAATTGCAAATATTGCTGCCAACGAATATTGTTCTTTTTTTAAAAAATAGAGCGAGGTGATTAATAAAAAGAAAAAGAGCCCTTCAGTATAAACCGCCCCAAAAAAAAATGAGGTTGGAAAAAATAAAAGAAAGAGAATAGTTAAAATTGTTGGATTGTTCCATTGTTGGTTGTTTTTAAAAAGGAGTTTTAAATATTTTGAAAAAATATAGAGTCCTAAAAGAAAGGAAAGGTTAGAAATAACTAATCCCGCTATTAAATAATTGTCTAAAAACAACAGTCCTAAAAATTTTATAAGAAGCGGATAGAGAGGGAAAAAAGCCTGTTCATATTGAGAGTATCCGTTTTTTGCAATCATCAAATAATGCAAACCATCAAAGTTGGCTAATGAAGTAATAAAGTTAGAAAGATGAAAGTCGGCCAATAACTCCTTATAAGGGAAAAAACCAAGATAGGGAATGAAAATCTTAGAGACTACGATGATCAATAAATCAAGGATGCGAAAGGTCGTGAATACAAGCAAAATTAAGAAAAAATCCATATGTTAATTATACCTGAAAACGTAGACCACCCTGTATTCTGAAACAAATACGCACCCAAATTCCCAAATCCATTATTTCATTCTAAAACAAAAACTACTTTTGTAGTGGAGACGATTTTACTTTTTTAAAACTATGAAATATTCCTTTTTTGGGAGCTGTTTTTGGAAGTTTAAAATTCGGTTAACGTCTCTAATTTGCGACTGATGCTTTTTCATCGCTTCCACTTTTTTCTCCCATACGGAAGAGGTGTCGATTACGATGTCTATATCTGATTTTTTATAACCGGGCGGGAAGTAGATAAAATATTCAGACATTCTTTCCCTCATTTTTTTAATTAGCCAATCAGGTAAACAATAGTAGCAAAGTTTCTTAATATAAGCCGATTTTTGGAAGACATAGGTAGTAACCATAGAGACCGTCATATGATCGATGTGTCCCGAAACACCCCTAGGTTCAAAAGTAATTAAAATTTGAGGTTTCAAAAAGTCAAGTTTTTCTTTAATCGCGGAAGCCAATTTATGGTAGAGATTGTTACAAAGGGTTCCGTCTTCAAATCCAAGAAAATATACTTTTTTAACACCTAAAATATTAGCAGATTTCATTAACTCTTTTTCTCTAATATTCGCAATGTCTTTAACTTTTCCTTCAAGTCCAGCCTCACCTTTGGTGGCGCACAGAAGATAGACATCGTTCTCTTTGGACAGTTTGGCAATCGTTCCGCCCGGACCAAACGCTTCATCGTCAGGATGGGCAAGTATGCAGACGACAGATTTTCTCATTGAGTAAATATTATAACAATAGTATAAGCTAAATTGTCGTAGTTTTTTGGTAAAATATTTATAGTTCAAGCTTTGACACAGAGCGTAGCTTAGATGGTTAAAGCGTCAGGCTGGGGGTCTGAAGATCGAGGGTTCGAGCCCCTCCGCTCTGACCTATAGTATTAAGAAAGATAATTTAGTAAAAGTATGATAGAGGTAAAGTGCGATTACTGTGGTAATGTATTTTATCGAGAATACCGAAGAATTAATGAAAATATCACACGCTGTTGGAGACAATTTTGTTCTTTAGATTGCCAATACAAAGCTAGGACCAAGGCAAAAGAATATAAATGTGCCAATCCCAAATGCAATAAAGTTTTTAAAAGAGCTCCTCATGAGATTTCCTCTTCAGGAATCTGTTTCTGCTCAAATTCGTGCGCAGCTAAGATTAATAATAAAAGACGAGTTGAAAAATTACCAAAAAAGTATTGTTTAAATCACCAATGTAATAAGGTAATTTCAAGACGTAATAAGTTTTGTTCCAATAAATGTCAAGGTATTGTTAAAACTATTTCTGATGCAGTAAATAAAAAAAGAATCATTCAAAAAATTCAAAAGTTTTATAAAATTTACCAAAGAATTCCAATGAAAAAAGAAATGTGGGGGATTTATAAACCAGCAAGAAAGATTTTCGGTAATTGGAATAAGGCAATAATAGGCGCCGGTTTTAAACCCAATCCAGTTAAGTTTGCCAAGAAATATATTGCTAATGATGGACACAAATGTGATTCTTTAGCAGAAAAAATTATTGATGACTGGTTTACTGCAAGGAAAATAAAACACTTACGTAATGTCCCCTATAAGGAAACTAAATATACTGCTGATTTTAAGGTTGATACGACATTAATTGAGTTTTTTGGTTTGTCGGGAGAGTTAAAAAGTTATGATGAGTTAATGAGAAAGAAACTAACAATAATCAAGGAAAGAAAACTTAAGCTTATTTCTATTTTTCCAAAAGATTTGTTCCCTAAATCTAGATTAAATGAAATCTTGAGAATGGAAGAATTATTAGGGCGTGCGTAATATCGCCGGTTCAAGTCTCGCCGCCCCGACAACAGAAGTTTTATTATCACTAGGGGATTATAGGTTTTCCTGAAATTGTAGTTCCTCCAACTCCTTGATATCCTGCTTTAGTAATCTGTGGAAGATTCAAGAATCTCGCCGCCTCGTGATATACACCATTTAGAGTTCTTATTGGCTCTTTTTTTGATAATGATCTAAGCTCAGAAGCTCTATCTAGCAGCACATCCTGTGCTGCTTTTAATTGTAATTCCGAGGCTTGATTAGGATTTTTAAGCACTTGAGCAATTTCTTTCCATAAAGAATGTTCACGTGGGCCTATTTCAATTCTATGAATCTTTAATTGTCCATCATCTATTACAGGATAATCCATTTCTGTAGGTTTTTCTTCTGACATAGCTGTAAAATATTCAGCTAAAACATTGGCACATTTTTGTACCTCTTCTGATGTGGCAGGATGTGACGCAACAGCATTAGATACAGCATACATCTCTTTTTCTATTTCTTCGATAGGACGTTGCCGAGTAACTGTTTCTGTCTGAAGATCAAAAACCATATTTAAAATATCTAAAAATTAAATAAAACGTTTGATAAAGCATATCAAAGAAATTATACAACTGTCAAGTTTCCCTTTTTTAAGAACTTTGTCAAATATGCATGATATAATTTGATCATGATCGAAAAACGTCCAAGCTGGGATGAGTATTTTTTGCACTTAGCCAAGGTTGTGAGAGAAAGAGCTGATTGTACGAGAAGAAAGGTCGGCGCAATAATTGTTAGAGATTTTAGAATAATCTCGACCGGTTACAACGGTACGCCCCATGGCATAAAAAACTGTTCAGAAGGAGGTTGTGAGAGGTGTAGAAGAAGGGATAAAAAAGAGATTAACTGGTACGAGTATGAAGAAAGTTGCATCTGTATCCATGCAGAACAAAATGCGATAATTCAGGCCGCATATCTTGGAACATCTACCAACAATGCAACGCTTTACTCTACGACCTCACCCTGTTCTTCCTGTTCTAAAATGATAGTTAATGCTGGGATAAAAAAAGTAATATTTCATGATCTTCATCATGATGAGAATGGCCCTGATATTCTTAAAAAAGCAGGAATAGAAGTAGTAATAAAGAAATAATAATTTCCAATTTCCAAATCTCAATTTTCAATGAATCTCAAATTTTCAAAATTTAATTTTGCATTTTGCATTTTGACTTTTGCATTTATCTACAGTTTAATGTTTACCTCCCAGACTATTAGTTCAGTATTTGCCTATGATAGTAAAGTGCCTAATAATAAATTTGGTATTCATTTAGCGCAACCTCATTTTGATGCTTTGGATAGTGCCAAACAGCTTGTAAATTCAAACGGCGGAGATTGGGGTTATATCACTCTTGTCATGCAAGAGAATGACCGAAATCATGATAAATGGCAGGACATATTCAATCGCTTACGAAGTCTTCATCTTATTCCAATAGTTAGATTGGCGACAGTTCCGGAAGGAGAAAATTGGAAGAAACCTAATAAAGATGATGCGGAAGACTGGGTAAATTTTCTTGATTCTTTAAACTGGGTAGTTAAGGATAGATACATTGTTTTATTTAATGAACCAAACCATGCCACCGAATGGGGAGGGAAGGTTGATCCGACAGACTATGCCGATGTTGCAAAAACCTTTGCGGAAAAATTAAAAAGTAAAAATTCTGATTTTTTTGTCATGCTAGGAGCTATTGACGCATCCGCCCCTCAATTACCTCCATTTTATATGGATGAAGACGCTTTTCTTAAGATTTTTTTTAACACTTTAACAATCGAACAATTTAACAATTTATTCTCCGGTTTTGCCTCTCATTCTTATCCCAACCCCGGTTTTGCCGGATCTCCAACTGATGTGGGGAGGGGAACAGTTCGGACTTACCAGTGGGAGCTTGAACAGTTTAAAAATTTTGGCATAAAGGATTTGCCCGTATTCATTACGGAAACGGGCTGGAAGAGACAAGGTAATCTAGATGAAAATACGGTTGCTCAATATTTTAAGTTAGCCTATGAAAATGTTTGGCTTCCTGATTCACGAGTAAGAGCGGTTACTCCCTTTGTTTTAGATTATCAGGGAGATCCGTTCTTGGGTTTTTCCTGGAGGAAGTTTCAAGATAGTGATTTTTACCAACAATACTATGATGTTCAGTCTATGAAAAAAATAAAAGGTGAGCCCGAACAGATAGAAAAGGGAGAATTAATTTATAGTTTACCAAAGGAGTTGGTTGTTGAATCAAGTTACAATTTCAAAATAAAGTTAAAAAATACAGGCCAAGACATCTGGGATAAGGACCAAGATTATTCTTTAAAACTGATTGGGAAAAACGGAGAAAAATACGACTATCTAGTCAATGATTTAAAAAATATAAAGCCAAATGATGAGGTAGAGGTTGATCTGTTTTTTAAAACAGGTAACGAAGTAAAAAATTATTCCTTAGAAATTGCTTTATTTAAGGGAGATAAAAAAATTCTTTCGGGAGATGAATGGAGGTTTACAACACTTCCACTTCCCAGTTTAAGCTTTAAAGTTTCTTTGTTTCCTAAATTTTTAACAAGCGCTGAAGATTTTGATGTTCAGATATTTGATGATAAGGAAAATCTGATATTTAGAAAAAATAATTTGACCGTTAACCAAGGAGTAGGTAATATTGATAATATTCAAAATATAGTTTTGGGAAAAATGTATCGAGTAGTTATTATTAAACCTTATTATTTACCCCGACAAGAGTTTGTAGTTTTTAAAAGAGGCGAAAATCAGACGGAGTTTAAAAGGATGTATCCGTGGGATTTTAATGGGGATGGAAAATTAAGTTTACAAGATCTGATAACTCTTTTTAAAAACCCACAATTATTTTCACTTCTCATACCTTAGTTATTTCGTCTCTTGTTTATATCAATTAAGATTTAATACCTTTTTGCTATATAATTTCTATATCTTATAAGTGGGTTTAGATCATAATGTAAATTACTCCCTTCACGTTTATTTTTATTATTCGTTTCTTTACCAATTTTAATAGCTTCGTCTAGCCACATCATTATTTGCGTCTTATCAATTATTATATCCTTCATTTTAAATTGAAAATTGGCGGTAGTATCACAACCACAATTAATATAAAAAGATAAAATGTCTTGTCCGTGAAAATTTAATTCTGCTTGAACTTTTCTTCCAGTTTCTTCTTGACTGGCTTTTCTACGTCTTTCCGACTCTATGCGACCGGGTGAAACTATGAATCTATCAATTAGAGGAGGTAAACTAGGACGGATTGCATAAGCCAATGTAGCCTCTAAAGTCGATGGTTTGACATTACTACTATAAATGTTTAGGCTTTTTCGATGTCTTCCCGCAGAAAGTGAATCTCTTATTTGAGTAAAGGTTGGAATAAAAGTAAAAAGATACATTCCGGCGATAGCGATTAAACCCGCGGCAGAGAGACCGCCGCCCAAAATCTCAACAGCTCCATCCGGAGATGATATATTACCTGCTTGAATTAGCTGTGATATATACTTAAATGGTTCTAATAAATTCTTGCTTAATTCGGAAGCTAGAGGTAAGGAGTAAGCAAGTGCATAATAAGAGATAAGCGGTTGACGAAGAAGTAATTTTATATTTTTTTTGATTGAACCGTCATTTTGATTTTCCGGAAAAATTGTCTGTATAAAAGAAGATGCCATCGCCAGGAAACCTGCCATATTTTGTACTGGTGACATTTTCGTTGGATCAAGATAAGGAATATTATTTTCTATAGCAGTATAAAGAACACCAAGTGTAACAACAGTTTTTCCTATAATTATAGGAGTAAGAGATCGATCACTTCCAGATTTCCGTGGTAATAATGATCTAAGATAACCTTTTAAACTAAAAGGAGGTGCAGGTTCAGTTCTGAGCAAAGCTGGGTTTTCTGCCGGTGGACCATCAGGATTACCATATGCTGCTTCGTTCCAAAATCTTCTTTTATATTCTTCAGCGTCAAAGGGTTGAAATTCATGCATAATAAGCTGATATTATACCATATATATCCTATAGTGTAAAGCAAAAATGCGGCGAGTTTTTACTCTTTTTTTGGTTTTCCTACATCTTTTAACCCCTTTTTATTTTTATTCAGCATCTCAATAAAAAGATCGACGTCATTTTTAAAAAGGATGATCGAGTTTCTTTTATGTTCCTCGCCTTCCTTGACAAAGCGCGACTCGGTTATCCTAAGATATGTACTTCCGTTTGATGCTTCTTTAACATCAAAAAAGTAGGTTCGTTTGCCGAATTTTAAAATATTTTCGCTTGGAGTTTTTGTTTCCATTAAAAATCACCCGCTTTCTAAAAATAAAATTAAAACTATCTGGAGTTTTTGTCTACAGTTTATAATCCACAAATTAGGCAGATTTTATTGCAGTTCTAAGATAATCCACATGATCTTGCAAATGGTCAGTTTTAGTCAAGAAACTTCCTGGACAAATGACATCAGGTTTGAATTTTTGTGTAAGAATAATTGGAAGAGTTTCTTGATTTACTGCTCCGTCTAAATAGATAGTGTTCCTATAGTCTTTTTGTCGCAGCTGTTCTATTTTTTTTAACGTTTCGGGCAAAAATGGCGATCCTTGAAAGCCCGGATGCACAGACATGATTTGAATGGAGTTGATAGTTGTTAGTTGGTAGTTATTGGTTAGATCAGAGACAGAGTCTTCGGGATTTAAAACTAAAGCGAAATGAAATTGAGGGAAATTTACAGTTAGTAGATGGTAGTTGGGGTGAAGGGAATAATGAATAAAAATAGTTTGAATTCTAAACGATTTATTTTTAATTGTTAAGTTGTTTAATTGTTTAATTGATTGTTCGTAATCTTTTACCATCAAATGAAAATCAAATGATAAAGTTTTAATTGTTTCATTGTTAAATTGTTTTATCGCCAGCAATATTTCATCAATTTGAACTGTCTTATTAGGAACATAAATCCCATCAGCTATATCTATTTGAAAACTCTTAAAATAAGGCGAAAGTCTTTTTAACTGTTTAATAAGATCATCTGAATTTTTCTCTAATGGTGAAGGTATAATTTCCATCAAGATAATTTTATCAGTTATAATAAGTTATGGATTTCGAAGTGGAAAAATCAGTATTCAATAGCCTTTATTCCGGCCTAAGCGGTTATTCAATTTCACAACAGGCCAGGAAAAAACTTAGTTTTTCCGATAAAGCACATACCTACGGTGAAGTGACTCCTGAAGGTTTTTCAAAAATGATGGCGGATTTAGATTATAAAAAAGATGGCGTTTTTTACGATCTTGGATCAGGTACGGGTAAAGCCGTGATTTTAGCGGCAATGTTCGGCAATTTTTCGAAACTTATAGGAATTGAAATAATCGAAGATTTATATAAAGCAGCTAAGGGAGTCCTAACCCGTTTTGATCAAGAAGTCAGACCTCTTTTAGCGAAAGAAAAACAAAATCAGAAGCTAAGTTTTGTTAATGCCAACTTTCTTGGATACGATTTTTCGGATGCAGAACTAATTTTCACTCACTCAACCTGTTTTTATGATGAGTTAATGCTGGCGCTGGAGAGAAAGTTCATTAATCTTAAAAAAGGAGCAAAGGTGTTAACGGTAACTAAAACTTTACAATCTCCTTTTTTCCGTTTTCTAAAGTCCGACGAATACCTAATGACTTGGGGAAAGGCAACTGTTAATTTTTACGAAAAGATATAAAATGAGTGAAAAAGAAAAAAAGAACATTGGTATGATAGAATTCCTATATTAAGTCATATTGTACACGCAATTTTATGGATTTTAGGCAGAAGGGATTAAAACTTCTTTCAGATCTTATTGGTTTTCAAACTGTAGCAGCAGACCCAAAACGTTATAAAGAAATTCTACGGGCTGTTGATTTTTTAACAAAAGAATTAAAGAAAGAGGGTTTGCAGGTTGAAGTTTTAAAACTGAAAAATGCTTCTCCTCTAATTATCGCATCAAAGTTTATTTCAAAGTCAGCTAAAACAATCGCAATTTACGCTCACTATGATGTTCAGCCCGAAGATCCGGTAGATGAGTGGAAAACTCCTCCATTTAAGTTAACAGTTAAAAACGGAAAATTTTTTGCAAGAGGAGCAGCTGATGATAAAAGCCATTTAGTCCAGATTATTTTGGCATTCGAAAAACTTCTGAAGGATAATAAGTTAGTCAATAATCTTATTTTTATTTTTGAGGGAGAAGAAGAAGTGGGAAGCAGAAACTTTGAAGACTACATGATTAAGGCTAAAAAGCTATTATCCAAAGCAGAAGTATTTTATTTGATAGATGTTGGGATGCATAAAAAGAATATTCCACAGATTTTTTATGGACTTAGAGGTTTGGTTTATTTTGAAATTATTCTTGAGATAGGAAAGCGTGATCTTCATTCCGGGATTTACGGCAATCTGGTATTGGATCCGACTTTGGTTTTGAGCACTTTATTTTCAAAAATAAAAGATGTAAATTCAGGAAAAATTATTATTCCTCATTTTTACGACAAAGTAAGAAAATTAAACGATAAAGAACTGGCTCTATTGGATAAAGTGAAGGTAAGTCCTGAGGATCTTGCGAAAGAGGCAGATGTGAATATCGTCTTGAGTACAGATGGGAAACCTGAGCATTTATCGACAAAAATTTTTCCCTCCTTTGATATAAATGGAGTTGTGGCCGGATATACAGGTCAGGGCGCAAAGACTGTAATTCCAAAAAAAATAATATCCAAGTTTTCATTTAGACTTGTTGAAAATCAGGATCCTGATGAGATTGAAAAATTGGTAACTTCCTTTATCAAAAAAAATATTCCAAAAGGAGTGAAGTATGGTTTGAAGACACTTGCCAAGTTCTCTCCTTTTTATACCAAGGTAGACGACAAATACATAAGAAGCACAGCAGATATCTTAAAGGAGATCTTTAAAAATGGAACTTTATTAAATCGGACAGGAGGTTCAGTCCCCGCATCAGAAATCCTTCAAAGGTTATTCCAAAAACCAGTTATCCTTACCGGCTTTACCCTTCCTGATGAGAAAATTCATTCGCCAAACGAAAATATGGATGAGGAGATGTTTTGGATGGGAATTAAGGCCTTAGAGAAAATCTATTCTCAATAGATTGTTGATTATAGTCTACAGACATCTTTCTTAATTCTTGTTAGGATGGCTTTAATTAGATGAAAGATAATCTTGTTTACTATTTAGGCTTCTCACATTTTTTAGGAATAGGGCCAATGAGATTTTCCGCCTTAATGAAATATTTTAGAGACGAGAAAGAAGCCTATCTTGCAAAAAGAAAAGAGCTGAATGAAGTTTTAGGAATTAAGACAGCAGAAAAGTTCATTAATTTTAGAAACCAATTTGATCCAGTCAAAAAATTAGAGGAGTTAAAGGAAAAAGAAATCACGGTAATTCCTCTTAATCAAACAATTTATCCTTTACAACTAAAAAATATTTCAGATCCGCCAATTTGTTTGTATATTAAAGGAAATATCAAACAAATTGATTGGAAGAGTTTCTTCTTTGCAGTAGTTGGTACAAGAAAACCAACTCCTTATGGAGAACAGGTGACAAGAAAGTTTGCAACAGAACTGTCAGAGGCAGGATTTGTTATAGTTTCAGGGTTGGCAATTGGTATAGATTCGGCTGCCCATTGGGCGGCAATAAATTCCAGCGGCAAAACAGTTGCCTTTTTGGGCTGCGGAGTTGATGTGATTTACCCTTCATCGAACTTTAAACTATATCAAAGAATAATTGAGAGGGGAGGACTTATAATCTCAGAGTTTCCACCTGGTCACACAGTTTTACCCGGTCTTTTTATAGCCAGAAATAGATTAATTTCAGGCTTATCGATGGGGGTGCTGGTTGTTGAGGGAGCGAAAGATTCAGGTGCCTTGATTACGGCAAAATATGCTTTGGAACAGGGAAAAGAAGTCTTTGCCCCTCCTGGGCCATTAACTTCTGAAATGTCGGTTGCGCCAAATTTTCTTTTAAAGCAGGGAGCAAAATTGGTCACCTGTCTTGAAGATATACTGGAAGAGTTTGATTTAAAGATTGCACCGAAGAAAAAAGAAGATTTTGAAAAAGATTTAAATTCGGAAGAAAAAAGGATATTCGAAATTTTATCAAAAGAGGCAAAATTAGCTGACGAGATAGCGATTGATATGGGATTATCCATAGAAAAAATTTTAAATATCTTGTCTGTTTTGGAAATTAAGGGAATTATTGAAAAAAATAGTGAAGGAAAGTATCAAGTCAGATATTAACTGCTATACTATCTGGTTTCACTACAATTGATTTTGTGGGACTCAAGTTGTATACTCATTTTGATGAAAGGCCGAAATAACAATAAGACTAAGTCTTTTTTTTCTACATATAACTTCAAATCTTATAACAAAGGAGAAGTTATAGTGAAGGCAGAAGACAAAATTGATAATGCTTTTTATTTACAAAAAGGATTTGTGAGAGAATACACAAATTCAAATGACGGAGGAGAATTGACTCTTCACATTTTTGTACCTGGATCTTTTTTTCCGATGACGTCTGTGATCAGCGGTATTGCAAATAGATATTATTATGAAGCTTTAACCAACGTTAAGGCATATCCTGTCCCAAAAGCTAAGGTTTTTGATTTTTTAAAAAAAGAACCCGCTGTTCTTTTAGATTTAACTGATAGATTGTTACAGGGGATCGACAGACTTTTAACCCGCATAGAATATTTAACATTTGCCAAAGCCGATACAAGAGTCGTGTCGAGCTTATTATTTCTAGCCAGTCATTTTGCTAGAAAAAGTGGGAAAAAAATTGAAATTAAATATAGATTTACTCATAAAGATATCGCATCAATAGCGGGAGTGACTAGGGAAACAGCCAGTAGAACACTTGAAGATTTAAAGAGAAGTAAAGTTATTGAGTTTAAGCATTCTAAAATTATAATAAATAATCTTAAAGCCCTTCAAACAAGAGTTTAACTCTTCCAAAATTTTTAAAATATGAATATCGGATTATTTGATTCTGGATTAGGCGGCTTAACAATTTTAAAAGAATTTATTAGATTGCTTCCTCAATACGATTATATTTATCTAGGAGATAACGCATACGTCCCTTACGGAGGACGGTCTGAAAAATTGATTTACAAAAGAACATTAAAAGCTGTCGATTTTCTGTTTAGAAAAAACTGCTTTTTGATAGTTTTAGCATGTAATACAGCTACCGCAACCTCACTTAAAAAGATTCAGCAAGAATATCTGCCAAGAAATTATCCATCGCAAAGAGTTTTGGGAATTATACTGCCAACAGTCGAGTCGGTTATAGAAAATCTAGCAAAAAGGGTAGGTGTGATTGGAACATATGCAACCATTATTTCAAGGGTCTTTGAAAAAGAATTAAAAAAACTAGACAGTTCAATAAAAGTTTTTCAAAACACCTGTCCGCTTTTGGTACCAGTTATTGAAGAGGGTGAGTATCATTGGGAAGGTCTTGATTTGCTTTTAGAAAAATATATAAATCCTCTGAAGAAACAGAAGATCGACTCGTTAATTTTGGGTTGTACGCATTATGGGTTGATTGAAGACAAGATTCAATCGATTGTAGGGAATAAAATAAAGGTTGTCTCTGAGGGTCCTATTGCAGCTTCCAAGCTTAAAATCTATCTTTCTAAGCATAAAGAAATTAAGAAGAAATTAAGCAAAAATAGAAAAAGGGAGTATTTTGTAACCGACCTAAACGATAGATACGTTAAAATGGCAAAACTATTTATGGGAAAATACTTCTGCAATGGTGAGAAGTTTCAACTTACAACTATATAAACATTCATTCGTCAGTTTTTTTTAATCTTCTTATGTATTTTTCTTGCATTAGAGGTTTTGTGTTCAAGAAAGTATCAACAAATAATTTGGCTTTTTCAAAGTCGATGTAATCAGACGGGAGAGCCAGTATATTGATATGATCATGTTCCCGCATATGTTTAACTTGCCCTTCATCAAAAGCCAACCCGCAATAAACACCTTTAAATCTATTTGCTGTCATAGCTACACCGTTGCCTGATCCACAGATTACAATTCCCAAAAATTCCTTCGGATTTTGAAGCACTGCCTGGGCAACCTTCTTACTAAAGTCGGGATTATCATCAAGAGGTTCATATCTGTAATTACCTAGATCTTCAACACGTATATTTTTTTCTTGAATATACTCGACAAGTTTATTTTTTAGTTCAAAACCTCGGTGATCTGCACCAATAAAAATAGTCATGATTTTATTATAATAAATTATTTAATTGTTCAATTGCGAGTTGCGTATTACGGATTTACAAATAATTCGTCATTCGTAATGCGTAATTAAGAAATCGATTAATTTTTATTTATGTTTGATACTCATTGTCATTTAAATTTTTCAGCTTTTAGAAAAGATTTGGAAGAAGTTATTGAATCAGCTAATAAAGTCGGCGTTACTCATATTATTGTTCCAGGAACAGATTTAGAGACATCTAAAAGAGCAGTAGAGATAGGGAATAATTTTAAGAATGTTTATGCGGCAGTTGGGATCCATCCGCACCATATCTTTGAATTGATGAGCCAGATTCTGTCCCGAACTTCCCTCCCGCCAGTGCTCACTTCGTTGCGCGCTGTCGGGAGCCCTTCCGTTCGTGCCACCTGGCTCATCAAACAGATAGAAAAGCTACTGCATCATAAAAAAGTCGTAGCGATTGGAGAGGTTGGAGTAGATAGATATTATTATCAGAAAACAAAACACGAAAATTATAAAGCTGATGAAAAATTTATTAATTTGCAAAAAGAATTTCTAAAAGAACAGATTGATCTTGCTATAAATTATAAAAAAAGTTTAATTTTACACAATAGAGAAGCAAAAGATGATTTACTAGAGATTATTGGCGAACCCGCCGTCGCTAAAGCTTTGGCGGGCAAAGCTGTATTTCATTGTTGTGAGCCAGATGAAGATCTTCTGAACTTTGCAAAAGAACATAAAATATTCATTGGAGTTGACGGAGATATTACTTATAGAAAAGACAAACAGGAATTTATAAAAAAAATTCCATTAGATCTATTGGTTTTGGAGACCGATTCCCCTTTATTATTACCAGAACCCTTACGTGCAAAAAAGCAGTATCCTAATAAACCGGAAAACATGAAGATAATTGTTGAATTTATTGCAAAACAGACAAGTACTCCTATTAATCGATTAATCGAAGTTACTGACAACAACTCAAAAAAATTATTTAAATTAGACAACTTAAAAAGTCGGAGAGATTGAGTAAGTTAAAGTTAAATTGCAAATGTTATTTGCCGAAGTTTGTAAATAAAATACTGTAATCTGCTAAATCTATCTTGCCATCACAATTGATATCTCCTTTCCCTAAATAGGGACAAGTACCAAAAGATGAAGTAGGAAAAATCGTACCGAAGTTTGTAAATAAAATACTGTAATCTGCTAAAGTGACGTGACAATCGCCATTTACGTCTCCGGGTGGACAACCATTTCCTGGAGTTAATGTTAGGTTTGGTGGAGTGGGAGGAGTTGGAGGAGTGGCTGGTATTTCAGCTTTAGATCTTAAGGGTTTATAACCAATAAGAGTTCCAACAGCAATAGCTGCAGTTAAAAAGATGAATAATGTAACAAAAAGAAGGGAAACTTTTTGAGTGACTGAGAGTCTATTTACAGTAAATTTTAGAAAATTAAAACTATCTCTGATTTTTCTTAATAAGTTCATGTAAAAATATTTAGCACTATTGTTATTTTTATAGTATAGTAACTCATAATGACTGTCAATCTCTTCTTATCTAAATACATCTTTCCTCTTCTTCTAGCTTTAGGTTTTATAATTTCTCCCCTATTCTTTTGGCCATGGGCTGCTATACCATATGAGATTCCCAAAGTTCTTTTTATAGAGCGTTGGATTGAAATCCTTTCAATATTAACTATAATTACAATTACATCATCTTTTATTATTAAAAGAAATTTGGATGCGAAAATAATTATTTTGCTGCTTGTATTTTTGTTTTCTACTTTACTAAGTTCACTTATTGGAGCGGATTTTGAGAAAAGCTTATATGGTAATTATTATAGAGAAGACGGACTTCTTACATTATTTCATCTAGTGGCATTATTTTTTATTGTTATTTTAATCTGGAAAAATTCATGGAGAGATCTAATGGTAAAATCTATAGTTATAGGATCATTTTTCGTTGGCATATTAAATATATTTTCAGGTATAAAATATTATATTTTTCATGATCAGTCAGTGGTTAGTTGGCAAGGAGCTTTAGGTTCAACATTTGGTCAACCAGTTTTTTTAGGAGGTTATCTGCTTGTTACCATGCCATTTATTTATTACTGTTTCATAAAGTCATCAAATTATAAAACAAGATTTTTATTTTTTTTAATCGCAATAATTCAAGTGATTGCCATTATTCTTACCCAGTCTTTAGCTTCTTTTCTTGGTGTAATTCTTTTTTTAGCTTTTTTATTTATAGAAAGTAAAAAATTACCTTTTAGAAATTTAATATTATTTTTTTTGATAATCTTATTTGTTAGCCTCTCTGCATTTTATATTTGGAAGGCAACTTCAAAAAAAGTTTTTGTGGCAGAGGGCAGAATCCGTATTTTTCATAAACTCATTCTAAGTGTTTGGCAAAGGCCATTTTTGGGTTGGGGTTGGGCAAACGTAGATTATGCTTTCAAATCGTCCATCTGGCCAATTAAGTTTGATAACGATGTCTATTTGGATAAAGCGCACTCTCATTTTTTGGAGATTCTAACAACTACAGGAATTTTTGGGTTATTATCCTATATCGGACTAACCGTTTTAATTATCCGAAATCTTTATAGAAAAGCTTATAAAGGAAAAAAAGATTTATGGTATAAAACTCTTTTATTTGGTTTCATTTTATTTTTATTACATTCTCAAACAAATATCATATCGATAAGCGAAGAGCTGACTTTTTGGTTTATTGGAAGCATGGCTACAATTCAATAAAATAAAAGTGAGAAGAAAATACCCAAAATAAATGCAACAGCAAAAGATTGAAGATAGTAACCAAAAGCCCCGGCTATAACAAAACAAAGAGCCAGCTGAAAAAGATCAAACTCCTTTTTAATTCCAAAAGCGAAATGTATAACCATTATATAAATAAAAGATGCAGCGATAAATGCAAACAGGTCCATAAAGAAAGAATATCAAAATTAGAATATTAATATGCAGAAGAACTACTCACGCTGGTCGGCGTTACATACATCTCCGCTGCCTTTGGAGCTATATTAATCTGTGTTTGTTGAGTTGCTCTTCCTGTCAGATATACTGAAAAGGTAGCTAGGGAAAAAAGAAAGACTAAGGAGAAAGAGATGAGTAAACTTTTAAGTGACAAAGGTTTTTTAAATAGTCTAACTAAATGATCGTGTAACATATTTTCTAGTATATTATATCAAACCAGCTTTTTCTAAACTTTTTTTCTTCAAAATATTTAGTTCTATCTTTAACGGCCAAACTTAAACTTGATTTTTTAGCTTTATTAAAATAAATTTCTCCAACAGCATCGGCGATAGAGTTTGGGTTATCTGGATTTACAAAAATTGCTCCTTGATTATTGCTAATTTCTCTGAGAACAGAAATATCGCTTAAAATCGAAGGGCAACCTTGAGAAGCAGCTTCAAGATAAGAAAAGCCGAATCCTTCATCACGCGAAACTAATATATTACATGCTGCTTGTTTGTAAAATTTAATTAATTTTTCATCAGGAACAAAACCAGCTAGAATAAATCTTTTGTCTTCTTTTGTTTCCTGCAAGAAATTTTTTAATTCAATTTGCCATTTATCATTTAGCGAGTTGATGTGTTCTCGAAGTTGTGTGTTGAAAACTTTTCCAATAAAAACGCACGTCACATTTATAATTTTTATCGCTTTCGCTAAATTAACAAGGTTCTTATTCCATGTAGCATCACCAACATACAAACAATAATTTGAAATTTGAAATTTAAAATTTGAAATTTTTTTGGAAATTGGAAATTGATTATTGGTAATTGTGAAAATTTTAGTCAAACATGGATAAATGACTTTTAACTTATTTTCATTAATATTTAATATTTCTATAATATCCATCTTGGATGCTTTAGAATCAGTGACGATCAGATCATAATTATTTAAAGCTAACTGGTTTAGGAAAATGTTTATTTTTCCTTTTATTCCAGTCGGGAAATGATTGGGGTATTTTAAAGGAATTAGGTCATGAATCACTGCGACTTGTTTTTTAGCAATTCGTCTTACAGATAGTGGAGACTTTAAAAAATTAAAAAAAGGGTTTACAAATACAGAGTCTGTTTTGATCCGTTTTAAATCATCGGTGAAAATTGTATCTTTAGATAAATTCTCCTTAAGGATCTGGAGGTATCTGCCGACTCCTCGGAATTTATTTAAAGGATCATTGACTGTAGGATCATAGACAAAAATTTTTCTGCTCATGAGGTTATTTTAGCAAATACTTTAGGTATAATATTAAACTGTGAAAAAAATAAATCTTGTGATTGATCAAATACAAGAGTTAGTAGCAAAAAATAAATATAAAGTAAATGAAAATAATAAATTTCTAAGCCGATGCATTGATGGTCGTTATCTAACTTCAAACAATTTACCTCCCTTGGCAACTCCTGGAGCAGATGCCGGAGAGTTGGCGTTGGTTTTGGCAACAGGCAATGTCTATGGTTTTACAGTTGATGTGGGAAAATCATTTGATTTGTTGACAGAGCTGGTAGGCGGGATAAAAAACATAAATTTTCACACCGATGAGCATGGAGATAAAAAAATCGTTCTGTCTGGCTGCGGACATATCAAACAAATGAGGTTAGATCCTGAAGCTTATAATCTAGAAGAAAATCAATTAAAAGGACTAACTAAAATTTTAACAAAGGCAGGAAAAAAAGGTGCAAAAGAAACAGTTTTGCAAGGTGAACATTTGGAAGCTGCGATTATACAGATAAAAGGAAACTATAGCATTTACCCCAGATTTTTATTGGAAACAGATGAAGAAAAAAATGAGGTTGAGGTTTTTGTTTATCAATCGACTTTAGTAGATAAAAGACATAGGGAGTTGGCTAAAAAATTAATTGAAAACAAAGCCGTTGAACTTTTTCCTGGATGTGATGAGGAATATTTGTTTGAGATTTTATCAGAGACTACAGAAAATCATTTAATTGAGACAGCAAAAAGATTGGCAAAAGGACTTCCGGTATATGAGATAAATTTTTCAGATGATGGTAGTTTTACAATTGAGGAAATGGGTAAGGTGTAATAAAATTACTTACTATGGTTATTGGACCAAAAAAGTTGCTGAATCTTGTTAGAGAAATAAAGCTGGTTGAGGATCTGGCAGAAAGAGAATTGAACAACCCAGAAGGAGCAGGCTTTGATCTTAGATTAGGTGAAGTGCATAAAATTTTTGGTGATGCTTTTTTGGGAGTTGAAGAAAGACATACACCTAAGATAAAGACAATTATCCAGCATGAAAAAGGTAAGAGAAAAAAAATAAAAATAAAACCTGGAGAATTTTATCTAATTTCAACAATTGAGAAACTAAACCTTCCTGAAAATATAACTGCCAATTTTAAGCCGCGTACGACAACTTTTAGGTCGGGACTATTTGTAAGGACCGGCAACGTTGCACCCGGCTATAGAGGTAAGCTGACTTTTGCTTTAAAAAATGAAGGACCGGTTGCCGTTACTTTAGAGTTGGGAGCGCGTATTGTCCATGCCCAGTTTCAATGGGTCGATGGGGGAGGGACGATGTATAGAGGCCAGTGGCAGGGGGGGAGAGTGACGACTAAGAAAAAGGAGAAACAAGTTTAGAATTTAGAGTTTGTTTATGATTAATCATCCCGAGTATCAGTATCTAAATTTACTTTCAGATATTCTCAAGAATGGTTACCGTAAAATAGATCGTGGAACAGGGATTGCATCCTACAGCGTCTTTGGTAGACAGATTAGGTTTGACCTATCAGAAGGGTTTCCGCTTTTGACAACGAAAAGAGTCTACTGGAAAGGAGTTCTACACGAACTTTATTGGTTTTTTTCCGGCAGGTCGAATATTAAATATTTAGTAGATAATAATGTTCATATCTGGGACGATTATCCATACAAAATATATAAAGAAAAAAACTTGTCCCGAGCGAAGTCGAGGGATCAAAATTTATTAACTAAGGAAGAGTTTATTGAAAAGATTAGGACAGATGATAAATTTGCGAAAAAGTGGGGCGAGCTGCCAAAAATTTACGGTGAGTTATGGAGAAGATGGCCAACTAGATCTGGAAGAACCATCGATCAGCTCAAATGGGTGACAAACGAGATTATAGAAGACCCTGCGGCTCATAATGCTATAGTAAATTCTTGGAATCCTGAATATCTTTACACAATGGCAACTCACAAAGATGCCTCTCGTTTTCCAATCTGCCACAATATGTACCAAATAAATGTGATTGACGGAAAACTTTGTCTACAACTTTATCAGAGAAGTGCGGATGTTTTTTTAGGAGTTCCTTTCAACATTGCAAGTTATGCTCTTTTAACTTTGATTATTGCTAAAATAGCTGGCTATAAACCGGGAGAGTTTGTCCACACATTTGGAGACGTGCATATCTATGAGAATCATATAAATCAAGTAAAAGAGCAGATTAAAAGAAAGCCATATCCTTTCCCGACTGTAAAACTCGATTCTTCAATAAAAAAAATTAACGATTTCAAACCGGATAAAATATTATTGGAAAACTATAGATTCCATCCGCCAATCAAAGCAGAATTAACAGTCGCAGGCGGTCTTTATGAAAAATCCAAAAATTAGTCTAATTGTTGCACTTTCAGAAAATAAAGTCATCGGAAATAAAGGAAAAATTCCCTGGCATATACCTAAAGATCTAAAAAGATTTAGGAAACTTACAGAGAATCATGTTGTTGTGATGGGAAGGAAAACCTTTGAATCGATCGGTAGAATACTTCCAAACAGAATTAATATTGTGATTACAAAAGACAAAAATTATGCAGTACCTACAGCCAGTTTAAAAATAGTTAATTCAATTGAAGAGGCAATCGAATTAGCGAAAAAAAAGAACGTGAAGAAATATTTATTATCGGGGGTGGAAAGATCTTTGAGCAATCAATGAAATATGCAGATAAACTTTACTTAACTATTGTAAAAGGAAATTTTGAAGGTGATACTTTTTTTCCGGATTATTCGGAGTTTAAAAAAGTAATCTTCAAAAAAGAAAGTAAAGACAAAAATTATCGATATACTTTTTTGGACTTGGAGAAATAAACAATTCACTTTTCTATTTTTATTTGAAGTCCAGAACAAGATTGATTTGTAATTCCTTTAGGTCCAAAAAAACCGTGAAATTCCGTATGTTCTAATTTAGCAAAACCATCTAACATTAAATGAATTTGTGAATCAAAATCTCCTGTAGGGACAATTGATTTTGAGACTACAAATGCACTCTCATAACCTGAATTGCAAGATACTGTTATACCTGCATTAAGTTTTTCAGGTGTTTCTCTTCCCTTATTATTAACCACATTAAACATACCTTTTGCTCGATCTGTATTAGCATATAAGTTGCTAAGAAATTCATCTGCAGCTTTATTAAGGTCATAATTTGGATTAACCATATTTATAAAATTCTTTCCTTTGTAAAAAAACTGATAATGAAGCTTATTTTTAGGTTAATTTTCAGAATTTGTGACATTCTGAAAATCAAATTTTATAGTCTTTAAGTTATTCTGTCAATAACATTAACTAAAGCTTTTTAGATCAAAATCATATTGTATAATCAAGGAATATGAAAAATCCACAATATCTAGATGAGGCATTTGAGGAGGTTTGTGAAGAGTTGAAACAGATGTTTATTAAAAAACATAGAGACTATGGGAAAGAGAACATACTTGAAATCGGTGAGCTAGGGATTGCTTTTAGAATAAATGAAAAACTTGCAAGAATTAAAAATCTCTTGCTAAAAAATATAAAGCCAGAAAACGAATCGGTTGAGGAAAGTTGGATAGATATAGCAGTCTATGTAATCATCGCAGTCTTATATAAAAGAAGCTGGTTTAAACGTCTAGAATTTTCAGAAAAAATAAAAACTTCTCCAGCTAAAAAATAGACTATTTGTCCTTCAGAGCTAGAGGATAAAGATGAGCCAGTATTCCAATGCCCAAAAGCATCAACGCCCAACGCAATGGGTGTTCTCCAACCAAAGGATAGGTGATGAAAATACCAAGACCCATCCCAGCAATAAGATGTACGCTCGAGTTGTAAAAAGGATTTTTTTTAAAATATTTTTCTATTTTATCGTACATTTATCTTCGCCCCCTTCCTATAATTTGAGTATAACATATAGCAGATTATAAGCCAGGTAATTACTCCAATTATTTTCACAGAATTTTCCCATAAGGAAACGAGGTTGTTCGATATAGAATAAACATTCGGATAGAAGGTTAGACCTAAATAAAAAGTTGAGACCATAAAAAAATATTTATAGCCTTTTGGCCGTGTCATAATTAAAAAAGGAATAGTCCAAGTTAACCATTGAGCCCCAAAAGTAGGAGTAATCACAAAGAAAAAAAGCAGAAGCATTTCATAAGCATAGGCTAAATTACTGAAAGGAAAAACAAGAGAAAAAATTAAAAAAACAACCAAAAGAAATCTTCTGATGATCTGATTAAAAATGTGGGGCAAATTTGGAAGTAGAAAAGATATCAATAGTGTAGTTCCCCAGACAGCCGGCAAGCCCCGATAATTCTTTATTGGCAGTAAAATATCTAGCGGAGAAATTTTGAATATTAAAGAGTGCAAAATGACTGAAATAGTTGGAAAAAGAATGATATAAATAAAAATAAATTTAGTTTTAGTTTTTCTGAAAAGTGGCATTATAAAAAGAAGAGGCCATGTTTTCGTAAAGACTGCAAAAGATAAAGATAACATAGATGAAAGACTGGCGTTTTTTTTAAAAAGATAAATTCCAAGAAGTAAGAAAAAAAGAGGAACGGTATCAAACTGTCCATGGATTGTCGTATTTATTATTGTCGGCGGATTCAGAGCATACATCAAAGCTAGAAGCGAGTTTTCTGTTAATAAATAAACGAGATAAACAATTCCAACATCAAAGAGGCTAAACAAAATTTTAAGAAGAATTAAGGGGTTAATAAAGTTTTTTAATAAAATTACTAGAGCACCAACGTAGGGAAAGAAAGGAAAATATAAACTTGAGTAGATTGGCTTTTTTTCCAATACTATACGTCCTGCGGTAATAAAAGATTGAAGATCTTCGCTTCGGCTGCCCGGGAAGATAAGAAGTATTAGTAGTCTAATATATACTGAGAATAATATTACCCAACCTATTGAGAGTTTAATTTTTAGTTTATTCAGAGAAAGAAAGATTAATAGAAGAGTGAAGAAGATCAGTGTGAAGAGCATAATTTAAGAAATTGTAGCATATAATCCATAGCTATTTATAAGCAACAACTTTAGACTCTATTTAATGCTGGCTAAAGTTTTATCAGGAACAACTATTGGCCTAGACGGAGTACTTATAGAGGTGGAGGTCGACGTTGCTGGCAAAGGATTTCCAACATTTGCCATAGTTGGTTTACCAAGCAAGTCGATCGATGAAGCTAAAGATCGTGTTAGAACTGCAATTGATAATGTCTCTTTTGAGATGCCAGACTCGAGAATAACCGTCAACCTTGCTCCAGCTGACATTCCAAAAGAAGGATCAGGTTTTGACTTGCCGATCGCCGTAGGAATTCTGGCAGCTTCAGGAATGTTGAAAAAAGAAAAGTTAAACAAAGGTTTATTTTTAGGAGAGCTATCATTGGAGGGAAAATTAAGAAGAGTTCCTGGTATAATTTCGATCGCTTTATTAGCTAAAAAACTAAAGATCCAGGAAATTTACCTTCCTTATGATAATGCCAAAGAAGCAGGTCTAATAGAGGGTCTTACCGTCTATCCTATTAAAACTCTTTCAGACCTAGTATTACATCTTAACGATGTTCAGATAATTCAATCGCAGCCCGAGATTGATTTTGAAAAAACGATAAATGAGGAAATTTATGATTTTGACTTCGCAGAAATAAAGGGACAAGAGCAGGCAAAAAGAGCCTTAGAGATTGCTGCTTCCGGTTTCCACAACGTAATTTTAAAAGGGCCCCCTGGTGCGGGAAAAACAATGTTGTCAAGAAGTTTTCCTTCAATCCTTCCGTTGATGGACAAAGATGAAATTCTTGAAGTTTCAAAAATTTATTCGGTGGCAGGCTTACTACAAGACAAATTTTTCATCTACAAAAGACCGTTTCGTTCTCCACATCATACAACTTCAAGAATTGGCTTAATTGGAGGTGGAACAAATCCAACTCCAGGTGAGATATCTTTAGCTCACAGAGGAGTTCTATTTTTGGACGAGTTTCCGGAGTTTCCCAGATCTGTTTTAGAATCAATTCGTCAACCTCTTGAGGATGGGAAAATCTTAATTTCTAGAGCTTCAGGTAGTCTATCTTTTCCTTCAAGGTTTTTACTTTTGGCAGCATCGAATCCTTGTCCTTGCGGTTACTTAGGTCATCCAAAAAGGAACTGTCGTTGTATGCCTGGTGCAATTTTGAAGTATCGTAAACGCCTCTCCGGACCTTTATTAGATCGTATTGATTTACATATTGATGTGCCACCTGTAAAAGAGGAGAGTCTTGATTTATCGAGTTTAGCAGAATCAAGTAAAAAAGTGAGGCAAAGAGTGAGTAAGGCTCGTGCGAAACAGCTAAAAAGGTTTGAAAGTACTGGAATCAAAACCAACGGCGAAATGAGTTCTGCACAGGTGAAAAAATATTGTAAGTTAACTAAAGAAGCAATTAACTTATTGAAGCAGGCAATTTCCAGGTTGTCTCTTTCTGCTAGATCATATTTTAAAATCATTAAAGTAAGCCAAACGATCGCAGACTTAAATAATAAAAATGAAATAGAAGTTTCTTATGTAGCCGAGGCTTTACAATACAGAATGAAAGAAGAATAGCTCTTGACAAACAAAGAAGGCTGATATAGTATTGAAATAATAACATGATTGAAAAAGTAAAAAAAGTCTCTAAATATTTTTTCCCGACACTCTATTTTTTACTTGTAAAGTCAGTATTTGCAGCTCCAACAACAGTTCCAACGAATCAGATACAAGTAAATTCTACGGATATTGGATTTAAGATACCCACTCTTGGTGACATCTTAACTTTTGCCATAAGAGGTTTTTTTATAGTCGCTGGTTTGCTGGCTCTAATTTTCCTTTTAACGGGCGCATTGTCTTGGGTTACATCTGGTGGTAATAAAGAAAATGTTGATAAAGCAAGAGACAAAATCACTAATGCAATATTAGGGTTGATTATGATTGTTGGAGTATTAGCACTTGTTGTAACATTGGAACAGATGGTTTTTGGAGGTAATCTTTGTTTGGGTATTTCTTGTGCGATAAAAATTCCACCATTATTGCAGCCACCGTCATAATTGGTTGATAATTTTAACTTCAAATGTTTAACCCTTTCATAGTTTATGCCCAAGGAGTAAATGACTGGGGTAGTTGTGTAGTTGACGGGGTTCCTACTTTAAAATGCCTTGAGGTTGTTTTTGGCAATATTCTTTTTATGTCCTCGGCTCTTATTATTTTAGTTTTATTCATCATGTTTGTGGTTGGAGCCTTTCGCTATCTCACGTCATTTGGTAATCCAGAAGCAGTCAAAAAAGCACAAGGAACATTCAAATACGCTTTTTTGGGACTAATTTTATTTATCAGCGCCTATTTGATTTTGAATACAATCTGCGTACTCTTTTTAGGAGGATTCGGGGATAAATGTCAATTATTCAAATTGGAAATACCTGGACCATAATTTAATAATAATTTGTTAAACAGATCCTTCGATTCACTCCGTTCACTCAGGATGATTTTTATCACTTAGAAGGCGTGATAAAAATCACTTTCACTCCCTGGTCTTGTGGGATTGGAGAGACCATCCGATTATTTTGACTAATGAAGTTATAGACAACAAAAAGCAGAAGAGCTAAACCGATTGTTATTAAGATTCCGCCTACAAATTTCATATGTTCACTCTTTCTTTGATAATAAATTGTGGCCTTTTTTGCACTTCTTTATATATTTTACCTACATATTCTCCGATAATTCCAATTGTTATAAGTTGAATTCCTCCTAGAAAGACAATAGAGAAAAAAAGAGAAGCCCAACCTGGCAACCAATCTCCTTGTTTGAAAATAAAATGTTGAACTGATTTTATAAGAATAACTAAAATACTAAACCCAGATGTTAAGAAACCGAAATAGGTTGCAATTCTTACTGGTTTAGTTGAAAACGAAGTTATTCCTTCGAGAGCAAAGTTGAGCATCTTGGAAAAAGTATAGTGTGTCTCTCCTGCAAATCTTTTTTCTCTTTTAAAATAAACGTAGTCTGTAGCAAAACCAGGCCAAGCTACTAAACCTCTTAAAAACCTTGACTGTTCTGGCAGAGTGTTTAAAAAATCAACAGCTTTTCTATCCAAAAGTCTAAAGTCCCCAACATCTTGAGGAATGTGACTATCCGATAGAAAATCAATTAATTTATAGAAAATAAGTGCTGTTGATTTTTTAAACCAGTTGTCCACATCTCTTCTCTCTCTTTTTGCATAAACTATTTTTGCTCCTTCCTGCCATTTATTTATCATTTGCGGAATAATTTCCGGTGGATCTTGAAGGTCGGCGTCAAGAGAAATCACGCAATCTCCTTTGGAATTTTGATATCCTGCGGTTAGAGCCATTTGATGACCAAAATTCCTCTGGAAGACAATGAGTTTGGTATTGGAAGAATTTTTTGACCTTTCTTTTATGATTTCAGTGGTTTTATCTTTTGATCCATCATCAACAAATATAATTTCATAATGATAAGGTTTAATAACCGGTATCAATTTTTTAAGAAGCGGATTAACATTTTTTTCTTCGTTGTAGACGGGAATGACGACTGAAAGAAGAAAATCAGTGTTCATGAAGTTATTATACACTTTTTTGTTACGGGGCCGGGAGTTGGACCGCGGTCTAGGAGATTATGCAAACGTTTCCTCGATTACTCGAGGGGTTGGACTATGTCTTATCCCAGCAGGAGTGCCGGGAGCCGGCGTATAGTCTCTACGGGGTACGTTCATGTAAACTGAACGTACTTCCCACGGCGTTGTCCCGACGTTGCGTCGGGGTTTCACCGTTACAGCCAGATTATCATATAAAATTACTTTCATATGTGCCCATTTTTGAGCCTCCTGTGCAACCGTACACTACCCCGTAATATAAAAGAACGTCTAAATTATACATTTTCAAACAATATTTGTCAATTAAAATTGAATATGATAAAATAGATAATGAAACTCTTATATGGCAAAATCTAAAGAAAAAATTGGAGCAAGAAAATTAAGAAAGCAAGGAAAAAGTATTAAAGAAATAGCTAAACATTTAAAAGTCTCTGTAGGTATTGTTAGCCTTTGGTGTAGAGATATTCAATTATCATCAAAGCAAATCGAAGTACTTCAAAAAAGGATGAAAGATTCTTCATATGGTAGAAGGAGTGAATATTTGAAAAGAATAAAAGCAAATCTAGATAAAAAAGTTAGTTTGTTAAAAAGTGAAGGTATTAAACAAGTAGGAATATTATCAAAAAGAGATATTTTCTTAACAGGTATTGCATTATATTGGGGAGAAGGATTTAAAAAAGATCATCAGGTAGGACTAGCTACTAGCGATAAAAATATTGCAAGATTTTTTATTCACTGGTTAAAAATTTGTTTCAATATCTCAACAAAAGAGTTGATACTAAGAGTTACAGCAAACATCTCTTATAAGAACAAAATTTATGAATTGGAAAAATTCTGGTCCAAAGCATTAAATATATCAATAACAAATTTCTCAAAACCCTTTTTTCAACATTCAATATGGAAAAAAGAATATGAAAATAAAGATGAGTATCATGGAGTATTGAGAATAAAAGTTAGAAGAAGTGTTGATTTACTAAGAAAAATTTATGGATATATAGAGGGAATAAATTTAGGATATTAAGTATAATTATTAAAGATTTCGGTTAAAATTAGACCTTCACGGCTTGCTAAAAAACACCCGCCACCACTGAAGATAGTTTGGAAGGGGAGTAGGAGTGGGGACAAATGAGGTAGGGGTTGGTTGGGGCATAATGATGGCAACTTCACCAGGTTTTAAAAGATCAAGTTTATTTCTTATTGTTTTTTCAATCTCACTTGGATCACTTTTTTTTAAAACTTCGGTTTTCAGCTCGGTATTCTTTTTTTTCTCGGCTTCATAATCATTTTTGAAATCTTGATAGAACTGCAGTTTATTTTTATAGTCTAAAAGATTTTTAGTCAAAGAACTAAAGAAAAAAATCAGCAAAAAAATAATGATAACATTCTTAATTAATCTCATAGTAATAGTATAGCAGGATAGGGATTAGAAGTTAGTAGATAGCAGTTAGGGTTTAGATGTTGCTGAATTGATGGTTTTCATTATTCTTTCGGGCGCAGCTTTGTTTCGAAGTTGTTTCATGCAGATTCCTATTATTGCTTTCGGGTTTTTATCATAGAGCTCTTTATTTTTAGAAATGATGGCCTCTATTTCTTTTTTCAGTTCCTCATCTGTCATTTCTTTAGGTAAATAAGAAGCGACAAGCTCATGTTGTTTTTGATACTCATCGACTAGATCGTTCCTTTTTCCTTTTTTAAATGCTTCAATTGACTCATTTAAGTCTTTTGCCACTTTTCTCAATACGTTGACAACTTCTTCATCTGTTAAGTCAGATCTTTTGTCAATTTCCTTGTTTTTAATTTGTGCTAAAATATACCTTAAAGTGTCAGATTTTTCCCTATCGCCTGATTTAAGAGCAGCTATTTGATCGTTTTGGATTTTATCTTTTAACATTTTTAAATTATATCATGCCATGAAAAAGGATCAAAAAGACGTTTTGGATATTTTTAACAATTTAAAGAAATTATTGGACTCAAAACCGCCAATGGATGAGATGTTTGAAGAGGTAAGGATGATGAAATTTAAAATTAGACCAATTTCAGGAGACATCTCTCTTTTATATTTTAAAGATACAAGAATAATTGAAACTTTATGGAGTTTAGGAAAGCTTGATGAGATTTTTCAAAAAGAATTTAACAACTTAACGAAAACGCAAAAGGATGTAATGTTTAGAATTTTTGATAAGTTTTATCAGCAATTTCAGGAAGAGTTAAATAGTTCAAGTGCAGCGAAAATTGGAAAAAAAACAGATCTCTCTCAAGTTATTGAGATGGAAATATTCAAGGAACTGCCTGCTAAAAAGAAAGTGAATTAAAATTTATGAAAAAGTTTCCTGTCGTTCTTGATCTGGAGACAAAACATACGTTTCGCGAATTCAGTGACCCAAAAAAATTGGGAATAACAGTGGTTGCTATATATGACTATAAGGACAAAAAAGAGAAAATTTTTTTGGAGAAAGAGCTGAATCAGTTATTTCCTATTATGGAAAATTCATCTTACATAATTGGTTTTAATGTGAATAATTTTGACCTACCGGTTTTACAGGGATATTATCCAGGAAGTCTTCGTCATTTTTCGACTTTCGACATCTTAGACGATATCAAAGAAAAAATTGGTAGAAGGTTAGCATTAAATGATCTAATCTTTGCGACACTAGGAAAGAAAAAAACGGCACACGGTCTGATGGCAATCGATTTCTATAAGGAGGGAAAGTGGGACAAGTTAAAAAAATATTGTATGGATGATGTGATGTTGACGAAAGAATTGTTTGAATACGGGGTTGACAAGGGTGAAGTGATGTTTTTAAATGAAAAAGGAAAAGTTTCGATAAAGATCGACTGGAAAAAATATTTGGAAGACCCCGGTAAAAAAGATACCCATCTGACCCTTCCATTTTAAAGTCTTCACTTCAAGAGCTCCTGCTAAAATGTTGCAAAATAAGGCTTATTTTTTTAAAAATCTGGCTATCAATGTCAAAATCAGGTAAATAACGATGAAAAAAATAACGAAGTTCAGAATATAATCAAAAATTTGTCTTGGAAAACTCCGTGTAGCGATAATATTAATATTTCTAGCCACAAAATTAAACGCATAAAACTCAATGAGCAGGGAAACGATTGCCGATACCAAGGCTCTTTTTTTGGATTTAAGTATTTGTTCCTTCACTATTTTTAATTGTACAACAAATGCCGCCAAACCTGTTTTATAAATAATTGACTAGTTCCCGTTCTTTATTAATGGTGCAGGTATAAATGATTCAAGACCGTTTCTAAATTCTCTTAACCTTTGTATCTCTTCTTCAGAAAGATCTCTGGGGCTTTTAAGAATTTCATCAATTTTAATTGCTGTCGTTCGTATATTATTAAATACATTTGATTTATTTTGTAATCCAAATCCATCAGGTAACGGCCTATTTCTCAGCAGTTGTCTAATTAGCCCACTGTCTAAAGCTAAAGAGGGTTTCAATGATTCTTGAAAATCTCTTGCAGTTTCTAAAGCTTTTAATTCTTCATGGGAAAATGGAACAGATGCATGTCCCAATAATTTACCTTCAAATAATACTTGGATGACAGTTGGAATTAAAGGAGTAGTATTTACATTGAATCTGATTGATGGTTGTAGTTTTTCCATCGACACATTATATCAGATATAGAATCTTTCCTAAAAATACAATAATATTCTAATCTCTAAAGAGTAAATAGTTTGTTGAGATGGCCTAAACTGAAGCAAGTTCCCCATAAGTGAAGCAGTTAGAACGTGCTTACAGACTTGTATGATATAATAGAGCTTCTATGGGGCCTGAAGCACAACAAATACCATTATTATTAGCTTGTACAATTGCGGTTCTTCCTCCCGCATTATTAGCGATTTGTTTTTTAAGAAGAAAACAGTATACAACTGAAGTTAGACCTATACAATGGGACGTTGTAGAAACAAAAGCTGTTCAATCATTAAAATTTATAAAGGATAAAATTGGTAGTCAAGAAATTAATGGTATTGGTGAACCAAATACTAAATGGTCTGTCGTTAGGAAACGTACAAAAAAAGGTGTACAAACATATTTTGTTACAAAAGATAGAAAGATTCGATCCTATAGAGTCGATCCACCTCCAAAATCCGATAATTTACCAAAAGTGAATAATAACCCAAAAAGTATAAGATGGGAAAGGATTTGGACAAAATGGGATGAGTTACAGAAGTAGTTTTAATTTACATTAATAAAATCTACTAACTTTGATTCCTCTAAATAAGATTTAGATCATAATGAAGGTCTAAACTGAAGCTAGCTCGCTAGATTGGGCGATTTTCGAACTTTTATGTGGGTTGAAATTGAGAAAAATACTATCGATTTGCAATATAAAAGTAATTATTTACTTCAACTAATTCATTAATAAATCATTCTCTGCTAACGATTAAAGCGATATACTATTATTATGCAAGAATTTACAGAAGGAAACTCAACAACAACTTTTGATGAATTCATTCCTCCAGTTAGGAACATCGTTCAACTAGCACAATCGGCTAGATTAGTTTTACGTGCTGCAGGATATAAAAGCGAAATGGGAGAAGATTATGGAGCTCTTGATCCGTGTGGCTTGAGTATCGAGACAGTAAAATTAATTGGAGAAAAGTCAGGTATGAATGTTGATGGATATCAGATAGAGCATATAAACAAAGCGAGAGGAATTTACAGACCGCATAGTTTTGGTCATGCTTTTGAAATCGTAACGCAAGCTGACGGAAAAAAGTTTTTAGTAGATTTAACTTTCCCTCAATTTCTCGACCCAAAAACTAAAACGATATTGCAAAAACAACCATGGAGGGTTGAAACAGATATATCAATAAGTGATCCTATTGCTGACCGCTTGCAAAAAGATGGCTATATCCCATTAAATCAGTTTGTTTATGGCCATTATTTGGACATGACTACTGATGTTAAAAGAGCTAATAAGGCGACCTTAGAACAACTCAATCATGTCACTCCTATTAGATCAGGATCTCATAGCAATCAAGATATTGGTCGATATTTTAGACTTGCAGAAGTGTTTAGTGGAGCAGGTAATAAATAATTAGATTGTCATGAAAGTCTAAACTTCATTTGCTCCCCATAAGTGAAGCAGTTAGAGCGTTTTTATGAATTTATAAGCTCCATCGCCTTGACCAAGTTCTGACTTATGTATGAATTGGGAGACCAAATTGAGCAGCAAGTTTTTCTCTCAACCTTTCACCGGTAAAACTTGTTCAGTGTATTTATACCCGTTAAGAATAATTTTCATCTCATTGGACAATCATGACGATGTACTTTACCTTGTATGCGGACCACCGAATCATGTGCGTTGGTAAGTTCTGTTACTCCCGCTCCAATTTTCCTAAGAGCACTTTGAGCACCTTTATTTCTATTCCCAAAGAGCAGGCTAGCCAATCCTCTTAAAGATATTTTTTGTCTTGCGAATTGATTACAATCTGTCCAATCTTGCTGCATTGCCCTTCTTGCTTCAGCAATGACTTTCTCTGGATTACCTCCAGCATACTGTTCTGTTGTACGAATTGTTCCATCTGTGCGGCCCTCTGACATATTTTTACTATATCAAACCCTCGTTATCTGTCAAGAGCTAATGATCATAAGAGAGAATAAGCTCCCCATAAGTGAAGCAATTAGAACCTGTTTTGCGAATATTTAATTTGTTCTATTAAGCGATTTAAGCGGTCTTTGATATAACTAGGTTTATGGAACAAGCTCCAATTGAACTTTTATGTATTGCACCAGTAGCACTAGCTTTATTAGTAATGGCAGCTGGTAGAATTGCCGCAAGACGAGTAGGCCCAGGTTATAATCCGATTGTCAATGAATATAATAGTCAAGTTGGCTCCATGGCTAATCTTAGAAAAGTTATTGCAAATCCTAACGCCAAACAAAGCGTGCTAGCAGAAAGTACCAATTTATTAAGAACCTTACAATGGAAACATTTTATGCTTCGGCTAATATGTGGAGATTTGAAAGGAGTTAGTGACGCCCATCAAAATAGACCCCATCAAAATAGACCTTATGATCCCAAAATAGCAAAATCGCTTGAGGACCATAATCCTTGGTTAAAGTAATAATATTGTTATTATATTGTTCTAACAATCTAAATTTAATTTTGCTCGCTCGACTGGACGATTTTCGAACTGTTAATTTTTATTGATTTGGTTCCTGCAGTCTAGCTCGTCTTCTTTCTTCAGCTATCCTGCCTGCTCTAGCGTGAAGTGCCCAACTTTCATATCCATTGATTGTTTTATGAGTCTGGAACCATTCCGGCCAAAGTTCCTCTTTATATATTCTTTGAATTTCCCTATCTTCTAATAAACGGGTCATTTCTTTTACTAATCCGTCTAATCCAACCGCTCCGACTCCGATGGAGGTGGCCACATCTGCGACCAAAGTATCCGCTAAATGAGCTCCACTTAACATCTCTTTTTCCTCAATAGGAGCAAAAGGTACTCCTTGCCTTTTAAAGTAAGAAAAAGCACCTCTTGCCATATTTTCAAATCTTCTCCAACTTTCTCTTGCCATAATTCTTCTCTGCCATTCATGATACCATAAATAAAAAAATAAAGAGCCTTGATAGGCTTTGTTTATCCATTTGCTCGCTAGAATGGACGATTTTCGAACATTTGGATGGATTCAAGAAGAAGATTTTGGAAAGTTATGTCAGGAAAGTAATCAATTGCTAAAAGTGGTTTAATTTGCCCTATATCTATCTCCACTTTATATATGCAACAAAGAAACTTAATTAACAAACCATATCTGAAAGTTTATTTTTTATTGTTTGGAGAAGGTGGTAAATATTGTGCTAGTTTTTTAGGGGGAATTATACTATCTCGTATGTTGATTAATTTTGGAGTGTGTTTCCCATCTGGTCCAATTTTAGTAGCGTTTTCCAGTCTTTCAAGTTGTTCCTCTTTTAATCCAGTAAAAAGATTTCCGATTTCTTGATATCGACTAAGTCTGTCATCTGGATTAGAATATTTTAATTTAAGCCATCCTAGTTCATATCGTAAAAAAAATTGTTCATCTGATCCTTCTGGTATTTGAAGTATTAATGTTGGCAATTTAACCAATCTTTTTTGATCGATTTCTAACTGAGCTTGCTTCATTCTTTCTATTTTTTCCTGTAGTGCTTTTCTACGGGCTTGTTCAATCTCATCTTCAATAGTTCTTTGTAGTTTTGGAGAAAGACTTCTTCTGGCAGCAGCCAATTCTCTTCTATAATGTTTCCTTTGTCCTTTAGGTAAAGTAGTTCGACTATCTTGACTATAATAAGATATTCTTTCTGACATATAAGTTAATAGAACAATATATTGGGATTATATCAAAAAGAATATTATAAGTTAAACTGTTTAAGTACAGGAGTTTAATTATTAAATTAGGTTGTTATAACAATCTAATCCGAAGCTAGCTCCCCATAAGTGAAGCAATTAGAACCTGTTTTATGAATATTTAACTACAATTAATTGTTTTGTCCATGATAATTTTAGAACTTCAGGTTTATTTTTTTAACCTTTTCTGATAAGATATATCTTGTATTTTTGAACTTTGAAATTTAATCCCCTGTAGCTCAATCGGTAGAGCAAGAAGCTGTCAGTTGGCAGCCTTCAGCAGAAATGCTGAAAGGAAAAATCAGGCTAATTCGGGGAAACCCAGAAAAAAACCAAAGGGTAATCCCGAGCTAAACTGCAATCAGTTTACGTGATTGTAGAAATGTGTAGAGACTATATACCTGATCAGATACTAACTGGTACCTGAATAAGATAGTCCACACCTTAAGGAAACTTAAGGATATTGTGTAACTTCGAGGTTGCTGGTTCGAGTCCAGCCGGGGGAGCATGAAAAAGATGACGTCTTTTTTGCTCAAAAAATATGCAAAAATGTCAGGAGAAAAAAAGATAAAAATTGCTTTTGATCTCTCAAAGATGGTGAGAAGAATTAGAAAAGAAGGAGATTTAGCAATAAAAACGTATCATGGAAATTGATCAAGCCGATCTTCTTAAAACTATCTCTTCATTTTTAGATAGATATAACATTCCTTACATGCTTACAGGAGCATTGAGTGTTGTTTACTATGCCAGACCAAGAGCCTCTCACGATATAGATTTCGTCGTAGAAATTCATAAATCCGATCTAAAGAAAATTTTAGATGTTTTTAAGAAACTATCTACAGAGTTTCTCTTCCAATCGGACGCAATTAAAGAAGCAATAATAAAGAAAAACGTGTTCAATGTTATCTATCTTCCATCTTATACTAAACTTGATTTTTGGCTACTGACAAACGCACCATTTGATAAGGAGCGATTCAGGCGAAGACAAAGAATAAAGTTATTAGGACAATTTATGATGATTTCAACTCCTGAAGACACGATTGTTCAAAAGCTTCTTTGGTATAAAGATGCTGGAATCGAAAAACACATCGTTGACGCTGCGTTTGTCTATAAGATACAGATAGAAAAATTGGACAAAAAATATCTTAACCGTTGGGTCAAAAAACTCAATATCACTCGTTTTTTTCAGGAATTAGATAAAATCGATCTTGAAAAATATTTATAAATAAGTTCGAAAATCGTCCACTCTAGCGAGCAAGTATTAATCTTAGTTTACTGTTTTATTTTGCCATTGCTTTTTGCCGTAATTCCCTTGGCATTTTTTCGATCGCATAACGTAAGGCAGTCCGTGGCATTATCTTTTTGTATTTCATCACATAGTTGAAGACTTCATTTTGGTGTTTTTTACTCGCTTCTTTTAAAAGCCAACCGTAGCCTTTCTGCACCATGTCATCGGCATCGGTTAATAAATTATCGGCTATATTAAACGCTTCTTTTAAAAACTTTCCATTTCTTACCGGAAGGATTAGGGAAACAGCCGTAGCCCGCTTAACCCAGCGATTTTTGGATTTGGACCAATCTAAAAGTTTTTTAAGATGCTTTGGGTACATTTCGATAAAAGTTCCAACGGCATGGTTGCAAAGTGTATCGCACTCTGCCCAATTTTCTATATATTTATTTATCCATTTCTCAAAAACTTTAATATCTTCAGATTCAAAATTTTTAATATACCAATAAACCAGATTTGCAGCAAGCAAAGATTCCTCACAGAATCCTGAACCAAAAAGCTCATCACATAAAAGAATAAATTCAGCTTTAGTCAGATTTTTTATTTTTTGGAAATTATTTTTAGCAATTCTATTTATCTTTTCTGATTTTACTCCGTAAAACTTGACCTTTTCTTTAAAAAATCTCTGGAAACCTTCTTTTGTTTTCTTGTCAGCGTTTTCTCTCAATTCTTTCCTGATTTTTTGAATAATTTTGTTCATTTTGCACTTCCTGTCAAATATTAGAAGTAGGTTTTGAAATCGGTTCTACCCTTGTAAAAATAAATAATAAAATAGCTGCTAGTAAGGACATGGTTGCTCCAAAGAAAAAAGGGCTGGCGGGAGTGAATTTATCCCACAAAAAACCGGCGATAATACTTGCCGGTAAGGTTACCACTCCAACTAACGAATTATAAAGTCCATAGGCTTTACCCCTATGTTCAGGAACAATTAAATCGGCGATATAGGCTTTGGCAACCCCTTCTGTTGTCGCATAATAGAGTCCGTAAAATCCGAATAAAAACCAAATAAGGAGTGGACTATTGGCTAAGCCAAAACCAAGATAGGCGACAGCATAGGCGAGCCAACCCAAAAGAATCACTTTCTCCCTTCCGATCTTATCCGAAAGGCTTCCCAAAGGGATTGAGGCCGAAGCATAGATAAAGTTAAAAAGGGCATAGACCAAAGGTATGGTAAGAAGTCCTACGCCAACGTTTTGAGCCCGAAGGATTAGAAAAGTGTCGGATGAATTTCCAAGAGAAAATAGAAGAACAATCCCAAGAAAAATGTAAAAGTGATTGGGGAGAGAATATTTTTTATTCTCTTTTTCTTGAGGAATGACCGGAATTTCTTTGACAAAAAAACTTAAGATGGACAGAGTAAAAACCAAAGGAATAGCTGTTATAAAAAAGATATAGTGATATTTTAGATTATTATTTTTTAATAATATTAAAAGAAGAAAAAGAAGAATTGGTCCCACAACAGAGCCAAAAGTATCCAGAGCCCTGACTATTCCGAAACCCTTCCCCCTCGTTTGCATCTGGGTTGAGTCGGCAATCAAAGCATCTTTTGGCGAATCTTTTATTCCCTTCCCGACGCCGTCAAGAAATCTCAATGTCAAAACTCCAAAGCCCGAAGTTAAAACAGCCAGAAGAGGCCGGCTGACAAAAGAGAGGAAATAACCCACAAACACAATCGGTTTGTTTTTTCTAAATTTATCCGAAAGATAACCGGCAACAATTTTAAAAATGCTTGCACTGCTTGTCACCAAGCCTTCGGTTAGTCCTATGAAAGCTTTATCAAAATGTAAAAAATTTGCAAGATATAGCGGAAGGATCGGGACAAAAATATCTTGGCTTATCCCTCCAAAAAAGCTGATCAGTCCTATGAAAAAAACGTTAGATGAAGACTTCTTATTTTTAGATTTCTTTTTTTCCACACCTACATTATATGATAAGAAAAGGTTAAGTTGAAAGCAGCTTGTTTATTCTATAAACAATAAAGATAGCTAGAGCAAGCATAAAAAAGGGAAGAATATTTATCAAGATATGAGGAGATGGGGTTTTGGCCAAAATAACTTGAATTTCATGGAAATCTCCCTCACCGGTAATGATCTCTATAGAACTTCCGATTGTTGCTTGGGCCAAAAATACTCCAGCCAAAAAGCTTGAGATGCTGCCAATTTTATCTTTAATTTCGGTCTGTTTATTGATAACCCAGGGCAAGCCCAAGTATAAAAGTATTGAGCCTAAAATGAACTCCATGACATGACCCGCTGCTAAAGTTATTAAATCCCATAATGGCTGCTGAAGAGCACTTTTTAAGCCATTTGTCAGAATACAGTTGGGTGTGGCCGCTAGCAGCAGTTTGTTATCAGGAACGGTGATCATACCCGAACATTTAGGCAGAGAATTTGCTGTGGCTATGGCAGTGAAGTCCATAGCAAGGACATGACCAAGCTCGTGCCAGGTGAATGTGATAGAGAGGATAATAATTGTTCCTGCCAATAAAAAAAAGCCTATTGCAATAGGCTTCAATATTTTCATAAGCCCACAATTATACCATACTATAGGTTACATTTCAAACCATGTGATCTGCTATTACTGCTATAATTTCATTTATGGACAAAGCTTTAGAATTGGGAGAAATAGCTATTGAAATTGAGAAATGCAAAGAGTGTAAAGTAAATAAAATTGGCAAAGCTGTGCCTGGTGAAGGGAATCCAGATGCAAAAATAGTTTTTATAGGTGAAGCGCCAGGTAAACAAGAAGCTAAATCGGGTAGGCCTTTTGTTGGTCGGTCAGGAAAATTGTTGAGATCACTTATTCGTTCCATAGGTTTAAAAGAAAAAGAGGTATATATAACAAGCCCGGTTAAGTATTTACCAAAACACGGGACACCCAAGAAAGAGGAGATAGAACACGGGAAAAGACATCTCTTGAAGCAGCTAGAAATTATTGAGCCAAAATTAATAGTTCTCCTAGGCTCTGTAGCTTGTCAAGCAATCTTAGGAGAAAAGATTCCTGTCTTTAAACGTCATGGCGAAGTTAGAAAAAAAGCAAAATATTCTTACTTAATTACTTTTCATCCTGCCGCTGCTCTGAGATTTCCAAAAAAGATAAAAAAACTTTTGCAGGAAGACTTTAAAAAAATTATTTCAAAAGTTCCTTAAATCTCCTGCCTCGGGACACCGAAAACAACCTCCACCAAAAATTGCAATTTCCATAATGTAATTTAGTCAGATTCTGTCAGAAGCTTCCCGTTCTTCATGAAAGTTCGATATCGTTTTTCTCGCTTAATAGGAACACCCCCTATTCGGGCTCCTTAAAAGCTCGAAAAAGATATCTTCGCTTTCAGTATCCCTTTTACTTCTACCATCTATACTTTTTTTTCTTCTGGAGAAAGTTTATTTAATTTCATATTAAATTTTAGCAAATTTTTGTTATTGTGACAATAATCACATATAATTAATTAATATTATTGTTGAATAAAAATAACAATTGAGCAACTGATATAATATAGCCTGTATGTCTGGAAGGCCAGAATCGCAGAAAGGAAACTTTGTTTGGCAAGCTGAAAAACTTTTGGCTCCAATAGCGACGGTGATCTCTGAAAGACTTTCTCCAAGATCTACAGGTCTACTTTTAAGAGCTGTTGTCACAATAATTACTAATCGAAATCTAGAGTCAATTTCTCTACCCCCTTTTCCTTATGTAAAAAATCTCCGATATGCCATGAAACTTATACAAGAATCTCAAAATAAACCAAATGATCTAGCCTGGATAAATCATCTAGCATATGAGACCTTGGTTAATTTTATGAGATCTCAAATAGAGATATCAAAGATATTAAATTCAAAAAATTCTCAAGACCAAGCAAAACTTCTATTTCATGAACCTATTCCTACAATAGAACAAACAGAATTTTTGAATCAAAGAGGGATAATAGTTTCTTTTCATAGTGGCAACCAGTTTACTACTCTCGATTACTTTAATAGACAGGTTAAAGGAAATAATAAAACAGTTGCGGCATTTATGGAGAAACAACCCGGTGTTATTCAGACAGGGCTTTCTGAAGTTGTAGATCGAACAGGCATCACGCCAATATATGTTGATGAAAAATTTTCAACAGAAGCTTTAAATAAAATTGACTTCATTGTTATGCAGATTGATCGACCGCCAGTAGACAACAGGGATGGCATCGAGGTAAATTTTTTTGGCAAACCAGCAATTTTTCCAAAAGGTTTAGCTATTTTGGCACTACGGCAGAATCGTCCTATCTTACCTGCAGCTGTAGTTAAAACAGAAAATGGATACGAAGTTGTAATAGGTAGTGTTCAAAGGCCAAACTCATTTATAGGCAAAAATCTTGAGGCAAGAATGAGATTATTGACACAATCTGTGATAGGAGAATTTGAGAAGATGATTAAAAAATATCCAACATCATTTTATTTATTTCCAGCAATTTGGCTGGATGAGAAAAAACAACAATATGACAAATTTAGAAGGTAGGGCACAACTGCATATTCATCCAAAGGATAGTGACGGGTGGGTTTCTTTAGAACAGCTACTTGAGCAAGCTAATCAACTTGGTGTGAATGCGATTGCTATTACCGCACATGATTTAATCCAACCCGGAATAAATGCCAGAGACATTGCCGAAAGAATTGGCTCTTTTGTGGTAGTGGTTCCAGGGATTGAAATTACTGCCTCTTTAGGATTTGATCATATTCTTGCATTATTTCCCTATGAGGCTCCTGAATTTTCAAGAGATCAGATGTTTATGGGAGTTGAAAATACAGTAGACTGGATTCGTAAAAATGGTGGATTTTCTATCCTTGCCCATCCTCGAACTTCAGTCTTTTTCCATAGAAATCCCCAAAGATGCACAATTTTTGACGGAATAGAGTTGCTGAGTCCGGTTAATGGAAAGTCGGGAACAGATAGCTTTGCCGAACGGATCTATAACGAATTTTTATCTACAAATGTTGCAGCTTTAGGTTGCGGCGACATCCATCATCTAAATGATCCGGGATGGAATTTTTTTACGCGGTTTCCTGGTTTAACAATAGAAGATTTTGTTGAAGCTATTAGAACTAGACAAACAATTCCAATTATGGAGAATTTTGGCTTACCAACAATTCCACTTGAAGATAAAACCAGGCAATTTTTGAAAGCAATTTTGGTTGATCCAGTCCAAACTCAAAGAGTTATTGCATTTAATTCTGCCGTTTTAAGAAGACTAAAGTTAAGGAGACTCTCTTTATAAAATTCGCTTGCAGACCTTCCTGGTTTGTAACAGGTGCTGTAAGCATTTTTTAGGGGCAATGGTTTTTGCAAGGTTAATCAAGTAATCTAACAATAAGTTTTTCTTTTCTAAATTGAGTAACTTGAACGTTTTTGATTTCACTTGCTAGATTTTTGTTTGTTTGAACCGTTACAAGGACTTGGTTAGACAATAATCCTTCTTGATAGTTTTCTTCTATTCGGGGTAAAAAAAGGCAGGAAAAGGTTCTGCCGACTAATTTTTCCTGAAATTTTTGATATTTCTTATTACTTAATTCTATTAATAGTTGACTTCGATCACGTTTTATTTTTGAACTTGGTTCATCAAGTCTTTTGGCAAGATAATAAGCAGCTGTTTTTTTCTTTTTGCTGAATCTAAAAACATGGAATTTGGAGATTGGTACTTTTTTTAAAAATTCATAGGTATCTTCAAAGTCTTTATCGGTTTCTTCCAAAAAGCCGACAATTACATCCGTTCCGATTAAAGCATAAGGATTTATTTTTTGAATCGAAAATAGTTTCTCTTCGAACTCCTTTCTTTTATATCCTCGTTTCATCAGACCTAGAATTTTATCTGATCCTGACTGAAGTGGAATATGGAAAAAATCAACCAATCGGTTTCCAGCCTGTTTTTTATAGAAAGCAAAGAATTTTTGCCCAATACTCCAAGGGTGGATAGAACCAAAACTTAAACGTTGTATCCTTGTTTTTTCAAGAACGGCCTTTAGCAGATCTATAAAATTTTCACCTGTGTCTTTGCCAAAAGCCTCTGTATTGATTGCAGTTAAAATAACTTCTTTGATTGAATTTGGCAAAGAATTTATTTTTTCAATAATTTTTTTAGTCGGAGTTGATTTAGGAAGCCCACGAAGATAGGGGACAATACAAAAAGTACAAAATCTATGGCAGCCATCCTGGATTTTGAGAAGATAGCGACCAGATAAAGTATATTTATTTGGCAAATTTGAAATTCCAAATCCTAAATCCGAAACATTTGATATTGTTTCGTGCTTCGGATTTCGTGCTTCGGATTTTAACTTCTTTATTATAAGTTTCACCAAATATTCCTTGTTCAAATTATTGACAGGTAAATCTATTGGAAGCTTGTTTAGCAAAGCTTGCTGCTGCCAGTTGGTTGTTGCGCAACCAGTTGCAACAATAAATGTCTTGGGGCTTTCTCGTTTGATCTGGTATATCAGTTGTCTTGCTTCTCTTTCAGCTTTATCGGTAACTGCGCAGGTGTTGACAATAAAAATTTCCGGCTTCTCGTCTTTCCAACTAAAACCAGAGTTCAGCATTTGTTTTTGGATTTCTTCTTCTTCCGCCTGGTTTACACGACAGCCAAAAGCAAATGTTTTAAAAGTTTTCATTTTTTTCTTCATAGAGTTACTATTTTATCAGATCAAATTTGATAAAATTCGATCAGGAGTGATAAGTCATTATGAATAAGAGAGATATTTTGATTGTGACAATACTTTCAGTGCTATCTCTTGCCTATTTTTTTAATCGTGGATTTGCTTATTATGATGAGGGATATATTCTACATTCTGCTCAAAGGATAGTTCAGGGTGATATTCCTTATAAAGACTTTGAGTTTATCTATACTCCTGGAACAATTTTACTTGTTGCCGCGTTCTTTAAATTGTTTGGGGAGAGTATTTTAATAGAGCGTTTGTTGGTTGTTGCAGTAGCAATCTTAACATCACTTTTAATTTTTAAAATATTAAATTGTCATTTCGACCGAAGTGGAGAAAGCTCTTTTAAAAAGATTCCTCGACTTCAAAAATCATCGCTCGGAATGACATCTGGACAACTTTTTGCATATCTTGCCGTTTTAATTTATCTCTCTTGGTTTCCGACACACACGAACTTTCCTTGGCCGGTGGTCTTTGCTTTTCCCGTTGGTTTGTTGGTGAGCTATTTCCTGTTTAAGGAAAAACCGTTTCTGGCTGGAGTTATGACATTTGTTGCGTTCTTTTTTAAACAAAATTTTGGTGCGGCGGTTCTTTTGAGTTGTTTAATCTATCTTCTAATTTTGAAACGTTCCTTAAAAATTTATTTAACCTATCTTTTAAGTTTATGTGTCGGGATTTTGTTATTTATTATTTATTTGTTGCTAACCAACTCTTTTGTACCATTCATTAGTTACTTACTTCTTTCAAGCTTTAAAATAGCTTTTCAGGGAGCTCTAGCTACAGGATTCCCATCAGGAATGAAATCTTTAATCTATCTGTTTCCTGGATTAATCTCATTAGTTGCCTTTGCTGTTTCCTGGGTTAAAAATAAAAAATTAGTTATTTTCCCACTGTTTACCTTATTATTTTATCTATTTGGTATCAGGCCGACTACAGATTATGTTCATCTGGCGCCCTTAATGGGAGTAATAGGAATACCGTTTACTATAATTTTAGTAGGTGGCAGAAGAGGAAGGGATCCCGACAGCGCGCATGAAGGGAAAGTCGGGTCGAAAAAGATATCTTCGCTTTCCCAAAGAGCACTGGCGGTCCCGCTAAGCGGGATGACAGAATCTACTAAAATTATTATATATATTGTACTGTTGTTATTAATTATTCTCGGTTTTTATACGGCTTTATTTAAAAATTATTACAGATGGGACAGCCCTTTAATAGAACAAACATATTATATTAATAACCCTAGAGCAGAAATATTTGTAGATAAAAAATTTAGTCAGGTTATCCCCGAAATTTTAACAACCATTAATGAAAAAACTAAAAAAGATGATTATATCTTTTCCTATTTTTACGCCCCAATGTTTTATTTTCTGGCAGATAGAAGAAATCCATCAAGATTTATTAGTTTGGCGGAAAACTCTTTAACTGCAAATCAAGAAAGACAGTTGATAACTCGTTTAGAAAAAGAAAAAGTCAGATTGATTATAACCCATCAAAAAGAAGCGGAGTGGAGTAAATCGCTCGTATATGCTTATATTAAAAAGGATTTTAAAAAAACCAAAGAAATTTTTGAGTTTGCTGTCTGGCAGAAGAAATAAAAGTTATCATAGTTTGGAGGTGAAATATATGATGAATTGGAACTATCCAAGGATGATGCAAGGAGGATATGCCGGTTATGGATTTTGGCTGGTAGGTCTTATCTTCCAAATAGTCATCCTTTTGGATTTGGTACTATTTGGAATATGGCTTTGGAAACAGATCAATAAGAAATGACTTGACAAAGTTTTCACTTTCTTTTATTCTGAATTTATAGTTACATAATTATTTTTTCCAAAATGCCTAAGAGAAAAACTACAAAACAACCAGCAAGGCGATCTTCAAGGGGAATGAGTCCGATAGTTCAATTTGGAGTAGTATTCGTAATTGTCGCTGCGATGTTGCTTTTAATGTACGCAGCTAGACAAACACCATAATTCTTCCTTAAAATTGCTGGGAAATTTCTGCTAAAAGAAGCGATATATTTCTGTAATCGATCAAATTTATAACACATAATGATTGAAGTATTATAGGTCAATTATGTGTTATGTATGGAATCTACTTTTTGGTCCTCTCGCTTCGTATGCTTTCACAAGATCAATTTTACATGGAGTACTGTATTTTGTGACGTCACCTGCTGGTATGTTTCTTTCAACCAAGATTAATTTTTTTTTGACTTCGGTAGTTGGAGAGCCATCACATGAAGCTAGGAGTAAATTTCCATGTGGTCCGTTTAATCCTCCTTTAGCTATAGAACCAACTGGCATATTGTGTCCGGCAAATTCGCTTGCATTAATGTGGCAAACAACACAACCTTGATGTAGTTCAATTATAGAATCATTACTTGTTGCCTCTACAGATCCTTCTCTATATCCCTGAGATGGTGGCTTCAAATTAACTTTAACAAGATCAGTTTCGAATTCTACCATGATTTATTTTACCATATATTATCCTATAGTCAATAAGAGTTGACAAAAGGAGGGTGCTATATTAATCTTTTAATAGAGAACGTAATAAAGCCTAAATCTAAATTTAAAAATTTTTTTACGTTCAGAAAAAATATGGCGAACAATAGCGTCAAAGGATATTTGAAACAGCTTGAGGACATACTCTCGGATTATCTAGTTAAAAAGGCTCCTGCCTTGCCCACTAACATTAAGGAGATAATAGTTAAATTTGCTCCCTGGGTCACTTTGATACTATTTATTATCACGCTTCCTGTTGTGTTAGCTTTTTTTGGGCTCGGCGCAATTTTAGCACCTCTAAGTTTTTTTGGAGGAATGACGGTCGGGACAAATTATATTCTCACCTTAATCTTCTCGGCTGTTATGTTGGTTTTGGAAGCTTTGGCCATTCCAGGGCTTTTTAAAAGAGCTAGAGGAGCTTGGAATTTGCTATTTTATTCAGCTTTGGTTGGTGCTTTGCAAAATGTGGTTACCTTTAATCTTGGAGGTCTAATCATTGGAACGCTTCTTGGACTTTACATACTTTTTCAGGTTAGAGAGTACTACAAATAAAGATTTCAGATAAAATAGCAAAACTTAAAACACGTGAGTTTTAAGATATAATTGATTTTATGGCCAGAGTTGATGATGCAAGAGAAGCTTACTTAAACAAGGATCTGAAAACTCTTAAAGTTTATCATAATAAAAAAGTAGTTCATTCGGATATTCATCACGATGAAGCTCATGTTAAAGGATTCAACCTTCCAGAGATAATTTTAGGAGGACAAGATGGACTAGTTAACGTTCTAGGAGTTATTCTTGGTGTTGCCGCTGCTACTTCATCTAACCAGATTGTAATTGTTGCCGGATTGGCTGCGGCTTTTGCCGAAAGTATCTCCATGGCAGCCGTTGCTTACACATCCAAACTGGCTGAAGCCGATTATTATCAATCGGAGCTGGAAAGGGAAAGATTTGAGATTGAAAATTTACCTCAAGGAGAAAAAGAAGAAATAAAAGCTTTATATGAAAATTACGGATTTAAGGGAAAAGTTTTAGACGAGATAGTTGATAGGATAACTTCAGATAAAGAAACATGGCTTAAGGTCATGATGGAGCAAGAGTTAAAACTTGAACCTATTGATAGAAAAGAAGCAATTCCCGCGTCATTTATTGTAGGAGTTGCAGCGATCATTGGATCTTTTATCCCTTTAACTCCATTTTTTTTCCTTTCAACAAAACCTGCAATAGTCGTTGGATTAGTTATTACTGCTGCAACTTTGTTTGTTATTGGCTATTATAAAGCAAAAAAAACTTTGGGACGAAATTTAGTTAAACAGGGGATAGAGATGTTGGTGATTGGAATGGTTTCCGCATTGGTCGGTTACTTCATTGGAACGTTATTTCAGATTAAATGAGAATTATCCAAAAAGTCTTGCACCATCCTTTTGGTCAACCTGGCAGGTTGATTTTTTTCTTGGCATAGCAATCTAAGAATGATTATAAGGCAAATATTTTATAGGCAGTATTGAAGGTTTTGAAGTCAACTTCGTTTTTTCCCTCCAGCTGGACTTTTTTTAGGAGTAGCTTCCCTTTTTTAAATTCCATATCGGTAATCTTCAATCGCTTCGGTTGATTTTTTATTTTCACAGTAGTCCAAATGCCTGGCCAGGGAAACATACCTCGGAAATAATCATATTCCATTTTAATGTTATATTGTTTTAATGTTAAATTGGAATTTTGGCGATATTCTTTTATGATATGGGGTGTTTCGTCGACTGTTAGCTTTTCATCGTTGACCGCTTTTTTTAAAGTTGAAAAAGGTCTGAACCCATCTTTTTTTGTTAATAATCTAGTAAAAGTTGCTTCGCTATCATTTTGCCTTGTCCCACGAAGCTTTAGCGAAGTGGGATTTTTTATTAACTTAATAATTGTTTTTTTAAATAATTCAAAAGCTAGATTGGTCAGTTTTATTTCCATATCGGTTCGTTTATCTGTTGATTTAATTTCCATCTCTTCTTGAGCAATGATTGGTCCATGATCTATTTGGTTATTAAGTCTAATCAGAGTAACTCCGGTTTTTTTGTCTCCTAAAATTAGAGGGTAAACCATAGGTGAAGGGCCACGGTATTTTGGTAAAAGGGAAGGATGGGTGTTTAAGAAGCCGAACTTAGGAAGATTTAGTAAGTCGTTTAGAATAACAGACCCATAAGCAAATAGGAAAACCAAGTCTAAATTTTTAATTTGAAATTTAAATTTTTTAATTTCTTTATCATAAACTTCAATTCCATATTTTTCAGCAACTATTTTCACTGGCGTTTTCGTTAATACCTGTTTTCTCCCAATAGGCATATCTGGTTGGGTGACTACAAGTTTTATCTCAATTAAATTCTTTAAGTCTTTATCTGTCAAGAGCTTTTCCAAAAATCTGGCAGAAAAATAGGGAGTTCCGAAATAAGCAATTTTCAACTTGTTCATGCAAATAATTATATGATATTAGGGCAAAAACTCCAGACTTTTTTCAAAAAGAGGATAGAAAGATTTATCAACGTCAACAAAAATCGACTTAGAATTTTTAGGATTAATAAATTTAAACATATAATAAGTCCTACTTCCTGCGTCTTGGATCTTAAAAGTCATTGTTTTATTTTTAAAATTGACTTCTTCTGTTGCGATTTTTTCATCCCCTAATTTTATATCAATTGGATTTGGTTGTTCACATCCTATGAGAATTGTTGTTCCATTTTTGTCTGTGAATCTTGCTTCGGGAGTGGATTGACTAGATAACCAAGAATTTGGATAAAGAAATTGAATACCGCAAACTTTGTTTGAATAAGTTTGAAATTCTACAGGTTTTTGAGAAGGTTCAGCTGTTGGACTTGGAGGAAGACTAATTAAATAGTTTATAATCTTGTTTGTTCTTTCAACCCTTTGACCGTAGCGGACACCCAAAACAAAAACAAGAAGAATAATAAGAATGGTTATTAAAATATATGGTCCTTTTTTTCTCATAAACTAACTCTATTGTACTTCTTTTATTGTCTGATCGCTAAAGAAGCTCTTTATAATTTCCTCAATTGTTTCGTCCTCGATCGTCAAATCGGAAAAAGGAAGTGTATCAGTAATCAGTTTAACAGTAGAAGGAATGTCAGATTTATTCGTTTTAAATACCACTTGTGGGAATGAATAATGTTCAATTTGGCCAATTTTAGCCAGTTCTTCTTTTCCGACTTCATCATCAAGAGTGAGCGTTATTTTTTTCTGCCTTGAATATTTATCCAAGATGTTTCTCAAAGACCCGTCATATAAAATATTACCTCGATCGATTATAATTAAGCGTTTTGCAAGCTTTTTAACATCTTCCAGATAATGACTAGTCAACATAATGGTAGCTTTGTATTCCATTTGAAATTTTTTAATAAAATCTCGGACAACTTCCTGTGAGAATATATCTAGACCTATGGTCGGTTCATCAAAAAAAACTATTTTTGGTCGATGTAACAGACTGGCAATTAGCTCCATCTTCATTCTTTCTCCTAAAGACAAAGTTTTGACTGGATTAAAAAGCAGTTTTTGACAGTTTAAAAGTGCAGATAACTCATCTACCATAGCTTTAAATTCGGAATCAGCCACGTTATAAATTTCTTTATTTAAAAGAAAGGTGTCATAGGGAGGGAGATCCCAAACCAGTTGATTTCTCTGTCCCATAATAAAAGATATTTGTTTTAAAAAACGTGGGTCCTTTTCAAAAGGTATGAAGCCGAGTACTTTTACCTCACCTGAAGTTGGATATAAAATCCCGGATAAAATTTTCAACGTTGTTGTTTTTCCTGCTCCATTGGGACCGATAAATCCAACCAGTTCATTTTCATCAATCTTGAATGAAGCTTGATTCAAAGCCACGGTTTCCTGATATTTTCTAAAAAAGATATCTGCTAAAAAGTTTTGGTCCTTAACCGCTGTTTTATAAATTTTAGTTAAATCTTTTACCTTAATCATATTATCCCCCCCAGCTTTGGTATTTCTTTAACGCCATATCCCAAAGTTTCAGCGCTCCTATCAGCAATATAGATGATATCAAAAAAGAATATAGAAAGAACGGTAAGCTCAATATCCTAAATAAAACATAAGGAGGAAAAGACATCATTACTCCAATTGGAATTATAAAGGTAAATATTCCTCTCACAGGCTCTTTATAAATCTCTAGGGGAAATCTTCCAATTGTAGTCAAATCTCTGTAAATCATTATTGTGTGGTCTACTTCTGTGGTTAGAATACCCAAAGCCAAGACAGCTATATGAAAAGCAGTTGCTATGATTAGGGCATTGATTAATAAAAGAAAATAAAGAATAAAAATTAAGAAATTGATAGTTGGTATTTTTAAAATAAAATAAATAGTCATGATAAAGTAGGGAATAAGAAGAGTAAGGTCAAGAAAATCGATTCCTCCTAAAAGTATGCGAACAAATGGATGATGGGGTTTCATCAAAATCAAGTCAAAAGTTCCAGAAACAACCTGTTGTCTAAATCTGTAGACTTCTCGAAACAAAATTTGTGAGGCAGTATCTATGATATTAAATGTAAGATAGAAGATGATTGCTTGATTAAAGTTATAACCCTTGATTATCTTTGTTTGTGAAAAAACTAGAAAAATAAAGAAAAAAAAGAAAAAAAATCTTGCTATTTTTCCTATCATAAAGAAAATTATCCCCATTCGTGCCTGTAAGGTGGATTTTAGAGAGAGTTTGGAAAATAAGATAAATAATTTTGTGTTTCTTATTATGTTTTTCATAATATTATCTACCCCAAAACGAAAAAGTTTTGAGACCTTTATTCCACATAAATTTAGCTAATTGCCAGGATAAAAATAACCACAAAAAGGAAAAGAAGATCATAAGATAAATAAATATTGGTTTTACTCCAGCATCTCCCAGTAAGAATTTTGTCGGAAGATAAAAAAGATAAGGAAAAGGAGTGGCTATTAAAATCAGAAATAACGGTTGGGGAAGAATATCTAAAGGAAAAAAAGATCCAGAAAGGAAGGATACCAGCATTATAAACAAAAATCTGGGGGCCCATACCTCATTTGTCCAAAATCCGATAAAAGAAAGGATAAGATTTATAAAAAAGGAAATAAACACACCATTAACAAGAAAAATTAAAGCCATAAGTAGATTAGTTGGAAAGATAAGAGGAGGTTTAAATAAGAAGATTATTATTGACATTTCAAAGAAGACAAAAAAGGTATTTAATAATTTATCTGCAATGTCTTTAGTTAAGTAATACTTAAAAAAAGCTAAGGGCTTTAATAAATAATTTATGATAGTGCCATCGTTTATCTCTGATGCAATATCTGTAGTTCTAGTACCTAAGACAAAGTTTGAGATCACATTGGCAAAAAGAATATATGAGAGCATTGAGCCTTTTCCATAATGAGCGAAACTGGCATTTTTATCAAAAACCGAGTTCCATAAGAAAAAAGTTATAAGAATACTCAAAAACATCCTTACACGCCAGAGTATAAAACTAAGTCTATAGGCAAAGTATTCTTTTATTGATAGTTTTAAAATTGTTAAATATTTTCGCATAAAATAAATTATAAATTATTGTTCCCGCCTTATCTTCGCACTCATCTTTTCAGAACTATTCGTTCACGATTCGTGCCAAGATTGGTCGGCGGGTGCGGGGAGGCAGATTCCCTCCCCTTGACAAATCCTTTATCGGTTTAGTATACTAGGAATTGATCCTCCCTGTAAGGAGAAGCAAATTGAAAACTTTTTCTCTACGCTATCAATTTTAAGGGTAATCAGGTACCGTCTGGTACCCGAAATGAGATTTAGTATACCGCTCGAGTTCTCGAGACGGATCGAATCTCCCCATTGCTTCAGAGGGAAAAAGTACCAAAATTTCCTTAACGAGGAGGATCATTGTATATCGTCGAGACTTCAACTCTATCATGTTTATCCTAAGTAGTTAATATATATGATTAAGTTTTTAATTCTTTCTTTTATTAATTAATTTATTCTTTTATGGATGAAAATAAAAAGAAGTCTGATAAAACGGACTCCAAAAAATCTGAGTCTCTGGATGTTTCTTCATTATTAGAACATTTCGAAGAAAAGCCAATTGTGCCCGCTGGAGAAGTTTCCTCCTACAATAAATCTAAAGAGGGTAGACCAGTAGAAGAAAGACTTAAAGAAGATCTTAAAATAAGTTATGCAGCAAAAGGTGTCTTAGACATTACTTTTGGCGGATATGGATTTTTAAGGCAAGATTATATCTTAAATCCTGACCGCGACATCTATGTTTCAACTTCTCAAATCAGAAGATTTTGGCTTCGAAGGGGTGATGAAGTTGAGGGACTTGCTCGTCCACCAAAAGAAGGTGAAAGATTTCATTCTTTACTTTTAATAAAGAAAATAAATGGAGTTGAGTTAACCGAAGAAAATAGTCGACAGAGAAAGAACTTCGATAAGCTTACCTCTTTACATCCAAATAAGCAGATTAAGTTAGAAACGAAGCCAGATGTTTTATCAACAAGGATAATTGATCTATTGGCTCCGATCGGTTTTGGTCAGCGAGCCTTGATTGTTTCTCAACCTAAAGCCGGAAAAACTACCTTTTTAAAAGAGATTGCCGAAGCTATAGGTATAAACTACCCAAAAGCCTCTTTAATGGCTATTTTAATTGGTGAGCGACCCGAAGAAGTTACAGAAATAAAAAGATTTATAAAAGGTGAGGTTGCCGCTTCAAATTTTGACGAATCACCTCGCCAGCAGGTTAAAGTCGCAAACTTAGCTCTTGATCGTGCCAGAAGACTGGTTGAGATGGGTAAAGATGTAATTGTATTACTTGATTCCATCACCAGACTTGCCCGAGCCTACAATTTATCTGTCACAAACACCGGGAGAAGTTTGTCGGGCGGGTTTGATCCCCAAGCTCTTTATCCGGCTAAAAAATTCTTAGGGGCTGCTCGAAACTGTGAAGAAGGGGGAAGCCTAACAATCATAGGGACAGCCTTAATTGAAACTGAGTCAAGAATGGATGATCTGATCTATGAGGAGTTCAAGGGAACAGGGAATATGGAGGTTCATCTTGAAAGATCGTTTGCCGACAAAAGAATTTATCCGGCAATTGACGTTTTGAAATCAGGCACAAGACATGAAGAGCTTTTGGTTGATAAAGCAATGTTGGCCAAGATGGCAACTTTGAGAAGAATGTTATCTCTTTTGTCTCCGGAGGAAGCAGTGACAGCCATTACTGATAAATTAAAAAAAACAAAAAACAACAAAGAATTTTTAGCCAATTTAAATGTAGCTTCTTAATTTTTATTTCAGTCCATTTCTTAGTGCAGCTGTAGCAGTAATTTGTCCTCGTGTTGCTGCTATTTGTGCTTCAATTGGAGCCTGAACTTTTTTTAAACTTTGTGATAAAGCTTTTTCTGTAAGTGTTTGATCGGTAATAATATCTACATGTTTCGTATGGTCAAATTCAGAAGTTCTATCTGTTAAAATTAGTGTTTTTCGCTCTATACCATTTTCTTTTGGATCAGCTCCTGGTTTTTTTAGCAAAAGTTGCATTTTTTTTTGCACACCAATCTCTTCTTCAACATATTTACTTTCTTTCAAATGGACTTTACCGGTTCTTATGCATTCATTAATAATAGATTTAAATTCACCTGCAGATTGTTTTTCATCAGCAAGTCCTCTTTCTTTTTCTGAACCTACATATAAAGGTGAGTCTATCCAAGTTCTAAATCCAACCCTACGAGGACCTTTTCCAGTTAGAACTACATAATCAGTGTAAGTAAAACTGTGTTGGCTTTCCGGTGAATACTTTGTTGCTGGTGATACTGTTTTATAAACATTTCCTTCAATTGGTGCAACCAAAAGAAGAGCACGCTTTTCGCCTTCTCCTATGGTTAAACAAAAGTTACCTTTGTCAGCTCTGGCTGCTTCCATGATCTCCATTGTGTGTAAAGCTTCTGATCGAAGTTGTTCTTCTGTTTTTTTTGCTTCAACGACGACAGAGGGAGCTTCTGTAACTTGTTTTTCTAATTGATTTAATGGTTTTGGTGGTGCTTCAGGAGTAGGTGTATTTGTTGGTTGTGGAGCAGTTTTTTGTTCTCTATGAAAGAAGTCAATCATAGATTTATCTTACTTATTCTTCATTTTCTTGTCAAGTTTCGTTATTTTTTCTCTTGACAACTTTTGTAAAAGTGGTTATACTCTATGGTAGTATCAAAAAATTTACGCACGAGGGCGTGGTTAAAAGTTAAGATACTAGGGGGATGAATATGGATACCAAACAAAGAATCAATAGGATAATCGGCCAGCTTAGAGGGATAGAAAAGATGATGGGGCAGAAAAGAGACTGCAGCGAGATCTTGCAACAAGTGTCTGCAGTTAAAAAAGCGATTGACGGACTGTCAAAGGAACTTTTGATTTCAGATATCTGCAAAATTGTACCCAAGGAAGAATCGAAAAAAATCGAAAGAATGATGGAAAGAGCCATTAACTTATAATTTCTAATTACTAATTCTTAATTTCTAATGGATACTAATTCATCAGTTGAGAATGTCGTAGTTATTGGAGGTGGACCCGCCGGATTATCAGCGGCTACATATTTAGCTAGGGCAAATCTTAAACCATTGGTTTTGGCTGGTTCTCCGCCCGGAGGTCAGTTAATGTTGACGTCTGAGGTCGAGAACTATCCTGGTTATGAATCTATTTTAGGTCCGGATTTGATTGAAAAATATAGGTCTCAGGCAAGGAGGTTCGAAACGAAAGTAGAGGACAGGAATGTGATTAAAGTAGATTTTTCACAAAGCCCGTTTTTAATAAACACTTCAGAAGTTTCTATAGAAGCAAAATCCTTAATAATTGCAACCGGAGCAAAAGCTTTGTGGTTAAATCTTTCTAATGAACAGCGACTTCGGGGAAAAGGAGTTTCTGCTTGTGCGATATGTGATGGGTTCTTTTTTAAGGGAAAAACTGTAGCAGTAGTTGGTGGTGGAGATACAGCAATGGAGGAGGCTCTTACTTTAACTAGATTTGCCAGTAAAGTCTATATTATTCATCGTAGAAATGAGTTTCGTGCCTCAAAAATTATGCAAAATAGAGTACTAAAGCACCCCAAGATAGAGATTATCTGGAATAGTGTTGTTGAGGATGTCTTGGGAGAACAAAAAGTAGAGTCAATTAAAGTCAAAACTTCCTCCTTCGCTAAAGCTTCGGAGGACAAGCAAAATTTAAAAGTTGATGGTCTATTTTTAGCTATCGGCCATAAACCGGATACGGATATTTTTAAGGGTCAGATTGAACTGGATGAAAAAGGTTATATTTTAACAACAGCCCGGCTAGCCATGGATAATTTATTAGGTAAAAGATCGTTGACACAAGAAAAATTGGCTAGATTTAAAAAAGGTTTGCATTATAATTATTCCACTTCCGTGCCAGGTGTTTTTGCAGCGGGAGACTGTGTCGATTACCAATATCATCAGGCAGGAACGGCTGTGGGGATGGGGATTGCGGCGGCTTTAGAAGTAGAAAAATGGTTAGAAATTGACCGAGTCTGACTCGGTCATCCCGAGCGAACGGAGTGAGTCGAGGGATCCCAGTAAAATCAGATCCTGAAATAAATTCAGGATGACAATAAAATTCTTATGCAACAATCAGGTGAAAAAATGCTTTTAACCGCTCAAGATATTATCAGAAAAACAGCGAAAAGTTTGAAGTTAGATGAAGTAACAACTCAAAGATTAATTGAACCAGAAGCAATACATGAACTGAATTTCCCGGTTAAGATGGATAATGGAAAGATAAAAATTTTTAAAGGATATCGCATTCAACACAATAACGCTTTAGGCCCGTACAAGGGTGGAATTAGATTCCATCCAAATGTGTCGCGGCATGAAGTACAAGCTTTGGCTACATTAATGAGTATAAAATGTGCAGTTGCTGGTCTTCCTTTTGGAGGAGGGAAAGGCGGAGTGATCTTTAATCCTAAACATTTATCGGAGGCGGAGTTAGAAAGACTTTCAAGAGAATACGCAAAAAGAATATCACCTTTTATCGGTCCAAATCTTGATGTCCCTGCTCCTGATGTAAATACCAATCCTAAAATCATGAGCTGGATGGTTGAAGAATATATTAAACAAGTTCAAAGTTCATCCCGATTAAATCGGGACAAAGTTCAAAAATTTAATCCAGAAAACTTAAATCAGTTGAGAGCGACGTTTACCGGTAAACCGGTTGATAAAGGTGGGACTCTGGGAAGAACAGAGGCGACAGGCAGGGGAGGAGTATTCATTTTGAAAGCGCTGTTAAAGAAAATGGGAGATAAAATCAATGACAAGAAACCGTTGACAGTCGCGGTTCAGGGTTTTGGCAATGTCGGATATTATTTTTCTGAAATTGCTGCTGAGGAAGGTTTTAAAATAGTTACAGTTTCAGATTCTAAGGGTGCTGTTTATGTTAAAGAAGGTCTCGATCCAGCAACAACTATGAAATGTAAAGAAGAAAAAGGTTCTGTGGCAGGTTGCTACTGTAAAGGCTCGGTCTGCGATATCAGATTTGGTAGGACGATTTCAAATGAAGAATTATTAGAGCTGCCGGTTGATATTTTGGTTCCCGCCGCTTTGGAAAATACCATCAACAAAGACAATATGAAAAAAATAAAGGCAAAAATAATTGTTGAAATGGCCAATGGCCCTGTAACCGAGGAAGCCTATGAGTATTTAGCCGAAAAGGGTGTAGTTATTGTTCCAGACGTTTTGGCCAACAGCGGTGGAGTAACAGTTTCTTACCTCGAGTGGTTTCAAAATATGTATAATGAAGTCTGGTCAGAAAAGAAAGTTAACGACAGATTAAAGGTTATGATAGAGAATGCATTTGAGGCTATTTGGAAAAAATCTATCATTAAGAAGCTTCCACTTAAGCAAGCTGCGTTTGAGGTCGCGATTGAGAGAATATTGAAAAATTGGTAAAACCACGCTCAGCGTGGTAAAATATAGGTTACCCCTATATGCAAGAATTGAGAGAGTTTCTATTGTTTCTCAAGGATTACGGAAAGTCGCGCATCTTAGATTTTGGAAATAAATTTGAAAGTCTCAAAAACGTCATTGTTGCCTTCTTGGTGGCTAAAAGAGGTAAGTATTCTTCACACTTTTTGAATAGCTCTTTTTTTCTTTTAATTGCTGCGGCGATTGTAGGTGGTCCAGCGATTGCAGAAAATAATCCTTTTATAAGCTCGTTGGACCAAAATAATAGTACTTATGCAGCAGGCATAGTTTCCTATAATCCTTATGAAAACTCTTTGGCAACAGTAATTTCTGCTAAACCCAGAGATAAAATTGTGGATTACGAAGTTTTAGGAGGAGATACGTTGGCTTCGATTGCCAAGAAATTTGATATTTCGGTTGATACAATTAAGTGGGCTAATGATTTGAAGTCAGACACCATTAAGCCAAGTCAAGTTCTTAAAATTCCTCCTGTCACAGGTGTTGTCCATAAGGTTGCTTCTGGCGAAAACATCTACTCGATTGCAAAAAAATATAAAGTAGATGCACAAAACATTGTGAACTTTCCTTTTAATGATTTCGCCGATCTGGATACATTCGCTTTAACCCCGGGCCAAATCCTTTACGTTCCAAACGGTGTAATTGAAGAGGAGGGAGCTCCATCAGTGCCTGGTCCTACTTATGCTCAGGTACAGGCTGGAGTGAAAGGTTCATTCTCCTTTATCTGGCCTACATCAGGTATAATCACTCAGTATCCTGTTTGGTATCATATGGCTCTCGACATAGCCAATTCTTCAGCTCCAGCAGTTTTGGCATCTGATACAGGAACTGTTATTTTTTCTGGATGTGTTCGATATAGTTACGGGTGTCACATAATAATCGACCACGGCAATGGCTACCAGACTCTCTACGGTCACATGTCGGTACTAATTGTCCAAGCGGGACAGGTGGTGTCAAAAGGTCAACAGATTGGAGTGATGGGATCGACAGGTAACTCATCTGGCACTCATCTTCATTTCGAAATACGATCAGGAGGTACACTGCTTAATCCATTAAATTTTTTGAAATAATTCAAGAGTAAACCCAAAGCAGAACCAAAGTCTATAATTAAATAAAGTATTATCGAGAAAACAATACTTTTTAAAAGAAACATTAACCCTTTTTGTTTGTAAACAAAGGTCCAAAAGTACCATTCAAGGTTGGTGAATTGAAGAAAAATGACAAAAACTGCATAAAAAAATATCCAGTGAAGAAAGCCTAAAAGAAGAGAAATGATTAAAAGACCGGTAAGAATCCCTTTGAATGCTTCTCTTTTAGATGTTGTTACCGGATCAAAACGCAGTCTTTTTTGATAAAGTTTTATCCAATCTCTGCTTCTCTTAAAATATTTTATTGCTATTGGAAAAAAATCTTCAAATTCATGATAAATCATAAGCTCGGGCGAAAATCTAATTTTCGCTTGTTTTTCTATTCTGTAAGTAAGCTCTATATCCTCAACTGTCGGTTCAGGAAAATCTTCATTAAAACCTCCGATTTTCAGAAACAATTTTTTTTGAATACCAGCAATTCGAGTAGAAAAAAGATAATAACGGGAATATTTCTCTCTATCGATAAACCAGTAGACCCAGTCACGCATGGCTTTAAAATTGGGGAAAAATTTATTGGTTTTTTGCCGATAGTGCCAAATTCCGGTAAAAGCTTTAATCTGTTTCTCTTTAGCAAATTCAAAAGCATAACGTAAGGTAGATTTTGCAAGTTCAACGTCAGAGTCTAGAAAGAGTATGTACTCACCTCGAGCTTTCTTAACGCCGTAGTTTCTGGCTTTGGATGGTCCAAAATTCCTTTTTAACGGATAAAAGGATAGTTTGAATCTTAAGACATTTTGGATTTGTTTTATTTGTTTAAGTGTGCGGTCTTTGGATTTATCATCCACGATGACAACTTCAATGTTTCTAAAATATTTAAAATCAGAGTTATTGATTGATAAAAGAGTAGATTGAATGGTATTCTGACTATTGTAAGTTGGAATAATGATTGATAGTAAAGTATTATTCTTCATGTCTGCTTATTAGAGCATTATAACATTCTTGAATAATTCCTTTTACACCTTGTTCATGATTTTTAATATGTTCAACCTCGAGAACTACTAAAATAGGTCTTCCTGCCTGTTGAATTTCCCAGATAAAATCTCTTAATACCTCGGTATAATCTCCCTGGGAGATTGGATGTCCATCTTGGCCGTTTTTTCTATTTGAAATATGAACTATCTCTGGTTTAGTTTTTTCTAAAAAGCTACGTAAGTGAAGGTAAAGCTTACTTTCTGCAATTCCTTGAGCTTTTGCTGATTGAATCAGATGTGAAGTGTCTAAAGTGACCAAAGTTTCGTAATGTTCTTTAAAATCAGCAATTTCATCTGGGTTATGGGAAAGGCTAAAATCTTTAGCAAACCAACCGTTTTCGAGAGAAACTATACCGACTTTTTGTATCAATCTTCTTATATTTTGGTCGCTCATTGTGCCAAGAACATTTGGATGCAAATTATAATAAACACCCATAGTTCCTGCTATTTCAGGACCACGGTAAAAAAGGCTAAATGGCCCTTCTTGTGTTCCGATGCCGATTAAAACGCCAGCATTTATTATTCGCTCCATTCTATTTTTTGAAAGCCCGGCGATAGTTTCCATGAAAGCACTCCTGAAGTTCCTCTCTAAAGGTCCGTGGATACCACAGATCATATTTTTATCTTCTGATGAAGGTGCATTCATTAAACGAAGAGGAAATGATTCCATGGTAAGACCTGGATAATCTTTTCTTAGTTTTTGTAATTCTTTAAGTGAGTAGGATAACCTTGGGATAATATTTGGCCTTAACATTAACTGACTGATGGCAAAATAAAGATGGGGGAATTCTTTTATTTGTAGTCCTTTAGGTTGAAATTCTTTTTCAGCATTCATCGGAGATAATTATATAAAATCTAAAATACCCTTCAAATCTTCAATTTTTCCTTTATGCTTTCCTTCTTTTTCTCGAGCGATCCATAACGCTTTCCAGCCAAACCTCTTCGCCGGATAAATGCCGTAATAAAGCGAGTCATCAACCATAATTATTTGGGCTTTTGGGACATTTAGATATCTTTGAACTGTTTCAAAAATTTTAACACTTGGTTTTAAGACTCCAATTTCCGAAGATAGGAAAAATCTTTCAAAATATTTCTCCCAACCAAGTTTTTTTATTTTAAAATTGAAAGATTCAACATCGGTATTGGAAATTATAAACATTCGTTGTTTATCCTGCTTAAGTTTATTTAGCGCTTCAGTAACTTCCGGGTAAGGTTTTGATTTTTGGACATATCTCCACCAACATTCATACGCTTCATCAATATTTTCATTTTTCATTTTTAATTTTAAATTTTTAATTAAATTTCTTATTCCCTCTTTAAGGCTCCAGGAGTGCATAAGTAAGCTTTCTTCACCAAGTTTTAAGAAAGTTTTTTTATCGACAAAGTCTGCCCTTAAAATTTCCTGCAGTTCATCCCATTGTTTTTGTCCACCACCAGGACAAAGTGTTTCCCACATGTCAAAACAGATCGCAGATATCTTTAATTTATGCATTGATTGATGATTATACTATTTATTAAGGTTTTTTAGCTTCCTTGATAAAAACAAGCGGAATTCCATCTCTGTCAATTGTATGAATAGTTAGCCAAAGGTATTGAAGATGGAAATTCCAACGGGTAAACGTAAAGACATAATTGTAATCTTCGCGGTTGTAAGTCTGGTACATGTTGTTTTTAAAGTATGTAGTTGAAGATAGAGGATCGCCCTCAACGAATATCTTATATTGTTTCTTTGGATCGTCAATATTATTATTAAACCATAAAGTCGCTTCTTTGTAAGCTAAGCCCCAATAATCCGTTTCATATTGCCCGTAAGCTCCTTTTAAGCCTCCTACCAAAGAGTTATAGAAAACATATTCGTAAGGGTGAAGGATTATCATTTCTTTGGCTGTAGATATAAGACCGATGAGTATTAAAATTCCAATAACCAAGTTCCAATGACCAATCAATTTCCAATTTCCAAACAAGTAAGCCAGTCCATACATCGCAATAATCACAATCGGTATTGTTAAAAAAAGGAAGTGCCGCCAAGAATCATAGAGAGTTGGTTTTAGTATAAAGTTAACAATTAAAGGAATAAAAAAAATAAGTAAGATATATAGCTTTATAACAATATTTTCAACCACCGGGGTTGAAGATCCTTTTCTGACAGTCCACTCCTTAATTATTAAATAAAATATTCGCAGATTACCGATGACAAATAAAAATAAAGTTATCAAAGGGACAGTAATTAAAATCATTTTTGGCAGATAATACCAAGGAAGAGGATTGTTGTTGGCAAAATAAAATTTACCATCAAACAAGACTCCAGAAGTAAAAGGAAATCCTTTTTCGGAGGTTATAAATATGTCATATATACCAGTTATCGGATGGGTGAATAGATAGGGATGGGTTAGATGCATAAAAACTAGTGTGGATGCCGTAATAAGAATGATTTTTCCTATTGTAAAGATAAATTTCTGTTTTTTTAAAATAGAATTCACTAAAAATAATGTCAGAATGTTTAAAAGTAAGATATATAAAAAAAGCATCCGTTGATTTATCAAAATAGCCATAAGAAAACCGAAAAGTATCTGTTTAATAAGACTTTGATTTCCTTGTAGAAAGTAAAAAAAATACCAGATTACCAATGTGAAGAAAAGTGTAGTTGGGATATCAATAGAGTTAATGAACATATTTCCATAAAAGTATGGGAATAAAAGTAGAAAGATCATTGAGGCTAGAGCGTACCATTTACCCAACAGTTTGTTGGTGATAGCTGCGCTAAGGATAAAGATAAAGATTGCGAATAAAGCTTTTATCAAATGATAGGTTTCAAAGTTAAAGCTTCTGAAAAAGACTGAAGAAAAAACTACAACTACATCAAAAAAGACCCCATGGGTTTTTAAGTGGATGTCACTGGGGACAATGGTCAGTCCACTAAGATTGTTTGCTACATGAAAGAAATTAAGGACTTGAAGTAAATAGTATCTGCCAACTTGTAGGTATACCTTTTCATCCCAAGCTATACCATAGTCTCTGTACGTATAAAAGATAAGAAAAAAAAGAAAGACTATAAAAGCTATTAGAAGCCAATATTCTTTTAGCTTTTTAAAGTGTTTCATAATTTTAATTCTACTCTGGTAAAATTAATAAACAAATGGCTCTCTCTAAAGATAAAAAAAGGGAAATAATCATACTTTTAATTTTCCTTATACTTTATATTATTATCCGTTCAATTCATTTTTCCGAATATCTGAATTTTTCCTTCGATCAAGGTTGGGGAACGACAAGGCTTTTGGAGATCTGGAGAAATAAAGTAATAACTTTGGTTGGACCAGGAAGCTCAATAGTTGTTCACGGAAAGCAGATATTGCAGGGATCGATTAATTATTATTTTCCGCTTATTTTTCTTCTTTTGGGAAATTGGGATCCAATTAAATCTTCTTATTTTTTTATGCTGTTTTCCGGTCTGATGATCATTCCATTGTATCTTGGCGCCAAATATTTAATTAATCATAAGTCCGCTTTTTTGATAATCCTAATCTATAGTCTACTCCCATTATTTATTGATTTTTCTCGCTTCTTTTTTGGACCCGGATTTCAATTGTCAATCCTGCCTTTGATGATACTTTTTATGGGACTTTATAGGAAAACTAAAAAAATAAGATACCAATTCCTGGCATTTTTTACTGCCGGTATTCTTTCTCAATTCCACTACACTTTTTTTACAGTTACGGCAATTATTCTACTCTGGTATTTCTTTCAACTGGGAAATAAAAAGAAACTGATATTAGTCGCCGCTGGTGGATTTACTCTCGGTTTTCTTCCTATTATTGTGTTTGAACTAAAAAATGATTTTTATAATATCCGCGTTTTTATCGAATATCTTCGTTTCGCCCGAAATCCGGCAAATTTTGCTCTCTTACCGCACCGTTACCTTTCCCTCAGCTTAATCTTAATTATATTAATTGCCTCTTTCCTTAAAAAATATATAACCAATAAACTAATAATTATAGCCGCGTCTATTCTCATGCTAATTGATTTAATCATCTATCTTCCCAATCCTCCTCATGCTTTCGGAATGTCGGAGAACTGGAATTTCTTAATGGAAAAAAAGGCTTATGAGATTATAAAAAACCAGAAGAATATTAAAAATTATAATATAGTCAACCATATTTATGACAATAAGGCTGTGGTGGTGAAGTTTCAGATGAAGAGAGACGGGATAAAGATAAACTATGATGATTATTATCACGAAGATTATCTTTACGTGATAAGTAAAACTCCCGATGTTTTCAACGACCCGGCTTATGAGTTAAATACTTTCAAGCCGAATAAAAAAGTGGGGGAGTGGAAATTGAATGATTGGTACAATCTTTATCTTTTTCAGCGACTAAAAGCTACTTAAATTTTTTGAGGAAGTCTTTAATTTTTGTCTTAACATATTCAATTCTCGGATCATCGATTCCTGGGAAAACGCCTAGCCAGAAGGCGCTGTTTAAGATATAATCGGCATTGGTTAATTTACCAACAACCCTGTATTTTATGTCTCTATAAGCTGGGTGACGAAGAAGGTTTCCTGAAAAGACATTTCTTGTGCCGATTTTTTCTATTTCAAGATACTCGGTTAGTTGGTTGCGTGTAAATGGTGTGTCTTTTCTAACAACTAGTGGAAAGCCGAAATAACAAGGGTCTTCTTTTTTATTTTCTTTCATTAAAATAAAATATTTTTCATATTTTCGGAAAAAAGTATAAAGTTTATGATAATTTTCCTTGCGTTTTTTAATAAAGTAGGGGAGTTTTTTAAGTTGTGCAACTCCTATTGCAGCCTGAAAATCTGTTAGCTTTAGATTAAACCCGATTTGAGAATAACTATATTTATGATCATAGCCAAATGGAAGATCTCCCAGTTTCCAGCCAAATCTTTTAGCACAGGTGTTATCTTTACCAGTGTCACACCAACAATCCCTTCCCCAGTCTCTAAATTGGCGGATGGAGCGATGTATAAGAGGATTATTTGTCACAACAGCACCGCCTTCTCCCATTGTTATTTGATGTGCAGGGTAGAAACTGAAGGTTGCTACGTGGCCAAAAGTTCCAACCAATCGATTGTTGTATTTTGAGCCTAAACCATCGCAGCAGTCCTCAATGATCCAAAGGTTATATTTTTTAGCAAGTTTTGTTACAAGTTCAAGATTAAAAGGTTTACCCAAGGTGTGACCCATCATGATCAGTTTGGTTTTTTTTGCAATGGCTTTTTCGATTAATTCTGGTTTGGCGTTAAGTGTGTCAATATCAGAATCAATAAAAACAGGTTTTAAACCGTAGAGAATTCCCGGATTTACAGTGGTGGGAAACGCAACGGCGGTGGTAATAAACTCATCTCCAGGCATCAAGCGTTTTTTGCCAAAGACTTTGGAAGTAAGAGAAGCTAAAGCAACCAGATTTGCCGAAGAACCAGAGTTAACTAGAGAGACATATCTAACACCCATGAATTTTCGAAAATCGCTTTCAAACTGTTTTGCAAATCTCCCCTCTGTCCACCAGCCATCTTTTGCAACTTTTATGGCATTATTAATTTCCTCTTCATCAAATACTTTACCAGAAGAAGGAATATAGGTTTTGCCTGGTACGAATTTGGTCATTTCTTCTGTTTATTTGTGAATCCATTAACGCGCTAACACGTTAACTCGTTAACTTTTTAATTGTTTTGAATTAATAGTTTCCTCTACAATATACACCGGTCTATTTTTTGTTTCTTCAACAATTACCTGTATGTATTTTCCAATTATACTTATCGCTAACAGTTGGATACCGCCAAAAAAAACGATTGTCAGCATTAAAGGAATTGAGGCTTTGATTGGATTGCCAAAAACAAATACCCAAAAAAGATAAACTAAGATAAAAATAAAACTGAGTAAGACGATGATAAAACCTCCATAAATCATTAAGTCTAAGATTAGATATGAGAAGCCGAAAATCCCGCGTTCCGAGTGCTTAATATAATCAAAAAAATTATACGAAGTTCTGCCTAACTTTCTTGCTTTCCTTTTATATTTAATGTAGGCAGTTTTAAAACCCACCCAGGCCCGTAGTCCTCGATGAAAACGGTATTTTTCAGGAAGTGCATTAATAGCATCAATCACCTTTCTATCGATTAAACCAAAACTTCCAGCATTGACTGGAATATCAATATACGAAATTGTCTTGAATATTTTATAAAACATTTTTCTCAATACAGACATCAATAAATTATCAGGAATTTTATCCCTTATTCCAATTACCGTATTATTTCCCTTCTCCCATAATTTAATAAATTGAGGAATTAACTCAACCGGATCTTGTCCATCCGCCTCATATAAAATAAATGCTTCTCCTTTTGTATAATTAAGTGCCGCTTGGCCTGAAGCTTCATGTCCAAAATTTCTCGACAAAAAAATACCTATAACTCGTTTATCTTTCGCGGCTATCTTCTGAATCTTATCACGTGTCGAGTCACTGCTGCCATTATCAACGAAGATGAATTCAAAGTTGTAGTTTTTAATCTTATCGGTAATTTCCCTCAATACCTTATAGGTAGGATTGACATTTAATTCTTCATTAAAACAGGGGATGCCTATGGATATTAATTTCTTTCTTAGCATATATATTCCACCATTCTATCAATCTTTAGCTATTAATCAAGCCTGTGTATTGACCGGCTGTCCATTTTGGTAAAGTAGGTTGCATGGGATGAATCATTAGTTCGCAGACGATTGGTCCTTCGTGGTTGATGACTTCTTTCACCTTATTTAATTCCAAATCATTTTTGATTTTCACATATGGAAAACCCCAAGCTTTGATCAGTTTTTCAAAGTTGGGAAAACTGACTCCTGTCTCCGGACTAGAAGCAAATTCTTTTTTAAAATATGTCAGATGAGTGTTTCTTATCGAATAATAACCACGGTTATTCCAGATAAAAAGCTTAATCGGTAGTCTGTGATGAAGAACTGTTTGTAGCTCCTGGATATTCAACATTAAAGACCCGTCACCCTCCATACAGACCACCGGTTTTTTATTAGACGCGATACATGCCCCTATTGCCATTGGTAATCCCGATCCCATCTGGCCGAGACCGGCATTTGTGATAAATCTCTTACCTCTTTTTACTATTAAGGCTTGGTGGGAAGTCAGACTACACATACCATTGGCCGTCGCCACATGATGACCTTTAAGATGTTTACTTAATTCGGCTAAAAATTGATAGACATTAACAAAATTACCATCAGGCCTGTATTTTTCTGGTTCAATCGGGTTTACTTTAACCGGCCATCGATTAAGCTTTAAATCTTGTTTATATAGCTCTTGCAAGAAAGCTTTTGCGTCGGCACAAACTGGGATATCGATATTAATTGTCTTTTTGTGCAACTCATTTTCATCAATATCCACCATGATTTTTATTGCCTGAGTGGCGAAGTTTTGGTAATCAAACGAAGTCTGGGGTATTTGCAGACGATCGCCAACAATTAACAGTAAATCACAGTTGTCAACTGCCCAATTTGCCGTCTCTGTTCCCCACATGCCCTGACGCCCGAGATAATAAGGATACTCATAAGTAACCAAGTCGTCGGATGTAAATAGTGTTGTGACAACGTTTATCTTTAGTTTCTTGATAAGTCTCCATAAAATTTTTTCTCCACCGGCTAAACGAATTCCGTTTCCCACCAGAAATAATGGTCTATTTGCTTTTTTCAATTGCTCAACAATTACTTCCATCGGGATTTTTGCTTTGTTAAATAGGGATTTATAATCGAGGGTAGGGGAGTAACCGCGTAATTTCTTGGGATCGATTTCCGCCGCCTGAATGTCAAGAGGAATCTCAACCCAAGACGGCCCAGGTCTTCCGTTTTCGGCCAGAAAAACTGCCTTTTCTAAGTGATAACGGATATCTTCCGGATGCCAGACTGTTACCGCATATTTGCTAATTGGTTTTACCATATCAATAATATTTAATTCCTGAAGGCCGATTGCTCGAGTAGTTGGTACTTCAGATTTTCGTGGGACGATGTTGTCTGTCCTGACTTGACCGTTGATTATCAATAGGGGAATACTATCGAGCCAAGCACCGGCTGCTCCGGTTATGGCATTTGTTCCACCCGGACCAGCTGTAACTAAAATGACACCGATATCGCCTTTAATCCTGGCATATCCTTCGGCAGCTGTAGCCGCTCCTTGTTCATGATGCATGCAGTAAGTCTGAAGTTTTGATGACCTTCCGACCGAATCAACCAAATGCATAATGAAACCACCGGAAAGAAGAAAAACAGAATCAGTTATTCCTTCAACGAATTTAACCACATAATCACTAAGTTTCATATCAGAAAATATTCCTATTATATATTAAATCAATAAAAAGTAACTAGATAAATATCAAATTTGCTTAAAGAATTAACCAAGGAACAGATGGTAGAAGTGGGAAGGAAACTTCTGACAGAATCTGGAAAAAACTACTCAATCAGATCTGATATAACTCACAATAATTACGAAAGTAAAAAATCAATTGCTTGATAAACGCTGCCAACAGCAGACTTTGATGAACCCGGCAAAACATAAGGTGGCTTCCTTATGTCTTTTTTCTCAAACCATCTATTGCTAAAAGTAAAAGGCAATCCGCTATCAATTAACAATCCTTTATCATTATCTAAAGGCATATCGCCGAAAGCAACAATGTTTTCCTTTTTTAAATTAAGACTATCCATAATAGTTCGTAAAGCGAACAATTTTGGATCAACCTCAAAAGTATGAGTGATATGCAAAAATGTATCATCACCTCGGCTGGCTAGATATTTGTTTTCTCCCAACTGTCGATTTAATGCCTTCTGCATTTTTTGGACTAATTCTCTCTGTCTCTTTTCTTCCCAGGCTGGAAAAACCACCGTCACTTTTATCTTTTCCGTGAAACATCTACCGTCGTACTGCCTGAATACCGCCAAATATTCTTCCGGTATATAACCGGTCCAGTCTGTTTCCATGAATTTTTCAAAAGTCTCCAAACCTTTCGGTTGGAGATCAACCTCTGTTATACCTAACGTCTTATACAGTTGTTTCCAAACTTCAACAATTGTTTTCACCTCATCTAATGTTAGACCATGATTGTAAACTTCTGTTCTTCCAGAATTATCAAAGCGATAGAGAGCAGTCCCGTTACCTATCCCGATGAAAGTCGGAACTGAAATTTGTTCTGAACTATAAAAGGTTTCTAGAGGCACAAAAGATTTTAAAGCAGACGCCCCGCTGGCGGTAATAATAACCGGATATTTATTTTTTCTGGCAATTTTTTGTAGAAGTTCGGCGACATTGGCTTTTTTATAAGCCGGATCATCTCCTCCTTTAACCGTCCCATCCTGATCCATCACCAAAGCCAAGACCGTCGCCCTGGCCTTTTCCAGCATTTTTTTAGCATATTGTTCATGTTTCTGTCCTCTCGGTTGTTCTGAAGTCATAAATTATATTTGATAAATTTTAGCTAAATAATTATATAACATCTTCTCCGGCTCCCGATTTAATCGGGTCGAAAACAACGGTATCGAGCTTTTTAAATAGTAATTTGACAAAAGGAAACAAAGTGCTAGAATAAAAAAGGTAAAAACATGAAAAAAAATCTTCAGGAAATATTTGATCCTTTCTCATCCGCTAAACCTTTATTCACCCTAGAGATTGCCAACAACCACATGGGTGATGTTAAACACGGCATGAAGATCATAAGAGAATTCCACCAAGTGACTAAAAAATTCGATTTTAATTTTGCCTTTAAACTTCAATATCGCGACATCGCCGGCACATTTATTCATCCGGATTACAAAAACAGGATGGATATAAAATATGTCAAACGCTTTTCTCAAACCAAACTTAGCCCGACTGAATTTTTAACTTTAAAAAAAGAGATAGAACGTTTAGGCTATATCTCTATCTGTACTCCTTTTGATGAACCATCAGTTAATTTAGTTGAAAAGCATAATTACTCGATAATTAAAATTGGTAGTTGTTCATTTACCGACTGGCCCTTACTAGAAAGAATCGTCAAAACTGACAAACCGATCATCGCTTCCACCGGCGGCGCAACTCTTGAAGATATCGACAAAGTCGTTTCATTTTTTCACAATAGAAATAAAACTTTCGCTATTATGCATTGTGTCGGCGAATATCCAACCAAAGAAGAAAATCTTCAGTTGAATCAAATTACCTTTTTAAAGAACAGGTACGCTAATGTTACCATCGGATTTTCTACTCATGAAGAACCAACTAATTTTTTGCCGGTGCAATTAGCCATCGCTAAAGGAGCGCAAATTTTTGAAAGGCATGTTTCCGTAAAATCGGATAAGTATGAGATGAACGCTTATTCATCAACTCCCGATCAAGTGGAAGCCTGGCTAAAAGCGGCGGAAAGAGCCATAAAGATCGGCGGAGTCGTGAATAAAAGAGCTGACCATAGTGAAAAAGAAATGGCCGATATCCGACAGTTTCAAAGAGGGGTATTTGCCAAAAAGCCTTTTAAAAAAGGTGAAATGATAGATGCAAAAAATGTTTTTTTTGCTTTTCCCAACCAAGCAGGTCAACTAGTAGCCAATAATATATCTAAATACAAGTATTTTTATGCCAAAAAAAATATTAAGAAAAATGAGGCGGTAATCGATGTAAAGGTAGTTGATAGTAGAGAAAAGGTATACACCATAGTTAAGCGGCTTGATGAATTTCTTAACAAAAGTGGTGTTATCTTTCCCAATCGAGTTAATTTGGAAATATCCCACCACTATGGTATTGATAAATTTGATAAGTATGGAATCTGCATGATCACTTGTGTCAATCGCGATTATTGTAAAAAGTTAATCGTGATGTTCCCGGATCAATTCCACCCAACCCAATTTCATCGGAAAAAAGAGGAAACATTTCATATTCTCTATGGAAAATTTATCGTATCCTTAAATAGTAAGAAACATATCTATGAGCCGGGTGATGTAATTACTGTAAAGCCCGGCGTTAAACATAACTTTACTACAGTAAACGGAGGAATTCTTGAGGAAATTTCCTCGACTCATTTTATCAACGATTCTTTTTATACCGATAAAAGGATTGCTCAAAACAAAAACAGAAAAACTTTTGTCAGTTACTGGAGAAATATATAGGCGTCTTCATGAAAATATTAATCACCGGAGGAAACGGTTTTATTGCTAGGAATTTATCCGAACAATTAAACAATAAATACAAGCTTTTTGCTCTTAATCGTCAGGAACTCGATCTTTTAGACTCTCATAAAGTTTATATTTACATTAAAAAAAATAAATTTGATGTTGTCATTCATGCTGCCACTTATGATGCGGTAGCCAAAAGTTCGATAAAAGATCCGACCAAGGTTTTGGAAAATAACTTAAAAATGTTTTTTAACCTTACTCGATGCAGAGATTATTTTGGCAAAATGATTTATTTTGGTTCGGGAGCCGAGTTTGGTCGGGAACATTGGATACCCAAAATGAAAGAGGATTATTTTGACACCTATGTTCCGACGGATCAGTATGGTTTTTCAAAATACATTATGACAAAACATACCCTGTCAAATAATAATATTTATAATCTCCGTTTATTCGGAATGTTCGGAAAACATGATGACTGGAAAACTAGAGTTATCGCCAATGTTTGTTATTTAGCCGTAACGAATTTGCCAATTATAATAGATCAGAATAAGAACTATGACTTTTTATATGTCAATGATTTAATAAAAATTGTTCAATGGTTCATAGATAATTCTCCAAAAAAGAAAGTTTATAATGTTTGCACAGGTAAGGTTATTGATTTTGTTTCCGTCGCTAAAAAAATTGTTAAAATATCTGGAAAAAAATTGGCGATAAAAATTAAAACAAAAGGTTTGGGTACAGAATATAGCGGAGATAACTCCTTGCTTTTAAAAGAGTTAAAACGATTTGAATTTACCCCAATTGATGTTTCACTAAAATGTTTACATGATTGGTATGACTCAAATAAACATATAATTGACAAGGATAAACTATGAATATACGCCAAGCCATTAAATTCTTAGACAACCAAATTACCAATTCCTCTCTAGGGCTACCTGAAGAGGTTTTTCTTTTTGTTAGTCGATTAACTCCTTTGGTGAATGTTGATTTATTAATTAAAGATGAAAAACAGCGAACGCTTTTGTCATGGAGAAATGATTCTACCGGAATAGGTTGGCATATTCCCGGAGGAATTATCCGCTACAAGGAAAATATAAAAACAAGAATACAAAAAGTAATTGAAACCGAAATAGGTCTACCTGTTCGGTTTGAGCAGACGCCAATTGCCATTAATCAACTTATATGTAATCATATAACCCGGGGGCACTTTATCTCGATATTGATTAAATGTTTTCTTTCAAACAAATATGCTCTTAAAAATAACGGATTAACCGAAAAAAACCAAGGATTTCTTAAATGGCATGAATCATGTCCAAAAAATTTTATTAAAGTGCAAAATGTTTATAAAAAATATATATGATGTGTTATAATTTTTTTTACTTTATTACTAATTGTAAAAATATATAAACATGAACAAAAGCAAAAACAATCCTGCAAAATTGAAACCTACAGAAGTAGCCAAAAGGAACAAGCTTAAAAACGAAAAACCTTATGTTTATGAAAAAATCATGAAATTTGACGAAAAGATCAGACGGGGAGAAAGTATTGCTATCATCCAATTTCAATATAATTATGCCTGCAATTTCCGCTGTGTCCACTGTTCGATAAAAAGATTTCAGGGCAAAAAAAATGCACGGTCCTTCACCATCGATGATGTTAAAAACTTATCACGTCAGGCAGACGAATTAGGTTTAGCACGTTTTACCATTAGTGGTGGAGAACCATTGGTGTTTAAGGATTTTGATGCGTTGGTTGCCGCTCTTGATCCTCAGAAATTTTATATAAACTGTGATACCAACGGCTGGTTATTGGATGAAAAGAGAGCGAAACATTTAAAGAGCATCGGTGTTGACAGAATCCAGTTGAGTTTAGACAGTTTTAACGCTAAGGAGCATGACGCTTTCCGAAGGACTAAAGGCGCATACGCTAGGGCAATGAGAGCGGTTGATTCAGCCAGAAACGCCGGACTGGATATTTTTATCCAGACGGTTGTTACTAAACAAAGACTTCATTCAGATGAGTTTATAAAATTTTTAGAATATTTTAATAATAAGGGAATAGGTGTATTCGTAAGCTACGCTAAGCCTGTCGGTTCCTGGGAAGGAAATTTTGATGTCATGGTTAACAAAAAGGACATGAAATATATGGAAAAGTTGGAAAAAAAACATAATGTATTTACCCACCTAACCCCGGCTTATGGTCTTAATATGGGTTGTATCGCTGTCAAAGGCATGTTTTCCATCACCCAATATGGCGATGTTCAACCTTGCCCATATATCCATATCTCAATTGGTAATGTTTTTAAGGAATCTTTGAAAGATATTATTAAACGAGGTCTGAATATTAAATACTTTGGTGAGCACGTCGACACCTGTACCATTTCCGAGGATAGAGATTTTATCAAAAACATTATCGCCAAGAAAGTTTACGGACAGCCTGTGCCAGTTCCTTATTATAAAGTTTTTACCGAAAAAGATAAGACAAAAAAACCATTTAATTTGAGCATTTTCAAATGAAAGAGGGATCAAATTTAGTAAGCGTTATCATCCCAGTATACAACGCTGAAAAGTTTCTTAAAAAGTCTATAGAGAGTGTTACAAAACAAAGCTATAAAAATATTGAACTTATGCTTATCAATGACGGATCGACTGACGATAGTGAAAAAATATGCAATGCTTATGTGCTAGCCGATAAAAGAATCAAAGTAATTTCACAAAAGAGAAGCGGCCCGTCTGGCGCTCGAAATACTGGTATTCGTCACGCTCAAGGAACTTTTGTATTTTTTCTTGATGCAGATGATTTTATTGATAAAAAAACTCTGGAAATATTGGTTGCAAAATATAACCAATATCAGCCTGAATTGGTCATGGGGAATTTCTGTAAACTTGAGAATAATGGACAAATTTTAAAACAAAACGTTACATTTGGCCCAAATGATAAACCGTTCAAGCATCAGCAAAAGATATTATTCAAATCAGATATCGCAGATTATGTCAGACATTTTCTAAAGCATCCAAGTAATCACATGATTAGTTACTGTTGGGCGAAATTATATAAATTATCAATTATTAAAAAATACCATATTTTTGCTAAGGAAGACATGCGGCTTTTTGAGGATTTTGTCTTTAATCTAGAATATTTAAAACATACAAACAAAACTGTATTTATTAATAAGCCTTTTTATACCTACGTTATGCATAATTATTATGTATCTGTAAGTATGGCGATCATTAATGCTGATAGTTTATGCCACGATATGAATATATTTAAGACTAAGACAATTGAATTTTTTCAAAACGTAAATAATAGGTTTAACACATTCGATATAAAAAAAGAAATAGGACATGCCCTAACTCATTATGCGATTATTTTTTTGATTCGTTCTTGCCGGCAAATTACCAAAAAATCAAGAAAACAGATTCATGTGGAAATTAATAAGCTCATTAATGCTCCTATTTTTATGGAAAGTTTACAATATTACTCGCCATCAAAGGGCGACAGCAGAATTCTGCCATTACTCGCGAAGCTTAAATTAGTTAAGTTAATAACTTTATATTGTAAGTATAAAGCTTACAAAAGATATGGAAAACTGGAGGTTAATTAAACAAATGTCTAAAAAAAGTATTTTAAAAGAAATCAAGAAGGAAAAACTACCTGTGATCATAGCTGGTGCTGGTATTGTCGGCAAAGTCTTATTGTCAATCTGCAAAAAAGAAGGAATTGACGTGGAGTGTTTTTGTGACAGCAGTAAGAAAGTAGTTCAATCAAAATTTTGCGGTTTAGATGTAGTCTATACCCCCGATTTGAAAAAGAAATACAAAGACGCGGTAATTCTAATATCAGTTGCTGCCATAAAAGATGTGGTTGAATTACTTCAAATGTTGGGATTTTCCAATTGGTATGCTGGTGGTTTGTTATTAAGAGATTTTGATATTGCTCAAAGTTCAAACGATGCTTCTTTAGATTACACCAAGTACGCTATAGAAAATTGCATCTTGTGCCACGCTGGTTATTTGAATCCGAATAAACTTTTCTTAAGAAGCATTGATGTGATTATCACAGAGCGGTGTTCTTTAAGATGTAAAGGTTGTTCAAACCTGGTGCAGTATTACCAGAATCCCAAAAACTGCGATACAAATATGCTGTTAAAATCAATTGATTTATTTTGTAAGGTGGTCGACGAAGTAATGGACTTTCGTGTTATAGGCGGAGAACCATTTATGAATAGAGAATGGCACATAATAGTCAAGAGATTGACAGATGAACCTAAAGGTAAAAGGGTTGTCATATATACCAATGGCACTATTATTCCAGAAGAAAAATACATTCCGGTTTTAAAAAATAAAAAAGTACTTGTCATAATTTCCGATTATGGTCCTGTATCAAGAAATTTAGTTAGACTAAAACAAATATTGCAGAAAAACAAAATCAGCCACCACGTGTTAAAGATGAACGATTGGCTTGCTTGTTCGTCTATATCACCGCACAACCGCAGTGTCAAACAACAGAAAAAAATATTTGAACTTTGTTGCGCAAAAAATATGGCAACTTTATCAGACGGGAAAATACACCGCTGTCCATATGCGGCTAACGCTACCAGACTTTCCGCCGTTCCCGATTACAAAAACGATTATGTTGGTCTATTCAAAGAACCCCTTGATAAAGCGAACATTCTTCGTACGAAAAATAAGTTAATAAATTATCTCTTGAATATTGAGTATCTAAAAACTTGCGATTATTGTAGTGGAAGACCATTAGCCGGTATTAATATCAAACCAGCGGAACAGATTAAAAAACCATTAGAATATCATAAATATACTTAAACATGAAAAATATATTGTTTATAGTTCCGCCGTATGTCAACTATAAAATTTTCACGAATCCTGCCTTAAACGAACGATTGGTAATCAAAAAATCCAGACGTTATGGAAGCATCGTCACCGATATGCCTCTGGGAATACTCTCTCTAAGCAGTTATTTGAAGAAATACTTGAAGGTAAATATTAAACTGATTGATTTCAATATAATTCTTAACAAGATAGAAAACTTCAAATATGATTCTTTTTCTGACTTATATTAAAGATGTTCTGTCCGCAAAAGAATGGATCGATTTTAATCCGGACATAATAGGATTATCGTCCCTGTTCACGCCATCATATTATAATATGATTGATCTGGCTCAGGTATTACGACAGCTATTCCCAAAAGCTTTAATAGTAGCTGGCGGTGGAGTTCCGACCAATATGTATAATGAAATTTTTAGAGACAGCAAAAATATCAATGCTCTCTGTTTCGGAGAAGGGGAAAAGCCTTTATTGGGACTGATAAAAGTAAAAAATAAAGATAAGTTTCTGAAATCCCATTCTTCCTGGATTACCAAAGAAAAGGTACGGAAAAAACAGACATATCAATATGATTTTATAAATAATCTAGACAAGATACCTTTTTATGATTATGATCTTTTGAGTACTGATGATTATAGTTTAAGTCCTACTATAAGTAGCTACGCTTCCTTCAATGGTAAAAAACGTATTTTCCATTATGTAACATCCAGGGGCTGTCCGCATCATTGCTGTTTCTGCGCTTCAAACAGGGTGCATGGAAGGGTGATGCGTTATCATAGCGTATTCCGGGTAAAAAGGGATTTAAAACATCTTCAAGATAAGTATAAAGCGGATATCATCGGTTTTCAGGATGATAATTTTATGATTAACAAAAATAGAGCGATAAAAATAATTAAATTTGCAAAAAAATTAAAAATAAAGTTTTTTTTCCAGAGCGGATTAGCTCTTTATGCTCTAGATAGGAAAACGCTGGAGATAATTAAGAGTGTAGGAATTAAGGAGCTAGTTCTGGCAGTCGAATCAGGTAGCGATCGAGTCCTAAGGGAAATTATGCATAAACCGCTCGTTTTGTCAATAGTCAGACGGGTGGTGAAGGATTGTCGCGAATTAGGTATAGACACGGATGCCAACATCCTTATCGGCCTTCCTGGCGAAACAAAACAGGATATTGAAGATACTCGAACATTCTTAAAATCTTTAGACGCATCTTGGTTCAGGATCTACGTAGCGACTCCGCTGGTCGGAAGCGAAATGTTTGATATATGTATGAAAAAACATTATTTAAAAGGTAACTATATCGGCTGCGATTTCAAACGGGCAGTCGTTGAGACCGAGGATTTCACCTCCGCTTATATCCAAAAAAAAGTCTATTCGCTGAATCTTGAACTTAATTTTGTAAATAACAGCGATTTCCGATTAGGCAACTACGAAAAGGCTTTGAAAGGATTTGAAAATACCATTAGGGTTAAGAATGACCATGCGATTGCTTATTATTTTGCAGCTAAATGCTATAAAAAGATGAGCTTAAACAAGAAATATAAAGCTTATAAAACTAAATACCAAGAAATAGTCAGAGAATCGCCATTTTGGAAAAAGTATGCTAAGCAATTTAATCTAGTTGCATTAAATTAATTAAATGAAAGCGAAAGATATCAGCGGGCAAGCCCCGGGAGGAAAAAGAACCAGACTAGCTGATATACTTCCTTTAACTGCACCATTTTTGGTCCAAATATTCCCAATATATGCTTGTAACTTTAAATGTAATTATTGCCTTTTCCAAATAGATAAAGCCAGGCGACATTTTATTTCCGATAAAATTGTCATGGATTTTGCTTTATATAAAAAATGTATTGATGATATGGTTAAATCCTGGCCTAAGGTAAAGCTTGTGCGTTTTGTCGGAATAGGCGAGCCGCTTTTACACCCCAATATCATCGACATGGTTAAATACACCGTGGATAAGAATGTTGCCCAAATAGTGGAAATTATCACTAACGCTTCGCTTTTAACTCCTAAGATGTCCGAGGCATTGATTGCCGCTGGCCTTTCCAGACTAGTGGTATCTTTGCAAGGAACCAGTAAGGAAAAATATAAAACCACTAGTAGAGTAGATCTGGATTTTGACAGATTTGTAAAAAATCTAAAGTATTTTTTTGAGCATAAAGGCAAGGCCCAGATGTACCTGAAAATTGTCGACAGCGCTTTGAACAATAAGGCAGATGAAAAGAAATTCTATAAAATTTTTGGCGATATCTGTGATACTATTGCCATTGAGTATACTGTTCCTATTCATTCAGGCATAGAATATAAAAAGGTGCTAAAGAATAAGGAGAAAGAAGTCACTCAGTTTGGCCTGCCGGTTTCAGCAGTTAAAATCTGCCCCCAACCTTTTTTTACCATGCAGATTAATCCCGATGGTAAAGTTGTACCCTGTTTCTCTTTCGAGTACCCGCGGATTATAGGAGACTGCAATAATCAATCGATTGTTGAGATATGGAAAGGCCACGTGTTTCAGCAGTTTAGGCGGGAGATGCTTGACGGTGTTAAAAAGGTCTGCGAAATCTGTGCCAACTGCAACATCATAAAGTATCGCTTGTTTCCAGAAGATGTTTTAAATAACGATGCCCAGCGGCTTAAAAAATTTTATGAATCTAAAAAATAAAATCAGAGAAATCCCTAACTGGCCGATTAAAGGAGTAAGCTTCAAAGACATCACTACACTTCTTCAGGATGGGAAAATCTTCAAATATGTTATAAATGAAATGGTTCGACCGTATAAATCGACAAAAATCGACAAAGTGGTTGCCATCGACGCCCGCGGATTTTTACTAGCTTCGCCCATTGCCTATAAACTGGGCTGTGGAGTATGTCTCGTCCGAAAACAGGGCAAACTGCCGTACAAAACTATTAATGAAACCTATCAAAAAGAATATGGTCCCGACACCATCACCATGCACAAAGATACCATAAGGGAGAGTGAACGAACCCTCATGGTCGACGATCTGATCGCCACCGGCGGTACGATGGAAGCAGCTATACGTCTGGTCGAAAAACTAGGTGGAGATGTCGTTGGAATAAGCGTAATAATTGATTTACCTTTTTTGGGTGGAAGCAAAAAATTAAGTCAATATAAATTAAATTGGTTAGTAAGCTATGATTCGGAATAAAATAAAAATCGGCGTTATTGGAGGCAGCGGTTTGGACGATCCAAAAATACTCTTATATCCAAAAGAGTTAGAAATAAAAACCCCGTATGGTAAACCGTCCGATAAATTAGTGGAAGGAAAGGTTGCCGGAAAACCAGTAGTTATTTTGGCTCGGCATGGCAAAAAACACAACATTCCTCCTTTCCTCGTCCCTTATCGAGCTAATCTTTGGGTTTTAAAATCAATAGGTTGTACCCATATTTTGGCAACAACTGCCTGCGGTTCCTTAAAAGTGGAAATGAAACCGGGAGATTTGGTTTTTCCCGATCAATTTATTGATTTCACTAAACTTAGAAAATCAACTTTTTTTGAAGATAAAGTGGTTCACACTCCGATGGCCGAGCCCTTTAACTGGAGACTAAGGTATTTATTGGCCAAAACCGCCCGAAAACTAAATCTGAATTATCATGATAAAGGAACAATAATAACTATCGAGGGTCCTCGATTTTCAACCAGAGCCGAATCCCTGATGTTTAGAAAATGGGGGGCTGATTTGATTAATATGTCGACGGTTCCTGAAGTGGTTTTGGCCAATGAATTAAGAATCCCTTACCAGTTAATCGCCATGGTCACTGATTATGACTGTTGGAAAGAAAAAGAAGAATCAGTGACATTCAAACTGATCATCAAACGCATGAAAGAAAATGCGGAAAAAGTAAAACGTTTGCTTGTTGAAACAATTAATAATATTAAATTCCAATAACCAAATTCCAAGAAACAAACAATATTCAAATCACAAATAATCAAATTTCAAATAAAAATGTTTGAAATTTTGGTAAAATTGAGAATTAAAGTTTGTTTGGAATACTTGGAACTTGGAATTTCTAAATAATATGCCAATAAAAGTCTTAGCCGAAAAATTCCAAAAAAAACATAAGTGTCCGGCGGTTGAAGCTTGCCCTGTCGGCGCCATCACTCAAAAAGATGAAAATAGCTCTCCTGTTATTGATGCCAGCAAATGTATCGAATGTGAAATGTGCACCACTACCTGCCCCAACGGCGAATTTGTCAGAGAAGATTAAGTTTTTTATACCATTGAAAAATCTGTTTAATTGTTTGAGATAGAGAATATCGGGGTTTCCAGCCTAAAGTTTTTCTAATTTTTGCATAATCCAGCGATTGGTAGGGGATTTCGTTTTTGGCTATGTTTAAGATTTTATAGTTAACTTTCTTTTTTAGAATTTTTTCGACAAGTTTAATTAATTCTACTACCGATAATGTTTCATCTGAGCCAAAATTGAAAGCTTCACCTTTGACTCTATCAATATTACTTGCTAACATGATATAGCCTTTGATTACATCTTTGACATAAAGATAGTCTCTCACATATTTCCCATTACTTCTAACCTCAAACTTCTCATCCCTAACTACTGCTTTCATAATTCCGGGAATGATGCGGGAAAAATTAAGGTCTCCTTCACCGTAAATATTGCCAAATCTGGTAATAACAACAGGAAGTTTATAAGTTTTAAAATACGAATAAGAAATCAAATCTGCTGCGGCTTTTGAAGCTTCATAGGGATGATCGCCACGGAGAGAATCGGTTTCTTGATATTTGTCTTTACTTAACTTACCATAAGCTTTATCAGATGAGGCCACAATTATTCCTTTGATTTTTGGGTATAATCTCGCACTTTCCAAGATGTTTACCGTTCCCATAATATTTATTTGATATGCTCGCCTAGGATTGTAATAAGCTGGTTCAACTAGAGATAAAGCAGCTAAGTGGAAAATAAACTCTATTTCATTTTTTGTGATCAACTCAAAAATTTTTTCAAAATCGCAGATATCGACATGTGCCATTATTACTTTCTGATCAAGTTTTTTGTTGTAGAAATAGGCTAGGGGACTGTAGTTTTGATAGGTGGTAATGACATTGGTTTTTTGTCTAACCAACTCTTCAACCAAATGCGAGCCGACAAAGCCGGTACCGCCGGTAACAAGCACATTTTTATCCGTAAGATAATTCATGTCATGCTGAACTTGTTTCAGCATCTCGAAATTTTAATGGGATCCCGAAATGGTTCGACAAGCTCACCATCCTGAGCGAAGTCGAAGGACTAGTTCGGGATGACGTTGGAGATACAACGTCATTTCCACACCCTCCATGGTGCTTTGCCTGATTTCCAGATATTATTTAAGTCTTCCAACTCTTTATAGGTATCCACCGCATACCAAAAACCATCATGTTTATACAGTGACAGCTGGTTTTCTTTCGCTAGTCTCACCAATGCCGGATGTTCTGTCTCGCCTGGCCTTAAGTAGTTAAATACCCGTTTATCAAATACCATATAACCACCATTGACCCAATTAGGTAGCACGGGTTTTTCTATAAAGAATTTAATCAAATTATTTTTATTAATATTGACCAGACCGAATTTTGATCTTGGATGTACACCGGTGATTGATCCAATGGTTTTTTGCTTTTTGTGAAATTTTACCAGTGCGTCAAGATCGATGTTCGATACTCCATCTCCATAAGTCACCATAAAATATTTGTCTCTGTCTGGGATATACTTTTTGCAGCGGAGAATTCGTTCTCCCGGTAAGGTTTCAATACCGGTATCAACAAATGTAATTTTGAAATTGTCGATCTCCTGTCTTTCTTCAAGATAAAACTTAGTCTTGTGATTCCTTGTATTTAAAGTGAAATCCGAAGTAAAAGCTTTTTGGTTTAGAAAAAAATCCTTGATATAATCTGCTTTATAACCCAAGGCAAGAATGAATTCACTGTAACCATAAGAAGAATAAATTTTCATGATATGCCAAAGTATCGGTTTGTTACCGATATAAATCATTGGCTTGGGTTTGAATTCGGTCTCTTCTTTTAAACGCGTGCCTATTCCGCCGCAGAGAATAATTACTTTCATAGCGATATTATACAATAGACCTATATGAATGATAAAACAAAAGCTATATTAATAATTTTTATCGGTTCTTTGATTGCCGGAGCTGTTTCACCAGTTACAAAAATCGGCTTGATTAGAATCCCTCCTTTTAGTTTTTCCTTTATCCGTTTTTTAATTTCTTCGATTTGTCTATTGCCTTTTTTCTTTAATTCAAAAATAAAAATAAATGAGGATTTTAGAAATCTTTTACTGATCTCGCTTCTTCCGATTCTAAATATTGCATTGTTTGTACTCGGAGTTAAAGTTACCACTGCTTCTATTGCACAGATGCTATATGCTGCAACTCCAATCCTTACCGGTATCTCCGCTTTTTATTTGTTTAAAGACAGGATGCAAGCAAAAAAATGGCTGTCTATCGTTATTGGTTTGATCGGTGTTGCTTTGGTTATTTTTTTACCTCTAATTCAGAAGAATTCTCTTTATTCGGGCAACCTTCAAGGAAATATATTAATTTCATTAGGAGTTATTGTCTACTCAATCTATGTTGTCCTTTCCAAAAAATATCAAAAAATTTACTCTCCTTTATTTATAACCTCAGTTTTTATTTTTTTAGGAACCATTGTTTTTCTTCTTTTATCTTTATGGGAGTTGAAAACCAGTAGCGATTGGTTGTTTCAGTTAAAAACTCAATCGGTTTATGCAATTTTATATGTTTCTATATTTGGAACGGTTTTAAGCTATCTTCTTGGTCAGTATGCGATTAAATTCGGCGGTCCTGTCTTAGCCTCTTTAGCTTTTTACCTTCAGCCAATCTTTGCCTACGGCGTTTCCTATATGTTATTGGGTGAACAATTAACAGTTGGGCTGCTTGTTGGAACTATCTTAGTTTTTATCAGCATTGCCCTGACAACTTATGCAAAATAATAAGGCTGCACCTTCTTCAGTTGCTTTGGCGGTGATAACTTACTACCCAAAATGGTATAGGGGAAGGTTGAGAAGTATTAAACATACGGACAAGGTGAGAGGAGATCTGGCGCTGGAATTTTTTAGAAAAGCAACAAACTTCGGTTATCAAACTATTGTTGCCGATGGAATAAGTTCAAAAACATTCCGTAAAGAGCTAAGTAAAATTCCTAATTTAATTATCATTAAAAGGAGATCAAATAAAGCATTGCCAGCCAAAAAGAAAGCAGTAAAAAAAGCTGCATCAATAAATGGTGTTAAAGCCATATTCATGACCGAGGCAGAAAAAATTTCTCTGCTTGACTTTATACCTAAGCTTGTTGACCCAATTTTAAAGAAAAAGGCAGACATAGTTATTCCAGAGAGAGAAGTTAACCTGTTTCTTAAAACCTATCCTAACTACATGTATGAATCAGAGAACGAAGGAAACAAATTATATAACGACGTCTTAAGACTAAATAGTTTGTGGAAAGAGCCCAAAGATCTTGATTTATTTTTTGGGCCGCGAGTTTTTGCAAATAAAAAAAGCATCATTAAATTTTTTACCCGAAATTATCGCTTACGCATTGGTAAGTCTTTCTATTTAGATAATTTTGTTGGTCAAGAATCCTATACAATGCAGTTTTTGCCAGTAATATCTGCTTTAAAAAAAAGAATAAGAGTTGTCGCTATTAAAATTCCTTTTAAATATCCTAAAATTCAGAAAGAAAATGAGGAAAAAGGAGTAAAGGAATTATTTGAGGAAAAAAGAAAGAATCAAAGAATGGGAATTTTGATCGAACTTTTATATTTTTTACAAGATTAATCTTAATTAGTCGCAATTGCTTCTAAATCACCCCAAGGATCAGTTGGTAAAATAATTTTTTTACTATTAGATATTATTAAATGAGGTATTTTAATTTGAAATATGTTCCCAAATCTATAAAGGATATAACTTAATGAAAAATATCTCCAGAAATCAATCCTTACCACGACTTTTTTAAAATCAGAAGATCTAAGAGTTTTCGTTAGGTTATCTTTGTTGTAAAAAACAAAGTGTGAACTTTCATTATAAACGCTCCATTTGGATTGGAAAATTTTTCTTAAAGGTGAGTTGTTATTAGGAGTAGTTATTAGGATAACCCCATTTTTTTTCAGAAGTTTTTTTGCACTAAGAAGTATTGGAACAGGATTTTTTAAATGTTCAATGACTTGAAACATTGTAATTGCAGAAAATGATAGGCGATTTCTATTGGCCAATTCTTCAATTGTCGCTTTGGAACAATTAAATCCTTTTGTTTTGCAGATTTTTATAGCTTCTGAATTTATATCTATGCCCAAATAAGGAATTTTTTGTTTGTTTAAAACACGAAGGAAATTTCCCCAGCCACAACCAACATCTAGAATCTTTGGTTTATTTTCTCCTGTTAATTTCTTTATTTTTTCAAACTTTTTAAGATAATAATTATTATTTAAAGCAAGATCTGGCAGGTTTTCATAATAGTTTTTTCCATACAACCTTTCATTCTTATAATTTTTAGAGAAAAATAAATAATCATTCTTACAACGAATTATATCTTTATTTTTTAAGCTGTAAATTATTTCAAAGTAACTTTTTTTGCACAAGAAACACACCATTTGATCTAAAGTATACCAATTACGTTTATTTTGTTACTTTAAAAACAGTGACATAAGAGGTTGAAAAGACCTGCCTAATAAATTTGTATTTGCTAATATCTTTTACACTCTTTTCTTTCTCTTGAGGTCCGTAAAAAACATAAGATATATTTTCTGTTTTTAGAAAATTATAAGCATCTTTATCTTCCATCAGTCCTGAAAAAAAATTATTCAATTTTGGCTCTCTTTCTGCATAAAAAGGAGTCTCTGGATTATGGCCGAAGTAGACAAAGTCACCCGAATACGCAGGAATGTAGTTGCCGGCTGTATATTGAGATAAAACTATAGCATTGTGGTTGGTGTTTGTTTCTAGCCATTTTAATGCATTCCAAAAGTCCTTGAGAGGATACATCACCTGTGGAGGATAGGGGACTAAAGGTTGGACAGCTACGGCTCGCTGGTGAATAAAATCTATTTGCCCTTTGATAGAAAAGTAGGACTGGACGACCCCCAAAGATATAATGGTTATAACAATTATAACTATTATAACCTTTATAATTGTCCTCGGCCATTTCTGCAGGAGCTGAAATAAAAAATATGCCGAAAGGATGGCGAGCGGAATATGATTGGCAGTCTGGATAAAACGAAGTTCAGCTTCATAAGGAAACTTTTTGAATACATAAATTGCTAGAAAAGCTGCCAAAATCCAGGTGACTAAACTCAAATATTTTTCCTCTTTTTTCCTTAACACCAAAAGAAGCCCCAAAATTCCAGTAAAGAATACGGGACCTAAAGCTAGAATATAATCTTTAACATCGACAGGAACCCTGTTGTAAGTATCGAAATCGACCAAACTTTTCCAGGGATAGGTTGAGGTGACAAACTGCAGGTATAGAACCGGTATGGCTGCAACAACACAAAGAATTATTGAGTAACTGATAACATCAATTATCTGCCTTTTGTTATAAGACCTAAACCATACGGCTTTTAAAAAATGATATAAAAACCAGGAGATTAAAAATAGAATTCCGCCTGCCGGATGAACAAAAAAGGAAATAAAAACAAGCAAGCAGATATAGATAAAATTTTTATTATTTAATTTGGTCAGAAGAATAGTAAACAAAGCTATAATGATGTAGTTCAAAAGATAATGAGGGAGATAGCTAATTCGTTTCAATACATCCATCTCTTGCCACCAACCCATATGCATTCCAACCCACCACTGATCTTGAAAACGATAAAAAATTGGCCAACTAGCGGCTAAAAGAGAAAACAAAATTCCAACAGTGTAAAGAAGAGGTTTTTTTAAGAAATAAATATTGAGATAAATAATTGTAAAAACCCAGGCAATACTTAAAACCGTTCTTAAGAGATGAAAAGTTAAAGCAGGATCAAAACGAAAGATCCCACCGAGTTTTCCTGCTGACAAATAAAGCATTTGAAGAAGTGCGCCTTTCTGATTCGGGTGATTATCATACTTGTCTACCACAAGCCATCTTCCTTCGATTCCTTGTCTGATTTTGCTTAGGTAAACATTGTAGTCATATGTATAAACATGTTCTCCCCAAAGCATAACTCTATCCTGAGGCATTAGCTCAACTACCGATGCTTCATAAAAATTAGGGATGTAGCTAGATAACAAAAAAATAAATGAAAGTAAGGTTACGAATATTAAGCAAAAATTTTTATTTGAGAGAATTTTTTTCACGGATATTTCATTATAATGTATAGAATAAATGAAAATTGTAAAACTTAATTGGGGAAGGGCTTTATTCATCTCAACAATAGCGATAATAATAAGTACAGTTAATATTCTTCATGTCATTATAGGTTATGCTAAAACTTCTCCTGGCTGGTTTTATATGGCGACAGGGCATTATTATCTTGATTATTTTGAATATTTACAGGAGATCGTTGCCGGTATGAGAGGAAAGTGGCTTGCGACAAGTTATGTTTCCACTGATCCGACAACACCTTATTTTCAGTCTCTACCTTATATTTTTATAGGGAAAATCGCAAAATTATTTTTTATATCGCCAATTTCAGCCTACTGGATAGCAATTTTTATCTTAACCGTAATATTAGTTATCCTAATTTACTTTGCGATGACCCAGCTTTTACCTGGTAAACCTTTATATATTCATATCTCGGCGCTTTTATTGTCTGTTTTTGCCACTCCTTTTATTAATTTTAATTCATTTATCAGTAAAGGCATAGTTGATCCTTATGAAATCTGGTACAGCCCAAGTTCCTTAAACAAGCGAATAGGCGGTGTACCTTACCATATTCTTAGTTCTGTTGTTATTCTTGGGGTGCTTCTTATGGTTGCAGAAACAGTTAAAAAAATTACCAACTTAACAGTTAAAAAAATTATTGAAAGGGCGGTTTTAGCAAGTTTTCTGATCACAATAGTCTTAACTTTTTCTCCTTTTAATGTCTTGACCGCCATCTCTGCGGTTTTTCTGACTGTTTTTTTCTATTTGATATATCATCTGTGGAAAAAAGATAAAAAAACGATCATTAATCTAATTATTTTTGCCCTGCCAATATTACTTATAGTTTTTCCTGCTGGTATAGGTATAAAAATACTTTATACAAAAATCTTTAAAAATCTCTCAAATGTTGAGACTCAATGGATTAATTATCCTCCAATCTCAACCGTACTTCTGAATATCGGTCCGATTTTAATTTTTGTTCCTTTCGGTATATTTACTTACTTCAAAAAAATCTCTCCCTCTAAAATAATTTTCCTGGCTTTTACCTGTATCAGCTATGCTTTTTTTTATTCAAAGCTTGCTTATTATCTTGGAACTCACAATTTACGATTTGTTTCAGAGTTGAACTATGTTGTTTTTGGAGCCTTATCTATACTTGGCATTGAAACCATTGGCGGATTTTTCGGTAGATTTAAAAAATTTTTTATAATCTTTATAGTTGCAATACTTTTTTCTTTTTTTAGCCTGGTAAACTGGCAGTATCTTCAAGCTGAACTTAATGACTACAATCTGTTCTCACCCATAACCTATCTTCCTCAAGGTGTAGTCAATGGTTTTATCTATCTTGATAAAACACCCGACAGAAAAGTAGTCTTAACTTCACCTGCGCAGTTTTTAGGTATTATCGTACCAATCTTTGCCGATCGATTTGTCTATATCGGTCGTTCAGCCGTTTCTGGCTACCCGCCTAAAGCGGCTCTGGCTGATCTTTTTTATCTTGGAAAAATGTCTGACGAGGAGGCATCAAACTTTTTAAGACAGAACAACATAGGTTATGTAGTATTAACATCGATCGAAGGTTACTCTGTCAAAGATTTGGTTAAATATCAATTTTTAAAAGAATCTTTCAGGGATACGGATATAGTAATTTATAAGGTAATTTAGCGAGTTTTGGTGTTGACAAAAAATCTAAGATTGAGTATAGTCTTAAAATAGATTAGAAATTTCAATCACATTCTTATGGTAGAAAACAAAGCAGATGAGCCATCAAATAAAAGTTCTTTACCTTTGATAAGCGTTATTATTTTAGTAGTTTTTCTTGCTGTAGTATTTTTTCTTTATAATTGGGTGAGTAAGAAAAGTAAGGGGCAGGTTGTTTATCCAGCAGGCATTAACTACACTGGGAATCAATCTAATCAAGTAGCTCCTTCGCAAAAACCACAGTATGATTATGCAAAACTGGCCACCTCTTCGGATTGGCCGACGTTCACAAGTTCGAAAGGACAGTATACCTTTAAATATCCGAAAGGGATGATTCCTTTAATCTTTCCTGGAGATACCAATGACTCTGTTTCTTTTGACGTTGCCGATGTTCCAGCACAGGTTAATCTTATGGCATTGGTTGAGACAGTCTCAAACTATGATCCAAAGATGGTTGGTAAGCAGGAAGAGTTTGTGACTAATTACTGGAAATACTTTGGAGGCTTAAAAGCATCACAAAACACTGCGCCTTTTACTAACGAAAAAGGGCTGAAAGGATATAAGGTGAACTATGTAACCAAAGCCAACGTTGTAACCAGCGACAATTATTTCTTTTTCATGCCGGGAAATGATGATAAAGTTTTACATGTAAACAATGTCTTCCCAGCCGATGGTCAGGCTGTATTTACAAGACTTTTGGACAGCCTGGATTTTAAGAAATAGAGTTGTTTTATTCTCCGAACTTAATCCGACATTTTTTGTTATTCTATTAGAATATTAAAGTAGTTAATTTAAAAATTAGGCTAAGTAATATTTGACAAATTATTCAATTTTGTGATTTAATATTATTAATATTTTATGAATCTAAGAAAAAATAGAAAAACAATTGCAAGTTAAACCAAAAGTTTAATTATGAATGAATCAGGTATTCCATTAGAAGATCTACAAAAAATTGTAGGGGAAGAAACCACAGAGTCAAAGAATGCGACTGTTGAGCAAGGAAGACTTACAAGATCAATAACAGAGACAGCAGCAGCCACAATATTTAATGAAGCAGAAGGACCATTTATACCTGAACAGATTCAGCAAGCTTTAGCCGATTTTAAAGCAGGTTATCTAATAAGACGTCAACTTCCAGATAAAACATTAGTCGAGGAGCCGTATGTTATTAGTACAACATTAGCAAAAATGCTTCCCAAGGAAATATTAACTGACCCAAGAAGATTAAACGCATTTGTGTCTGGGTTAACGGCTGAAACAATAGTATTTGCAAATGAAACTAATTATACTACCGAGACTGGAGAAAAATTACTTATGGTCACAGGTCAGTTGCTGCAAAGAGATCATCAAGAAAGGGCTGTAAGCACAATGGCTAACTTTCTTAAAGGCGTTGATACTTCGCTTAGTAAAACTGCCACTCAAAATCTTAAAGAATTAAATTTCAAATCTTTTTTGAGATTAAACAGTCAAGCACTAGAGACTCATGTTTCCCCGCAAGTAGCAACAGCTGCTCCAACAGCAGCAAAATAAATTTGTTATCCTTATAAGATATGTTTTATCTCTTCCTTTTTATCGGTTTAATTATTCGACTGGTTCTTATTCCTTTGGAAGGTTTTAAGGCTGATGTTGCTTATTGGAAAGGATGGAGTCTTGCGGTCGGGGATAAGGGAGTATCCTGGCTAATCAATAACACAAACTATAACTACCCGCCAGGTTTCGCATATATCCTGTGGATTGTTGATAAAATTTATTCAATTTTCAAAAATACTCACAACGTTAACGAATATTGGCTGTCGGACAATCTTCTTTATTTATTTCTTATTAAATTAATAACGATTTTAGCAGATCTGTTAGTGGTTTATCTCATTATTAAAATTAGTAAGAAAATTACGAATAACGGATTACGAATTGGAAAAATTTTAGCTTTATTTTACTTCTTAAATCCTGCCACGATTTTTGATGGGGTAGTCTGGGGACAGGTTGATCAGCTTGGCTTCGCTATTTTTCTTTTAAGTGTCTATCTATTATTGATAGACCGACCGAAACTTGCATCGATTATTTTTACAGTATCTGCACTGTTAAAATTTCAAAACATAATCTTCATACCTCTTTTTTATCTATTTCTCTTTAAAAAATATTCTTTTAGACAGATGGTAGGATTTATAGCAGTCAGCTTTACAATTTTCATTGTAGTAGTTTTCCCATTTTTTATTCATCATCAGATGGACGTAATTATTCGGCTTCTGACAATTAATGCTGATTGGTTTCCCTGGTACTCGCTAAATGCTTTTAACGGTTGGTGGATTGCATCGCGCCTAAAGGGAATGGATGTTGTAGATAAACAGCTGATTTTTGGAATAACTTCGGCAAAACAGCTCGGACTTTTTTTATTTATTTTTGCTTATTTTATAGCATCTATAACTTTATTTTTTTCAAAAAAAGAAGATCTATTTAGAAATTTTCTTCTTGCTTGTACTTTAGCCGTTTTTGCCTTCTTTCATTTATTAACTCAAAGTCATGAACGTTACTTATTTCCGGTTATTGGTTTACTAGCTTTAATCTTTTTATTCTATATTAAACCTGGATTAAAAACTGAAGTTGGTTCAAGTTCCAAGTCCCAAGTTCCAAGTTCCAATCAATTTGCAATTTTCAATTTTCAAACTGTTTGGATGTACTTGGGATTTGGACTACTTGTTTCTTTATTTTTCTTCTCTAACATGTATCTCTCTATGGGTTGGAACTATCCGGATCAGGTCTACCTGCCTTTTTCAAAGGAAGTCACATTGTCGTTTTCATGGCTTATTTCCATTGTTCAGATAATCCTTTTTCTTACCTTTTTCTTATGGTTTTTTAGTGAAAAAATCATCAAATATTATTATTTAATTTTGCCTTTTGGAATGTTACTTGTGACTGGGTTACTTTTTCAAAACTTAAACTACATTCTAAAAAAACCCATTTCCTTAACCCAAATTAAGCCTGTTAGCGCAGGTCAAGATTATCTTGAGTATCAGTACAATAAAACCGTAGAGTCTGCTAGGGGGGTGAACTACTGGAACAGGTTATCGGTGAACTACTATTTTTATGAAAAAGGGATAGGATCCCATGCTAACTCAGAAATTACATATCATTTGAATAAGGAATTTTCTAAATTTTCCACAGACTTTGGTGTCGACACAGAGGGTGATCAGTCAGCAAAAGTTTACTATTCGATTTTAAGAGACGGAAGACTGCTGTTTAAATCTGATATAAAGGGCCGTTTTGATGCTCCATCTTTAACAGCAGTTAATGTGAAAGGAGTGAATTTTTTAACCCTAAAAATTACCAAAGCAGGGGATAGTATCTACGGCGCCCATGCCGATTGGCTGGACCCAATGTTAATCAGATAAGCGTGAAGAAGATTTTTTCCACATACGATCTCCTTTAACCCCTCTTCTACCGGTTGCGCGCAAACTTAAACCACAACTTTCCATATCTTCAGTGACTTCAGGGGGAATATAATGAGTAGGATCTTCATATAAACCGGAACTCCAACGTACCATTTCAATCGTTCCTAAACCACGTCAGTAAGTTGTTCGGCAATTTTAACTAAAGTAAACTCATATCTAGGCATTAAAAAAATTTTACTTCTTCTCCTTCTTCTTATCAAGTCAATCTAAAATTATTTATTTGTAGATTATAATCCATTGACTCTCACTTCATTATTTTAATAAATTGAAGTAATTATGAGAAATTCAAAATTTCCTCTATCAGATCAAGTTCTTGAGAAACTTTTTGATCTATTTTTTGAAATTGTAGGGAAAAAATCGACTAAAGACGAATTTAGAAGTACAGTAGTCGATCTTTTAAGTCCGGCTGAAAGGATAATGTTAGCAAAACGAGTAGCTATAATTTATCTTCTTTTTAAAAAGATAGACTACTACAATATTTGTACAGTATTAAAAGTGTCTCCAGCGACTGTGGCTAAATATAGTTTTCTTATGGAAAAGAGTCAAGGAATTGTTCCTACTTTTAAGAGAATAATAAAAATAGAGAAGATAGGGTTATTCTTAGAGGAATTATTTAATACACTTTACCATCCAGGAGTTCCTGGTATAAACTGGAAAGCTGCTTGGGAAAATAAAATTGCCTTAGAAAAGAAAAAAACTTATGGAATTTGAGCTCACTTCATTATTTTAATAAAATGAAGTGGATGATTGATTATTCTTAAATCCTCCATCTTGTTAATTTTGCAGAAAACTGATTTAATTTCTTTATGCAAAAAGAAAAATATTGGGAGAAAGTAGTAGTTGTCTTAATTCTTATATTAATAATTGGCTTTAGTTTTTATATTTATCGCAATGAGTTTAAGGTACTTTCGGACCCGAACGACAACATTTTTCAATATGGGCTTATTGATCAGGCCAAGAACATCTGGAAAAATATCTTTGCTGGAAAGTTATCACCTTTTTATCTTTTGGATAACTGGAATGAAAGATGGGGTGATGGATTCGCTTTGTCTAATTACTATTCTCACCTGCCACAGGCACTGTTTGGGTTGGTTGGAGGTTACAGAACATTCGTTATTTTTAGAACCCTACTTTTAATTACAATGCCTTTGATGTTCTTTTGGGCAGGAAGTATTTTAGGGTTGCCCTGGGGATTTAATTTAATTTTAGCTTTCTTTAGCCAAGTTATTTTTACAAATGGGTTATATGGGATTGATGTTTCAAGCTTTATCTGGAGAGGTTGGGGATTGTCGGCAGAGTTGATGGCGACCTTTTTAATGCCGGTAGCCTTTGCCTATTCTGTAGATTTTTTCGAAAACAAGCATAACTTAGGGAAAGCGGTATTGTTTAATTTCCTTTGTGCAGAAGCACATATAGGAATTTTTTTACTACTTTTAATTGGCTACTCATTTTATTTACCTTGGCGCTTATTTTTATTCATTTTTACAAATTTAAAGTTGGAGAATTTCAAATTGCAAATTTCAAATTTCAAATTAGATCGTGTAAAACTAACAAATTTATGGAAGGATGCGGTTTTCCCTTTTTTTAAATTCAACTTCGTAACTTTATTTTTATTATCCTATTACATTGTTCCTTTTTTCACACAAGGACAATACAGGAATTTTTCGGTGTGGGATCCGATCTGGAAGTTTAATTCATGGGGAGCAAAGCAAGTGATTGTCTGGTTTTTAAACGGAGAATTGTTTGATTACAGTCGTTTTCCATTTATTACTTTATGTGTGATTTTTGGTCTTTTATACGGATTAATAGAGAAAAAAAGGATATTTAATTATCTAAGTTTGCTTTTTATCTTTTTTACTGTACTTTTTTTTGGCAAAACTACTCTGGGTAAAATAGTTGATCTAATTCCAGGATTTAGCGAGTACCACATTCACCGTGTCATTGTAGCCGTGCAGTTTTTAGGCTTAATCTTAGGCGCCTGGTTTTTGTACAAATTATTAGAAAAAACCATTCATTTCAATCTAAATTCGTCTCTACCGCTCCTCAAACAGAAAATCTCGAAAAATTTTGGCCTTCTTATCTTATCTGTTTTAATATTAGTTTGCTTATTTACTATTTATTCTCTCGAGCAGCCTGTCGTTAAGTATGCGGAAGATAACAACAATTGGATTACAAGATCGAACAATGCATATCTTTATGATTTAGATTCTTACAACAAGATAAAGGCTAAACTGGCATCTCTTCCTCCCGCAAGAGTCTATGCTGGAAGGCCGGGAAACTGGGGGAAAAATTTTTATGTAGGGGAAACTCCGATGTATATGAATCTTTCACGAGATGGATTTCCCACCATAGAATTTTTACCTGAAAGTTGGTCTCCGAATAGTGATCCGGAACAATTTTTTGATGAAAACAACCTGGAATATTACAATTTATATAATGTGGGTTATAGCGTACTTCCGCCAGAGATCAATCCACCGTCATTTGCTAAGTTAATTCTCAAAGAGGGAAGGTACTCTCTATATCAAATTCCGACTTCTGGTTGGTTTGATTTTGGAAAAGCTAACTTAATGATAAGATCTCCAAAAACAGACCTCTTAAATATAACCAGGCTTTGGTTTGGCAGCAAGTCTTTTAAATCCGGCTACCATCCTGTTATCGATTTAAACTCTAAAGAAAGTTTAGACTCAACTCCACTATGGTCTGGTAAACTTTGGCAGATTCAGATGACAGATTTGAACCATTTCGTAAACCTAAATGATGGAAAAGAAAGAGATATATGGGTTGGAAACCCATTTGATGCCTTACGAGACCAAACCTTTTCTAAAACTACTTTCAGCCAATCTCAAGTGTTAGTTAATGGTTATCAGACAGAGGTTACCATAAATAAGGATTGCAAAAACTGCTTTATAATTTTAAAACAAAGTTTTCATCCCAACTGGAAAGTAATACTGGACGGGAGTATAGTATCTCCATTTCCAGTCTTCCCTTTTTTCATTGGAATACCGGTTGAGACAGCAGGCACTCATAAAATAGTTGCAACTTATGAACCCGGGACCTTAAAGGTTATTTTGGTGTGGGTAGAAATTTTGGGATTTGGGGGATGGCTTGTGTGGAAAAAATTTAAATTCGTAAAATAGATTATAGTTAGTTGGCATCTTGATGTGCCTGCTGGTAGACTGGTGTGGGAACTTTTTACAGTGGTAGTATGTTTTCTTTTTCTAATTTTTCTTTTAGCTCGTAAATATTTTTATTGTCTTTCTGAAGATACTTTTTCCAATAAGGAAAGAGTTTTTCTGTAAGAGGATTAAGATTCTCATGTCCTACAAATGGAGGATAACTACCACCATTAAGTTGTACTCTTAACTCATTATCTGTAACTAATTGGATAAGAGTATGCTCAAGTTCAGAATATCCTAAATAACTATGTAAAATTTCGTGCCATAAGTAAACTGTTGTATAGTTGGGCCACTCCTCGTGATGTCCCCATCCAATGACATTTATTTCCATAATACATGCCATTTTTTAAGCTTGGATGGGTAATATATATTTGTATAGACTTATTTAAATCAAAACTAGTAAGAGATTTAATAATATCGCTTGACTGAGAATAGTTTGCTTTCCACTGTTCTTGGCAAAAATTTAGGTACTTTTGGGCTTGTTTTAATATGACTTGAAACTGCTCGCTTTTTTCTAGACTTTTAAGGTAATTATCTATTTCATCCCAACTTATACTCTCCCAAAATTGCTTAATGCTTTTTCCTGAAATAATCGACTGTTCAATAGAAGCACGACCGATTAGAATATCATAGTAGTGTGAAGATTTATCCCAAGCATAATTTTGAAAAGCTAAAATATCTTTCTTATGCTCTTCTGAGGAAAATCTATCCATGCAGGAAAGAGTATGGATAATTAAATAGGTATTATTTATGGAAAAACTCAATTTCACAAGACAAGTATACCAGGAGTTCCGACACCGCGCACGGGGCTACCTTAAAAAGCTGGTAGGTTAGGATTCGAACTATAATTGCAACAAGTTATTTAGCTTCAGGGCTTGCACCTTCTGGAAGTTTGAGTTTCGGCTCAAAGGTGGCTGTCGGAGGAGTAGGAAGAGTTAACTGTTTTGGCGGAACTTCTGGAGTAGGTGTAGGTGTTACCTCAGTTGTAGGGATTTTACTTTTGAATTGCGATAGATCATTTTGAGCACGATCAAAATCTGCCTTATCCTTATTTGGATTCAACAGACTAGTAACAACCTGCATCTGTTGGACAGCATTTTGGTATTGACCTTTTTGATAATATGCCCAGGCGAAGTTATAGTAAGCGTTCGGCCAGTCAGGCTTCAAAAGCGTTGCCTGTTCAAAAAAGCGCAGTGCCTCGTCATAATTTCCTAAAGAGTAATAGACTCCACCGAGACCCAATCGATATTGAGGATTTTGTGGATCAAGAACGATGGCTCGTTGATAGGAAGAAACTGTCCAGCTATCAGCTCCCTGCGCAACGCTTAATAGATTTCTATATATAATTGCCAGATTTTCCCAATTTGAAGCTTTATCTTCATTCAAAGTTACTGCAGCTTTAGCCTCGGCTATAGCCGATTGAATCGCTTGGGCTATAGTTTGCCTATCTTCATTTGAAGGGGTAGATGATTTCTGGGCAAGATTATTAGCTATCAATAGATTAGTTTGTGAGAAATTTATTCGGTATCTTTCAATAAAAGGATTTGTCATAATACTTTGCCTTTGATTATCGTACAGATCTCTAACATTATTGCTGACGATAGCATTTATTGATTGTTTAAAATAATATTCAGCCACATAGGAACGAGCCAAAAGATAAAAACTAATTCCCACAAAAAGTATCATCAAAATTAAACCAATTACAAAGCCGGGAGAACTGTCGGAAAAGTTTATATCCACAATCTCACTTTTAGTATTTTTTCCTTCATCGACAGAACTTAAAAGCACAAAAAATAGAAAAAATAGAGGAAGAGACGTTGGAAGAAATAGAAAAGTTAAAACCAAATAGATTACAGGTAGAAGAATAAATTTATTATTCGACAAAGTCTCTTTAATAAAGATTGCTGACAAAAGAAGAAAAGAGATGAGACCAAGTATTCCAGCCTCTGTCAATATTTGAAGTAGTGCAGAATGAGACAGGTTAAAGGTATTTGTCTGCCATTGACTAGACTGATTAAAAGCTACGTCTCTTACTTTTGAGAAGATACTGGCAAAATTATCAATTCCAACACCAAAAAGTGCTGTCATTGGACTTTTCAGAGTCTCAACCGCAGCATACCAAGATAATCTATAAGGTGGTACGCTGGGAAATGCGCCTTTTAGAAGTGAGTAAACTGTAAGAATCAAAGCAATGATATTAATGCCTAATACAACTAAGTCGCCCATAGCTTTCTTATTTAGATTTAGATGTTTGGAGGCAATAATAAGTTGTACTACCTGTGTAACAACAAAAAAACCTAAGAAAATAGCTAAATCCAACTGTACTCCCAAGGGAGTGAAATTGGAGTTTTTTAAGAATTGTAAAGAAACAGGCAACTGGCTTTTTTGAAAAGGTTGGAAATAGAAAATTATGGTAAGCAGGGACAAAATTAGAGAAACTAAAGAAAGTGTCTTCATGACAATAATATTGCTCCTTCTAAGATAAAAAGAAATTATGGTTAGAGCAACAATAGCAACTAAGCCGAAGTTCGGGTTTAAAAGTGCTTCGATTTTATTTGGTGATGAAAAAATTACAGACAAGATTAAAGAGAAGACGAAAAAAACTATGAACCCGTCCAGATGCTTTTTGACAAAAATTACCCGCTTCGTGCTTAAAAATTCGATGGTTGAGATTGAAAATAAAAGCAGAGCAACTAGGGATAAAAGGTAAAATTTGCTGGTGATAAAATATTCTTGGGTAAAGGGCAGAAAAAAGAAAGGAAAGAGGAAGATAGTTACTGTCAAAATAGCGGATTTTAAAGTCTGAAAAAGATTATTTTGGTTAGGCATGATTGTAACGGGGTCCTTCGACTCTCCCGAGCACTCGGGATCGCTCAGGATGAATTCGAGCTTTGCGCGAATTCAATTAATAATGAGCCAGTTAAATTCTACAGGAGTGATAGTCTGTTTATCAAGTGTAACTTTAAAATAGGGTCTACAGTTTTCACTGTTACAGGTATATTTTTGTGAAACAGTTAGGTTTCCTGGAGGAGTTGGCGTAGTTGGAGTTAAGTAAATTAGGCTGTTCTCCTTTATATTCTGATTATAAATAATGATCTCGCTATTTGCCTCTGGAATCATGCCGGTTCCTGCAGACTCCGAACTTGTTTCTATTGCTGGAGAAAAAATTCCGTTTTTATTAAAATTATCAGAAGCGTCAATAATTGCCGAAGAAGATGTTGCTTCCATATACTTATTATTGATTGTTAAATTGTTAATTGCCAAATTGCTGACAGTCACATTTTCTCCTTCGTTAATTGGGTCGATTTTGTTTGTTTTTATTCCTCCTTGAGCAATCAAACTTCCATTGGTGGTCAGGTCTCCGTCTTTTGAAATTATGACGGCTCCATCGAAAAAGTTAATTGTAGAAAGCGAAGATAGTTTAAGTTCCCAGGATAAAGAAAGAATCGAGTTGTCTTGAATTAATAAATCGCCGATCGTGCCAGAATTGCTTACACTTAGATTATATAAATTGGAGTTATCGGTAACTGTTAGTTTATTAATTGTTAAACCGTTTAGTTGTTGATTGCTGTTAATATTTTGGTAGTCAGTGTTGGGAAGAGTTTGATTTTTAATGTCAGACAAAAGTTTCTGAATGTCGTTTATGTTAGTTTGAGTATTGTCAAGTTGGTTAGTTAAGGAGTTAATATTGTCGGCTTGAACTTCTTTAGCCACCAATCTGCCAGAAAAACTGGCATCATTGGCTGCGAGATTACCTGAAATTGTCGCGTTATTTTCAATCGATAGGTTTTGAGCTGTAAGACTTCCAGAAAAGGTTGCATTACCTGATGTATCAATTGTTGCGGCTGTTTTACCTTCAAGACCTTTAATAATGAGACTGGCTAAGGGACCTATTGTCAAATCTTTATTTTTAGGTCTGATGTCATTTGCCGCTACTGTGTTAAGTTGTGCATCTCCAGTAGCTGTTAGGTTACCGGTCTCTATTACTGGTGAAGTAATTTTTTCACGGACGTCAATTACATTAGATGTTAGATGTAAGATGTCAGATGTCAGAGAGGACATGGATTCAGTAACAATATTCCTGGCTGTTAAAGTATTATTTATGGTAATGTTTGAGATATTGTTAATTTGGTCATTGATTATTGTTTGGATATTGGAAATTGGATCTTGGTTATTTTGAAAATTTCCACTGTAAACTGATTCTTTGCCGGAAGTGATAATATCTCCACTTTTTGTTAAATTAATACTTGGATCGTACCATGTGACGTTGACTACGGCTTGTATAGTTGTTGTTGGTTTAGTTGGGTTCCAAGATTCTAAAGCTTTGCCAAGTACGATTCCGGCATTTTCAGCTTTCATGGCATAACCTCTATCATCAGAACTGGTTAAGAAATCTCCGGGATTAATAAGTGACGAACGTGAACTTATTTTTATTAGAACTTGTCCAATTAGAGCAACTAGAATTTTATTATCCCCAGGTTCTCCTCCTGTAAATCCTGGGTGAGCTGAAACTACTCCAAGGACTTGAGAGTCATAACTCCCATTATTTTTCACAGCATTCCCGGTACTTGAGTTTAGGCTTACTACATCTCCTTCTTCAAGATCAGAACCATTATCATAATTGAAATACTCAGCAAAGTCAGAACCATTGGTTGAATAAGTAATACCTCCGGCACTATCGCCTTGAATTTTACCGACAAGAACAGAGTCACCTCTCAAAAAATTTATAAATCTATCATTGTTGTTGGGATTTAAATTAGAATAAGCGCCAAGTTTAATTTGTAGACCTGAATGTCCGGAGTTGTTATTGGCTGCAGTGTTCTCAATCATTGCCACAGATCCAGAAGGTTGGTAATCTGTAGCTTGGAGTTCCCACTGAACATTGGTAGTTCCTATTCCAAGTTTTCCGGTGGAGTTTATAATTCCAAGTGAATTTCCCGCCGAGTCCTGCCATTGAAATAAAGAGTTGTAAGCTTGTCCTGCACCTGCTCTTACCGCAAGAGTAGTGCTACCTGTAAATGGGGAAGAATCATAAAATCTAGCGCCACCGGCAACATCCAGTTTAGTCGAAGGAAAAAGTGTTCCGATACCAACACTGCCTAAATTTGTCAGTGTCAATCTCGGAATCAATGAAGACTCTCCCTCAGTTGAAGTTTGAAGAATAATACTTCCACCATTCAACTGGTTAATTTCAGTAGCAATATTTCTAAAAACTAAATTTCCAGATATCGAAGCTGTTCCTTCTATATCTAACTTTGCTGAAGGTTGATCGGTTCCAACACCTAAATTGCCAGAATTGATTACAGTGTTGCCGCTAGGGGATAAAATAATATCTGCTAAATTTTGACCGGACGTGGTTATTGCGATTGATTGACCGTTAATTGTAAATATCCCATTGCTTGATTTAAGGGTAGGGGAGGGAGCCGCAATTAGCAGACTGCCATTTGAATCGATAAACGGAACAGATGAGACAGAATTCCCTAAAGGGAAGCCCTGTATAGTTTCAGAATTCATAGCATAACCTACGTTTGCAATTTTTTCTCTTGGAGTCATTTCTTGATCGTTTTTGATACTAATACCAAGAAATACTTCCGGATTCTCAAGGAAGATTGAGTTGGGAATACCACTACCACCACAGTCAGACCCAATAGTTACATCTATTGTTCCGTTAACGTCAGGAGTTATTGCATTATTTGACCCGATACAATAGGCAGTATATAAAGGATTGCCTCCCTGATCGGAATTATAGAGTCTAAAGATTACGTCCGTTTTAGATGTTATTGAATTACCCAGAGTATCTGCCAATTTACCTTTGAATGTTATAAATCGAGTATTGGTATTAATCGGAGATGCTTTCAGGAGAAAATTCGGAATCTTAACTCTAGAAAGAGCAAATAAAGAAATAAATGTGAGAATAATCAGCGATAGTAAGACAATTTTAGATCTGACATTTAAGTTATTTGCTAATTTTGGTTTTTCCTCCAGTTCCTTTTCTGGCAAACTGACTAAAGGAGTAAAGCTGTCAGACGATATGTTTGGACTAAAAGGTTTTTGTTTTAAAGTTACAGTCGTTATATTTTTTAAAGAAGTAGTAGGATTATTCTTAATTAAACCTTCTTTATGGTAAAACGAAAAAAATTTTCTTAAAGAAGATAACCTCCGGTTAATTGTCTTTGTGGGCAATTTGAGATTGGCGTGTTCCTTTTTATAGTCTTCAACCAAATTAGGAGTGACTGAACTAAGTACTTGATTAATATTTTTATTCTTGTCTTTATTTTTGGAAAATATCCATCCAAAGAAATGTCTTAAATCAGACATGTAATTTCTTAAAGAAACAGGAGAAATATTTTCCGAATATAGGTAGGACTTAAATTTTGGCTCTAAATTAGAAAGATTATACATGCTCATAGTCTTAATTCATCATATACAATTTATAATATAACTGTCAAGAGATATTAAATGAATATTATGATATAGAAAACAACAATAGTAGAGCAGAAAGATGAGAGACCTATATAATAATTAAATTAGATTAATTTTAATTAACGAATGTAAAACTAACTTACCTATATATATCATATATGATCAAGTATCTTATAGTCGTAATTGCTTGTAGTAAGACGAAAAATATATGTTTTTTTAAGTTGAGCTCGGCAGATTGAATTATTTTTTTTTGCATGTTAAGTATGTTATATTATAAGTCTGGATTTTTTTGCATTTTTATTCTGTTTATTATTCATCTATGCCTAGGATCTATTTTATTAGCAAATTACTTTATTAAATGCTAGAAATATTTTGTTTAATTTTAGCTTGCGCTTCTGGGTTAAACCGTACCAATTGTGTTTATTAAATTTTAAACACACTACTTATAGTATTTATTTGTGTATTAATCATAGTCCTTATACTATAAGTTATTGCTTTCCAGTAAAATTATGATGTCCCTGTTTTTTATTTTTTTCCACTTGACAATAAAAAATTCGTCTGTTATTGTAATACATACATGTTAGTTAAAGAAAGACGAACGAAGATTTTGCTTTTGATCTTTTTAGTTACTGACGTTCAGTTCCAATATGTTAATATTACAAACTCTCTGCAAAATGTTTTTGATCTTACCTTCAATCAAAAAACAAAGGGCTCAATTTCTGGCTTAATAAGAGAAGGCTTAATTGAAAAAAACCCTTCGGCCATTGAAATAACGAACAGTTATAAATTAACAGAAAAAGGATTTTATAGCTTGTGTTTAGAGTTTCCTTGTTTTAGATTTTTGAAGGATAAATGGGATGGAAAATGGAGAGTTTTGTCATATGAAATACCAGAAAAAAAACGTGAGTTAAGAGATAGATTAAGAAGAGTGGTGTCTGGTTGGGGATTGGGACCGTGGCATAGATCTTTTTGGCTAACTCCACATCCAATCATTGAAAATTTGCGTCAGTTAGTTTCTCAAAAAGAGGAGGAAAAATACATCCAAGCTTTTGAATCAGAACATGTTTTCGGAAACATAGAGATACTTATCGAAAAAGTATGGCAAAAATCAGCAAGAGAAAAACAATACCGTGAATTATTCAAGAAATGGCATGACATTTTGTCAAGAGAAGGGGATAAATCGACTAAATTCACGAACGTAATAAATGAATACTTAATCTTATTAAGACAAGATCCCGGTTTACCTCCAGAACTGGTAGGGCAAAATTGGATTGGTTTGGAGGCTTTCAATATTTTTAAAGAAATAAGAAGCATACTGCTTTCATAAATTTCTAATCGTTAATTTTAAAAACAATATCTCCTTCCAGATCAGTTCTTCTTATTTTTACTTTTTTGGCTTTGAGCATGTCTAAGATTTCTTTTGAAGGATGTCCATAACTATTATTTCTTCCGACACTTATCACTGCAATATCTGGATCTGCTAAGTTGAGAAATTGACTAGTTAGACCAATTTTTGAGCCATGATGTGGAATTTTCAGAATGTCAGAATGCATTTGAGGCTGACTTAATAATCTATCTAAGACAAAAGGTGAGGCGTCTCCGGTAAAAAGAGCTTTAAATTGGCCTAGTTTAAAAGTCAATATCACCGAATAATTATTAGTACTTTTTTGGTATCCTTTGTAACCTTTTAAAAAATCTTGAGTCGGCCAATAGAAAGTTATAGAACTCATGGCAAGATTTACTTTGGTTGTTTCATTGGGAAAGTATACTTTTATATTCTTTATTTTTATCTTACTTTCTAGCTGTTTAAAAATTATGTTTGAGCTTGAAATTGGATTTAAGAAAATTCGGTCAATTTTATAGCGGTCAACGACATAAAGAAATCCGCCAAAGTGATCTCTTTCGGGATGAGTGATAATCGCCAATTCAATTTCTCGATCATAAAACGGCATATATTTAGCCAAACAGTCAAGTATTTTTCTATCTGGACCAGCGTCAATTAAAATGTCAAACTGATTCTTTATTCTTATATAGGCTCCATCTCCTTGTCCAACGTCACAAAAGACTATTCTTGATGAGTTGTCAAAAAGAATACAAGTATAGATCGCTAGAATGATCAATAAAGAAAAGAATGCAGATAATATAAGACTTTTTTTAGAAAAAGGAGATTCGAACACATTTTTAAAACTTAAAATATATAAATGGTAACTTTGCTAAGTTTTCAATTATAAAGACGATATAACTTAATATTCCGAAGCAGATATAGGCGGGGATTAACCCAAGTAAACAATTTATTTTCCCTAAAAACGAGGCAGCTAATCCAAACAGCATCAATGGAGCGATCACGGGAGCTATCAAAACATTTGATATAGGTGCGATAAGCGATACTTGTTTGAAATAGAAAAAAATGATCGGAGCTGTGAATATCTGGGCAGCCAGCGAGAGTTTTATCTCTTTCCAGAGATTATAGATTGTTTTATCGATGAATTTCTCTTTTTTGATCTGTTTTGTTTGGCCAAAAAGTATTATTCCTAAAGTTGCGCCGTATGATAGTTGAAAAGATACAGTTTTAAGCCAGTGAGGCCAGATCATAAAGATTAATAAGGCTGATAAAAAAAGCGCATAAAGAACAAAGTTTTTTCTTCCAGACAGAATTGCTACGAGCGTTAAAATACCCATAAAGCCCGCTCTAACTATTGGGGCTTGAAAACCAACGAATAATATAAAGAAAATAATGGTTAGTATCGTTATCAGATAAGAAATGTATTTGCTAAAATTTGAGGTTGCAGTAGCAACTATTGAGGCTAAAATTGTGATATTTATTCCTGACAGAACAACAATATGAAGCAGTCCTACTATTTTGAGCTGTTCATAAAAGAGCTTGTTGGTATTGAGATTAATGCCAAATAATATGCCGTTTAGAAGCGAAGCATGAGGTTCAGGAAGATATGAATTTATTACAGAGGTAAAGATAGAAGGATTGGGAATAGACATTAAAATTAGTTTGTCATGACAAGGTCTTTAATCTTTTCAAAAGTACTATTATTAAGAATTTTTTTCGTTACCAGATCATCAACTGATTTGTACGGTCTACCTTGAATGATTTTTTCTGCAGTTATTGTGCCTACACCGACTAAAGTGTCCAGCTCGGCAACTGTTGCTGTGTTTATGTTTATTTTATTGGCTTGACTATCTTGTCCTAATTGACCCTCTTTTACAAATCCCACCTCAACCTCAGTTTTTGAAGGAATATAGATTTTTTCCTGATCGTTAAGAACCTGTGCAAGATTAAAATTACGCGAAAAAAAACTTCTGTCTGCGTTTGCCGCTAACCCTCCCGCCTTAATCAAAATATCCTTTAGTCGAGCCCCAATTGTTATTTCATAGATGTCCGGTTTTTCAATAGCACCGGCCAGATCTACAAATATTCGTTTTGCTGGAGTCGGGCTTAAATTCTGCTCAATGGAAAATGTTTGTTTTGGAGTAGAATTTAGAGAACTTAAGAAGATTAGAGATGAAACAATAGCTACAAGTATTGATAAAACAATAAGAATTAACTCTATTTTGTACTTTTCGAGCAATGGATTCAATGAAGTTAATAATCCATTCATATGATTTGATTTTGAAAGTTATAATATGAAGAGTCAATGGACTATAAGCGACAAAAATTATGAAAAAGACTTTACCAACCTTTAAATTTGAAAAGAAGTTGTGGAAGAAAAAATATTTAGTTATTGGAGTGGATGAGGTAGGGCGCGGGGCTTTAGCTGGGCCTTTGTATGTTGGAGCAGTATGTTTTCAAAATCCGAAGCTCGAAGCACGAAATTCTAAACAGTTTCAAAATTCCAATGACAAAAATCGAAAACGTTTTGCAAATTTAAATTTAAAAAATTTGAATTTATTTCGAAATTCGGATTTAGTATTTAGAGTTTCTGAGAAGAGCAATTTAAATATTGAAGGTTTTGGCATAGACGATTCTAAAAGATTAAGTCCCAAACAAAGATTATTTTTTTCAAAATTAATTAAAAAGCATGCTTTGGCCGCAGAAATAGACCGGGTGAGTGTTTCATACATTAACCGACGTGGAATAGTGAAGGGAACACAGGTGGCTATGCGTAAAGTCATAAAAAGGCTATTAAATAGATTTAATGGGCAAAAAATATTTCTATTAATTGACGCTTTTTATTTAAGAAACTTACGGGGGATAGGTTTAAAAAATCAACTGGCACTTGTGCGTGGAGACCAGAGAAGTATCTCAATAGCAGCTGCATCCATAATTGCTAAGGTAGAAAGAGATCATATTATGCGTAAACTACATCAAAAGTATCCAGTTTATCGCTGGGATAAGAACAAAGGTTATGGAACAAAAGAGCATATCAGGGCTCTTAAAAAACACGGGGCTTCAAAACTGCACAGAGATTTGTTTTTAAGAAAGATAATTTAGAATTTTTGATTATTTACCACCTATTATATGGTTTTTTTAAATTAGAATTACGGACATTGTCTAGCAAAGCCACATTTTCCTCCGTTACACCCCAAACCCTCATGACAATCGCACGCATTGTTACATGGGGCACATTTGTCCCCACTATGATTACAGATTCCTCCTCCGCCTTGACTTCCAGAACACGACTTGGGTTGAAGACCAATATCACTGCAACTTGTACCATTGCGGTAACACCCAGTCAATGTATCACATGTACCAGAAGAGTCAGTCATATGGCAAGTTATTCTTGTTTGCTCCGAATTACAACCAACGGCAGATGAACTGCAAGCATCTCGTTGGTATCCCTGAGGACAACCTGTATAACCGCAACCACCAGTATCGGCACACGTTCCATCATAATTGGTCCTATGGCAATATAATGGTGGTTGTCCAATGGGGCAAGAATTAGATCCCCTATTTCCTCCTCCGCCTCCACCACCACCATTACATCCCGAAGGACTACCACACTTTATGTAGTTATTGCATGCCACAAAGCATGATGACGGATTGGTACATATTTGGGCACAGTTTGAAGAAGATCCACCAAGTTGAGCACAAGCAGATTGACAAATACTCATATTAGCACATACTTGGCTACAACTTGGAGTAGCTGCTTTTGAGTTAGTTGTTTTATTTTGAGCAACGTTTGAGTAGCTGCCGATTATAACTCCAATAATTGTTGCCACAATAAGCGCCATGAGAGAAAAAAGAGAGATGGTCTGAAATTTAGAGAGAGGTTTGGATCGGGTAGCCATCAATCTTTATCTTAAAGCGAATTTAATAATTTGTCAACAGATCGTTTAGTTCATGAAGACTTGAGTCTTATATAAACAAAAAATATAGCAGATAAAATTACTGCCAGAAAGAATATGATGTTGAATGGTAAAGCGATAAAGGAGGTGGAGGCATTAAGTGTAGGCGCACCCTCGGCAAAACCTACCTTGGCTGATAAAGTATATTTTCCTAAGTGAAAGCCGGTTAAAGTTAAGGGAAAGTTTCTTTGAGATTCAGCTAGTATATTCTCCTCCCCTATCTTGTATGTTTTATTTTGGAAAAACCCACTTAGGACAAAGTTCCCTTGAGCCAGTATGACATTTCTTCCACTATTCTCTATTGTAAAAACAAGAGGTATTTTGTCAAAACTGTCAAAAAAATTTAGCCCCGCAAACTGAAATCGAGGAATGACTTCAAATAAAATTGTTTTTGGCTTAACTTCTACTTCACCATTTTTTGTTACTGTTATTAGCAGATTAGATCCAAGAGTGATTTTGGCTCTAAGAGAGGCTACACCTTCCACGGTCGGAGGCGGTTGAGATTGTGCAAGAAGTGAAAAATAATAGTCGTCGGACGGCGTTCCATCAGGTATTCTTATTTTTAAGTTAACATCTCTTTGCTCATTACTCTTCATTAAAAAAGGACTTTCTAAGGTCATTGCACTGTCATTGAGATCAAATCTGATAGGACCCTCAAGTTGATTCTTTAATAAAACCTGTCCTGTATTGTCTTTTGTTTCAATACTGACTACTTTGAGATCTAAAAGAGTTGGATCGCCTTGGTTAATTAATCTGTATTTTAGGATTAGCTCTTTCCCAGGTTTGATTACTATTTTTGTTAAAGAGGGGGTTAATGACAGTGAGATTTGTTGTGCGCTGACAGTTTTTACAGAAGTTAGAAGTAAAAAGTTAAAAGTTAAAAGTACAAGTAAAAAGTCAAAAGTTTTGTTTTTTAAATTATAATTTTGCATTTTATTTTCTAATATCCTGGCGTTAACACAAAGTCCAGAATAGTCTCATAGGTTCCTTCACTCTGGCTGCCTGGACTGTTTAGCTTAAAATTTATTGAGATATCTTGACCTCCAACATTCCCCAAATTTGTTAAGAGTGCTGCAGAGGGTGCTCCAGCATTCTGATTAGGAATGTTTAGCCAATTTTGACTTGTTGGTAGGTTGTATTTTAGATTCGACAAGGTGTCACCGGCAGTATTTTTTAAAGAATACTCTTCGGTTAAAGATAACTGATAAATTTGGTCGGTTCCAGAAAATACAGAAAGATCGGTTTTTCCCGTCAAATCTACATTTTTCGCTATATCGCCCAAATTTATAAGACTTTGGGAGACAGACTGGCGTAAAGGTTCCTCTTGATTTGTAGTTTGAACAAAATATCCTCTACCTTGAAAATCTTCGTAGGCTTTTTCACCCAAGGTTGATTTGATCAAGTAGGTTGTCTGTTGAGTTCCTTGTTGAAGATCAATCCCTGTTTGTTCGGTTTGTAGATGATACAGTGGAGATTGAAGGTCTAGAGCGATTATTTTAGTAGATAGTAGAAAGTAGAGAGTAGATAGGAATAGCAAAGTTAAGATTTTTTTTTGCATACTAAAAGTATAACTTAAAGTTATAAGTTTCACGTAACATGTTACAGGGAGTTGTGTTAAAATATTGGGATGGATAAAAGATCTTTGCCTACACCGGCATTTACAAGAGATATAGTTGATGAGCTAAAGAAAGTAAGCTGGCCAAATAGAAAAGAGACAGTAAGACTAACAACAGTTGTTATTTTAATCTCCTTGATTATTGCTCTTTATGTGGGTATAATTGACATTCTATTGGCTAATGGATTGCAAATTTTAACTCATTTTCGTTGAGAAAGTTTGATACCGTTTTTCTCGCTTAATAGGAACACCCCCTATTCGGGCTCCTTAAAAGCTCGAAAAAGGTATCTGCACTTTCCTTCAAGGCTTTTATTTTATATGGTTCAATCAAATCAAATTGCTCAAGAAAAAAATCCTCCTCCGTTCCGCAAAGCGGAACTTCGGAAGGACAAGGGAAGGCAGTTTCTTCTACAAAGCAGGCTAGGTGGTATGTAATTCATGTTCAGACAGGCTATGAGGCAAAGGTAAAGACAGCTTTAGAGCAGAGAATCAAAAGTCTGGGCGTTGAGGATAAGATATTTGACGTTATCATCCCGATGCGAGATGTTGTTATTGTTAAGAAAGGTAAAAAGTCCAAAGCAACAGAAAAAGTCTTCCCAGGCTACGTACTGGTCAAGATGATTTTAAATGATGATTCTTGGTTGGTTGTCCGAACTACCGAAGGAGTCACGGGCTTTGTCGGGGCAGGATTGAAACCAACTCCAATATCTGATAAAGAAGTAGAAGCAATTATGAAGTTTGTTCAGCAAGAACAGCCCAAATTCAGAGCGAAGTTTTCTGTTGGCGAAGCTGTGAAGATTACCGAAGGGCCTTTTGCAGATTTTTTGGGAACGATTGAGGCGATTGATGAGGAAAGAGGAAAGGTGAGAGTTTTGGTTTCGATTTTTGATAGAGAGACACCTGTAGAGTTAGATTTTTTACAAGTCGCAAAATTATAGAAAGTTCGGTACCGTATTTCTCGTTTAATGGGAACCCCCCTCCAAAATCATCGGCTCCCTAAAAACTCGAAATAGGTACTCTCGCTTTCTAAAAACGCTTAAAAAATATGGCAAAGAAAATAAAGACAATTTTAAAACTCAATCTCCCGGCTGGGGAGGCAACGCCGGCTCCACCTGTAGGTCCGGCTTTAGGACAGCATGGAGTGCCAATTATGGATTTCATCAAAGAGTACAACGCCAGAACAAGCAAAATGAAGGGACAAGTTATACCGGCGGTTATCACAGTTTATCAGGACAGAACTTTTACTTTTATCACAAAACTTCCACCGGTTGCAGCTATGATTAAGAAAAAAATCTCCTTAGTGAAAGGATCCGGGAAACCAAACACTGAAAAGGTTGGAAAGTTAAGTAAAAAGCAAGTGGAAGAGATTGCTAAAGAAAAGCTTGGAGACCTAAATACAGATAGTTTGGAGCAAGGAATGAAGATCGTTGCCGGAACAGCAAGAAGTATGGGAGTGGATGTTGAGTAATACATCATGCGAATATTTACGAATATGAAATCTGCGAATAAATGCGAATTTGCGAATATTCGCACATTCGGATCAATTCGCAGGCTTTGTTAATTAGCATAAATTCGCATGAATATTATTTAAATAAAAAACATGGGCAAAATTAGAACTAGAATAATCGGTTTGGAAGATGTTGAGAAAAAACAAAAGGAAGATCAGAAAAGAAGAGCTGAAGAAAAAAAGCATGCCAAGCATAAAATTCGTGCTCAAGGATTAAAAGGTGGAGAACGGATGGGTCAAGTAGAGGTAGGAGAGGAATCAATAAAGAAAATGGAAAAGGCTAAGAAGATACTTGAGTCACCCGCCTCCGTCCCGACTCAGTCGGGACTTCGGCGAGGCAAGGAAAAAGCTAAAAAGATAAAAGTTCATGCGCGAGGAAAAAAATATCAGGAAGCAAAGAAATTGGTTGACGCTAAGAAAACCTATACTCTTGATCAGGCCCTAAAGCTTTTAAAAAAAATGAAACTATCCAAGTTTGATGAATCGGTTGAGCTTCATTTAAATGTTGATCAAACAGGCTTAAAAGGTGAGGTTGATTTACCGAACTCGACAGGCAAAACTTTAAGAGTCAAAATCGTAGACGATAAGGTTTTAGCAGATATTGAAAAGGGGAAACTTGAGTTTGATCTTTTAGTAACTAATCCTTCCTATATGCCTAAACTTGCTAAATTTGCCAAGATTTTAGGACCAAAAGGACTAATGCCAAATCCCAAAGCAGGAACAATCTCTCCCAAACCTGAAGAGGTAGCTAAAAAATACGAAAAAGGCGCCTTACGATGGAAAACTGAAGCAAAGTTTCCCCTGATCCATCAGATGATTGGCAAGGTTTCATTTGAAGATAAAAAACTTCTAGAAAATGCCGAAGCCTTCTTTAAATCAGTTGGTAAAGCTCATATTTTTTCAGCCTACATCAAATCCACCATGAGCCCGAGTGTAAAGATTGATCTAGAAAAAATCTGATTCGTAAATCTATTATCTCTTGCAAAATTAAAAAAGAGTAATATAATATGGTTAGTTTATGCTTCATGAGGCTTTAAATGCTTTAAATTTTTCAAATCTCTCACTAGATACTAGTAATTATGAAGAGATGAAAAAACAAAGTCTAGAGATTTATAATTTTTGTCTAAGACTTTTTGATTCACCTCCAAAAGAACTTCAGGCAGGTAAAAAAGGTTCTGACAATATTCTTTATGGAGAGGTGCACCTAAATCCGGGAGGTTCTGTTTACGTTCCAGTTTTGGGAACAAAGGTCAAAATTGGAAGGCTATATCCTCATCCTCAAGGAAAAGAGGCTGAAAATGAGAATACATTAGATCTAAATGTAATGTTTATTCATCACGAGACCCAAACTGATAAAAAGGATGATCAAGAGCGAATAGAGCTACGATTGGGAAAAGGGTTTGACGAAGAAAAAAATAACCTTAAAGTAACAGACTTTTATCTTGGTTTAAAACCAGATGGTAGCGCTTGGGTTTATCCAGCGGTGCATGGAATCGAATCAATGGACCCAATGGAAGAGATGCATAAGTCCCAGTCCTTCTTTTTTCTAGTTTTATCGTCAATCAAATCTTAAATCTTCTCTTGGCAGCAAATACAATCAGATCGGCAGCATCTTTTATAGATAGCGCGTGTCCAGTCCTAATAACCAAATCGTAGTGATGTGCTTTTTTAGGATCATGATTAAAGGCTGCTTTTAAAAAATCACCTCTTTTTCTATCAGATTCTTCTATCTGTCTTTCAGCCTCGTGTTTAGAAATTTTTTCATACTGCATCATCCATTTTATTCTCTGTTCCATCTCACAGATTATTCTAATTTTTAAGGCATTTGGAAAGAGATATTCAGCTCCTCTTCCAACGATTATTGCGTTTCCTCGATGACCTATTGTAGACAAGATTTTTATAAGGCTTTTGTAATAAGTTCCTAGATTGAGATAGCGCCTACCGAAAAAGTCAGCAATGATCTCTTCTATCATAGGAATATTCACTTCATCGATCTCTTTTACTAGCTCTTTTTCTAAATGAGTTTCCCTACCGATCTCATCTACTATTTCTTCGTGGTAAACCTTCCAAGGCTTGCCAAGTTTTTTCTCAACTAGATATGCGATTGGCCTCCCACCAGATCCTTTCTCACGCGATATTGTGATTAGTGGATGATTTTTTGAGATTATTTTTTCTTTTTTGAAACGAGCGAAAAAATCATTCAATAAATTTTTATTTATGAGTCGGAATAATTTTTTCATATTGGCTCAAAACTATTTTAAGACTTTTATTATAAAAATCAAGCCAGTTTTGGTAATATTTGAGTATGGAAAATGTTCAGGATACATATAAAGACTTCTGGGAATATTTGTCACAACCACAGAAGGATTTGATTTTAGAAGGTCAGTATTTGATGAACGATATAATAAAAGACAATGCCTATCACTTTAAAGACTATTCTTTCTTGGTTTTTCCTTTTGCCAAAGCTTATGAGGGATTTCTAAAGCAGCTTTTCAGAGACATTAAGTTTATTTCCCATCTTGACTATATTTCCGATCATCTAAGACTTGGAAAGTTGATGTCTCCTAATCTTATTGGAAGGTTGGGAGATAAATCACTTTATTTAAAAATGAAAGAAGCTGTGGATGCTGATTTTGCTGAAGGAGTTTGGCAGACATGGAAGCTTGGGAGGAATCAGATTTTTCACTATTTTCCTCACAATCTGAAAGCGATTACCTTTGAGGAGGCGGAACAGATTATAAACAGGATTACTCAAACAATGGAAGATGCATATATTAAACTTAAAACTTCATCCGATTGAAAAGTTTTGTTACATTGCTATTAACACTTTCCTCTAAAAGTCTGTCGTAATAAGTGATTCTTCCGAAAATGAACTCAAATACGTCAAGAGTCTTTGGAACTTGCTGATTTACCGTAGATACTGTGTTTGACAAAAGCGAAGGAAGCGGAGAAAAAGGGGGTAAGTTTTGGGAAAGATAAGTTAATAAATTTGGAATAGATGAAGGATTCTGATTTTGAGTTTGATTTTGGGAAGGGTTGCTTGTAGGAAAGCTAAAAAGTGAAGAATTGGTAGGGCTGATGTTTTGTTGTTCGGTTGGATACTGATAGGGAGTAGGGGTAGATTCAGTGGGACTGGTAGGATAAGGAGATGTTGGTGAAGGCCAAGGAGTTGATGGTTGAGGCGTTGTTGGATTAGGAGTTGTTGGGAAAGGACTGGTTGGTTTTGGAGTAGAAGTTGGTTTGTTAGGAGGATTAGTTGGATTGGGTGGGTTAGTTGGTTTTGATGGACCATGCCCCGGCGCCCAAACAATAGTTGATGGGCAACCATTACTGAAATTAGGGATGGGATATTCAGGTATATAATTAATTGTTCCGTCTGAATTTACACAACAAGAACTAGTACAAAGTTGACACCAGCCCCTTCGACTATAGCCACATTTTTGTCGATTAACACCAGAAGGAATAGAAGAACATTCTGATTCTTTGCAAAAGCCACGTTGAGGCCAAGGGCAAGCAAATGGATTACCTGTTTTTTGGATTTGTTGACAACAAGAATCTGAAGGAGTCGAATCAAGACAGGGATTAGGCGTACAGTTATTTTGACATGTCATCGGAACATTCTGATAATAGAAGGCATATACTCCACTTTGGGTTAAATTTTTACTTGTATTAAGGCCAATAAGAATAATGATGAGAGTTGTAATTAATAAAATTAAAAATAGAAAGTATTTTTTCATATATAGTATGATTATATTATGAATTCGTGGAAAGTTGTTATTAATAAAAAAAACCTACTTTTTGTTTTTTTAGCCCTAATTTCTTTCCTTATTGCCTTTTGGTTTGATAGATACTATATTTATCAAGAAAAAACAGATTTTATTAAGAATCCGTTTAACACACTAACGAACCATTAATTATTATTTATTAACCCCGATTTAATCGGGGTAAACGAGTTACAATTGGGTTATAATTAATGTATGCAGATAAATTTGAGTCGCTTTATTTTGGATGAGAAAGATCTATTTGTGATATTGTTTGGTATATTTTTGATTGTTGTTTTTCTTTTGAAGATTTCGCTTTTACCCTTCCGTTTTGAGTCATTAATAGTTGTATTTTTATTTCTTTTACTGACTCGTTCGATGGTAAGCAGTCTTAAGTTTTTCTCCTATTTAATGATTGCATTTTTTGGTCTTTTATTTAGCACGTTCTTATCTCCCTATGGTTTGTTAATCTTTTTTTTGCTAGCAATGATTTTATACAAAAAAACGAATCTTATTTAATCGAATGATAAAAGGACTTACTTCTGAAAAAGCGGAACAACTTCTAAATAAATATGGTTTGAATGTTATAAAAGAAGAAAAGAAAAAACCAATCCTTTTGAAATTTCTTGAACAGTTTAATAACTTTTTGACACTGCTTCTGATTTTTGCTGCCATATTATCTTTTTTTATTGGAGAAGCTTTAGACGGAGCGTTAATTATTGCTATCGTAGTTTTGAATGCTTTGTTTGGCCTGTATCAAGAGAAAAAAGCAGAAGAGGCGATTGAGGCTTTAAAACAATTAACAGTTACCAAAATAAGGGTAATAAGAGATGGAAAAGAAAAAGATATTGATAGTAGATACTTAGTTCCCGGAGATGTAATTTACATAGAAGAAGGATCAAAAATCCCAGCCGATTCTTTTATTGTTGAAACATTAAATTTGGAAATAAATGAGGCTGCTTTAACAGGAGAATCTTTGCCTGTAGTTAAAAAAAATAAGGACGAAATTTTTATGGGCACAGTTGTAGCTAAAGGGCGAGGGCTGGCTCAAGTTAAAAAAACCGGCATGCAGACAAAATTTGGCGAAATTGCCTCCAATCTATTGCTGATCACAGAGGAGAAAACTCCCCTACAAAAAAAACTAGAGAACTTGACAAGGATAATCGGCATTCTTGGTATAAGTACATCCATAGTTGTTTTTTTACTTTCTTTTTTGCAAGGATCAGGTTACTTTCCGGCTTTTCTATTAGCTGTGTCATTGGCCGTGGCGGTTGTTCCTGAAGGACTGCCGGCTGTGATGACTATAACGTTGGCAATTGGGGTTAAAGAGATGTCAAAAAGAAAAGCCATTGTGAAAAAGTTGTCAGCAATTGAGGCCTTGGGAAGCGTAAGTTTGATAGCGACTGATAAAACAGGAACTTTAACGACTAATCAGATGAAGGTGAAGGAAATTTATGTTGATAATAAAAATTTCCAAGTTCAAAGTTCAAAGTTCAAAGTTCAAAACAATTCTCAATTTTCAAATGTTAATAAATCATTTTCACTATTAATACTTAATGGGATTCTTTGTTCATCTGCGGCACTGATATATGATAACAACATAAACAATTATAAAGTTTTAGGAGATCCGACGGAAGGAGCATTGCTGTATCTTGCCAGAGAAGCAAATTTGGCACCTGAAGTAATTAAGAAAGAATGGACATTGTTAAATGAAAAACCTTTTGACAGCATAGCAAGAATTATGACAGTAGTTGTTGAAAAAAATCCGAAATCCGAAATCCGAAATCCGAAATTTGTTTTTAGCAAGGGAGCGCCAGAGTCTATCTTAGCCTTAACCGACAAGGTCTTGATTGGTAATAAAGAAGAAAAACTTAGTGAACAGGATAAGGGTAATATAGAAAAACAGGTAGAAAGGTGGGCGAGAAAAGGGTTAAGAGTTTTAGCCTTTGCCTATAAACCAGTTGAAGATTCGTCGGTGGAAATTTTATCTCGACTTAACTCCTCACATTCGTTCGTCAAACAGAAAGTCTCGAAAAATTTCACCTCCTCATCTTCTAACATGATTTTTTTAGGTCTTGTGGCAATTCACGATGCGCCACGGCCTGAGGTTGTTGAGGCTGTGAAGAAAGCCTACAAAGCAGGAATAAAAATTGTTATGGTTACAGGTGACAATGAAAAAACAGCCGAGGCAGTAGGCGTGATGACAGGGATTTTTAAAGATGGAGAAAAGATTATGAACGGAGAAGATATTGATCGTTATACCGATGAAGAGCTACTGACTTTATTGCCGAAAGTACGTGTTTTTGCTCGCACAAATCCATTTCAAAAAAACAGAATAGTTAAACTTTATCAAAAGTTAGGCGAAATAGTTGCTGTCACAGGAGATGGGGTTAATGACGCTATTGCTCTAAAACAAGCCGATGTTGGAGTTGCGATGGGGCTTGTTGGAACAGATGTTGCACGTGAAACTGCCGATGTGGTAATTACAGACGATAACTTTGCTACAATAGTCAACGCCGTTGAAGAAGGAAGAAATATAATCAAAAATCTTAAAAATGCCGTAAAATATCTTCTTTCCTGCAATATTTCTGAAGCTTTTTCACTAGTTTTAGGTTTATTGATGGGGATATCAAATTTATTTTACCCGATTCAACTCTTATACATAAACTTGCTAACAGACGGTTTGCCGGCTTTGGCCTTGGCTTTTTCACCAAGACAGGAGAACCTTATGCTTAAATCTCCGGAAAAAGAACAGCAGCTGCTTGGAAAAAAAGACTTAAGATATATTTTTAGCGTCGGCAGTATGGCAACATTAGTAGTTTTAGCACCGTTTTTTTTCTTCAACGGGACCCAGGAGTTAAAGAAAACAGTTGCGTTTAGCATACTGACATTGATCCAGTCATTTATTTTTATTGATGTATGGTTATCGCACCTTTCATTGCAAAAACATTTCAATAAGTTGAAGTCGGGAATTTTTCTTCTGGCATTCATTCTACCTTTTATTACTCAATATTTAATTGTGGGTTACCGACCATTATCGTCGCTTTTTAATACTATGACCATATCTTCTCTGACTTATATGGCGATTATTATTTGTTCATCACTGATTTTGGTTTTAATCAAGTTTACAGCAAGTTTCATTTAACTTTGTAATTCATCCCTTGAACTTGATTGCATTTTTCTTTATAACGTAACTTATATAGTGTGAAAATAATTAGAACAGTTTTAATATCTCTTTTTTATTTATTTATTATTATTTCTTCATTGTTTTTTATTAATTATTTTCATAAGTCTTCTTATCACGCCTATGCTCAAACCATCTCACCAACTCCTACAATCAGTCCAGATTGGTCAACAGTTGCTCATGATCCCCAAAGAACATCAGCTTCACCAGAACAGGTAACTGGAAACATTTCTGATAACAGTATTAAAGTCATCTGGTATCGCCCGATTGAGGCCTACATACCGCAAAACTCACAAGTCATAGCCGCAAACAACATGCTTTATATCGCAACCGCTAATGGTCTCTATGCTCTTGATCCTAATACGGGCGATGTTAAATGGCGCTATGATACAGAAATGCCTTTGGGAGATTCTCCAACGGTAGTCAACGGTGTAGTCTATGTAGGATCAATGGACAAGCGGCTCTTAGCAATTAATGCAAATACAGGAGTTAAAATTTGGTCCTTTGACAATGCTAAAGCTGGATATTCTACCAACCCATTGGTTTTGACCAATACAGGTAAACCGGTTATTTATATTGGTAACCGTGACGGCAAGTTCTATGCTATTCAAGATAATGGTTCCTCCCCACAACTTCTTTGGACCTTCACAACTCAAGGACCAATAAACTTCTCAGCAGCCGCCAGTAAAGATAACTCTACCATCTATTTTGCCTCCAATGATAACTATGCCTATGCTTTAAACTCCACCAACGGTTCTCTTATTTGGAAATCAGCTAAACTTCCCGGTGAAGGTTTTGACTCCTATTGGCCGGTAGTCTATACCGATCGCTTTACCGGCAAAGACTTCGTAGTTTTTTCTGGAGCCGTGCCTTACCGCCAAGGACCAATACCAGGAGTAACTACACTGGAGATTGCTCCATATAACTACAACGGTTGGGGTGCGTGGTCGGGAGTGATGCAGAGCATTCTTGGGACTAGGTATGGATTTACCGGGCCGTTACCTACTCGCGCTCCGAGCAATCAATGGGAACAAGGGAAAACTATTGTTGACGGTACACCGCTAGTGAACTGGTTAGAGAATTATCCTGATTCCAGTGCGGAAAGCGGGAATCGGGGAAAACCTTGGCAGCGAACTGTCTTTGTCCTTAACGCTAGCGACGGTAGTGAATACACTTTTGACTCTAATAGCAATGGTAAATCGGAATATGCGCCGTTTGCCTTCTGGGGGACCAGAAATGGTAACAGTTATCCACCGATAGTTGGTCCGGATAATGTTCTTTACACTGGCAACATCAGTAATAATTCCGGTGTCGCGGGAAATGCCGTTATGGGTTGGGAAACAGGCACTCCTTATTTTAGCGTAATTAGTAATATTACTGGAGCATTTGACGAGCCACAGGCGCTCTCTTTTGGTGGTAACAATCTCTACCGAAGCATTTGTTGTGACCGATATGCCAATTGGCAGAATTATTCGACAGGAGCTTCAGGACAAATTTGGGGTTATAACGGTTTATCAAACGTCGTTCCAGGATACGATGACATGTGGTATATCGACAACTCCGGTTATCCGCGCTGGATCGGTTGGTATACCGGTTCCAGTCAATATAGTTATGGTCGCAGCGGTGTCTATCACAATCATGGTGATCAAAACCCAATCGTCCCTTACCAGGGCAAGCTCTTTATTCACCGCAGTAACGCTATTATCGCTATTGGCCCAACCAATGCCACAACCTATGGTAACAAAGGTGATTTAAGGATCCAGCCAACAACTGATCCGACGATTCCGGCTCTTTCTGTTTCTGACGCCAAATTAAGATTAGAAACTGAAATTCAAAAAATTATGGCAGCTGGAGACCTCCGAATTGGTTATTACAACAATGGCCAGGCGAGCATGGAAGAACTAGTGAATTATTTTGAAAATCCCGGCGAGACTCTTTACACTTTAGCCATGGCTTACCCTTATCTTTCATCTTCTACCCAAACGCAGCTAGTAAACTACCTCAAGCAGGAGTTTGCCAGCTACTTCAATCCCACAATGTACACTTCCCGAGGCTGGACTGGAACAGCAAGAGAAGCCCTTGATATGCCTCCAGAGGTAGTAGCTGATATGCAGACCAAACCAAAATTAACCTCAGGACAATATATAGGAAATAGATCGACTTACCTTAATACCTATCCCCAGTTTAACTTCTATGCTCTCTGGAAATATGCTCAAATTGTTTCGGGAGATACAGTTACCGCCTACAACTTAGCCAAATCGAAGATTGTTGTCCCAGCGGGGGAAAGCGATGGCTTTCTGACGACCTTTCCTTGGAGGCTGAACAACTACATCGCTGGCTACATCGGTTTTCTAAACCTTCAGAAACTGGCAGGACAGGATATTACCGATGGAGCTCTAAGGACCCAAGTCACTAATGAACTAGCCCGACTGGAAAGCTTGCGGGCAACTAATCTTAGCCCAGTTAATAACTGTGATACCTTTTACGGAGGGAATCCGGATATCCTCTGCCGAGTCTTGAACGTTGGCCGGAACTTTTATTACCTGGTCCCCGAACTGGGTGATTATCTCAATAAAAATGCTTTGAGTGCTGCTCAAGATACCATTACAGAACTGACTTATGTCGCTCCCTATTGGATGCAGGAAGGTCACACCTCCAAGTATTTGGAAGGGGTCAAACAGGATCTTTATGATGTCTCTCTCCTTTTGGGCAAGGCTTATATTCTCAAACAACCATATTCCGAAGTCGCCAAATACATTGATGCCCCAACCTTTGCTGTTGGAGACCTATTGTATATGAACAATCTAATTGCAGCTCTAGATAGTGCAAATGCTAGTCTTACTCCAACAGTTATCCCAACTCCTGTTGGGGACATAAATGGAGATGGAAAAATAGATACAGGAGATCTTTTTATTCTTTTACAGAACTATTTAACAAATAATATTGTTGCAGATTTAAATAAGGATGGAATTGTTAACTTCATAGATGGAGGAATATTAATAAGTAATATCCATTAATCTTCTTGTTTTCTCGGTTCATACTTGTTAGATTTTAATAATGACAAAAATTATTTGTTTTATTCTATCTTTTACCATTCTCCTTTGTTCATTATTTTTTATCATTTCCTCCAAAGTCTTGGCGGCGACAATTTCGGTTAATCCCGCAGCCCAACATCAGTCAATTGACGGTTTTGGAGCCTCTTCAAAATACGCAGCCAGTGATATACACGCATTGCCCGAACCACAAAGGACGCAAGTCCTAGATTTACTGTTCGCTCCAGACACAGGTATAGGTTTAACTATTGTTCGCAATGCTGTATGGCCGAGTTTTCATCCTTCGGCCAGTAGTTATGACTGGTCGGTAGTCAATGATGAAGTTTGGCTCTGGAATGAGGCTAAAAAAAGAGGGGCACAAATTTTCTATTCCGTTCCCTGGTCTCCCCCCGGCTGGATGAAAGACAATAGTAATCCCAATAATGGGGGGAGTTTACTGCCTCAGTATTACCAAGCTTACGCTGATGAATTCTCCACTTACGTTCGGGGGATGAAAACAAATTACGGTATTGACGTCTACGCGATGTCTGTCCAGAACGAACCGGATATGTCCACCAGTTATAATTCCTGTATCTGGTCGGGTGACCAGATCCAAAACTTTGTAGCCAATTATCTGGCTCCGACTTTTGCGCGGGATAATGTTTCGGCCAAAGTCATGATTACCGAGCAAACGCATTGGGGAGAAGATATGGCGCTGTCCTCACTAAACGATTCTAATACCGCTTCTAAAGTGGATATCGTTGCTGCCCATTATTACGGCAGTTCTCCGGTTGCCTTGACCACAGCGAAATCTAAAAACAAACGCATCTGGCAGACGGAGGCTAGTAATTTAAACACTGATGATCCGTCAATCGACGATGGTATTAATTGGGCTTGGGATATTCACGATCTGATGACTCAAGCCGATGCCAATGCCTGGCTTTTTTGGTGGCTCGCCATCAATGGGGACAGTTCCGGCCAGATGCTTATTCATATTAATGGCAGTTCTTACTCTGTACCAAAGAGGTTTTACACTCTCGGTAACTACAGTAAATTTGTCTGGCCGGGATATGTACGAATTGACGCGACTGCTAATCCGGAAAGCGGCGTGTATACTTCAGCCTATAAAGATCCTTCTTCAGGAAAGATAGTCATCGTGGCCATAAATACTAACGGCAACGATAAATCGGAGAGTTTCACTATTTCCGGGATAAGCACTGGTACGATGACTCCTTATGTCACTTCTTCAAGTAAAAATCTGGAGCAGGGAGCAAATTTGAATATTACTAATAACAGTTTTTCGACAACACTTCCGGCTGGAAGCGTTAGTACATTTGTCCTTGCAACAACCTCGTCAACTCCAACACCTACTTTTATTCTCAGCCCAACTCCTACTCCTGTCGGAGACATTAATGGAGACGGAAAGATAGATGGCGGAGATTTATTTATTGTTCTTAAGAATTATTTAACAAATAATATAATTACTGATCTGAATAAAGACGGATTAGTAAATATGGTAGATGGGGGTATATTGATAGGGAATATTGGAAATAACCCTTAAGAAATGTTAAACGAAAAAAACCAATTACTTCTTATTTGATCTACTTTTGTCGGATATTTAATGAGAATAAAATTATCACTTGACTTGTATAAAAAAATACTATAAAAATTAATTAACACATTTTTTTTACTGTGATATACTTTAAAAAATTAATGCACTGGTCAAAAAGCTTTAAAAAATCTTGGTTTCCTCTTATTGTTGTTATAGTTTTATTTCTTGCAGTTTTTACCCTACCTCGTTTTTTAGAACTTTTAATAAGTAATTTAAAAAAAGCATCTTCCTCAGCAGCAAACGCAGTTCCAAAACTTTGTTTGTATGCTTGTCCGCCTCCTTCACCCGCCGTTCTTAGCGAACCAAATGCGCAATTTAGTGTGCCTGTGATTGTCGATACTGATCAGGCAAATAATGGAGATCCGATAAGAGGAGTTGACGTAGTTATCAACTTTGATACAACATATTTAACTTTGACAGACATAAATCCTTCAGCTCAAGTATCGACGACACTCCGAACTTTCGCACCTGTAGTCACTAACGATTCTAAAGGCACCTTTGATAAGGCTACAGTAATTTCAGCAGCGAATAGTTCAGGTGCGATAAAATTTGGGGCAGCGACTGCTGACTGGAATATAAGTCCAACTCCAGCGCCTACTCCTACAATTACTATTACTAGTCCATATTCCGGTAGTACGACGCTTGCGATTTTGACTTTCACTCCAAAAAAACTTGGTAGTACGAATGTTTCATTTAGTTTTACTCTAGGATCAACGACTGATAGCAATCTAGTATCTGCTAATAGTAATTCTGATGTTTTGGCACAAGTCAACAATCTTAGTCTGACGATTGCCAATCCGACAAATACTCCAGTACCTTCTGTCACAGGAACTTGTCCACAAGGTGACATAAATGGTGATTGTCACGTCACTTTAGCTGATTACAGTATATTATTTACAAACTTTGGTACAACTGGTCCAACTCCACTTCCTGGGACTTGTCCTTTGAAATCTAAGGGAGATATTAACTGCGATGGAAAAATTAGCCTTGCAGACTATAGTATTTTATTTGCAAACTTTGGTAAGTAGAATAATGAGAAAAATTCTGGTCTCTTTACTTCTTGTAGTTGCTTTTTTATTTTTAGATAAAAGTCCAGCTTTTGCTGTTTCAAGTAGTATTTTATATTTCACACCTCAAACCATTAATGTTTCTCCAAATCAAATATTTATACTAAACTCGACTCTTAATCCTGGAAATAATAAAATTGCTGGAGTTGATATTTATATTACTTTTAATCAGGCAGTCCTAGAACTTAATTCTATTACTCCGGCAACAACCTCATCCTTTACTTTTGCAGTGATGCCTCTTTCTTGTAATGGAGCAATTCCTGCTGCAAAAGCTTGCATTAACAATGAAGTAGGTGCAGCATCAATATCTCTAGCAGTGCCTATTGGTAGTTTACCAATAACTGCAATAGCTGATGTCGCTACATTGTCGTTTACTGCAAAATCACCGGGTGTTTCTGATGTAGATTATGCAGAAGGATCCAATACTTGGGAAAACGGAGTTGGTGTGATTCAAACAAAAATGTCAGCAAAAGTAAATATTTTGGGCCCAACAAGCAAAATTATCCCATCTCAATTATCACCTACCAATCGAGAAAATGGACCTAAATTACCAACCATTCCTACTGGTACATGCGGCTTATACAATTCAACAACAAAAACAACACCTATAACTTTTACCTGGGGAGCAGGAATCGGTATACAAATTTGGGACAATACAGGCCATTGGTGGTACAACGGAAAAGCCACTTCACCTTTTACTCTTTCTTCAAAAGACAATCGAGGAATAATTGCTGCGATTCCAACGGGGCGTATTGTATATGCTAGAACCACTTTTACTTGGCATAAGTTTTCCTCCAAAAATAAAATAATTTGTTCTTTTTAGTACTTCAAAAATAAAAGGATAATTTCTTTTATATCAATTGAACTTGACTTATTGTTTATAATATTCTATTAATTAAATAAAGTCAAAGTTATTAATTTTCAACGATATGTCCCAACTATCAAAAAATAATCAGTCTTGGCTGATAATTCTTTTAGTATTCTTTATGGCTGTTAGTGTGTTTTTTCTTCCTCAGTTTTTATCCTCCACTATGACGTTAATTAATCGTTCGCCTCTTTCGGCTGGAGGTGCAAATTCAAAAATCACCCTTCCTGCTAATCTGACTGTTTCTGGAGGATCTTCTTTTAGTGTTCCTGTTAATATTGATACAGACAATGCTTCGATTCAAAAGGTCGATGTAGTTATCCATTTTGACAGACAAAAGCTCACTCTAAAAGATATAAATCCAGTAGCTTCAGATAATACAAATTTAAAAGTATTTACTCCACAAGATAAAAGTGGCTTGTTTGATAAAACCAATGTTTTAAAACAGGCTAATCATCGAGGATCAGTTTCGTTTTCAGCAAGCTCATCGCCTTCGCAGCCTTTTAGCGGTATCACTATTTTAGCTATTCTCACTTTTGTCCCGAGTCAAATTGGGAAAACGGATGTTTCTTTCGTTTTTACATCAGGACAGATTGGAGACACAGACTTTCTCGTTGACTCGACTCATGACATACTAGCCTCGGTAACCAATCTAGTGGTTACAGTGGAAGCTACAGCTACATCTATATATCAGCCTGAGAAAGTTCAAGGGTCAGGTGGACTTGTCGGAGATATAAATAGTGATGGAGTTGTTGATAAGAAGGATGAACAACTATTATTACAAGATTTTGGAAAAACTGGGACACCTGGTTTTAGCAAAGCAGACTTAAATAATGACGGTAAGGTGGACCTTTTAGATAGGAGTATTTTATATAAGAATTTTGGGGAAAATAAATAATAGCTAATTTCGTTAACTTATGCCAGGAAAAATCCAAGGAAACCATTTTTTTATTAGAAAAGTAATTCTAAGTATTTTATTTTGTATACTTAGCGTACCTTTTTCAAATTTCTTAGCGTCCAATAATTTTGCAGTTTATGCTGCTCAAGACGCTAGCCTTTTCTTTACTCCCTCTAGTCAAAATAGTTCTCCTAATCAGTCTTTTAACTTAACCTCTGTCATTAATCCCGGTACAAACAGTGTAAGTGGAGTAGACATATATATTAAGTTTGATCCTGTGGTAATGCAACTTAACTCTGTTACAGCTTCATCCGCCTTTAACATTTGGCCAATATCTTGTAATAATCAGATAGTTACCCAGCCCTGTATTGACAATACCGCAGGAACAGCATCTGTCACCCTTGCAGTTCCAATTGGTAATCCAGCAGTGACAACTACAACCAATGTAGCAACATTCTCATTCACAGCATTATCTCCTTCAGCCTCTTCTTCTGTAGACTATGTACTAGGAACTGCAGCTTGGGATAATGGAGTTGATGTGATTCCACTTCCTGGTGGAGTGACATCAGCAACAGTTACAGTTATTGGTCCAACAGAAACACCAACACCAATTCCTACAAACACACCAACACCTACCAGAACTCCAACTCCCATTCCACCAACTAATACTCCAACGCCAACACGGACTCCTACTCCAACACCAACTAGAACTCCTACCCCTATTCCTCCAACAAGTACACCCACCCCAACTCCTATTCCACCAACTAATACTCCAACACCTACCCGGACTCCAACACCGATTCCACCCACAAATACACCAACACCACTACCAACTAATACTCCAACGCCAACACGGACTCCTACTCCAACACCAACTAGAACTCCTACCCCTATTCCTCCAACAAGTACACCCACCCCAACTCCTATTCCACCAACTAATACCCCAACTCCAACCAGAACCCCAACACCACTACCAACTAATACTCCAACGCCAGTTCCTCCAACAGCTACTCCAACCCTAATACCAGGCGCTGCTAAGATTTCCTTCACACCACCTAGTACAACTGTTAGCTCAAGTCAATCTTTTAACTTAACCTCTGTCATTAATCCCGGTACAAACAGTGTAAGTGGAGTAGACATATATATTAAGTTTGATCCTGTGGTAATGCAACTTAACTCTGTTACAGCTTCATCCGCCTTTAACATTTGGCCAATATCTTGTAATAATCAGATAGTTACCCAGCCCTGTATTGACAATACTAGAGGAACAGCATCTGTCACCCTTGCAGTTCCAATTGGTAATCCAGCAGTGACAACTACAACCAATGTAGCAACATTCTCATTCACAGCATTATCTCCTTCAGCCTCTTCTTCTGTAGACTATGTACTAGGAACTGCAGCTTGGGATAATGGAGTTGATGTGATTCCACTTCCTGGTGGAGTGACATCAGCAACAGTTACAGTTATTGGTCCAACAGAAACACCAACACCAATTCCTACAAATACCCCAACTCCAACCAGAACCCCAACACCATTATCAACTAATACTCCAACGCCAACTAGAACACCAACACCAGTTCCTACAACCGCAACACCAACTCCTACCACAATACCTACTTCAGGAAATACATCTATTTATTTCAACCCTTCAACAGTAAATGTAACTTCATCTACTTTTACAATAGACTCAGTAATCAATCCAAAAATAAGCGCCTCTCTTCAGGGTAATAATATTTCTGGCGTAGATCTTAACATTAAATTTGACCCAACCGTAATGCAGATAAGTTCTCTAACAGCCTCATCTGACTTTAACGTTTGGCCAATTTCTTGTAACGGTCAACTTATTTCCCAACCATGTATTGATAATACTTTAGGGACAGCATCAGTTACTCTAGCTGTACCCATAGGGAATCCCGCCATTACTCAAGTAACTTCTGTTGCGACATTATCTTTTATAGCAAAATCATCAGCAACCTCTTCGCCAATTACTTATTTAACTCAGACTGCAGCTTGGGAAAATGGTGTTAATGTCTTATCTAACAAAGAACCTGCTTCAGTTAATATAACTTTAAACCCCACAAATACTCCAACTCCTATTCCTTCTACAGGTACACCAACACCCACAGATACTCCTATCCCAACAGAGACTTTGGCTCCAACGGCTACTGAGACACCATCGCCAATACCTACCCCAGGGCCTGACACTTTGTATTTCAATCCCTCGATTATAGACATTTCTCCAAGCCAAAGTTTTACTGTTGATTCACTCATAAATCCAGGCACTGACCAGGTTTCCGGAGTTGCTCCGAACATAACATTTAACCCATCATTTTTACAGCTGAACTCTATTACGCCAGCAAGTACATTCAAAGTAATGCCTCTATCTTGTAATGGTGAACCAGCTGTAGCCCAGGCTTGTATTGACAATAATGCAGGAACAGCCTCAATTAATCTCGCAGTACCTCTAGATAGTTCCGCTTTAACATCAGTAACTAATTTAGCCACCTTTTCGTTTACGTCGTTGTCAACAACTGGTTCAACTTCTATAAGTTATGACTCAACCGCAGATGCATGGGATAATGGAACTGGAGTTATAAAAACTAGAACTCCAAGTACAGTAAACATAGCTCTTGCTCCAAGCGATACTCCGACCCCAACACCTGTTTCAGGCGGCGGTGGAGGTGGTGGAGGTGGTGGAGGAGGCGGTGGAGGAGGAGGCGGTGGAGGTGGTGGATCATCGGGTAAAACGGGTGATCTAGATGGAAATGGCAAAGTCGATATATTTGATTTAAGTATTTTCTTATCTCGTTGGGGAACAAGTGATTCTGTGGCAGACTTGAATCATAGCGGAAAAGTTGATATATTTGACTTGAGCGTTTTCCTTTCCAATTGGACAGGATAAAAATATGAGAAAATTTCAAAGTTCAAAGTTCAAAGTTCAAATAACAGCGTTAACTATATTTTCCTTCTTTTTTTTATTTGTTAGTAGTAAGTCAGTATCTGCTGCGGCTTATTTATATTTTTATCCCAGCAAAGGAAGTTATGCTGTTGGGAGTACAGCATCGGTTACAGTTGGGGTTAACACTGGAGGGCAAGCTGTCAATGCAGTCAGCGCATATGTGAATTATCCAACCGATACATTTGATGTAGCCTGGATTTCAGGTGGTTCAGCAATAACCATCTGGGCAGAAAAATCAGGTGGTGGAGGATTGGTAAAGTTGTCTGGAGGAACTCTCTCACCGATAACAAGTCAAGCAACGATCGCCGTCATCGGTTTTAAAGTTAAAAAAACTGGAACAGCTAGCTTGTCGTTTGCTTCAGGTTCACATGTTGTTACTCAAAGCGGCAATAGCGATATCTTAAGTTTGGCAAGTTCTGGTGGCGCTAGTTATACTTTGGTTTCTGCACTACCTACGGGAACTCCAGCTCCTTCTGTTACAGAAGTTCCTTTACCAAAGATTTTGAACATTAAAGTTTCAAATGTCGATGAAAAGACCGTAGCAGTTTCATGGGAAACCAATGTTGAAACTCAGGGAAGCGTTGAGTATGGCGTAAATCAAGGACAGTATACGTTTACCGCAGCAGAAAAAGATTTTGCTCTGAGACATTCTGTCAGACTAACTGGATTATCTGCTGGAACAAAATTTTATTATAGAATCAGGGTCAGAGATAGACTGGGACGTGAAATTTTCTCAGCTCAACAAAACTTTACTCTTTCTTCGATTTCCGGATCGACAACAATCTCTCCAACAGGTTCTAATCGTTTCCCATTTTTTTTTTATCCTTGGGCGACTGGTTTCGCTACATTTTTACTCGCTTTTTTCATCGCATTGATCTTAATTTCAAGATGGAAAGATAAAAGATCAGGCGTCTCTACAACATCGCAAGTGATGAAGCCACAACCAACGACTCAACCGCCTCCTCAAGTCCAGCCTCCTCAAGTCCAACAGTCAAACTCTCACCAAGTAGAGAACCAGGAAGAAGATAATCCTTTTAAGCCTGCTACTTAAAGAAGTTTTTTAACTGATTTAATTATTGCATCCGAACTGATCTCTTCATAATTTAGAAGTTCTTCAGGAGTTCCCGAGCGGGGAGTTTTATTCACCGACAAATTAATAATTTTTAAATTACGGATTACGGATTGCGAATTAAGAGCTGAAAGCACGGCTTCACCAATTCCTCCATAAGGATAATGATCCTCAACGACTATAAAATTTTTATTCGCTAGAGTTTTTAAAGTTTTTTCATCAATCGGTTTAATGCTATAGAGATCGACTACGGTTATATAAATTTGCTCTTTTTTCAACTCTTCATAAGCCTTTAATGCTTCATGCACAGTGATTCCAGCTCCGATGATAGCTGCTATGTCTTTTGGACTTTGACAAAGAATTTTCGACCCACCGATTTTAAACTTCTCTGAATCTTTATAAATGACAGGGGTTTTTTCCCGAGTCGTTCTTAAATAAAAAATACCTGGATTTTGAGCCATGAGCTGTGTTAATTTAAAAGAGGAAACAGCGTCAGAGGGATAAAAAACTACACTATCTTTTATGCTTCGCATCATAGCGATATCTTCTAGTCCCATTTGAGAAGGGCCGTCCGGGCCAATTGAAACGCCGGAGTGAGAGCCAACGATTTTTAAATTTGGGTTTGAATATTGACTCATTCTAATTTGATCAAAAGATCTGGTTAAGAATGCTGCAAAGCTTGATACAAAGGGAATATAGCCTGTTTTTGATAATCCTAGTCCGGCTGAAACCATATTCTGTTCGGCAATAAACATCTCAAAAAATCGGTTGGGAAATTTTTTGCCAAATTTATCCGAGTAAGTCGAGTTTGAGACTTCAGCATCAAGAACGACTATGTTTGGATTAGCTTCTCCCAAAGCGACTAATGCATCACCATAAGCTTCGCGGGTTGCAACCATTTCGTTTTGGCGATAGATTCTGTCAGTCATTTTCCCACGACCATTAGGTTGATTGAAAAAGCTCGATATCGTTTTTCTCACTTTAATCCTTCGATTACACTCAGGATTAACCCTGAGCTTGTCGAATGGGTTAATAGGAACACCCCTTCCAAAATCATCAGGCTCCTTAAAAAGTTCGAAAAAGATATCTCCGCTTTTCTGAATTCCCAGTTCATTAAGTGCTTGCTGCAACTGGTCTTTGTCAAGTGCTTTTCCGTGCCAACCGTTTTTATCTTCCAAAAAAGACACACCTTTACCTTTGATGGTTTTAGCGATGATTATTGTCGGTCGTTCTAACGTTCTAACGTTTAAACGTTTAAACGATGCGACAACTTGATTTAAATCATGTCCATCTTCAACAACAATTGTTTCCCAACCAAAAGATCTTGCTCGTTCGGCATATTTTTCGATACTCCACCCCAGCATAGTATCACCTCTTTGTCCGAGACGGTTAACATCCACGATGGCAATTAAGTTATCAAGTTTATAATATGAGGCTATTTCCATCGCTTCCCAGACCTGTCCTTCTGCCATTTCAGAATCGCCCAACAAAACAAAAACTTTAGGATCGCGCAACAGATTCTGTCCCGGGTTTCCCTCCCGCCAGTGCTCACTTCGTTGCGCGCTGTCGGGAGCCCTTCCACCCGTGCCACCTGTTGCGCGATGTTGATCTAACTTCATTCCTAGCGCCATTCCTACACCTATAGACAAACCTTGTCCCAGACTTCCGGTTGCCACATCGACATATTTGAATCTAGGAGTTGGATGCCCTTCCAAAGGTGAGTCAAATTTTCTCAATGTTAAAAGCTCTTCATAAGTTATTGCTCCCGCAGCATGATACAATGAATAGAGAAGCGGAGATGCATGACCTTTTGATAAAATAAATTTATCGTTTTCCTTTAAAAATCCAGCAAAGAATAAGGTGGTTGTGAGTTCAACAGCCGATAGTGAAGAGGTTGGATGTCCAGATCCGGCAGCAGTGGTTGATGTTAAAATATCATAGCGAATCAAATGGCAAAGTTCCTCCAGTTTTTTTTGATTTATCATAGATTCCATTATATAATATAACTTCTTTTGTGAGTTTATTGTAAAGACAGTATGTTTGAGAACTTAATTGGAAAAATTGATGAAGAAATGGTTGGGGGGTTGGCAGCAACTATTTTAGCCCCACTTTTATTGGCCGGATCAAGAAGCGGGGGAAAAATTGTAGAATCAAAACGCCTCAAAGAAAATCCTCGAATAGTAGCTCCTGTGGGTGATTTTACTGAAGCAGCTAATACTGGTAGAGAAGGAGCTGCACAGGAGACTGGTCCTGCTGTAGATTGTAGATTTATAGGTGGTAAGTTTGGAAATTGGAAATGTCAACATCTTAAAATAAAAGATATTTCTTTAGGAAAGGGTATGGCTCCTGTAAGGTCATCAAAATGTCCAATTGCGAGTCAAACTACTCCCGCGTGTACTTTAAAACCTGGCGTTAAACAATAAAAATAGGCTACCTTAAGTTTTAAAACCCTTTTCTACAGGTTAAAATATTTCTCCATTTTTTAATATTTTTTACTACAAATTAGAACGTAAATATATAGTTTTACACTTAAATTAAAATACCCTTGACAAATGTTATAGGATATGCTTATTATTAAATTATAAGCACTTTTAAAACTTGAAGGATCCGATTATAAATTCTTATAAGCCTATGAAGCATTTAATAGCCAGGCTTTACTCAAAGCACCTGCCAAAAGATCTTGAAAACGAACCGGCAGGTGGAATTGGAGGATAAGACTAGTTAAGACTTTTTGATCTTAAACAAGGAAAAGTAACATTAAATTTAAGATCAAACTTATGCGCAGCCGAGTGGAGGAAATTTTTTCCAAAGCTCGGCGCGTTTTTTTATTTATCATGGATTGCGTATTTGTTTTTATTTAAATTCAGCAGAGCATTTTCTTCCAGGAGTTTTTGCTCCATTGCAGACTACAGTAGCATCCCAACCTTTACTTGTTAATTGAGCTACTACATAACCAGTTCGAAATTTACATATTGGTGCTTCGTCTTTACCTACAGGTCCTACAAGAAAATGTTCAGGAATTGGTATTCCTTTTTGACCCCTTTTTACATCAATGCCTAATGAATTTATATGTAGTCTTTCGGGTGGAGCATTTTCTCGCTCTAATCTTAATAGAGCTTTTAATCTGCCAATTCTTCGAAATCTTTCTGACATGATCGAGTATTATAGGGTATAAAGAAAGTAAAGTCAATTAATTTTCCAGGGTTGAAGTATCACCGACGGGGAGGCCGAGTTCTTGGGCTTTGAGGATCCTTCGCATGATTTTGCCGCTTCTGGTTTTGGGAAGCTTGTCGACGAAGTCGATCTCATCCGGAGTTGCAATTGGGCCGATCATTTTTCTTACTTGAGCCACAAGTTCTTGTTTAAGTTGGTCAGAAGCCTGATGTCCTTGTTTCAAAATAACAAAAGCTTTTATTGACTCTCCTTTAATCTCGTGTGGTTTACCAATAACGGCAGCTTCCGCAACAGCCGGATGCGAAACTAAGGCGCTTTCCAGTTCGGCAGATCCGAGTCTGTGGCCTGAAACTTTTATGACATCATCACTTCTGCCGATGATCCAAAAATATCCGTCTTCATCCTTTTTTGCCATATCGCCGGTCAGATAAACGTTGGGAATTTTTTCAAAATAAGTTTCTTTATAACGCGTAGGATTTTTATAAATATCCAAAAGCATTGCCGGCCAGGGCTTTCTTATTATTAAATGTCCTTCTTTATTTGGGGCTACTGGATTTCCTTTTTCATCAACAACATCAGCATCAACTCCAAAAAATGGTTTGTTGGCGCTTCCGGGTTTAAGTGGAGAGGAGGGTAGTGGTGAAATCATCTGCATGCCGGTTTCCGTCTGCCACCAGGTATCAACAACCGGACATCTTTCTTTTCCTATTGTTTTATAGTACCAAAGCCAAGCCTCAGGATTTATTGGTTCACCAACGCTACCTAATATTTTTAAAGAAGAAAGATCATATTTGTTTGGCCATTGATCGCCAAGCCTCATCATGGCGCGTACAGCTGTTGGTGCTGTGTAGAATTTTGTGACTTTATATTTCTCAACCAAAGACCACCATTTACCAGCATCTGGATAGTCCGGGACGCTCTCGTACTCAAAACTGGTTACTCCATTCATCAAAGGTGAGTAGACAATATAACTGTGGCCCGTGACCCAGCCGGCATCGGCAGTGCAAAAATAAATGTCGTCTGGTTGTAAATTAAAAATCCACTTTAATGTTATGTATGTGCCAACCATGTAGCCGCCATGAGAGTGAATGATCCCTTTTGGTTTACCGGTTGAGCCGGAGGTGTAGAGAATATAGAGAGGGTCGGTTGCTTCCATAATTTCGGTCGAACAAATATTGTCCTGTTTTGCCGTTAAGTCGTTCCACCAAAGTTCTTTTGGAGCGTTGAGTGAAAGCGGAAGATTGGCTCTTTTGACGACAACTACGTGCTCGATTTGAGGTAAATCTTTAATTGTCTCATCAACATTCTTTTTAGACTCGATCACTTTATCCTTATAAGGATAACCATCCGTGCAGATCACCAGTTTCGCTTCGGCGTCGATGACTCTATTTTTCAAAGCTTCAATTGAGAAGCCGGAAAATACTACCGAATGAATTGCTCCAATTTTTGCACAGGCAAGCATTGCGATAAACTGCTCGGGAATTCTTGGAAGATAAATACTGACGCGGTCACCTTTTTTAATCCCTAAAGATTTTAGTCCGTTGGCAAATTTACAAACCTCATCATTTAATTGCTGATAAGTAAAAGTTCTAACAGGTCCGTCCTTGCCCTCCGAAGCTTCAGCGAAGGAGGGCTGTCCTTCCCAGATGTAGGCAAGTTTGTCTTTTGTTGGTGTTTTTAAATGTCGATCCAGAGCATTATAGACTATATTGCATTGACCGCCGACAAACCATCTAGCATAAGGAAAGTTCCAGTCCAAAACTTTGTTCCAGGGTTTAAACCAGGAAAGTTCATGGGCTATATTTTCCCAGAACGCTTCCGGATTTTCTTTTACTTCGGCATAGAGCTTCTCATAATCTTTGACGTAGGCGCTGTCGATGGTTTCTTGGGAAGGTTGAATCATTTATTCATTGTGAGTGATTTCACTAAAAAAATCAAGGGAAAAATTTCATCGACATATGATAAAATCGAAATATTTATGACTCTAAGTACATCAGAGGTTTTAAGAGAAACCAAAGGAATAATCCATAGCCCAAGTTTACAATCAAAAGAAGTTCTTCAAAAAATTTCACCTCCAGGTAAGAAACCACACTGGTTGTTTAATCCTACAGATGAGATTTTAATAAGATATCCAATGATGGGAAGATTTAAAGGCGCAGAAATTCATTTTGGCGATGATAATAGTAGTTTTTTATTTGCACAATGGAGAGAACAAAGAGATGGGCATGAGATTGAACATATAGTTCATTATTTCAGAACTGTATCTGGAGAATTAGCAATTTCAGAGCTATTCAAGACAATACAGACCCATCCCAGGATTAATTTTATTCTAGGTCCAGGGATACTAACAGTATATTCTGAAAGAGGACAGCGGGAAGTAATCTTTATCCAAAACGAAGTTAATGGCAGACTTCTTTCCCTTGGTATATGGAGAACTCAAGAACGTCGCAGTCTTTAACTCTCTTATAAAATTATTTTTAAGGTTGAAAAAATTTAAAACCATTATATAATTTAGACTGAAATGGCACATAGAGAATATGGGAGGACACCGGTAGGTGCAATCATTCAAGGACAACTTGAAAAGTGGTTTAGACAAAAAACTTCACATTTGCAACCTTCTGAAGAAATCGCTAGAGAAGATTTTCATCCTCCTACAGCTCCACCATGGTTAATACCTCATTTGAATAATATTCCACATGGTGGTCTTGATAGTCTTCATGTTTTAGTTACGCCTATAAGAACTGGAAACAAATAAGCTATTTAAAAAAGATAAACTAACGAGTTACTTGAAATCCTTTAACTTTTTGAAGAAGATCTTTTGCGTAGTCGTTTTCTTGGAAATGTTTTCTTATTTATAAAAAATTTGTCAGATAAAGGTATAGCTGTTTATTGTGGTAAAATATTCAAACAAAGTAAAAATAAATATGCCAGTAGAACAATTAGAAAGGCTCACTAGAGGAAAAGATTTTGCACGTATTCTTGAATCAATACCGCTCAACAATCATCCCGACGTAAGTTTTTTCTCTCCAAGCCGTGGTACTAAAAGAGAAGATTTCGTAGGAGCAGTTTGGCAAATGATTGCACAAGATTATGTGCTTAAGAACCTTGTACATAATGATAGGAGTTATATAGATCCAAAAGCTACAATAGATTTTTATAGAAAACTTTATGGAAAACAAATTACACATCATCCTTTTGGTGGACTAGGATTGGAAAACACCGTAGTTCCAGATGCCTTATTGGTTCACCGAAGATGGGTTCAAAAGCCTTTGATTGTTCTGGAATGGACCGCAGCGAGATTTCCTCGTCACTTCATAGATAAATATAAAGCATTTCGTAGAGTTAAAGAACAATTTCCTATGATATTTTATGAAACAGAGTTACTTTTTATTGTTCCTAAGGACGCTCAAATACCAGAGAGAGCTCAAGGAAAGGATGTAAAAAAAGAAATGATTCCTTACTGTGATTCAAAAGAACTGGCTGCTTTCATTAATTATTTAATTGAAAATTTTTCTTCAGTTAACACGGCATTATTAGGAATCCACGGCTAATTTTTATCTAGTCACCTGATAACTTTTTACTTTATTAAGAAGGTCCTTGGCGTAGTCGTTTTCTTCAAAGTGCCTTCTTACGGGTTGCAAAAGTTGATCTAATAATTTGATCGCCGTCTGTTTGGCGTCTAGAGGATGGATCTTTTTTTCTGCAAACAAGTGTTCAAGGTTCAGATATGAGTTTAGAATGACAGAACCACCAAATTTTTCAGGTCGCTCAATAACAATCTGAGGAAATTTTTCAAAAAGAATATACTTATAGTATTCCAGAACAGGATTTGTATCTACTTGACCTTCTGGGCAATAAGCTTTATTAATTTTCCGTTTAATATCTTCATAACTATCAGTCATGAAAATAGAAGAATCAGGCAGTGATTTTGACATCTTTAAAGCAATTGTGCGTTGCAATTTATGTTCTATTGTTTGTTCCGCGCTTATTTCTAAATTTGGAGGATGCAAACCCATTAGCATATGGTGAGAAACGACAACTGGTTTCCAAAATCCGAGTTGCGGGCCGATTTCGCGGGCAAGCATATTTAATTTTCTTTGATCCATGCCAAGCTGTGTAATTTTTGCTCCAAGCATGAAGATATCTGCTACCTGCATACAGGAGTAGATTATGTTTGCTCCGGTTAAATTGTCGAGCGATTCAGCTCTTCCCATCATTTCAGCCGTTCTGATAAATCTTCGCAAAGCATTTGTTCTTCCAACCTGAATTACCAGTTTCCAGTAGTCCGGATTTTTAACCATGTCAGAGGCCCACTTAAATTCCACTTTGGAAAGATCCATCCCGGAAGCTTTCCAAACCTCAATGAAGTATTTTCCTGTTGTCTTTATTTTTTCCAGATCTCCTCCAAGTTTGTTGTTTGCCATTGCATGCCAGTCAGCCACCCACATCTTAAATTTGATTCCTGCTTTAGTCATTTTATTGACATTTATTGCTCTTAATATTCCTTGGGCGATATGAATCTGTCCAGAAGGTTCAAATCCGTCGTAGGCGGTTAACGGTTCATTACTTTCGAGTAGTTTTACAAGCTCTTCTTCCGTCACAATTTCTTCCCCAACCTGTTTAATAAGTTCCAATCTTTCTTCAGTGGTCATAGGATTGATTATACATAAACTTTTAATTGATTTGCCTTAAGATTTTCAATAAAAATTTAATTTTAATCTATCAGGTTGTCTAAGTTTTGAAATTATTTAGAAAACTCTTCTAGAAATTTTTTCTCTGGATTATTTTTTGCAGTCACATATAATCCTAACAATCCTCCGGTTAATAATTGAATTACTACACCACCAAGCGTTACTCTTAGGCTCTCTGGTAGATTATTATATTGAAGTAATAAAAAAGATAAAGGAGAGCCGACAGCTGATCCAAAAGCGACTGGATTTGAAAGGTAATAATCATGAAGAGCCATAGCAAATATTGGAGATTTATTTGGAATAAATTTAAGAATTTTTGGATATTCCTCTTCGATAGCTTCTGTTAATTCGGGATGACTTTGAATTGTCTCTTTTGCGTGATTAAGTCTTACAGACATCTCCCTAAAATTAACTGGGATTGCGCATAAAGGAGAAACTGCGTAAAAGAAAATGTCATTGCGAGTTAATTCTGAAAGAAAACTCCCTAATAGACCAATAGCGAGCACACCTAGTATTGTTATAGCTTTGTCTTTTTCCAACATTATCTTAGGAAGACTTTTCATATTTTGAGCGACCGAGTTCAACAACACTCTAATATTAGCCTGAGTCGCGATTTCATTTCGATCGAATGCATTTTTAACCATATCTGTTAAGTCTCCAAAAAATTGGATCGATGTTTTTGAAAGCACTGAATTATATTTAAGTGCTCGATCTAAAATAGGGGGAAGTACCAAATAGCTAATACCTGATAATAAAGTTGTCCAAACTACATCTAATTTTTCTTTATTATGGCTTACGGTTTTAACGGCTAAATTAAATTCATGTTGATCAGAGATGGCATGCAGAGTGTTTACAGCAGATTGCACTTCCTCAAAATTGTCAACAGGTGTGATGGGATAAAATTTTATTGTGCTTCCGGCTATTATCATTAAATTCTCAATTGTTTTTTCTTCATTGTTTAAACCATTAGAAGCTTTTTCTGGACTATTTCTTTCACTAAGATATTTTGCAATTAGTTCGTTACTAGCAAAATCTAATCCTAAATGAAACTTATTTGAGAAAGCTTGGTAATTTTCTTTAAATTCCTTCGAGGGTTGAGTTCTCTGAATCATTATAATTTTACCTTTTGCAGCAACGTAATTTAATAAACGTAATTTTTGCTCGTTACTTGGAATTGATGTAAAAATATGTTTTAAAAAAAGATCATTCATAAAATCATTAAATTGAAGAAGTCTGACAGAACAAGCACCAGAATGAGTCGTACTAAAGGAAAAAGGTAAATAGTCTGAAGAAAAACTTTCCTGCACAGTCGACTTATTATTATCCAAAAAATTAGCAACTGAATTAATAAAAAGTTCTTTTTCCAGAGAATCAATCGGAGTAGTAGAAAATGAAAACTTTATCTCAGGAGGTGTTTTTCCGTTTCTGGCTTCTATAAAAGGGAAAATCATGCATTATTTTACCATACTATAGGATTTTTAACCTATTATTCTTTATTGTAGAAGGATAAAGCTAAAAAAGTGGTGCTTAAAGCAAGAAAGATTCCTCCTAAAACATCGCTAATCCAGTGTTCGCCAAGACTTATTCTTGATAGTAAAACTACAAATAAAAATAAAAGAAGCAAAACGACATTTACGAATTTATTGATAGGAAATTTTTTAAAATATTTTAAAAGCAAAAATATGGCCAGGCAGGTTAAAAAAACTGCTCTAAAGCTGTGGCCCGAAGGGTAAGAGAAGCCCGTGCTTACATAAGAAGTGGGAAAAAGAAAGGGAATATCATAGCGAAAAAAAAGGAAAGGAGGACCAGAATGATGTATAAAAATTTTTCCGGCAAATTCAAATAAGTGCCCAAAAAGGAAAAGAAAGATGACAAATAATGACCAAATTTTATTTTTTACAAAAAAAAGGATTCCGATTAAAAGGATAAATGTGACTTCAAAACTAGCAAGCAAACTTAGTGTGGATAGCGGTAAATCAAATGATTTTGGAATATGGTTTTGCAGTTTAACGGTAAAATCAAAATCGAATCTATTAAAAAAACCTTTTGCGACAATATAAGAAAAAGCAAAAAAGACTAAACTGAAAAAAAAGGCTAAATAAATAAAATTTCGTTTCTTCATTAAACTAGTCTAACATATTTTAAAACTGTAAAATAAACCATCAATATGCTATAATCTCATGGTATCATCTTGATTTCATTATGAGTTATACTCCTATAACTGAAAAAGTTCCAGGTTCGCATCCAGAATTACCGAGCTTTATAAATTGGAATAATGTTTTAGGTGGGATGGGTATAGTTGCTGGCATAGGCTTGATAGAGATGAATAATATACTACCAGACTTAAAAGATTCGTATTTTCATCTTCTTACTCAACTTCCTAATATATCTAATATTTTTCAAGCTTATAAAGGTTTTGTAGATAATCCCGAATTAATAAATCAAGCCTTCACACAATTAGAATGGAGGGCACTGATAAGCGGTTCCATTTTTTTAATACTTAAGCTGGCAGGATCAATTATTAGAGGAAGATCTAGTGATGGTTATATGAGCGGAGCTCCTTGGGAAATAAACATAAGAAATAAGGATGTCGCTGACGGATTAAACTTTGCTATAACTATATTAGGCACGGCTGTAGGGTTATTACCAGTAATGATGAAATAATATAGCAATGACAAAAAATTATTTGACAAGAGGTTTTTATCTGTTATACTTTAAACTTGTTAGTCAGTTTTTCGCATCATTTTTTTCGGACTTTGCGTTTAAGCAGATTCTCGGAAACTTTAGCGACTTGAATAAATTTTTGTGAAAGTATTTTTACTACAGTTTGGTCTTCTTTTTATTTTAAACTTACTATCCATTAGGGTAGGCTCACTGTGTTATAAGTTCGCAATCAATATCTAGAAGGCGGGTGATTTAGAATGAATAAAAAGCTATACGTAGGTAATCTTCTTTATGAAGTTACCGATGAGGAACTAAAAGAGCTTTTTGGTCAAGCTGGTAATGTAGTATCAGCAACAGTAATCAGATATCAAGATACTGGTAGATCAAAGGGTTTCGGTTTTGTTGAGATGGAGACCGAAGAAATGGCTCAAAAAGCTATTGATACTCTTAACGGTCAAGACAACAAAGGTAGAAAGCTAGTCGTCTCAGAAGCCAGACCTCCAAGGCCAAGAAATGATTTTGGCGGCGGAAACCGAGGTGGTGGAAGAGGCGGTTTTCGAAGGGAATAAAAAATCAGTCATTCAAAATGACAAATTAAAGGCAGGAGCAATCCTGCCTTTTTGATTCGTAGTAGTTATCTGTTTTTTAGACTCTTACAGAGTAAAATTGAAATATAATAAAGACACGTTAATCTCTTTTCTCTCAAGATTTTAATTAAGAGGAGTAACTTGACTCCAGAATGATCTGGCGGTATAATTATAACAATCAATGTCGATCTATATATTGGGTAAAGAATCACAATTTCAATCTCCGCCACCCCAAAAAAAAGGTGTACCGTTGAGTTTCTATGCACTTTTAGGTCTTCACGAAGGAATAACTCTCTTAAGTCTAACTGTTGGTGGAGTAAGTGCAGCAAAAGCTTTCGAGTCTTCAGATCCTTCTACTGTCGAAAAAGCGGCTGCTCTTGTTGGTATAGCGTTCATAACATTAATGCTCAATTTTTGTGTAGGTCTTGGCGGATTTTGGAAGTTACACAAAGCTGGAGAAAAGTTATTAAACGATGAAGAGAAACAGAGAAAGATGAGCGGGGCTATTTTTAGAACTAATCTTTTGAGTCGCTTGGAGAAAGGTGAACCACTTGCCAATACTGCAGTTAGTCATTAATAATATTGAAAATATTATTTCTTCACTTTTAAATGCTTCGCGATTTAATTTGTTGCAAATGGAGAAAGATCTGATAAACTAACTAACATAATATTATGGTTTCTACGCTTGAAACAAGATTTGGAATTGGATCTAAAGTCAAGGAAATCTTATTTGGAAAAACTATACCATCTCAACCAATTCTACATTTTGATCCACCTGCTGAATTCTTAGAAAAATATCCCAAATTTGGAAAGTTTATCGGAGCAGAAGTTTCTTTTAGTCAACCAAATATTGCGAATGGATTAGTTTTACAGTGGCAAGAACAGACTAAAGGAAAGGTTTATCAACATTCAGCAATAAAAGTCTGGATAACGAATGAAGAAGAAAAAGAAGATCGGTTGACAATAGTACAAAAAGGTTATCCCCGAAATAAATTTTTTATTGGTCCTGATTTTACTGAAGTAAGAGTTTCTTCTCAAGAGGAAGATAGACTTTATAGACCCCGTCTAAAACAAGGCCTACTTGCTATTTGGCAAGAAACAAGGATCCGTCAGATAAAATTAAAGCATCAATAATATTTCAATAAGTCTTCTTTTAATTGAGCAAATCGATTAATCTGAATTGACTCCCTAATCTTTTTCATCAAATCTGAATAAAATTGGATGTTGTGGATGGTGGAGAAAAAGAAGGCGCGGGGGTCTCTGAGGGAAAATAATTGAAATAATTGCTGCATTGTTATATTGTTGGAACAAACTTGACATCTGCAGTCTTTATCGATCACTTCAGCAACATTTTTCATTTTCCTTAAATTTATTTTGCCTTTTTTTGTATAGAGGACTTTGTGGCGGGCTTCACGGGTTGGGATGACGCAGTCAAAAAGGTCAACGCCTCTTTCAACCGACTCAAAAATATCTATTACTTGGCCAATTCCTAACAAATGTCTGGGTTTTTCGTCAGGAAGAAGGGGAATGGTCCATTCAAGAATATTATGCATGTCTTTTTTGCTTCTTCCCAAGGTTCCTCCAATTCCAAAACCCGCTACGTTTTGTTTACCAACAAATTTAGCAGACGCTTTTCTTAAATCCTCAAAATAACCACCCTGAACTATACCAAATAAAGCTGGAGATGATTTTAAAACCCTCGATACCGTTTTTTTCGCTTTGAAGAACTTCCCCTCCAAACTCTTCGGGCTCTTTAAAAGCTCAAAAAAGGTATCTTCGGGTTTTTGATTTTGGTAATCGAGCTGCTTTAAGCAGCGTAAAAGCCACTTATGTGTTCTTTCCATCGCTTTTTTTGTATATTCATAGCTGTTTAAAGGCGAAGTACACTCATCGAAGGCAAAAATAATATCTGCTCCGATTTTTTGCTGGAGTTGGATGGATTTTTTCGGTGTGAGGAGAAGTTTTCGATCATTAAAGATAAACTCAACACCTTTATTTGTTATTTTTACAAGGTTGTTTAGGTCGTAATGGGATCCTTCACTCCACTCGCTTCGCTCGTTTCGTTCAGGATGACGAACGGAGAGAGGAAATATGTTCGTCATTTTTCCAACCCCGTGGAGTTTTCCAAACCCTAATGAAAAAACCTGAAATCCTCCGCTATCGGACATAATCGGTTTTTGAAAATTAGAATAATCGTGAATGTTTTGTAAATCCGAAATTCGAATATCGAAATTCGAAGCAATTTTCGAATTTTTTAAATCTAATTTTTTTAAACTTTTAGCATTTTTGTTATTTGGATTTGTTTCGGATTTAGGATTTCGTACTTCGAAGTTATCTAATATTTTTTTTACCCATAGGTGAAAGGTGTTTACGATTATTAGATTTACTGGTAATTTAGGTAGAATTTCATTGGGGATTGATTTGATCTTTCCTTCTGTGGCAACAAAAGCCAACTCGGGAGTTAGAAGTTTACCATGTGGTGTTTTAAACTCTCCGGCTCGTGCTTTTTTGTCTCTAGCCAATATTTTAAACTCAAACATTAGTTTTCTATTATAATATCTAAATTATGTACAAATATAAGAATCTTTGCTATGCCGGTACTTTTGATCACCTGCATATTGGTCATAAAAAGATGATCGACGAAGCTTTTAAACTTGCTGAAAGAGTTTCGATTGGAATAACTTCAGATAAGATGGTAAGGAGGAAGTTTTTAGGAAAGTTTGTCCAGGAACTAGTAGTTAGAAGAAAGAAGTTGGAAGAATATTTAAGTCAAAAAAACTATCTGAAGAGAGCTAAATTTTTTGTTTTAAATGACATCTACGGTTCTTCAATTAAAGACAATATTTTTGACTCCATCCTTGTTTCAGAAAGTTCTAAAAAAAATGCCGAAAAAATAAACAAGATTAGAAAATCAAAAGGTTTAAAAGAACTAAAGATTGTTGTAACTACCTATATATTGGGGGGCGATAGAGAGATTATCACGTCAGAAAGAATTAGGTACGGCGAGATCGACAGGAATGGAGGAAGTTACAAATTACAAATGGCAAATAAGAAAATAACAAAGTTAATATTGCCGGAGGAAATGAGGGAAGAGTTGAGAAGACCGTTGGGAAAAGTTTTTGATGGGTCGATAGATCAGCTATCGGATACTGCAGAGAGAATACTTCATTATATTAATAAAATGAAGTGGCCGTTGGTTGTAGCGGTTGGGGATATTATTGTAAAGTCGTTGATGGATCTGGGTTTTGAACCGGAGATTAAGATTATAGATTTTAGGTCGAGGAGAAAGGAAATCATTCGAGATGGCTCGCTAGAAATTTTATCTAACGACAATGCTCGATACCGTCTTTCTCGCTTAATAGGAACACCCCTCCGAACTCATCGGCTCCTTAAAAGCTCGAAACAGGTATCTTCGCACTTAATCTCCATTCCAAAAAAATTTATCTCATCAGTAATGAATGAAGCCGGGACTATAAATATAAAAGCTGCTAAATCGATAAATTCTACAATAAAAAAATTCTCCTCAACTGGACAGAAACAATGGATCATTGTTAAAGGAGAAGAAGACCTTCTTGCTCTTCCTGCAATTCTTTTTGCCCCACTTCATTCTCTAGTTTTATATGGCCAGTGGAATTTGGGAGTGGTTATGGTTGAAGTGACGGAAGAAAAGAAAAAAGAAGTTGAGAGAATTTTAAAAAAGTTTCTTTAAATTGACAAGTACTTTTGATTTGTTATAATAGGACAAATTTAATATTATGGCAGAAATTCTTAAGGGAACAACAAAGCTTCCATTAAGTGAGAGAAAAACATTCCAGGCTGAAAGTTTGACTATAGCTTACGGACCAAAAACAGTACTCATTTTACCTGGTGTTGTACCTTCTAATCAATTCTTAAATTTTCAAATGCTAAGAGCTGAAAATAGAGATAGCGGTGTCTCTATTCGATTAGGAAGTTACGTTTCATATAGATTAGGTAAAAATATTTTAGAATATTACGGAAATGTTGAAACGATTACTTTTTTGGAAGGAAAAAGCCTAGAAGAAGCAGTTAGAGATGGTATTTTTTGGAAGAAAGTTTTTCCATTTTTCAAAAAAGAAATTAGTCGTCAAGCTTCACCGAAATCAGGGGAAATTTTGGTTCCGACAAGAGAAAAAGAAACACTTTACTTTCTCCCTAGTTTTGCTTACGGGGAAAGCGGCGAATTTTTACCCGGTTATATGGCTATATTTAAGAAAAGTGAAAAAAAACAAAGTGATAAAGGTAATTATAGAGTAGCATTGGTTTAATTCTCCGTCATTTTTTTTGCTATAATTCTTCCTATGCGCAAATATATTCCTCAACAGTTTGAAAAAAAGTGGCAGGAAGAGTGGAAAAAAGAAAAAACATTTAGTCCAGACTTAGATAAAGCTTCGAGGCCTTACTATGCTCTTATGATGTTTCCTTATCCTTCTGCCGAGGGCTTGCATGTTGGTAATATGTATGCGTTCACCGGCACAGATATCTTTGCCCGTTTCATGCGAATGCAAGGATATGATGTTTTTGAACCGATTGGGCTGGATGGATTTGGTATACATAGCGAAAATTATGCGATTAAAGTAAATAAACACCCCTTCGAACTCTCAAAAATAACAGAGAAGCATTTTTATCAACAGCTTATGTCGATTGGAAACGCCTTTGATTGGACAAGGAGAGTCGAAACCTACAAGCCCGACTACTACAGATGGACACAGTGGATATTTTTACAGATGTACAAAAACGGTCTAGCCTATCGAAAAAAGGCAGAGGTCAATTGGTGTCCCTCATGTAAGACAGTTCTCGCCGATGAGCAGGTAATTTCTGGCAGATGTGAACGCTGCTCAACCGTAGTGATAAAAAAAATGCTTGAGCAATGGTTTTTTAAAATTACAAAGTATGCTGATCGGTTACTCAATAATCTTGCAAAGCTCGATTGGTCTGCGAAAGTCATAACGGCTCAAACAAATTGGATCGGTAAATCAGAAGGAATGCTTATCAACTTTGACGGTATAGAAGTTTATACGACTAAACCAGAAACAATTGACGGCGCAACATTTTTAGCATTGGCTCCTGAACACCCGTTCGTCGTTTCGCTCCTAAATTCAAAACTCAAAAATCAAAACTCAAAACTTAAAGAGATTAAAAAATATGTTGAAGAAGCAAAACGAAAGACGAAAGAACAAAGAAAAGATGAAACAAAGATAAAAACGGGAGTTTTTACTGGGTCATATGTTATCAATCCTTACACCAAAAAGAAAATACCTGTTTGGGTGGCTGATTACGTTCTGATCGATTACGGAACTGGTGCGATTATGGCAGTCCCTGACGGCGACGAGAGAGATAAGGAATTTGCAAAAAAATATAATTTGCCCATAAAAAAAACAAACCATAAGGCTAATCCAAAGGGTAAAAAACAGATTAACTATCATTTAAGAGATTGGTTAATTTCAAGGCAAAGATATTGGGGACCGCCCATACCCATTATTTATTGTGATGAATGCGGGACTGTCCCTGTGCCTGAAAAAGATCTTCCTGTCGAGTTGCCTTACGTTAAGGATTTCAGGCCAACCGGGACCGGAGTATCACCGCTTGCTAGCGATGAGAAGTTTTATAAAATCAAGTGTCCAAAATGTGGAAGAGAGGCTCATCGTGAGACTGATATTATAGATAATTTTGTAGACTCTGCCTGGTATTTTTTCAGATACACATCTACAGAGGACAAAACCAGCGCCTGGACGCCTGAACGGGTAAAAAAATGGCTGCCTGTCAATACTTATATCGGTGGAGCAGAACATTCTGTACTTCATTTACTTTACTCGCGTTTTTTAACAATGGTTTTTAAAGACATTGGTCTCATTGAACATTTTGAAGAACCTTTCAGCAAGTTTAGGGCTCACGGGCTTATCATTGCCGAGGGGGCAAAGATGAGCAAGTCAAAGGGAAATGTCGTCAATCCCGATAGGTACATTGAGGAATACGGTGCAGATACGCTCCGATTATATCTTATGTTCTTAGGGCCTTTTGATCAAGGTGGCGACTTTAGAGAACAGGCAATATCCGGGCCACAAAATTTTTTAAAGCGTGTTTGGGAATTACAGGAAAAAGTAGAACATCATCAATTAACAAAAGAAGATAACCAATGGATGAATAAAGCTATAGAAAGGGTAGCAAAGGAAATTCCAAATTTAAAATTCAATACGGCAATCGCAGCCCTGATGGAATGGTTAAATTTTCTAAGCAAAAAAAAATCTATTTCTGAACTAGAATACAAAACTTTCTTGCTTTTACTTGCACCATTCGCACCGTTTATGACCGAAGAGATCTGGCGAAATGTTTTTGGAGAAAAGACCTCGATACATTTATCTGCGTGGCCGAAGGTTGATGAAAAAGCATTAGTTGAGGAAGTTGTGAGTATTCCAGTTCAAGTTAATGGAAAGGTTAGAGCCGTTATAGAAGTTAGTAGTCAGGAGTTGGGAGATAGGAGTTATGTGGAAAAGATAGCTTTAAAAGATGAGAGGGTTAAAAAATATGTTGGAGGAAAAAAATATAAAGCAATCTACGTACCAGGAAAAATTTTGAATTTGGTCGTTTAGTCAACTTCTTTATTCTATAAAAAATTCAGGACTTTGAAAGTTAAAGCCGCGATTAGAGCACTGGCTGGGATAGTTAGAATCCAGGCCCAGAAGATTTTCCTTACAACAACCCATCTGATCGACGAAAAATTCTTAACCGATCCCACTCCAACAATAGCCCCAGATATCACGTGCGTTGTCGAAACAGGAATGCCAGCTAAAGCAGTAAATAGAAGTACCAACCCTCCGCCAGTCTCCGCACAGAACCCGTCAACAGGCCTTAGACGTTTTATCTTGGTTCCCATAGTTTTTATAATTCTCCAGCCGCCGAAATATGTTCCTGAAGCGATTGCAGCATGAGCCGATAAGATAACCCAAATTGGAATATGAAACGTTTTCATAAATCCACCTGAAACCAGTAGAGCAGCAATTACTCCCATGGTTTTTTGTGCGTCGTTTGTACCGTGAGCAACTGCATAAAATGTTGAGGAAATAAGCTGAAGTTTTTTAAAATAAATATCGATCCTGCCAGGTCTTTTATTTCTAACTAAAAAAAAAACAACTATTGTAAAGATGAATGCTCCTATAAGTCCTAATGCCGGTGCAATTACTATAAACGTGCTAGTCGTAGAGATTCCGCTCCAGTTTATAATCTTTTGACCTTTTGATATAAAAGCAGAGCCAATCAGTCCACCAATTAATGCATGAGAAGAAGAGGTTGGGAGTCCCAACCGCCAGGTGATCAGGTCCCAAACAATGGCACCAATCAAAGCAGAAAGTATAATTATAACTGAGACAGCTTGAGGGTCAACTATACCTTTTCCAACCGTTGTGGCTACAGCTACAGGAAAGACAAAGGCCCCGATAAAATTACCTAAAGCTGCGATTATGACGGCTTGATGAGGAGTTAGAACCCTGGTGACTACTATGGTGGCAATGGCGTTGGCGCTGTCGTGGAACCCATTCACAAAGTCAAAAGACAGAGCTATTATTATTGCCAAAACTACAACTACAACCATATATTTAGGAGTATTTTACAGCTATATTTTCGATTATCATTGATGCTTCATGGATGTCATCATTCACTTCTTCCAAAGAGGAATAGAGGTCGTTCATCTTTATAATTGTAACTGGTGGTTGAGAATCTAAAAAAAGACTTTTCAAAGCTCTGGCATAGATTTCATCTGCCTGATGTTCTAATTTTCTTATACTGATACAGAGTTTTTCCACATGGGACTCATCCCTTATAGAGAAGATTAACTCCTTGATTTTTTTGAAAGACTGACTAATTAGATCTGTTTGTTCCTTTAGTTTATAATCAATTTTTTTTAAATCATAGATACTGACTTTAAAGGCGACCTCCTCCAATGTATCCATCATCATCTCAAACATCGAGACCAACTGATGAAGATCTTCACGGTCGATAGGAGTTATAAAAGTGCTTTTAAGCGCTCTTACCATTTCTGTATAAAGTTGATCATCTTGCTGTTCTTTGTGGGTAATCTCGGCCATCAGTTTCTTCCTTTTTGCAGAGCTTAGCTTTTCGAAGGAGGTTATGAGCGTATTGACATCTTTGACTGCAGTCTCAACTAAAAGTACCTGCTTTTCTACCATTCGGTAGAATTTTTTTTCACGAGGAAAAAGAAGCGCGAGGACATCCATATATTTTTTTGCAACAGGGATAATTATATACCCCATTGGTTTCAAATTGCAAAGGGTATAATGCTAACGGAGCTTTGATTTCAAGTTAAAAAAGCAGGTCTGAGTAGGGATTTATATAAGAAGATTCTTCAATAAATATTTTTTTGGTAAAATAGTCTAGTACTTTTAAAATCGGGGATCGTCTAACGGTAGGACAACTGGCTCTGAACCAGTTTATCGTGGTTCGAATCCATGTCCCCGAGCAAATTTTTATATATGGATAAAAGCCACTCTTTATATCACAGTAAGAATGCATTTTGTGGAAATGCAGGACCAGAGGAAATGAATCATCTACGTGATTTGATTGATGTTTTGACTGATAAGGAATTAAGACAGTTGGTTAAGAGGGTAGGAATTACTTTTGATACTTCTTCAGTTTTAGATCGAGAGGATTACGAGTTAGTCATTGATGAGGCTAACAGAGAAATATTTTATAGAGAAATTAAAAATATACTAAATAAAAGGAAGAAGTAGTATGATTAAAGCAATACTTTTTGATCTTGACGACACCCTTCTTAAAACTTTCGAAACAAGAGTTGAGGCTTTAAAGCAAACTGGAAGGAAATATTATCAGATGGAGATAACTGATGAAGATATTAAAAAACACTGGGGTCTACCGGTTACGGTTTTTTTACAGAGGCTTTATAAGAATATTGAAGTTTCGGAAAAGATTGTAAAAAATTATTATTCTGTCCGAGATTCATTTCCTTCAATTGCTCATGATGATGCCATAAAAACAATTGAAAAACTGTCTAAGAAATTTCTTCTTGGGATCATTACGGCTGCCAACAAAAGGCTAGCTCAGGGAGATTTGAAAGCTGCCGGTTTTAAGTTAGAGCATTTTTTCTTTATCCAGACAGAGGAAGATACTAAAGTTCACAAACCCAATCCGAAAGTCTTTGAGCCGATCTTAAAAAAATTAAATAAAAAAGGTATTAAAAAATCGGAAATAATATTCATCGGAGATCATCTGGTTGACTACTATGCTGCAAGGGATGCAGGAATAATATTTTATGGAATTCCTGATAGGACGGTTTCCAAAAAAGAATTTGAAGAAAAAGGAGCTAAAACTCTGAAAAGTTTTTCAGATCTACTTAATACACTGTCATAACAACCAATTACTAATATAGTATAATTATGACTTATGCTAGAAAAACAATCAAACACAAATATGCAAGTTGGTAGTTTAATTATGGGTGAAGGAACTAAAGCACTGGTAGCTATTGCTGGTGCAATAGAATCAATTGCTGTGCGTGGCGATAAAATTCCTCCAGAACTAATCACATCTTTTCAAGAATGCGCTATGGTAGTTAAAGCAGCGGTAGATCATGTTTTACCAATTCATCAAGTAGGAAATAATGGATAATCTTCTAAAAGTATTGTCCTAACAGCATCTTTCCACCCCCAAGGTAGAAATTCTCTATTACCATCTACATCGCGGCCGTGGGTTAGATGGTAATGTTTTATTTTTCAGCCTAAAATCAGCTGATAGTGTAAAATATAAAAATGAACGTAAAAGATAAAGTAGCAATTGTGACAGGTGCTTCATCAGGAATAGGGCTGGCAACAGCTAGGTTGTTACATAAAAAAGGGGCAAAGGTTGTCTTGGCTGCCAGATCTAAAGAAAAACTTCATGATTTGGCAAAAGAACTGAAAGGATCTCTTGTTGTCCCGACAGACATGACAAAAGTTAGTCAAGTTAAGAAACTGATCAAAGAGGCTGTTAAACATTTTGGCAGAGTCGATATTCTAGTTAATAATGCCGGCAGAGGTTATGATAGTCTAGTTGAGTCAATCGAACTTAAAAAATTTCAGTATAATTTTGAACTAAATCTGCTTGGTCCATTGGTTGCTATGCAAGGAGTTATTCCTTTGATGAGAAAACAGGGCGGGGGAGCGATCGTGAATATAAGTTCGGGCTTAGCCTTGATGCTTATTCCATCGACGAGTCCCTACACTGCGTTGAAACGGGGGTTGGTCAGTTTAAGTTTAATTGCAAGGGAAGAGCTTAAGAAAGATAAGATTTCTGTCAGCGTAGTTTATCCGTACATTACTACTACAGAGTTTGAGAAAAATACATTGCGGAGTGGAAAAAGTTTTTTTGAGGAAGACAATCAAGATCTATCAAATTTACCCCCAGCGGATCCTCCTGAATTGATCGCTGAAAAAATCTTTGAAGCTATAATAACAGGAAAGGCTGAGCTCTTTGCACATGATTGGATAAAAAAGATGAAATAAATTCAAGGTAATTTTACTCTTGACAAAGTGTACATTTATTATGTACAATATAAATGTATGAATGTAATAACTACTACTGTTTTAAGAAACAATTTGGCAGATACTTTAAAAGAAATAGATGAAAAAAAAGACTATCTTTTAGTGGCAAAAAAGGGGAAAATAACCTCCGCAATAGTAAATATAGATCTTTTTGAAGACCTTATTGCTTTGACAAATAAAAAATATGTTCAAAGTATAAAAAAAGCCAGGGAAGAGTACAAAAAAGGAGACTTTTTTACCCAAGAGGAAACCTTCGGTGAACTATAATGAAATACAAAATTCTCTACACCAGGAGTGCTTTTGAAGACATCCAGAAGCTCGATGGAGTCACGAAAAAAAGATTAAAGAAAAAAATAGATAGATTTCTTCAGAATCCATTTTCATTTACAAAAAGGTTAATCAATTCAAGCATAGGATCGTACCGATGGAGAGTCGGGAATTATAGAATTGTTTTTGATAACGAAGCTGATAAAATAATAATTCTTAGGGTAGGTCATAGAAGAGAAATTTATAAATAATATGTTAAAATATTTAATTCCAACTGTTATTATTGCAGTTTTATTGATTGGTGTTATTTATTTTTCAAATAAAAGTTATAATAAACAGACCACCCAATCAGAATCTATTACAGAGTCTGTTCCGACGGAAACGATGCAACCTACCCCGAAAATGACTATAGATGTAAACAAAATTTATCAAGCGGTTTTAACCACAACAGATGGAGATATAACAGTTGAGCTTAACGTAAAAGAAACTCCGATAACTGTAAATAATTTTGTTGTTTTGGCTAATAAAAACTTCTACAACAACACAATTTTTCACCGAGTGATTAAGGGATTCATGATCCAAGGTGGGGATCCGAAAGGCGATGGGACCGGAGGCCCAGGTTATACTTTTGCCGATGAAAAATTTTCCGGAGACTATACGAGAGGAACCGTTGCCATGGCAAATTCCGGACCAAACACCAACGGCAGCCAATTTTTCATAATGCAAAAAGATAACAACCTACCTCATAATTATGTTATCTTCGGAAAAGTTATTGATGGAATGGATGTGATTGATAAGATTGACGAGGCTCCAGTTGTTGCAGATTCAAACTCCGGCGAACTTTCAAAACCTGTCAATCCTATAAAAGTCCTCTCCGTAAAGATTATCGAAAAATAAATTTTCAGCAGATTTTCAGCAAATCATAGTATTTTTATTTAATGAAAAGAATTTTATTATCATTTTCTGTGATACTGCTGTTTATTTTTTACAGCCTGCAACAGAGAAATGAGTCGGATCAAGCAGCTGTTATATCACCTAAGCAAAATGTAGAAACCAGTGGGATTTCACCTCCATCTACAGCTCCTCAAACCAGCGGACAATATAAAGACGGTCAATACACAGGAGATGCGGTTGACGTTTTTTATGGGAATGTTCAGGTAAAAGCTATAATTCAAAACGGAAAAATCACAGACGTACAGTTTCTTCAATCACCAAATGACAGGCAAACATCAATAATGATTAATTCCCAAGCTATGCCTCTTTTGACTCAAGAGGCTATACAAGCACAAAGTGCAAACGTTGATATTATTTCCGGAGCTACAGACTCCAGCAAAGGTTTTATACAATCTTTGGGCTCTGCTTTAAACCAAGCGAAATAGTTAATTAGTTATTAGTGTTTTAGTTGTTAGTTTAAGAAAGATATGAGGGAGACAAGAATATTGATGGATATGCCGATCTCGGTTGAAATAATTGACTCAAAAAGTAGAGAAGAAGATTTCGAAAAGGTCTTCAACTATTTTAAATATATTGACGATAAGTTCAGCACCTTTAAAAAAGAAAGCGAGATCTCAAAGATCAATCAGGGAAAACTCGAAAAAGATAGATATAGCGAAGACATGAAAACTGTTTTACTCCTTTGTGAGGAAACAAAAAAAGAGACAAACGGCTATTTTAACATAGAAAAAAACGGGCTTCTTGATCCATCGGGATTAGTTAAGGGATTGTCTATTTTTAGAGCTACAAAAATGCTAAAAGATCTGGGATTTAAAAATTTTTATATTGAAGCGGGAGGAGATATACAGGCGGAAGGGAAAAATAGCGAGGGAAAAAAATGGACGATTGGAATTCGTAATCCATTTAATAGAGATGAAGTAGTCAAAGTAATAGCAGTCAGCGGCAAAGGAGTTGCGACGTCCGGTACGTATTTCAGAGGTCAGCATATTTACAACCCAATAACCGGCCAGAAGGTCACAGATATAGTCAGCTTGACAGTGATCGGCCCAGATGTTTACGAGGCAGACAGATTTGCTACAGCTGCTTTTGCTATGGGAAAAAAGGGAATTGAGTTTATCGAAAAGCTGGTGGGGTTTGAAGGATATATGATTGACAACAAAGGAATGGCAACTTTTACAAGTGGGTTTAAAAATTTTGTTATAAGTAATTAAAATTTTGTTAGGTGGCGAGAAGAAAGGGATCCCGTTCAGGGTGAACCCGTTCAGGGTGAACCCGACAGCGCGCATGAAGGGAAATCTCGATACCGTTTTTCGAGCTTTTTATGCTTGAGTGCGTCTTTTTTGTTACCTGCCAATGCGAAAAAGTTGGGTGACATAGCACGAACGATTTCGCGCAAGTGGCCGAACAAAAAATCCGCACTCTTCGCATATTAATTTATTTATGTTAAATCTAGTTGATAGCTTTCTAAATAGAATTACGATGTACAGGTTAGTCTTATATTATTTAATTGTTCTTATTGCTGGGGCGGCAGTTTTAAGCTTTTTTGGAATTTTACAGTATAACCCTTGGTCAATTATTTTGACTACCTTTGTTCTCTTAACTTTTTCTTTAATAACCAATAAAATCTTCTCTGAAGTTTTTGCAGCAACAACTAATTTGGAGTCGACATATATTACTGCACTGATCCTAGCTCTTATAATAAATCCGATCAAATCTTTTCATGATCTTCCATTTCTATTTTGGGCTGCAATTTTAGCCATTTCCTCTAAGTATATTTTGGCAATAAGAAATAAGCATATCTTTAACCCCGTTGCAGTTTCTGTCGTTTTAACTTCCTTTGGTATCGGTCAGTCTGCCAGCTGGTGGGTGGGAAACGTCCCAATGTTACCATTGGTATTTTTAGGCGGTTTACTTATCATAAGAAAAACTCAAAAAGACGATATGATTTTCAGCTTTGTTTTAACTGCTTTTCTAGCTACAATTGGTTTTAGCATCTTAAAAGGAACAGACTTGTTTTCAATTGCAGATAAACTTTTTTTGCACTCGTCTCTATTTTTCTTTGCTTTTGTTATGCTTACAGAGCCTTTGACAACTCCTCCGACAAAAATCTTGCAGATTATTTACGGTGCTTTGGTTGGATTTCTATTTGTTCCCGACATTCACTTAAGCACTATTTATTCAACTCCCGAGTTGGCTTTGATTGTGGGTAATGTGTTTTCTTATCTGGTAAGTCCTAAAGAGAAGTTGGTTCTAAAACTTAAAGAAAAAATTCAGATTGCAAAAGATACATTTGATTTTGTTTTCCCCTTAAACAAAAGACTTTCTTTCATTCCTGGTCAATATATGGAGTGGACCATTGAGCAAAATAAGACGGACAGTAGAGGAAATAGGCGATATTTTACGCTGGCATCATCTCCTACCGAAGATAATATCAGGATAGGAGTTAAATTTGAGCAACCTGGCAGCAGTTTTAAAAAAACAATGCTTGAGATGGATGGACATGATCAAATAGTAGTCTCACAACTTGCAGGCGATTTCACATTGCCCAAAGATCAAGGCAAGTATGTTTTTATAGCTGGGGGGATAGGAATTACTCCTTATCGCAGCATGATTAAATATCTAATTGATACTAGACAAAAAAAAGATATCATCCTGCTTTATACAAATCGGAAGAAAGAGGAGATAGTTTACAAAGATATTTTTGATCAGGTACAAAAGGAGTTGGGTATAAAAGTAATCTATGCGTTGACCGATCTAGAATCAATTCCTGCCGATTGGCAGGGAAGGAAGGGAAGAATTGATAGAAATTTAATAGAAGAGGAAATTCCTGATTATAAAGAAAGGATTTTTTATATCTCCGGTTCTTTGGGGTTGATTACAGGCTTTAAGCAAACATTAAAAAACATGGGCGTAGCGGAAGGTCAGATCAAAACCGATTTTTTCCCAGGATTTGTTTAATCTTTTCAGGTATTTTTCAGGAGAAATTGATTATATAATGTGCACATGAGAATAATAGTTGTAGAGGATGAACATAGGATTGCAAATTCGATCAAGAAAGGCCTTGAACAGGAGGGTTTTGCTGTTGATGTTGTCTATGATGGTGAGGAAGGCTATGATATGGCGTCAACTGAAGATTATGATGTGATTATCCTTGATCTACTTCTACCTAAGATGGATGGACTTGATGTCTGTAAAAATCTTAGAAAGGAAAACATTCATACACCAATACTTATGCTTACGGCTAAAGGTCAGATTCAGGACAGGGTTAAAGGTTTGGATAGCGGTGCAGATGATTATTTGATTAAGCCATTTGCTTTTGAAGAGCTTTTAGCGAGAGTTAGAGCGTTGATTCGAAGACCAAGAGCTAGTATTGGAGATGTCTTAAAAGTTGCAGATTTGACACTTAATACGGTAAGTTATGAGGTCAAAAGAGGAGAAAAGAATTTGAGATTATCTCAAAAAGAATTTTCTCTTCTTGAATATCTTATGCGTCATGCCAATATAGTTTTAACAAAAGATCAAATAATAGCGCACGTTTGGGACTATAATTCAGACATTTTGCCGAATACTGTTGAAGCCTTTATTGGTTATTTGAGAAATAAAATTGATAGAAGTTTTCCAAATAAAAAGTCGCTAATCCAAACGGTGAGAGGGTTTGGGTATAAGATAAGCGGAAATTAAAAGTTTATAATCTGATTTTCTATCAGATTCTGTCAGAAGATTCTCTCCCGCCAGTGCTCTTCAGGAAAGTGCAGATGCCTTTTTCGAGCTTTTAAGGAGCCCGAATAGGGGGTGTTCCTATTAAGCGAGAAAAACGGTATCAAACTTTCCCTTCATGCGCGCTGTCGGGATCCCTTACTCTTCTGCCACCTGATAGAAAATAATTATTAAATAAGATGTTCCAATCGGCCAGATTAAAATTAACTCTTTGGTATGTGATAATCACGATGGTTGTCAGTATGATCTTTAGTATCGTACTATTTTCTATAGTCCATCAGGAAATCGGGAGGAGTTTTAGACGAAGAGAGTTCCGGATAGGACAATATTTTGATTATACAAATCCCCCTCCACAACCTCCTACCCTGAATGACAATCAGATTGAAGCTGCAGAAAATAGAATTAAGATTGAGTTGATCTATGCTAACTTAGTTATCTTAGGTTTATCAGCCCTGGCAGGCTACTTTTTGGCCGGTCGAACTTTAAGACCGATAAAAGAAATGGTCGATGAACAGAACCGATTTGTAGCCGATGCCTCCCATGAAATTAGAACTCCTTTAACTGCAATGAAAACAGCGATCGAGGTGAATTTGAGGGATAAAAATATGACAGTTGAGGAAGCAAGATCTGTGCTCAAAAGCAATTTGTCAGATGTTGATAGTTTAAAAAAGCTATCTGATAATTTACTGGCACTTTCACACTTTGTAAATAACGGTTCAAATCCAAAGATGGAAAAAGTTTCTCTAAAAGAGGTGCTAAGTTCTTCAATGGAGAAAATTAAGTATTTAGCCAAGAAAAAAAATATTGTGATAAAGAGATCACTTGACGACTCAAACATTTTAGGAGACAAAGAAAAACTAATCCAACTCTTTGTTATTTTTCTTGACAATGCAGTTAAGTACAGCTTGGTAAACGGCAAGATTATGGTTTCTTCTCAAAAAAAGGACAAAAACGTAACTGTGAGTATAGAAGATCAGGGCGTTGGGATAGATAAAAAAGATCTACCATACATTTTTAAGAGTTTCTTTAGGGGAGATAAGTCTCGCTCTAAAGATTTTGCCGATGGATATGGTTTGGGGTTATCAATAGCTAAAAAACTGATTGTGATGCACAATGGAGCGGTTTCGGTCAAAAGCGCTCCAAATAAAGGAACAAAGTTCACTATCTCTTTTCCTTCAGCTTGATATACATGGTTGTAGCTACCAAATCGGTACCCAGAACTCTTCCATGACAATTAGCTGAAGAAAAAGAAGCGTTAGAATTAGCAAAAATTGATTTTTGTTTAAATGCAGTTTATTTGTTACAAAGTCAGAGACAAATAAAACGGGAACAAACATCATAGGTTGCCAGATCCTTCCGACTTCGCCTCTACTTACTCCTGAAATTATAAGTATTAAAAAAGTTAGCCAAAAAGTGAAGAGAACCCTATTGTTAATTTGATATAAATTGATATGTTTATTAATTATTTTGATAATGTTTTCGATACCGTTTTTTTCGCTCAATGGGACCCCACCGCGATTTTTTTTCGCGGTCCCCCCTGAAAAACTCAAAAAATGTATCTTCAAACTCATTAATAGAAATAAAACAGAGGTTGGGATACCTAAATAAAGAAAGAAGTCATAGGGATTAAAAATCAGCCATGGAAGATATTCTCTGGCAATCTGGTTTCTGATAATGGCAGGAATAGAGGCGAGAAAGTTAAAACCGAAAAGATAGAAAACTATAAAAACGATCAGGATTCCAAAAGTAAATCCTAGGGCTTTAAGGATTGTTTCTTTATTTTTTTTAAGAAAGAAAGTAAGAATGGTAAATATAGTTAGGCCTAGAAGGATTGGAAGGATGGAGAGGGAAAAAAATAAACCAACCCCAAAAATCATACCAGAAAACAAAATCCTAAATCCTAAATCCGAATTTCTAAACAAATTTAAATTTTTCAAATAAGAAGGCTCAAAACGTTTAATATTTTTGTCATTTGAATTTTGAAATTGTTTAGGATTTTGATATTCGAGTTTCGAATTTTTTGTTGAAATTAAAAGTATTAGGCTTATCATTGGGAAGATTGCATAGATGGGGTCGAAGAGTAGGGCAAAGAAGCTAAAACTGGGTATTAAAGCGTATAGAAAAGTTCCTCGGAACGCAGCAATAGAATTTCCTTTAGAAAATTTTTTGATCAAAAAATAAAAAGGGACAATGACCAGACTTGTCAGAAAGTGTATAAAAAAAGCAAGAAAAAGGTTGGCAGCTTTTTGTCCAATAGTTAATGATTCCCATAAGTTTTTTGCATCACGTACCCTAAGGGTGTGTAGGCTCGAAAAAAGATTTGTTTGTCTCGAAATCCATTCAAAGACGTTGATAATTCCTCTAATAAATATAACCGAGCCCGGAGAATGATCTCTAGCGTGTTGATCAAGATGAGTGGCAATTTGAGGAAACGTATGAAGGAATTGAGGCGTATTATTTATTTTAACTGCAGTTGAAAAGTAGCCGTTAATACCAGGATCAACCAGTCTTCTAAATAAAATCTTTATGCCAAATCGGCTGAAGTAAACCAGGCTTAGTTGAAAGAAGAACGTTAGGATAACCAGCGTTATAAGATGTTTCCACTCCAGTTTTAGATTCATTTTTTTACTTTTTTCTATCTTTAAATAGAGGATTGAGATTAATAAAAAGACCAAAGTTGGTGCCCAGACTTTATTTACCGTATTTACAAAATAGTAAGGCCAGCGAGAGGGGACGAGATGATCGATTGGTCCGCGAAGATAAGGGGTAACGTTAAAAGCAATTGCAGCTAAAAATATTATCGTAAAAATAGAGATAAATAAAATTAATCTGCCCGATTTCATGAAAGAATTCTACTATATTCTATTTATTTAAGTTTAGATTAACTATACTGGGGTAGAGTATTAAAGAGTGTCAAATGTTAAAGTTTCCTCCTTCGTTAAAACTTCGGAGGACAAGCAAAAATCAAGATCAAAATCATTAACACCATTACTTCCACTAGAAAATTAAATAATTTTATGCTATTAATAATTTTAATTAATTATGGCTTTTTCTCCAGAAGCTCTTAAATTAATCGAAAGTGCAGTAGAGAAAAGAGGTAAACCATTTACTGATCTTGAAGTACGTCCTATTGCTCACAAGTTATGGGAAGAAAAGGGACAACCACAACAAGGATTAGAGGATCAACTTAAAGATTGGTATGGAGCCGAAGCGATTTTAGCTGTTAGGGCATTATTAGGAATTGACTCTTCTAGTAATCCTGAAAGATGATGAACTTCCATTGATTTATGCGTAAGTGATTGATAAAATGAAGTAACTTTTTTGGGCCCATAGCTCAACTGGCAGAGCAGCAGCCTTTTAAGCTGTTGGTTGAGAGTTCGAGTCTCTCTGGGCTCACAGTAGCGGGGTTGAAAGACTCCGAATCATCGATTAGCTCGAAATAAGGCGCTAATTGGACAGTTCGAGAAATCAAATCATTGTATGATGGTGTTTGGGTAAACAGTATCCCAAAATAGGCAGCTCTTTTAAGAGGATTAGAGCTTCCTAGTATTAAGAACGACAAGTGTTCGAGATATTCCTGGACGATTGCCAAAACTATCTCCATATTGATATTTTGATCCTTTTGTTCGACTTTGCTTTTATTTAATTCTTTAATTGCTTTAGTAACTCCGAGTAATTTTTCCTCCATAAGTTTAATAGCCTCATCTGAGGTGAATTTAAACATCTGGTCTCCAATAAGCGTCTTTTGGCTTTCCAGCTCTTTCAGTTTTTCATCAATCGTTTGGACATCCCGTTTTCCAATCATGAGATTTTCCTGCCATTTTGTTAATACTTTTTGTTTGAGCTTTGCTATCCCTTCTTTTGTGACCTTAACATGACCGACAAACTCTTTTATAGTATTTTCGAAAGTTTCAACCGGTATTCTAAAATAGTGATTACCTTTGCTGCAATGATATGCTGGATACCGTGTACCGTTACTTCCCCTTGAAAAACTTCCATATAGCGAATGTTGACATTTAGGACAAAGAACATATCGTTTATAGGGGAAATCTGGATTTTTAACGCATTTTTTAAGTCTCCATTCTTCCGGTCTGTTCTTATACATTGTTATTCCATGATCGTCTTCTGAAAGAACAACTTTACCTCTATTTGCTAGATTAAATGTCTCGACTGAAATTAATCCTGGAAATTTCGTTTTAACAGGATCGTCTTGTGTCCATTTTTCATCATTAACCCCAGCATAAATTGGTTTACGAATATATTCTACGTATCGTTTAACATTAAGTTTAATACCTCCTCTTTGTCCGACTACGATGGTTTTATCTTTTGGATGTCTAAGCAGGTGAGTGCGGGATTTATAACCCATATTATTTACAACATTCACTATATCTTCATCAGTCATTGTTTTTTTAGCACGAAGCTCGAACATTTTCATAACTAAAGGTGCTTCTGTCGGATGGGGTTTAAGGATAACTCTCTTACCATGAGGAGTATCAATTTTCTCGTTTATATAACCAAAAGGCGCAGGTCGTACTCTATAGCCCATTCTCACATAACGAATTTCCGCACCTATCATACGGCTTAAAATATCGCGGATTTCATCTTTGGCACGTTCAGCCTCTAATATCTCAGATTTTTGGGTTGGGGAATATACGCTCCAATCGTATTTGAGACCTAAATGCTCTAAAGTATTAACCTCTTGATTGCTGATAATCCCGTAAATGTCGATAAGCTTTACATCACAGTGGGTAAGCTGGATTTTAAGGTGGTCATATAAATATGAGCCTCCTCGAGTAAAGCGATCTATGGATTTGATAATAAACAGTTGGATATCGTTTTTAGCGCTTTTACAGTAATCAATCGCCTCTTGCACCGGTTGTTCTTCTTTTGACGCCGATTCCATGAAAATAAAGAATTTTTTGACGTTTATATTATGAACTTTGGCAAATTGTTCTATTTGTTCTTTCTGGGCTTGGGGAGAATCGCCTTGTAGTCCTTGCTTCATTGAAGATACCCTTATTGCTGCAACTGCGTTTTCCAGCCTAAATTGATTATTCATAAAGTTACGGAAATTTGACCGTTCTTACTTTCTTCAAGAATTCGTTCGATGATAATATCGGCAAGCGTATTTAATATTTCGTCAGATGATGGAGAAATGACGAGAGGTGCTATTCTTTTATCTGCTTTTTTAATCTTTTCTTTATCCTGATTCTTTAACTCTTGCTGGTTCATGTTTGTCTTATTTTAGCTTCATATTATAACTATACTTATAATTTTAGCAGAATACAAACTATTGTCAATAGTATAAATAGAAATTGAACGAGGAGAAGAAAATCCTACAATTGCTGTTGTAGAAGCGATCTGCAAAGCGCTTAAAATCCAATCTTCTGATATTCTTCCATTTTGATTTTCTAGCCCTTTACACTTTACTTTAATAACTTTTCTGATATATTATGGGGTAGTATAATGTTAGCAATTTTCCTGTCCTGATAATCTGCCTAAGTTATATGGGAAATATAAACTGGCACAATTTGGAGGCGGGGTATTTAATAAAACAGTTCTTCCTGTATTTTTCACATTCAGAAAGTGGAGTAATAAAAACTTCACCGCATTCGCTTATTATTTCTCCAATATTTCTAATATCTCTTGTTGTTTTAATAATCCTTTTTCTACTTTTTCGTTGGCTATATGTCCTACGAAAATCCCTAACTGAAAAATCAGTCCTATTGGAGTTAACGCCTCCGGCCTTTACTGACAAATCTGCCTACACAACAAAAGAGTTATTCTCCGTCATTCATGGACTGGGAAAACACAAAAGGCTTTTAGAACAGTTTTTAGGAATAAAGCCGAAACTATCTTTTGAGTTTGTCTCCACAAAAGAACAAGGAATTAGATACTTAGTTAGGACAACATCTCACTATGCCAATAACTTCAAAAGGTATATGATTTCCTACCAACCACAAGTGCAGGTCAAGGAAACCACGGAATATTTATCGGAAAGTCTCAAAGAGTTAAAAAAGTATCAACCTCGAATCATTGAATTCAACCTTGCTCGTCACTTTGCCTATCCGTTAAAGAAGCAGGATACCCTGTCTGAACACGATCCGGTCGCTTATATCACCGGCATGATGACCAAGCTGTCTCCTGGTGAATTAATCTCCTTTCAAATTGTCCTGTCCCCGACAAAAACTAATGAAACATATCTTATTAAACGAATGATTCTTCACAATGAAAATGTCCTGGCTTATCTGGACAGCTTTCAATTACCTTTATTTTTCAAACCGGTAGCAGTAATTTTAAAGATATTTTCGACGGTCATATACAAATTGGGTAGTGAATTCCAATGGGTACTATCAGAGTTGATGCACCCCAACACCCAACCAGTATATTTACGGCAAAACTATGCTAACCAACAAATGCAGATACAGCAACAAATTAAACCAGCCCGAACTCTCACAAGCTTTGAGGAGGCAACTATTCAGTCCATCCAAGAAAAGATAGACCAACCGCTCTTTGAAACGACTATACGGCTCCTTGTAATGGTCAAAGACACTGAGGAGCAAAAAGAACGAATTGACGGATTTATCTCCTCAATGGAAACATATGCAGTTTCCGGTTACCAGTCACTGGTCAAAAAGAGCATTTTATCGGACTTGATCTTTAGTAAAATCCGTCAAATTACTTTTAACAATAGGCTATTGTCACTTATGGGAAGTGGCGGCTCGTCTTTACTCTCTTCCTCAGAAATAGCCGACCTCTACCACTTTCCTTTTAGTAGAGTAACCCAAACCGAAAATATCGTTAAGGCATATTCAAAGGAACTACCAGCTCCGTTATCCTTAAAACAAAATAGAAAGCTCGATGTTGTATTTGGCAAGAACACATATGGCGGGATAACAACCGATATTGGCGTCACTGCCGAGGAGCGCAAAACGCATATGTATATGGTGGGGAGAACCGGTTCTGGAAAAACTACCCTCATGTTTTCCATGGCCAAGCACGACATTGAGGAAGGCCGAGGCATGGCCTTTATTGATCCTCACGGTGATGTGTCCGAAGATTTACTGGCCTCAGTCCCGCTTAGCCGTAAAGACGATCTTATCTACGTCAATCCCTGGGATATTAAACATCCGATTGGAATTAATATCCTTGAGTTAACAGAAGGACTGGATGATGACGAGCTGGAACTGGAAAAAGAAGTTGTCTGTGAAGGTGTGATCTCCCTTTTTAAGAAAGTCTTCTCCAAAGATGAAAATACCAACGCTCACCGGATTGAACATATTTTACGAAATACCATATATACCGCCTTTTACGTTCCCGACCGTACACTGTTTACGATTAACAAGCTTCTGACCGATTCCAATTTCCGAAGGCAAGTCATCTCAAAAGTCGATGACGAAGATTTAATCAATTTCTGGAAGGCTGAATTTGGCAAAGCTGGAGATTTTCAAATTGTCAAAATGACCCAGGGAGTGACGGCTAAGGTAGGAAGGTTTCTAAGGTCTCCAACTGCTAGGCGTATGCTGGAACAACCAAAATCAACCATAAATTTTAATGACATCTTAAACGGCAAGATTTTAATCTGTAATTTATCGCAGGGGAAATTGGGAGAAGACACGACAAAACTTATAGGGACAACTATTTTAACCAAACTCCAACAGGCAGCCTTACGGCGGGCCACCATTCCCGAAGTTAAACGAAAACCCTTTTACCTCTATATTGATGAATTCCAAAACTTTGCCACTTTATCATTTATTAAAATCGTCTCCGAAGGAAGAAAATACGGCCTGAATCTCATTATGGCCGAACAGTCAACCTCTCAACAACAGGAGCAAACTATCGTCAACCAAATTCTGGCCAATGTAACCACAGTAATTGTATTTCGCAGTGGCAATTACATTGACGAAGAATTGATGCTCAACCAGTTTGCACCGTATCTGCAAAAAGGCGATATCATGAATTTACCCCGGTATCATTTCTACATTAAAATATCAGCGCTTGTTTCAGAAGAACCGTTTTCCGGCGTAACTATTTATCATCCGGTTGTCAAAGATCAACAAAAGATGGCAATACTCATTGCAGCTTCTCAAAAAAATTGGGCGATTATCTATGTAAAACCAAAAAAAGAAACTTCTAAAAAGAATGAGGTTGATACAGACAAAAATGAACCATCTGCTGAGGGAAAAAACGTAAAAGGATCCGGATTGCCCAAGAGAAAAAGTAGATGAAAAATGTACCTACGCGCAGGTACATTATTTTTGATATTTTAAAGCTAAATGATGAAAAAGTACAGCGTCTATATTCTTATATATACATATAAGAGGATGTGATTCAGTTATATACAGATACTTAATTTAACCTAATTATAAATCTCAACTGTTATATGCAAATTCCAACCGTTACCAAATCTCAACGACGTATCCTATTTTATCTTTCATCTTTTCGCTTCCTCTATATTACTCATCTTCAAAAACTTTTTTCTCACAAAGACCCTCACCGGATAAAAGAATGGCTTACTGATCTTAAAGAAAAAAAATTAATCTCAGTCATCAAAGACCCAAAAAACATAACCAAACCACATATCATCTGTTTAGATCAAAAGGCACGGTATATTTTAAAAGAAGACCCGGATATTGATAAAAATTTTCTCAACCGGTTGTATAAGGAAAAGAATGCCGGTGAAGACTTTATCAGTAGACTCCTGGTTATTACTGATACCTATTTGTACTTTCTGAAAAATAAGGATAAAAAGACACAGATTGACTTTTTTACCCAGCAGGACTTACAAGGTTATAACTATTATCCCGATCCTTTGCCTGATGCCTATATTGATGAACATGATGGCAAAGAGCACAATCGCTATTTTCTATATTATTTTGATACAAGTATGTCAGCAAAGGAATTACGTTATCACGTAAGCACTTATTTTAAATATGCGGAGGGCGGCAGTTGGCAAGATAATACAGACAATGCACCGTTTCCTGCTATTCTTTTGATTTTTGAGAATGAACGGAAAAAGAAGCATATTTACTATTATGCAAAATCCCTATTGGAAAAGTCATTCACTGATGAGATTGAGATATTTTTGACAACCAAGGAGAAAATATTAAAAGATCAAGAAGATACGAATATCTGGGAGAGAGTGGAGATAGAAGCATAAAAAAACCGCAAGCGAGAGAGGTTAATCTCCCGCCTGCGGTATTAGAATTACTTTGCCATAACCTCGGACAGCCGGCATGGCTTGAAAAAGAGATCCCGTTCAATTGGTAACCCTAGCTTACCCCTGTTTGCCAGAAGTTCCGATAAGGTAAAATACCCTAGTTCCGGAAAGTCTCCGACTACATACCCGTAAAACGTGTCCTTACCATCAAACTCAATGGCATACCAGGTCCAGCCAAAGTCCGGGTAAAAGAACTTACAGATTACCATCGGATCTTTAACTTCCTCTTGAGAATAGAGAGGTGGTAATTTATCCAGCACCTCTTTTGTTAGTATTTTCATAGATTGCTCCTTTCTATAACCGGAGAGGATTTTTTGGCCTTTCCGGCTGTCAAAACTTATAAACTCTAACTTTTTACCGTAAATGGCGACCCTAAACTCCCTAAGCCGTTCATCTACGGTATAACCTTTGTAGGTCGGTAGTACATACATATGTTTTCACCTCCAATCGGCATAAAAAAATAAATAAGCTGGACAGAAGTTTTTTGTCCTGTCCATCAAAAAAGGGGCATGGGGTGAAAAACAGATGTCAAAAGTTTTTCTGAAGTAAAGCGAAGAAAAAGGATTTTAACGCCTGTCAGAAAAATGCGGACCTTAAATGATAAGTTTTATTTTTATTTGCATTTTTCTACAGGCTTAAACACCCACCTTTTGATAGCTGGTTTGAACCCCATATAATGAGAAAGCAGGACAGGACAAAACGTAGGTGTATTAAGTTGTGAAATAAAAAATAATGAATCTGTTATTTTCTTAAACCTTTTTACGGAGAGGGTTTTGTCTATTTTGTTATCACTTTTATATCTTTAAGTAAAATATGTGTAGCCATAATCCCTGATTTAAGATAATTAGGAATTATGAAAATGGCTTATAGTCGTTGTATTTTATCAAATTAATGCTATACTCAACATCTAAATACTATTATAAATAATAACCATAGTTTAGCTGCCCGACAGCCAACGGAGGGTTAAAGAAACTGCCCGCAATGGTCGGGTTTTTATATGAAGAAAAAATGAATATAAAGAAAATAAGCATAGTAATTCCTACACTAAATAATCGTGTGCAAATCAATGAGTTGTCTCACGGGTTAAATACCGTGCTGAATGGAGCCGGAATAGACCATAAGATTACCTGTTTTGACAGAGGATCTACTGATGGAACGGTTGAATATCTTTTGTCTCTTTCCCGAGAGTTCCCAATTGAAACTGAAAGACTAGTCCCAGGGCAAAAACTTACCAATGCACTTGCAAATTATTCAGCCATAAGCGAAACAGATTACATTGTAATAATAGACCCGGATTACTCATCAGCTGCCATAGTCTGTAATGAGCTTCTTGGAAACATAACTGAACAAGACGTTCTGTCCCCATCTTTTTTTAAAAATGGTACTACGCAACATCTAAATCCCGGTGTGACAATAATAAAACCGAGGGTTCTTACTCATCTACTGCAAGCTAGTAATCATAAAGAGCAAATATTACAATGGAGTCTTATTCAGCATGCCAAGTATTTAGGCTACAATGTGGCTCATCAAGCTACCAGTGAGATTGCTCCTTTTAAGAAAGTCTCTTGGTTAACAATGCTATGGCCAAAGATAAAATTAGCATTTACTGATTTCCCCCCTTATCATCTACCTCCGGAAAACAAAGAGACTATGAATTGGGCTGGGATTCACTACCATAAGGCTCGTTTTATTACCCATACGACTATCCGCAGTCAACACAGTGCACTCACTACTCTTACAAGTTCTCAAAAGCTTATCCTTTTTAGTTTCGGAGTTATTTTATTAGCTAGCTTTATACTTAATTGGCATTTAACACTACTTTTTTCATTTTCATCAATTGTCCTTCTCTATTTTTTAGATTTATTATTTAATGTTTTTATTATCTTTCGCAGTCTTTTTATCAATCCGGAAATTGTAATAACGGACGAAGACATCCAAGGCTTGGAAGAGGAAAAACTGCCAGTTATTACCATCCTCTGTCCTCTGTATAAAGAAGAATCTATTCTTCCACAATTTATTGAGGCTATGTCCTCGTTTGATTATCCAAAAGAAAAACTTCAGGTACTCCTTCTCTTGGAAGAAGATGACAAAGGAACAATTGATGTAGCAAATAAAATAGCCCCGCCATTTATCCAAACCTTGCTTGTTCCTAACTCGTTTCCAAGAACCAAACCCAAAGCTCTCAATTGGGGTCTAGGTCATGCAAAAGGGGAATATATTGTTATATATGATGCCGAGGATATACCTGAGAAAGATCAATTAAAAAAAGCGGTTATTGCTTTCAACAGGGTAGGGAACGATGTCTTCTGTATGCAGGCAAAACTTAACTTTTATAATCCCAAACAGAATTTACTTACCCGTCTATTTACAGCCGAATATTCACTTTGGTTTGACCTGATCCTTACTGGTCTATATTCCATATCAGCACCCATTCCCCTTGGGGGCACATCCAACTTCTTTAGAACAAAAGACATTATTAAAGTAGAGGGCTGGGATGCCTTTAATGTTTGCGAGGACTGCGATCTAGGTCTTCGGCTGTACAAGCGGGGAAACAAAACGGCGCTTTTTAACAGTACAACCTTCGAGGAAGCAAATAGTAATTTAAACAGTTGGATAAAACAACGCTCTCACTGGATAAAAGGTTATATTCAAGGTTTTTTTGTTCATATCCGTTCACCGAGAGGATTTACGCGCTCTATCCGAGAACCCCATTTTCTCACTTTTTTATTAGTGGTAGGAGGAAAAACACTTTCCGTCTTTATCAATCCTTTTCTGTGGATTATCACCATATCGTATTTTCTATTCCGGCCATATATTGGTCATTTGATTGAATCGTTTTACCCTGCCCCTATTTTTTATCTGGGATTATTTACCTTGATGGTCGGCAATTTAATCTATCTTTACAACTACATGCTCGGTTGTGCCAAGAGGGGGTATTGGAACCTTGTGGAACTGGGTTTTCTTGTACCCTTTTACTGGTTATTGATGAGTTTCGCTGCCTGGAAAGCGCTCTACCAAATATTGGTAAAACCATATTATTGGGAAAAAACGCCTCATGGATTACATCTTAGTCAGAATGTATAAGTATGAAAAAATTTAATTCTTTCTTAGATAGACGATTGATTGTACTGATTACTTCCACAGCGTTAAGTCTATTTATGGGAATGTTCATTTTTTATCATTCTCAAAACACCAATCTTCTCTACGGTGACGGAAAGAGCCGTCTTCTGATCGCTAGAAGGGTATTTGACTCGATGACGCCTGGGTTTACCCAATTGGGTGGCGTATGGCCCCCCTTCCCCCAGTTATTGTTTTTACCCACTGCATGGAACGACACCCTTTTTTATTCTGGAATATCGGGATTCATAAGCTCTTTAATCTTTGGAGTTATAGCTGTATGTTTTTTAGCAAAGCTCGTCTTCGGAATGACCAAGTCCAAAATTGCAGTAATTGCCTCTATTACAGCATTTTTACTTAACCCCTCTCTCCTTTATATGGTGACAACCCCAATGACAGAGCTAGTTTATATTGGATTATTAATTACAACTGCGTACTACATATGGAAATGGTCAGTAACTGAGAAATTTTTGTATTTACCACTTGCAGGAATTTCTGTTGTTGCGGCAAGCCTGACAAGATACGATGGCTGGTTTCTGGCGGTGTTCTCATCTTTGATAATTGTGCTTACAACGTTGTTCAAACACAAACCTTTGTCCGAAATAAAAGGATCATTTATTCTTTTTGCTACTGTAGCCTTTTCAGGCGTAGTAGGATGGCTTGTTTACAACCTCCTGATTTATGGAAATTTGTTTCGTTTTGCTTTTGGGGAAGGTTCAGCTGCTAGCCAGGCAGTGGGTGGTATTTCTGTAAGTTTAAGCAAAGGACATATCGTTTACTCTACTCTTGAATATTTGTCGGCGGCAAATCTAAATGTTGGTATTATCTCTCTGCTAATTATCCTAACCGCCTTACTGCTGATTATCTCTGTACGGAAATTTAGACTTTTAATACCCTTTATGATTTTAAGTACCCCATTTTTGTTTAATATAACTTCACTTTTTATTGGACAATCAGAATTACTTACTAAAAATTTACCTCCGTTCAGCTTATTTAATACAAGATTCGGACTCCCTGTTATTCCCCTCGTAGCTTTGAGCTATGGAATACTAATTGGATTACTGCGCCGTTTCAAATATCTAGTTATTCTCATTTTTCTTATCGCACTATTGCAGTTTTCCCTCTTACTACAAAGTACTCCAATCGTTCTCAAAGAGGCTATTATTGGTGAGTCTTCCCCTAAATCACTAGAACGACAAAAACTTTCATTATGGCTTAAAGGCAACCCCGTAGGTGGCTTAACCATGATCAGTGGTTTGGAGAATGATGTACTTATATTTGACGCTCAACTACCCTTAAAAAGGGTGATTTATGAAGGAAGCGGAAAATACTGGAAAATGGCTGAAAATAACCCTAGTTCAATAGCGGAAAGAATAATAGTTTCCCCTGAAGATCGGGATTCTATTTGGAAAATGAGTCAGGAAAATAAGAACTTTTTCAATAGTTATACACTTGTATCCTCAGGAGAATCTTTCCGTGTATATGACCTAACGAAGAACAATAAACTGGAAGCGGTGCAATCTGTTCCGACTGTGGAGACTGTAGAAAAACCTCCAGTGGTAATACCACCAGTGGAAACATCTTGTGACTATACGATTCAGATAGGAGACTCGCTTTGGAGAATAGCAAAAAACAAACTTGGAAAAGGAAGTTACTTTACAAAAATTATTAAACTTAATAAGGATACTTACTTTGATTTACCCACTATTCACCCGGGCAAAAAAATAATAATCCCTTGCACTTAATTATTTACGTTTTCCATTCCACACTTCTAATACCCGCTTTTTCGAAAACGGAGTTACCACTAGCGACGGTTCGGGTACTTTCTCAAGTACATTTTCCGAGTAATTAAATATTCGACTTTGGAAAAGTTTAAACAACTTATCGGCTCCCGCCGGTGGGTTGTTTTTGTATAATATGTTAAATCTATATGAACGATCAACAGATGCTCAAAATACTGGGAAATAATATCAGGAAGATACGGAAAAAAAGAAAAATATCCCAGCAAAGATTTTCTAAAACTATAGGGATTGACAGAAGTTATTTTGTAAAAATTGAAAATGGGAAAAAGAATCCTACAGTTGGAATGTTAAAAAAGATAGCGAAAGGACTAGATACAAGTGTCAATAAGTTGTGTAAAGATATTTAAACAGGTTATTTAAGCTAAAAACCCACATTTTGACAGATACTTTAAACTCCATATAATGAGAAAGAAAGGACAGGACAAATATTTGAGGATTTGCTAGTAAGATTATTGTAAGAAAAATGTTAAAATAGTGCTTATATGGCCGATATAGACGAGGCGCAAATACTTGACGAGCGCAGAAGAGGGTTAGAAAGCAGAAATAATTATGGCTAGAGAAGCATCAGTCAAAAATCTTACAAATGCGAAACGGGCAAAAAACGATGAGTTTTATACCCAATATGGCGATATTCAGAAAGAAATTGAAAAGTATCTTGATTACAACCCTAATACGTTCCGAACTAAAGTTGTGTATTGCAACTGTGACGATCCGTATGAGAGCAATTTCTTTCGCTATTTTGTACTTAACTTCAACAAGCTTGGATTAAAACAGCTTATAACCACAAGTTACAAACCTTCGCCTGTAGCCAACACTCAGCTACAATTGTTTGGCAATGACAAGACACTCTCGAAATCAAAAGGTCGTCCCAAGATAACCGCCAACAAATTTATTATTAACGAAGTGCACGACATAGATGACGATGGCGAATTCAACTTGAAGGATGTTGCCAAGCAGTTAAAAGCAAATAAACACAACGAATGGACGCCGCTAGACGGCGACGGCGACTTCCGTAGCGATGAATGTATAAGTCTGCTTAAACAATCCGATATTGTCATTACGAATCCGCCTTTCAGTTTGTTTCGAGAATATGTTAAGCAACTTTTTGATTATAAAAAAAAGTTTTTGATTATCGGCAATATTAATTGCATAACTTACAAAGAGGTATTTCAAAAAATTAAAAATAATGAAATTTGGCTTGGTAATGGTATGGGAAGGTGGATTTCAGGATTTATTGTACCTGAATCCTATGACTTGTATGGGACAGAGGCTCGAATAGATGAAGATGGAAATAGAATTGTTGCTACCAATAATTGTTTATGGCTTACCAATCTTGACCATGGACGACGCCATCAACCAATACCACTTATGACAATGGAGGAAAATTTGAAATATAGCAGACACAAAGAAATTAAAGGCAAAAAAGCTTATGAAAAATATGATAATTATGAAGCGATAGAAGTATCTTTTACCGATGCGATTCCAAGTGATTATAAAGGTATAATGGGGGTGCCGATTAGTTTTTTGGATAAGTACAATCCTGAACAATTTGAGATATTAGGAATGCGACGATCACAGGATGCAGTATCCTAATTGGAGAGGCAGAGGCCCTGATTTGAATGGAAGGTCTATTTTTAGAAGAGTTATTCTAAGGCATAAGAAAAAATAATATGAAACCAATTTTAAAAACCAACATTACTGTTAAAGAAATCTGTGACGGATTTGTCTATAACGAACTTGAAGGTAAAGGTCTGTTTGGCTTATCTGGTAAATTGACTATTCAACCCGAATATCAGCGTAATTATATCTACGCTGAAGAAAACAGAGAAGCAGGTGTAATCGAGTCCGTTCTGAAAGAATATCCAATTGGCTTGATTTATTTCAATAAAATTGGCAAAGACACATTCGAAGTTTTAGATGGGCAACAGCGCATAACTAGTCTCGGACGATTTATCACCAACAAGTTTGCTTTCAAAGATGAAAATGGGATGCCGCAGATTTTTGGCAACATGGCAAAGGACAAGCAAATAAAGATTCTAGAAACAAAACTGCTAATTTATGAATGTGAAGGAACGGAGAGTCAGATAAAAGAATGGTTCAAAACCATAAATATTGCAGGCGTTCCACTGAATAATCAGGAACTACTCAATGCTGTATATTCTGGCCAATTCGTAACAAAAGCCAAAGAGGAATTCAGTAATAGCAAAAACGCCAATATCCAAAAATGGAGTGCGTATGTATCAGGTAGTGCCAACAGGCAGGACTTTTTGGAATGTGCTCTGGATTGGGTAAGTAAAAGCAATATTGGTGATTACATGAGCAAACACCGCCAAGACAAAAATATAGATGAGTTGAAAAAATATTTCAACACAGTCATTAATTGGGTATCTAGTGTATTTATCGATGTTGAAGCAGAAATGCGTGGGCTTGAATGGGGACGACTTTATGAGGAGTATCACAAAAAATCATATAACCCCACCAAAGTATCAGCCGAGGTACACAAGTTCTATGGTGACTTTTTTGTTAAAGATAAAAAAGGAATTTTTGAATATATTTTGGGAAGTAATAACGACACAAAATTGCTTAATATTCGTATTTTTGATGAACCAACCAAAAGAGCTGTTTATGAAAAACAGACACGAGAAGCTATAACTAAAAAGAAATCAAATTGTTCACTTTGTGCAGTTGGGCATGACGCTAACAAGAGTAAAATTTGGAGTTTTGGTGAAATGGACGCTGATCACGTATCAGCTTGGAGTAAAGGTGGTGCAACAGAGGTTAGTAACTGTGAGATGTTATGCAAAAACCACAATCGAGCAAAAGGTAACCGTTAAGTTAATGAGGTTCTTTGAGAGATTTCTTAATATTTCTAATGAATAAAGAAAATAATTATGAAGAAAATTAAAGTATCAATCCAAGATGAAAATACGTTAGTACTATTAGAAGATGCCCAAAAGGGTGACACAATTGACCTCAAATCAATACACGAAGCGGATATTGATAAAACATCAATCGTCAACCTTATAAAATCAATCAAAAATGATGAATTTAACGCAGAGTTAGAAGCGGCAAAACGTACCATAGAAAAAGAAAAAGGTCTTGAGGCTGAACTCAAAGAGAAGGATATTATCAATAGAGCGAAAGAAGCGCTTACAAAAAAAGACCAAGAAATAACAGTCTTAAATACCAAAGTTGAAAACATAGCTAAACAGGTTGAGTCGGATGTCAAACTTATAGCATTGGAAGAAAAACAATCTTTAGAAGATGGGTATCGACAAAAGTTAACCGATAAGGATGTAGAAATTCAAGAGGTTAAACATCAAAAAGAGCTAAGCGAGCAAAAATTTCAAGATCAGATCAAAGCTAGTGAAACTGCTTTAGTATCTCTAAAAGAGATGCGTTCAAGGATGAGCACTAAGATGATCGGTGAATCATTAGAGGTTCACTGTGAAAACGAGTTTAACAAATTTCGACCATTTGCTTTCCCTAAAGCTCAGTTTGGCAAAGATAACCAAGTATCAACTTCAGGCTCAAAGGGAGACTACATTTATCGAGAATACGATGATGACGGTAATGAAATCTTATCCATTATGTTTGAAATGAAGAATGAGGACGATGAAACGTCAACTAAACATAAAAACAAAGACTTTTTTAAAGAATTAGATAAAGATCGTAAAGAGAAAAACTGCGAATATGCTGTTCTAGTTAGTTTGTTGGAAAAAGACAATGAATTTTATGATGATATTGTTACGGCGCAGGATTATCCAAATATGTACGCAATAAGACCTCAACATTTTATTACCATCATTGGATTTTTGCGTCAAGGTAATTTGAAATCACAAGAATTACGACGAACCATCTTAGCTCTTAAAAATCAAAACATCGATGTTACTAACTTTGAAGCTAATATGAGTGCCTTCAAAGATTCTTTTTCTAGAAATTACAGCTTAGCCGCTGAACAATTTAGTAAAGCTATCGAAGAGATAGATAAAACAATTGATCACCTTAATAAGGTTAAGGAAAATCTACTAAGATCAGACAACAATTTGAGGATAGCAAACAACAAAGCTTCTGAACTAACAATAAAAAGGTTGACAGCTAATAGTCCGAGTGTTGCCAAGGCTTTTGAGGAAAACACTAGCCAATAAAAATTATGAAGCAAACCTCATTAATGCAAAAATCATTTAGGGTAGGAAGTCTGTCCTAATTTGTTTCGCTGGGTTTTTGTCCAAAACCAATACGTAAAAGAGTGGTATTTTGAAAAAGTCCAGTATCCAAATGGATTGGAATGTCTGCGGGACATAGTTTACCCAGTAAGCAAAAGTGTCTTCTTTAATAACATTCCATTTCGGTGTCTTTGCCATCTCATCTAGATTTAATTCGTGCTCCACCTTTGGAGTGATCCATATGATTTTTACTATCCAATTTTCGGGCAACGTGCGGTCGAACTCATGGAAAAATAAGCCCTTAATTATCTTGTTAACAACCCTGTTAATTCTTACTTTATCGGTATCGCTTATGGTGTACATGGTCATTTTTCCTTTATACAATCCCGACTTGGTGTAAGCGTCCACAAGCTTCATCTGGTTAAACATCTGATGACCAAGAGCAGGTGTTCTTGTGATGGAGCGTGACACTTCACCATCCATGAGCTTTTTCGCTTCGGGAGATCGCTCCATGAGCATAGAAACGTAGAACTGTCTAAAAAAGCCCTCATCCTTCTGGAACCCAGCATTACACTCATTACAGGACGGAACCGTAATGAGGGGTTTATCGGGAATACCCTTGAAAAACTGCTTTGCAGGAATATGTTCTCTCGTGTCTGCAACCCGTCCACAGAATATACAATCGTTAGTAGTCATTGGTTTGATTATTTTTTACTTTTTTCAAAACTTGATCCAGCGAATCGGCGTTGAGCTTATCTTTCAGTGTACCGAGTTTCATTCGCGGGTTAAATTTTTCTAGAACCGGATAGTCTTTTGCTAAATTACCTACCAAAGAATCGCTCCTCTCCTGTCGGATTCTACCTTTTTCGGTTTTTGTATGCTTTCCTAGCGCCATAAATTATTCACCCCCTCAAACTGGCCTAATTTTTAAAGTGGGCATTCATTAAGAGATAAAAGATTGTTTGGACTATAACCATCGGCTGTGGTTTTTAAATATTTCCTGCCGTCGTGTACGGCAATAACCACATCAACACTCCTGCCATTTACTAAAACATAGAAGCTATTGGTACCAGACTCGATTTGTCCGATTACTTCATTTTCACTTAGATGCCATCGCCTTCCATTATGTAAACCACCGAGGCTGAGTATCCGCTCATGAGGATTGTGATGTTCTCTTTTGTTTATACAGCTGACTTCTACATGCATTTTTACACACCTCCTCCCTGCAAATTTAATTCTGGTTTAAAAACGCCAATTGCGACTCCATCTATATTGAATGCTTCATTGACTTGATTTTTTTTAAACACGAAGGGTTCATATTTAGGGTTATACGGTTTAAGAATATATTCACTTTCCGTTTCTCTGAAAATTTTCACTGTAAATCCTTCGGCGACGCGGGCGACCACAATGTTGCCAGCCTGGGGCGCCTGATTTTCCTCCATAATAATGAGATCGCCATCGTCAATTTTTGGAACCATACTGTCTCCAACCGCTTTTACCAGATACAATTGTTTTTTAGAATTGCGTCCGAGGATTCGTAACGGAACAGGGATCATTTGGATGATATGATCCTCAACGATCTCATTAAGTGGTTGTCCGCAGTGTGCATTTCCCAAGAGTGGCAAAAAAGCAATTGCGGAGCTAGCATCAGGAGAGTTAACTCGACTGACTTTTCCATCATGACCACGAACGATGAAGCCGTCTTGTTCCAATTTCCGGATATGGTACAAGATAGTATTGGCAGCAAGACCGAATTCTTCCCCTAAATCGCGAAGAGAGATCGCCTCACCAGATTCAATTGAAATCTTCAGCCTTTCTAGTATTTTCCGTTGAGTATCGTTCAGTGCCATTAGTACAGATTATCTAACACATGAAGCGAAAAGTCAAATGAATTCTGAAACCCCATAACGAGGTCAACACAAGGATGTTATACTATCCCTATATGCCCAACAAGCAAGACGATAAACCCAAAAAAGATCCAATGTCATTTGGCCTAACCGATCTATTGGATAAATTTAAAGGTACATTTGTAGCTTTAAAGGATGATGAAAGGACAGTAATTTGTACGGGTGATTCCGCAACTTTCGTAAAGAAGAAGGCTTTAGAAATGGGCTATAAAAACCCGATTATAACCTGTTTAGTAGAAGATCCTCCGAAAACCTAAAATAAACTTTCGAAATAAATAGTATAGATTAATTTCCTAAGTTAACTTCTTTATCCCCCACTTAGTGAGTCGATCGTTAACAATAATGATCTTATAGGATTTTCAAAATAACTCTTAATATTCATCTTTGGACTATTGTAACTTGCAGTATCTCTTGATTTATGTAACTAACTAATGTAATATAGCATTCATTATAAGTTAGTATTCAAATACTGCCATGCTGGCGGTATTTTTATTTTCTTTTAAGAAAACGATTTTTCTTAAAGAAGGGGGGTGGAATATATGAAAAAGATTACTGCGATTAACGTATTTTTAACTCTCGCCTTTTTTGTCTTTGCTGGTCCCGCGTTTGCCGATACCGCCGGAGTTTCTCAAATCCAAACATTTATCCAAGGCGTCATTGCAGTTTTAGTAACACTCTCTGGTTTAGTTGCCGCCGGATTTTTTGTATTAGGGGGTGTTGGATACATCACGAGTTCTGGCAATCCGGAAGCCTTAGATAAATCTAAGAAAACAATTTTCTATTCGGCAATTGGCCTAGCTATAGTTTTGGGAGCATTCGTTCTCACAAACATTGTTAGTCAACTTGCAGGGACGGCTTTTGGGACCAGTACTAATGCGGTGGCTCACTAATTTAATAGATCTGACTTTTTAACATATGATGAAAAAGTTGGCTTTTAGCTCTTTGTGGCTATTTCTTCTTTCAATATTCTTCGTTCATCCTGTTTTGGCCGTAACTACTAGCTCCGAAATTACTCAGTACACCAGTGACACCTTAAGTATCTTAACGCTCATTGCCTCGGCTGCCGCTGTTTTCTTTCTTATTAAAGGTGGATACGGCTATATGAGTTCAACTGGTAAGCCGGAAGCAATCGAACAAGCCAAAAAGACAATTAAGAATGCCCTGATTGGTCTGGTTATAGTTCTTGCTGCTGGTTTTATTATCTCTTTCTTTAATGGTGCCTTAACTGGCACAACATCCGGAGGTGGTGCACCACCCGTCTCTCTCTCCCAGATTGAGTCAGTTAAACCCAGTGACGGGTTGACCCAGGTCTTAATCGATGCAGTGTCATCTTTTATGCAAAACATCATCCAGTCAGCCACCAAGCCGATTGTGGACGGGATCATTGGGTTTTTAACGACAACCCCAACGCTCTTGGATAACCAGGTAATTTTCAATTTCTGGTTAGTGATACTTGGTATTACCGATTCCCTGTTTGCGGTCATCGTTGCCCTGTTAGGTCTCCACTTCATGAGTGCCTCCTCCTTGGGCTATGACGACGTGGAGTTATCGAAACTGTTACCAAAGATCGGACTAGCCTTCCTGGGAGCCAATGTTTCCTTGTTTTTGGCCAACTATGTCATTCTGACTGCTAATGCTTTGGTTAAAACCGTCATCTCCTCAACAGGGGGACTAAGTGAAGCTTGGGTGGTCAACGCCATTAATCTTCCGGCTCTCGCCTCCGGCAATATGCCCTTAATTACCCTGATATTTTTAATTTTGTTTCTCATTTTAGCTGTTGTCCTTCTATTTATGTACATTACCCGTTTGATTATGATTTCCCTGGGCGCGGTGTTATCTCCTTTGATTTTCCTCCTCTCGATCGTACCAAAGTTTTCCGACTTTGCCGAAATTGCCGTCAAAAGCTATTTTGTCACTGTCTTTATTGTTTTCGTCCACGTGGTTATTATCCAGTTAGCTTCGTCCTACTTAACTTTCCCTGGACAAACCAACAATTCCCTAATCTCAATTGTGGTTGCGATCGGCCTCTTTTTTACTCTTCTTAAAATCCCTGGACTTCTTATGCAGATGGTTTTTTATAACTCGGCCAATGGTTTTGTTAGGCATATTGGCCATCAGATCATGAATATGATGAGTACCGATAATAGCGCAACCGCAAGCAGGGAAGCAGCCAAGAACGCAGCGGTCAAAACTCCCAGAAAGGTGGTCGCCGCATGAGAACGACTGTTATTCCCGCCCAGATCACAACTGTTGAGGATAAGATTGCCGGAAGCCTTAACTTAACTCAGATTATGATTCTCATGGTTCCTGTTTTTTGGACTACCGCTGTCTATACAATCTTTTCTCCCGCCATGCATTTAGCCTGGTACAAGATACCTGTAATTTTAATTGTTCTGTTTGCCTGCCTAATCCTCTCCCTTCGCATCAAAGGTAAGGTGCTCGTTGAGTGGTTACTGGTTCTTGCCAAATACTATGGCCGACCAAAATATTATCTTTTCAACAAAAACGATTCCTATCTTCGTAGCCTTGATCTTCCAGTGTTTGAGAAAAAAACAATAACGTTTCCAAAATTAAACCCAGTAAGAAATGAAGTTAAAAAGACTAGTTCCTGCATCAAGCATCGCGGATTTTGTCAAATTGGAAAATATTATTGGTAATTCCAAATACAGCGTGAGTTTTAAATCAGAAAAGAAAGGAGGCATCAATGTGGCTTTTGAACAGGTCAAGAAATAGCGTAAGTTCCCGGCGTCAGATCCAGATAAAGGAGGTCAAAGACTCTATTCTTATTCTCCCCAACAACCAATACCGGATTATTCTGGAGACTTCTTCAATCAATTTTGAGTTGAAAAGTGAGGAGGAACAAGACGTTTTAATAGATTCCTTCCAAAACTTTTTAAATTCGCTACCGTGTCAGCTACAGATAGCAATCAAGGTCCGCGAAGTTGACATTGACCGGTATCTGGAACAAATCGGACAAACCGCCACTCATGAGAAAGAAACGGTCTATAAGGATCAGATCGTAAACTACTGCCAATTTATTAAATCTATGGTCTCAGGCAACAAAATCTTATCACGCCGGTTTTACGTTGTTATTCCTTATCACCATACCGAACGAAAAACCGATTTTCAGCTTATTAAAGAACAAATCAACCTCAATAGGGATATCGTCATGCGGGGATTGGAGAAACTAGGGATGAAAGCCAGACAACTGGACAGTTTGGAAATTTTGGATCTTTTCTACAGTTTCTACAATTCAAGCCAAGTTAAAACCCAGGAGTTGAAGGGCCAAACTATTCAGATGCTTTTACAAAACAACTATGTTTAATTTAGAAAATATTAAAAATCGTTTGTATCATAAAAAATCAAAAAAGCGAAGAACTTCCAACAAGGAAGTTCTTAAAAAGCCTTTGCAGTTTAATTATGGTGAACAGGACCAGGTTGATATGATCTCCTACTCCGGCATACACGAAGATGCTTCATATCTTCAAATGGGTGACAAGTTTGTGAGAACTCTTTTTATCTCCGGTTACCCCTATGTCGCCTCAACCGGCTGGCTTAATATGCTTATAAACTTTAACCATAATGTAGACATTTCCTATCACATCGAGCAAGTGGACCCACTCATGGCTCTCCCTAAACTCAATAGGAAAATAACCGAGCTTGAGTCAACCAAACGAACGATGCTTAAAGCTGGCAAAGTCATCGGCTCGGAAATCACTGATCCTCTTGAATCTGCGATGGAGCTAAAAGACAAAATACAACGAGGACAGGAGAAATTGTTTCAAGTCTCCATTTATATAACCATAACAAGCGATAACCTTACAGACTTAAATAAACTAACTACCGTTTTGGAAACCCTCATGTCAACCCGTCTTTTTTACATTAAAACCGCCACTTTTCAACAATTGGAAGCTCTCCAATCGACGTTACCCCGAGCTGAGAATCTTCTGGCTCAGAAACGGAATTTAGACAGCTCCTCAGCTGCCTTAACCTTCCCCTTTGTTTCCTCAGAACTGGTCCAGGAATCCGGGATTTTATACGGAATCAACAAATCGAATAATTCTTTGGTTATGGTCGACAGATTCAGTTTGAACAATGCCAACAGTATTATTTTCGCCCAATCAGGAAGCGGTAAAAGCTATACTGCCAAAGTCGAGATACTTCGCCAGCTCATGCAGGGAACAAAAGTAATCGTAATCGATCCAGAACGGGAATATAAACAATTAACTTCATCAGTCAATGGTACCTATATCAAACTTTCCGTCAAATCCAAAGAAAAAATCAACCCCTTTGATTTTTCCATCAGTTCCTATTCAGACGAAAACGATTTAGCAGAACACATTCAGGACTTAACCGAAATTGTCTCTCTTATGGTCGGCGGATTAAGTACCGAGGAGAGAGCGGTCATCGATAAGGCCCTTCTTCAAACCTATAAAGACCATGGTTGGACGATGTATTACTCCTATACTCCTAAAGTTAATCGAGATCCGAGAGGCCGAAAGTTAAGACCAAAATCTTATCCTTTGCTTAAAGACTTTTACCAGACCTTAAGGAAGATGAAACAAAAAGACTTGTGTAACCGTTTGGAACGGTTTGTCAAAGGTTCCCTCTCGACTGTTTTTGACTCGCAAACAAATATCGAGCTCAATAACCGTTTAGTTATCTTTGACATTAAAGATCTAAACGAATCCTTGAGACAAATTATGATGTTAGTTATTGCCAATTTTGTCCATTCGCAGGTCAAGACCAAACCGCAAAAGCGAATCCTTCTTATTGATGAGGGTTGGATGCTTCTTCAAGAGGAGGAAAGCGCTCGGTTTATCTCAGGGTTAGTCAGACGTGCCAGAAAATATTATCTCGGAGTCACTATCATTTCCCAACAGGCCAATGATTTCTTAAACCAGGAATATGGACGGGCCATAGCTTCCCAGTCATCACTTCGCATCCTAATGAAGCAGGACACAACAACTATTAAAAAAGTCACCCAAGAGTTTAATTTAAGTGAATACGAACAGCATTATTTATTAACCTGTGATCGAGGAGAAGCCTTGATTATTGCCGATCAAAACCATGTGGCTCTAAAGGTGGTTGCCTCTGAAAAAGAACATCCGCTTTTAACTACCGATCCTAGGGAAATTTACCTGTAATACATGAATGAATCCGAAAATTATCATTACTCTGTGGTCCTTCCGGCGTGAGCTGAAGTACGTTTTGTTAGCTTTCCTTATTCTTCTTTCCCTCCCAGTAATTGCCGTCGTTATCCTCATGAACGCTGGATTTAATGTGGTTTCGGATAAGTTGGTAACTGTTAACACCAATACTCAAAGCGTTCAACTTCGTGATCCCAAAGACGGTTCAGTGATCAAAGAAATTAAACCCATTGTTTCCTGGCCCGTAGCCGGGGTTGTAACACTGGAATTCGGACAAATTGACCTACCGTATCAACCTTTTCATACCGGTATTGATATTGCCAATCCCCAGGGACAAATTGGTGATCCGATTCATCCATTCATGAACGGAACTGTAATTTATGCCGGGGAAATCTTCTGGGGGTTTGGGAAACACGTCTTAATTGATAATGGTAACAATATTACGTCCATTTATGCTCATTTGGATAAAATCTATGTTTATCCGGGTGAAAAGGTAACTATAAACGATGTTATTGGGAAGGAAGGAGAGACCGGTTGGGCGACAGGACCCCATCTTCATTTTCAGATTGATGTTTTTGGGATACCGGTTAATCCAAGGACGTTTTTAGGAGAAGGAAATTAAATTAAAGATCGAAAAATATTTCTGAAAGTTTTTTGGCCAGACGGATCAATTCTGTTATACTATTGGTATGGGCGATAACAACGGCAGAAAAAAACTTAAAAAAGCTAGAAAAAGTTTGGGCTTAAAACAAGCCGAAGTCGCTGAAAAAGTTGGTATTACCTCAAATTACTATTCGATGATTGAGAGAGGCGAAGTAGACAACCCCGGATCAAAATTTATGGTAAAAATCGCAAAGATATTGAAACTAGAGCTTTCAGACATCCTTCCTTTTTAATTTGGCAAGTTCTTTTTATCCGACTCTTCAACTAGTTCTTTTAATGCTTTGCTTATGTCACCGGCAACTCCTGGCAAAAGCTTTAATACCTTTATGGCTCTTTCCCTTGTTGCTTCTTCCGGTTTAATCTTCCTGATTTTTTCGATCATTGCCCGAATTTGTTTTTCGGTTGGCATAATTTTATTTCCTTACTACTTGGAGTATATCAAAATTTATAAAAACTTGTCTAACTTAAGAAAATCGAACATTTCTTTTGATATCCTCTCATCATCTATTCTTCTCATTATTTCACGACTATGTGATTGGGATAAAATATTTAAACTTCCTTCATAAAGAATTCTTCGATCAAGTATTGCCAGTTTCCGGTGGTGATTACCAAGACAGAGCAAAACTTGGATTCCAACAGTTTCACACCATCTAATCGCATCTTCTGATTGAGGCTCCATAAACTCATCATGTTCTTTAGGATTGCGGGTAAAGATATAAATTTTTACGTTTCTTTGAAGTAATTTTTGAAAAATACGATCAAACGTTCCCATCCGTTCACTAGTAATGAATGGAGATTCAATGATTACTTCACTTTGGCAGTGGTCCACATCATGCAAGAACGTTTGATAAAACGTCTTTTCATCAAATAAAGAGGACTTATCCATTGTAGTCCTCCTCGCTGCTTTCAATTATGCCAACTTTTCCATTATAATAGGTGAAGCCGAGCTTAGTGAGTTTGTGGTAGGTGAGGATTAAAGAGTCAAATATTGTTTTCCACCTATCCCCGCTATGGCTCACATAAGCCTTAAATCTTCAAGAACGAATCAAATTCTTTCCATAACTGAAGCCAATAATATTCCAGTCCCTTTGAGTGTATTTATTGATAGTAATACCTCTAGTGATGTTAAAGTGATTGTATTATAATAACAGCCTAAATGGAGAATTTAGAAGTAAAACCAGTAAATATAGAACATTGTTTGGGAAAGGAATTATATCCTTTATTGAAAAAACCAATTTCTTACCTTAATTTTCCGTCCTCGATCGGTGTTGGCCATACCCCGTTTTTTGATTGGCTGCAACAATTCCGTAATGCGGTAAAAAGTGTCCACGGTTTGAATGAATTCTCTCAGGTATTATATTGGCATGGAGACGAAATATATTCGGGTAAGTTGAACGAATGGTGTGTTAATTCCGCCGAAATTGATCAGAAAAGTTCAAAATATTCAGGCGATGCTACTATTGCCTACAATCATGATCATGAGGATAAAAATACATTCAGTTTTATTGACGTTTACCGCATGTTGGTTAACGGCATTTTGGTGACATTGGCAACGGCAAAAACCGGCTACCACATGAGTATTTTAAGTAACGAAGGTATGCAGTCATCCGCTGTTAAGCTGTATAAAGCACAAGCCCCATGCACTTCATATGATGGAGAGCGTATGATGGCTCCAATATGGAAACAATTAATGGTGCAATTCGGCAAGAAAATAGATCCCTATATTGATAAACATTATTGGTATGGAAAACACCCTTATCCTGAAGACGCAAACGAGGCCGGTAAATCTTTGCTGGAATCAATGATGGGTATAAAATTTCTTAAATTAACTCAGTTACCTTTATATTTTTGTCGATATGGCGAAGATGAATTTCATTTGGTTACCGATATCGGACAAATATATACTGATTTACAGTAATAGTCAATAACTTGGAATCATAGATTAAACTGAAATTGATAGTTGCCTAAAAGTCTGATAAACCCGATACATGTAAGCTTCCAAAGAGTTCCATTCTGAGAGTAGGGGGCTCACTCGACTAATTTGGCTTCTACGTAAGCTGCTATAATATAGCTATACCCTTTTGCTTTCAAATTACAAGGTATAATACCTAACGGAGCTTTGATTTTAAGTGATGGTTTAGACTATATTATTAATATGAACTTTCATTTGAAAGCTACGGTAGGTATATACCGCTTTTTCGTAAAATCAAAGCAGAGTGGTATACAAATATGAACTCGAAGGTCATTTCCAAATATATTATTCTTTACGAATCCCTAACGGGCGGGATAGAGTTATTGCTTGGTTTGGGAATGTTTGTCTTCGGTCAAAAAATATATCTTTTATACCAACATTTAAAAAATCTTGGCTTTGTGGTTAATTCTCACGGCATATTAGCGATTTTTGTAAGAGGATTGTTACCATTCGTTGTCCAATATCGAGTTGCGATAGGTTTATTTTTACTGGCGTCCGGTTTAGTTAAAATCATAGGCTCTGTAGGAATTTTCTTCAAAAAAAAGTGGGGAGGCTATATTTTAATTATTTCGCTTCTAATTTTGGCACCTTTTGATATTGTCGCAATAATAAGAAGGCCAACTGCGATAAAATTAGTCTACTTAATTATAAATATCAGCATAATAATCTATCTTTTACCCAAAAAGATTAAAAAGGAATTTGGTAAAATTTGAAGATGCATCCTCAAAATTTTACTCTAAAAAACGGTCTTCGGGTAATTCTAATAGATACTAAAGCCTTTCCAACAATGACTACGATACTTCTTATTGGGGCAGGATCCAGATATGAGAATGAAAAAAACAATGGGGTTGCCCACTTTTTTGAACATATGGCCTTTAAGGGTTCGAAAAAATATCCTAACTTTTTTATAATCTCTTCCATACTGGAAGGGATGGGAGCTTATCATAACGCCTTTACCTCAAAAGATCATACAGGTTACTGGGTAAAGGCCCCGACAGTTCACTTCGAAAAAATAATAGATGTTCTATCTGATATGGTTTTAAACCCTTTACTTAAGCAAGAAGAGATTGAAAAAGAAAGAAATGTGATTGTTGAAGAGATGAATATGCGTGAAGATAATCCGCAAGGAAGGGTTGGCGAGTACTTTGAGGAGTTACTTTATAAAGGTAATCCTTTAGGCTTCGATGTTATAGGTTCAAAAGAAACTGTTGCAGGCTTTAAGAGACAAACCTTTGTTGACTATATGAATAGTCTTTATAACCCGAAAAATGCGGTTTTAGTTGTTGCCGGCGGATTAGCTGATGCTGATAAAGCTCGTTACCGTGTTTCTCACTTTAATAGGAACACCCCTTCAAAAATCATCGGCTCCTTAAAAAGTTCGAAACAGGTATCTTCGCTTTATAATTATTATTTTAAAATCATTGAGAAAAAATTTGCTAATTGGTCTCGTGTAGGGACGACTCTTGGGTCGCCCTTTCAGAAGGTCGTCGAAAGACAAAATAAACCCCAGTTATTTATTAAATACAAAAAGACCGAGCAGACACATTTTATTTTAGGTTTTAGGACTTTTTCTTTTTTTGATCCAAGAAGGTATGCTCTTGCGGTTTTAACTACAATATTGGGCGGCGGTGCTTCTTCAAAATTGTTTATCGAAGTAAGAGAAAAAAGAGGACTTTGCTACTATATTTATAGCGGACGTGAACTTTATCAAGATGTAGGTTACATCAGTTCCCAGGCAGGCGTTACTAACAACTTAGATAAGATAAAAGAGGCCATAACAACAATAATGGTTGAACATAAGAAATTGGCAAAGGGTGAGTTGAACAAAAGCGATCTGTCTCGGGCCAAAGAGATTCTAAAAGGAAGAACTCTTTTGTCTATGGAAGACTCTTCAAATATTGCGTCTTTTTATGGAACCAAACAGTTGCTTGAGAATAAAATTGAGGGAGTAGGTGAGGTAATAAAAAAAATCGAGGCTGTAAAAGGAGACGAAGTTGTAGATCTGGCAAAGGAGATATTTAGAGCTGAAAGGTTAAATTTTGCTTTGATTGGGCCTTTTGAGGAAGAAAACTTTAAGAATATAATTAATTTTTGATAGGTGGCGAGAAGAAAGGGATCCCTTTCAGGGTGAACCCGACAGCGCGCATGAAGGGAAAGTTTGATACCGTTTTTCTCGCTTAATAGGAACACCCCCTATTCGGGCTCCTTAAAAGCTCGAAAAAGGTATCTGCTCTTTCCTGAAGAGCACTGGCGGGAATGAATTCGAGGCAGAATCTATCAAAAATTTAAAATTATGCTTTATATATTTTTATTTATCTTAGGTTTAGCAATAGGTTCATTTCTTAACGTTTTAATCGATCGTTTGCCAAAAGAAGAATCGATTACCGGACGTTCGCACTGTGACTATTGTAAAAAAAAACTGACGTGGTTGGATCTTATCCCCATCTTATCTTTCCTTTACCTGGGAGGTAGATGTCGCTATTGCGGAAAAAAATTATCTTACTTTTACCCATTTGTTGAGTTAGTTACAGGTATTTCGTTTGTTCTAATTGGGTTATATCTTGGGAACAAGGGAAGTATAGAAAATCAAGCTCTTCAACTTGTTGCACTGCTTGGGATAGTTTCTTGTTCTATTGTTGTTTTCTTTTCAGATTTTAAATATCAGATTATCCCAGACAGCATTCAGATAGGATTGTTTATTTTTTCGGCGATTGAGAAAATAACGGTTATAAAAGTTATAACAGTTATAAATGTTATAGAGGTCCTCAAAGAAGGTCTCAGTGGGGGACTAGTCGTCATGTTACCGATCCTTTTGCTTTTTTTAGTTACAAAGACTAAGGGTATGGGTTTTGGTGATGTCAAACTTGCCTTTACGATAGGATTTTTATTGGGATTCTTAAATGGTTTTGCGGCTTTATACATTGGATTTATTATTGGGGCTGTAGTTGGACTATGTCTTATTTTACTTGGAAGGAAAAAGATGAAAAGCAAAATTGCGTTCGGACCTTTTCTGGTTTTAGGCCTATTAATTATGCTAATCTGGGGAGATCAGGTGTTTTCTCTAATTGATAAAATTTAACCCTTCTAGAGGTTATTTCAAAACCTCTGATCTTGTCAGATTCTGTTGCGATTTTCCCTCCCGCCAGTGCTCACTTCGTTGCGCGCTGTCGGGATCCCTTCTAATCGCACCACCTGTCATTAATAGAAGTAGGTTTTGAAATTAGTTCTAGTTTTTACTACAGGTTAATAACAGAAAAGTAAAATTCTAAATCTTCCCAAAAGTTTGGGGCTTCTTTTAGGAAAAAATTAACCAATATTTAACGGACTTCTATATAAGGCCTTTTTATTTAAGGCTTAAGAGCAATATATTTAACCTGCCTATAATTTACCCCTTGACAAATATGGGATAACCTATCTATAAATAGATATAGACTATATTACAGTTATATATATTGGTAAGAACTTGTAAATTTATTAGTAAATACTGTTAAAAATTTGTAAAAATGGGTTTTAGGGGAGCCCAAATATGAAAAATCCCAATGAGTCAGACATATACGGTTAAAGAGGTCGCAGAGATGCTGGAATACTCGACAAACAGCATCTACTCTTTCTTAAAGGAGGGAAGGATTAAAGGGATTAGGGTAGGAAAGGGAAGATTTAGAATTTCTCAAGAAGAGATTGATCGTTTGCTTCAAACCAATAAGATTAAAGAAGAACCTCTATCTGTCGATTCACCTAGAGGAAATTATTTAAACCAATCAGTCAATTCTTTAGCTGTGGATCTACCGGTTGAGGAAGTTTCCAGTTCTCTGCCCAAACTTAAAAAAACGGTTGAGCAGGTTAAGGTTAAAGTGCCAAGTCTTTTTGATTGGTTTATAGGTTTAGGCTCAATCATTTTTGGCATTACCGCGATTTTATTTGTAGGTCACACCAATGAATTAGGAATAAAAGATTATACCTCTTTTATATTTCCTATCAAAATAACGATGATAGTTGGAGGTGTAGGTATCCTTTTAGCAGACATCATAGGGAAAGCTGGTATAAGGTGGCATAAGATTTTTTTCTTCATACTTGGGCTTGCTTACTGCAGTTTTACAGCTATCTATATTTCAGGTGGAGACCTTGAAGGAGCGGCTCTTTTTGGATTGACAACCTTGGTTATGTTTCTTCATATCATCTGGGAAATAGAAACTATAGCCAGCTTCATTTTATATGTTGGAGGGATTATTCTACTCATTCCTTTTGCTATTCTTATAAAACCGTCCATATCCTTAGGTTTTCAACCAGCTTTACTAACATATTTTTCTCCACAAATGAATATGGTCATTTGGGGAGTTCTTTCAGCGATCGTTGCGCTCGTTTTAAGCTTAAGTTACACGAGATCCAACTTTGTTTTTAAGTTTGCCGTAATTCTAGTTACAGTTGACCTAGCGGTTTTATCTTATCTTTATGGTATTAATCTTTTTTGGGGAAGATCTCTTTTTTTTCTTTTAGCAGCTTTACTCTGCATGTTTATCCCTCTCTGGCGGACTTTTCATTTCTTGAACAAATCAGATCGAAGGATAATTTTTGCCACTTTTGGAGCTATTTTTTTAATTTTTATTTTAATAATTTCTGTTTTATTGGTAATTCAGATAAATCTGAAGGTTTATGTTGGTTCGGAGTTAATTGATAAAACTAATTATGGTAAGAGTTTTCTAGATTCAGTGCTGACCACATCACAAGCAACTTTAGACAATCTTGATCAAAATCCTTTACTTCAAGAGGCAATTGTTAAAAAAGATTCTAATACTTTCGATGATTTGGCAAGAGCGATCTTAGATGCAACTCCAAACTTTAGACGAATAGTAGTTTTTTCCTCAAATGGCGATAGTCTATTTATCTATCCTCATGGAGTCTTGACAGAGCCAAATATTTCTTTCCGTGACTACTTTAAAAAAGCAGTTACAGAAAAACAGAGCAACATTACGGATTCGTTTGAAACTAGGATAGATGGAGTGACAAGGAGCGTGGTTGCAGTTGCAACACCAATTCTGGATAGTAAAAATGATGTTGTTGGAGTTCTGGTAGGTTCACTGGATTTAGATTCGATCGGAAACAGAATTGGGAAAATGGCAAACGAAAGTAAAAAAGAATATTTTACGATCGTTGATCGAACCGGGAAAGTCCTAATGGAATCTAACCAAAAATTAGTAAGCACGCAGTGGCCGCTTTATTCTTCAACAGTTGCAAAGAGATCGAGTGGTGAATTAGTAAGTCAGGATCCAAGTCCAAATGGCGATATTATTATTCACGCATACAGCGTTTTGGACAAAAATGGCTGGGGAGTTGATGTTGCTCAACCACTATCAGCTGCCTTAAGTATCACTGATAATGGAGCTTTTGTAGTTATTTCCTTAGTTCTTTTTTCTGGTCTAACCATAATTCAGTTTTTATCTTTTTTAAAGAAGCGTGATTAGCCAATTTTACAAGTTTTTACAAGTTTGTAACAACGATTGAAGATTATTTGAGGCTATTTTTATATTAATTTACAAGTAAATGGAGATTAAAAACAGATTCATCAACTTTCGTTTATTATTCTGGGGTTTGATTTTTTTGATCTTCAGCAGTATTTTTTTTGTTTTTGTCCAAAGCACAGGATTGGTAAATTTACAAAATTTGTTAAAGATAAATAGCGGAGCAAATAACAAATTAGTAACAAAAATTACTCCAAAAGCTATTCAGCAAGCTACTTTTCCCGGACCATTCTTAATTTCAGTAAAACGTGCTGACAACTCTTTTTCTTATGCAACCGTTATTGCTGGACAACTTGAAAGCGGTAAATATATTGGGGAAATAAAAGTGAGAATGCCAAATGGCAGTTACGGAATTTTTTCAAACATCAATGATTTTTCAAACTCCTATTATACGAAAAATGGAGGAGAGGAAAAAGTGGCGGTCGTTGATAATTTAATAACCGGATTAAAGTTAGGCGATGATTCTGTAATACCTGTAAAGTTTATTGATGCAAAATTGATTGATGAGAACCTGATAGGGAGTTTTCGCTTATTGATAACCGATGAAAAAAAAGAAGTAACAGGGGAAACTGATTTAAAAGGTGGTTTGAGCAATGTCGGTCTGTATTCTTCTCTGGCTTCTGTTGACCAGATTTCAATAACCGTAATGCGAGAACTGCTTAAACTTGTATATATTTTAAAGGGACTGCCCGAAGAAAATGTATTGGGTGTTTCAACAAGCGATAATCAGGATACTGGTCAACAAAACCAAGCTCTTAGCTTTGCCATACCTTCTTATCTGATCAGTCGGGATCAAGTTAATGAATTAATTAGAATCCAATTACAACAAGGCATAGCTAACATTGCGTTGAGTCAAATTCAGAATATCGGAAGTCAGATTCAAACATTAGTCCAAACTGCAATTACGAACCTAATTAATTCCGGCACCATACCAACAACAAGCGGAACTGCTGGTGCAACTGGTTCTGCCGGAAGTAAAGGAGATAAAGGAGACTCCGGAGCAGCAGGAGCTGCCGGAGCAAATGGTGCTGCAGGTGGAGCTGGAACGGCTGGCGAAACTGGTCCGACGGGTGCGAGCGGAAGCGGAGGAAGCGGCGGAGGAACTGGGGAGTCAGGATCAACAGGAAGTACAGGAGTAACTGGAGCAACTGGATCTTCCGGGCAGACTGGACCTACAGGATCTACTGGAGCTACAGGAATTACAGGAGTAACTGGTCCAACAGGTTCAACCGGAAGTCAAGGAGCTCAAGGAGCTACAGGTGTTACTGGATTGTCAGGTCCAACCGGTGCTACAGGTTCTACAGGGGCAACAGGAGCGACTGGATTTTCAGGTTCCTCAGGTCCTACAGGACCAACCGGGCCTGGGGGAGTTGGAGGATCAGGGCTCACAGGTCCAACAGGCCCAACCGGAGCAACGGGTTCATCTGGTCCTACAGGTCCAACAGGCCCCACAGGCACAACAGGAGCTGCAGGTTCATCAGGGCTCACAGGTCCAACCGGGCCAACCGGAACAACTGGATCAACTGGCCCCACGGGTTCTAGTGGGCCTACGGGACCAACTGGTTCCACAGGAACTACTGGCAGTACAGGTCCTTCAGGTCCGACAGGCCCAACTGGACCAACAGGTCCTACTGGTGCTACAGGAGCATCTGGACCAACTGGACCAACAGGTCCCACTGGCCCAACAGGAACAACAGGTTCTTCAGGTACTTCAGGTCCTACCGGACCGACAGGACCGACAGGAGCTACAGGTGCAACAGGTTCTAGTGGTCCCAGCGGTCCTACAGGCCCGACTGGAACAGCCGGGCCAACCGGTCCAACGGGCCCAGGAGGTGCAGGGGGGTCCGGTGGTACAGGCCCAACAGGTACAACAGGCTCAACTGGTACAAGTGGCCCATCTGGACCAACCGGCCCAACAGGACCTACGGGGACGACAGGTGCTACAGGCGCAAGTGGTCCAACAGGACCAACAGGAGCTACTGGTTCAACAGGAAATACAGGAATTCAAGGAACAACTGGAGCATCCGGAGATACAGGAATAGTAGGGACGACAGGTGGTTCGGGTCCATCTGGTCCAACAGGAACTACAGGAGCAACAGGAGCTTCAGGTCCTACAGGACCAACTGGTGTTACAGGAGTTACTGGAGGAACAGGAGTTCAAGGAATTTCAGGTCCTACAGGAGCAACAGGTAATACAGGATCTCAAGGAGTAGTTGGTGCTACAGGAGACACAGGAATTCAGGGTACAATAGGATCCTCAGGTCCTACTGGCCCAACAGGTCCCACAGGCACAACTGGTTTTAGTGGACCTACTGGACCCACAGGACCTACAGGCACTACTGGAGCGTCAGGTCCTACTGGTCCAACTGGGCCTACAGGTCCAACAGGACCTTCTGGACCAACAGGTACTACAGGTGGATCAGGGCCTACTGGTTCAACTGGTTCTTCTGGCGCATCAGGCCCAAGTGGACCTACAGGTCCGACTGGACCTACAGGTACAACAGGTAGTTCTGGCCCAACCGGTCCCACAGGCCCAACAGGGCCTACAGGAACAACTGGTACTACAGGTTCATCAGGTCCCACAGGTCCGACAGGCACAACAGGCGCAAGTGGTCCAACCGGGCCTACAGGACCAACTGGTACTACAGGTTCATCAGGTCCAACCGGTCCAACTGGGCCTACTGGCCCCACTGGAACTACAGGTAGTTCTGGGCCTATAGGTCCGACAGGTTCCACAGGTATAACTGGTGCTTCTGGACCAACAGGACCAACCGGTCCGACTGGAACAACAGGTTCCACAGGCCCAACCGGACCCACTGGACCGACAGGACCCACTGGTTCATCAGGGGGTTCAGGTCCTACGGGCCCAACCGGTCCAACAGGAGTTACAGGTAGTTCAGGACCGACAGGTCCAACCGGACCTACAGGACCAACAGGAACAACTGGAGGTAGTGGTCCTACAGGACCAACTGGACCTACCGGGCCAACAGGTACAACAGGTGCTTCTGGTCCAACTGGTCCTACAGGTGGTACGGGAAGTGGTGGAGTTCAAGGATCTTCAGGTCCTACAGGTCTATCTGGTCCAACAGGTACAACAGGTAGTTCTGGTCCCACAGGTCCTACAGGATCAACCGGGACAACTGGTTCATCAGGCCCAACCGGACCTACCGGACCAACAGGAACTACAGGATCTTCAGGTCCTACAGGTCCCACAGGTGGTACGGGAAGTGGTGGAGTTCAAGGATCTTCAGGTCCTACAGGTCTATCTGGTCCAACAGGTACAACAGGTAGTTCTGGTCCCACAGGTCCTACAGGATCAACCGGGACAACTGGTTCATCAGGCCCAACCGGACCTACAGGTCCTACAGGTACGACCGGAGCCTCTGGACCAACAGGTCCAACAGGACCAACAGGAACTACAGGATCTAGTGGTCCCACTGGTCCTACTGGAACAACAGGAACAACAGGCTCATCAGGACCAAGTGGTCCCACTGGTCCTACTGGAACAACAGGTTCTAGTGGTCCAACAGGTCCTACAGGTCCCACAGGAACGACAGGAAGTTCTGGTTCCACAGGTCCCACTGGTCCAACAGGTACAACTGGAACAACCGGCTCAAGTGGTCCAACAGGACCATCTGGACCAACAGGAACTACAGGTTTATCAGGCCCAACCGGCCCAACAGGTCCTACAGGAACTACGGGATCATCTGGACCTACAGGTCCCACTGGCCCAACTGGAACAACTGGAAGTAGTGGACCAACCGGACCTACAGGGACAACTGGAGGAAGCGGACCGACCGGACCCACCGGGCCGACCGGGACTACGGGTAGTTCTGGTCCAACAGGTCCCACTGGTCCTACTGGAACAACAGGATCTAGTGGCCCAACAGGACCAACCGGACCTACGGGTACAACAGGTTCTTCAGGCCCAACAGGACCAACCGGCCCAACTGGAACAACAGGTTCTAGTGGTCCAATAGGTCCTACAGGTCCCACAGGAACGACAGGAAGTTCTGGTCCCACTGGTCCAACAGGTCCGACTGGAACTACTGGAAGTAGTGGACCCACAGGACCTACGGGTCCAACAGGAACTACAGGAGGCTCTGGACCCACAGGTCCCACAGGACCCACCGGTACAACTGGAAGTAGTGGTCCGACAGGTCCTACCGGACCTTCTGGTCCTACAGGTACAACCGGTTCATCAGGTCCAACCGGCCCATCTGGCCCGACTGGAACGACTGGTAGTTCTGGTCCAACAGGTCCCACTGGTCCTACTGGAACAACCGGCTCAAGCGGACCCACAGGCTCATCAGGACCAACCGGACCAAGTGGCCCAACCGGTACAACTGGTTCAAGCGGACCCACTGGTCCAACAGGCCCGACTGGAACTACAGGTAGTTCTGGTCCCATAGGCCCTACAGGTCCTACAGGCACAACAGGTTCATCAGGTCCAACAGGTCCCACAGGACCATCTGGACCAACCGGTTCAAGTGGACCTACTGGTGCTACAGGACCAACCGGAACGACAGGCTCGTCAGGTCCTACAGGTCCTACAGGTCCTACTGGAACCACTGGTAGTTCTGGACCTACAGGCCCGACTGGCCCATCTGGACCAACGGGACCAACAGGCACTACAGGTTCTAGTGGTCCAACAGGACCTACAGGTCCCACAGGTACAACAGGCGGTTTAGGCCCGACTGGTCCGACCGGACCATCTGGCCCAACTGGAACAACTGGAGGAAGTGGTCCAACTGGTCCCACAGGTCCTACAGGTACGACAGGAGCATCTGGTCCAACCGGACCAACGGGACCAACAGGCACTACAGGTTCTAGTGGTCCTACAGGTCCAACTGGACCTACAGGCACAACTGGTTCAAGCGGATCCACCGGACCATCTGGCCCAACTGGAACAACTGGAGCAAGTGGACCAACTGGTCCTTCTGGTCCTACAGGAACAACAGGAGCATCAGGGCCAAGTGGTCCTACAGGTCCGACTGGCGCAAGCGGATCTAACGGAGTTCAAGGAGTCTCTGGTCCTACAGGTCCAACCGGTGCAACAGGAAGTTCTGGATCAGGCGGTGTTCAAGGTCCAACAGGCCCCACAGGTTCATCAGGAGCGAGTGGCCCTACTGGACTGACTGGAACTACAGGTCCCACAGGGCCAACTGGAACTACTGGAGCTTCTGGAGTTTCAGGTCCATCTGGTCCAACAGGACCTACAGGGACAACTGGAGCAACCGGTCCAACCGGTCCGGTGGGTCCTGATGGTACCTCTCTTCTTTGGGAAGCAACTAACTGTGCTGGTCCAAGTGGTTGGTGCGGTGTGATGTATCCAAATCTTGACCCTTCAAATCAATCGTTAGCTTTAGGAGCTATAGTTGATCAAAATAATTCTTCCTCATCTGCTGATATTTATCTTGAAGGAACCACAGGCAACATCTCTTTAAAGGGCAGCCTTAAATTTACAGGAACCAGTCCGGTAAGCATAGTGTTACCTGATGGCGGCACGGTCAATTTTACTGATGGTACAAATACTTTGGCTTCATTTAGAGAGTACTTTTCAGGAGCTAACTACGGAACTTTTGAAGCTAATGGATTTATTAATATAGATGGATCTTTTTTTGAGGATAATTTTACACAACAGAGAGCAGCTGGAAACACTGCAGCAGCCGCAGTCAGCGCAACAAGCAGGCTTGGTGATTATACAGAGCTGGCTTTTGGTGAGGCTGGGACGGGTGGAGCGACAAACGCGTCGTACGGCTGCAACATCTACCAAAACGATACCAGTACCTACAATATAAACGGGGTTTTACAGGTAGTTTTAGATACAAACACACGAACAAATATAACCCAGGCTACATATGCGCCTTGGTGTTGGTTGGTAGATGATCTTGCTGCTGCTGGTGGTACAAATACACGCGGCGTTTTACAGGTCGTCAACAAGTTTATTATGTATTACAAAGTAAGAATGTCTTCAGCTTACACTAATTCCTACAGTTACAACCTCATGTATTATGGGGCTGACAATCTAACACAAGGATACAGAGGAGTAGAGACTGAAGCTTCGCCGTTGGGAGGGATATGGTTTTCAAACAATGATTCAACCAGTCTGAGTTCAGCAACCAGTGCCATTGCAGGAACCCAGTGGATTGGTATGGCGGCTGTTGGAACAAACAGAGCTGCTGCTGTCTGTGGCCAAAACCCAGCAAACCAGACATACACGGGCAGTGGCACTAACGGTACCACCTGGGCACCTCACTGGGCTTTAATGAGGATTGAGGCAAGAGATACAAGCACTAACGCTACTGGTGGTTTACACTTTTTCATAGATGCTGATAGTTCAAACGGAAGCAACCCCACAGAGTGTGGAAGTGGGATTACAGGCACCAATAATGCAGCAATTCCAACATCAATGCTGCGTCCTAATATGTGGTTTAATAAACCTGTGAATAGTACTAACGGAACAATCTGGACGGCTTTTATCGACTTTTATGCATTTGTCCAGGATGATCCTTTGGGAGGAGTCACAAGTCAACCGTTAGTTGAAGGAGGAGATACTCAACCTGCACCGCTTCCCGCCTATGATCCGGTGATTGGAGCTGATCTGGCGGAAAACTATATTGTGGCTGATAAAGATAATACAGGTCCAGGAGACATTGTTGTTCTGGATACTCAACCGGGCTATGCCAAACTGGCAGAAAGACCAAACGACAGAAGACTTTTGGGTGTAATTTCAGACAAGTCAAGCTTAATAATTGGACAGGTTGACTCAAGGACAACAACGATTTCGGTGGCTGGAAGAGTTAAAGTAAAAGTTAACGCTAATGGTGGTCCAATCAAAATAGGAGATCCGATCACCTCGTCGGATATTCCGGGAGTCGGCATGAAAGCAAAAGATCCGGGTAAAATAATCGGTACGGCAATGGAGGACTGGGACGGAAAAACTTGTGATGAGACAACTGATAAAAACTACTGTATAAAATATATTATGGTTGATATAAATGTAGGTTATTATTTGGGCGATGAGGGAGACACTGCTTTGCTTGCTCAAAGAGATCAGATCACACTTGATGCATCTGAGTCAACCCCTCAAGCTAGCTTAAATACAGACTTTCAGGGAGTGTCGACATCTTCAGCCAATCTTGAAGGATCACCGTCGATCTTTACAAATATAAGCAACTTCATGAAGGATGTCGTCTTCAAGGGACCAGTTGAATTTATTGACTCGGTCAATTTCGACAACTTGGTGAGTTTCTTAAACGATGTAGTCTTCAAGAAAAATGTCCAGTTCACAGGCAGTGTTGAGTTCAATAATGACACAGGAGGATACGCTGTCATAAAAGGGGGTAGCAGGTTTGTAGATGTCACCTTTGATCATGAATATAGAACGGAACCAATCGTAAATGTTAATCTAGTGGTGCCAAAACTGACGGAGAAAACTTTTGAAGAAAGGGTGATAAACGGAGACTGTGTTGCCAGCCTTGGAATTTCAGGCTGTCAAGATAAGTTGGCTAATGATCTTTTGGGTTCTGATCTAAAGTTTTTAATAACTGGAAAAAATACTCAAGGATTTATCATTCTTCTCAATAAATTAGCCCCATACGATATAGCCTTTTCCTGGAGTGCAGTATCGGTAAAGGATGCGAAAACAAGCCAAAGTCAGTCGACTGACGAAATGTTAAAACAATTGAATATAAATGTTTCAACACCTAGTCCGACCTTAATTCAAATTAGCGCAACTCCAACACCGATACCACCAACACCAACTACAGTTTCAACAGCTCCCAGTCCTACACCGGAAAGTACCTCCACTCCCACGCCGAGTCCACCAGAATAACTTCATTTTGTTAGTTCAACCTTGACAAAAGTAAGATCATAAGGATATTTCTTGTTTAATTTTACAGGTTTAAAGTCAAACAGTTTATTTACGGTTTCGCACTCCTGAGGAAATTGTTTACATTCAGGCGGAGGAGGAAGTGAGTAGACAGGAATACCTTTTTTTAAAGAATTGACTACAAAGTCTTGGGTAGTTTTATCATTTAAAAAAGTAGATAAAAAAGTAGTAGATCGATCTTTCATGAGAGTATAGGCCGTAATATTGTTTATAATGATCGAGTTTGAAGGTGTGTTGGGGATAATATAGTTGGCTAAAAAGTCGTGATTGACCACCGGTACAATCTCAACTAAATTGAAGTAGGCTGAGGTCGAGATCATCGATCTATATTTAATTATTGTTGGTATTAGAGTTAAAAAAATTAATATGAGTAATAATCTATAGGGCCACTTCTTTTTCTGGACCACTTCTTTTAAGGACATACCGGAAAGAATTAACAGAGGAGGAATAAGAATTAAAAAAAATCTCCCGTAGGATCCTGAGAATTCCAAAGTAAAAAACATACCAGCATAGTATGAAGAGTAGACTATAAAAAAAACAACAAGCCAGATAGCTAAAAGTAAGATCTTTCTATTTTCCATTTTGACCAGAGAAATGAGTGCAAGAAGAGAAATAAAGAAAGGAAACTCTCTCCTATTAAATAAGTTAAAAATATTTGGTAACAGATTCCTGATAAAATAACTTGGATAAAATGCTTCAAGTGGAAGGGCCTCTGCGCAGCACCATTGTTTACCAATTACAGAAATTGAAGCTAGAGCTCGAACCGAAATTGATATTAGAAGAATAAAGCCGAAAATAAAATCTAGTCGATTCAATTTTATTCGGAAGTTTCCTGGTTTTTTATTTTCGTTTCGAAGCGAAATGAAAATTAAGCCAAAGATTGGTAGAAATAAAAAAGCCTCGAGTCTGACACAGAGGAGCAAAAAAATAGAGGAGATAAGTAAGATACCACTTTTAACGTCCGGATGTTTTGCATACCAGCAGGTTGCCACGACGGCTAAAAGAGCAAATGTGAGGAAGTAAGAATCAAGTCCTAGAGAGGTAGCAAAGAAAACAGGAGTGGGCAAAAAGGCCATACCGAAAGCAGAAAATAGGGCGATAAAATAATCTTGAAAAAAAAGCCAACAGAAGATAAAGATAAAAACTATCTGAAGACTGCTTATAAGCTTTGCAGCGACAAAAAGATTATACTCATTGTAGCCGAAGAGTTTGAAATTCCAGGCATTAATTATAGGAACAGTTAACCTAACCGTTTGATCGGGAAATCCCTCAATCAATTTCTTGCTTGTAGCCGTCAAGATAGACTTGGCTTCACCGAAGCGGGCAAAGGTGACAGAATAGGTCAGGTATCTGTCTTCGTCATAATAGATTCGATGGGTAAATGGAGTCCAGAAATATCTTACAAGCACTCCTGCAAGGATGAAAGCTGCGAGTAACAGCGTGACTCGTTTAGGAAGTTTAAAAAAGGAAAAAATTAGTTGCGGAAGTATTAATAAAGATACGAGGATAGTTATGATCAGGGCAATGGTTATAAGCCAAGGCAAAAAAACGGCCAAAAAATATTCGGCAGACATATCTATTGATCTAACTTTATATCAAATTTATCCATAAGCTCACGGACGAATTCATGTTCGCTGGATGTGATGGGAAAAGAGCTGTACCTTTGAAAATAATGTTTAGCTTTTTCCTTATCGTTTAGGCAGCTCGCATAGAGAACGGCCAGATCTAAGACTGCGCGAGAGTAGTTTTGTTCATACCTTTGTTTGAGAGCGTCAAGAAAGTATTCTTCCGCTGAAAAACACAGACCTTGGGCTGCTTTTATTCTCCCCATCTCGGTATAAACAATAAAGTTCCATCTATTTTTTGGAATTTTATCTAAAGTTTGTTCTGCCAAGTCGTATCGATTCTGAATCCGGTAGATTGAGGCCAGTTCTCCCTTTGCTAAGACACTTTCTGGGTAACGGACGATGAAACTTTCAAGTTGTTTCGCGGTTTCATTCGCTTTCTTTGAGTCAAATCCCAGATTCTGGGAAATATCGATGTAATCTAAGGCATATTTGTCAAGAAAACTTGCTGGCACAGAATCTTTTTTGACATACAAAAAGCCACTATAGTCAAAATACAAAAGTGACCACTGATCTTTAAGATCGTTAAGAGGAGAAACCAGACCACCGGTATCTTTTGCCGCTAAGATAGTTTTAATGTTATTTTTTTGAATAAGATTATTCAAGCTATTCTTATCCAGCGGAAGAACGTAGGTGTAAAGATTTATGGTGTCGTTTTCGTCGAAAAGGTCATCCTGTGCGTCTAGCCAAGTCCTGTCGGGATAGTTTTTATAGTAAAGATAACCGGTGATATCAAAAGAAGACAAGATATTGTCTGGAAGATTATATTTTTTGATAACTTCCAATTGTTTAACTGGAGGATCAAATTGGGGATAGTTGGGAGGACTGATAAACAAAAAAAGTAGAGTTAAAAAAAGAATAGTTATGAAAGCAAGATCAAAATACTTTATTTTTTTAGATAAAAAAGTGACGAGTATGGCAAAAAGAGGAGCCGTCACAAAGACAACCATTGGGACCAGCCTAACCGATTTTATAGCAAAAAGAAAAAAAAGCAGGAAAGGAATCTGATCAAAAAAAAGCTTCAAGAATTTCTTCCTTTCCCTAACCAGCAGTATAATTAGCAAAGAAAAAATAAAGAACAGATAAACAACAAAAAAAACATAAAGAGTAGAAGGAATAGACTGTTTCAGATAGTTTTGGTTGATAAGTTTTAGGGCCCCTGGTAGCTGGCTAAAGAACTTACCAGGATATGAGGTAACTACAAGATAAGTTAAAAAATAGACCCAGATACGCTCGAAATTGGGGTTTAAAAGTGTGGCTAAAAAAGATACGAACGTTAAGGCAATTAATTGCAAGAGTTTGTTCCAGCTTATTTTAGTAAAAAGTATGTTTACCACCTCAATCAGATTAATAAGAATATAAAGAAAAACAGGAATAAAGATGAAACCGCCAGCAAAATTTGCAAAAAGGATAAATAAAAAAGGCAGATAAAAAAGACTGTTGCCGTAGCTTTTCTTCCAAGAAAAATAGACGTATAACATAAGAAGCAGTATAGGAATGGCAAAAATGAACGGATGGAGTTTAAAAAAAACAGGCGCCAGAAGTAGGGCTATAGACATGGTAAAAAAACGCATAAAAGTAGTTGTTTCAAGCTCATTTAAGATTTTAAAAAGTATAAAACAAGAGAGCAAAAGCATCAGAGAAACTAAAAAAATTGATGCCAGTGTGCCGGTTCGTCCTACTAGATAAATTACAATATCTGAAGCCCAACTGTGGTCAATAAATTCAAGTGAAGGCTGTGTTTGCTTATAAGAAACGTCAGAGTGTGAGGGTATCTTTTTGTTATCGATGATAAACCTGCCAACTCCCATATGAAGATAAGAGTCGTTAGATAAAGGGTTTTTAATAATCAATTGAAGGCCAAAAGCAACAGACAAAATGAAGATGATTACAGATAAAAGGAGAGTTAAATTTTTTTTCATTGCTGATTATAATTTAAGACGTAGTCATAAACCATTGTCGACACGCTTTCCATCTCATTCCGAGCGGAGGTCTCGATGTTTCGACTCATGAGACAAAGTATATAAGGTCTTTTAGGGAGATAAACAATGCCACAGTCGGTATAGATTGAGCTATTTGGACTGTCCGGGTTGTAAACGCCAATTTTGTGAGCCACCTTTACATCTTTGCCTACTCCAGCCACCAACTTGTCATTAAAGGAAGATTGGGTTAAAAGATCAAGAATTTCGTTAGAGTATTTTTCATCTAGATAGGATGAAAGATAGAGGCTTCTTAAAATTGATGAGTAGTTTTTTGGAGTCACAACGGTATTTTCTTCCTCTCGATCCTTTAGAATATCGAGAGAATCAAATACATCTTCCAAAGAACCCGCTGGTAAAGCATCAAACAAAACGTTAGCTGCCGTATTGTCTGATTTTGTCAGAGCCAGATCTATTGCATCTTTTACTCTTATTTTCGCGCCGGCTCCCTTCTTCCAGAAGTCGCCGAAATTTTTGTCAATAGTTTCGTCTTTCACCGTCAAGACATCGTTCATAGACATCTGATTTTTTTCAATATATTTGTAAACTGCCATAACTAAAGGTACCTTTAAAAGGCTGGCAAGCACGTAGGATTTTGCCCCATTTACACCAATGGAAACGCCAGAAGGTAAATACTCAAAATAGATTCCCAGGTCAGATTTGTCTTTTCCATAGTTCGTCAGATTATTTCTAAGAGCGACAAAATTGATAAGAATGTCATTTTGATTTTCAGCAAATATTCGTGGGGACAGGTAAAGAAAGTCTGTATTCGATAACCTATTTTCTTTTGATAAAGGAGGCTTGTTGATAATAAAAAAGATGAGAGCAAAGTTTAATACTAAACTAGCAATTAAAAAAACCAGACCTATCCTAGACATAACTCATATTATAGAGTATTCATGTTAGAATTTAAGGTATGCTCATTCTTCTTTTACCATTATCATGGCTACTAATATTTGTCAATTTTAACTTTCTATTCAATAAAAGGAAAAAAGACTATCCGGAATTGGAAGCGGTATTGATTGCAAGTATTTTTTGGCTGCTGATTCTTGTTTTTGTTACGGAGCTATTGTCACTATTTAACAGTCTAAATACTTTCTCCGTTGGCATAGCTTGGTTGTTGATTTCTCTAAGTTCAATTTTATTACTGCTAATAAATAGAAGAAGAGGTTTTAAGTCGACTTTTAACTTTTCTTTTTATAAAGACCTGAATAATTTTTATAAACTTTTAGCTATCTTACTGGTCTTCATTTTGGCCGTCACTTTTATTTTAGGTTTGATATTTCCTCCAAACAATCCAGACGCGATGGCTTATCACTTGGCTAGGGTAATGCACTGGATACAAAATCAATCGGTAGCATTTTATCCGACTCATATCTTAAGACAAGATGTCTATCCGCCAGGAGCAGAGTATATCGCCTTACATGTTCTACTTTTGACAAGATATGATTCTTTTGTCAATCTGATCCAATGGTTTAGTATGATAGGCAGCCTTGTAGCTGTGTATCTCATGGCCAGGCTGATTGGAGTTGGACGCAAAGGCCAGTTCTTGGCAGTATTATTTGCCGCCACTCTTCCAATAGGTGTTTTAGAATCGAATAGTGCCCAAAACGACTATGTTGCTGCCTTTTGGTTCATAACTTTTGTCTATTTTTTCTCTAAAGCACTACTAAAAAATTACTCATTTACCACTATCTTTTTAGGAGCTGCTGCACTAGGGTTAAGTATTTTTACTAAATCTTCAACTTACTTTTTTGGAGCGGCGTTTCTAATCGTATTTTTCTTTATGTTGCTGAAAAAAAATGTAAAACAAACGTTCCTATATTTTGGTTTAACACTATTAATAGTACTTTTAATCAATGCTCCTTTCTATATAAGAAATCTACTTTTATTTGGAAAACCATTGGGAGAGATATCAAGCATAAATGTAGCGAATACAGATTTATCTTTCAGCAGAACTATTATCAATATTTTCAGCGAGTTTATGTACCAACTTTTCTCACCTTTAAAATTTCTAAACGTAATTATTAAGCTCGTATATTATTTTATTGTTTCTTCGATATTTTCCGGCAATTTTTCCAATCCGACGATAAAAGATTTTATGGGGTTAGGATTTTTTATTAATGATGATTCAATGGTAAACACACTTCATTTTTTGGCAATAATTGGAATATTATTTTATATGATTTTTACCTTTGGAAAAAAAATTTTTTTGAAATTATATTTTTTGGCTGCCGGCCTGGGCTTTTTATTTTTAAATTTTTTTATTGTTTGGACAAATTTTAATACAAGATACTATATATCTCTTTTCTTGGCTCTTTCTCCTTTAGCTGGGTTATGTCTAGAGAAGATCATTGACAGGAAATTTACTAAAATTTATTTTATTTCGATCATCAGCGTCGCTTTCTTTTACCTAATTTTTAATCAGGATAATTCGCTATTTAAAAAATTCGATAGAGAACAGGAGTATTTCAGTGGTTATTCCGATCCTCTCTATGTAGTGAGCAATAAGAAGTTGGCCGATGAGATAAAAAAGAGAAACTATAGAAACATCGGACTAAACTTTGAGGAATTTTATTTTGAGTATCCTTTATGGGTATACCTAAAAGATAGGGGAGTTAAGGATTTTAGAATAGAGCATGTTGACGTTAGAAATAAGACATCAGAGGCAAAAATGAGTCAGTTTAAACCAGATGTAGTAATCATGTGTGATTCCTGTTTTAAAGATGCTCCAAAATATTATGCCATATATTCCAAATGGGCCAATGTGCGTATAAAAGTTACTTACTTTACCTTATACGGCAAATAACGGGTAAATAGGTGTAAAAAACACTTGACTTTTTATTTTCAAAAGATTATACAATTTATATACGAGAAAATTTTTTCCTGTAATAATTGCATTTCTTAGCGGGATTTTCATAGCTCAAATTGTTACTTCTGTAGTTGCTCAAATAGGAGATGCTAATCTGATTCATTCATGTGTAAAAAATAATAATGGCTCTATTCGTATTGTATCGTCTAGTGGGGATTGTTCTAGCAGTGAAACTCCTTTAGCTTGGAATAAGCAAGGTGCTCCAGGTTTAGGGGTATTGATTGACGATTTAACAAACGCAGATTTGTCTAATTCGGATTTCCGATTCAGAAATTTGGATGAAAGAAATTTTACCGACAGCAACTTTACAGGAGCAAGCTTTGATAAAACTTCGATTAAAAATACAAACTTTTCGAACGCTATTTTCCCAGCGAGTCACATTGTTAATACAGATTTTACGACGGCTATTCTTAATGGTACAAGTTTTGGAGGGACCGTTCGATATTCCAATTTCTCCAACAAAGACCTCTCATCTGTGCACATCGACCAAACAGATTTTACGTATTCAAATTTATCTAACGTAATATTACCGACAAGTATTAATAGTGTCACCTTTGACAACGCGAATTTATCTGGAGTGAACTTTACATCAATAACAACACCATTAAATACGAGTTCCTTTGGGGGGACTAATCTTTCAAATACAAATTTCAGTAATGTAGATTTAAGTAATAATATTCATTTTGATAATGCCAATTTTACTAATGCAAACTTAACTAATGTGAATTTCACAAATACAAATCTTATTTACGCAATTTTCACCAATTCAATAAGAACAGGAATCATTTGGTCAAATACAACATGTCCTGATGGAACGAATAGTAATAATAACGGGAATACTTGTGAAGGACATTTGACATAAGTTAGTTTAATACTATTAAAGGGACTTTCAGAATATTAGAGTATTTGGTTATTATCTTCTTATCACTCCCAATATAAAGGATTACATCAGGTGTGAATTTTTTTCTTATTAGAGTAGAAGATTTATTTGTTACTTCAAGATGCTCTATCCTAAATTTGTAATTCGAATTCCTTAGCAAGGCAATAAAGGGATACTCGACTCGAAATTCATCATCGACAATAAAGCCAATATTTGCATATTCATGACTCATTATTGCGTTAACAGTCCGAGAAGCATAAAAATATTCGGGAAATCTTCCGTTAAAATATTGGACATCTCGGGGAATATTTATAATAGATCTGTCTGATGAAATAATTGGTTTCAAATTATTGAAAAAAAGATAGTATAAAGACGTAATTAACAATAAATATATCACTATCATTGTAATTTTTTGATTAATATTGTTCCAAAAAAAAGCGACAGGCACTGACCAGATGATGAACAAGGGGAGATGATACCTAGAGTTCCATATTGACCAGCGTAATAATAAAGAAAATAAAAATAAAGCCGAGATTAAACTTAAAATAAATCCTCTTGAAAGTTTAAGTCTCTTGATTAGATAAAAGAACAAGGTAATAAAGATAATAAATAAATGAAGAGGGTTGATGGCGATATTTTCGTCTGGTATTATGGAAAAGAAAGAAAAGCGAGCATTGTACCAGTTTAATGACGGGTCATTTACACTTATGCCCAAAATTTTATGAATTTTAATTACCAGATCATAAAAAAAAGTATTTACAACAGTACTTGGTAGCCAAAAATGCATGCTGGTATTTTTTATCATATTTGACAGGCCAGCAATTAATGAAATATTGGAATTTAGATGATTATAAGAGCTGCCTATCGGAACTCCATAAAAATTTATATTACGAAGATAATAACCTAAATTAAGTAAAATGACTGATAAAAAAATTGTTAAACAATAAATTATCAAACTTTTTTTATTCTTTCGAAACAAAACAAACAGGAACCAAATAAGAAAAGGTAAAGCAAAAGTATAAGCGGTCCCTTTGGTAAGAAGAGCTAATCCTAATGAAAGAGAGGAAAATATATAATGGTAAATTTTTTCTGTTTTAGCTGACAAGAGACCGAAATAAATAAAACAGACCAACCAAAGCGAGACAACCAAATCATTTTGGGCGCTAGAGGCTTGTAAGATACCCATAGGGATAGTTACTGTAAAGATTATTGAAAAAATCTGGGTAAGATAGTTACCACCCATAATTTTTGTAATTAAACTTATCCCTAAGATGACACCGATAAGAGACATCCACTGTACTGCATTCGATAATCTATCTCCACCACTAAAAATTCGGAATTGGGCAACAATAAACTCTGCGCCGGGAGCCATATAGTTTTGCCTGACAATATTTGTTGGGTAAAAGGCAACAGTTTGATTTTGTATCCAGTGTTCAATTCTTGCCAAGTGATAACTCATGGCATCAGGATTGTTTGGAGCAGTAAAAAGGGCTAATAATCCTGCAAGCAAAATTATCCCGAAAACAGGTAGCAGAAGTTTATTAGCTAAATCGGAAAAATTTTGAAAATTTAAAATAATTGGGTGAAGGTTGATATATTCAATCCTTGAAATCAAAAAAATGACCATGACCAAAATACAGATAACAATAGTCCAAATAAAAAGAAGACTTTGGAAATTATAATAATTAAAATAACTCAACACTTCTGTGAAAATTATTACGAGTGTTCCCCAGACTATGACGCTTAAGAGGATTCGTTCCCTGATGTCAGATTTTTTTAATATTGGTAGATCTTTTAGAGTAAAGATAAAAATAAGAAACCATGCTAAAATAGGAACAAAGACAAACATTTTTTAAATTATAGTCGATCATGACAGAAATAACAATTTTTTGTATAAGTCACATACATTTGAGACTCTGGAGGTAAAATTTTTAACAGATGGTTAATTGGTGAAACATTGTTAAGTGACTTATGAACTCGTTTAGTATTGTACCAGACCAAATAATCCATTAAACGGGAATTAAATTCGTCTATCCCGTCAAGTGCATATTCTTCATGACCATTAATAAATTCTTCTTGTAGGGTTCTGTTGGCGCGTTCAACAAAACCATTGATTTTTGGGCATCTCGGATAGATAAATAAATGTTTAATGTTTTTTCTTTTAAGATAATCATCAAAGTCTCCCATAAACTCAAGACCGTTATCTGTTTGAATTGTATGTATCTTGTTTAGGATAGGATAAACTAACTCAAGCTTCCTCATAAAATCTAAGCTGTTTTGGCTGTTGAGTCTGATGTAGCCGTAGGAGAATTGGAATTTGAGGTTAACGTCAACGGCATTTAGGATGTATAGCTTAATGCCATGGATAAACTTAACAATTGTATCAATCTCAATGTAACCAACTCCTATCGGTTTAGGAGATTTCTTAACCTTTAGTTTGTATGATAGCCTCGCTTTAGAATGACGATGAAGCGGGTTATGGTAAATTCTTCTTGATTTGGAATAGAGATTATGGCGCTTAATAACTTTTCCAATAGTTGACTCTGAGATTGACTTAATATTTTCTTTTAGGCAATATTCTTCAAGTAGTGGTTTAATCTTTTCTTTGCCTAGATGGCCATATTGTTCCCGAAGTGATTTGATAAATTCGATAATCTTAAAGTTAGTATTCATGACCCTTTTTCTTTTAGGAGACCTCGAAGCTGGTACTAGACTTTCAAGTCTACCCAAATTATCTTTAAGTGTTTTCTTCCATCGGTATATTGTTGGCTTGGAGATCTCAAAGGCTTCAACGGTTGCCCTTGTTCCATACTTACCATGAAACTCGATAATCTTTAACCTAGTCTCAGCCATTTGAGACTTGCTGAAAAACAAAACAGAGCGTATTGATCTTCTCATTCGCCCATTATACAGAGGCGTGTCCATAAACAAATCCTGATACGAAGTTGAGACTCCTAGAGACCCTTTCATAGAGATTAAATGAAATTCCCAAAAGTCTCATATGTATCGTAACTTTTTCATTTTTACTTAGGAAGGTTAACTATCGATGGTTTAACAGATTTTTGAGATAGATTTTAAGCAGTATGAAGAAATTCCAGATGACAAATAAAAAAGACTGGACAAAATTTACAGACGTGTGCGGTTTGTTGTAGTAACAACGAACGGGAACCTCGCCAATTTTTAGATTGTGGTTAAGACATTGAATGATTATTTCCAAGCTGAAATAAAATTCATTGCTCATTTTATCCAATGGAAGAGTTTTTACTAATTTTTTACTATAAATTCTAAATCCGTCATTGAAATCAGTTAAGGGGACGCCAATGATAAGACGGTCTAAATGACTTAAGATGACGTTGGCAATAAATCTGTGTAAAGGCATCCCATCTTTTAAAGCTTGATTCGGAGTAATGAATCGAGATCCTGACAAGAGATCCAGTCCCTTTTCCTGCATAATCTTTACTTTTTCAGATATTTTTGAAATTTCGTATTGGCCATCTCCATGTATTTCTACCATATAGTCTGCTCCAAGTTTTAGGGCTTTTTTTAAGCCATATTTGAGATTACCACCATAACCTAAGTGTGAGTGCGAATAAACTTTCAATCCTAATTTTTTTACTATTTCAACAGAGTTATCGGTGGAGCCGTCGTCTACAACAATAATCTTATAGAAAGATTTCTTAGGAAGTAATTTAAACAATTTAGGAACAAATTTACCATCGTTGTGTATCATGATAATGCCGATTATTTTATTTTGCTTTTTCATTCTAAAAATTTTTACCAATGACGATTTCCCTTAAAAGATAATAGATAAATTTTAAGCCGGTGGGAATTGCAGATGCTCCGCTCTTACCTCCAATTCTTTGTCCTTCAACTGTTGGGATTTCAGCGATTTTTAATCCTAATTTTAAAGCACGGATCGTCATCTGGTACTCGATGGCAAAACCCTCCGCATCAAGATGGAGTTTGTTGAAGGAACTTTTTTTAATTGCACGGTAACCATTTATAGAATCGGTAATTGAACTTTTTGCTAGATTCTGTCCCGAGTTTCCCTCCCGCCAGTGCTCACTTCGTTGCGCGCTGTCGGGAGCCCTTCCACTCGTGCCACCTAGCAAAAAATTATTCCACAAGATATTTGCTAGCAACGTAAATCCCTGGTTTGCCCATTTGCGAAACTTCAAAAGCTTGTGATCCTCTTCGTTTTTTGATCCTTTTTTAAAACGCGAAGCGATTGCCAAATCATAACCTTTAGTCAAAATATTAATCAATTTTGGAATATCAGCTGGGTTTTCATTGCCGTCTGGACTAAAAAAAATTAGAATGTCTCCTTTTGCTTTTTTTGCACCAATTCTAAAAGCTTCCGCACGTCCGGGTTTTTTTTGTTTAACAATGGGTATCTTATTTTTTTTAAAAAATTCAACGGTTCCGTCGGTTGAGTTGTAGTCTACAGCAAAATATTCATCAACGCTAGAGAAAGGGATTTTTTTTATGAGTTTTTTGAGACCAGAGATTTCATTGCGGGTTAAGATAATGAGAGTTGATTTAATCATAATTTTCTTTATACCACTCAATGGTTTTTTGTAAGCCAAAATTGAGCGGAGTTCTTGCTATAAAACCAATTTTTTCTTTGGCTTTTTTTGTAGAGATTATTCTTCTTGGGTGTCCGTCAGGTTTGCTTTTGTCGAATAAAACTTTAGTTTTTTTACCTGACAATTTTACTATCATTTTTGCAAGATTAGCGATCGTTATTTTTTCGTCTGATGCTAAATTTATCGGTTCGGCAAAAAAATATTTTTCAACTGCTTTTAGTAATCCTTCGGTCAAATCTTCAACGAAGATAAAGGATCTGATTTGTTTTCCTGAACCCCAGACCCTCAAAGGACTTTCATTATTAAAAACTCTTCTAATTAAAGATGGAATTACATGGGATATTCTAGGATCAAATTTATCATTTGGACCGTAAACATTTGTCGGACGAACTACTGCAATTTTCATGCCAAATTGATCTGAATATGTTTTGGCCATAATTTCAGTAACTCTTTTAGCCCAACCATAGCCGAAGTTTGTTTTTTCCGGCTGACCTACAAATCCATATTCTTCTTCTATTGGAGTAGTGCAGTCTTCAGAATAAACACAGACAGAGCTCATCAGCAAAAGTCGTTCAACATGATTAATTCTTGCAGCTTCAAGCATGTTTTCAGTTATTTCTAGATTGTCTTTGAGCATCGTACCTGAATGTTTTAAATTATATTGGATGCCAGCAACATGAGCCGCTAGATTTAGGACAATTTCTTTATTTTTTGTTACCGAAACAGCATTCGTAAAGTTGGAAAGATCAGTTTTAACTATTCTTAAATCCTTTTTTAGGGATAAAATATTCTTGAGGTTGCCTCGGAACGTTGTAATTGTTACGTCCGCCCCTTTTTTTAAAAGAAGTCTGGCAAGGTTTGACCCAATGAATCCTGTACCACCTGTAAGAAGTACCTTTTTTCCTTTCCAAAAGTTAAACATATTTAAAGGTTATTTCAAAACCTCTGATCTTGTTAGATTCTGTCCCCGCTGAGCGGGGCCACCTGTCATAAATAGAAGTAGGTTTTGAATCAGTTTTAATTTGAGAAGATAATAGCAGATTTTTTAGCTGTTTTCACTAAGTAAAAACCTTAAGAATTTCTTTTATTTCTTTAGATGTCAGTTCTGGATTATTTCCAAAATAAAGACCTTGTTCATGGATAAGCTTAGCATTAGAATTGCCTAAAACATCTTGATATTTCTTCATGTATTTTTCAAAAAAGGGTTGCTTGGTCATATCTCCTCCAACGATCGGTCTGATCTCAATTTTCCAGTTGCATCTTTTGACAAGATCGCTTTTGATTTTCTTGGAACGGCAGATTATAGGTATTGAAAAGCTTGAAAGAAAATCCATGTGTTTATACTTTATCGGATAATATTTATTGGTTTTTTTGTAAATTTTACTAGCTAAGATTAAAAAATTTCTATTTCTTTTTTTAACTATCTCGTCAATATATTTCAGTTGAACATTCCCTAAAAATCCAGCAACTTCAGTCGGTCGAAAGTTGTAGCCGAGATCATAAAAGGTATAGCGGGAGTAAAAAGAGGAGTTGATCTGAAATTTTTTTCTTAGATTTTTTTGTTTGGCAAGATTGAGATTCCTGTCCCAACCGTGGGCTCTGACTATCCGAAGCATGGTGGTGATCTGGTCGTCATCCGTTGTAACAGCTCCACCTTCTATGGTTGATAGGTGATGGCCAACATAGAAAGAAAAAGTGCTTGCCAGACCAAAGTTTCCCAGCTTTCTTCCTTTATAAATAGAACCTAGTGCTTCACAGTTGTCTTCGATTAAAATAACATTTTTTTTATTGCATATATCCTGGATCTTATCTATATCATCACATAGGCCAAGTAAATTTGTCAGAAAAACCATTTTGAGCGGATATTTTGAAAGTATCTTTTTTAAAGTTCGGCTTGAGACGTTTAACGTTTCCAGCTCAACATCGATTGGTACAGCTTGAAGACCGAGTTGAATCAGAGGCATCACATTAGTTGACCAGGTGACTGCCGAGAAACCTACAAAGTCTCCCTTTTTTATTTTTCCCAGATTCAGAAGCGCCTGAATTATTGCCAGATTTGCCGAACTTCCGCTGTTTAAAAATACACAGTTTTTTCTTCCCTGATATCCGGAGAAATTTTTTTCAAAAAGTTCACATCGTTGACCGAAGCTTAGTTGATTTGCCGATTTTATAAACTCAACAATAGCTTTTTTTGTCTCTAATTCTTTATAGAAGGTTGATTTGACAAGTTTTATCATGATTTTCTTGACTTAATTATAGTATAGTCATTATAATTATAAGGCATGAAGTTGCAAACTGTTAAAAAAAAGATATTAAAAAAAAGGCCGGTTATTATTCTCTCATTGATAATCTTAGTTATACTGGTTTCTTTGTCCTCAACAATTTATTTTTATCAAAAATATCAGTCTGCAAAAAAATTACTACAGAATCCGCAAGAAACAACTAAAGCCGAGGTGAAAATCTTGGTAAGTGCCGTTGGTAAGTTGATGGAACTTCCGAAGGACGAAGATCCCACTCCTCTTACCGTAACAGACAAAAATAGACTAAAAAGTCAGCCATTTTTTGCTAATGCAGAGAACGGCGATAAGGTCTTAATATATGAAAAGAACAGGATGGCCATTTTATATCGACCAAGCACAAATAAAATAATTGAAGTTTCTCCGATTAGTGTCAATAACAGTAATGTTTCACCTTCTCCTTCCATGAGTCAACAGCCAAAAAAAATTAAAGTTGCCATTTATAATGGAACAAAAATAGCTGATTTGGCAGGGAAAACGGCAAGCGAAATCAGTGGAAATGTTACCAACGTTGAAATTGCTGAAATAGGTAACACATATAAAAACTATAAAGAAACATTAGTTATTGATCTTACTGGAAATAATAAGAGTGTAGTGGATCAGGTGGCAACTCTTTTAAAAGGAAAAAGTTCTACTCTTCCCGATGGAGAAAAGAAACCTCAAGCAGATATCCTCGTTGTAGTTGGTCAATAAATTTAGTTTAAAATCAGAAGTTACGCAGTTAATTATTGTTTAGACTGTCATTGCGAGCGGAACGAAGTGAAGCGAAGCAATCTCTTTAATGATGAGATTACTTCGTCGCTTCGCTCCTCGTAATGACAAAGTACGTAAGTCCTGTAAAATATTAAGATGAGAAAGATTAATAAAAAAACTATTTATTTAGGTTTGACGATTTTGGTTTTAGTTATTTTATCGATTGGCTTATATTTTTATATTCAGTATAAGAGATTGCAGGCTGAGATAGTCATACCTTCAACGACATCCAACCAAAAACCTCTTTTGCAAAGAGTTTCTGATCTGACAAATTTGCCTCAAGGAGAAGAGCCCGAATATGTTAGAATTACCGATATTAACAAAGCCAAAAACCAACCGTTTTTGGTTGGGGCTAAAAACGGAGACATAATTTTGTTGTACAAAAAAGCAAAGTTGGCAGTCCTCTACGATCCTGTTGCGAACAGAATAATTCAAACCGGTCCATTGGTTTTAGCGACAGGAGCAGCAAATTTAAATTCAAAATAAGGAAAGCTCGATACAGTTTTTCTCGCTTTCTCTGCTTGAGTGCGTCTTTTTTGTTACCTGCCAATGCGAGAAAGTTGGGTAGCATTGCACGAACATTATCGCGCAAGTGGCCGAACAAAAAATCCGCACTCTTCGCATAGTAGAATTCTTAAATCGTTAGCAGTAGTTACGCACTTTGTCATCGCGAGGACCCCGAGTATTCGGGGGACGAAGCGATCTCTTTGTTATTGAGATTACTTCGCGGAGTTTATTCTGAGATTGCTTCGCTTCGCTCGCAATGACATCGAAGGACTTGCAATGACAGTTTAAAATCTAAATTGCTATGTAGGTTCTGTCGTTAACTCTTGAATTTATTAACATTGTAAATTATAGTTAACATATGGAAAAAACTTTGGTTGTCCTAAAGCCGGATGCGGTTTCCCGGGGACTTATGGGTGAGGTTATTAGGCGATTTGAGGCAACCGGACTTAAAATAGTTGCTGCAAAGTTTGTCAAGGTTAATGAAGAGTTTGCCGGAAAACATTATCCGGCAGATCGGGAGTCTTTCTTAAGGGGGATGGGGGAGAAGACTTTGGAGAACTATAAAAAGTTTGGAGCTGATCCTAAGAAGTTGTTGGGAACTACGGATACATTGGAGATTGGAAAGATGATTAGAGGCTGGTTGGTTAAATATATTACTTCTAGTCCTGTTTTGGCTATGGTTTTGGAAGGACCACATGCAGTTGATCTGGTGCGAAAACTCTGCGGCCACACCTTACCGTCACAGTCAGCCCCAGGGACGATCAGGGGAGACCTGGCTTTTGATTCATCCTACCTGGCAAACACCGGAAAAAGAGCAATCAAAAATCTTGTCCATGCTTCCGGTTCGTTAGAAGAAGCAGAATACGAAGTCCCCTTATGGTTTAAACCTTCCGAGATCTTCGAGTATGAAAGAGCAGAGGAAAAGGCGATGAGGTGAATACATCATTCGAATAAATTCGAATCTTTTCCGAATAATTGCGAATGTGCTAATTTGATTATTTCTTCGATTACTGCTAGAGTGAATCTAATGATGAGATATTTTATCTTTCCTATATCTTTATTCATTATTCTCTCTTTACTATTAACTGTTTATGCTCAATCTCCAACCATATCAATAGGTAATGGTGATGCCAATGGGGATGGAGTAGTAAATTCAAAAGATTTACTTACTGTTTTTCAAAACTACAACAAATCATTAGGATCACCAACCGACCAATATAAGGATGGACTAATAAATATGCTAGATCTTTCAGTTGTCATCTCCTCAATTCTCAATCCCTCTCCAACCTCCACCTCGACTCCAACTCCCACTCCCTCTGGTCCCACTCCGACTCCAGCTCCTGCTGCTTTTGAATGGGGAACTGTGGCTCATGATGCCCAAAGAACTAGCGCTTCACCAGAAGAAGTAGCCTTAGATGTCAACAATAACGGTAAAGTTATTTGGTATCGTCCCATCGAAGCCTATATTCCTCAGAACTCCCAAGTGATTGCGGCCAACAATACTCTCTATGTTTCAACAGCCAAAGGCTTGTATGCTTTTAATCCCAGTACCGGTGACGTCAAATGGAGATTTGATACGGAAATGCCTCTTGGTAACTCTCCAACGGTAGTTAACAAAGTTGTCTATGTTGGGGGGATGGACAGGAGGCTTTATGCCTTAAACGCTGATACCGGAACCAAAATCTGGTCTTATGACGGGGCCGGAGCCGGGTACTCAACCAATCCTTTAGTCTTAACCAATACTAGTAAACCTATCATCTATATCGGTAACCGTGACGGCAAGTTCTATGCCATTCAAGATAACGGTTCCTCCCCGCAACTGCTTTGGTCCTATCCCACTCAAGGACCTATTAATCTCTCAGCCGCCGCTTCTAAAGATAACTCGATAATTTATTTTGCTTCTAATGATAACTACGCCTACGCGCTGAACGCTTCCAGTGGAACCCTGAAATGGAAATCTTCAAAACTTCCCAGTGCCGGCTTTGATTCCTATTGGCCAGTGGTTTATACCGATTCTGCCAGTGGGAAAGACTACGTAATTTTCGCAGGGGCCACCGCTTACAATAATGGGAGCAAACCAGGGACCCAATCGGTCATTACCAACCCGGCAACTGGAGCTGTGGCCGACACTTACACCGATGTTGAACTACAGGATTTAACCAATAATTATGGCTGGACAACCTTGCCAACCACGACCGCTTTGGGGGGAGATCCCTGGGCTAGCGGCAAAACCATCCTTGATGCCACGTCTTTTGTGAATTACTTTCAAGCAAAACCCTACCGCCGCACGACTTTCATTCTCAATGCCGCTGATGGAACCGAATACGCCGGTCAGTACGCTCCTTTTGCTTTTCTGGGAACGCGTTCCGGAAACCGCTATCCACCTGTCGTTGGTCCAGACAGTGTCAGTTCTGCCGGCAACACAATCTATATTAACAACGCTTATACTCTGTCGGGTGCCCAAGGTTTGGAAATGGGCTGGAAATTCGGCACTCCCTATTTTAGCCTTCAAGGCTTAGGCCAAGCTGTGGATGAACCAGCATCTTACTCCATGGGCGGAAACATCATTTATCATAACAACTGCTGTGATCGCGTCGCGGATTGGGTAAATGTACTTACGAAAGCTGGCGGAACGTTGTGGACCTATAGTAACACTCTCTTTCCGGATCCTTCCATCGGTCGAGTAGGTCAAGCTCCCGGCTATGACGAAATGTGGTACAACACAACTGCAGGACTTGACCGTCTCGACGCATGGTATGGTGGCTCTAATCAATATGTCTATAACCGAAGCGGGGTATACCATAACCATGGTGACGGCCATCCGATTGTTCCTTATCAAGGAAAATTGTTTAGCCATCAAAGCAACGCTATTATTGCTTATGGCTCCAGTTCATCAACGGCCTATGGCAATAAAGGAGCTCTACGAATAAATGCGGTTACTGACAGTTCTATTCCTATCCCTTCAGATTTAACCACCCGGTTGGAAAATGAACTGAAGAAAATGATAGCAGCAGGAGATTTGAAAATTGGCTACTATAACAACGGCCAGGCTGCTTTGAATGAGATGAAGTTTTACTTTGAAAATCCCGGAGACACTCTTTACACCTTGACCATGGCTTACCCGTTTGTGTTTAATTCCGACCCGACCGCAAAAGGTCAGCTCTTGAATTACATAAAAGCCGAGTTTGCCGATTACTTTAACCCCACAATGTATTCTTCGCGAGGATGGGATAACACAGTTGGGCTGTCGGGTAGAGTACGAGCAGCCAGAGAAGCTTTTCCCATTCCCCCTGAAGTTCAAGCTAACATGAATGCTGATCCCAAACGAACACAGGGCTACTATGCCGATGACAGTTGGGGCGCCTATACTGGTAGCCTTTATCCTCAGTTTAATTTTTACCCTTTGTGGAAATATGCCCAGTTGGTTCCGACAGACGCCTTAACCGCTTACAACTTAGCAAAAGGTAAACTGGATACTCCCGCCAGCAACGGCACTGTTGGAGGGGCGTCCGACCAAATGCTTATGACCTTTCCCTGGCGGCTTAACAACTATATTGCCGGATTTATCGGCTTTTTGAATCTCCAAAAACTGGCCGGGAAAGATATGACCGATGTTACCTTAAGAACTTTGGTCACAAACTCTTTAAACCATCTGGAAAGTTTAAGGATACAAAGCTTAGCTGTTTTCAACACGACAAGTTTAACTAATCCCAATAATTGCGCTGACTACTTTCCTAACACTGGTTACACTAGCCACTGTCGAGAATTCAATATCGGCCGTAACTTTTATTATCTTGTTCCCGAGCTGGGAGACTATCTTAATCAAAATGCTCTGGCAGCTTCTCAAAACACCGTTACAGAGCTAACTTATGTTGCTCCTTATTGGTTCCAGGAAGGATTTAACTCGGTTCATGAGGAAGGAATTAAAGAAAATCTTTATGATGTCGATAACTTATTAGCTAAAGCTTACATCCTTAAACAGCCCTACTCCGAAATTGCCAAGTATATTGATGCTCCAAATTTTGCCGTTGGTGATCTTTTATACATGAATAATTTAATCGCTGCTCTTCAAGCCTCACCGTAAAAACATTTAATGTGTAATATTTCTTTCATGGCTCCGAATCGTTTGATACTTGATACTTACTTCTCTTATTGTTAGATTATTATTAATGGTCAGGTTTCTTTTAAAGTTGTCAGCCATTGGTTTGGTTAGTTTTTTTATTATCTCCAATGTTTATGCTCAATCTCCAACCTCTCAAACTTTAATTAATATCGGTGAAACCAATATTTTAACAGGAGATGATTCTGGAAATGGCAACCTGGTCATTGCCCAAAAAGTTTCCTTGACTCAGACTGCGACTTTACAAAGCTTAAGCTTCTATGTAAGTGTAGCTAGTGGCCGTTTACAGCTGGGTATCTATAATGATTTAGGAGGTAATCCCAATTCTTTACTGGCGTCAACTGCAATATTTACTCCAACAGTCGGCTGGAACACCCAAAACGTGACAACTCCGATTCTCCTATCCCCGGGCGATTATTGGCTGGCTTATTTTCCGGAGAGTAATAGTTTGGGATTTAAAGCTGATTTTAGCTCAGGTATATGTAAATGGTACAGTACTCCATTTGGTTCAATACCATCAACTTTTTCCTCTTCTCCTAACAGTTGTGTAACACACTGGTCTTTCTATGCTACTTTGACGACTCAAACCGTCACTCTTTCTCCGACTTCCGTCCCAATCGGTAACAGTGATACCAATGGGGATGGTAAGGTGACAACAGCTGATCTTTTACCCATATTTTCAAACTATGGAAAGAATCAAGGATTACCGGTTGATCAATACCAGGATGGATACATCAATATGCTGGATGCTCAAGTCGTCATCAATTTCCTGACTGCTCCGACACCGATTCCAACTCGGACTCCCACTCCTATTCCATCTACTTCGACTCCTTATCCGACACCTTCCGGCAGTCCTGTCTATCCTCTCAAAGCTAGTGCTAACAAACGCTATCTGGTTGATCAGAACAATGTGCCGTTTCTCATGGTGGGCGATTCACCGCAGGCGATGATTGCCAATTTATCACTGGTTGACGCCGAGATATTTTTAGCAAACCGTCAAAAAGCAGGATTTAATACCATGTGGGTCAATTTGTTATGCACGTCTTATACTGGCTGCCCTTATGGTGGTAACACCTATGACGGTATTGCTCCTTTCACCACTCCTGGTGATTTATCCACTCCCAACGAAGCCTACTTTGCTCGGGCCGATGCCATGATGAATCTGGCAGCCAAATACGGTATGGCGGTGATATTGGATCCAATCGAAACAGGAGGTTGGCTGGGAGTTCTGCAAAGCAACGGGACGACTAAGGATTACAACTACGGCGTATACCTTGGTAACCGCTACAAGAACTTTCCCAACATCGTCTGGATGAGTGGGAATGATTACGCTATAAACTCAAGTAATGATGTGTATGTAAGTGCGGTGGCAAACGGTATCAAGTCCGTCGATGCTAACCACATTCATACTATTGAGTTTGGCGGCGGTGATACATCTTTGGACGATAGTACTTGGGTGCCAATCGTCTCTCTCAATTCGGCTTATAGCTATAACCCAACCTATGCGGTAGTGCTGCATGGCTACAATCAGTCCACCATGCCGGTTTTTATGGTCGAAGCCAATTATGAATTTGAGAATAACACGGGAAACGATTACGGAAGCCCATTGCTTTTACGAATGCAGGAATATTGGTCGGCTTTGAGCGGCGAGACCGGGCAGCTCTATGGGAACCACTACACATGGCAATTCCTTGGCTCTTGGAAAAGCAATCTGGACACGCCGGGTTCGCAGCAATTCGGTTATGTGACAAATTTGCTTGCGCCGCGACAGTGGGTGAATCTCGTCCCAGACCAGAACCATACCGTGGTAACAGCAGGGTACGGCACTTTTTCATCGACGGGCGCAGTGCATACCAATGACTACTTGACCACCGCCAGAACTCCTGATGGAAAGTTAGTTATCGCCTATATGCCTACCAGTAGGACGATTACGGTGAATATGGTCCAAATGACAGGGGGGACTTCAGTTACGGCCCGATGGTATGACCCCACCAATGGAACCTACTCAACAATTTCAGGATCTCCCTTTGGGAATACCGGCTCACGGCAGTTTACTCCTCTGGGCAACAACAGTGGGGGAGACGGTGATTGGGTGTTAGTACTGGAGGCAAATTAGTTTGATTTTATCTGTTAATTATCATTTAATTATTTTAATGATCAAGAAATTTATTTTTCTTTTTTCATTCTTTTTTATTCTTTATTCATCTGTTCACGCCCAATCCCCCACACCTTATACAGGTTCTCCCTTCAACGGTCCCCATAATATTCCAGGAACAATTCAGATTGAAGACTATGATAATGGTGGAGAAGGGGTAGCATATCATGATCTAGACTCAACCAATCAGGGAGGACAATACAGGACCAATGAAGGAGTGGATATTGAGGCAACGGGAGATACGGAAGGAGGATATGATGTGGGATGGATTCAAGCAGGGGAATGGTTAAAGTATACGGTTAATGTTACTCAAACTGGTACCTATACCCTCGATCTTCGGGTAGCCAATACCAATAGTGGAGGAGTAATGCATATGGAGGTTGACGGAGTAAATGTAACTAGTAACCTATCCATTCCCCAAACTGGAGGCTGGCAGACCTGGACTACCATTACCTCTCCCTCTTTTTCCCTTTCCCAAGGTCCTCATATCTTAAAGCTCTCGTTTGACACTAATTCCTCAAATGGTTATGTAGGAAACGTAAACTATTTCACCTTCACTCTTTCTGGTCCCTCTCCAACTCCAACCATTCCCATAGGCAATGGTGATGCTAACCTTGACGGTAAGGTAGATACCCAAGATCTTATGATAGTTCTTAAAAACTATGGAGCATCAGCAAGTTCGGTAGGAGGAGCAAACCAGTATGGAGATAATATTGTTAATATGTTTGACTTTAATGTTGTTCTTAATGCTATTCAAAATCCCTCTCCCACCCCAACTCGTACTCCAACCCCCACCACTCAACCACCGACCTCAACTCCTTTCCCAACACCAAGCGGTGGTCCGGTCTACCCACTGAAAGCCAGCTCAAACAAACGTTTTTTAGTCGACCAGAATAATACACCGTTTTTAATTGCCGGTGATTCCGCTCATGAGCTCATTACTAATGTCTCTGAGACTGATGTGGATACCTATCTGGCTTCACGAGAGGCTGCGGGTATCAATTCTATTTGGGTACAGCTTCTTTGTACTTGGTCCGGACGATCTAACGGTAGTACTTATGACGGAATTGTCCCTTTCACCACAACAGGAGATTTATCAACGCCAAACGAAGCCTATTTTAAACGTGTCGATGACATTCTTAACTTAGCGGCAAAACACCACATCACGGTTTTTCTTGATCCCACAGAAACTGCAGACTGGTTAGATACTTTTAAGACTAATGGCACTACCAAGGATTTTAATTACGGTGTTTATCTGGGAAACCGCTATAAAAATTTTCCCAATATTGTCTGGCAGAACGGCAATGATTTTCAAACCTGGAGCAATGCAAGCGACGATGCTGTAGTTTTAGCTGTGGCTAACGGGATTAAATCTGTTGACACTAATCATATTCAAACTATAGAACTGGATTACCCAACCAGCGCTTCATTAAACGATTCCTCTTGGGCTCCGATTGTCAGTCTAGATTCTGCTTACAGCTACTACTCTACCTATGACCAGGTATTGCGGGAATACAATCGCTCGAGTTTTATCCCGGTTTATTTTATTGAAGGAGTCTATGAATATCAGGGATACATGGGAGGCTACACTGGACCCCGTGAACTGCGGGCTCAAGAATACTGGACCCAACTATCAGGAAGTACGGGGCAACTCTATGGTAATGCTAATTTGTTTCCCTTTCCGAGCGGTTGGAACTCCCCCGGTTGGGATACAACTCCTGGCTTTATCCAGTTTACCTACTGGAATAATTTCTTTAAAAACAGCGCTTGGTACAATTTAGTTCCAGACCAAAATCACACTGTAGTTACAGCAGGTTATGGCACGTATCAGTCTATTACTGCTCAAGTATTAGGCAACACGAGTGACTACGCAACCACAGCCAGAACAACTGATGGAACCTTGATTGTTTCCTACATGCCAACTTCAAGGACGATTACAGTTGACATGACTAAACTCTCAGGAAGTGCTGCTGCCAGATGGTATGATCCAACAAATGGTACGTACACGACAATTTCTGGATCACCTTTTGCCAATACCGGATCAAGACAATTTACTCCTCCTGGTAATAACAGTGGGGGAGACAGTGATTGGGTATTGGTATTGCAGATAGATTAGTTTGACTTAATCTATAGATGTAGTTTAATTATATTAATGATCAAGAAAGTTATTTTTCTTTTCTCTTTATTAGTTATTCTAACTTCTAGTTTCTTTTTTCTATCTTCTGTTCACGCCCAATCTCCAACAATATCAATCGGTAACGGTGATGCCAACGGAGATGGAGTAGTAAATTCAAAAGATTTACTTGCTGTTTTTCAAAACTACAACAAATCATTAGGAGTACCAACTGACCAATACAAGGATGGACTAATAAATATGTTAGATCTTTCAGTTGTCATCTCCTCAATCCTTAATCCTTCTCCAACCCCTTTACCTCCAACAGTAACTAACATCCCAACCCCAACAGGTCCAACAGCAACTCCAGCTCCTATTGGAAGTGACTGGCCAATGGGCGGAGCCAATCCCCAGAGGACTTCTCATAACTCTGTTGAAGTATCGGGAAATCTTTCGGTTGAGTGGTATCACGTCATTGATCCCTACATCGATAACAAGACTCAGGTTATTGCTACAGGAGGAAAATTATACCTTTCTACTTCTAAGGGACTGTATGCCTTTGATGCCACGAATGGTAACCAATTATGGGTTTGTGGAACAGAGTTACCGTTAAGTAACTCTCCAACGGTTGCCACCATCAACGGCAAAAGCGTTGCCTATGCGGGTGGTTTAGACCACCGTATCCATGCGGTTGACACAAGTTCCGGTACAAACCTTTCAGGATACACATCTTATGAAGCCGGAGGGGGTTTTGAAGTTAACCCTCTGATTGTCAATAATGTTATCTATGCCGGCAACCGTGACGGCTACTTCTATGCTTTGGATGCGGTAACCGGCAACCTGAAATGGAAATATCAGACCGAAGGGCCAATCAGATTCTCGGCGGCCATGTCCAATGACAACTCTACCGTCTATTTTGCCTCCAATGATTCCTATGCCTATGCCCTAAATACATCCAATGGCACTCTGAAGTGGAAATCGCAAAAACTTCCCGGGGCAGGCTTTGACCAATATTGGCCGGTCGTTTACACCGATCAGAGTTCGGGTAAGGATTATGTTATCTTCTCGGGTTCAAAGAAAGCTGCCTGGATTTGGTGGGATGATTTCATGCCCTATCCAAATATGTACCATGAAGAGAATTATCAAATTAATGACCAATACGGAAGCATCTGTACGGCAATCAGTGGTGATAATCTCGACTGTGCACACACGTCCAGCTACTTTGCCGGCAAACCCTACAAACGCCATTTCTTTGTGTTAAATGCTGCTACCGGTCAGGAGTTTACTAACCCTTATCCGCCGATTAACTGGGGCATTGTCACCAAAAACGGCAACAAACACCCTCCGGTTGTTGGTGCAGACAATCAGTTATATACAGGTATTGCTTATAACTATGGGGGTAATTCTGGCGCTAACGGTGGTATGGCTGCCTGGAAGTTTGGCACAAGCCAAATTACAAAATTAAGTAACTTTGCTGGGGCGGCTGATGAACCTTATGCCTTTTCTTCAGGAGGCAACTACATTTATTTTTTTGAAGGGGTCAATGGGGATGGAGGATACGCTGGCACGTTAGATATTACCAAAACTTCGGGGAGCAATTATTCCGGCTGGCAGGATCCCAGAAGTGTGCCCAATGCTAGTGCTAAGTACACTAGCCTTAACCTGGCAGGAAAATTCGGCGGAAATAATGGAGTCTATCTTTATTTTGACGGTATCACCAATCAAACCCCCGTTCCCTACAACAATAAAATATATCTGATCAACGGTAACGTCCTTTTTGCTTTGAGTACTGCTGGAGGGGCCAAACAACTTCCGACCGCTACAGCACAAAACGCTCCGGCAGCCACGATCGATGTAACGGTTGCGGACTTACAGCAAAAACTGGCAACAGAAGTGCAAAAGATATTGTCAGCCGGACACCTGCGGCCGGGATTTATGGATTCGGGACTGGTGGGGGCATCTTTCGATAATCATAATTCCCCACTTATCCCCGGCAATCACCTGAATGAATATTTCGCCACTCCCGGGGAAACACTCTCGACACTGGCTTCGACACTTCCTTACTTATCATCGTCTCTTCAGACTCAAGTGAAACAATATTTACAAAGCGAAGAAACAAATTATCCGGTGGAAACCGACGCTCACATCGGTTGGAGGAACGGGGCCCAGCGGGAAGTTTATGATGACCCCCCGGAGATTTCCTCCGTGGCCAACAGGACTTTTGGCGACGGAAACGGGATTATCAATGGTATCTCCGTCAACGGTGACAATCTTTGGGTCGCCAGTGACCCCAGAACCACAATTGTTCACTTCAGTAACTTAAACATCGGTTCATTCCTCCCCGACGCTTCCTATGGCGCCTGGAAATACGCGGTTGCCGAAGGATTTAACCAATCTCAAGTCCTGGCGCTATTTAACAACATGAAGGGCAAACTCCAGAAAGCCGGCTCCGGAAATGATATGACCGATGCCAACCTGATTGCTTATCCGTATATCCTGGATCAATACATTAATGGGTATCGTGGTTATCTGGAACTTGAGAAATTAGCTGGAGTAACAGCCGATATTACTCAAAGCAGTCAGTGGTGTGAGTTTGCTCGGTTGGTCTCTCTCAAGCTTAATAATTTCAACGAAAACACTCCTTTAGACAATAGTTGGAATAATAACAATGTATTGAACGTGGCTAGAAATTTTATGTACATGACTCCGGAGTTGGCAAGTCTTATGATTAACGGATTCTCGACCAGCACCGGTTGCAACTATTCAGCCCCTTCTGTTTTAAGTAAGGTGCAAACAGCCATATCTAACTATCAGATTCTTGAGCCATTCTGGTTTGTCAGCAAATACGACCGCACCTATGATGAGGGAATATTTCAACCTCTTTATGATATTCCGGCTTTATTCCAGACAAGGGCTTATGTTTTGCAACAACCGTTTTCTGAATTGGTCAAGTACCTTGATGAGCCCGCATTTTACCGAGGTGACCTCTTCTATATCCAAAATCTGGTAGCAGCTCTTCAAGCACCACAGTAGATACATTATGCGAATAAATGCGAATCAACAAACACAGCGAATCATTGCGAATCTGTAAACTTAGTTTTATACTCTTTATTAATGAAGAAATTTATTTTTCTTTTTTCATTCTTTATTATTCTTTCTTCACTATTAACTGTTTCTGCTCAAAGTCCAACTATAGTCATAGGTAACGGTGATGCCAATGGAGATGGAGTAGTAAATTCAAAAGATTTACTTGCTGTTTTTCAAAATTACAACAAATCATTAGGATTACCAACTGATCAATACGGAGATGGATTAGTTAATATGGTTGATCTTGGAGTTGTCATAAATTCAATCCTTAATCCTTCTCCAACGCCAACCAACATACCAACACCAACAGGACCAACACCAACACCAGGACCAGTTGGCAGTGACTGGTCCATGGCTGCTGCTAATCCCCAAAGGACATCTCATAACTCTGTTGAGGTGTCAGGCAATCTTTCAGTTGAGTGGTACCGTCCGTTTGGTCCATACATCGACCAAAAAACACAAGTAATAGCCACAAATGGACAAATTTTTGTGTCAACCTCTAAAGGTCTTTATGCCATTAATGCTTCAACTGGGACGCAACAATGGGTCTTTGGAACCGATATGCCTCTCGGCAACGCTCCAACAATTGCAACGGTAAATGGAAAATTAGTTGCTTATGTCGGGGGAATGGACCATAGACTCTATGCAGTTGATGTTGCAGCGAGTAATACGGCCGGTTCAGGCGTGCTCTTAGCAGGATTCACCCCTTATGAAGCCGGTGTTGGATATGAAACCAACCCCTTAGTAATTAATGATTCATTTACTAGTAATCAACCGGTGGTTTTTATTGGCAACCGTGACAGCAATTTCTACGCTTTTAATGCGACAACCGGAGCCAAAATTTGGAGTTACACAACCGGTGGACCGATCAGATTTTCTGCTGCCTATAAAAATGGCGTTGTTTATTTCGGTGCCGATGACAATGTCGCCTATGCCTTAAACGTCACCGACGGCTCACTGAAATGGAAAACACCAACACCGGGGACAACCGGAGCCCTGCCCGGAGTGGGGTTCTCCACTTATTGGCCGGTTATCTATAACAATCCTGGAGACGGAAAGGACTACGTCATGTTTAGCGGATCAAAAAAGGCAACTTGGCTCTGGTTTGAGGACACAAACTACTCTGTTAACTACAATTACGAAACATATTCAGACCCAAACAACATGTTCAACGGCAACAACGGATGCTCACTGGTAAGTGGTAATACGTATAACTGTGCGATTATCTCGAACTATTTTGCCAACAAAAAAGATCAGCGGCATTTTTTCGTTTTTGACGCTTCAACCGGGTCAGAAATGAGTAATCCTTATCCGCCGGTCAATTGGGCTGGGGTGACCAGAGGAGGGAATAAGTTTCCGCCGATCGTTAGTGGAGATAACAAAGTCTACACGTTCATTGGTTTTAATAATGCCGGACCAAACTCGACGACCGGAACGCAGGGGTGGATTTCTGGATGGAATTTCGGAACAACTCAAACGACCAGAATTTACAATCCTTCGAGTGGCGCAGGGGATGAACCAGTCGCTTTTACTAGTGGCGGGAATTTAATTTATTGGGGCGAAGGCATTAATGCCGACACTTTCGGTACTGTGGACATTACTAAACCAGTGGGGTCTAATAGGTATACCTGGGATCCGCGAAGCGTGTCGAGCATTGATTTAAGTTCGTTATTTGGTGGCGCTAATGGGGTCTATAGTTACTTAGACGGAACGGGAAATTTTAGCCCGATCCCATATAGTGGCCGTTTATATATCATTGTTGGTAATACCTTGGTAGCTTTGAGTAGCAACGGTGGAGCAAGAAATGCTGGAACAAGCGCTGTTCCTTCGAGTCAGCAAACTCAACCAATTTCGATCACAACTTCTGATCTGCAGACAAAGTTGGGGACAGAAATTCAAAAAATAATCAGTGCTGGACATCTTCGCCCGGGCTTTATGGATTCGGGTATTCTGGCGGGGGATATGGATGACCACCATGACGGAAACATTTTGCCCGGCAATCAGCTGGAACAATATTTCACTGCTCCTGGTCAAACATTGGCCACTTTGGCGTCGGCAATGCCGTATCTTTCGGCCAGTTTGCAGAGTCAACTGAAAACTTATTTACAGACAGAAGAGACAAATTATCCTGTGGAAACAATCACCGATATTGGTTGGAGAAATGGAGCCAAACGGGAAATTTATGATGATACTTCAGAAATCACCGCCTACCTGACTTGGTCTGACAGCGTGAATTATCCAACCGCGACAACCCCAAGAAATTATTACCGCAACTACAACAATCTAGCCGTTATACCGGTCAATAATTCTAATGTTCTTCTCCCGGATGCATTTTACGGAGCATGGAAATATGCCGTGGCTGAGGGATTTACTGCTGCTCAGGCGAAAGCGCTTTTTGACAAGATGAGCGGTAAATTACCAGTCGCGGGGACGAATAATGACATGACTAACGCTAATTTGATTACCTATCCTTACATTCTGAATGAATATATTGACGGGTATAGAGGTTACGTTGAGCTGGAAAAGTTATCCGGCTATACAACAGACATCTCTCAAAGTTCTAAATACGCAGAATATACCAGGTTGGTTAATTTAAGAATTAATAACTTTAGCGAAGCTTCAAATTTTGGGACGGGTTGGGATTATAACCATGCCATGAATGTCTCTCGGAATTTTATGTACATGACACCGGAGTTGGCAGCAATTCTTCGGACAAATAAACTTTCAGCCGTTCAGACAGCGATAAACGATTATCAGGTTTTGGAACCTTATTGGTTTGTTTCAAAATATGACCGAACTTATGGAGAAGCTGTATTTCAACCGCTTTATGATCACGCTGCACTTTTTCAAGCGATGGCCTATGTTCTCCAGCAGCCGCAAAGTACCCTGGTGAAGTATCTTGACGAACCGGCTTTCTATCAAGGTGACCTCTTCTACATTCAAAATCTGGTGGCTGCTCTTCAAGCACCACAGTAGATGCATTATGCGAATAATCGCGAATCAGAATACCATTCGAATTTTTACGAATTCGCGAATTTGACTACTTACTAAATTATTGCTAGATTTAGAGTAATGAAAAAGTTTGTCTTTTTTGTTCTCTTCTTTTTCATAATTATCTATCCTTTATTTTTTATTAATCATACTTCTTCTGTTTCTGCTCAATCTCCAACAATTGCCATTGGTAACGGTGATGCCAACTCTGATGGGAAGGTAGACGCAAAAGACATCCTTACCGAGATCCTAAACTATGGTAAAACAAATCAAACACTACCTCTTGATCAGTATGGAGATGGACTAATTAACATGGTTGATGTTGGAGAGGTTATTTATCGAATTTTTGCTCCTGCCGCCACTCCCACGCCAACCAATGCTCCAACACCAACGACGATTACACCCCCGCCGGCCAATACTTATAGTATCGGAGCACCCGACAGCAAGCTTTTTTATGGATCGTTTGAAGGCTTTGGAGCCGAGTTTGATCCATTTGTCTGGAATCCAAATGTCAATCCCGGAGTAACCCAAGCCGACTGGAATTTGATCACCGGTCGAATCCAAGAGATGCAGCTGCCCTTTGTCAGGATATGGATCCAGCTTTACTGGATGCTTAAATCGGCAGATCTTACACAGTGGGACTACAACAATGCTCGTATGCAGTCAGTCTATAAATATCTTGATTTTGCTTGTCAAAACAATATCGACGTCATCTTAAACGACTGGAATTGGTCTTTCTGGCCAAGCTATGGTTTCTACAACGGTAACTCGGCCGATTCACGCTATACGCAAGGTATTGCCGATTACTTAAAATATTTAATTCAGACTAAAGGCTACAGCTGTATTAAATATTTTATCCTTGGCAATGAGAGTGATAATGAATTTATCGGGTCGGGCAAGTCATTTAATGATTTTGTTATCATGCAGCAAAATATGGATCAAGCCTTGAGAAATGATGGCATCCGTGACCAAATCAAGTTTATCGGTCCAGATCCTGCTTGTTGTTCAGGTCTGTACACGCAAACTCTGCAAAGCTCCCTCCACTCGACTTTTGACGGTTATGACGTACATATTTATCAGGATCCAAGCCTAATAGCATCAGGTGATCTTTGGTGGAGGATTGAACAGTACAGAGACGATTACACAAGAAATTATTCACCAGATCCGGCAACTGATATGAGTAAACCACATTTTGTCACTGAGGCAGGGAGGACCACTGGAGTTTCTGATGCTTTTGACGGGGCTTTAGATATGGCTGATTATGGAACCATAGCTCTTTCAACAAAAGTCCAGGGAGTGAGCGAATGGAATATGTTCGATGAATATTATGATCAGGAACATAGCGATACGGAGAGTCATACTACGATACCCTGGGGTTTGTGGAAATATAAAGATTCTAACTGGTCGCTTCGACCGTGGAGTCATACCTGGGGATTACTTGTGCGGTTTGCTCCGAAAGGCAGCATCCGTGCACCGGTTGTTTACCCAGGACAATCCAAAGCTACGCCAAATACTGATACGGATTCAGGTCATCCGCCAACCGGTTCACTAAGATTGGCTGCCTTAAAACGACCAGACGGTAAATGGAGTATATTTATCGTTAATAGAAATTCGTCAGCCACCACAATCACTATTAGATTGCCTGATTCAAGTACACACCAGTTTACTAAATATTTGGCAACAAGCAGTAAAATTTCAAATCTTCAAAGTCAAATCATTCCTTCTCCCGAGTCAGGTTTAGTAACAATCACGAGCTCAGTCTCGATCTCTCTTGACCCTAGTAGTTTTACTGTTCTTGTTGAGTAATTCTTCAATACTGTTTCTATCATTAAATGCTTTTGCCAAAGTTATCAATGATAATGGATAAATCAATGGCGTTGATTAGACCGTTGTCGTCCAAATCTTCTTTGTTTGGTGCTGGTGCGACTCTTCCATATATCTTGAGAAGCGTCAAAAGATCTGCACTGTCGACACGTTTCGAACAATCGATATCACCAAGCGGTAGACAGTGTACGGGGCTGATCGAGGGAGTAGGAGTCGGAGTACCGGATTTAGTTAATTTAACGGCTAAATCAGTTTGTAATGCGCTGATTTGAAGGTCGACATTTCCGCTTCCATTTGTCGACAAGACTGAGCTTGCGGTGATCGATCCGTTATAAGTGTCCCACCATTCTAGCGTATAGTTGGAATTTGGGGTCAAACCATAAACGGTAATTTTTCCGGTTTGAACAGTCGGTACTAATCCATGGACATAATTCCACCAGGTATTATCGGTATTTTGAATCCAAACATATGTCGTTGTATCGTTGTGCAGGCCCATTGCTCTCAATTTGCTGTTGCTTGAAGCAAATGAATCCGGACGATTATCGGCTCCGTTGGGCAGACTGAAGTCGACATTAACCGGTTTCATCACGGTTAAATTGCCAATATCGAGATCGGCAAAATAATTAGCCAGGGGTTTGTAATGAGGCCACCATGTCGTATCGTGGACTTTAAAATAGTCCCAGTACCAAACCAGACCTGAACTGGCCATCCCACTCATAAGAGAAGACCATAGCCCGTTATGGATATGAACTCCTTTGTCATCGCTGTCTAAATAGGGCGAAGCAACCCAATTCTCATTTAATATTCCCCACTCGCCGACAATACTAGGTTTATTGCTGACACTATTGTAAAGCAAAAAAGAATAATAACGCATCAGATTAGCCATATCCTGTCCTTGCGGGTCGGAAGGAGCAAATTGCCAGCCAGGAACATAATAAAAATGCATTTCAGCCAAGTTCATCTCCGGCAATGCCTGATATAAGTCCGGATGAGTCTTAAAGCTTCCCGTACTGGTATTGGTCAAATGTTTAAAAGCGTCTATCGAATTGATATACTGTCCCATCTCCTGATGCCAATTTAATATCGACTGCCAATTCCAATCGGAGACCGACCATTGTAATTCATCAATTTCGTTAAAAAACTCCCAGGAAAGAATGCTTGGGCTATAACCCCATCTCGCAACAAGATAGCGAAAAAGCTGTTTTTGATTTTTTTTGGCGGTGGCATTGGTGAAAATACACATCTGGGAACTGCATGGGCCTCCAAGAGCAGTATTGTAAAGATTTGTGCCCCAGTTATAAGTGTATTGATTGACGTCTTCCAAGGTTAGAAGGAGAGCAATGTCATTTGTTTCTGCTAGGTTGAGAATATAGTCAAATGCCCAAGCCTCTTCCAGATTATAGTCACTGCCTAAATTTTTATCCTGGATCGACAAAATCCAGTTTTGGCTGCGACCACTATTGGTCATCCAAACCCGGGCTAAATTAGCTTTATTTTCTGCCATGCGGTTAAGATAATATTGATAGGTGATAATTCTTTGGTCTTCATATTGCCACCAACCGACGTCCAACCCCAATCCGATAAACGGTTTGCCGTTGTCATATTCAAAATAACGATTATTTTTTTGAGAAACCTTAATGAAGCCCGGATTTGAAGAACTCACCACTTCAAAAGTATTAGTACTTGAAGTGAATGTCCCGTTTTTATCGCTTATTTTAATATAGTACTGATAAAGGCCGACTTCGCTTGGAGTGAACCGTAATTTCCAAACAGGGCTACCGTTTAAGGAATAACTTTCCGAACTTCCGATACCGGTCACAGAATAGTTTTGATAATAAAAACCTGGGTGGATCAAAGTTTTAGTGGGTGAAACAAAATACCCGTCCACTTTAATCTCGTCAGGATTAAAGGGATTGGTATAAACGGTATCAAGAGTAAACGTTATCTCCAGCTTTTTATACTGGGGAACTTTGTTTCCAGGATAATCGGCTAAGTTTGTTGATGGGTTAATTATATTGACGGCCTTAGTTTCCTTCACTAAACCGGGCAACAACAGAAAGCCGACAAGAATCGATACCGTCAGAAATATATTTTTCATTATAAAAAATAAAAAAGAGGAACAATTTGATTATATTACAATTATCCCTACATAGTGAGATTGCAAAACCGATGAAGTATTGGAATTATTGTTATTGTTGAGGAAGTTATATATTTATTATATATTTAATCGAACAATCATTTCATGAACCCATGAGAAAAATCAAGATAATTGTTGTCACCTGTTTTTTTTACTTATTTTTTCTTTCAGCTTCTGCTTATGCCACATCCTATTATATTTCTCCAACAGGTAATGATGCTAATTTTGGGACTTCCACTTCGACACCTTGGAAAACTTTTGAGAAGGCTTGGACAAAGCCGCTTGCTTCTGGGGATACGCTATATCTCATGGATGGAACATATACATCTCAAAACAGCACAAACGCAACCCATATCATCTATCCGACCATTAACGGTCAGGCAGGAAAGTACATCACAGTCAAAGCGTTAAATGACGGTAAAGCTATTATTGATGGGCAAAATACACGGATTCCGGTGGAAATTGGACAGAGCTGGGGGGCGAATGATCCGAACCCGAGCAACACTAATCTGGCAAACACACCACAAAATCCTTACGGTAATTATTTTGAAATCAATGGCATTGTGGCAAAAAATTCTTCGGCGTCCGTGGTTCAGGTCAACGCCCGTAATGTTACTTTACGCAGAGTTTCAGCCTATAACGCCAATCCACACGATAATGAACACGTGATTACAATCTGGTCACAGGGAGATGCTGCCACGCCTTCAAATATTCTGGTAGAAGATTCTATTGCTGCTGGTTCGGGAAGAAAGATGATCTTGGCCTATGACAGCTATAATAATGTGGTTTTCCGGCGCAATTTTGCCGCCTGGCAATGGTGGTTGGGAAACAATTTCTGCCAGAGCTATTGGCCACAAGCCGATGGGATTGAGGTCTACCCAGCTGCTTATGTGGATCAACCAAACATCACTAATAATAGTATTAATGAAAACAATATTTACTTTGGACTGTCGCCAGATTACGGCACTTCATTATCTCCTAATCCTGGACTGCGGGCCGGTAACAACTACTACGGTGACATTTCTTTAGGGGCCGGGATGAGGTGGGATAACACTAACCATCTATTTGTCGATCCGACATTTGATTCAAATACCTGCACTTACAATGGTACACAAAGACCAGCAACATGTTCGAGTTCCACCTGTATTGATAAGATAGGAGGTCAAGATTCATACCGAGCGGGTTATGTTTTAGGCACTTTTGGCAACCCTCCATTTCAGCACAACACCTTTCAGGATATTTTTGGCTGGGGAAGTGGAGGATTAGGTTTAATTGCCGGGCCTTGGGATTCCAGTAGTACCGACAATAAGTTAATCCGGGCAACATTAGTTCATAACGGACAATCGACATCAACATCGTGGCCGATAATTACCGGAAGGGATGTTGATACTACGGCCGTATCACTAGCTCTTTTTACTACAAAGACGGATCTGAAAATCGGTAACCCTTCTTACACTGGCGGGGGGGCACAACTTCAAAATCAATATGTCAGCGGGATTCTCACTTCCACCCCTCTTTGGCCGTGGCCGATGGAGGATAGGATTAAAACAGAATTTGCTGATCCCTCTTTGTTTCAGGCTAATGGAGTACAAGGACAGGTTTGGACAAACTTCTCGGTCACTCAAGTAGTCTGCCAAAATATTCTTCTTCCCAATGGTGCGGTATCCTCTTGTCCGACAACACAGAGTCCAACCAACACTCCTGTTCCTACATCTACATTGGTTCCCAGCCTCAACCCAACTATCGCAATCGGTAACGGGGATGCAAATGGAGATGGGAAGGTTGATGGTAAGGACCTACTTGTAATCCTTACTAACTATAACCTAAATAAAGGTCTTCCAACTGATCAGTATGGAGACGGTTTAGTCAACATGTTAGATCTTAATGTTGTATTATCTGTTCTTGCTCAAACTACTCCAACTCCTACTCCCACTCCTTCTGGTCCAACGCCAACTCCAGCTGCTCCCGTATATCCTCTTAAAGCCAGTGCAAACAAACGATATCTAGTTGATCAGAACAATGTTCCTTTCTTGATTATTGGCGATTCTGCACAGGCAATGATTGGAGGATTATCACAAACGGACGCCGATACTTACTTATCCAACCGAGCAGCGGCCGGAATCAACGCGATCTGGGCCCATGTACTCTGTCTTGGTCCCCATTATCCCAGCTGCAGAACGGACGGAAGTACGCCTGACGGAATTGTTCCCTTTACCACTCCCAATGATTTATCCAATCCAAATCAGGCGTACTTTACGAGAGTGGATCAAATGATTCAGCTGGCAGCCAAATACAATATCATGGTCCTCCTAGATCCGATAGAGACAATCGGCTGGTTGGATGTTCTGCGGACTAACGGGGTAACCAAGGACTTTAACTATGGAGTCTACCTGGGTAACAGATACAAAAACTTCCCTAACGTCCTCTGGCTTCACGGCAATGATTTCCAGACCTGGAGCAGTTCCAGCGATGACGCCGTGGTTCAGGCTGTAGCCAATGGGATAAAGAGTGTTGATCCTAATCACCTCCAGACTGTGGAGCTTGACTATCCCACCAGTGCTTCACTTAATGATTCCTCCTGGTCTTCCATCATCGGATTGGACCTAGCTTACAGTTATTATTCCACTTATGATCAAGTTTTGAGGGAATACAATCGGTCTAATTTCATCCCTGTGTATTTCATGGAGGGAGTCTACGAATACCAGGATTACGAAGGCGGTTACACCGGTCCCCATGAACTGCGGGCCCAGGAATACTGGACCCAGCTTTCTGGGGCGGCCGGGAATGTATACGGTAATGCCTATATATTCAGATTTAACGGTTGGCAAAATCACCTCAATGACACGGGATTTAAGGAGTTTACCTATTGGAATAATTTTTTCGCCTCCCGTCCTTGGTACAATCTCGTCCCTGATCAAAACCACACCGTAGTCACTGCCGGTTACGGAACTTATCAATCAATTAATGCGGGGGTTATGGGCAACACGAGTGACTACGCAACCACAGCCAGAACAACTGACGGAACCCTAATTGTTTCTTACATGCCAACTTCAAGGACGATCACAGTTGACATGACGAAACTGTCCGGAAGTGCCACAGCCAGATGGTATGACCCTACTAATGGAACTTACAGCACAATTTCCGGATCTCCATTTTCCAACACCGGTTCAAGGCAATTTATTCCTCCTTCAGGAAATCACACTGATGGAACAAGTGATTGGGTATTGATTTTGCAGGTAAATTAGTTTGATTTTATCTATAGATGTAGTTTAATTATATTAATGATCAAGAAAGTTATTTTTCTTTTTTCATTCTTTATTATTCTTTCTTCACTATTAACTGTTTCTGCCCAATCTCCAACCATATCAATTGGTAACGGTGATGCCAATGGAGATGGAGTAGTAAACTCAAAAGATTTACTTGCTGTTTTTCAAAACTACAACAAATCATTAGGAGTACCAACTGACCAATACAAGGATGGACTAATAAATATGCTTGATCTTTCAGTTGTCATCTCCTCAATCCTTAATCCTCCTCCCACCCCAACCAGTACACCTATTCCTACCCCAACCGGTCCAACACCAACCCCAGCACCTGTTGGCAGTGACTGGTCCATGGCTGCTGCTAATCCCCAACGAACATCCCACAACTCTGTAGAAGTCAGAGGACCCTATAATCCAGTCTGGTATAGACCAATTGATCCATATATTGATAACAAGGTTCAGGTCATTGCCACAGGTGGTAAGGTTTACGTTTCCTCCTCCAAAGGACTCTATGCATTTGATGCCGGAAACGGTAACCAACTCTGGGTCTATGGAACAGAGATGCCTCTGGGAAACTCTCCTACAGTTGTAACTGTTAATGGAAAGTCTGTAGCCTATGTTGGTGGTTTTGATCACAGGATCCATGCCGTAGATACAAGTAGTGGAACAGATCTAACAGGTTACACTGCCTATGAAGCTTCTGCTGGATTTGATATTAATCCTTTATTTATCAATGACTCCTATGTAACAAATACTGTCTTTGCCGGTAACAGAGATGGTAACTTCTATGCTCTTGACGCAGTAACAGGACTAAAGAAATGGAGTTACACAACAGGAGGTGCAATAAACTACTCAGCTGCTTACAAAAATGGTGTTGTCTACTTTGCCTCTGATGACTCCTATGCCTATGCCTTAAATGCCTCAACCGGAGCACTGATTTGGAAATCAGCAAAACTCCCTGGAGTTGGTTTTGATATGTACTGGCCAGTCATCTACACTGACCCGGCATCAGGTAAAGACTATGTTATTTTTACAGGCTCAATGAAGGCAGCCGGTTGGGGCTTTATGTGTAGTGATACTAGCATTGCACCATATGGGTGCCAAAGTCACTCTCCCAATTTCGAGATGTACAACGGTCTGTCCGGATATTGTGGAGCGATAGGAACTTCAACTTCTAAAAACGTCTCAAATCCTAACGATAACAATTATCTCTGGCCAATCGGAACACAAACAATTAAGTGTGATATTCCCTGGAACTATTACAACAACAACCCGACGAGATGGAACAGCCAACCACCATATTGGCGGTTTACTTTTATTCTGGACAGTAGTACAGGTACGGAGACTAGTTGGTATGCGCCGTTTAACCCTTCCTCAACTGATGGCAATGGCCAGGGTTACAAACACCCGCCGGTGGTTGGTGGCGACGGGGTATTATATACGTTTATCGGTTATATAGCCGGTGGAAATGGGGGGGCCGTGCAAGATGTTATCGGTTGGAAATTCGGAACACCGTATATCTCAAGAGTTATTGACGAAATGGCATCAGGCACAGATGGAGAGTCTGACGAACCTCGGACAATGACATCAGGAGGGAATCTCATCTATTATGGAGAGGGATCATTTAATCATGAAGTTTTTGGAGCAATTGATGTATCTAAGCCGTTGGGGAGTAATTCTTATTGGAAATTTAATCCGGTCTATTCGGGTTCCGGTATTAAGTATACCAGTCTGGATCCGGGGGGAAGTTTGGCGGTAATAATGGTGCCTATAGCTATATGGATGGTTTCCTGAATTTTAGCCCCATTCCCTATAACGGAAAACTTTATCTCATAAATGGCAATACCCTTATTGCCTTAAGTTCAAATGGGACTGCTTCTTCGCCATTATCGACAGCTCAAGCTCCCAGCAATCTAACAAGTAGTTCTGTTTCGACAACAGTCTCAAGTTTGCAACAGACTCTAAATAATGAAGTGCAAAAAATGATCAATGCCGGACCCTTACGACCAGGTTTCATGGATTCTGGTCAGCAAAGTCAATTTATGACCTATGCTTATGATAATCCGGTTCCTAACGAGCATTTACTGGAATACTTTCATAATCCAGCTGATACGGTGGCTGCCCTGGTAAACGCTTTACCCTATCTTTCCACCTCTTTGCAATCCCAAGTCAAAACTTATTTGCAAACCTACTACGGAATCACCGGAAATACTCCTGCACCGTACTCATTTATTAATTACGCTAGCGTCGGCTGGAATAAAGCAGCCGGTCAACCAACACAAGCAAAAAGGGAAGCCTATGACGATACAGCTGAAATGACGGCGCAATTCAATACCATTGGTTATGATGCGGAGTACAATAATTTTGCTGCCAGCAGTCCTAGAACTTACATAAAGACTAGTAATAGTGGTCTCAACCTGCGAATCGGTACCAGTACGGGGAATGGAGGTGGGGATGGTGGGTTCCCCCCCGATTCCTTTTACGGTGCTTGGAAGTATGCCCAGACATTCCCCGGGACGGCTCTGACGATCTTTAACCTGATGAAAAATAAATTAAGTATAGCTGACCAAGCGGGAGTGAATAATGATATGACAGACGCTAATTTAATTAAATATCCCTGGATTCTCAATGAATATATCGTAGGTTATCGAGGATATATGGAGTTAGAGAAGTTAGCGGGAGTAACAACTGATATTAGCCAAAGCAGTAAGTATGCTGAATATACAAGACTTGTGAATCTAAGGTTAAATAACTACAGTAAAGATGTTCCTTGGGATGGTAGTTATAACCACAATAATGATTTGAATGCTGTCAGAAATTTCATCTATCTAACCCCAGAGCTAGCAGATATTTTAAGAACAAACAAACTTTCTCAAGTCCAGGATACGATTAACCAATATGACATTCTTACACCCTACTGGTTTGTCTCCAAATACGACCGTTCCTATTCAGAATCTTACTACCAACCTTTAGATGACTACGCTTATCTTTTTCAAGCCAGAGCACAGATTCTAAAAACTCCCTTTAGTCAGCTTATTAAATATCTTGATGTCCCGGCATTTCAAACGGGTGACCTCTTCTATATCCAAAATCTTGTAGCTGCTCTACAAGCACCACAGTAGATACATTATGCGAATAATCGCGAATCAGAATACCATTCGAATTTATTCGAATACGCGAATTTGACTAATTACTAAATTATTGCTAGATTTAGAGTAATGAAAAGGTTTGTCTTTTCTATTTTCTTCTTATTGATTATTCTTTCTTTACTATTAACTGTTTCTGCTCAATCTCCAACCATATCAATTGGTAATGGTGATGCCAATGGAGATGGGGTAGTGAATAGTAAAGACATTCTAACTGTTTTAAGTAACTACAATAAATCATTAGGATTACCAACTGATCAGTATGGAGATTCACTCATCAATATGGTTGATCTTGGAGTTGTCATCTCCTCAATCCTTAATCCTTCTCCCTCACCAACCACTAAACCAACCAATACACCTTTCCCCACACCAACTGGTCCCACACCAACTCCAGGTCCTCAAGCTGCAACCTGGTATATGGCAGGAGCTAATCCTCAAAGAACCAGTTGGGTATCAGAAGAGGTAAGAGGCAATCTCAATGTCGCCTGGTATCATCCCATAGAACCTTACATTCCCTACAAAGTACAACCAATCTTCTATAGTGGTGTAGCTTATGTTTCAACTGCAAGAGGACTCTATGTTTTTAATAGTTCTGATGGTTCTCTCCTTTGGGTGTATCCAACAGAGTTGCCTCTTGGTAACTCACCAACCATTGTCTCTGTAAACGGTAAGATAGTTGCCTATGCTCCCGGATATGACCACAAGATCCATGCCATCGATACCTCAACTCATACTGATCTTACAGGTTACACCCCCTATGAAGCTCAAGCTGGATTTGAAACAAATCCTCTGGTTGTAAACAATATCATCTATGCCGGCAATCGTGACGGTAATTTTTATGCACTGGATGCTGTAAGCGGTGCATTAAAATGGAAATATCAAGTAGGTGGACCGATCCTTTATAGTGCTGCCATGTCTAAAGACAACACCACTCTCTATTTTGCCTCTCAAGACATGTATGCATATGCTTTAAACATCACTGACGGAACTCTTAAATGGAAATCAGCTAAATTTCCAGGTCAGGGATTCTTCTCATTCTGGCCTGTCGTCTATACCAATAAATCTACCGGTAAAGAATACGTCATTTTCAACGGAGGAGAAAATTATCGACAATCAGAGTTTTGGGTAGCTACTTCAGAGGACTCTCATGGAGAAACAAGTATTTTCAATTCCTATAATCTCTCGGGAGGCAGACTTCCCAGAACCAGTCCTTCGATCAGCGGTGATTGGGCTGCCGGTACGGTGACGATGGATGCCAGCATCCTGGCTGATTATTTCAGCAAATATCCTTACCGCCGATCAGACTATGTTTTAGATGCCGGAAGCGGACAGGAATTTACCTATACGTATAATGGTAAACAGACTTATGCTCCATTTAGTTATTCCGGTGTTACCCGGGGCGGCAGCAAATACCCGCCGATCGTCAACGGTATCGACGGAGTTTTCTATCAGCAGACCGCCTATACAGATTATAACGGATGGATCAGCAGAGGTGCTCCTGTCGGATGGAAATTTGGCACGCAGTATCTAAGCGAGGTCGCCAATACGACCTTCGCAAGCGATGAACCGACCGCTTTTTCATCCGGTGGAAACGTGATTTATTTCACTCTTTGCTGCGACCGTTCTGCCGTTGGTTTTGATGTGAGGCCCGGACAGTCAAATGGCGCCTGGACATATTGGAACTACAATATGGCAAGTAATAGCTTAATCCCGGGATACCAGCAGATGTACAATGACGGAGACTCTTCGACCTACAATGATATGAATGGTTGGCAAGTCTATGTCGGAAAAAATCAGAGTAAAAACGGTATTTATGGTAAACACGGGATGGATCAGTCTCCGCCCATACCCTATCAAGGAAAACTGTTTTTTCTGAAAGGTAATTCTTTGATAGCGTTTAGTCCAACAGGTTCTGGTGTCAAGACGCCCCTTCCGCTAGCGACAATAGTATCTGCACCAAGTTCATCAATCACTCTTACAAAAACGACTCTTCAACAGCGACTGGAAACCGAAGTTCAAAATATGATTACCACAGGTCATCTCCGGCCCGGCTATTCTCCGGCAGCATTCTTTGACCTGTCTGGAGTAGGCAGTAGATCTAGTGATGAGGAAATGGGAGAAATTTTTGATTATTTTCAAAATCCAGCTGATACTGTTTCAGCACTATTAATAGCCTATCCTTATTTATCTGCATCTCTCCAATCTTCCGTAATAACATACTTAAAGAGCAATTACGGTCCAGGCGCGCCCTATGATTTCACAAAGATTGTTCATATAGGCTGGGGTTCTGGAGCAGTGAGAGAGTGGGCAGATCCGCCGCCTGACTGGCTTAACTTCAGTCAGTCTCCTGGTCAACCTTATAGGTCTCCTTTAAATCCTTCAACTCAAACGGACTGCGGTAGTTGCGGCTATTGGCATAATTTCCCTCCCTTTAATTTTTATGCTGCCTGGAAATATGCCCAAATTGTTGGCAATAATGACGTGACGACGGCCAAAAACATTTTTAATTCCATGAGTAGTAAAATTGAAGCTCCGCCGACCGACAGTTTTCTCACCAGTAAGCCGTATTTTATTAACCTTTATGCGGCTGGTTATCTAGGCTATCTCCAACTTAAACAGCTGGCAGGATTAGGCGCAGACTCAACAGTCCAAGGCTATTATAATCACATGCTAACTTTACGTGTCACTAATTTTTTAAGCGTATTCAAAGACACTCCCTATTGGGAACCTGGTGGCCAAGATGGTACGAACTGGATAGCTAATCTTCAAGAGGTACTGGCTCCTGCCCGAAACTTCATGTTTATGACACCGGAGATTGCAGCTTATATGAATCAGAATATATCCGCGGCTGATCTGCAGACGATGATGAATGAATATATATATGTGGCTCCATATTGGTTTGTTTCGCGATTTGACAATTCTTACGGTGAAGGTACCCTTATGCATCTTTATAATGCTTCTCTTTTTCAAACTAAAGCATATATTCAAAAACAACCGTTAAGCGAGTTGGCTAAGTATCTTGATGTTTCAGCTTTTAAAGTCGGCGACCTCTTTTACATCCAAAATCTAGTTGCTGCCATTCAAGCGCCTTGAGATGAAACATCAGACTTAAGAAGTTTATCCGATGATTTGACTCTTCTATTTTTCTTCACTATATTTAAATTAATAATAGTGGAAAAAATTAGAACGGTAATTAATTTTCTGGTTGCAGTATTTATTACAATCCTAGTTGTATCATTTTTTAGCTATAAAACTTTCGCACAAAGTTCATCTCCTTACGGCGGTATTCCTTGGTCAATTCCTGGAACAATTCAGATTGAAGATTATGATCTCGGAGGGGAAGGAGTCGCTTATCATGATGCAGATAGTTCAAATAAAGGCGGCCAGTACCGAAATGACGGAGTTGATATCCAAATTACTCAGGACGGGTCGGGAAGTTCGTATGAAGTTTTTTCAGCGGTGGCCGGTGAGTGGTTGCAGTATACAGTTAATGTATCAACAACCGGCACTTATCAGCTGATGCTACGCGGGCAGGCGGTGTCTTCTGCAACCGGAGGCAAGGTACATTTGGAAGTGGATGGTATCAACAAAAGCGGAACGATCAGTATTGTTCCAGGGACGTGGCAGGGATTAACAACTATCTATGTACCGGGGATTTCTCTTACAGCCGGTCAACATTTGGTGAAATTAGTAATGGATACGAATTCCACCGCTGGAGTTGCCGGCGCTTTTAACTGGATGAGATTTGATCTCACCTCTCCTTTACCAACTAGGATTCCGGTAGTTATTCCAACCCCGGGAAGCGTTGTCTTTTATGTTTCTCCAACTGGAAATGACTCCAATGCTGGGACGTTGGCTCAACCTTGGAAAACAATTACTAAAGCTGCTAATACGTTAACCGCTGGTCAGACGGTTTATATCAGAGGCAGTACCTACAACGAGATACTCACCCCTAAAAATTCTGGTACCAATAACAATTACATTATATATAGCAGTTATTCAGGGGAGACTGTGACCCTTGATGCATCAGGTTTGGCTATTTCTCAAATCCATGGAATCGTCGATCTCTACAATAAGAGTTATATTAGAATTACAGGCCTGAGGATAGTAAATGCCGGAGTCAATGTGTCAAACGGTCACTGGAATGAAGGTGTTACTATTCAGAACTCGGACCATATTGTTATCGACCATAATTATGTGAATCACACCTATTCGAGCGGAGTCGATATCGGTTTGTTCTCGAGCGAGATTTTGATTGATAATAATGAGGTTGATGCGACCAACTTTGGCGAAACAGAATCTTGTTTAGCGACATTTTGGTTTGCCAATAATGTGGAAGTGAGAAATAACTATGTCCATAACTGTCCTTCCGAAGGGATTAATGCGGTGACCGGAGCACATGACGTCACAGTGCATAATGATATTGTCAGTAATGGAGGCGGAGCCGGAAGCGGATTAGGTATCTATACTGATGCCTGGACTGAACACACGTATAACATTAATATTTATAATAATATTTCCCACGATAACAATGGTGCGGGTTTTGCTCTCAGCTCTGAGGCCGGAGGACTGCTTGAGAATGTCAATCTCTACAACAATATTTCCTATAATAACGGGACTTGGGGTATACTGATCAGTAACTTTCCTTGGGATAACGCCTATGGTTCGTATCACCCGATGAAAAATATCAACATTATCAATAATACAATTTATGGTAATGACACAAGCTCTTCTGGTCAACCCGGAATTGCGGAGATTAACCCTGATGCTACAGGAGTAGTTATTAGAAATAACATTAGTAGCAGAAATTTGTCGACTAATTATCCTCTAAGTCAGCTGACAGTCAACGATCCAGCCAACGCCACAGTTGATCACAACTTATTCTATGGCGCGAGCAGTTATCTGGGCAACAATTACGTTCAGGGAAATCCCTTGTTTATCAATCTGAGTGGCGGCGATTTTCACTTGCAATCAGGCTCTCCAGCAATAAATGTTGGCTCGGCGACTAATGCTCCGGCTTTTGATTTTGACGGCAATTTAAGACCGGCCGGAGCAGGGTATGATATTGGGGCTTACGAATATGGTTCTTCTCCAGGCCCAACCAACACTCCTGTTCCTACATCTACATTGGTTCCTAGTCTCACTCCAACCATATCAATTGGTAACGGTGATGCCAATGGAGATGGAGTAGTAAATTCAAAAGATTTACTTACTGTTTTTCAAAACTACAACAAATCATTAGGATTACCAACCGATCAGTATGGAGACGGTTTAGTCAACATGTTAGATCTTAATGTTGTATTATCTGTTCTTGCTCGAACTACTCCAACTCCAACACCAACCACAATTCCTTCTTCGACTCCTACTCCCACTCCTTCTGGTCCAACGCCAACTCCAGCTGCTTCCGTATATCCTCTTAAAGCCAGTGCAAACAAACGATATCTAGTTGACCAGAACAATGTGCCGTTCCTGATGATGGGTGATTCACCACAGGCGCTTATCGGAATGCTCTCGGAAGCAGACGCTGGGACATATTTTGCGGATAGGAAAAACCGTGGCTTCAATGCGGCCTGGGTGAGTCTGCTTTGTTTGCCGCTTTATTATTCTGGATGTCACTCGGACGGGTCACTAGCTGATGGGTCCAATATTAAACTTTTTAACGGAACCTTTGGGGACTTGACGGTGACAAACTTGAATGATACCTACTTTACCCGCGTTGATCACATTCTAAATATTGCCCAGAGTTATGGAATTGTTGTTTTACTTGATCCCATAGAAACTGGAAGTTGGTTGCAGGTGATTCGGGATAATAATGTGGTAGACACTAATGGACATACCAAAGACTACAATTTCGGAGTCTATCTTGGCAACCGTTACAAGAATTTCCCTAACATTGTCTGGCTCAACGGCAACGATTTTCAAAGCTGGCGAACTTCGAGCGATGATGCGGCAGTGACAGAGGTGGCGAAAGGGATTAAATCGACAGATACTAATCACCTACAGACAGTGGAACTGGATTACAATGACAGTGGCTCACTCGATGATTCCAACTGGGCTCCAATCATTGGTTTGGATTCCGCCTATAGCTATTATCCCCAGTATAATCGGGTGCTTCAGGAATACAACAGGACAAACTTCATACCAGTTTACTTTATTGAGGGTGACTATGAGAACCAGACTTACGCACCCGCTCCCACTACTCACGACCTGCGGGCTCAGGAATACTGGAGTCAGCTTTCCGGGACAACTGGACAGTTATATGGTAATGCTAACATCTACCCGTTTCTGTCCGGCTGGCAAAACAATCTTAATAGTGTAAGTACGAGGGAATTTGGTTATGAGACTAATCTTTTTGCTTCAAGGTCTTGGTGCAACCTTGTTCCTGATCAGAGCCATACGGTAGTAACTTCCGGTTATGGGACTTATGATGCCTCGACGATCTATCATTACACGAGTAATTATGTAGCTACAGCTAGAGCCTCCGATGGATCTTTGATAATTTCATACATCCCAGTACGTTCGTCCTCGACAAACCCAACTGTTGATATGACTAAACTTTCGGGTACGGCCACAGCCAGATGGTATGATCCAACAACAGGAACTTACCAAACCATAACAGGTTCTCCCTTTGCTAATTCTGGAAGTCACCAATTTAGTCCTCCCTCAGGAAATCACACCGATGGAACAAGTGATTGGGTATTGGTATTGCAGGTAAATTAGTTTGATTTTATCTGCAAATTATCGTTTAATTATATTAATGATCAAGAAGTTTATTTTTCTTCTTTCATTTTTTTTTATCATTACCACTTCATTATTATTTATTAATAATTTATCATTAACTGTTTCTGCTCAATCTCCAACCATATCAATTGGTAATGGAGATGCCAATGGAGATGGGGTAGTGAATAGTAAAGACATTCTAACTGTAGTAAGTAACTACAACAAATCATTAGGATTACCAACTGATCAATATGGAGATGGTTTAGTTAATATGGTTGACCTTGGAGTTGTCATAAATTCAATCCTTAATCCTTCTCCCACACCAACACCAACCTCAACTCCCTTTCCCACCCCAACAGGTCCTAACCCAACTCCAGCTCCTGTTGGGAGTGACTGGCCAATGAGCGGAGCCAATCCTCAAAGAACATCCCACAACTCTGTAGAAGTTAGAGGACCCTATAATCCAGTCTGGTATAGACCAATTGATCCATATATTGATAACAAGGTTCAGGTCATTGCTACAGGTGGTAAGGTTTATGTCTCCTCCTCCAAAGGACTCTATGCGTTTGATGCCGGAAACGGCAACCAACTCTGGGTCTATGGAACAGAGATGCCTCTTGGTAATTCTCCAACGGTTGTAACTGTTAATGGAAAGTCTGTTGCCTATGTTGGAGGTTTTGATCATAGAATCCATGCTGTTGACACAAGTAGTGGAACAGATCTAACAGGCTACACAGCCTATGAAGCTCAAGCTGGCTTTGATATCAATCCCTTATTTATCAATGACTCCTATGTAACAAATACTGTCTTTGCAGGAAATAGGGATGGTAACTTCTATGCTCTTGATGCAGTAACAGGACTAAAGAAATGGAGTTACACAACAGGAGGTGCAATAAACTACTCAGCTGCCTACAAGAATGGTACTGTCTACTTTGCCTCTGATGATTCTTATGCCTATGCCTTAAACGCCTCAACCGGAGCACTGATTTGGAAATCAGCAAAACTCCCTGGAGTTGGTTTTGATATGTACTGGCCTGTTATCTACACCGATCCTGCTTCAAACAAGGATTATGTGATTTTTATCGGCTCTACAAAGGGAGCTGCTATGTGTGATACCAACGCCACGCCCTTTGGTTGCAGTAACCATACTCCTAATTTTGAGATGTACAATGGTCTGTCCGGATATTGTGGAGCTACAGGAACTTCAACTTCTAACAATGTGACTAACCTTAACGATAACAATTATCTCTGGCCAATTGGAACACAAACGATTAAGTGTGACATTCCCTGGAACTACTACAACAACAATCCAACCAGATGGGGAGGTCTTCCACCGTATTGGCGATTTACTTTTATTTTGGACAGTAGTACCGGCACAGAGACGACCTGGTATCCGCCGTTTACTTCGTCGCCGATGGACGGTGATGGCCAGGGTTACAAATATCCGCCGGTTGTCGGGGCAGACAGCGTCCTATATACATTTAATGGTTATATTGCCGGAGGTAACGGGGGAGCCGTGCAAGATGTTACCGGTTGGAAATTCGGTACTCCCTATATCTCGCGAGTTGTTGACGAAATGGCATCAGGCACCGACGGGGCCTCTGATGAACCACGAACCATGACATCAGGAGGAAACCTGATTTATTACGGTGAAGGATCGTTTAACCATGAAGGCTTCGGGGCGATTGAAATATCTAAACCGTTGGGGAGTAATGCCTATTGGAGATTTAATCCTGTCTATTCTGGTTCCGATATTAAATATACCAGTCTGCGTTTAGAGGGTAAGTTTGGAGGCAATAATGGTGCCTATGGCTATATGGATGGTGTCCTGAACTTTAGCCCAATTCCCTATAACGGAAAACTTTATCTCATAAACGGCAATACTCTTATTGCTTTAAGTTCAACTGGGACTACTTCTTCACCGTTACCGACAGCTCAGATTCCAAGTAACCAAAACAGTTATTCTGTTTCGACAACAGTCTCAAGTTTGCAACAGACTCTAAATAATGAAGTGCAAAAGATGGTCAATGCCGGACATTTGCGACCCGGTTTTATGGATTCAGGTTTTGTAAGTCAATTTATGGCGGGTGCCTATGATAACCCAGGTCCTAATGAGCATTTGCTGGAATACTTTCATAATCCTGCCTGGACCGTGGCCATTTTAGTCAATGCCTTACCTTATCTTTCCTCTTCTTTGCAGACCCAGGTGAAAACTTATTTGCAGACTTACTACGGAATTACTGGAAGCACTCCCTCTCCCTATTCCTTCATAAACTATGCCAGCGTTGGCTGGAAAAACGGCGCTAAAAGAGAAGCATATGATGATACCCAGGAAATGATAAATCAATTTAATGACGGGTATGATCCTAATAGTTACGTTGCCAATGGGCCGCGAACATGTATTTGGACATATAACAACTTGCGTATCGCGACCAGTACCAACGACGGTTGTCCTTATAACGGTGGATTTCCTCCTGACTCTTTTTATGGTGCCTGGAAGTATGCTCAAACGTTTCCGGGCACTGCGGCGACCATCTTTAATCTGATGAAAAATAAATTAAGCACGGCGGATCAAGCCGGAGCAAATAACGACATGACAGACGCTAATTTAATTAAATATCCCTGGATTCTCAATGAATATATCGTAGGTTATCGAGGATATATGGAGTTAGAGAAGTTAGCGGGAGTAACAACTGATATTAGCCAAAGCAGTAAGTATGCTGAATATACAAGGCTTGTGAATCTAAGGTTAAATAACTACAGTAAAGATGTCCCTTGGGATGGTAGCTATAACGTTAATAATGACTTAAATGCTTCAAGAAATTTTATCTATCTGGTGCCGGAGTTAGCTGACATCCTAAGAACAAACAAAATTTCCCAAGTCCAGGATACGATTAGTCAATATGACATTCTCACACCCTATTCGTTTGTCTCCAAATACGATCGTTCCTATGGAGAGTCTTATTACCAACCGCTATATGATTATGCTTACGTTTTCCAAGCCAGAGCACAGATTCTAAAAACTCCCTTTAGTCAGCTTATTAAATATCTTGATGTCCCAGCTTTCCAAACAGGCGATCTCTTCTACATCCAAAATCTGGTAGCTGCTCTTCAAGCACCACAGTAGATGCATTATGCGAATAAATGCGAATCAAAGAAACCCTTCGACTACGCTCAGGATAAACATGCGAATTTTTTCGAATACGCGAATTTGACTAATTACTAAATTGCTGCTAGATTTAAACTTAATGAAGAGATTTTTCTTTTCAATTATTTTCTTATTCTTCTTTCTTTTTGATAGCTTTAACATTTTACATTTAACATCTAACATTTCTACTGTTTATGCTCAGTCCAATCCTCCTACAATCTCCAACATCACTGATAATCGTGCAAGTTATACTAACTCTCAAATCCCAAAATACGAAAAGTTTGAGATCACCTTTCAGGTCACGACTTCAGCCACTCAGTTTAACTACCAAATACCCTACGATGAGATGATTACTCCGATTCCTGGACTTACGGCAAAACTTGGTGTTTCAGTCGATGGGGTATTTACATCACCAACCGGTCAAACCTATAATCAGCCGGCATTTTATTTCCAAGGCATGGATGACCAAGTAAAAAGCGGCAATGAATGGTTTTACCCGAATGGTAATAATTCCTGGAAAGTCAGATTTGCTCCTAATGAGGTTGGGACTTGGCAGTATAAATTAACTGTTAAAGACGCAGGAGGCGCAACGACAAGTTCCACACAATCTTTTACGGTAGTTAGTTCTACCAGTCACGGATTTATCAAAGTCAGTAAAAAAGATCCCCGCTATTTTGAATATGACGATGGTACATATTTTCCGGGGCTTGGCTACAACATGAATTACAATCACGTAGACTGGATAAATCCGGTTTTAAATAATCAAGTAAATTTTCAAAAGATGAACCAAAATGGGATCCAACTCACACGTATCTGGCTTTCCCAATGGTCAATTTATGGAGCAATGTGGAATCCGTGGTATTATGTAAGGGAATTTGATCAGTATGAAGCAAGTTATGTTCCACGCACCGGTCTTATAACTTACAATGCATCAGATGCCCCTTCTTCAACTATGACGCTCGTGTACTCCGAATCAGGCGGAACTCAAGACAGCGGAAGTTGGTTCGACGCTAGTATGGCAACATTTCCGTTCCATGCAATGCCAGCAGTACAACCTGGAGCTACATATCATGTCAAAGTGCGTTACAAAGCGAATGATATCAGTGGACCGAGAGATGCGACATATCCAAACTTTGGACTTGTCGCAAAAATACAAAACCCCAACGATGGAAATTGGCACAGAACACCTTTTAATGGAGGCGATCCAGCAAACGGTGTACGGTTAAAGTTAAACGGAGTACCAGCCTATGGAGGCAATTCAACCAACTGGACTTACCTTGAAGCAGACTGGACTAATTCAAGCAACTATAATTTTTTCCCTATATTTTATCTCGCTCTCGAGAATGTCAACAACATCAATCCGTCCACCGGCAATCATGCATATGCATATATTGACACAGTGGAAATTAGAGAGAAAAAAACTGACGGCAGCTTAGGTGAAAATATTTTGCTCAAAGGCTCCATGGAACACTGGAAATATTTTATGCAACGGAATTCGTATGCGTTTGATAAGGCATTGGATTTGGCACATCAGTATGGAGTTTATCTAAAGCCAGTGATAATGGAAAAAAATGAACACACGACCAATGAAATCGATTATAACGGCTTAAAAAATGACACTGGCACAGATAACAATTTTTTTTACGGCAACTGGCGTTATCCTACTGCGGTACGTTGGTATCAGCAAGCCTGGTACCGATACCTTCAGGCCAGATGGGGTTATTCGCCAAATATCTTTGCCTGGGAATCGGTCAATGAGGCTGATCCGGCCAACGGCAATCATTACGCTCAGGTTGATGAGATGGGAAAGTATCTGCACTGTACGGTTTTTGGTATAAGTGTGGCTTTCGGTGACGGTCAAAAATGTACTTTTAACCATCCCGACAGCCATCTGATAACCACATCCCATTGGGGTGGGTTCTATAAGACTGACTTTTGGGGCAACAGCAACTATCCAAATGTAGACGTAGCTGATATTCATCAGTATATATCTAAAGCTGACGACCCTACCCATTATTTTGATTCTGCCTTATCAACCTATGATCTGAGCATGTCGATCGGCGCCAAGCAAAGTGGGGGAGCGGGAAAGCCGGTCATTCGCGGAGAGACGGGATTCACGGGGACGGGGACGGAACCGCCGACTGACGAAATTCCCAAAGACACCAACGGAGTCTGGCTTCATAACTATATTTGGGGAGGAATTAATTCCGGGGGACTGATTGAATCTTACTGGTACGAAAATGTTCACATTTACACCAGCACATTTGACCATCGTAATCTTTATAAACAGTATTACGACTTTATCAGCAATATTGCTTTGAATAATGGCAATTATGTCGATGCACAAGCTACGGCAACAGATACAAATGTGCGAGTTTGGGGGCAAAAAGACACTGTCAGCGCCAATAAAAATGCTCATCTTTGGGTTCAAAATAAAAAACATCTTTGGTGTGCCGTGGTCGGTGGAATATCGGGTTGTCCAAATACCTGGGACAGCAGCCGGTTAAATGGAACGGTGACAGTTTCCGGTTTTTCTCCAAATACTTCTTATCCGGTCGAGTGGTGGGATTTTGACAATAGTGTGAATCTGACAAAATCAACAACTACTGTTACTTCAAACTCATCCGGGCAGATTATTCTTGATCTAACTCAACTTCCATCAACGGTGACCGACGCGGGAGTAAAGATTGGGACATATCAATTAGTTACACCAACCGTTACGCCACCTATTCCATCTCCAACACCAGCTGGAGACATCAACGGAGATGGGAAGATTGATGGGGGAGATCTTTTTATACTTCTTAAAAAATATTTAACAAACGATAGCATTTCTGATTTAAATAAAGATGGAATTGTTAATATAATTGATGGGGGAATATTAATGACAAATTTCAAATGACAATCCTTCGATTATCACTCAGGATTGTGCTGAGCGAAGTCGAATGCACAAATTTCAAATTGATAAATTTGATTCTACTTTAACATCTTGCTACAGTTAGATTAATGGTCAGACTTTTTTTAAAGATATCAACCATTAGTTTGGCTTGCCTTTTTATTATTGCCAAGGTCCATGCTCAATCTCCAACTCCTGGTCCCTCGGGTTATGTTTTTCCTCTCAAGCTTGGCGCTAACAATCATTTAATATATGATCAGACAGATAAACCTTATTTTATGTCTGGAGATGCCGGTTGGTCTTTAATTGTTCAAGGAAGGGGTAGTCGGGGAGAAACAGGGAATAATAATGACATTACTACATATCTTGACAACCGTCATCAAAAAGGTTTCAATACAATATTGGTCAATTTAATTGATCATCAGTTTGGTACCAACGCACCCAGTGATATCTATGGTGATGCACCTTTTACAGGGGTAGCATTTAAATCTACTCCAAATGATGCTTATTTTTTACATTCAGACTACGTTGTCAGCGAAGCAGCTAAAAGAGGAACAATTCTTTTATTAGATCCGCTTTATCTAGGTTATAATTGTGGATCAGAAGGTTGGTGTGCTGAAGTTCAGGCCGCATCAACAAGTGATATGACGACTTGGGGACAGTATGTAGGCAATCGTTATAAAAATTACGATAACATTATCTGGGTAATAGGAGGAGATGTGAATCCAGTTTCCTTCAATATTCAAGATAAAGTAACAGCTTTTGTCACCGGTTTAGAGCAGTCAGATGCAAGACATTTAATCACCGCTGATAACAATAGGGGGACTATGGCGGTAACTCCTTGGTCTGGGGTTTCCTGGTTGACTTTGAATAATATTTATTCCGATTATGCCTCAACTTATCAATGGGGCCAAACCGCCTATAATTATTCACCAACTATGCCCTTTTTCCAAATTGAGGGTTGGTATGAAAATGAACACGGGATGACCAGACAGCAACTGCGGGCTCAAGCTTATTGGACAATTTTGTCGGGAGGCATCGGTTATGTTTTTGGTAACTGTCCACTCTGGGGATTGGGTAGTCCGGCTGCAGGATTTTGCAACAACACCTCTGTCACCTGGCAGGCCTCTCTTGACTATCCCGGCTCGGTCAGTATGAGTTACGTCCAACAACTTTTTAATTCTAAATCTTGGCAAAACTTAGTCCCGGATTTTTCTCACACCACTCTTACCGCAGGTTATGCGAGCGGAACGAGCTATGTGACAGCTGCCCGAAGTTCGGACAGTTCCTTGGTAATTGCTTATTTGCCAACCAACGGCTCAGTGACTGTTGATATGACAAAACTGTCGGGGTCGGTGACAGCGAGGTGGTATGATCCAGCTAACGGTACCTATACTAATATTTCCGGCTCTCCTTTTTCCAATACTGGCTCCCGACAATTCACTTCTGTTGGCAATAACAGTAGCGGCGACAGTGATTGGGTTTTAGTTTTAGAAACAACCATTTCTCCTACTCCTCCCACGCCAACCCCAACCCCAGCAGGGGATATAAATGGTGATGGAAAGATAGATGGGGCAGACTTATTTTTACTTCTTAAAAAATATTTAACAACTGATAGTCTTTCTGATTTAAATAAAGATGGGATTGTCAACTTCATAGATGGAGGAATACTTATAAATAATATAGGGAAATGAAAAAACAGAAAGCGAAAGTATATATTGACGGGGCCAATATGTTTTATGCCCAAAAACATCTAGGTTGGTTCATCGACTGGAAAAAAACAAAAAAATATCTCATGGAGAAGTTTGATGTTTTGGAACTGCGTTATTATACTGGGATTAAAAATAATGATAAAAAGATGAATAAATATCTTTCTTACTTAAGATCAATTGGCATTAAAACAATTACAAAACCCTTAAAGATTATAAAAGACAGTAAAAACTCTGTTATTTATAAATCCAACTGCGACATTGAAATTGCTGTAGATATGCTTCTTGATGTTAATACTTATGATATAGCAATTATTTTATCGGGAGACTCTGATTTTGTCTATCTGATTAAAATTTTGCAGAAGAACTTTCAAAAAAAGGTATGGGTAATTTCTTCAAAAAGGACAATCTCTTGGGAAATGAAGTTAAGCGCAGACAGATATATTTTTTTAGAAGATTTAAAGAGCAAGTTAAAGAGATAAAAAAACCCCCGAGCTTTAGCTCGGGGTACTGTAAAACATAAATAATATACTATATGAAAAAACCTTTGTCAACCATAAAATTATCTACAACAGACCTGCTCGTTCTTCTTAAAAACTATTTCAACTCAAATGTTCAATCAGACCTCAATAAGGATTCATTGGTCAACATGATAGATGCTAGTTTATTGATTTCAAATATTGGGAAATAAGTCAATGAAAAGAAAATATATCTTTTATTTTATTTTCTTTTTCTTTCTTTCTCAAAACCTATCTTCAGTCTTTGCGCAAACAGCTAGTGGTCCACTCCGGAAAAATTCCCAAAACCCTAGATACTTCACTGATGGTAGTGGAAAATCAATATATCTTACAGGTTCACATACCTGGATGAAATTGAACCTTCGAGGTTAAGTATACTGTTGTGACAATCTAAAATATATATTTTGTGGATTATATGCTATTGTTTTTAAATTTAAAATCGATAAATTTAATTTCATGCCAGGTCGAGAAGAACCATTAATCACAGATTCCTTTTATCACGTATTCAATAAAACAATTGAGTCCAAAAATATTTTTACTAATCCAGCCCATTGCGAATTAGTCCTAGATCTTTTTAGATATTATAGATCTTTAAAATCATTCAGAAGTTATTCTTTATACAAATCACTTTCTCCTCAATTACGAAAGATTATTGATAAAACTACGAATGATCAAAAATTTTATAGGATAGAGATATATTCTCATATTTTAATGCCGACCCACTTTCATATTCTTTTAAGACAAAAAGCAGCTAATGGTATATCACAGTTTATCTCAAATGTAATTAATTCATTTACTAGGTACTTCAACTTAAGATATAAGAGAAAAGGTCCAATATTCCTGACAAAATTCAAAGCAAGAAGGGTTATGAACAGAGAAGAATTTATTCATACTTCTAGATATATCCATCTCAATTGTTATTCTTCAGGTTTAATTACAAATATTGAAGAAATTGTGAATTATCCGTGGTCTTCCTTAAAAGAATATTTTCATCCCACAGGAAACAGCTTAGTTAACACTTCTTATTTGATGGTATTGTTTAATAACAATATGGAAAATTTTAAAAAATTTATTTTTAATCAAGCAGATTATCAAAAGAATCTCGAACAAATAAAAATCAGAGATAAATAACAAATTGATTTAGTTGCTTAAGTAGATTGTTATAGCAACCTTCTTAACCTTCGAGGTTCAATTTGTTAAGAATATTCATGTTGAGTTTTGTATAATATAAGCATGTATAACTGGTCTGTTGATAGAAATCATTTATCAAAATACAAAACTCAATATAAAATTTGGAGATTAGAACAGATGATTAATTTTGGCTTAGGAGAAGAAAGATTGAATCGCCAGGATTTAAAAAAATATTTCAACAAGCTAGATATAGATCCTCTCAAAAGAAAATATTTAAAATTCTTACTTTCATGAAAGGGAAAGCATTTCTGTCTACAAAGCAAAAATTAAGTTTGATTGGCATGTTGATAAACTTAAATTAGGTTCTCAATTTTTACTTGTTGAGGAGCTAAAAGATTATCCAAAATTAATAAAGCCACTTGAAAAAAACTGGCAAAAATATTTTAAGGAAGAAGCCAAAAAGCTAGGTAAGGATATTATTGTTTAGGCTGGAAATCTGTTAAAATACATAACAGCCGAAGCTCTCGTAGTTCAACGGACAGAACTGGCGCATCCTAAGCGTCTAATGGTGGTTCAATTCCGCCCGAGGGCACTTGATAAATAATTTTCAATTTCCAGTTTCCAATTTTCAGTAAATTAACAAATTCCAATTTCCAACTCCAATACTTTCCAATATCCAATCTTCAATTAACAATTATCATCCTCTTCCTTTTTGCACAATTGCACTTACAATTGATTCAATTTCTTTACCTTCAATTATGAGAGATTGCATTCTTTCTTTGAAAAGAGGGTTGATTTCGGCAATTACTCTAATCCAATAGTTAGTTTCTTTCGTCTCTTTTTTTGCGATGGTAAAGCAACGGAAGAATTCTTTACGGCTAGTACTTCCGTCAGCTTCTTGAGCATTTGCTCCGATGGAAGTTACTGATCTGGTTATTTGTCCAATAAAGATCAAATTTTGATTTGTTTTAGGTAATTCTTTAGTTAACTTCAAAACTCTTATTACAAAATTAAAGATTCTCTTATGAATATTGAATTCTTTGGTTTTTGATAATTGGTTAGTATTGGTAATATTGGATTTGGTCATTGGTTATTGTTTAATTGCTATGGTGCTCCAGTTGCCGGGCCAAACCTTACCGCTCCTCCCTGGTTGTAGTCCAGAAGGATCTGTTGCAATGTCAGCGGATAGCTCCAGATTTTTATGCTGTCTGCCTGGCCTGTAAATTGTTTAGTCCCGTCGTTAAGTTGTCCCAGGTATAATGTTGTTGTGGTAAGAAACATATTTTTAGAAATATTTGAAGTGTTTTTTAATATTCCATTGACATATGTTTTTAAAGTTGTTGTCCCATCATAAGTGCAGATGACATGATTCCAGCTATTTAAAGTTATAAGAGCTGTGACCGATGAGGCGTCGGTGTATGATCCGGCCGCGGAGGCTACACCACAGATGGTATTTCCAGAGCTATTGGTATATAAACGGAATTGACCCTTTTTATCTATGAAAGCTTGATCGTTGATTGAACTTGTTGGGAAAAACCATCCACCCCAAGAAGCAGGAGGGCTTCCAGCAAGAGCAAAAGGATAGGTGTTAGTTGAGGTAACTGTCGTGAGATCTGGAGAACTACCAAATTTTAAGGAGTAGTTGAATTTGCCGGTTTTTCCGTCATACCAGGCAGTAGAGGAGGTACTGCAGTTTCCTGGAGTTCCTCCATTTAGAGTTCCCGAAACTGTAGCTATTGAATCATGCGCCGTTGTCCCCATACATTCATCGAATTTCCACCAGGTTTGTGGTGCTCCCCGGTTCATATCCCAGGCAATCTGGGCCGGTGTGCGGGCATAGTTATAAATCCGGACATCATCAATCCAGCCGTCAGTCCACTCTCCTGAACAGCCCCCTGCGCAAAGACCAATTTCCCACGAATCTGAACCATCACTTAGACTTGAGGGAACCTGACTAGCCCCGTTATGAAAAGCGAACGTTAGGGTTTTTTGAACGCCGTCGAGATAACCGATTAGCCTGTTGGCATCACCTGTTTTTGCCCCGTCAAAAACAAAAGCGACGTGGTGCCACGAGGTGTCATTTGACGCAAAAGCCCCTCCAACACACCCTGTTCCGGCGCCAATAGCAGAAGAAATCGTGCCGCCAGGAAACACCTCAATTGTTATACCGGCGGAGCAGTCACCACTTTGATCACCCAAAGTCACATAGCTTCCAGCCACCCGACGCCGGATCCAAGCCTCGACAGTATAGGCCGACAAACCGTCCAACCCGGGATTCTGAGCTGTCTCTACATAATCATCGACGCCGTCAAACTTCAGGGCACTGCCGATCTTCCCCGGTACCCAGAAGGGTTCATCAGTCCCGGCGCTGCAGTCGACACCAAGACAAGATCCACCGTTATTATTCGGCCCCGATCCAAGATCGTTAACGTACTGTCCCTGGTTTTCATCCAACGGCCACCAGTGGTAAGGAAAAGCGCAGGAAGTGGTGTCGCCGGGGACACAAAACATGGCCCCGGCCGAGTTAGAAGCCACCGTACCGCCAGTCAACCCGGAGGTATTGGAAAAACTTCCCAAAGTAACTGCAGAGCCGTGATTATATTCAACTTTTACCTGGTCGGAGGTTAAGGGAAAAGTAAAAAACTTAACCTCATCATATGAGGCAGGCAGCTGGGTAATTAGCGATCCTCCTCCCTGTCCCCCAATGTGCAAGGGCAAAGTTGTTCCAGACGTCATCGCTGTTGGCAACGTGCCCGTGACCGATCCAGACACCGCCGTGGCATTTTTATAGACAGCTACCCTGTTTGCTGCCGCTTGGGTGCCGTCGTAAATAATGACAATATGTTGCCAGGTCCTGGCTTTCAAACCAAGACCCGAGGTAGTGAAGTAATTTCCGCAATAGTCGCCCGTGTTGGCGGCGATACAAACATCGATGTTGCTCGAACTCGACCCGTTGGTTCTTATCTGAAAACTATTGTTTCCTCCGCCGTCCTGGCTTTTGCCAATAATTACATTATTCGTCCCCAGACTATCAGGGTTTATCCAAAATGATATTGTCATTCCGGCAATTCCGTCTATCCAGCTGACATCTCCTAGGTTGTCTACCTCCTCGACTTCCGAATGGATGAAAGCTTTAAAAGCACAGCCGAATTTGCCATCGCTCCGCCATACTGAAACTGAACTTCCCACATCACCATCCTCTCCGTTGGGGCTGCTGTCGTGAGCCACTGTCCCCTGACACTCATCATACTTATGATAGGCAATGGCCGATCCAACCGGGCTCCCCGGCGCCGGATGCCCGCCGTTCATGTCTTGGACAATTTGACCCGGTGTCCGGGCGTAGTTGTAGACCCGAACATCATCGAATGCTCCTCCGAGATGATTATCAGTGGCATCGTTCCCAATACTTCCCAGTCGAAAAATTCCAGCACTGCCGCCATCAGGATTGTTACTATAGGAGTAGGTTTCCTGATAGATACCATTTACATAGAGCTTGACGGTTTTGGCCGTCGTATCGCGGGCAATCGCCAGGTGGTACCACTGTCCGGCAGTCAGGGGATAGTCAAAATTATGGCTAACAGTTGTATCTGAACCGTATTTATGGGTATACAATAAAGTATTCCCAGCATACGTTTTATCCCAGGCAAGGCTAAAAAGAGTATTGTTGGCCTGGATCGGAGCTGAGTATAATCCTTCATAGACTATTTGGCCAATAACGGTAGTGGCATCAGTTGTTTGCGGTTTAAGCCAGGTTTCGAAAGTAAGATCACCGCTTATCTGGAGACCGGTGTTAGGGTCGCAGGTGCCGTCGGGGTCACCATCGTAACAGAGATTATCGTCAGTTCCATCCAAATAAATTGCGCTTCCATATTTACCATTCACCCAAGCGTAAGGTGGAGAATTTTGGGAAATAATTTCATAATTATTACCCGAACTATCATTAATCACCTCATTGTCGGTATCGACTTTATCATCCATTTTCCAATATCCCACCGGTCCCGGGGCGAAGTTGTAGAGCTGTTGGACTTCGGCGGGCGAGAGGGCACGGTTATAGATCCTAACATCATCCATGCGCCCTGCGAGACCCATATCTGCTCCAGTTCGGTTGCCGATAATTAGGCTTTGAGCACTGTCATCTGAGATTGTTTCTGATGCTCCTTGGACATGCGAAGAGTATGCCTGTTCAATTCCGTTAAAATATATCTTGGTATAACGGTTTGTGGAGTCATATACTGCAACAACATGATTCCAAGTGTTTAAAGATAAACTTGTAGATGTTTGCGAAAAAGCGTCGGCCCCGTTAACGCCTTCATTAACTTCCAATGTACCGCTGGTTTGGGTTATTCCAATTGCTGGCCCATTTCCGTCTTGTACACACGTGGAACTTTTACATAGTATTCGTGGGGAATAGCCTGGGTCGAAATTGGTCGGGTATACCCAAAATGAATATGTCCAATTAGCTAAGTTATTCAGGCTATTTCCGTTGCCAACATCAATAGTATTATCAGGAGCAGCGAACGCTGCGCCTTGTCCAAATTTTCCGGTTGTGGAGTAGGCGCCCGAAGTTGTACCCCCGTTTCCATTCCCACTACTATCGACTACCTCTCCAGGGGCTCCAGTGAAACTTTCTTCCATTTTCCAATATCCCACCAAACCTTTGTTCAGAGCATCCATGGTTTGAGCGCCGAAGATAGCCGCGTTGCCTTTGGCAGTTGCGGCACCTTTGGCATTGTAATCGGCTTTGATCTGATCAGCCGAGCGGGCGTAGCGGTAGACTTTGACATCATCAATAAAACCATTAACAGCTTCATCGACGGCTCCTCCCCCTGCATAATTATCTGCGCCAATCCATAAAGCTTTATTTGTAACTGTTGGGTCTTCGGAACCCGTACCACTTGACCAAGTACCGCTTTGTAAAATACCGTTATAGTACAATTTAATACTGCTGCCTGTGCCAAACGTAAACGTAGCCGTTAAGTGTTGCCAGTTATTGGTTTGTAGGTTGTTATTAACAGCGTTATAACATCTCCAAGTTGTTGTACCATTTTGGATAAAACAAAAAGTAATGACGTTGTTTGTTCCGTTGTTGCCATATTGAAGTTCATAATTGGCATCATCCGTTCCGTCGACATCACCCTTTCCGACGACAGTTGCCCAAGTATTTGCTCCCGGCAAAGTATTCGGTTTAACCCAAGCTGACAATGTTATAGAATCTCCCGTTGTAAAATCCAAAACACTTCCAGTTCCTGGATCATTAACGACCGTATGGCTGGTTGAACCGTCGTAATACATGCACTTACCGGAAAGACACATATCTTCCGTTTGCCAGGTGGGAAGAGTGGAGCCGGAAAGAGTGCCGGATAATTTATTTATCGAATCGGTCGTATTCGTGCCATAGCCTTCATCAAACTTCCAATAAGCGATAGGGGGTTGTAAACTAGAAGTCGGATAACTGGCTGGCGTGGCTGTTGGAGTATTGTTTTCTTCAGTACTAGGAGCTCCGGCTATAGGAAAGGCTGTTTGGGAGGAGGCTGGATTATAGGTACCAGCCGGAGTTGGCACACCGTAACCTAAGACTATCTGGCCGGTTGAGCCGACAGTAGCAGCTATAGCTGTTGGAGCCGGATTTCCGGTTGGTCCTGTTGAGCCAGCTGACGGTCGCGGTGTGATACCAGTATTACTTCTTGTTCCACCACCACCTCCGGCTCCGGCCGCTCCTGGTGTACCTCCGAGACCAGCCGTACCACCAGTGCCATCGGCCGAGGCGATACTCACTGCATCAGGTGAATAAATTGCGATGATACCTCCTCCGCCTCCACCGGCACCATGTCCGCCACCGGCACCCTTTCCGCCTTTTCCTCCTCCTCCTCCGCCTCCACCACCAGCGCCAGTTGCGGCTGCTGCGCCATTACCTCCCGGACCGCCGGCAACACCAGCTGTGCCATTACTTCCATTTGTGCCAGCGGCGCCTTTGGCTGTGATACTACCTCCTGAGTTGATGGTGACGGTGCTACCAAAGATCATCACCGATCCGCCTCCCAGTCCACCAGCTCCGCCGCTTGGGCCGGCGACTCCTGGAGTACCGGCAGTTCCTGGTAATCCCGAAGGGCCGGGAGCAGTAGTCACTCCTCCTGCGCCGCCACCGCCTCCACCACCGCCTCCAGCATCTCCACCAGTACCGCCTCTTCCTCCACCACCGCCTCCAGCAAGAAGAAATTTAGTGAAAATACCGCCTGTTGCCGAGGAAGCATTACTTCCGCCTCCACCATTTGGGGCAGCGGTCGCACCGCTATAGGGAGCTGTGCCTGCTGATCCAGCTGAACCAGTTGGCGCCACGCCTCCATTGGCACCGCCGGCGCCGCCTGCCCCTCCATGGCAGTTATTGCCCGAGTTGCCTCCGCCATTGCCTCCAGCTCCACCATCACCTGACCCGGCTGCTCCTCCGGCGCCGCCATTATTGGCGACAACACAACCGCCGGCTGCTCTTTGAGTCCCTCCAGTTCCGCTGGTACCACCTGCCCCAGCCGATCCGGCTGCCCCTCCTGTCCCGGCTCCACCTCCTGAGAAGCCTAGACTATCTACTTTAATTGTCGCTCCACTATTAATAGTTATCCCAGAGTTAGAACGGAAAAAAAGAACACCGCCGGTTTTGTTTGTTCCATTCCATGAACTCATAGTCAGGGTACCGCCTGTCATGGTCAGTGTCGTATAGTTGGGTATTCTTTGAACCATGATACTATAGTTAGTAAAATCATAAGTATTGACCAAATTATGGTTGAGGGTAAATACTTTGTTGGTGGTATCGACATAATTGATCCTGGTAGTTTCCCACTTGCCTTCATCGGCTGTATAAGAAGATGATGCCCCAACCATCACATCGATAATAATTTCATCACCTTGAGCAAACTGGTTATTAGAAGCGCCAAGACTATTGACGGTTAGGTGGGCTGAGTCGGTTGAGGCAGTGGCGTAGGTGGCAAAGGCGTCGTACTGTCCACCAGTTTTCCCAGAACAGGTACCGGAATCGAGAGTGGTTGTGCCTGAGCTGACACTGCAGGCTCCATCAGCGCCGTTTCCTATATCTATTCCTGTGGGGAGAGAAGAAAAAGAACTGGTGCTGGTTGCTAGGGCGTTACCATAATACATATAAATGGTGGTGGTACCGACTGGTAGATTAGTATACGAGACCCAAACTAAGGTTTTAGTACTGCCGCTGGCGTTGGCCGTGCCTTGGTAATCGCCACAGCCCCACTCAATCCAATAATTTAAGGTATTAGGGGTGGTGGCATCGTCAGTAAATCGAAGGTCAGTACATTTGGGTTGCATTTTTCCAGCACTAATGAGGCTGGCCGTGTCAACCACCACCAGTACTTGGTAGGTAGCTTGAGAACTGTTGTTAGTTAGAGTTATTGGTTTTCTATAAAGCCAACTTTGATCCCACCAGGCAGCAACAAGAGTGTGGGGTAAAGAGCGAAAGAGGTAAATGAGGAAAATCAGAAAAACAATAATCGCGACAATTCTATTAGGCTGGACCGACTTATTTCTGGAGATAGATTTTTTTACTAATTTATTGATAAATCCAAGCAATTTCGTTAGCGGTTGCCATATTTTTTGTCCAATTGAGTTCAGACTCGAATTATTTTGATTTCCGAAAAATGGCATAGATTTTATTATTGAATATTTTTTTACCATTATTTCATATTACGAAACTGCAAACGTTTCTTAAAGAGATTTTCCCGGAAACCGCCCGTTTCCACAAATTTTTTTTCGAGGGATTCTTTTAGACGAGCTTGAAGAAAAATAGCTTGGTTGACCAAAGTGATCATAAGATTTACTGTAACTTCAGGGTTGTTGGGGAGATTGGGAAAGTCAGGAGAGTCGGGGAGTGTTGGGGTTCTCTTTATTATCTCCCATATTTCCCCGACCTCCCTAATTTTCCTTCCCTTCTCCTTAGGCCAGATAGGGATCCTGTTTTGTCTAGCAAAAGCCAAAAAATCTTTTAAAAGCTCCTCTAAAGAGGCTTTATTGACGCCCGTAAGCTTGAGGTAACCTTCTAGGCTTGCTTGCTGGTTACCTTCCGCAATATTGGTAGTGCCACTTCTGGCCGCTTGTACCATCTGGTCGTAGGTTCTCGCGGAGGAAAGATGGGGGAAGTTGGGGTGATTGGGTGATTGGCATCTTTTACAGAATTCTACTGTGTAGTCGTAGATCGGGACAGTTATTTTGTAAGCCAAAAGATATTCGTATCCGGCTTTAAACCCCCGATTTTCCATTTTTCCCTGATTATCCTGATTTCTCATATTGTTACGGTGATCCTGTTAACGGGCCAAAGCCCGTTAACAGTAGGAAACGCTTTATTCTATTTTTAAGGTATTTTTTCCCTGGACCAGATTTTAAAAATTTCTCTCTTGCTTGAGCATCAGCTAAATTCAAACAAGCTTCATAATATATTAATTCAAATGGACCTCTTCCTTTAGTAGAGAAATTTTTTCCAGTATTATGTTCAGTAAAGCGTTTCCGTAGATCACCCGTAGATCCAGTATAGAAACGTTTATCCTTTTGAGATTTAAGAATGTAAGTATAGTAATATTTCATATTTAATCAGGGTGATCCTGTTAACGGGCCAAATCTCACGGCCGAGCCCTGGTTATACTCCATCTGGATCTGTGTAACTGTTAACGGGTAGTTCCAGATTTTGACGTCGTCAAGCTGTCCGTTATAGTAGGTTGATCCTACCAGACCAAACTTGATTGTGTTTGCCGATATTCCACCATTGGGATTTACGACCAAAATATGATTCCAGGTAGAAGCAGTCACTCTTCCATTGACAACGCCGTTGACATAGATTGTGGGAGATGAAAAACCTCCGTTTGCTGAAACAACGCCACTGGTCGCTGAAATATTACTCGATGAGTTTAACTGTAGGAAGGATTGAGTTGTTGTGGAAGGATATGCCCAGAATGAGATGGTTTGCACCCCGTTTAGTCCGGTTGCCACCGTTGCATAATCATTTGAACCATCAAAGTAGGCACTAGAGTTATATTTTCCAACATTTCCCTTTGACCAGACGGTGGTGTTTGTGCCATCAGAGCATGTGCCGGCGGTCATGCTTCCCAAGGTCAAAGTAGCGCTGTTGGTGGCAGAGATGTTATCATGCAGCGTCGTCCCCGAGCACTCATCAAAGTCCCAGTAGCCGACCGGTTTTCCGCGGTTATAATCCCAGGCAATCTGGGCAGGGGAACGGGCGTAGTTATAAATACGGACATCGTCAATTTCACCTTGGAAAAAATGAAAATGACCGCCACCAATGTCTGCATCGCCTATATTTAAGTTGTTGCTGTTCCAAGAAATATCACCATTCCCACCGTAAGTTGCGGTGCTTTTCAGATTACCATCTACATATAAGCTCATTAATTTAGTTCCAGAGTCATAAGTTCCCACAACGTAATGCCAGCTGTTATTGTAGGTTTTGCTAGATGAACCGACTACTGTTCCCTGCTGGCAAGTGCCACCACTCTGATAAGGAATCACAAAATCCAATTCAGGAAGAGTCGCATCGCCATTCCAATAAACTCCCAGCAAGGTATTATGTACATCAGTACACCCACCCACTGTAGCGCTCGCACCTACAATCCTACTATCGTTATATGCCAACCCTGATGATGACGGAATATAAACCCAGGCCGAAACCGTAAAAGAGTTAATAGGCGAACTAAAAAAGCTAGACATTGCCCCCAAACCATCAACATAGGTTGTTGAACCGTCAAAATTTCCTGCCCAGCTTTGTTTTCCTGGTTTATAGTGAGGGTTTCCAGTCCCAATCCAGGTTCCTGTATTATTGTTCCCGCTTCGATCCGGCACGGTTGAACTCCCCGGTCCTTCATCAAACGTCCATTCTCCAACAGGCGGATTGCAGGTTGAGGTGTCGCCGGGGACACAGTAGGCGGTCGAGGCGGAGTTGCTGGCGGTTTTGCCGTCTGAGGCGTTTGTGCCAAAAGAACCCAACACCACTGACGAAGCATGGTTGTATTCCAGATTTACTTCTGACTGGGTAAGGGGATAGGCGAAGATCTTCATCTCATCATAGGAGGCCGATTGGGCAAGTATATCGGCCGACTGCGGATAGCCGATGTTAAAGTTTTGCGTCGTCCCAGTGGGTAGGGATGTCGGCAGGGTTCCTGTGACACTTCCTGAAATTAATTCAGCATTTTTATAAACTTTCACTCGGTCGGCATTGGCTTGTGTTCCGTCATAAACAATCATCAGCTGCTGCCACGTGTTGGCCGTGAGCCCCAAACCGCTGGTTGTGAATTTGTTCCCACATAAAGTCCCAGAGTATAAGCAAACATCAATATTTCCATCGGTTCCTGTGGTTTCGAGCCGGAAAGAATCGTCCTGACTAAGAAGATTGTGGGTAGAAGAACCACCACCGCCAGTAGTTAAGGTAGCGTAAATTGACCACTCAGCGTTGTTTCCTGAGTCATCAATTGTCGGAAAAGTCGTCGGCGGTCCATTGGAATATGTATTAAGACCACCGGCGAATGTCCCGTTAGCGTCAACATAGTAACCCAGAGAACAATCGTCTGCCTGATAAGCCACCCAATAGGTCCCTGCAGATAGCGCCACCTGAGTATGAACTGGTTGGTGATACCATCCAGCTGTGTTCGTGGAGAAGGAATCGGTGTAAGCCACACGACTATGGGGTGCATTGCCCGAATCATCATAAATTGATAACTGCATGTGGTCACCGGTCGTAGCTGTACGCACATCAAAACTCATTTCGGTGACAGTGCCTGCTGTTGATAGCGTCGCCTTCTGGCCGTAAATCCTTGCACAGTTACCGGAGTCAGGTCCTGCCAGCTGGTTTGGCTGACCAAGTGTTTCAGTTCCGCCGCCGCCGCCAGCACCCAATAAAGTGCTTGGATTAATCCAGAAAGAAGTCGTCAGACCGCTTAAACCGTTGAGAAAGCCCAAGTTTCTGGAATTAATCGCCGGAACCGGCGTTCCCGAGTCGGTGGCAATCCGCACGGCCGACCCAAATTTTCCGTCAGTCCTCCAGGCGGTTTTTCCCGAACCTGCCATCGTCCCGTTATAAGAATTTATGGACGAGTCATGTACGGTCGATCCGTAATTTTCATCAAAGCTATAATTAAGTGAAGCAGATCCGACAGTAGATCCAGGCGCCGGATGGCCACCATTCATATCCTCAATGATCTGTTTCTGGGTGCGGGCATAGTTATAAACTCGGACGTCATCAATTTGCATTTTATGAAATCGGTTATAAGCACGATCTATCGTCCATGAAACAGTGGTATTAATCCTTGTTCCCCCTAAGGTCCCTGAACTAACTAATTGGCCATTAACATAAAGATACATATTACTTCCCGAAAGAACTCCTACCACATGTTGCCAACCGCCGACAACCTGAGTACCTCCTTCTACAATAGAGGGACTGGCATTACCACTATTATTGTATGGCACATAGAAAGCCCATTGAGGTTGCCCATTAGTGCTAATCCCTAATGCCAGTGGATAAGTACTTCCGCCCAATGTCGTATTTGCTCCAAACATAGCGTCGTTATCATTGTAAGTGAGTGGGACAAGTGGTTTAATCCACATTTCCATCGTCGTAGAATCGTAGCCCAATAAGTTCGGCAGAGTGACATTATCGGCCACGCCATCGAAATTCCCAGCTTTCCCATATTTCCCATTTACCCAATGGGTCGTCCCCGAACCACTCCAAGTCCCATTATTTCCGTTTCCTGAAGAATCATTAACTGTTCCTCCTGACCCCTCATCAAATTTGTAGTATGCAACGGGGCCGGGGGCGAAGTTGTAGAGTTGTTGGACTTCGGCGGGGGAGAGGACACGGTTATAGACGCGGACTTCGTCCATTTTGCCATCCACAAATCCGCTTTGCCGGCCCCACCTGCCGATATCAAAAGAAGAAGTCCCATTCATAGGAATCATTGTGGAATTATATGGGAAGTCCCCACTTATTTGTTCTACTCCATTTTTAAAAATCCTCATGACTGAGCCATTATAGGTAACCAAAATATGCGTCCATGTTCCGGTTGAAATAAAACTAGCAGCAGTACAGGCGGTGTCATCGCCCCCTGCGAAACCGGAAGAATTTACATCAAGACAAATTGTCGAACTAGTACTAGATCCGGCACGTAATGAGTAAGAACTTTGACCATTAGTCGATGATTTTGTAATGTATCCTGCCCATGTCTGTAGAGAATTGAGGTTGATCCATGCGGCTAAAGTAAAATTATTTGATAAATCAAGTCCGTTTTGACTGGCATCAGCAATAGAAAAATATTGGGAACTGGCAGCTGCAAGAGTACCGCTATTACCAAATTTACCTCCCGTAAACGTTGCTGAAGCATTATTTGTCAATGTATTACCATTACCGCTTGAATCAATAGGATTACCACTTGTTTCATCCATCTTCCAGTAACCAACCAGACCTTTGGAGAGGGCATCGGAAGTTGAAGCTCCCATGATAGCACTATTACCTCTTGAAGAACTTGCGCCTTTGGAGTTAAAGTCTGCTAGTACCTGTGCAGAGGTTCTTTGATAATCATATAATTTAACCTCATCAACAAATCCTTGAAGTAGGGTAGAGGAGACTTTACCAATCACGATACTGTTGGTATTTAGACTGGTTGAGTTTGTAATGACGATATTGTTCCAGACATTAGGAGATACTGTAGTTAAAGCTTGACCATTGACATATACATTAGATCCTGACCAGTTGTTGACAGTTACAGTATTTCCATTTGTGATCTGAACATTGGCAGAAGAGGTGAGATTAACCAAAGGTATAGTACCAGAGGAGGAGGCATACTTAACCCACATGGATAATGATTGGATAGTAGCTAAAGAGTTGGAGGAGGGGACAGTTACATTGGCACTTGATCCATCAAAGAAAAGGCATTTTCCAGAAACACATAAATCTTCTGTCTGCCAAGTTGGTATTGCTACTGCACCTGTCAAAGTCCCATTGTTTCCATTGACAGATGAATCATGAGCAGTAGTTCCTGTACCTTCATCAAAATACAGATACATGACAGGATCATTTGATTTCTGTTCACCTCCAAAAGTGGCATAGGTTGATGGAGAGTTGATGGAGTTGTAGGTGGTGGCAATCCAGCCAGCAGTGCGATTAGTTTTTGAAATTCTAACCTCACTAACTGAACCGGTAAAATTTCCACTACCACCAGAACCACTATTATTACCAATAACTAATGGTCCGTCACCATTAAAAATGGTGTTGGTAAAATTTCCACTATTCCATGACGTATCGACCGACCCATTAACGTAAGGAACCACTGGAGTCCCCGCCCCCGCCAAAACATTGGCAGAATAATACCAATTCCCCGTGCTCAAGTTAGTTCCAGCAGCCGCAGCCTGAAAGTAAGTAGGCGTAGTATCGTAAATAGCAGGAGCAAAATATATTATTTTCGTGCTGTCGTTATTGTATATCGTCAATTGATATGCGTCCCAAACGGTTGGACCAGAGTTGGCTTTCGCAATAACATAGATAGTATTGTTTGCGGTCGGTAAACTAGCTGGCTTCACCCAAGCCTCTATTGTTGTTTTATCGCTGCCAATATCTAAGGCCGTGCTATCAGGAAAAGTAATGTAGTTGTTAGTTCCGCTGAACTGAGGAGAGTTTGTTCCGGGGATTTTTCCTGCAGCTGTTCTGGTAGTTAATCCGTTTATCCCATTACTTACTGCTGTTGATGTTGAATCGGTATAGTTTCCTGTCGACTCATTTAAATGGAAAACGCCAACATAATTATTGTCCCACACTCCTGTCTTGTTTGATTGGTCGGCGACACTGGGGTTGCCGTAATATATGTATATTATAGTGTCATTGGTTGCTGATAAATTTGTTCCCACCCAGGCTACAAGAGTTCCTGTTGCTCGATTGAAGGATTCTATCTCATGGTTGAGTTTGGTTTTACCATCAGATTGGGTGAATAGTATATCATTACCCGTGCTTTGAGCTTTTTTAAGATTGTTGTCAGTAATTTTGATTAATACAGGAAACAATGTAAGATCAGATCCACCAGAGACCATGGTATGAGATATTGTGATCTGTCTTCTAAAATACCATCCCTGAGTACCATACCAGTCAGCGATAGCGGTGTGAGATAGATACTTTAGTATTACAACTCCTATTGTTAGGAGTACTAGTATGACTAAGATTAGTTTTTTAAGTTTAATCATTCGAATAAATTCGAATCTTTTCCGAATCAATGCGAATTTAAGCGGCATATTTGTTTAGTATTCTTTTATAAATTAATCTATTACTATTAAAATTGACCAAAATTCCAAGCTCTAAGTTGGCAGCTTGTAGGTAATTTTTGATTTGTCGCCAATCCTTCTTCGTAAAGAAATCTATGGTTTTTATCTCGAGAGCGATTTTTCCATCGATGACGAAATCCAAAAAGTATTTCCCAATAGGTTTTCCTTTAAAAATTAATGAAATCATTTTTTCTTTTTCAAAAGGAATTTTCTGTCTTACAAGTTCCATTTCTATTGCTCTTTGATAATATTTTTCTTGATATCTAGCTCCAAGTTCATTATGTACGCAATACAAGACCCCCATAACCCTATAAGACAGATTCGGATATAAAATTTCCACATTCGGATTTATTCGTTTTATATTCGGATAAATTTTTTTCATATTCGGATCCATTTGGATATTTTGATTAGTATTCATTCGCATATTATTTTGATTTGTAAATATTCGCATAATGTATTTCTAATTTATGATCCACCAATTAAACTTAACATCTTTTGATTCGATTATCGGCATCTCGACCTTAAACGAGTCGCTGGCTATCTTGTCGGTGACAGAAAGCGGGAATGAGATTACGGTTTCAGGTGTAATAAATATTCTTGAATTATCTGTTACGCTCGTAGTTTTTATAACCGCTTCGGAAGAGCCCGCTTTGACGGTCCCTTCACCCAAACTTGCGCTTGATGTAGCAGATCCCTCGACTTCGCTCGGGATGACGATCTTGTTGGTCGTTATTTGTGAGGCTTGAAGATTGCCGTTCACCAATACGTTTCCATTTATAGATACATTTCCATTTGTATCGATCGTCAATTTTCCGTTCATTACATCTAAGTTGCCCAGACCATAATCTTGCAGTCGTAACGGCCCAGATAAAGTATTGATTTCTGATCCGCCGCCAACGTGAGTTATGTCGGTTCCGTTGATCGAAAGGAATCCGTCTGTGATTCCTCCTGTTACTCCAAGATCATAAAGATTGGTTTTGCCTAAAACAGTTAGATTCTCATTAACAGTCAAACTTGCGGCTACAGTTGAAAGATTCGGATAGGCGAGAGCTCCTGTAAGATTTGCCGAAGAGGAAGCGCCTAGCACAGCCTGATTCAAAAAGTCGACCTCCGATTGGAGATTTGTCAATCTTGCGGACAAACTGGACACCTCGGGGGTGGTTGTATTGACTGCATTCACCCCCGAGGTGTTATTCATTAAGTCAAGTCGGGCTGAAATTGTGGCAATATCCTGGCTTAGATTGCTTAAACTGCTTCTAAGATCAGTTTGAGATCCGTTTTGATTTTTTAAGACAACGTTGTTGGTTGCAATTTGAGCATTGACGTCCAGATTGCCTGAAGAGTCTAAAGTTAAGAGTTGATTAGGATCTACCCAGACATTTGAAATGTATACATTTATTGTTGAAGTTGGATTTTGCGGATCCCATTTTTCAAGTGCTTTGGCGATCATAAAACCTGGTTTTGACGCTTTTGTGGCGTAACCTGGATTTGAGCTTGAGGTTAAGAAGTCTCCAACGTTAATAGCCTGAGATGAAGGATCAATCTTTAGAGGCAGCTGTCCGGCAATACCGACCTGAACCTTGTCTGGCCCGGCAATGCCACCGCTGAAGCCAGCAGTTGTTGAGACTATTCCCAAAAGTTTAGTGCTGTAAGGAGCACTGGCTTTGATTACTCCGCCGTCTGCTAATGCAACAACATCTCCTTGCTCAAAAGAGGCGGAAGGATCTTTTTTATAATATTCGGCAAAATCTGGACCTCCTTGGCCATAAGTTACAGTCCCGGCGACAGATCCTCCTTGTATCATACCCACTATCGTCGAATCACCTCTCATAAAGTTTATGAAACGATCTTTAGTACTGGCATTGGTGTCTGATCCTGGAGTTCCTAATCTTATGATAAGTCCGGTATGCCCAGCAGCAACAGGAGCATTTGGAGCAGTATTTTCAATCAAAGCGCTTGCCGATGCAGGTTGACTATCGCTGACAGTCAACTTCCACTGAGCGCTAGATGAACCGATATTTACTACTTGAGAATCAAGTACGATCTGACCGGCATTATATGTTTTAAGAGTCAAATCCGAAGAATTAAATGTCTCTCCAGCCTGAAGGTAGAGAGGAGCGCTTGATTTTATATAGGAAGAGATTGGGTTGGTGAAGTTAAGATCATAGGCATTTGTCAGATCTCCTGCGGCAGTGAACGATGCGGGAACGCTGGTTACAGAGTTAACCTGTGAGACAGAAAATAGGGAAGACCCATTGTTTGTTATGTTAAACAAGTTTCCTGTTGTTGTTCCGTTTGGTCCAATATTAATTGTCACAAGATCTCCTGTTGCTGTGGTTGAGGAGGTAGGAGACCAATCAACGTTTAGTAGTTTTCCACTGATTAGTCCTGTTGAAACCGAGGATAAATTAAGAAGAGTACCACTAACTAGACCGTCAGCAGCAAAGGTATTTAAGTTTCCGGTTGAGGTTAAGGTAAATGTATTTAAAAGTCCAGAGATTGTAGCATTTCCTCTGACATCTAAGGTTTGAGCTGGAGAGTTAGTTCCTATACCGAAGTTTCCTCCAGAGACATTTATCCAGGAGTTTTGATTAGCAACAGGAGTGAAGAATATACTAGCTGATGAGGAGGCATGTGTCGAGTCAACAAGAGCTCCCAAAGCCAAAGCCTGTGAGTTTTGATTGAGATTTGGATACATCACTCCACACCAACCATTTGGACCGTTGCAGTTGTTTGCTTCCCAAAGAAGAGAAACTCCATTAGGTCCAACAGGTCCTGTCGGCCCTGTTGCTCCGGTTGGTCCAGAAGGTCCTGTAGGTCCAGAAGCTCCTGTTGGTCCTGTAGGACCTGTTGGTCCAGTCGGTCCAGAACTACCAGTAGTTCCTGTAGGACCTGTTGGCCCGGTCGGCCCAGATGCTCCTGTTGCTCCTGTTGGTCCTGTAGGACCTGTTGGACCACTACTACCCGTTGTTCCTGTTGGTCCTGTGGGTCCTGTCGGCCCAGATGCTCCTGTTGCACCTGTCGGGCCTGTTGGTCCAGTTGGTCCTGTAGGTCCTGAAGCTCCAGTAGCACCTGTAGGTCCTGTGGGTCCAGTTGGACCAGTTGGACCACTACTTCCTGTTGTGCCTGTTGCCCCAGTCGGCCCAGTGGGTCCAGACGCACCAGTTGAGCCTGTTACCCCTGTAGCGCCTGTTGGTCCTGTAGGACCACTTGCTCCAGTTGCGCCAGTGGGTCCCGTCGGTCCTGTGGGACCAGAGGCACCCGTTGCTCCTGTTGCCCCAGTCGGCCCGGTGGGTCCTGTGGATCCTGTGGAACCACCAGCTCCTGATGATCCTGATGCACCGCTTCCACCGGTTCCAAACGATGTCCATGTGGTACCATTACAGTAGTAATAGTTATGATTTGGAGCATCATAGTATTCTTTACCTTCAGTTGAAATATTACATTGTCCAGCATCGACTTGGAGCATTGGACCTAGAGAGAAAGTAGAGGAAACGGTAGCTGATCCTCGCACATCTAAAGCCATACTTGGAGCTGTTGTTCCAATCCCTACCCGTCGATTGCTAGTATCAAAATCAACAAAAGATGTCCCTGTTGCATTAGCGATCCCTAAGGCTGTTGTTGAGTTTGTGTAAGGTAGCCATTGGGCTCCGGCAACAGACGTTAAGTTTCCATTGTTGGCAATTGTAAATTTTGTAATTCCTGACGCTGATGCTGTTAAAATATCTTGTGATTCTGTCTGATTTAAGATTGCCAAGGCTTTACCAAAGGTTGAAGAGTTAGTCAGATAGAAGTTTCCAATGTCAGCTGGAGCTACACTTGTCCCCACTACCAACTGACCTGATACGGTTGCTGCATAGTTTGTTACAAAAGCTTGAGAGTCGACAATTACATTTCCACTATTGTATGTTCCCAAAACAAGGTTGTCAGAGTTAAAGGTTTTTCCTGCATAAATATCTAAAGAAGCATTTGATTTAATGTTGGAAATTGTGGGGTTGGTGAAATTTAAATCATATGCTACAGACACATCTCCAGGAGATGTAAATGAAGCCGGTAGAGAGTTAACAATTTGTGTTTGTGAAACAGAAAATAGGGAAGAACCATTGTTTGTAATGTTGAAGATATTTCCTGTTGTTGTTCCATTTGGTCCAATATTAATTGTCACAAGATCTCCTGTTGCTGTCGTTGAAGAACCAGGTGACCAGTCAACACCTAAGAGTTTTCCAGAAGAGAGACCGGTTGAAGTAGAGGAGAGATTAAGAAGAGTTCCGGAGACTAAACCATTACCAGCAAAGGTATTTAAGTTTCCGGTTGAGGTTAAGGTAAATGTATCTAAGAGTCCAGAGATTGTAGCATTTCCTCTGACATCTAAGGTTTGAGAAGGAGAGTTTGTACCGATTCCAAAGTTGCCTCCGGTTACATTTATCCAGGAGTTTCCGATAGGACTCAAGAATATTTTTGCTGAACTAGAAGCATGATTTTGATCAACTAAAGCTCCTAAGGCTAAAGCTTGTGAAGCAGGATCTAAGTTTGGATACATTACGCCGCACCAGCCATTTGGACCGTTACAGTTGTTTGCTTCCCAAAGAAGAGAAACTCCATTTGGTCCAACAGGTCCTGTAGGACCAGTAGCACCCGTAGGTCCTGAAGGTCCGGAAGCTCCTGTAGAACCCGTTCCTCCCGTTGATCCAGTCGCTCCGGTAGGCCCCGTTGTTCCGGTAGAACCTGTATTACCTGTAGTTCCAGTCGGTCCAGTCGGTCCAGAACTACCTGTTGTTCCTGTAGTTCCAGTCGGTCCCGAAGCACCAGTAGTCCCCGTAGTACCGGTTGCCCCAGTAGCACCGGTAGGTCCAGTCGGCCCTGTCGGTCCAGACGCGCCTGTTGTTCCAGTCGGCCCTGTCGGTCCTGTTGGTCCCGTAGGCCCTGATGCGCCTGTTGCTCCTGTAGGTCCAGTTGGCCCAGTGGGACCAGAAGCTCCTGTAGAACCAGTAGCGCCTGTAGGACCTGTCGGTCCGGTTGGTCCAGTCGGTCCAGAACTACCAGTAGTTCCAGTTGCTCCTGTAGGACCTGTGGGACCTGTAGGACCAGAACTACCAGTAGTTCCAGTTGCTCCTGTAGGACCTGTGGGACCGCTAGCTCCTGTTGCCCCAGTCGCACCGGTAGGACCCGTCGGTCCTGATGAGCCTGTTGAACCGGTAGCTCCGGTCGGTCCTGTTGGGCCACTCGTACCCGTACTTCCTGTTGCCCCTGTTGGTCCGGTCGGACCCGTAGGTCCAGACGCACCAGTTGTACCTGTAGGACCAGTTGGACCTGTGGGACCGGTTGGTCCAGAACTTCCAGTAGTCCCAGTTGGTCCTGTCGGTCCAGTTGGTCCTGTCGGTCCAGATGAACCTGTACTACCAGTAGCACCAGTCGGCCCCGTCGGACCTGTAGGACCACTTACTCCAGTTGTTCCTGTTGGACCTGTAGGCCCGGTTGGTCCTGTAGGTCCAGATGCTCCAGTTGTTCCAGTCGGCCCCGTCGGACCTGTAGGACCACTTACTCCAGTTGTTCCAGTCGGCCCGGTAGGTCCAGTTGGACCAGTAGGACCTGACGCTCCAGTAGCACCTGTAGGTCCAGTAGGTCCGGTTGGTCCAGAACTTCCAGTAGTACCAGTTGGTCCTGTGGGACCTGTAGGACCTGTTGGACCACTACTTCCGGTTGTTCCTGTTGGACCTGTAGGACCTGTTGGACCACTACTTCCGGTTGTTCCTGTTGGACCTGTAGGCCCGGTTGGTCCTGTAGGTCCAGATGCTCCAGTTGTTCCAGTCGGCCCCGTCGGACCTGTAGGACCACTTACTCCAGTTGTTCCAGTCGGCCCGGTAGGTCCAGTTGGACCAGTAGGACCTGACGCTCCAGTAGCACCTGTAGGTCCAGTAGGTCCGGTTGGTCCAGAACTTCCAGTAGTACCAGTTGGTCCTGTGGGACCTGTAGGACCTGTTGGACCACTACTTCCGGTTGTTCCTGTTGGACCTGTAGGCCCGGTTGGTCCTGTAGGTCCAGATGCTCCAGTTGTTCCAGTCGGCCCCGTCGGACCTGTAGGACCACTTACTCCAGTTGTTCCAGTCGGCCCGGTAGGTCCAGTTGGACCAGTAGGACCTGACGCTCCAGTAGCACCTGTAGGTCCAGTTGGACCAGTAGGACCTGACGCTCCAGTAGCACCTGTAGGTCCAGTAGGTCCGGTTGGTCCAGAACTTCCAGTAGTACCAGTTGGGCCTGTGGGACCTGTAGGACCTGTTGCCCCAGTCGGCCCTGAAGATCCAGTCGCACCCGTAGGACCTGTCGGTCCTGATGAGCCTGTTGAACCGGTAGCTCCGGTCGGTCCTGTGGGGCCACTCGTACCCGTACTTCCTGTTGCACCTGTCGGGCCGGTTGGACCAGACGCGCCTGTACTACCGGTTGCACCTGTTGGTCCTGTTGGACCTGAAGCTCCTGTTGAGCCCGTTGCCCCTGTTGGCCCAGTTGGTCCACTAGCTCCTGTAGAACCAGTAGCACCAGTCGGTCCTGTCGGCCCTGAAGCGCCTGTACTACCGGTTGCACCTGTTGGCCCGGTAGGTCCGCTAGCTCCAGTAGAACCAGTAGCACCAGTCGGTCCTGTCGGTCCAGATGCTCCTGTTGAGCCTGTAGCTCCTGTAGGTCCGGTCGGACCTGATGCACCCGTACTTCCAGTTGCCCCAGTCGGACCAGTGGGACCTGAAGCTCCAGTACTACCACTTCCTCCAGTAGCTCCAGTTGGTCCGGTCGGACCACTTGAACCCGTTACCCCAGTTGCACCTGTAGGTCCAGTGGGTCCTGAAGCTCCCGTTGTTCCTGTTGGACCTGTAGGACCAGTAGGACCAGAACTACCAGTAGTTCCAGTTGCTCCCGTAGGCCCAGTTGGTCCACTAGCTCCTGTTGCCCCAGTCGCACCCGTAGGACCTGTCGGTCCTGATGAGCCTGTTGAACCGGTAGCTCCGGTCGGTCCTGTGGGGCCACTCGTACCCGTACTTCCAGTTGCCCCAGTCGGACCAGTGGGACCTGAAGCTCCAGTACTACCAGTTCCTCCAGTAGCTCCAGTTGGACCGGTTGGACCAGATGCGCCTGTACTACCTGTTGTCCCTGTTGCACCAGTTGGTCCAGTAGGACCACTCGCACCTGTACTTCCGGTAACACCAGTCGGTCCTGTTGGCCCGCTACCACCAGAAGATCCGGTTTCACCAGCACCTCCGCCACTGCCGCTAGCTCCTGCAGCTCCACTTGCACCAGTTGCTCCAGTAGCACCGGTTTCTCCCGTAGCTCCAGTAGGACCACTCGCTCCAGTAGAGCCAGTACTTCCAGTTGCTCCTGTAGGACCAGTCGGACCGGTAGGACCTGAAATTCCAGAGGCCCCTGTAGCTCCGGTCGGACCAGTTGGTCCACTAGCTCCTGTTGCTCCAGTCGGCCCAGTCGGTCCAGTTGGTCCACTAGCTCCTATTTGGCCTGTACTACCTGTCGCACCTGTAGGACCAGTAGGTCCTGTCGGACCGCTCTCACCACTTGCCCCCGTTGGGCCAGATGCCCCCGTTGGGCCTGTGGCACCTGTTGTTCCTGTAGCTCCTGTAGGTCCAGTCGGACCTGTCGGACCAGAACTACCTGTAGAACCCGTAGCTCCTGTAGGTCCGGTGGGACCAGTTTCTCCAATCGAGCCAGAATTTCCAGTAGCACCTGTCGGCCCTGAAGCACCTGTACTACCGGTTGCACCTGTTGGCCCAGACGGTCCAGTAGCACCTGTCGGCCCTGAAGCACCTGTACTACCGGTTGCACCTGTTGGTCCGGTAGGTCCGCTAGCTCCAGTGGCACCAGTCGGTCCGGTCGGCCCAGACTCACCTGTTGCTCCAGTTATTCCAGTTGGTCCAGTTGGTCCTGTAAATCCTGTTGCTCCAGTAGGTCCAGATGCACCTGTAGTCCCAGTTGGGCCAGTCGGACCGGTAGGACCGGTTGGTCCTGTGGGTCCTGTTGGCCCTGTAGGTCCGGTTGCACCAGTTGCCCCGGTAGCTCCAGTTGGACCGGTTGGACCTGTAGGACCAGAAGCCCAGTTGGCCCGGTAGGTCCTGTAGGTCCAGTCGGCCCAGCTGGTCCAGTAGCCCCAGTTGCTCCCGTAGGTCCAGTTGGTCCTGACGCGCCTGTCGGTCCGGTTGGCCTGTGGGTCCGGTAGGTCCAGTCGGTCCGGTTGGCCCAGTACTCCCTGTTGGCCCGGTAGGTCCGGTCGGTCCTGTTGGCCCAGTTTCCCGGTCGGACCAGTTGGTCCAGAAGCACCTGTGGTCCAGTAGGCCCAGTTGGTCCGGTAGGTCCGGTTGGCCCAGTAACTCCACTTGGTCCAGTTGGACCGGTTGGTCCGGTCGGCCCAGTCGGTCCAGTAGCACCGGTAGGTCCAGTAGGTCCTGTAGGTCCAGTATCCCAGTCGGTCCCGTAGCACCAGTAGGTCCTGTCGGTCCAGTCGGTCCTGTAGGACCTGTTGGTCCGGGGTCCAGTCATCCCTGTTGGTCCAGTAGGCCCAGTCGGTCCGGTCATCCCTGTAGGTCCGGTTGGACCAGTAGGCCCAGAGTCACCAGTTGTCTCCGGTAGCTCCGGTTGGTCCGGTAGGCCAGTTAGTCCCTGTCGATCCTGTCGGTCCTGATGCACCCAGTATCACCTGTCGCCCTGTGGGTCCAGTGGGTCCACTTAATCCCAGTTGGCTCCGGTTGGTCCGTTGGACCAGTCGCACCTGTTGGTCCAGTAGGTCCAGTCGGACCGGTCATCACCAGTAGGTCCTGTAGGTCCAGTCGTCCAGTCATCCCGGTTGGTCCAGTAGGTCCTGTAGGTCCTGTTGGTCCAGTCGGCCCTGTTGATCCAGTTGGTCCAGTTGCACCGGTTGGTCCTGTGGGTCCAGTCGGCCCTGTTGGTCCTGTCGGTCCTGAAGGTCCAGTCATCCCAGTTGGTCCGGTAGGCCCAGTTGGACCTGTTGGTCCAGTAGCTCCGGTTGATCCGGTTGGACCAGTGGGACCAGTCGGTCCTGAAGCTCCTGTGGGTCCGGTTGGTCCAGTAGGTCCTGTTGGTCCAGTCGGTCCAGTCGGTCCAGTAAGCTCCGGTTGGTCCCGTTGGCACCAGTTGGTCCTGTTGCACCCGGTGGGCCAGTCGGCCCGGTCGGTCCAGTCGCACCTGTCGCTCCGGTTGTTCCAGTGGGCCCTGTAGGCCCTGTTGGTCCCAGTCGGTCCGGTCGGTCCAGTCGGACCTGTTGGTCCAGTAGGTCCGGTCGGCCCGGTTGGTCCTGTAGGTCCGGACGGCCAGTTGTCCAGTCGGACCTGTTGGTCCTGTCGGTCCCGTAGGTCCTGTTGGTCCGGTTGGTCCAGTTGCACCTGTAGGTCCTGTTGGTCCAGTCGGTCCCGTAGGTCCAGTCGGTCCAGTAGGTCCAGAGGCTCCTGTAGTTCCAGTCATCCTGTTGGTCCTGTAGGCCCAGTTGGGCCTGTTGGGCCACTAGCTCCCGTTGCTCCTGTTGTTCCTGTCGGTCCCGGTCGGTCCAGTAGGTCCTGTTGGTCCAGTTGCACCTGTTGGCCTGTTGCCCCAGTTGGCCCAGTCGGTCCTGTAGGTCCAGTCGGTCCAGAAGCTCCTGTAGTTCCGGTTGCGCCTGTTGCCCCGGTTGATCCTGTTGCTCCGGTTGGACCACTGGTGCCGGCATTTGATATACAGTCAATCCAGGCACCATTTTCATAACAACGGAATTTGTTGCTTGTGGTGTTATAATACATCGCTCCATCAACACCTGTCGGGTCGGATGAAGCAGATCCTAGGACAAGTCTGTATCCGTCGCCAGCTTTAATATCGCCGTTGACATCCAGTTTATAAGAAGGAGAAGAGGTTCCGATTCCAACATAGTTAGTTGAAGTGGATAGTATAACGTTTGTGCCACTTACCGTCCATCCTGATAGATTTTGCCCGGTTATAGTCAATTTTTTATTTGTAGCATCGGTAGTCAAAGATATTCCTGAACCGGCAGCAACTGTCAGAATATCTGTATTTGATCCAGCGGTGATGTCTGATTGGCCAGAAACAGAGATGGTTTTAAAGATTTTTTGAGCTGAACCAAGGTCTGTATTTGAGATATTCAAACCAGTAACTGAAATTCCCGAACCGGCTGTAAAATTTAATGCTCCGGTTTGACCTTGGATAGAAAGAACTCCAGTATTGGTGATGGTTGGTTTTTGTCCAGCGCCTACAGATATTCCCGCTCCAGGTAAAACTTGATAAATAATATTTGGGGCAGTTAAAGTTCCTTCGACTGTAGCATTTTTTATAACCAGTAGATTTTCATTAAAAACAGAGTTCACATTAAAATTAACTTTTCCAGAAAGTTCATAATTTCCTTCATTGATCAAATTTATATTAGTTAAAGATTTTTGATTTAAGTCTGGTGGATTTAATGAGGTTGCCGGTTGTCCACTTATCGATCTAGTCAAAATTAAAACACTGGTTAGACTACCAATAGAGAGATTGAGTATTTTTCCAAAAAAAGAAGAAAATATAGTTAAAAAGTTAGCAAGCATTATTTTTTTTGGGACATTTTTACAATTGTATTTTTATGTATATAGTATTCAGTGTAGAGTATAGAAAGATAAGATGTCAAGGGGTAAATTAAGGTCGGCTTTAAATTTTTGTAAACAATATTTGAACAAGATTGAATATTTAGATTTCTGTGATATTACAATTTAATATGTTTCAAGGCTATTTATAAAATTTTTTTTGTTTTTTTACTTATTTATTTTTCAATTCATTGAAAAGTTTTTTTCTTCTAAAATTTTGACTAATTATTTGTTTAATTTTAAGTTTTTTACTAACCAGTAATATTCAGGATGCAACATAGGTCGTAGAGCAAAAGCCATATTTATGGGGCATTACACGAGCAATTTATTACGAGTGTAAAAATGGACTGTTATAAAGGTCCATTTTACATATAAAACTGTTCATTTAATCTAAACTTTTTCAGCCTTCCCTATAGTATTAATACACTCTACCTATAATAATTATTTCTTTTTCCTATAATAATTTATTATATATAGGAGTTTTAACAGTTGATTTTAAATTATACAAGCAATATACTATTAATAATGAAGCTAGAAAGACTATTTTTTTTAATCACGTTCGGTATATTTTTTTTACTCCTCTCAATGAAAGTTTCATTAGCTAAAGATATCGATTTTGGCATAGCCAACTATCTTCCAATTTCTGACAAAGATGTTAAAGAGGGGAATATTGTCTCTTCCACTTCACAAGGATTTTTTCTCTCAACGATAGCCTATGATCCAAAGGTAGTCGGTGTAATAAGTAACAGTCCAGCTATTTCATTTGACATAAATCAATCAAATACCGATATAAAAAGATATCAAGTCGTTTCTACAGGTACAGTTGGAGTATTAGTTTCAAAAGTTAACGGACCAATTCAGAAGGGTGATTTAATTACGTCATCTTCGATTGCTGGGGTTGGTATGAAAGCTACTAGGGCTGGTTTTGTTCTGGGGACCTCTCTTGATAATTTTACGTCCGGAAAACAAAATGATGTAAAAAGAATTCATGTGATCATCAATCTTCGCTATGCTACAGTAAAAAGTACAGTTCGAAGTAGTCTATTTGATATCGCAAACCTATCTGCTCTTGCCTGGACAGACGATCCTCTCACAGTTTTCAAATATCTCATGGCAGCTTTAGTTATATTAGCATCAGTTCTATTAGGTTTCTATGCCTTTGGTAGAGTGGCTGGTAAAGGAGTCGAGGCAATTGGTAGAAATCCTCTGGCTGTAAGAATAATCCAGATGGGGATCATTTTCAATGTAATAATTACAGTCGCAATAGTTGGTGCCGGAATTCTTGTTGCATTTTTGATTTTAACTCTATAAAGTAATAGTATACATTATGCGAATTTTTACGAATCAGAAATCAAACGAATTTTTGCGAATTTGCGAATTCGCGCATTCGAAAATATTCGTAGGGTTTGTTGATTAGTATTTATTAGCATGAATTAAACGATGTTGACGCCAGAATTTTTATCAATCTTTCTCTTAGTAGATCTTTTTTTAATCAGCTTGGTCTGCATCTATGCTTTTTCGTCATACTACAGAAAACTAGGCCAGATTAAAAAAAGCGAAGTAGATGCCGATAAAAAAGCAAAAGAAATCATGGATGACGTCAAGAACAAGAGTCAGGCGATACTTACAAATGTCGAGACCAAGGCCAACGAGATTCTCACTCATTCGGAGCTTTTCAAAACCGATCTGGACTCGGCTTTTAAAGGTTCTTTAAAAACATCAAGCGACAAATATATGCAGATGATCGAACAACATTCAAAGCAGTTTATAGCAGATTACGAGGGGTTATTAACGAGCGTAAAAACTCAATCAATAGAGAAAGCAAACAAATCATTGGAAAACATCGAAGATGACATAAAAAAAAGTTTGGCCGGTTCGATGTCTGCATTGCAGACAGAGATAATGCAGTCTTTGACAAAAGCCAAAGAGGAGATAGAGGATTATAAAAAGAGAGAAATGGAAAAGGTTGACGCATCGATCGATCAGTTGGTCGTTCAGCTGGCAAAAGATCTTCTTAGGACGAACATCACTCTAAAAGACCATAAAAAATTAGTAATTAATGCGCTAGATAAAGCAAAAGAACAAGGGATGTTTTTTTTGTAGATACATCATGCGAATGATTGCGAATCAGAAATCAAACGAATTTTTGCGAATTTGCGAATTCGCACATTAGCATAAATTCGTAGGGTTTGTTGATTAGCAAATATTAGCATGTTTACATGATTAAGTCATCCTATCTATCTTATTTCTTATCGCTCATTAAAACCAAGTCTTATGCTGATGAGGTTGTAGATCATATGGATGAGCTAAAGGACTCACTTTACAACAAAAGGATCGATCTCGATAAAAAAATGAGTCAGCTTTTCTCCTTTGAGATGAAAGAAAAAATAATGGCCTATTCCTGGCAAGAACAGATCAATCTAAACGATCCAGAGTCGTTCGGAAAATTTTTATTGGAACTGCGGAGTTATGTTAAAAATATGCCTGTTGTAAAAATCAGCATCGCATTTGAACCGACCGATGAGATGGTGAAGGACATATCTGGTTGGTTTATTGAAAATTATGGGAAAAATGTTCTTGTCGATCTATGTTTTGACAAAGACTTGATAGCCGGTGCAGTAATTGAGTTTAATCAGGAAATAAAAGATTTTTCCTTGAAAAAGAAACTTGGCGGAAAAGTATAAGTTGGAAGACTGGAGAAAATTCATTTCAGGTGTTAGAGGAACTACTACCCAGGAAAAATCATACACGCCAATCAAAACTAATGGTCAGGCAGAATATACAAATCAAAATTAACATTTTTATTTTGACAGGTGGCAGAAGTGGAATCCCGAGTACTCGGGACGACAGCGCGCATGAAGGGAAAGCTCGATACCGTTTTTCTCGCTTAATAGGAACACCCCCTCCACAATCATCGGGCTCCTTAAAAGCTCGAAAAAGATATCTTCGCTTTCCTGAAGAGCACTGGCGGTCCCGCTAAGCGGGATGACAGAATCTGACAAAATTTAGTTTTGATTTGTAATCATGAAAAACTATCAATACTTTCTAAAAAAGATCGGTGAGTACGGATATGTTAGAGAGGTAAATTATCCGATCGTGAGCGTTGTTGGTTTACCCCATGCTAAAGCTCAAGAAATAATAATGTTTGAAAAAGGTCAGTTGGGTGAGGTTTTTTCTCTTGATAAAGACGATATAGAGGTTCTCCTTTTTTCAAAAGATCCTATCTCAAACGGCGATCAGCTCGTTAGGACAGATGAGTTTATATCTGTTTCTGTAGGTGAAGAACTTTTGGGAAAGATAATCGACCCTTTAGGCAATCCTGTATCTAAAGACCTGCCTGCCGGCAGGCAGGCATTGAGAGAGGTTCGTGAGTTGGATCCGGAAGTGCTCGGCATTGATTCGCGAAGGCGGATAGAGAGACCTTTTTTAACAGGAATAACTCTCGTGGATCTTTTAATCCCTTTGGGTAAAGGCCAGAGAGAGCTGATAATTGGTGATAGAAAGACAGGAAAGTCTTCATTCCTTCTAACGACAATTAAAAGCCAGGTTGCCGCAGGATCTGTGGTCATTTATGCTGCAATCGGTAAGAAGAAAAGCGATGTTAAAAAACTTCAGGAGTTTTTTGAAAAAGAAAATCTGATGCAGTCTGTGATAATGGTTACCTCGGATCCGTTTGATTCACCGAGCCTGATTTATCTTACTCCTTACTGTAGCATGTCCATTGCCGAGTATTTCCGAGACCAGGGAAGGGATTCGATTGTCATTTTTGATGATCTTTCGACTCATGCGAAGTTTTACAGAGAGATCTCTCTTTTAGGAAAACGTTTCCCCGGACGTGAATCTTACCCAGGCGATATATTTTATGTCCATGCGAAACTTTTGGAGCGAGCAGGTAACTTTAAAAATAAAGAAAAGGGAGAGGTTTCCATCACAGCTTTACCTGTTGTTGAGACGGTTGAAGGTGACCTTTCAGGATTTATTCCAACAAACATCATGGGTATGACAGATGGGCATATTTTTTTTGACAGTGATGCTTATTATAAAGGCAGAAGACCGGCTATTAATGTTTCTTTATCGGTCACAAGAGTTGGTAGACAGACCCAGACTCCTCTGAAACGTGAGTTAAATCGAGAGGTTACTGCTTTTATGGCAGAATATGAAAAAATGCAGTCTTACTCACATTTTGGAGCAGAGTTATCCGAAAAAGTTAAAAGCATTATCAATACAGGAGAGAAGCTTCAGCTCTTTTTTGATCAACACTATACTTTAATTGTGCCTGAAGAAATTCAACTAATTTTCTTTGCTTTAATCTGGTTGCATCATCTAGATGATATGCAAGCTGAGACGTTGAATCAGTCAAGGTTAAAACTAGTAGAAGCATGGAAAGACCCAAAGGTAAAAAAAGAATTTACAGAAGTTCTAAGTGCGGAATCTTTTCATGACTTATTGTTAAGAGTAGCCAAGAATAAAGATAAGTTATTATCATTGATAAAATAATAAAATTTTCCTACGAAAGTACGAATTTTTAGATAAACTACGAATCTACGAATTCGTAGATTCGTAAATTGTTCGTAATTTCGTATGATCAATATATGCAGAATAAAAAGATAATTGAATCGGATATAGATTTTACAAATGCGTTTAGATTAATCTCTCAAGCTTATGAAGAGATTGCAGTTATGAAAATGAGAAAAATAAGAGCATCGGTCGTTAAAACCAGGGAATACTATGCTAAGTTGACAGAGATATTTATAGATGTAAAAACTGAACAAAGAAAGCAACTTGAAGAGATGGAAAAGAAAATGCATCGAATGACTCAAAAAGGAGAGAAGCCTTCAAAAATTAAAATTAAAGTACTAAAACTAGAGAAAAAAGTTGAGCCAAAACTGAATAAAACTGTATCGGTTTTTTTATCTGCCAACACCACTTTATATGGAGACCTGATTGAGAGAGTGTTCAGACTATTTGTAGATAAAACAAGTAAGGACGACTCGGATATCATTATTGTCGGAAGAGTGGGAAAAAGACTTTATGATGAACAGGAAAAGAAAAAACAATATCTTTATTTTGAAATACCGGACGTAGAAATTTCGATCGAAAATTTAAGACCTATTCTTTTTCATCTTGTTAAATATAAAAATGTGATGGTTTACTACGGAAAGTTTGAAAATATAGTTATTCAAATCCCAACAATCTCCAACATTACAGGTGATCTTCCTTTTCTTGCCGAGGATAAAAAGAAAACTCAACCGGTTGGACCTGGTCAGATTTATCTTTTCGAGCCCTCTTTTGAAGCGCTACTTCGATTTTTTGAAGATCTGATGGTGACCTCTTTATTTCGTCAAACAGTCCATGAGTCACAGCTTTCTAGACTTGCATCAAGAATTATGTCCATGGAGAAAGCACAACAGAATATTGAAACTCAAATAAGAAAATTGCGATTTGGTGAAAAAAAGATAGTCCAACTGGAAGATAACAATAGACAGATCGAACGGTTATCGGGAATGAGACTTTGGTTGAGATAGAGATATAACCGTTATAACTGTTATAACTGTTATAACAATTATAAAAATTATAATACATGGATAATAAAGGTCGCATCATAAGCGTTAAGGGTCATATAATAGAGGTAGCCTTTGAAACTAACTCTCCGGTCATTCGCGACATTCTTGTTTTGGAAAAAGATCCTAACGTTAAAATGGAGGTATACAGCTCTACTCAAAGCTCTACTTTTTACTGTATTTCATTGTCTACCACCCGAAAATTACATCGAGGAGCAGTTGTCATAAATACCAGAGAACCGATTAAAATACCAGTTGGGGCCGAGATTTTGGGAAGGGTTATAGATATTTTCGGAGTTCCTCAAGATGGAAAAGGACCAATCAACGTAAGCGAAGCAAGATCTATTTTTTCAATCGGGGTAAAATATGAAGAAATTGTAGTGCCAAACAAACTTTTGGAGACGGGTATAAAGGCAATTGATTTTTTTGCGCCAATATTAAAAGGAGGTAAGGTAGGCCTATTTGGAGGCGCTGGAGTTGGTAAAACAATTCTCTTGACTGAAATAATTCATAATGTAGTCAGTCTTAATAAAGAAAAGACAATCTCTGTGTTCACAGGAGTTGGAGAAAGAACCAGAGAAGGTCAAGAACTTCATGAATCTCTTATTCAGACAGCGACTTTACCTGAAGTTGCCTTAATTTACGGATCAATGGGGGCCAATCCAACGGTTCGTTTTAGAACAGCCATAGCAGGTATTACTTTAGCCGAATATTTTCGCGATGTTTTGTTAAAAGACGTTTTGTTTTTTATTGACAATATTTTTAGATATGCCCAGGCAGGATATGAACTGGCAACTCTTATGAATACTATTCCCTCTGAAGGTGGGTATCAATCAACATTGCCTTCAGAGATGGCTTCTTTTCACGAACGATTGGTTTCGACTAAAAACGGTGCAATCACATCAATCGAAGCAATCTATGTGCCTTCCGATGACCTGACAGATCAGGCAGTCCAGGCAGTTTTCCCTTATCTGGACTCCAATGTTATTCTTTCACGTTCGGTTTATCAGGAAGGAAGATTTCCGGCAATAGATCTTTTATCCTCCACGTCTTCTGGTCTGAATGAAGAAACAGCAGGGCCTGAACATTTTAAAGCACTTTTGTCAGCACAGAATCTTTTAAAACAAACAGTTTCTTTAGAAAGGATAGTCTCACTGGTTGGGGAGAGTGAGCTTTCTCCAGAAGACCAAAATTTTTACAAAAGGGGAAGAATTCTCAAAAATTATATGACTCAAAGCTTTTTTGTCACAGAAAAACAATCAGGGAAGCCTGGGAAAAGGGTTAGTATAGCAGATACAGTGCACGACGTTATTGAGATTCTCGATGGAAAATATGACGATTACCCCCCCGAAACGTTTCTTTTTATTGGAAGCATTAAAGAATCATTAACAGGATAAATTTATGGCCGATCAATTGTTAACTGTTACTGTTTACGCAACTGAAAATATAGTTTATGAAGGTAAAATTAAAGCCTTAACGTCCGTTAATGATAAAGGAAAGTTTGATGTTCTGCCAATGCACATAAACTTCATATCAATCATTAAAGACTATGTAATACTGCATGAAAAAAATGGAAATGAAAAACGCATGAACTTAAAAAGCGGTGTCTTAAAAGTAGTGAGTGACCAAGTTTCGGTATTTCTTGGGATGGAAGGGCTTACAAGCTAAACTAGTGGTTATTTCAAAACCCCTGATCTTGTCAGATTCTGTCGCGATTTTCCTTCCCGCCAGTGCTCTTTGGGAAAGCGAAGATATCTTTTTCGAGCTTTTAAGGAGCCCGAATAGGGGGTGTTCCTATTAAGCGAGAAAAACGGTATCGAGCTTTCCCTTCATGCGCGCTGTCGGGATCCCTTCCAATCGCGCCACCTGTAAATAATAGAGGTAGGTTTTGAAATCAGTTCTAGGTAGCTTCATGGTAAAATATATGAATGTTAAGTCTTAAACACAAAATTAAGAAAACCCTCGGTCAACCTGATTATTTCAGGGTTTTAATACTTAGGACGTTGGGGAATTTTCTTCTGATATCCTCTCTCTTTTTAATATCCAAGACATTTTATTTACCCGTTCGTGAAGAAATTAGGTATTTTGCTGATAGAGTAATCCAAAAAAAATATATAGTTTCAACAAAACCAATCAAAATTACAGCTCAACCAAAAGGTCTATTAGCAAAGGCGCTAAATTTAAAACAGGTTGAGGTCTTGGTTCCCCAGGATCCCAACTTCAGCATAATTATTCCCAAAATAGGAGCTAATGCCAAAATAATAGCAAATGTAAACGCTGCAGATGAAAATGAGTATCTAGCTGCACTTAAAAAAGGCGTAGCTCAAGCATCAGGCACTGCCTATCCAGGTGAGGGAGGACATATTTTTCTTTTCGCTCATTCAACAGACTATTTTTGGAATGTAGGATTATACAATGCAGTTTTTTATCTTTTGCATAAATTAGTAAATGGCGATGAAGTTGATCTGTTTTATAAAGGACAACGATATGTTTACAAAGTAATAGGGACGGACGTAGTTGATCCATCACATGTAGAGTTTCTGACGCGCAAAACAAACAAAGAATTTCTGACGTTACAAACATGTTGGCCACCTGGAACTACTATTCAAAGGTTATTGGTCTTCGCAACCCGAGCTGTAGACTAAATAAAATAATTTAAATTATTTAATCAGATTTACTACATGCGTAATGGAATTTCATGATTATAGGATATGAATAAAATGTTATATGTAACATGTTAAATGTAAAATCAATAAAACATAGTTTGGTTCTAACATTTAACATTTGACATTTTACATCATCTAATTCCTACGGCATATAAGTCTGGGAGTTGATTGGCGGCAGGGTTAAGATTTGTTAGTACCATTATCCTACCATCGGTTGAAACTTTAAAAAATGAACTATCAAAGGGGCCGGAATAAATTGTTTGTTTATTGGTGCCGTCGTAATCCATGGCGGTTATTGTTTTCCCTTCATTAATTAATAAATGTTTAGAGTCCGTATACCAGGTTATTAAATTTGAATTTTGAACTTTGAAATTTGAAATTGGAACCTGATAGTTCTTATCTTCCTTTTTGTCATAAACATAAATATTATTGGTTAGTAAATTTCTAGTTTCTTCTGTTTGATTGGTGGCAATCAGAGGAGGAGTTATGGCCTGAACCAAAGATAAAGATCTAATTGGTTGATAGAGGACCTTTGTTTCGTCTGGCGAAAACTGGATAATATGAAAAGAATCTGTTGCTACTTTTGCGAACTCTTCGGGATAAGCTTCTAGAATTTTATTATCTGCCTGTGTTTTCTGGTTGGCCCAAGCTTCAAGCAGAGTATCTCTTGAGGCAGCGATATCAAAAAGTGATGTGTTTATTCCGTCCAATGAAAATAAATAAGAACTCGAAAGCCCTTGGGCTGTCTTAAAAGTAAAAATTGCTTCTTTATTATCTGGAGAACTATCGACCAAAGTATCTTTAAAATCAATAGTACCCATAGCTACAGTGAGTGTGGTTTTTAAAACGATCAGTTTTAACGGTGGAAAGAAAGATAGGGGACTGTTGGTTGAGTCAAAAAGATAGACGCCATCTTTTATGTCATCTCCGTTATCGGAGAATAAAATTACTTGACTCGATTGCGGTAGTGGAATAGCTTTTACTACGCCTAAGTTTGTCAGAGGCGATAAGGAAGGATTCAGCGGATATAAAAGTACATCTTCCGTTAAGACAATCTCTCCTTTAAGTTTTACCGTTTTATTCCAATTAGTATATCCGTCTTTTTTTACCTCAATATTGTAACTGTCAGGTGGAAGCGTAAGGTTAATATCGGTCACACCTTTGAGTTGACCGTTTACATAAACCTTTGAAGCTTTGGGGAAGGCACTAATTGATATAATACCTGTTGGGGTTAGAGACTGTTTTGTCAGGTCTAGCCTGTAGCCTCGAGCGAAAGCGATGATCAAGCCAAGGATTGCCAGGAAGACCAAAACAAAAAATATTCTATAAATTATTTTCCACATTTTTCTCACAACAATATCACAATATAATCAATTTGTATTATACAATATAATAGTTTATGTTTTTCAGAAAGAAGGTTGGAATCGATTTAGGAACTGCAAACACTCTTGTTTATGTGGCAGGAGAAGGAATAGTTTTAAACGAGCCCACGGTTGTTGCATATTCTTTGGAAGATAAAAGAATTCTGGCTGTTGGAGATGATGCTAAGGAAATGCTTGGGAGGACTCCGGGCTCCATTGTCGTTTCTAAACCAATGAAGGAGGGAGTGATAGCTGATTATAAAACTACTTCGGCCATGATAATATATTTTTTAAAAAAAGCTTTGAAAGGGAGAGTATTATGGCCGGAGATTATGATATCGATACCTGGTGGAGCAAGTCAAGTTGAGAAAAGAGCCGTTGTAGCAGCCTGCAAACAAGCTGGTGCGTCTGACGTATATTTAATAGAAGAGCCTTTAGCTGCTGCAATTGGAGCAAAAATTCCAATCTCTCAAGCTTCAGGCCATATGATTGTTAATTTAGGCGGGGGAACGACAGAATCAGCAATTATTTCTCTTGGTCAGCTTGTAGTTTATAGGACAGTGAGAGTGGCAGGAACACGCCTGGATGAGGCAATTATGCACCAACTACGAAAAGAACACAACATAATTATCGGTGAGCGAACCGCGGAGGAGATTAAAATAAAGATAGGTAATGCTTTTATCGAGCAACGCAAAGCATCCGAGCTCAACGATAAAACCGAGTCAGCGAATAAAGAGCGAACTATGGAAGTGAAAGGTAGAGACTTTCAGTCAGGGCTGCCAAAAATTTTAAATTTAGGTGAAAGCACTATAAATGTAGCAATTCAAAAACCACTCAAACAAATATTAGAAGGTATCAAACAAGTTCTTTCTAATACACCACCAGAGCTATCTGCAGACATTGTCGATAAGGGAATAATTTTATCAGGGGGAACGTCACTTTTAACCAATATTGATAAATTCATAACTTACTACACGGGCGTTGCAGCTTTTGTAGTTGATGAACCTTTGTTCTGTGTGATTAGGGGTGTTGGAGTTGCCATAGAAAATCTTGACAGTTACAAAGAAGCGATTAGGTAAAATGTTAGATGTAAATCCTATAAGAATAAATTTAGAATTAGAAATTTAAAATTGATTAAAAATTAAAAATTAAAAATTAAAAATTATTTATATATAGTATTATTTATTATAAAAAATTAAAATTAAGCTAAATTATTTTATTTAGTCCGATTAGACAGATTAAATAAATAAAAAATAATTTGTACAAAAGCAGTTTAAAAATTAATAATTAATAATTAATAATTTTCCCATAGTAGTTAACCATGTAAGCATGAATTCCAAACTGTTAGGAATAGAAGTAAAACCTTATACTAAAGTAGGAGTCCTAGAGCAAATTAAAAAGTACATAGCTCATCCTTCTGGTTTTTTCCACATTGTATCTTTGAATCCGGAAAACTTAGTCGTTGCACAACAAAATCCAGAGTTCAATAAGGTTGTCCAGACAAGTAAAATTAAGATAATTGACGGAGTGGGCGTGGCTATAGCGGCAAAATTGCTTGGGATTCAGGTAGGAGAGAGGTTTACAGGCGTTGAGCTCATGGAGGAACTTATAAAACTGGCATCTGTCTTAAGCTTAAGAGTGCTGCTGATCGGTGGTAGAACAAATTTAGCAGTCAGCTTGTCGAACTGCTACAGCCAAAGGTACCCACAAGCTAAATTTTTGGGTCTTGAAGGTATTTCAAATATCAAAAAACCACTTAGTTCTGAGGGAAAAACTATTTTTTCTATAGTTTCTGATTATAAGCCCCAAATCATACTAGCTGCTTTTGGATCGCCGGATCAGGAACTATGGTTTTATCGTCACAGACAGCGTTTTAATGGCGTAATCTGTATGGGAGTAGGCCAGGGATTTGATATTTACGGAGGAGTTGTCAATCGTTCACCGGAATGGGTTAGAAAAATTGGCATGGAGTGGTTATACAGATTGGTTATGCAACGCTGGAGATGGAGAAGGCAGCTGAGGTTGGTAAAATTTTGTTGGTTAGTTTTTTTGCAAAAATTTCATAATACTTGAAATCTTTAACTTAAGTGAGAAAATAGGGGAGAATGAAAAAAAGTTCAAAGTTAATTCGGAAAGAAATTCTAAATACAATCCGTTACTTCCAGGTTTTTGATTATCCTCCGACAGTTGATGAAATATGCTTCTTTTTGAAAAAAAAGACCTCTAAAAGCTATCTAATGAGCATTTTGGAAAAGATGGCAGAAAAGCGCCTTATAACAGTTTCCTCCTTCGTTAGAACTTCGGGGGACAAGTCGGTGGGCAAAGAAAAATTACAAAGATATACACTAGGGGAGTATAGTATTAATAATAAAATTCAAAGTTCAAATGTCAAATGTCAAATCAAAGACCGTACAACTAATAACAATGTAACAATGAAACAGTTCAGCAATTTTAAAAATAGACTGAAGATATCTTACAAAAAAATAAGAAAAGTAAAAAAGTATATTAATATTTTAGGAAATTTACCACAAATCAAACTTATCGGTCTCTCTGGTTCGGTGGCGATGATGAATGCTGATAAAGATGATGATGTGGATTTGTTTGTCATAACGGCTAAAAATCGCCTATGGACAGGCCGATTCATTACTTTACTGATAGCTCAGCTTAGGGGATTAAGAAGAAAAAGAGCTGACAACCATCAACAATTCGAGAACAAAGTCTGCCTTAACCTCTTTTTTGACGAGAAGAACCTAAAAATACCCAAATACAAGGAGACAGAGTACGTTGCTCACGAGATTCTTCAGATGAAACCAGTTGTACAAAAAGATGGAGTGTATTTGAGGTTTTTAGATGCAAATAGGTGGGTGTTTGATATATTCCCAAATGCCAGAAAGAATGTCAAATGTCAAATGTTAAATGTTAAATCAAGCTCAAAATTCAAACATTTAAATTTTGTTATTTATCATTTATCATTTATTTGTAATTTGTCATTTGTCATTTGGATATTCGATAAAATCGAGTCATCACTTAAAAGTTTGCAACTCTATTTTATAAACAAGCACCAAACCTCTGAAATTATTACTTCCACCCAGCTCTGGTTCCACCCGGAGGATTTCGGGATAAAGCTCAAGTGAGATAGCCTGTTTCCGGCCTGGCAGGTTAGATAGCGAACTGACTCTCTGCTCTGCTATAATTGGGAATTATTTTTTAGTATGCCTGAAGCCAGGAAAAGTATAACCGAATATAAAGCGTTTTGGCCCAGCCTTGGGCTGCTGGGATTGATCGGTGTTACAGGTGGGGTGATTGTTGAGGAAGCAATACGAAGACATCTTAAAAACCGCCCGAATCCATTATTTGTAGAATACCCTGAACTTTTTATTGAAAGTATTGAAAAATTTTTTGAAGTTGATGATCCAGTTAGAATATTCCAAGAAAAATAGGGCTGCGAGTTTTAATGTGATCACAAAATATGCGAACGAATATTTTAAGATGATAAAAGGGGATGGCAAGGACATTGACCCGCTAAGTTACTCCAATGTTACTCTTCCTTTTAAAGAGCTTTCTGAGGATCTATCGATAAAATTAGAAGCCACATTGGCTAGCTCACCTATTGAATCAGAAAAAGCCTATAAGGAATTAGGAGGGGAGATCGGTTTGTTTTGGAGGTTGGCTCAAGTTCCAAAGACACTGGTCTTTTTTCTTGAACAATCATATCGAAGTTACCTGTTAAATCAAGGTTTTAGATTAAGTTTAAGAGAAGTGACAGGTGGAAATTATTCATTAGAAGTTGCTAAAGCGAGGAGTCCTATAGGTTGTGCCAATCTAATCGAAGACGAAGAAGAACAACAGGATAGTAAAACAAACTATTCTTTATCAAATTTTCATCTCCCTGAGGACACTTTTAATTCTAAAGCAGCAATAATTTTTGGAGCGGCGGATTTTACTATCAAACATCCTGGAACAGCGGTCTTTTTAAGAACACAAGAAGAGAAAACCGCCTCCTTCGTTAAAGCTTTATGTTGTGCGAAAATGTTGGATAATGGTTTTTTTGATCTTGGTTTGAGTCGTTTGTCGCCAGATGATAGGTTTAAAAATAATTTTTTACTTGTAGAATAAAAATGACTAGATTAGTTATTATATAGTTAATTTAGTATGCTTTAGCAGTTCTTGCACGATTTATGTTACCTGAACTTATAGAATCAACATATACTACAGAACGGACCAATTTAATCGAAAGATATCTCCCTTTTTCTAAAGAGCCGGAGATTGTAAAGCTTGGTAATATGGCTGTTGGATGGGCTTCTTGGGGTGATTATTTGTCTACGGCAGATTATATCAGACAACTTGGTCCAGGATTAAAAAAATTAGATAGAGATGTAATTGAGAGTTTAAGATTCGGTGGAGGATATCATTATCCTGCCTATGTGGATATTTTAGGCGATGAAGTGCAAAGTCAACAAGCACAACACGGAGCAGCTTTTATTGAAGCCCTATTGCAAAGTCGAGGATGGAATGGTGTAGATCTTCTTATTGTAGCCTCATCTTCGACCAAACCAGAATCCGTTTATAAGATGCGAGAGATTTTAGAAAAAAAAAGTGTTGGGGTCAAGACAATGAAAATGTCCATGTTATTTTGTGCCGGCGTTTCAGCCGCGTTTATGGACGCCATTAGAGATGAATCGCTTGAAAAAGCTCAAGTAGCTATTATTGGAATAGATAGCTTGGGAGGATCTTTTGTGCGACCAGACGATATTTTAACTCCAGCTCTTTTTGGGAATGCGGTTGGTGGTTTTGCCTTTAAGCCCCAAGAAGATGTGGAATTTGTCAACGGCTCAACACATATAAGGCGGGATGAGTTTGGAGTTATCAAGGTGCCAGCAGCCTACAGTTTGCCGGATCATCGTGATCGTATTTCGTTTCCTGTTGGTTATGAAGTCGATCCTAATGCTACTGAAATATTTGCTGTATCAAAAGAAGGTATGTTTTTACAGGCAGCAACTCCTAGTGGTAAGTATGTGGAGATTGATAGTAAAGAAAATTTTAATTATTTTAGTCTTTGGACCCCGCCTATTGCTGCATCTGAACTTGCCCAAAACTACTATCCAGCTAAAAAACGAGGTGAAGCAGTAAATCCAATTGTTAGCCATCAGCCGGGATATCCAATTTTTTTAAATGTTGGGAAAAATCTGTTTCACCGGTTAAGAGATCTTGGATTTACGTTTGATTTTAGAACTGATCTTCGATGGGTGATGAATGAGTCAATTAACAATGTCAGTCCTGTGACAATTCCAGTTGCGATGACAGAGATGAGGAAACGCCGGATGCTTGAGCCAAATCGGTTAACTGGAATCATAGGGATGGGAATTGGTTCTACCATACATGCTGGTGCCTTTATTCCTCGAAAATAATTCCTTTTTGTAATTCTTGACTTACAAGTTATAAAGGTATAGATTAGAACTAAGATTTGATATGGCAAAGATATTGATTGTTGAGGGAGATGCGGCTCATGCTAGGCTATATGCCGATAAATTTGTGGATGAAAACTATGATGTTGTAACAACAGATACGGCGAGAAAAGCCCTACATTTAGTCAAAACATTTCATCCCAATGTGATTATCTTAGATCTCATGCTGCCGGGCGGAATCAACGGCTTCGATTTACTTTATCTTTTAAAATCAGACAGCAGACTAAAAAGGATTCCCGTGGTCATCTTTACCAATCTCGACACTGAAAGAAAAACTGCGCTCTCATTGGGAGCCAAGGAGTATATAGTTAAATCAAGTTCTTCCTTAGGTGAGCTGATAAAAGTGGTTAAAAGCCTCACCAAAAAAAGATTTTTTATTTTTTAATTTATATCTTTATTTTGCAGCTTCTTGGTATAATTTAAGCGAGATAATGAGTTGTCGGAGTGGCGGAATTGGCAGACGCGCTAGCTTCAGGAGCTAGTTTCCGTTTCAATCGGAAGTGAGGGTTCAACTCCCTCCTCCGACACAAGAAAAAGTGGAGGTTTCCCGCTATTCTTTCCAAATTGGAAATTTGGAATTAGAATACGGGATCCCCGAAGTCGGAGCGCTAAATTTTATAAAATTAGCGACGTACTTCTGGGACAAATCCCTCTCGGGGCACATTTAAAAAGGATTATTTAAACTCCGTCAATTTGTGAGCCCAAAAATTATAAGGAGAGCTGTTGGGGTTTACTTTAGGTTCAGGAGAATCATAAGGAAACTTTTTTGCTTCAATATTATCTGTTGACTGTGAAATTATAAATTCTTTACTAGCTTTGTCATAAGCAACGACTAAAGCATGTCCTATAGCACCAGGATGTGTTTTTGGATCAACATTTTCCTGTTTGGTAACAGCCAGCCCTATATAGCCTTCACCTAATAGCTGCACCAACTGTTCTTGCGTCGTTGCTAGTAACCAGCCATATTTTTCGCTACCATATATTTGCATCCAGGCGTCGAGATTATTTGAATTTAAAGCGAGATTTACCTCCTCATATTGTTCCTTTTGTGATATCTGATTTAATCCAAATACACTTGGTTCTCCGGTGAATTTGTTATATCGTGAGCCTATTACATCATTGCCGAGGAGTTCGCGTAATAAATCCAAGGCATAAACATTACAGGTATATACACGGTTGCCATTTTCTATCCAGTAATATCTTCCACTATTATTTACATCCAAAAATCCAATTGCGGCTAAAATTCTCTTTAAGGGGTCTGGTATTTTTCTGATCTCTTCAACCGTTTTATTTCCAGCAAATGTAAGATCTATCCCAGGATTCCTATCGCTGAACATTTTTATATCTTGTGGAGTTCTCATTGAAGTACCTGTATTGATCAAAGTCTCAAATTGGTCGATCTTTGGAGCATTTTCAAGCACAGGTGCTGCGACTCCGACTATTGGAGTTGATTCAACAATAGGATTAGGCTGAGGGGTTATACTGGCAGATATTTCATAAGCTGCAAGTGAGACGCCGGCTAAGCCAAAAAGACTGATGATTAAATATTTATTAAATCCTTTACCTAAAGACTTCCAGACTTCATTTGTTCCAACATCGGCCATAACTTTATCTTAGCAAAAAAGAGGTTGTTGTGAAGGAGGGGGCATGGGTTTACACTGAGCGAAGCCAAGTCAGACTTGTCGAAGTCGAAGTGACGATGCTACAGCCCTGAGTGGAATCGAAGGGTTGGAACTTTTTATAATAATTAAATAGATAATCAACAAACTTTAGGTTCAAATCTTCTCAGTCACCTATAGAAGATTTGGAGCTTCAAGACAATATAAATATTGACATTGACTTTTATGATTATATAAGGTATATTATTTACATAAACGCCTCGTCCATGCGCAAGCCCGACGAGGTTTTTTTGTTATACTTGAAATATGGGTCAAATCATTCTTTTTATTGATGGTGAAAATTTTTTGCATAAAGTCGAAGATGTGTTAAAAGAAGAAAAAATAAATCTAAAAAAAGTTGATCTATCAAAGATTAACATTAACCTACTACTCAATAAAGCGATGAAAACCCTCAAAATCTCAAAAAAGATATTTTATGCTGCGAAACTCCATTTTCATAAAGAAACCGAGAAGAAATCGATTGAACTAATCTTACAACAACGCTACTTAAAAACAAATCTAGCTAAGCAGGGTTTTGAATTTTTGATTGCAGGTAACGTCCGAGCACAATCTGTAAAAGTCAATAATAAAACTAAGATAATCTTTCGGGAGAAAGGTGTTGACGTAAAAATCGCAGTTGATCTCGTTTCCTTAGCTTCAGATAGAGTTCTTAAAACAGCTGTTCTTTGTAGTTCTGATTCTGATCTACAACCAGCAGTACAAGAAGCAAGAAAAAGGAATGTTGAAGTTGTTTATTTAGGTTTTGAAATTAGTCCAAATAAAGGTTTAATCTATACTACAAATCGTGCTATTCTTTTCAGAAACTCAGAAATACTTGAAGCGTGCGGAGTTAAATAAGCTGGGTTCGAAATTCCTCGCTTCGTCCCGAGAACTCGGGACTACGAGGGGCAGGCGTTCGCCCAGTCACCAAATAGAAGCTTTAGATTGTTTTGACAATCTTGTGCGGGGAGCGTGGGCTATAGCTCTGAGTGAAGGAAAGCTTAGCTTCCCGAAGTCGAAGGGCTACAGCTCTGAGCGAAGCCAAGTCAGACTTGGCGAAGTCGAAGAGTTGGAACTTTTTATGCTCATCCTTAGATAAGAGAGTAGTAAAATAAATATATGAATGACCAAAATGCAGCAATTATTCAAGAACCACAATCAGTAAGACCAAGAGAAGAGGGTTGGTTAAAGATAAAACCACTTCTTCCTCCATATAGACCTTCTGGCTCTAACGAAGTTAAATTAAAAGCTAATGAATTAGCTTTGGAAAGAGAAAGAGTTAAGCTCGCTTCAGTATTAATTACCCATTTACAAAAAAAAGGCTATACAATTCATCCAAATACATCTCCTGGGCTTGAGGACATATTTGGTTTAGATTTTCCATATGAGGCAAAAAGAATTGCATTTCCAAAACATATTATGACTGCAGATCCAAATGAAGACATTAGTGGCAAACAATTATTTTTGAGAAGAGATATTCCTATTTTATATACTTTGTCTGGTTTTGCTCATGAGGCAGCTCATTTGGATAGGTATGCATCTGATCCTAAAGTCGCTAGAGTTATGGATAAAATGTTGGAAGATAGATACTTAACTAAAAGTCAACAATTACACTTAGGTATAGATGGGAAAATTATTTCCGAAACGTTAGAAGAAGAAACAGTAGTAGATACTGAAGGATTTTTTTTATTAAAAAAGCTAGGAATGAATATTGAACCAGAAAATTATTGTACATATGTTGGTAGAGGCAATGAATACGAACAAATAGTCTATGAGAGAATTAAAAAAAGATTAGGTATTTAAGTTTTTATATCTACTAAAATAATTGTTATAAACTCGTCTCTTATATTAAACAAATCGTTGCGTAGTTCTAAATGAAAAATCCAGGCTCGTTGATTTTAACTTTTATTACTTTAAAAAACCTGTGCGGGGAAGATGGATTATAGCACTGAACGATGTCGAAGTGACGATGCTATAGCCCTGAGCAAAGCCAAGTCAGACTTGGTGGAATCGAAGGGCTATAGCTCTGAGCGAAGTCGAAGAGTTGGAACTTTTTTAGCTTAATAGATTTTACTACTTGACAGAATATAACAATTTTGTTATATTTTCACTATGAGCATAATTTTATTTAATAACTTATGGATATTGAATTTTATGAGTCGTTTAGCGGAAAAAAGCACATTGAAAAATACCTAGATGACTTACCGAATAAAGTAAGAAAAAAAATTATCAAAACCTTAGAAGTGATACAAGAGGAGGGATTAAACTCTTTAAAACAGTTAAATAAATTTACCAAATTAAGGGATACCAAGATTGATCTATATGAACTTAGATTTTATATAGAGAAGAAGTGGTATAGAATCTTTTGCATAATATATAATTCAAAATGTTGGCTTTTACATATTTTTGATAAACATACTAACGATACACCTAAAAGACATATTGAAGTTGCTGAAAACAGAGCAAAAGAAATATTTACTAAATATTAAAAATTATAAACATAAAAAAATATGAACCTAAGAGAATATAAAAATAAGCAAATGAAGAACCTACTATTTAAAGAGGAATACGAAAAATTTGACTTAGCTTTCGAAATAGGATTGCTAATAATGAAGGCAAGAATCAGAAAAGGCTTGACTCAAGAGAAATTAGCTCAATTAATTAAAACAAAACAGTCAAGTATTGCTAGAGCTGAAAATGGATCTAGTTTACCAAGTCTATCTTTTTTAGTAAAAATAGCTCAAGCATTAAAAACTTATTTAATTGTAAACTTCGGTTTTTTAGAGAAAGAGACGAGAGTTGAAATTAAAGATTTTGAATCTGCACATGATATGACACAATTTGAAACTAAAACAGATTTATACCCCTTTATAGAATATAATTTATTGGATCAAGGAATAGTATCAGATAAAAATGAATATAAATTTTTAGGTTCATAATATGAAAGTAAACAATATCGAACATATTTGGACTTTAACTTGTTTAAATTCTTCTATTGATCAAACTACCAATTTAATTAGCATGTTTAATGTTATTGAAGAGCTTAAGGTAGATGTAAATCTGCAAAAAAAAACTGACGTTATAAATGTACCTATCAGATTTGAAATCATTACATTATGGAAAAAATTATCCTCAAACCAAGAGGAAAATGATGACATTCAGATAAATTTAGTTGATCCAACAGGTAAAAATATTAGCACTTTCAATTACAAACTTAATATACCTATAGATAAAAAAAGAATGAGATATAGAGTAATAGTTAATGGATTACCTATTACAAAAAATGGTATCTATATTTTTTCAGTTAAGGCTAAAGATGTAAAAACAAAAGAATTTGTAGAGGTAGGAAATACAACTATAGATTTATTTGCAAACATAAAAATTAAAAACACATCATTATCTAAAAATAATTAGGTATAATGTTGTCGTTATAAATCCCACTTTTGTGAGATTTAGGAGCAATTTTTTCTTCAGAAGAAATTTTTACACCTCTGGAGTGTAGTGGACCGTTGGAAAAGTCTATCTAACTTTTAGACTTTTTTGCGGGGAGCGTGGGACAATGTTGGAACTTTTTATTTTTTGAATCTTAGATAAAAATACCTTAATAAAATAAATATCAAAACAGTAAGTATTAAAAAAGTTATTAAAAAAGAAACGATCAGACTGATTGGAGGTAAGCAATCAACGAGTGGCTGATTACATGGAGAATTTGGAGGATAACCAAAAATATTAACTAATAAGTGATCATTAATAAACGTTGACAAATAAAAAGAAATTAGAATGGAAACAACAAAAATAATTATTGAGATTATCATTAAATTTAATATCTCATATCCTCTTTATTTTGTCAATTTTCGCCTGCGGGGAAGATGGAACGATGTTGGAACTTTTTACGCTTTTATAAATTCCTCATAACCACAATTTTTACATATCCACCAATTTGTTGGTTGACCAGATTTACTTTCAGCATTCGCTAAATTCCCAACCCAAGGCTTAGATTGTTTAATCATATCTTTTTGACACTTTGGACATTTCATATATAAAATTAGAAATTCTAATTAATTTATTATATCAAACTATAAAAAACTATTATAGGGAGCATGGGACGATATTGGAACTTTTTATTCTTAGCAAAATTTCTCTTAAATAGCGGCTCTCATTAACTTTTCAATAGAATAACCTTTTATATTCATAAAAGTACTTAAGACAATATTTTTTCTTGCCATTTTTTTCTTTTGTTTTATAACATCTTCTCCATCCCCTTCGATAAACCAAGACAACTCATTTTCAATTAGTTTATATTTTAGTCCATTATTATTTGTGACAAGTTCTGCTATGGCTAATCCATCTTCCATACCTTCGTAATCAGTTAATAATAAATCATTATTCACTTTAATTTTCAATTCGCCTAATTGATTTTTATTTTTTTCACAAATCTCGTCGAATCTCAATTTTTTAGTACCTACACCATAAACGAACTTCTTATTCCATAAAGCACATGTATTCCAAGGTACTTTATATGCAATTCCTTCATCATTGTTCTGACAACTTCCATTTGAATATAATCTCAATTCCCTATCACTTAAAACATTATCTCTTAATTTATAACCAACTACGATTAATTTATCTTTATCATTTTCTAACGCTTTTATCATATTATCAATTTCAGCATATTGTAGCTTAACCTCTTTTGAGTAAGTAAGTAGGTGGAAAAAATTACTCTTATCTTCTTTTTTTTCTTTATTTAATTCATAAATAACAGAATTAAAAGCGGTCGGTCCGGTTGGATATTGATGTAAAAGTACCTTACATGCTATGTTGCCTATATTAGAAATATTATTATCCGAATCACAGATGAAATAAATCTTTTGAATAGTCTTACACTTACTAAACCGTTCTTCTATTATCTTTTTACAAAGGGCAAAACTATTCTTATCAGTTCTTGTGGCAAGTACAATTTTAGTTTTATTTTTCATTATTAAATATTAAAAGGTATACGCAAGTTTTTCGTCATAAATTTTACTTTTATTTTTTTCTATATAATCTAACCCTTCATTTGTAAGCGAGCAGTGGTTATTTTCTGGAGAAACTGAAATAAACCCTCTTTTTAATAGTGATGATACACCGGCCAAATAGTCTGGATATTCTATTTTAAAAAAAGGCGTAATAATAAATGTAAATCTTTTTGATTTATCGTTTCCAAATGATTGTATTTGATATTTATATAGTGTTGAAAGTATCTTTTTTTCCATAATAGTAAATTTATCTCTACTTTCAATATTTTGCGTTATGGGTGGCAAGGGAGTACTTGTCCCTTGTTCAAGTTCTGCCTCAAATTCCCCAAACTTTACCTTTTTAATTAACGGAATATATGGAATAAGAAAGATAAGTACTATTAAAAGAATAGTAACATTATCAACACGAAAGTATGAATCCAAAAATCCATGAATAAAAATAAGAATAATACACAAAAAAATTAAAATTTCTTTTTTATATTTTTTGATAAAAGACATAAAATATATGGGCTTGTTTTTACCTACGTGGCTAAGGTGAGGGGTATTCACAGTCTGCATTGAGCACAAGCCGTAAGACCTCTCTGAGCGTATTATAATTCTTTTTTTAAAGTATTGACAGATTAAATTGAAATGTCACCCTTAGGCTGGAAGAGGCTCTTTAGTTGTCGAATCTCCTCTCCACCTTCGTTCGCTGAAGCGGGCTACTGTTGACTTTGAATTGATGGAATGGTATTATTCGAAATAAATATGGCCGCGGAAGAGGAAAGAAAGGTAAGTTTAGACTCAATGCTGAATGTTGACGCTTTAATACAAGCATTAAGGAAAGGTTATGCTGCTGCTAGAAAGCCACTATCAAATGCGGACCCTACTCCATTTAGAGAAGTCGTTAATAGGGAGGCGCAGTATAGTGGACGCGCCTATATTGTTCTAGCTGGGAAAAAATTTCAAACTCGATTTGAAAGACTTCGGTCACAAGATGAAAAAAGTCCAATGTTACGAGTAATTTACTATGATGAGGCAGAAACTAGACAAGTAGCTCTTGAGGTTTCAACCGAAGAGTTGGTATTGTCGACCAGGATAGATCCATCGATAGAACCTTTTCCAAAACAAGATCTGCCCGGCGGAATGCTAAAAGCTCCAGGAGCAGATATTACAATCGTCAACACGGATGACTTAAAAAATTTAAAGGCAAATAAAGGTCTAGTACGAACCCAGACATATACTTTAGTACGGACCGAGGGTCAAGAAGTAACTCTTTTTTACCGGCCTGTGAGGGATATTTTTCTAATTACCGACCCAACTCAAAAACACGTTCGAATTGAAACCGTTCCAAAAACCCCGATGAAGAATTTGCCATACCTATCATCTACCACAGCAGCCTTGATTGCTAAAGAGTTAGATCCTTTTATTCAGATCGGATCCTTGGATTTTTACAAACCGGTACAAGTCAATCCTACTAATCCACTATCCAAAGAGGTCGCAGGAATAATCGTTAATCGTCTCTACCCATCAACTAAATAAAATTATATAAATATTTTTACACCTTTTTACACCTCTGGAGTGTAGTGGACCGTTGGAAAAGTCTATCTAGCTTTTAGACTTTTTTGCGGAGAGGGCGGGATTCGAACCCGCGTGAGCTTTTAAGGCTCAAGGGGTTAGCAACCCCTCGCTATGGACCGCTCAGCCACCTCTCCAAACTCTTTTCAATTTTATCACAATACTGATTTGAAAACCAACAAGGTGAGAATTATTAGAAGTCGAACTTTTTTACTTTTACTGCAGGTGATTTTTTGTTCTGCCTTTTTTCTCCTTGACTTTAAAGCCAAAAGATGTGAACATGATAGATAATGGATCTTACGAACTTTATTCCAATTTTAGTTCTAATTACCATAATTCTCCTGGTCATCTTCATCGGTGTCCGCGTCATCATTAAAGAATCCGAAAAGCTCCAAAGGGATCTAAAAGAGGAGAGAGACTTGGCAAAAGCCATAGTGACCTCGATGGGAGAGGGACTTTTGGTTTTGGATACTAAATTTAAGATAAGACAAATCAATCCGGCAGCTGAAAAATTCTTAGAAACAACCCAGGCGGAGGCTGTGGGGCAAAAATGGGCAGAGTTTGTCAAAGCTTACAAAGGTGAAAAAGAGATAAAGTTCAACGAGCGATCTTCTGTTTGGTCGCTTAAAAACGGAAAAGCAAAGGTCACAACAATCACAGACGATCATTATTATGAAACCAGATCAGGCAGAAAATTTGCTATTGTTGCTATGACCTCACCTTTAATAAGAGACGGGAATGTTGTTGGTGTTGTCAAGGTTTTCAGAGATGCGTCGAAGGAAAAAGAAATAGATCGGATGAAGACAGATTTCATATCGTTGGCTTCACACCAATTGAGGTCACCTTTATCGGCTATCAAATGGTTTACAGAACTTTTAAATGATCAATCATCAGGTCCACTAAACAATGAACAGAAAGAATTTACCAAAAATATCGCCAACTCGACCGAGAGAATGATCGAGCTTGTCAACTCTCTATTAAATATTTCGCGGATTGAGTCTGGAAGAATTATCATTGATCCTGTTTCAACCGATCTGTCTAAGTTGGTCGGCCAGGTGATAGAGGAGTTAAAAAGAAAGATAGAAGAGAAAAAAGACAAAATTATTGTCAGTAAACACGAAACCTTACCGCCGATAAGTATCGATCCAAAATTGATTAGACATGTTTACCTGAATCTTATTGACAATTCTATAAAATATTCACCAGAAGGAACAGAGATCACAGTAATCATTTCTAAAAAAGATGATCAAATTATTTCACAGATAAGTGACAATGGCTATGGGATACCGGAGGAGGAACAGAACAAACTTTTCCAAAGATTTTTTAGAGCTAGGAATATAATACAAAAGGTCACGGAAGGGACAGGGCTCGGGCTATATTTAGCTAAAGCAATCGTTGAGTCGTCAGGTGGAAAAATCTGGTTTAAAAGCAATGCCGATCGAGGGACTACATTTTGGTTTAGTCTGCCAGTTGCTGGAACAAAAGCGAAAAAAGGAGAAGTTACACTTGACGTTTAATTCAATAAATTGTATTATAAAATAAAATGGACAAACTGAAAGTGCTGGTGGTTGAGGATGAAGAACTTTTGCTTCAGGCTATAGGCAAGAAACTCCAGTTAGAAGGTTACGAAGCGATTTTATGTAGTGGAGGGAAGCAGGGCTTAGATCATCTTCGGACCTCAGAGACGCTGCCAAACGTGATCTGGCTAGATTACTATCTGAAAGACATGAATGGTTTATCTTTCATGGGAACCTTGAAACAAAATCCAAAGTGGCAAAATATTCCGGTTGTTGTCGTCTCAAATTCTGCTAGCCAGGAAAAGGTAAACAACATGCTTGCACTTGGAGCAAAAAAATATTTATTAAAGGCAGAGTACCGTTTGGATGATATAATAAAGGCGATTAACGAAATTCTATGAAAAAAGTTTTGATCATTGAAGATGATCAATCTCTAGCTTCAGCTTACCGCGTTAAACTTTCTCCTCATTTTGAGACAAAAAGCGTGATAACAGGTGATGATGGTATAAAAATAACCAACGAATGGTTGCCAGACTTTATAATTCTCGATCTTTTTTTAATCGGGGACAAGACGGGGCAGGAGGTTTTAGCAGAATTAAAAAAGAATCCTAAAACAAAAAAAATTCCGGTTATGGTTTTGACAAATTTGGAAGGTCAATGTCAAAAGGTATTGGAAATGGGAGCTTCGGATTGCTTCATTAAGACCGAGATGACCATGGACTCTATTCTTAAAAAAATAAACACCTACCTACAATAAAAACTGCGCTTTAAATTTTTGTCAGATTCTGTCAGAAGTTTCCCTCCCGCCAGTGCTCTTTGGGAAAGCGAAGATATCTTTTTCGAGCTTTTAAGGAGCCCGATGATTTTGGAGGTGGGTGTTCCTATTAAGTGAGAAAAATGGTATCGAGCTTTCCCTTCATGGGCGCTGTTGGGATCCCTTCCACTTCTACCACCTGACAAAAATAGAAGTAATTTTTGAAATTAGTTTTAATAAGTTATAATTACTTCAATGAAAAAGAACAATCTTTGTACTATCTATATAGTTAGACACGGCGAAACTGAAGCCAATAGAAAGAGAATACTCCAAGGTCATTCTGATTTTCCCTTGACCGAGATTGGCGTAAGAGAGGCTAAAGAATTTGGTAAAAAATTTGCGAGAGTAAACTTTGCCGCTGCTTTTTCCTCCGATCTTTTGAGAGCAAAAAGGACCGCAGAGCTAATCCTTCTTGAAAAAAAAATTGCAGTTCAGACCTCAAAGAGATTAAAAGAAAGAAGTTTTGGCAGGTTTGAAGGAAGGCCTTTTGAAGAATTTGGTAATAAACTTAGGGATTTATTTGACAAGTATGAAACTTTAAGCGAGGACAAGAGGTTTAAATTTAAGTTTACAAAAGAAGGTGAAAGCGATGAAGAGCTGGCAATTAGAATGATAACTTTTTTGCGAGAGGTGGCTGTAGCTTATGCAGGAAAAACAGTGCTCGTTGTAAGCCACGGAGGAGTAATGAGAGCTTTTTTAAAACGTTTGGGTTTTAATTTTGCTGGTCTCAACAAATTCAAAGGAAGAATGCAGATAGGGAATTTAGGATATGTTAAACTTGACTCCGATGGAGTAGATTTTTTTATTAAAGAAATTGAAGGAATAAATGCCAGTCTTTGATGAGGAGTTTTTTAAACAATTGGCGCTTTTTTTAAGCGGTATAAGTGATTTTTTTCAGGAGAACTTTATTTTCGGCCTGATCGCCGCAGTAGTTTTAATTGCTTTAATTATCTTTCAGCAGATCATTCTTTCATTATTGGCGGGAAGGATATAATTATAATCCCTAATTAAGAAGGAAATTTTAGTTCACAAACAGCTACAGCGTTCATGAATGATATGGAAACTAAGGTTTTCGGAGCTACTCCTAATCCGTTTCCTACATTAAATCCAAGATTAAAACCTACAGATACATCCATATCTGAAATAGAAAGTCCAACACCTCAACTAAGGAAAACTTACTTGGCTGAACGAGAGATTGGGAATTAACTAACTGAATTTTATTTCCTTCCAATTAAAGCCAATGGGTTATTCAAATGGAGAAATTTTGTGATGGTGTTTGGCTCATCTTCTGGAATCATACCCATCTCCTGCATCCATTCCATCAATTTAAAGGGTCCTGTATCTTCTGCTTTACGAACATTCATTAGATAGCCAAAACTTAGATCAGCAATAGAATCTTTAATAACGCTTTTTCCAAAACCTTTAGCCACATGATCTAAAGCCAATAATACCGACGGAGGATCTTGGAAAATATCTCCTAAACCTGTCGCAAACAATACCCTGTTGGCATAAGAAAATAAAAGAGAAATAAACGGATTAGCGGTATATCCATAATATGCATCACTCAATAAAAGTATAAGACGATTCCTAACCATTGTTTCATTTTCAAAGATCCATCTTTGCATTTCTATCTTTTCAGGTTTCTTGTGAATCTCGTCTAGATCAAAAAGCCCGACAAGATTGCCTTTTCCCAAATGTGAAAAGGCATGATAATAAGAAGCTCGAAAATTTATTGATCTTTGTAGCCTTGACATCTCTTTGGTGAAATCTCCTTTTAAGGAAAGCATATCTCCCAAAGGTCTATAAAAATGTGAAAGTAATTGATCGTTAAATGGTGTAATTTTATTAACTGCAAAATATCTGATCTGCATTTCGTCTTTTTGCTGTCGAATATTGTATTTTGTTGAGAGGAAACCCAGTGCCATTGTGTCGCCGTCAGCAGCCTCGTCATCCCATCTTGTATCTTTAATCTGACTTGAGTAGCCTGGAATTGCAGCGAAATGGAGTTTTAAAACTGGATCATTATTCATAAGATCTGTTATATTTACTTTGACCAAGGCTTGTTTATGCTTATTACCATCTAAGTGCTTTATTAATTCAATTCTATAGTTGCGGTAATAAAAAACTGCTAGGTTTTGATTAATTAAACCTCTTATCCCAAGATCTTTAAACGCATGAGCTAACGTGTCAAAAATAACGTTGGAATGTTTTAATCTCAATGAGATATCAATGTCTTTTGGATCGGCAAAGACCTTTTCGACGACACGTTTGGCCAACGGGTCATCACCAACCAACATATTATCGATATCTTTGTAAATTCCTGCGAATTTTTTATCAATAGCAAAATTATCTGTCGTAAAAGCCCGCATTGATCCTCCACGTACAACTCCTATATTGCCGTTTTCATCGGGATCACAATAAGGCAAAAATCTTTGTAGCAGATGTTCTGCCAAATAAGGAAGTTCGGTGCAGCTTGTAGCAGGTGAAGTTTTCTTAACAAAATCAACAAATAAAATTGATGAGAGAAGTCTAGCATTGTCCTTTTCTTGAACTTTTTGGATTAATTCAAGCAACATATGAGGTTAATGAAAAGCCGTGATTCTTAATAGTTTTTATGAAATTTCCCTCAAAACCCAATGAGCTTAATTTTATTCTTAATCTTCTTATAAATTGATCCAGAGCCCAGTCTGTATAAAATTGATGGTAATTGTCTCCCCAGACTGTTTTGGCTGCTTGTTCTCTTGGGATAATTTTTTCCTTATTATCAATCAGTAAAATTAAAAGTCTTTTTTCTCTTTTGGAAAAATAATTATTCATTACCACCCCGTTAACCGCGATTCTTTGGCCGTCAATAAGCTCAATCGTCAATTTCCTTGCTGCTTGCTTTCTGACAAAATCCTCGAGAATAGGAGCAGAGAAGCAGTAGTTATTATTTTTTTTATAAATTGTATTTGTTTGCAGTAAATATTTAATTACAGATTTTTCTTCCAAGCTGAAATGAGATTCCTTTTTAATAATTTTTTCCAATATTTTCTTTTCCCACAGTTCAAATTCTTGCCAAAGAATACCTAATTTAACCTGCATTTCACCATGGCTAAAGAGGTTTTTTGCATCTTTTGTTTTACAAAATTGACGGCAAGCTTCTTTTATGATCCAAACTATTCCCCCACATTTTTGGGCTATTTCATGGATCAAATCTTGAGGAAAAGTTATTGAGAACTTCTTTTCGAGATAGTGAATAAAATGATAAGAATCTGCTTTTTCCAGGTGAGAGAAAATACAGATATTTTGGTAGAGGGTTGTACAAGATGATAATTTTTTTGAGAGTTGGGGATAGGTGATATTTCTTCGAAAAAAGTAGAGAAGAGAAATAGTAGGAAATTGATGATATAAATTGTTGAGGCTGGCTAAGAGTGAGGGTTTTTCATCGATAAGTTTATCTGCATCAAGAATCAAAAGGGCAGCATGCCTAATTTTAGATTGAATTTCACTTTTTATAAACCTCAATAACTCCGCAGAATCTTCAATTGGTTCAGCAGCTAAATCCAAAAGGATTAATTGAAGATCTGTTTTTTTCTCGAAATATTTTTTAAATAAGTTTTCACTTTGTAGGAATGCATGAGCGCGATAAAGTTGATCACGTTTAGGAAGATGGATGATCGATCCTGATTCTCGGCGTTTAATAATTTCAATCCACTGAGAATATATCTTTTCGGCAGTTTCTGGGGTAAGATTTTGGCTCAGTTTGACCATATTAGTTTTATCTATTTAGAGCCCCATAGTATACCAAATTTCTTGTCAAAATGACAGTTTGACGTCAGATTTGTCGTCAAGCAGAAAGAGGCGTTGGGACATAAAATTGGTTTTCATAATGAGCGAAATCATTCAAGGTTTAGAACTGCTGACGACCGAAGCCCAACCGAGATTGACGAGGGCAAAAGTCGAACTAGGTATCGAGGTAGAAGATGATCGAGTTTTACAATGGATTAGCGGATTGAGGGAAGCTTTACAGGACTTTCATTATGGGTGGCCACTTGGTAAATATGTGAAAGCAAAAATTGATGAAGAGTTTGGATTTAAGGCCGCTTCAGCTCTTGGCCTTTCGCCTGGTGTGCCTGTAATGTTAGTAGGAAGCTATTTATTAGAGACAGAATCACTTAGAAAAGCCACCGTTGCTATAGGTAAAGTAATAAGCGGATGGGGACTATCCTGTTACAATGGGGCGCCTGAAGAAATATCAATTGATCAGCGACCATTAATTGCCTATGGGAAAATCTTTTCACGATTAATATCTTTTTTACCTCCTGAAAACTTGTCACATAACCATTCTCTTTTTAGATCTAATACCTATGCCAGTCGAGGGCCATGGAAATAAAAATATGGAAATTAAAAGATTGCAAAATTTAATAGACACAGGAAATTTTTTTTTGAGAGGTGTGGCTTTGTTGCCGTTTGGTTGTGACACTTTGCGTCTCGCCTATGAATTAACTTATCATAGGCAAGATAAAAAAGGACAGCAAGAAACAGTAAATATTTGGGCTGGACAAATAGTTGTAAATCATGATCATAAACCATTGCCAGGAGTTCAGTATGGACCGAACGAATTTTTTAAAGTAAAAGGTAAATCAATCTGCTCGAGCGGAGAGGAAGTTGATATGCCTCCACACGAATTTTTTGAGCAAAATTTTGTTGGAGACGATGTACACCCTGATGATCACGCATATATTTGGAGACATTCTCATAGCAAAAAAGCGACGCGCGTACCAAGTTTAAAAGGTGGAACTATTGAATGTGTAAAGGAAAAAAGGAAATAAAAAAATGAATAAAATAGAGAAAGGAATACATTTAGCAATAAATTCAGGAATTGCCTTATGTGGCATCGCGATGCTTAAATTGGTAGGAGACTCAATGCTTGCCTATATTCAATGGTACCAAGCGACAAGGGAGTTTATTTTTGACGGAAATGTAGCTATAGGCGCATTGGGAGGTCTAGCGATGTTGGCTTACGCAACAGTTTCCACACGCAAAATATTAAAAGATTTAAGAAAAAAATAGCTTTATGCCGAAAATAACTTTAAATGAAGCGAATGAACAAACGTGGGGAAGGGGTCTTGAAAGATTAAGATTCCATGATGCAGGACAAGCTGCGCGCGAATGGAGAAGCGGATTAGGTTTACCTACAATATTAGACGAAGGATTTATGTCGACTGCACCACAAGATGCTATAAAAATTATAAGAAGTGCTTCACTTTATGCTTTAATAACTGGGCTATCGGTTAAAGATTCAAGCCTTACCATGCAAATGGTAGAAGCATCAAAGCCTAAGAAAGTTAAAAAACTCTATAAAGAACATGCTGATTTCGGTAAAACTGAAAATGTCGTTGTACCAATTCAGTGTGCAAAAGGAGGAGATTTAGAAATTGTCGTCAATCCTGCTTTTGGTGTTGGCTGGCGGTTATGCCAAAAACATGCAGTTGCCAAAGCGTTGCCTCAAATGAAGCAGGTGAGAAATATTGACGATTTAATTTATTTAGAAGAAAATTTAACATACAAAGACCATTATATAGATCCAGGTCTACTTGCCAGATTAAGCCCTGCCGATCCTAAACAATTAGCAGAAAGAATATCTCATTTACTTGAGCAAATGCTAGCTCATAGAGAAACAAAATTTTCCTTATTTTATCGAAGTGCGCCTGAAGAAAGCCACGGCTTAGGGATTGAAATAATGAAACACGGGATGGGGAAAATAGGTTTTACCTTTCTTTTAGATGATAAGACAGGTTTGAAATCTGTCGAATCAGTAGGTTATTATGATCCGAGTAAGGCTCCAGAAGATCTAAATCGAATTGGACAGGAAGCTATAGAAATAGGTAAGATTGTAAAAAGCTTTTTTTGATAATAAAGTAAATCCATCCTTAGGGTGTCCGGGCTCGGAATTTGTAAAAATTCCCCACGTTTAAAATACCCAGTGATTGATATCACAATACCTCTTGACAATTGTCGATTATTACTTAATAATTATAATTAACTAAATGAAAAAAGTCTTTCTTTTTCTATCGCTTTTTTTTCTTTTTTTTGTAACGGTTTATTCCATAAAAGCTGCCGTTATTAGTGATAAATTTACTTCTCAAGCCGACCTCATACCGAATCAGTATATCGTTGTCTTCAAAGATAATATTGGCGATTCCCAGAGCGCTACTTCTGATTTAGAAAAGAAACATGGTTTTTCTTCTGAACATGTCTATAAAAATATTTTAAAAGGCTTTTCGGCAAGGCTTTCAACTCTTGGGCTTGAAAAAATTAAAGAAGATCCTCGGGTTCGGTTTATTGCTCAAGATAGAGAAGTCAGGTATCAGGTGATTGGAGAGGCAACTCCTAGATTTACTTTTGGAAGACCAAGATTAACGCCAACTCCGCTTCCTCAAACAACTCCAGCCGGAGTTTCGCGGATTGGAATTAACAATACAAATCAAGGAGCTGGAGTCGGTGTGGCGGTGATTGACACAGGAATTGACCTCACTCATCCAGATCTAAAAGACAACATAGTTGCTAACACTACCTGCATCAGCAGAACAACGACAGGCAACGACGACAACGGCCATGGCAGCCACGTGGCAGGAACAATTGCCGCAGAAAACAATAGCATAGGAGTTGTGGGAGTTGCGCCGCAGGCAAAACTTTTAGCTGTGAAAGTTTTAAATTCTCAGGGGTCTGGGACATGGTCTTCTGTCATCTGTGGCATTGATTGGGTGACTGTAAACGCGGCAAAATACAACATAAAGGTTGCCAATATGAGTCTGGGCGGATCGGGAAGCAGTGATAATAACTGTGGAAATAGCAACAATGATCCTCTTCATCTGGCGATCTGCAGGTCGAGAGATGCTGGTGTGACCTATGTCGTGGCGGCAGGAAATAGTGGAACTAACGCTTCGGGAATGGTACCAGCCGCATATGATGATGCGGTGATTACCGTCTCTGCCCTGGTTGATTCCGATGGTAAGGCTGGTGGATTAGGCCCTGTGACATGGTACGGTCCTGATGACACATTTGCAACCTTCTCAAATTATGGCAGTATTGTAGATCTAGGGGGCCCTGGAGTAAATATTTATTCAACCTATAAGGGTGGCGGATATGCTACCTTAAGCGGAACAAGTATGGCTACTCCTCATGTTACGGCAGCAGCAGCTCTTTATATTAAATCCAATCCAGGCTCTTCCTGGATAAAGGTGCGAGAAGGACTCAAAGCCGCTGGTGAGCTACTAAACTCGGATCACACCGATCCTTCAGGTCTTCATCCGGAGCCTGTAGTAAAAGCAAGTAGTCTTTAAAAAAAATTTCACACCCGTCGGGTGTCCAGGCTCAGAATTTGGAAAAAATAGAGTTTTCTACAACAGAGATGAATCCAAAGTAAGAAGCTTCGTTTTTAATTTCTTAGCTAGATAAAGATAAGAAGCATCATAAAAACTGATTTTTCGATTCACTGCCAATCCTAAAGTCGCTAAAAAATCCACATTTTCTTCCTTTATCTCAAAGGCAACAAAAGCTTGAAATAATTCTTGAGCTTTTTTATTATTTAATCTTTTCCGTAAAACAGCTGTCCTCAAAGCATTTCCCACTTCATAGTTTAAAAGATCGTTAGAAATAAGGACAAATTTATTATTTTTATATTCACTAAATACTTTGTCGACCTCGAGATTTTTTTCAGACAAGAGAAAGGCTAAGGCAAAAGAAGCATCAATAACATATGTTTTTTTAAGATCTCCGGCCATAATCGATGAGTTCTTTAATTTCAGCCGAATTAATTGCTTTAATTGTTTTTCTGATATTAATTATTTTATCAAACGCCTCTGTTTTTTTGTCATTGTTTTCTTGTATATAAACTTTAATTACTGCTTTACGAACCAATTCACCTATAGAGGTATTGTTTTGGCGTGCCATTAGAATAAGATATTTGAAAATTTTTTCGTCAAAAAGAATATTAGTTCGTTTAGTTAACATATATATATGTATATTACTTAATTATAAGTTAAATGTCAATAGCTGTTTTAAAAAAGGATTCGACTTTCATTGAAGCTCTTTTAGAATTTTTTCCACCTCTCTATCATTAATCCTGTGATATCTTCCTCGATGAGAGAGTAGGGCTCCGGAAAAGGTTTTAGGAATATGCATGAGTTCGTGGATTAAGGTTTTGATCTGTTCCCTTTGATTTAATCTGTCATAGCGTTTTGAGATCACTTCAATAATGTAGTGCGGCTCGATTCCTGCCACTTCCTTGAAAAGTTTTGCCATTCCCCAGATCCTGGCATAAGCCCGAGTTTTGGCGTCGAAGGAGCGGATACAATGGATGTTTTTAGATTTGATGTATGTAAAGTTAAGTCGTTGTATTAACGTATCGACTTTATGTTTAATATCTGGAGCTTTTTTGTAATTCATTGTTCCATTGTTACATTGTTAAATGGTTGATTTCCCAATCTTTGAAACCAACGTCTAACATTTTTTCTTTGGCTTTATTTTTGTAGATTTTTTTAAAGGCATCGTAGGTCTCCCTGACTTCGTAGGGGAAGATAATCCAGGCGTCGATCTTTTTTGACCAATAATCAGGTACGGGTTTAGTTTGTGATTTAACGTACAAGGCTAAAGTATAAATTTTTTTTAAGTGAAAATTTTTAAAGTAGGAAAGAGCTCGTTTTAATGTTTTGCCCGAGTCAGCTATTTCATCAACCAAAAGGATTGTTTTGTTGTGAAAATTGATGGAAGGAGTCTCGGTAATAAGGGCATATTTTTTTTGTTTCAAACTTTTGTAAGACTCGATTGTGATATGAGAGATGGGGATTGAAAGAAGATCTGACAAAATTCTGGCAGCCACCAAACCACCACGCGAGATCGCTACGATTTTATCAAGTTTTAGTTTATTAAGTTTTTTTGCCAACCCAAAACAGGCTTTTTGATACTCCTGCCAGGAAATTTTGTGAAATTTTGAATCGGTTGACATCTTTCAATTATAGATAATATTTTAAAAATGTGTTAGATTTGTGGTAATAATGAAAAAATTTCTTCTTTTATTCTTGATCATTCTGTATTTCGTTCATCCTGTTTTTGCTCAATCCGGCGAGCATATTCAGAGTTTTAACAGCCAAATTACGGTCAATAAAGACGGTACAATCAATGTCAAAGAGACAATTGTCTATGATTTTGGCAGTCTTTCAAGACACGGAATTTATAGATATATACCTTATATTAAAAACATCAATGGCAAGCGTTATAAGATGGATATTAAGGTAATTTCGGTAAAAGACGAAAATGGTCAGAATTATAACTATCAGTTGATTGATAGCAATAATCAAACCGAAATAAAAATTGGAGACGCAAACAAAACTATCACAGGAGTTCATACATATGTGATTGAATATTCAGTTTCAGGAGCATTAGGATATTTTTCCGATCATGACGAGATCTACTGGAATGCTACAGGGAACGATTGGATCGTCCCGATAGCCTCTTCCACCTCGGAGGTGGAACTGCCTGATGGGATAAGCAAAAGTGATATCAAAACAAATTGTTTCACTGGAAATGTTGGAAGCAGCGAACAAAGTTGTACGGCAAAAGTTGATGGAAATAATGTCACTTTTAATTCAAACGGATCGTTGAATTCAAGCCAAGGAATGACTGTCGCGGTTTCATTTCCAAAAAATATCGTTGCTGTTTTACAGCCAAAACCGTATGTAACTTTCTGGGAAACTATTTATGGGAAGATAACCATTGCTTTAATTATCCTTGCAGCAATTTTTTGGTACATAATCTATCCGATAAAAATAATTTACAAATGGATTAAGTCAGGGAGAGACCCAAAAGCTCCAACCGGTCCAGTTCAGGCATGGTATGATCCTCCCAAGCTAAAGACAGGAAGATTTTTGAGTCCAGAGGAGACGGGCAGTTTGGTTGACGAAACAGTAGATTTGCAGGATCTATCGGGTATGATTGTCTATCTTGCTCAAAAAGGTTTTATAAAAATAGTTGAGAAAGAGAAGGATGACTTTTACTTTGAAAAAACCAAAGAGTTCAGTGGTGATGATAATCTAACTTCTTATGAAAAAGAGTTTTTAAATCAAATTTTTGTCGATAAAGATGAAGTTCAACTTAAAAAAAATAAAATGTATGAGGCGGTTGATCATGTAAAAAAATTAATTTACGATCAGTTGGTCAAAGACGGACTTTTCCCTCAAAATCCCAATAGTATAAGGACATTCTATTCTGTCGTCGGAGGAATGGCTCTTTTTATGTTAAATCTTGAGTTGGTATTGGCTGCTTTCATTTTTGGCCGTAATCTCCCTAGAAAGACAGTTGACGGAGTTGAGGCGGCAAATGAGGCGAAATCACTTAAAAACTTTCTTTCTTCCCAGGAGAGACAGCTTGAGTTTCAGGCAAAAAACCAGATGATGTTCGAAAAACTTCTTCCATATGCAATTGTTTTTGGAGTGGAGAAAATCTGGGCAGAGAGGTTTAAAGATATTGATATGAAGCCGCCAGATTGGTACCAAGGTTATGGTGGGGGACAATTCAACAGCGTTTATCTAGCCAGCAGTTTAAACTCTTCATTCTCAAGTTTTCAGTCCGCAGCTACTCCGCCTTCATCCAGCGGCTCTGGTTTTTCAGGTGGATTTTCAGGGGGTGGGGGAGGCGGCGGCGGAGGTGGATCGTGGTAGCCCTCCTTCGTTGAAACTCTAATCTTCGTCCCTCAGAAAGAGTTTCTAATAGAGGCGGTATAATATCTACATGGAAAAGACAATTATCTATTTTGACGACTTTCTTGGCTTTAGGACAAGAGTTGAATTTCTTACACTTGATTTTTTGAAACGAGAATTAAAACTTCGAAATACAGAAATATTAGGATTTGATTCTCTCGAACCAGCTGAGAAATACGTTAAAGACTTAAATAATCACCCTAATTTATTTATTTGCGATCACCATATCCATTACAGGGATCAATCTATTTATGGTGCTGAGCGTGGTTCATATATGTATCCTACAGGCGATAGATGGATGTCAGAGGTACATAGCCTTCGTCCAGATTTAAAAAATGTTCCAATAATTATTTATACGGACGATCCGGAAGAAGCAGTATATCGATGGACCTGTTCAATGAACCCTGTTGCCTTTAAAGCTTGTGTTGCTAAATATAATTATGAAGGACCAAAAGGAAAAAGACTTCAACCATGGGAAATTTTGTTGCGGGAAATTTTTAAAACACCCCCTTTTATTGAAGGTAATCCGAGAAAAGAATCACTTATATAATTAGAATTGGCCAAACTCTTTTGCTAAAAGAGCTTCTTTAAGTTATAATTTAGAGCTATGGGAAGAGAAGTTACAGGGATATCACCACAAATAACAAAGCTTTTTTTTACTGATTCTGACTTAAAAAAATATTTTGTGATACCGTTAGCATTAAGCTTAGAAGTTGTTGAACTTTCAGGTTGTGGAAACTCACCAATGGTTTCGACCACTATTCAAAAAATAGAACCAGGCTTTAAGGGTAAGATTCCTTTAGTAAATGAAAAAGGTGTTTTTCCTGTGCCGACAGGTACACTAAAAATTACAGATTCATCTCACGTGGGACTTAATTTGAACTCTTTAAAAGCTACTGAAGACGGTACGAATTCACCAAGATGGCATTTTTTGCAAATTAATAAACAGACAGGTATGGAGACTCATGTCTATGTCGATCGCAACTTCTTAAAATGGGATTCTGCACACAAACTTATTGTTGATTCAAATATCATGTTTTTTGAATGGATTGGTAAACCAGGAGTCACCAAAGAAACTAATATGGAAGCAATTGAGAAGAGCAATTTTGGGGGGAGTGATGTTGTTGTTGAAACAACTATAACCCCCGATCGCTTAGGACCTAATTTACCGATAGGAATACTCTATAAAATAGGGGAGAGGGATATTATTTTTTACGGTCCTGGTCCTCTACATACATTCCAAGTTATTTCTTCGCCTGACCAGACAGACTCTGTCGTAGTGCTGGCAAAAGGCCAGCATGATGATGAAATACAGGCTTTATTAAAGACAGAACGTGAAGCTTTGCTAAAAGCCACAGAGGAAAGCCAGACAGTTGGACAAATTCTGGTGAGTCTTTCTCCTACTCCTGAAGCAAAAATTACCCCCCCAGAAAACACAGGATTTCCTGCATCAAACTTGCTTTTGCCAGCAGGAGTAATTATATCTTTAGGTTTAGCTTCAGCTTTAAAATATAGAGAAAAACTAATCACACTTTTAAAAAGATAATTGATAAAATATATTTATAATTCAGCACCCATAGCTTAATTGGATAGAGCAGAGGCTTGCGGAGCCTCTGATCCCCGTTCAATTCGGGGTGGGTGCACAAGATGAAATACATTAGGCTTCTTCGTCTAGTATCTAACACCTCATGTGGGAGTAAAATTATGTTACCAAAGTCCTTTGATCTGAACAGGAAAGATAAAAGGATTGGGACTACGATCGGTAAGTGCTTGCCAGATACCATCTGGGCTTAGAGCGGTAAATCTTGCATGATGAAGTTGAAAATCAATATTCCCAATAGATCCTTTAGTCACCTGTTCAATTGGATCAAAGTCAAATTTAAAACCTGCGTCTTGACATATTTTGCCTAGCAAGTCTTCAGTCAAAATCAATTCATTTCCCATTGGTCTCCCTATGGTTGCTTTAATTTCCTCATTAGATCGGCGGACCCAGACTCTGCTATCAGCATTTTTGGGTACTATTTTTTCAGCTCTTAATTTATCTATATAGTCTCTTTTCAATACCATAAAGACTTGTTGAGAATTAACCCATTTACCTTCTTTGGAAAGAACTGCGTTACTTGATACAGTGATATGGGTAATGTAGTCTGACGATTGAAATATATTTAATTCATTTGATAAATCACTATTATTTAAATTAACCTCAATTTCAAATCCTTCTCGTGGATTAGTATATTTTTGAGTTAATAAAAGAGGTTTAAAAACTATAGCTCTAGGACGAGCCGCATTGTAGAAATCTATTAAATTATTCACGCCCTTTGGTGTTATGTATCCGCATGAGACATTCTTTATATTAAGTTGTTCATGTAGGCTTCTTTTTCTTAGATATTGTTGATCAAGAAATGTTGTCCATTGTTCAAAAGAGGGGAAAAGTTTAGTAGGATTTAATATTCTTTCAGACATGTAGATGAATTATAGCATATGAACAATAAAAATCAACTATTACCCAGATGTGAACTAAAAAAGGAGTTGGCAGGTACTAGCTGATGATTTCCGAATGGCTAATTAATTTTAAATAATTAAGTGTTTAAGGAATTTTCTAACATTCTATGAATTCTTCTCCATCCTGCTGTTGTTTTAAAATATTTTTCACAATTAATACAGTCTTTTTCTGATTTAAAAGCAGAATAAAAAATTAATTCATATGGAGTATTAGCTTTTGTTGCACTATTTAAGTTTGAATTATGCGCTTTTATTCTTTTCTTTAAATCTTTAGTTTGACCTAAATATAACTTACGATTTTTTAGGCTTCTTAAAATGTAAAAGTAATACATTTTATGGCATGCCACGTTCAGTTTACATGAACGTGGCAGGGATGGAGGGAATCGAACCCCCATCAGAGGTTTTGTCCCAGAACTATGTTGCAAATTTTTGCAGGGGCTGGAAGAATCGAACTTCCAACCGCGGTTTTGGAGACCGCTATTATACCATTTAACTAAGCCCCTATTTTTAAAATTTGCTTACAAGTTCGGGATCCCGTCCCGCTTAGCGGGACTGGGAGAGACCCCAATTCTACCATTGAACTACACCCCTTTAATAACTACATTTTACCAAAAAGAGTTTGAATTAGCATTTATCTTGAATTTTTTAAATAATGGATTATTATTAAATTATTATGTGGAGAAATTATTTTGGCCGCTGGGGTTTTGGGACAGGAATTTTTCCTGGATTGCCTTTTTTTCCTTTGTGGCTACTTTTACTCCTTGTAGCTTTAGAAATTATTTTAAAAGGAATCTCTCTTTACAGATCTGCTAGAAACGGGCAAAAGTGTTGGTTTGTCGCCATTCTTATACTAAATACCATTGGAATCCTTCCTTTAATCTATCTTCTCTTTTTTTCAGAAAAGAAAAAGAAGAAATAATTTTCTAAGGTTGGTTTTGTTGACACTATAGATTTAGCTTGATATAATTCCGCCATATGCCTGAATATCTTGGTCCTGACAATTTAAAGATAATTGAGGCCTATGCACTTAAAAGATTGGGCGAAGCAGAGATTGACATTGAAGAGAATGACTACCTAGAGATAAAGGCTGTAAAGCGCAGTGAGGGGTCATTAAGTGGTGGTAGAAAAAACGTTGGGCTTATTTTATCTTATCCTAAAGATGCAGTTAATTTACTACTTTCCTCTACACCAGAATCAGCTATTCCTGCAGAAACAGTATTGGGGATAGATCGGGGTAATATTCATTGGGGGGTTAGTACTTCAATTAATCCTCATGATGGATCTTTGAGACTTCATCCGACCTACATGGAAGAGAAGCCAAGACAATATCGCGATTGGGATTGTTTATGGGAAGAAACGAAGATTAAAGTTGATATTGAAGGAAATATCCAGTTAATACAGACCGCAGCATCACTTACCAAAGGTAGTGGTAGAAATCTAAGGAAAAAAGATTTAGACACCTTCAGATCTTTCGAGTGGGAAGAGAAAACTCCGCAACCAACCACCCTACATTTAAATGAACAGTCGGCTCTTGGTAGGTTGTTTAAAGAACTTGGATTGCCGCAAACGTTTCAAAAAAATACCCCTTTTTTAATCGAAGGATCGAATCCAATCGCTTTACAACAAACGATATCAAATATCCTAATGAATGCTTTTCAGCGAGTCTAATGAGATCGAAGTATTTAATCTATCTTCTTCTTCCTAAAGGAATAAAAGACTCTTGACCTGGTTCTTTTCTACGATTACCTCTTTGTGGCTTACCTTTTACTTCGTCTACGATTATTGGAGCTTCTGGTATTTGTCCGGTTGGGGGTTTGTTTGTCTCAACCATATTAGTTGCGTTTCTTTCAGAACTAGGAATCATCCAAGCAGGAATATCTGCCTCTGGTAGTTGTGGTTTCATAAGGTCAGCTGGAGAGGCAGGAGTAATTTCGCTAGTAGGAGGAGTTGTTATTTCTCGTTGTTGAGCAGGAACAACTGGTGGGTTTATTCTATATTTAACCCCACTTTCGTCTATTCTCCGAAATCTTTTAGATGTTTCAACCATATTAATATTATACCCTAAAAACCTTTATTTTAAAAATTCGGGTCGGGGATAGTCGGTGGCGTAGACGGAGCAGTTGGAGTTGAAGGAGTTGAAATGTCTGTTGCAGCTGGAGGAGTTTGGGTCTGATCATCATCTGCTGGAGTTTCTTTCAACTTTGACTGTAAATCATTCAGTATCGAACTTAGTTGAGGATCAGTTGCGGTCGGAGTTGGTTCTGGTGTTGGGGTTGAGTTGCTACCAGGTGGTTCAATAACTGGAGGCACCGGTGGTTCTTCGGTTTTCGGCGGCTCAACTGCAGGTGGAGTTTCAACAGGCGGGGTTGGTGTGGGAGGTGTCGGTGTTGTTGGTTCTGGCGGCATTGACGTTGGTGGGGTAGGTGTTGGAGGAATCGGAGTTGATGGGGTTTCTGCAGGTGGTTCCACCGTTGGTTTAGCAGCGGTTTCATAACCAAGAGTCTTATTGAACTCTTCTTCTGTAAATCCTTTTAGGACAACAGTTTGGCCATCATCTTTTTCAATTTTAGTTACCGGAGTGCCGGCAAAGTTGTTGGAAACTGCGAGCATTTCGGTTAAGAAATCTTTATTTGTTTCCAAATTTTTTTCTTCAAAAGGTAAGTTGTGAGAAGTTAGATATTCTTTCTCTTGTTTTGAGAACTGACAATCGGTAATTGTGTAGATTGTAATTTTCATAGTTCGATTAACTCACTATAAATAATTCGACTTTGCTCACTATTAATAGTTCGATTTCACTCACTATTTTAATGGTTACATTTCATTATTGAATAAAAATTATTTTTTGTCAAGACATATTTGCACAATTAACTTGACAAAGTAAAATAAGACAAGTATAAATAAAGTAAGGTGGACGAAGATTATCTGAAACAATTAGCATCTTATCAATCAAATCAGCGCTTAGCTACGTTCTTCATCGTCGGTTTTCTAATAATATTGACCCTTGCTATAGTTATTATCTCCAAAAATGTTCAATACCAAGGATTAAATTTAGCTCCTAAAGCGAGTGAAGTTAACACAAACACTGTGAGTCCTATAAATTACTATGTTCCGAATAATAGTTTTGAGAACTGGACACAATTGGTTGGTTTTTCAAAACAGATACTAGTTCCAACTAACTGGTCACTGGTTGGCAATGTAAATATGACTAATCCTTCCTATAGAGATGTAGGTCGCCCTGGATCCGGATCTTATGCTTTTAAAACTCCTCAGTTGACAAATTTTACCCAAGGTAGAGAAAACCCAATTCTGCGAAGCAGTTTGTTTGTTATTGATAAAATTTTATATAGAAATGCAAGAATATCTTTTTACTCCAGACGATTGACAAGAAATGTTGATGGATTAATATTTGTTAAACTCTTTGCAAAAGTTCAAGGACAGGATGTTTTTGTCTGTGGAGCCGGGACTTCTCCTTCTTTTGATTGGAGTTGGTCAGCTGGATCTTGTTATTTGCCCATAGGTAACCCAACGTATTATGCTCAAGTTTCTGTAGAGGATACAACTGAACCTTTAATTGTTGATGATATTCAGATTAATCAATCATTAGACTCAACTCCAGCCCCGACAGGGACTTATTGATATAGATTTTAGATACTTCTTTCTCACTCCTTCTGTGCTAAAATTATGGGGTGAAGAAAATTTTAATTATTCTTATTCTTCTGGGAAGCGTTATCGTCTTTTTTTACTTAAAAAATAATAAAAAAGAAAATGTAGGTCCGAATCAAGGAAAGACAGTAACTCATCTTTCAGATGCAGAGCCCAGCAAAAGTCCGATAAGATTAAAATCGCTTTTCGTTCCAAGTTGGAGCATAAATGAAGCCAGCATTTCGGCAGACTATGATAGGTATATTTATTTTGCTGTTACCGCGACAAAAGATGGAGTCACAAAATCAGATGATGGTTATAAAAAAATTGATAAATTCATGAGTAGCGTTCCTTCTGGGAAAAAGAAATATATTACTTTAAGAATTGTCGACGAAGAAGCGGCAAATTATTTATTACAAAATGCTGATTTGCAAAATAAAATAACTCAAGAAACCATAGATATAGTGAAAAATAATCAGTTCGAAGGAATAGTTTTAGATCTGGAATTATCCAATTTTATAAACCCAGATATTCCCCAACAAATAGACAATTTCGTACAATCTTTTTACCTATCAGCGAAAAAATACTATATACCATTTTTCCTAACGATTTATGGCGACACATTTTATAGAAAAAGACCATTCGACCTTAAGTTTTTATCTAAGAATTCTGATGAAATTATGATAATGGCCTATGATCTACATAAGAGTGGAGGAGAACCAGGACCAAACTTTCAACTATCTGGGAAAGCTTCCTATGGCTATGATTTCAAATCAATGCTTGAAGATTTTTCCTCAATTGTTCCAAAAGACAAACTTACAGTGATTTTCGGCATGTTCGGATATGATTGGACTGTCGACGAAAATAAACTTCCGATAAAGCCTGCTGAAGCCTTAAGCCTTAACGATATAAGAAAAAAATTCTTAGGCAAATGTGTTTGGCAGGACTGTGTAGTTAAAAGAGATAAGATTTCTTCGGAGACCGAGGTTGATTATGTGATTTCAGAAGTAAAAGATGATTACGGGTATCTGAACTATCATGTGGTCTGGTTTGAAGATGAGGAATCGGTCAGAGCAAAAACAGATTACTTACAGGATCAGGGAGTAGGTAGTATAGCTTACTGGGCAAATGGATACTTCTAATAATATAAATGTCAAATGACAAATAATAATATAAATGTCAAATGACAAAGTTCAAATCAAGTTTAAAGTTCAAAAAATTAAATCATTTGGATTTTGGATTTGATTTGACATTTGAACTTCGAATTTGGGATTTATTGAAGGCTCCTAATTCTTTCAACTTCCACATAAATAATGCAGCTTTATTGCGCGCATTTGCATCTATAACAAATCTTAATGATTCCTCTAGTATCGCCCTATGAATAGTTTTGGCAAACTTAATATACATGCTTTTGTGCCTTTCATCACTTAATTTTTGTGAGAGATAAACCCCATAGGATTGGAACTCGCGTGAAATATATTTATCCTTTATCGGATCGAATTTTTTTAGAATATCTTTTACTGACTGCATTTTGTCAATCTAAATTATTTATTAATTAATTACGAAATGCGGATTACGGATTAAATTCGTAATTCGTAATGCGTAATTCGAAATTTACTAATTCTTTTTGATTATTATACTACTTGCTTTTTTATTAAAAATTAGTCAAAATGATTTATAATATGAATCCGATCGGATCAAAGTCACCTTCGGTGCCAAATTTTGCAGGAACACCTGCAAAAAATTCTTTTTCAGCAAACAAAATACTCTTGGGATTGATCGTCCTTCTTATTATAGCAATCGGAATTGTTTCTTATGTAGTTATCCTTAGGAAGCCAGTTACGAAATTGGTTCCAGCTAAAATTAGCGGATCTGTTACAAAATGCGGAATTACAGTTGGCCCACCAATCGCTGACAATGCACCTGTTGGTAACAGTTATAGTATAGAGTTTCCCATTACCAACACCACTGGTTCTCAAGCAACTATTCAGACAAAGGAAGAGCGATATGCTTGTAGTAAGGTAGGAACCGGGAGCTGTGGTAATGGATCGGCGCCAAACGGATCAGAGTATAAAACCTATACTTTATCAGCATCTGGAGCGCAAAAAACGCAAGTAATAAAGCTGACTGCGGTTCAGCCTGCAGGTGCTTGTGGATCATTTCAGCTCGATGTTTATCTAACATCAGTTAATGGAGATGGCAGCTGTAATACAAGAACTCCACCAGTTCCTGTGTGGGGATATAACGAGTATCCAAACAAAGCATGCCAAGCACCAAGCCCCTCAAGAACTCCGACCCCAACCAAGCCAGCTGCGACCAATACGCCAACACCTACTCAACCTGGCGCAACAAACACACCAACACCAACGGCAACCATAGGTCCGTCTACAACTCCAACTCCAACCGGAACGCCTGGGCCAAGCCCGACGCCGACAGTGACGCCACGTGGGCCAACTGCGACTCCAACCGGAACGCCGGGACCTACTGCCACCAATACTCCAGGATCTACAGCTACACCTGTTCCGGCAGCCTGTGCTTCGAAGGCTTGCGACAATACAACCAATCCTTGTGCCAGCGGTTTGATCTGCATTCAGGCAAACGATGGCAGTAACTACTGTAGCTTCCCGGAGTTCCAAACGGTTTGTAAACAAAATCCATCTCAAACAAGTTGTTGCACAGCTTCTGGCAACAGTCCGACTCCGACTGAAATCGTCTTAGCCAAGAATACAGCCACCCCAGGCCCGTCTTCTACAGCTGCGCCTACAGTAACTCAAATTCCGTCAGCCGGAGTAGCAACTTACGGGCAGATATTTGTGATAGTGAGCTTAGGGATTGTGTTATTGGGGTTGATATTATAAAAGTAGTTTCTGATAAACTTTTTCGTATTCATCGACCATTCTTTCAACCGTAAAGTTTTTTTCAACATGAGCCCGACAGTTTTTTCGCATTTGTTTGTATTGCTTTTCAGTCATTGCATAAATCCGTTCAACCGCTTGGGAAAGTCCCTCTATTCCTGTCTTTTTTATTATCCAGTCACCTCGTTTATCTCCTTCAGATGAGTTGACAATGAAGCCCGTTTCTCCATCTCTGATAACTTCAGGCACAGAACCTCGAGCAAAAGCCACAACTGGCGTCCCACATGCCATCGCTTCGATCATTACCAAGCCAAATGGTTCTTCCCAATTGATAGGAAAGAGGAAAACTTTAGCTTTCATCATTAATTCGTTTCTTTTTTTGTGATTTACTTCCTCTATAAAAGTTAAATTTTTAGCAGCTAGTTTCGGTTTTATTTTTAGCTGAAAATAGTTTAAATTCACTTCATTTTCTTTGTCTATTCTTCCTACAACGACAATTTTTTTATCAAGGAGTAAACTTATATTAAGGGAAGACTCAAGTCCTTTTTCAGGAGCAATACGACCCAGCCAAAGCATGTAATCTTCCTCAGTTTTATCATCAAAGGGAAATTCTTTTGTAGAAATTCCATGGTATATCGTATTTACATAATTTAAAGGCAGTATTCTTTGTTTATCACTTATTGAGATATAGTTTAAATTTGAGCAAAGATCAATTATTTTTTGTCGATCGTCCTGCTTTGGGAGTTTATTCAGGGGAGAGTGCAGAGTAAAAACCGAAGGTTTATCGCTAAGGGAAGCGAATGATAGGGAAATAAGATCCGAAGCTAAAGAGTAATGACCATGAATGATGTCATAATCACCTTCTGCTCTTACTGTGTTGTAAGCATAGGTAAAGTGGGCCAGAGCATATAGATATTTTGACCATAATATGTTTTTTTTAATCAGGCTGTCTTTATAGATAAAGTATAGTTTTCCATTGATTTTTGAGTCTCCGCTGGCAAACAATGAGACATCGTGGCCTTTTTTGCTTAGGCCCTGGCATATATTGTAGACGACACTTTCCGTCCCGCCGTATTTTAAAGGTGGCACCGACTCCCAGATGTTTACAATTTGGGCAATCTTCAATTTGGTCATATTAAAGAATAATATAATGATTCATAATTAGTTACAACTCGGTCCAAGTTAAAATTTTCTTCAACTCTTTTTCTGCATTCTTGACGATTAATTTGACCAAGCATTTTAATTTTTTTTACCATTTCATCCAGGTTGTTAACGATAAATCCCGAGATGTTATCTGTAATTATTTCTGAAACAGCTCCTCTATTAAAGGCAATTACGGGAGTTCCACAAGCCATAGCCTCTATCATTGTAAGACCAAAAGGTTCTTCCCAACTGATGGGAAACAAAAATGCCTTTGCACCTTGATACAACTTTACTTTCTCAGAAAAATTACTGGCCCCTCTTAAGTCAATATTTTTAAATTTATTAACAAGAGGTTTGATTTCCTGTTCAAAGAAAAGTTTTTCTTCAGGGTTGTCAATAACACCAGAAACTATTAGTCTTTCTTGAGATTTAACAGCAGCCTCAATTGCTTCCTTCAATCCCTTTTTTTTCCTTATTCTTCCTAACCATAGCAGATAATTTTGATGCGAGGAAGAAAGCGGATATAGAGAAGTGTCAATACCATTATATATATATAATTTATTTTTTAATAATTTAGCCTGTTCAAATGCATTTTTAGACACAAAAACAAACTTATCTTCTGATTTGACCGTTTCTTGCATTACTTTTTGCCAACTTTCCGAAACGAATAAATCAGAATGAACAGAATAAATTACCGGCTTAGAAATTAATTTAGAGAATGGAGAAAAAAGAAACGGTTCGAAGTAATTTATGTGTATGATATCAAATTTATTCTGATTGAGTGCAATATTTTCCGATTCCAGTAATTGGTAACCATAAAAAATGCGTTGACCTTGTTCAATTTTATTAATTTCTTCTTCAGAGGCTAGGGGTTTAAGTATACCGGCAACCTGGCTATCTCCTGAAGCAAACACTGTTACTTCGTGTCCTTTCCTGACCAACTCTCTTGCTAAAAAATATAAGAATACTTCGGTACCACCTTTTGCGTCTTTATTTACTTTTTTATGCAGAGTTGCACCAAGAGCGATTCTAAGTTTTCTCATATGAATATATTTTCTCTAACACCTTTTAATTTGTCCAATGACTTATTTATACAGTTGATAAATAATTTATTATCGGAAAAAACTTCTAAGAATTTAAAATTATACTGACTTTTCAATTTCTCTTTTTGCTTATCTAAAATGGGTTTAATTTTAGTGATAAATTCATAATTATTGACTAATCCCTGCAGTATTCTATAAAAGCTCATATCTCCAAATTTAGAAAAATTATTAGATAATGTATGGATAAAATTTTTACAACTATCATCTAAAACATCATATTTATAGGCTAAAAGAAATAAATCCTTGGCAACTGCCCACTCAGGATGTTTGATACCTCTAATAATTCCTCCTTCAACTTCATAAACGTGATGGACCTTAAGTGATTTATCATAAACCAGAGGATAACCGGCGCGCCAATAACGTATCGACAAGTCTGATCCTTCTCCTCGCATGTTAAAAACTTCTTCATCATATCCGCCGACCTCCCAAAAAACTTTTCTGTAAGTAGCAATGTATCTGGAATACAGTGCTTCAACATAAGTTATCCCGTTTATTTTTTCCATCCTGTCTTCTGGTCTTGGTCTGTCATGCTTACCGTCGTTTGGCCCAGTTCGCCAGATAACCTGTCCGCCTATTGCTGCTGCGGATTTGTGCCTTTTTAAGGCGCTGAGGGTATTTAAAATCGTATCTTCCTCCACCTCCATATCTGAATCACAAAAGATTAAGATCTGATTTTTAGCAACTTTTGCTCCTTGATTTTTATTGCTGGCGATACCTGGTTTTTCTGGTCTTGTGTAGACTATTTTTTCGCCGAATTTATTCTTAAGTTCATTTTTTAGTTGATCATCTGGTGAGCTGTCAGCAACAATGAATTCAATACCATATTCACGGTCTATTCCTTGAGAATTAAGAAGCAAGCTTATAGTTTTTAACGTTTGTAGATTTCTTTTGAAGGACGGAATAATAACCGAGGTTCTTAACATATCTTAATCATATCAAATTCCTTTTGCAACAAAGTTTGTGATCCAGTTAGGTCTTTGTTCACGATAATATTTTAAATTATATATTTTTCTTTTTAAATAATTGTGATCTCCATCTTTCATCTTGGCAAGCATCTGCTTTGATTTTAATAATAGTTCTTTCTGTCGATCTAATACTTTTTTCTTTTCATTCTTTGGCAGATCATCGGGGACTCCTACAATCGTCAATTGATAAGTTGGGCCAAAGATTTTATTAAAGATAAACTTGGTTCGTGCAAGATGAAAGTTAGAGGTTATAATGGTCGCTTTGTATTCATGACGGGGAATGAAAATTAGTTTTTTAAGGTAATAAGCGTTCCCAACAGTATCTTTTGATTTTTTTTCTAGGAGAATGTCTTTTCTTGGAATTTTTTTAAAAAGATATCGTGCCATCTTTTCCGATTCTTTAAGAGGAGGTTTTTTTTCTTTGAACAAAAAACTGTATTTTCCTGATAAAACTATTTTATTACCAGGTTTATTTTTGTAAAGCTCTACAGCTTTATCCAATCTTCTGTAAATAAATAGAGGGAGTTTTCCTTCAAGATCAATACCTCCTCCAAGGACAACGATTAACATTCAAACATTATATCTTTTTTTGGGGAAGATTATTTGGGGGTTTTTGAGTAGCTTTAGTATAGAGATTATAAAATCTGGTAGAAATCCTATCCCAGTTAAATCTTTCAACTACAGTTCTATAGGCATTTTCCCCCATTTTATAGCGAAGCTTGTCGTCAGACAAAAGCAGGTTAACTTTTTGAGCTATTATATTGGCACTTTTTGGCCTAACCAAAAATCCGTTCACGCCGTCTTTAACAATTGTAGTGACTCCACCTTTTCTTGTGACAATGACGGGAGTTTTATAGACCATCGCTTCAAGTATCACAAGACCCAATGGTTCATTCCAGACGCTTGGGGCGACATAGACGTCAGACCGAAGATAGAAATCATTAATTTCTCCCAATTTATGTGAAAAATATCCCAACATGTGCACATTAGTTAATTTAAATTTTTGAATAAGACTTTCTAAATATTTTCGTTCAGGTCCATCTCCCAATATCACAATTTCTGCTTTGATCTGCTTGGCAGCTTTGATTAAATACTCAACACCCTTATGTTCTGTCAGCCTTCCGGTAAAAAGTACCATGTTGGCATGATTAAAGTGATATTTTTTATCTATCCAGGAGACATTCTTTGTGAAGTCGATCATATTGTTTACACCTGACGGGATAGTTTTTGTTTTTTTTGCCAGATCTTTACCGAACATCTTTATATACCATTCACGGGTAAAGCTGCTATTGGCTGTGATAAATTTAGCTCTAAGAGATGCGTCACGAACTCCACCTTTCCAGCGCCCATCTTCCTTAAAGTAATAAAGGTCGCTGCCATGGGTTGTAATGATAAAGGGAATTTTGTAAAGATTAGCTAATAGTCTGGCGACAGGAGGGAGGAAGGCTGTGTGAAATACATGGATTAAGTTGGGTTTAAATCTTTCTATTGCCTTTGAAGTTCTCAAAAGATAATAGTTGAAAACATTAATAAATTCCTGATTGGAAAATTTAGAATATTTTTTTACTCCTAAAAGTTCTGGATGACCAACAAAAATTCCCATCAGCGGTGGTTTAAGCCGGAAAATTTTGATGTCTTTTAAAACTCTACTTTCGGGAGCAACAATGGCGGCTTGAAAATCATCTTGATATTTTTGTTTCAAATGGAGAGTTAGGCGCCGAAGCCAAGCCCCAGAGCCGTTGCCCCAGAGAGGAAACATGTAAAGGTAGAGGATACGCATTAATTTTAAATTTGAAATTTTTAATAATTAAAAATTCTTTCGTGATATTATATCACTTTGCAAAATTTTAACAAATCAAACGGGCTGCTCCGATAAGATTACTATGCTTTACCCGAATAAAGTTTACACTATTCTTTGGAACATCTAATTTTAATAAATAATGTTTGACCATTTCCTTATATTTCCAGCCTTGCCAAAAAAGCGAACCCTCCATAATAAAAAATAAATCCGAAATTCGAAATCCTAAATCCGAAATGTTTTGGACATTGGAATTTTGAAAATTCGAACTTGTTTTGGATTTAGTACTTAGTGTTTCGAATTTTTTAAAAAGATATATTCCTGCTATTTGGCAGGCGATGAGAGAAGCAGAATGTTCAAGGAGTTTTTGCGCGATTGTAGAAAACGGCTCATTGCTTTGTTCTGCTAGCAAACTAAGTTGTTTTGTTGATGTGAACGGTTTAAACTTAATTCCATTCCATTTTAATGTTAAATTGAAATGCTGGTAAAGGTATGCACCGGCAACTTCTTTTTCAAAAAGAAAATCTCCAGGGTGATCCAGCTCATCGATTATTTTACCAGTTGGAGATAGTTCAAATTTATCAAAGTCGGCCGATTCAAGATTAACAGCAGTGTCTTTATTTAAAAAGAAGGCAAAGTTTATTCCTGTTCCAACCACTCCTCCAACAATAGAATTCCATCTTGCAAACTCAAGACCAGATAATAATAAACAAACTGTGTCATTTGCTACTGAAACTGTAACGCACCTTTTTGTTTTTTGAAAAACATAATTCTCTAACTCTTGCCCCACAGCTTTTCCTAAAAGGCCAGAAAAAGTATGCCCTTTTGCAATTTTAGTAAATATTCCATCAAGGACACAGTTTCTGACTACAGGTTTTAATCCGAAGGCAAAGTTGATTATCACCGTTTTTACCCGAGAATTAAGATGTTTAGAAAAAAAAGACAAGAATAATTCTCTGTTCTTAAAAACTGGAAGTTTTTCTTTTATGAAGTTAAATAAATTTATACCTTCGTTTGAGTTATGAGCTAAGGCTGACTCGAAGATTGAGCCGCCAATACTCATTACTTGGAATATTTCATCAGCTGGTTTATCGAGATAGGGAAGGGGATTTTTGATAAAAGCCAAGCTGGTTTTTTTTCCTTGCATAGCAAGTTCAAGCTCTTTAACAAAATTATCGCGAATTTTATTTAAAGCAGAGAGGGAATAGACCACTGGAAAAGACTTTAAACTTTTCCTCATAAAAAAATTATACACGATTGCACGCATATTAAAGCTGACAACTCCAGATTGTTATTGCCATCTACTACTCAACCGCTTCGGTTGAAGGACTGGTTGGCATGACGAGCTAAAAATTAAGTAAGTTCAGTTTTTACGCGTTGCATGATATTTGGAAAAGTTGCTAAGATAATCTTTTTTTCTTCAGTTGTAAAATCTTGAAGGACATAAGGTTCACCATCTATCCAAGTTTCTGGTTTTCTATTATCCACCCCAATTCTTACTCTCCAAAAATCTTTTGTTCCAAGTTCTTTTTCGATCGACTCAATTCCATTATGAAGTTTTGGACCGATACCTTTTTGAATTTTAAATTTCCCTATAGGAATGTCTAGATCGTCATGAGCGACAATCAAGTTTTTAATTTTTAATTTAAAATCCCTCGACTTTACTCGGGACAAGTTTTTAATTAATTGCTTAACCGCCTGGCCGGAAAGGTTCATAAAAGTTTGGGGCTTAGCAAGGACTATTGTTTCATTGTTAAATTGTTTCATTGTTGTGTAAAGTTTATCTTTTCTGACAACGGAGCAATGAAGCAATGGAGCAATATAATCGATAAATTGAAAACCGACGTTGTGTCTATTATTTTTATACTTTTCTCCCGGGTTACCAAGTCCAACGATTAAGATCATAAAAGATTAAACTTGAAACATTATTAAAAAAACTGTTAGTATTAATTATACAATGTCCAAATTTGTTCCTGATATCTCCACGCGCCGGTGGGTAGTGATTTCACCTCAACGACTGGGCCGTCCAGACAATGCAAAAAAAAAGAATTATTGTCCTTTTTGTGTAGGTCATGAGAGTGAGACGCCGCCCGAAATCATCAGATACGGCGGGGGAGAGGCAAATAAACCCGGGTGGAAAATCCGAATTGTTCCCAACAGATTCCCAATCACCGATATTCATGAAGTCATCATCCATTCAAATGAACATAATAAAGATATAGAAAAAATGCAGATTAAAGATATTGAGTTAGTCTTAAATGTTTACAGACAACGCTATAATTTTCACAAAAAACAGGGTCAGGTTTTAATCTTCAACAATCATAGTCTTTTGGCCGGGGCTTCGCTTGATCATCCTCATTCACAGTTGGTTGTAATCCCTCATCAAATCAATTTGGATACTTTGGTTCGAGAACCGATAAACAATCTAGTCGAAGAAGACATTTACTTTAATATTTATTGTCCTGACTTTTCTCAGTGGCCATATGAGGTTTGGGTCGCCCCTAAAAAAGAAGAAAAGGTATTTGGAGACATTGATGATAAAGAGATTACCTATCTGGCAAAACTGATGCAAACTTATCTCCATAGATTAGACCAGATCTACAATAGGAGACATATTGAAGATTACCAGTTTGGCTATAATTACTACATCTATCCTAAAGAAAACTGGTATTTAAGAATAATTCCACGTTTTGTCAACCGCGCAGGCTTTGAGCTCGGGACAGGTCTTTCTGTAAATGTTGTTGATCCGATGGAGGCTGCTTTGGAGCTTAGGGGTATCGAAAAAAAGATGATGAGAGTGTTGAAGAAGTTGAAGAAATACTAACAAAATAATGATAAATTTCAAATGACAAATGGCAAATAAATATCGAAATTAATTAATTTAGAAATTAGAAAATTTATTTGAAATTTGTAATTTGTCATTAGATCATTTAATTTCTAGCCTCTTTAACTCCATCTTCGCCACATTCCCATTCTTATCAGTTAAAATTATTTGGTAGTAAACTTCATCTTTCAGATTAATATCTCCTGTTGTGAGTTGATAAATGAATCCGTTGTTTGAGGGTTGACTATAGAAATTTTTTTCGCCGGACGTGTTTATGGTTTTATCCTCATAGGAAAACTTTGCACTATATTGAAACTGGGTTTTGAAGGAGACGAATAGATAGCGATTCGAGATTGTTATATAAAGATTTTTTATCAAATCTGTAGCCTGGATGTTGGATATATTTTGACCTTGCCAGTAAACAAATGTAGTAAAACTTAAGACTGAAATAAAGATTATTGCGCTTAATACGGCGATGGTATAAATCGATGGGAAAGGAATATTCCAAAGTTTGAAGTAGTCAACTTTGACCTGTTGGGCTTTTTTAAACTGGACAAGATCTTCCGGATAGACAAAGATCCCTTTGCATTTTTCGCACTGTAAAAGAGTAACGTTGGGAGGGATTGCTTCTGATTCAAAGGGTTTCAAAGGAGACTGATCCCTGGGACAAAACTTTTGTTTTGACGAGATTTCACTAATCTGTCTGTCTTTTGAAAGTTGTTCGGTAGTTTGAGGAGTTATTCTATTAATGACATTCTGATCAAAGAAACTACAGCCGCAGTTGGTGCAGTGGAGAAGGACTTGTTTATCATGGGAAACAAACTGCATTGTTTCCTTACAGTTGGGACATCTCATATAAGTAATATATCATATTTTGCAGCTGCCTCTTGATTTTTATTATTAATTATTGATATAGTGAGAAGTATGGATCAGAACAGTTTTGACGCAAGAAAGAAAGAAGTAATAGATAAATTAACTGGAATTCTAATTGAAGCATTAGAAAAAGAAACAATAACTAGAGAGATTGGTCAAGAAATTGCTACTTTTATATTAGATAAAAAGAATAATGTAATTGATGAAAATAGTCTTACATCATTTTTAAATGAGTTGGCACAAAAATGGGATATGTACAAAAATTTTTCTGCAATACAAAATAAAACGACTGAAATTGTTGGGCAGGATCAAAAAAAATTAGAAGATATAAAAAGTCAGTTAACACAGTTAGCAAATAGTCAAAATTAATAATGGCAAACGCAATAGCAGCCGAACCACAATTATCGAGAGTTGGAGCAGAGCAACTCGTAAGTTATGGATTCGGAATTACGGCAACACCTCCTACCGATGCTGCAATAAAAGCCGCAGGAGAACAACACAGAGCGGGAAATTACGAGGCAGCCTTAAAAATGATTAAAGGTGATTTACTACCTTATAGCGAGCAAGATGTTAAAAAATCTCTTATAAATCATTTAAGTACAGATAGAGGACCGGATGGAAGAAAAGTTTCTCCAACAGATGTTAATGAAAGACGAAGATATACAGAATCTGAATCAGTTGCGCAAGATGTAAGAAAGTTTGTTGAACAAAACGTTGTAACTCCTCAATTTAGAGCTATGTTGAGAAGTTCCTTAGTATCAAATTGTCCTGCGATTAGAGATATTGTAATGAATAGTGGAACTCCAACAACCGCTATTGATGCAATTGTTGATACAATGATAAACGATCCGGCATTTAAAGATGGATTACTTCAATTAAATAATCCAAGACTAGACCCAAATAAAAAATTAACTCAAGAAGATGCTGTTAGAACAGCTCAATCTCAGCTAGACGAATTGAAATCTCAGCTGCAGGCAGAAGTTACTCCAGCCCAGATTAAAGCAGCACAAGATGCCGTTGATGCAGTTAATTTAAAATTGGCTACACTAGCACCAAAGATGCTTGATTTACAGAGTAAAGCTGAAAGATACCAGGAATTGAATGACAATCTCCCATCATATAAAAAAGAAATTGCCAAATTATTACCTTCAGTGCAACCTATGCTTAATGATATTAACACCTTCAAAGCAAGTCTAGTTGGACTTGATCCAGTAGCAGATGCTGCACAAATAGCAAAAATAAATTCAGACATCAAGATTATAGAATCAAAACCAGAATATAAAAAATATATGGGTTTAGAAAGTTTATTAGCTGAACGTGTGCAATTGGCAAAGGAAATAGCCGACATTCAGAAAGATGTAACTCCTCCTCAACAAGAATTAGAAAGAGCGAAACAGTATCTTAAAGATTTACAAGAAAAGCAAAAAACCGCAATAACTCCCCAAAAAAAGGCGGAAATTGAATCAAAAATAAAACAAAAAGAAATTGAGTTGGCAGACGCAAAGGATCAACTTGAAGCAGAAATGATTAAGTTCGCTAGGGATATTACTCATATGCCTCAAGATGCAGCCGAAGCTTATATAAATGCAGTCTTTGGTAAATTAAAAAACAGCTATATTGAAGAAGCTAAAAAAATAACAGAGAAAGAGGCTTCCGATGAAACCAGTTTGGCTGAAATCGGAATAAATAAAATACCAAATTTATGGAAAAAAGAAGTGACTGAAAAAGGAAAACCCATCAAAGTCCCAGATAAAAATAAGGCACTTGATTTTTTAGAAGATGTTTTTAAGCCCGGAGCGCAGGAAAATATTGCTGTTAAGCTAGACAACATGACTGACACTCAACTTACAAGTCTTGGTTTATCAGCTCAGGAAATCAAAGCCTTTAGAGCAAAGATGAAAAATCCTGAATTTAGGAAAACTCAAGCAGACTCTTTAGCTAAACAGGCTTTAACAGATTATTTTCTTGATGGTGGTCGGATGAGTCAAAATATGGTAATTGCTATGACAACATCTGAATGGGGTAAGACTTTACTTGATCAAGGAAGAGCTAAAGCAAATGAGATAATAGCAAATGCAAAAGGACAATTGAACAAAAATGTTTTAGGTAGAGTGGATGAAATGAAGCAACAACTTGATCAAGCTAAAAATTCAAGTGCAGATTTTATTAAAAACAATTGGTGGAAAATCGGAATAGCGATTCTTATATTATTGATGATTCTTGGAATGAAGGGTATGGCAGGAGTTTAATTTCTGAAAAACTCTTACTTAACTTTTAATTTGCATTTAAGTTAGTTTAGCTTTAAAATCTTCTTATGTTAGATGGACTATCGGCGGAAGTTCCGGTTAATGTTGCTCCAAAAGTAGATACACAACCTAAAAATTATACTCCTTTATCAGGAGATTTGGAAAGACAAGTGAGAGAGGCACAAGCGTTGTCTAGTGACTTTCTTAAAAATTTAAGAGAGCATAGACCGGTTGCTCCGGTAAATACAAAACCACAACTAAATGAAGATTATTTAAAGACATTAGCTCAAGAGCAAGGAAAGACAAATTTTGCTGGAGAACAAATAATTCCTAGGGAAAAACCTGAAAAAAAAGTTGAAGATCCGAATGTCTTGATGCAGAGATTATTAAAAAGTGTTGAATTAACGGAAGAGCAGATAAAGTTACTGCCGGATCATTTAAAAAAACAACTTGAGAACTTTCATCCTAAAACCGAAGAAGAATTAGATAAAGGGTTTAAGCAGATAATAAACGGTGTCAACGAAGTTTTAAAAACTGATCCAAAAGCTACTCCTACACAGCAATTGTTTATGGTAGACATCAAGGCAGCCGTAGATAGCGGAATGCCGCCAGTCGAGATCTTTACTGAACTCATGAAACAGACTGATGAAATTAATATTCCTCAAGAACAAAAACAAGAAGTTAAAAATGACTTAAATGAATTAAAAAAATTAGCAGAAACTCCTACTACACAAGAGAATGTTGAACAACAGAAAAAATCTTTCATAGATAAAATTCCAAGACCTTTAAAATTTTTAGGTTTGGGAGCAATTATCGGACTTATTATTTCCATCTGGAAAGCGATGAAAGGGGCAATGGGCGCAGGTGCAGGAGCTGCAGGCGGTGGAGGTGGATTTCCAATGTTTGGTGGTTAAAACTTCTTAATTACTCGGTTTCTACCCCTAGTAGCTTTTGGACGACGGTTTTTTTATAACGTCTGTCTCCGCGGGAGTTAATTCTTATCGCCGGAAGTTTTCCTCTTTTTCCCCAACGCTTTATCGTTAATGGTGAAACACGAAGAAGGTCGGCAACTTCTCTAATTGTCAAAAGATCTGGTAAGTCAGAGAGTGATACCTTAGTAGACGAATTGTTTTTGTAAGTCATGGAAAGTATTATAAAATGTCAAATGTCAAATGTCAAATGGCAAATTTAAAGATAGCAAATTACAAAGCCAAATTATTGAATGGTCAAATTTGCCTTTGCAAAAGGGTCGGTAAATGGAGCTTGCTGACAATGTGGATAGGCAATATTACAGTTGATGTAAAAATAAATTTGATAAGTCCCAGCGGACAAACCGCTAACGGTATACGTCCAATTATTTTTGCCACCGCTTTTTGTGACAGTTGGTTGAGTTCCATTCGTTGGTGCAATCCAGACAGTATTTTTTCCAGCAGAATCAAAAATATTTAAGTGAACCCAAGTGTAATTTGTCGATGAAGAAACTGTTACTTTAAATTGAGTTTTAGCAGTAGGTGTTTGAGGATTTGTGTTGATAGTCACACTTCCTCCGGTAGGCCCAGGTGGAGAAGTAGGCTGTCCTGGAACTGGAGTGTAAGTCGGTTGTCCTGGAGGTGATGTGGGTGGCGGAGTAACATTAGCAAGACCTAAGCAAGCTGGCCTGTCATTTTTTCCTAATAAATTTCTTAAAGTGTCCATATAAAACGTTGTTGTCGGAAGAGTACCTTCTCCACTTTTAGGATAAGTAGCACGTTCAATTCCAGATCCCTCACCAAGTTCATTCCAGGACTCAATCATCAAAAGATTTGTATTTCCTGGGACTTGTCCAAATTCATTTTTAAAAACTTGACCGTCTTGACGGTCTAGATGAGATCCTTCAGGTCTGTAATCATTTCCACCAGGCGAAATATTAGATATAGTAAGTCCATTTACAGTATGAGTATGTGCAGTCCCGTCGCGACTCACACCACCATTGTAAACATCAAACTCTCCATCTGCCACATTTCTTGCTGGAGTTTTTTCATACCATTCAGTACCCAAAATCAATACTGGTTCTACAGTGAAGTCATTTTTAAAAAGACTTTTAATATTTGTAAAAAAAACGTCAGCCTTATCAGAATTTGTATAGCTATCACCACCAAAACGGTAAATAGCTAAGATCGGTCGGCCGTCCAATGTTGCCCATTGAGATTGTGGAAAGGCTTGATAAAAAGGTTTAATAAATTTGTTATATCGGTATTGAGCTGTGTTGGAATCTCCTAAATCTACAGAGCCTCCATCATTTGACGCATAACTTGCATCCCAAAATTCGGAGACTTTCAAAGGAGATTGTAGTTGATTTATTGCGTTAGATAAATTACCCATATAACCTATATATTGATTATTTGGATTATCCCAGACATAAACATATGCTATATCGAGTCCGGCACAGGTCATATCAGATGCCTCCAGATACCACCAGAAATAATTTCCGGGATTGTAATAGCTGCCGTCTGGATAAGAACTTGTAGTTCCCGGAGGGGTGGCGTACCAATCGGCAGGGACGCAGGTGTGGTCAGGCGGGGGACAATAAAACCAGGACATAAGGATTGCACCAGTCTGCAAGGGACCAGATATATTTAAATTAGCATGTTGTGGAGCTGTTGTTGTATTAGATTGAGGAGTTGTTGTAGGCGCTTGGTTCAGATTTGCTGGTTGTGATGTGGGAACTGGCTTCACACCAAAAAGATTGTTGGCAAGAAAATCCTGCGCTCTTTGTGCGAGTGATGCGATATAGGTAGGATTAACTCGCGGTGTTCCATAAAAAAAAATAGTTTTACCTAGAATTATTGTTAAGCCGAAAGCCGTAAATAAAGCAAGGACTATTTTTAGATTTTGAGGAAGTTTTAGAAGGTTAGTTATATTTTTTTTAAAAAAAAATGTTAGTGTCTTGATTTTATCTTCCATAACTATAATAATACATTATATACAAGTGAAAATTTCAAATTACAAATGACAAATGACAAATTTTTAAAGAGGGGGGAAATAGTTACGGCGTTAACGATTATTGGGGTGGTTTTGTTGACTGTTGTTACTTTTATTTCGAATACTTTTTTAGCAAAAAATAAAATTACATCTAGTTCAAAAGCTTCCGGCTGTGCGGTCATAACCAAAGTCGATGATCCTGGACCATTATCTTCTGGTCAAGACTTTACCTGTTCAGGAACTTTGGATCCAGCTTTTTCAGGTTCGACCAATATTGCCTGCGGCTGGAGTAAAAACAATGGTTGGCCGCAGAACGGCGGCAGATGGATAAATCCAACCTGCAACGGCGTCAACTGTAGCTTTGGTATTCGTATGGATACTTTTTCTAATACTACGACAGATTCCTATAGATTAGTAATGTTTGATATGAGCTCAAATTGTGGACCAGCAAATGGAAAAAGTATTCCTATTACTTTATACGGAATAACACCGCCATCTCCTACCGCTACTCCAAAAGTTAGTCCTCCCTGCGACCCTGGGAAATTAGATAAAAATGGAAACTGTAACTCTGCCTGTTGCGCCAATAATTCTCAATGTCCCAGTGGACAAGCCTGCATTGTTACAAATGGATATTGCCAATCCAATTTTTCCTGTGGTGTTGCTCCGACTTCTCCACCTAATCCGACAAACACACCAAAACCAAAAGCTACCAATACACCTATTCCAAAGCCAACACCCACAACAATCCCAAACTGTAATAGCAGTTCTTGCAATTTTAGCAATTCTTACTGTCAAAGTACTTGTGGCACAGGTTGGTACTGCACAGGTAGTTACTGTCAACCGCCTCCAACCCCAACACCATTTCCTTCTTCGACACCGATTCCTTCTTCAACTCCAATGTCTTCTTCAACTCCAACGCCTACTGCCTCAATTCCCACGTCCACGCTAGCACCCGGAGTACCAACCTATACTCCTATACCAAACCCGAGTTCAACTCCCACACAAATACCAACTTCAACACCGGCGCCAACACCTTCTTGCAAACTTCTAATGGGAAACGGAGATAAAGATAATAAATTTGACATTGTTTTTCTAGCTGATAATTATAATAATCTAAGTGATTTTCTTTCTGATTCAGCTATATCGGTTCAAAAGATTCAGCAAACAAATCTGGGACTTTCAAGACTTAGCAAACTAGATGTTTGGGTTTATCAAGATATTAGCCAAACTTATTATCAAAATGATTATACAGATCCACCAACTGGAAGAACTTTTATAATTTGGGACATAAATAAAGCAGACCAGATTGCTAGGAATTGTGCTGGTGATATAAGCGTTGTATTTTACAATAACAGAAATGATTATGCTGATAGATATTTTGCGGTCACGGGAAGACAGGAGGGATTAAGAAGTATATTTGCTTATAGTAGAGCCTTGCCTTACATTACTGTTCCTCACGAATTGGGTCATGGAATAGCAGATTTAGTTGATGAATATCCTTTTTTGAGTCCACAAGGTATACCTCTTCAAGCACCTTGGGGTACTGATCCTGGGATAAATTGTTCCTCTGCAAGCTCTAATTCACCTACGACTCCTTGTCCCATTTGGGCAAATCAATTCCCTCAAGTAGGTTGTTATCAAAGATGCGGATGGGCTAATTATTATAGACCGGCAACAAAAAGTATAATGGATGGGGGTGGATTTGGAGAAGTTTATACTTTTAATGACCCGTCTCTTATAAATGGTTGGGATGTTAACTTAAAAAATTATCAATAATAATATGTGGAAATTAAAATTGGCTGTCGGGATTATTTTAAGTTTAGTATTAACTACAATATCTATTGCTTTTTTTTTGCCTCAAACTTCTTCAATGCCTCTTAATAAATTAACTCTTAAAATAGTATTGAACCAAACTTCAGATTTTCATTTAAGCCTTAGCGCTATTGATACTGAACAAACCTATTCTTCTGACTATCAACTCAATATTCCTGAAAATTTTTACTTGATTAAAATTTTTGATTCTGGAAATAATATTTTATTTTCAGGCAAAGTTTCAAACGTCGATATAATTTATCCGGCCGAGCAGTTTGGTCCAAATATCTCAAGTTCAAATGGAGGAGGAAACTTTTTAACCAATCCATCATCGCAAATAGTTCTTTACTTACCGTTTTATTTAGTGGCAAAAAAAATTGTTTTTTATGACCAGGTGAATAACGATAAACTCGATATAAGTTTAAATAAGTTAACGATACCAAATAATTATATTAAAAGTCTTTGTGGCAATGGAATCTGTGATTTTAATGAAAATATCTTTAGCTGTCCGAAAGACTGTTTGCATTTTTGATTCCATTTAGTATAAAATGAAAAAGTAGCAAATGAAAAGCTTATATAAAAGGGGAGAAATTGTAACTGCGCTAACAATAGCTGGAGTTATTATTCTTACGGTTGTTACACTTGTTTCCAATGTCTTTCTAAGCAAAAATAAGCAAACGACAAAAACGTTGGCAGCAGGAACTCCAAGCTGTGCAAGCGGTGTCTCTGAAGGAGCTAGTTGTTCAAACAACGGGGAATGGTGCATCAGTTGCACAGGCAATCAAGGTCCTTGTAACAGTGACGCAGGTGTTGGTATACCATATCAGTGTCAAAACGGATCATGGAAAAATACAAATCAGTATGGGGAGTGCAATTTGACTTGCGTAGTCTCTAATCCAACTACACCTCCCAATCCGACTTCAACTCCAGGAGGCCAATGCAATCCAAATGACTGCGGAAATTGGCATTGTGGGGGAGGCCAGTGTGACAAATGCGGAGTTGGACCTTGGTACTGGTGGGCGACTGGATGTTGGGGATTTACCGGACATGGACCTTCACAAACAGGTTGTTGTACTCCTTGCGGTAACTCTAATTTAATCTGTCAAAATCCGGGAGTGGGGAGTTGTGGAAATGATGGATGTATTCACGGAGCTCCTCCTACAAATACTCCGGCTCCCAAAGCTACAAATACCCCAGTTCCATCATCTTGTGGATGTGGTGGTGGTGGTTACTGTAATAGTTACTGTACCAATAGTCGAGTAAATTGTATAAGTAATCCAAGCATATGTTATTCTGGGAATCCTAAAGTTACAAATACTCCAACTCCAGTTGTTTGCAATCAAATGTCTTACCAAGCTTGTAAAGGCCAAAATGTTGATACAGGATGTTTTATTGATGAAACGAAAAAGTATGGTCATTGCCAAATTTCTAATAGCCCTAATACTTGCGATTGTATAGCTAATCCTTATCAACCTCCAACTCCAACCTCACCTCCGATCCCAACCAGTACTCCCACACCTAATCCTAATTGTTTCTGTCAAGTGGAAGTTGCAAGATGTACAGATAGTTGTGGAGAAAGAAGTGGAAAAGATTGCACAAATGGAGGAAGTAATTATTGTCTTGGTGTTGTAACTCCAACCCCAAATCCTAATAAATGTGGTTGGATGTCTTCTTTAGCCTGTGAGACTAGATCAATTGGAGATATTTGTTCTGAGGGAAATAAACCAGGAACATGTAAGAAAACTGGTAATGATATTGCAGGTGCACCTATATGTGAATGTATTTTAAATCCAACTTCAGCCCCAGCTGGAGGTCAAGCGGCACAGGTAGGTCAGAGTCAAGAGTTTACAGTCCAACAAGATACGACCGTGGCTGTTCCATTATCAAATCCACAGATTGTTAACGTTAATGGTACCAGTTGCACAATGATTGGAAACAATTATTGTTTAGCAGTTCCACTTTGAAAATATGAAATTTATTAAAAATCAAAAACTAAAAATAACTTTAGCAATATTTGTAGCTTTTTTGACAGTGCAAATTATAATAAAAAACGAAGTTTTTATCGGTGAGAGTCCTCTGATTAACCCTTCATTTACGACGAGACTGATAAATATGCCAGGCAATTTTATAGCTTCAGTAGGCAGTCTGTTTCACCCAAATCCTTCCCAAGAGTTTTTCAGTAAGTTACCTAAAGCCAATCCTCCTGCTACAGCCATATTTAAATCTATTAGTAAAAGTGTGATGGCAGCCGAGGATCCAAGCACAAACACAAAATATATAAAAATACTTAATGGTACTAAAGTTTTGGTTCAGACTGTTACTTTAAGCGATGGAAGGACAATAACTGTTATTACACCACTGTCTCAATAGTTGTTTGCATTTTATTTATTAATCATTTATATTCTAATTATGTATTTAGGACCATTTTATTTCGACACCAAAGAAATCTTTTTGATTTTGGCAGCCATCTTGCTCGGTTTGGCGTGGTATTTTGGTTGGAGCATCTACTGGTTTGATAAAAGAATATTATTGACAATTGTAGTTCTTATGCTAATCACCAAGGGTCTCTTGCCGGCAATACATAACGAAGCCTTTTTCATTTTAGCGATAGTCACTATTTTTTTAACCTTGTATCTTCCGGTCTTTCAGGTGGTTCTTTTTTACTTCATAAGCTTTATGCTCTTCCGAGTACTGAAGGTGATCTAACATATATAATAGTTGACAAATCGATTTGAAATTGATATTTTAAGAGTAATGAAGAAAAAAACATTATTCTTCTGCTTAATTTCACTACTTATATTTTTACATTCTTTTAATTCATCTAAAAATTTCCCTACAGTAGTTTTTGCACAAAGTCCAACAAGTCATACTCCAGGTTGTGCTCCTCACTGCCAACATTTAGGTTGTGGTGGTGGAAAGTGTGGGAGATATTCGTGTCCTAATCCTTGGAATCAATGCGCCGATACGTGTAGTTCTAACGCACAATGTACAGTCCTGACCAATACTCCTGCTCCATCAAATTGCACAAAATATGGATGCGTGGGGCCTTGCTATACTATTAATGGAGTGCAGTATTGCTGTAGCCAATTGAATCAATCGCAGTGTAGCACTTACTCAAGCTATGGATGTTCATGGCAATGTATTGTAACGCCTCCTCCTCCAACCAATCGACCTAAACCAACTAAAACTCCAACTCCAAAACCAACAACTCCGCCGGCTGCTTCTCCAACACCTACCGTCACCCTGGCTCCTTCGCCAACAGTCAACCCCAGCTGTGTCTGTAAAACTGATGAGAGTTGTGATGCAAGCTGTAGTTTTGATTATTACAGTGATGTTACTTATACCAAACCACCAAAATGTTCTCGCGAATCAAGCATCCCTGGTCCGACGCCGGATGCGACAGGAAAAACCGGTTATTGTCAAAGAAATCTAAGAACAAAAGGAGATGTGGATGGAGATGGTGTGATCACTTCTACTTTGGATTATTTTTACTTTGTTTCAGTAGTTAACGGTGGAGGAATACCTTCCTTCGTTAACGCTGATATAAACGGTGATGGGCTGGTTTCTCCTAATGATAGAGACATATTGATTCGAAGTTTACATGGACAATAATTACAGGAGCTTTTATGAACAAACTACTCAAGCACGTAAGACAAAAAATTTACAAGGCTCCTTTCACATTTGTTCTTATTGCCTTTGTTACAATAACTGCTTCACTTCTAATGATAGCCTATGTTTATGAGCAGGGAGTTAAATCAAAAGCCGCAGGTGAAACAGTAACTCTTTCTTTTAACCCAGCTACAGTTTCAGCAGCACAGGGAGCGGACTTTACAACGACAATCAAAGCGGATTCGACAGCCATGATGATAAGAGGTTTCAATTTTAAGGTAGCTTTTAATAAAAGTGAGGTACAGGTGAAAACAATTACATACGAAAATCCTTGGAGCGTCAGTCAGGGTCTTGGAGACGATAATCTAACATTGGATACGGTTAATGCAAATGGAGTCATTAAAATCCAAGGGGAAAGCCATGATGCTGCAGGAGGACCTGTTTCCTCGGGGACGAGTATTGTTACTATAACTTTTACCTCAAATTCATCTTCAGCTTATGCTATTAGTTTTGATATTACAGGAGGCAATTTTTATAAATACGATTCAACAACGTATGTCTTAACTCCTCTAGCTTGTACTTCAGCTGGAGATCTTAATGTTAATGGACAAGGGCCGTCAGCAACTCCCAGTCCAACCGTCACTCCCGGAGGTCCAACATTGACACCGACGCCGACAGTTACCCCAGGTGGACCAACTTTAACTCCAACCCCGACACCAACCCCTAATGTAGGAGGTGTTAATCTAAATCTCAAACTCAAGTTTCAAGGAATCCTAAGTAAACCAGCAGATGAGTATAATAATTTTAAAGTCCACGTCACTCTAATATCCGATTCAAAGGTTACTTCCTGTGGAAACGGTAATTTTGTCGCAGACAGCAACGGTATCTGGTCAGGAAGTATTACGGATTGGATGCAGAGCGCTATGTGTTCTCCTCCTGTCCCAGGGAGCAACTTTAAAATTTTTGTCAAGGGTCCAAAACATCTGCAGAAAAGGGTTTGTGACAGCACTCCTACTGAGTCATGGCCAGGAAGTTATCATTGTGAAAATGGTAGTATCACTTTAGTATCTGGTGATAATAATCTCGACTTTTCAGGAATCTATATGTTGGTCGGAGATTTGCCGGATCAAAATGGAGTTGTTGATTCTTACGATATTTCTTTAGTTAGAAACAATGTCGGTTCAACAGACGCCAAACTATTAAGTGAAGCGGATCTCAACCTTGATGGGATTGTAGACAGTCAAGACTATTCCCTAGTAATTGCAGCTTTATCGGTAAGAGGAGATGAAGGAGAATAAACGGATATCAATTATCAATTTTAATATTTAAGTTATATGGATGCCCCAGAACAACCAAACCCAAACAAATCGACTTTTAAAGTTTTAGTAATAGTTGTTATCGTACTGTTTGCTCTTGCAGCATATTGGATCTATCAAAACACAAGAGCAGTTCTGCCTCCTCAAAATAACGTTTATAACCAACAGCCAACAATGCCGCCAACCACGATACCCCAAGAAGGATCTCTAATTTTACAGTTAGGCCAAGGTCAGATTGGTTCAGTTGGAAAACCAATCGACATTGATATTTTGGCATCTTCGGGTGTGCACGCCATAGTTGGATACGATCTTTTATTTCAATATGATCCTTCTTTGATTGATGTGGTAAGACTTCAATCATTGCTACCTGATTTCACCTTATATTCTGCCAAGAAAACCGATCATTATACTGGAACAGGTGTGAAGAGCTTATCAAGCAAAACTCAGACAATTTTAAACGGGACAGCAATTGCCAAAATTACGGTAGTTCCTAAAAAAGCCGGTACATTGACGCTTACTTTGTTGCCAAGTTCGGGAGTTGAAAAAACTCAGATGGTGGACGATAAAACTCACATACTTAACCCGTACATTACTAGATTAACGATTGAAATTAAATGATTTTTAATGGATAATGAATAGTGATGAGAACAAAATTTCTTTGTGCCATCTTCCTTTTTATAGCAGTATTTTTATTTTCTCCTTTTGTTAAAACAGCAGAGGCGGCTTTTCTAAATTTTGATCAATCTACTGTGAGTGTAAACACAGGAGCTACCTTTCAAATAGCAGTAATTGTTGATGCTGGTTCCGATTCAATTTCGGCCGCTGAAGGTTATATCTTATATGACCAGACACTTTTGGAAGCTCAGTCGGTGGCGCCAGATACCTTTTTCCCTTCTGTAACAAATAATATTACCCCAGGAAAAGTCTATATTTTTAGCGGGGTCTTAGACGCTGCTACATACAGGACAGGATCAGGCAAGGCAGCGACTATTACTTTTAAAGCCCTTAAAGATGGTACGGGTTCTTTGACATTTGATTGTCAAGGACTTACTGGTCCTTCAAAAATCGTAAAAAATGATATAAATGCAACAAATGTAATTGTCTGTTCGCAAAACGGTAGTAGTGAAGTGACTGTTGGAAATGGAGGGGGAGGAACTGGTGGAGGAGGCGGCAGCAATGGTACTCCTTCTACATTACCTAGTACCGGAATAATTGAAAATCTTACTAACATCGCCATTCCTGGAGCGATATTACTTTTAATAGGAGGATTGTTGAGAATAGTGATATGAGAAAATTAAACAAATTTCAAAGAATAGTGGCCTATATGATTGGAGTAGTCCTTTCTATCGGAGTTATAGTTGGAGGTTTTAGTGTTTTTCAAAGCATGACAGGTAGAGCAGAGGATCAAGTCCCAAGAGATGTGGTTATCTCGAACACAACCTCAAACTCCGCAAGGATAGTTTGGAGTACGGGCACTAAAAATCAAGGAGTAGTAGAGTATGGAACAACACCTACTTCATTAAATCTTTTTGCTCCGGAAACAGAAGGTACGATCGATCATAAAGTTGATCTTACTCTTTTATCGTCAAACGCTACCTATTATTTTGATATAAATATTGGAGGAAAAAAATATGACAATGCCGGTGTTCCTTGGACCTTTACGACAAAAGGGGTAAATTCTGTAGAGGGTGTAAATCCCAGTTCTTCGGTTTTACCATCACCCATCTCCACCGTTCATATTCCCAATGCAGGTGCAAGTACCTGCACCGATACAGATTGCGCCATAATAAAAAGAAAATTGGGAACTGGATGTTCAGCTCAAGATTACTTTAAGTGTCTTCATAAGCTGACTCCTACAGTAAGCCCTACCCCTTAGTAGTTATTTCAAAACCTCTGATCTTGTCAGATTCTGTCGCGATTTTCCTTCCCGCCAGTGCTCTTTGGGAAAGCGAAGATATCTTTTTCGAACTTTTAAGGAGCCCGATGATTCTGGAGGGGGTGTTCCTATTAAGTGAGAAAAACGGTATCGAGTTTTCCCTTCATGCGCGCTGTCGGGATCCCTCCCAATCGCGCCACCTGTCATTAATAGAAGTAGGTTTTGAAATCAGTTCTAAATGATTCCTCCTGCCAAATTTCCAGGAATAAGAAGGCTGCTCAAAAAATTAATTACCGGCCCAACAACTGTACTTAATAAACCCGGGGTAATAATCAGAATTAAAAGAAAAATAAATCCATATCTCTCAAGTTCATACCATTCTTTGGCTCTCTGATCAGACAAAACTCCTCCTATAATCTTAAAACCGTCTAAAGGACTTATCGGTAGAAAGTTAAAGACCGCAAGGCTGATATTAAGGATTATCGCCGAAGGTAGAATGCTAGAACCTATAGTGCTCAAAAATGGAATATTAAAAAATATGAACAATCTTAATAAAACTGACACTATTAAAGCCAAAATCAAGTTAGAAGCTGGACCGGCTAAAGAAATTAAAGCCGCATCCCTTCTGGGATTTTTAAGGTTATATGGATCAAATGGCACAGGCTTTGCCCAGCCGAACAAAAAACCTGATCCGCTGATAATCAATATCAAAGGTAATAAAATTGAACCAAAAGGATCAATGTGTGGCAGAGGATTAAGGGTAAGTCGCTTCATCAATCTTGCAGTCGGATCTCCCAAATATTCGGCAACCAGCCCATGTGAAACTTCGTGGATGATGATTGAATAGATTAAGATAACTATAAAAACTATGATAAAAATTACATTTAGCATTTCTGTTTTTATAACAATTTAACAATGTAACAATGAGACAATTTGGTTGAATTTACTATCCATTTATGTTAACATAAAAAGATTGTAATTTAAACAAAAGATAAAAATGAACAAGTGTTATCACTGTGGAAAAGGAGTTTTGTATGGTCGACGTCACACTCATCATCGGGGCGTCGCAGGTGGACGCTGGAAAAAAAGAGCTCCAAAGACTCAAAGAATCTTTGAACCAAATCTTCAACATGTTGATATTATGGCAGACGGGAAATTAAAGAGGGTGAAATTGTGCACAAAGTGTTTAAAAAGAGTTAGAAAAGACGTAAACGAGGGTGTTAGGCCTTTCTTACAACTTGTCGAGTTTTCAAAAAAAAACACTGAAGAAACTCCAAAATCCGCGGCTGTTATATGATACTAAATAATTATTCATTCATTAACTTTATCTTATCTCAATAATATAATAGATCATTTTTGTAGTATATAGTCCATTGATCTTCTTTCCAATTTAACATTAAATTGAAATATGACTAGGATTTCTAAGTTTAAGTTGGAAAAGCGTGTTTTAGATAAATTATTTACATTATTTTTTGAGATTGTAGGCAAGACAAATAATAGAGAAGAATTTCAGAAAGTAATTGTAGATCTGTTATCTCCGGTAGAAAGAGTGATGGTTGCTAAAAGAATAACAGTAACATATTTGGTTTTAAAAGGGATAGATTATAAAATAATCTGCGAAACTCTAAAAGTATCTCCTACAACGGTCGCCAAATTTACTCTTCTCCTAGAACGAAGTGAAGGAATGGTACCTTTATTCAAAAAAATGTTAAGAAACGAGAAGATTGAGCTTTTTCTAGCAGAATTATTTAGTGAAATATTCCGACCTGGAGTTAGGGGAGTAGATTGGCGCTCAGCTTGGGATCTTAAAAGATCAATACAACAAAAAAAAGAAACCGGACTTTAACTTATTTTTCATTTTAATGTTATAACATTAAAATGGAATTGTTCTTAATATTTTAATTTTTCCAACTTTCCTTCTTTTTCCTCAAACAGTTTACCTTTTTGTTCCAAGACTCTTTGGCTAAATAGAATTCCGCTGAGATGATCAATCTCATGTTGAATAACAATAGCCTTAAAGCCTGAAAACCATTTTCTATGCAACCTATTATTAAGATCCTGATATTCTAAGTAAACTTTTTTTGCTCTTTCAACCGGCCCCCAGATTTTTGGGATTGATAGACATCCCTCAAGCTTAGTTTTTTGTTTTTTTTTAGCTTTCACCCCCGAGGTGGAGTTTGAGCTTTTATCACGTAACACCTCGGGGGTGTTCTCCATAGCCTTCAGTATTCGAGGGTTAATAAAAGCTTCACATTTTGCTTTTTTGCTAGGTTTTATAATGAATAATGCATGGCTTAAACCGACCTGCGGGGCTGCAAGACCTACTCCTTGTGGATCTACTTGGGCTTCGAGCGTTTTTTCCATTTCCGCGATAAGATCCTTAAGCTCTTGATCAAATTTTTTTACTTTTTTAACTAGTTGAGTTAAAATCGGGTTTGGAACAGTAACTATTTTTAACATTCGAATATTATATAATAATGAGTACATTATACTAATTTTTGCTAATCAACAAACCCTGCGAATAAATACTAATGTGCGAATATTCGCAAATTCGCAACAATTCGCTTGATTTTTGATTTGCAATTATTCGCATGATAAAACTCTCACTTTGTATTGCCACTTTCAACGAAGAAGCCAACATCCACTATCCTCTTGATTCTGCTTTAGATATTGTTGATGAAGTGATTATAGTTGATGGTGGATCTTCAGATAAAACCGTAGCGGAAGCTAAATCATACGGCTCAAAGGTCAAAGTTTTTATTGAGTCCAATCCGGCGATGTTTCATGTCAATAAACAAAAGGCGATCGAGAGAGCAAAAGGGGAGTGGATTTTGCAGTTGGATGCAGATGAAGCTTTGTCTGAAGAGCTAAAGAAAGAAATTGTTAAATTGTTAAATGGTTATATTGATAAAAAAAATAACAATTCAGCAATACAACAATTCAGCAATGTAGGATATTGGATTCCCCGTAAGAATTTCTTTTTAACAAGATTTCTTATGAAAGGCGGGCAGTACCCCGACTATACCATCAGGCTTTATAAAAATGGCGTGGCAAAATTTCCCTGCAAATCAGTTCATGAAAACGTGACAATTGATACTTCAATTGTCATCCCGAGCAAACGAAGTGAGTCGAGGGATCTGCCAATCATGAGCGCAATTGGTTATCTCAAAAATCCAATTCTTCATTACGCTGACCCTAATTTTTCACGTTATTTAAAACGTTGGGACAGATATACAACCCTAGATGCAAATTTATTGATCAAAGAAGGTAAGAAGATCAACTTTTTTGACTATTTTTTTATTAAGACGACTTTTTGGTTCCTCAATACCTACATCCGTCACAAAGGTTTTTTGGATGGCTTTCCCGGCTTCGTCTTTGCCCTTTTTTCCTCAATAAGGTTTTGGGCTATATATGTAAAATGGGTACAAAATAAATAATTTCACTTGACAGTTTTTTTAATATATGTATCATTAATTTTATGACCTTAAAAAAATCTTTTCTGATCATTTTCATAGTTTCTTTACTTTTTGCTTTCACAACAATTGTCAAGGCGCAAACTGTCGACACAAATCAAATTAGTCCCACGATTCAGCCTACGGTGACGAAGCCGCCAACTGTTAACGCCGTTAATAAAGCTGCAATCGAGAATAAGATTAAAGGAAATATCAATAAAACAGTAGAGAATTTTCAAACTCTCTTGGAAGAAAAAAGGAAGGTTGCATCAGATAGCTATCGGTTGAAGATACAAACATTTAAGGCAAAACTTGATCTTATTAAAGACCAAAAAAAGAAAGAGCTGACTGATAAAATCAACAACAAAATTGCCGATTTAAATAAAAAGTACACAGATAAGTTTATGGAGGTTTTGGATAAATTAAGTAATATTCTCACCACTCTAACCGATAAAGCAAATGCTGCCAAAGCAGCAGGGAAGGACACAACTAATCTATTTAATGCCATAACTTCAGCTCAAAATAAAATCACAGCTGCAAAAACTGCTGTTTTAGACCAAGCAGGAACAAATTATGTTGCTCAAATAAGCGGCGACGCAACTCTGTTTACCAGCGTAGGTCAAATCGTTAGGCAGTTTGAAGCAGATATAATTGCGGTAAAAAATATAGTTCTTGATGCAAGACAGGCTGTGATGAACGTTGTTACTCAACTGGCTAAAGTAGGTGTAAGTGATTTAAGTGTTGGTAAGCCAGAGTTAACGCCTACAAAATCAGCCTCGGCTTCACCCACAGTAACGGTTACTGGGGAAGCAACGTCAGGAGCAGTAACCAAATAATTTTATAAAAAATATGGAAACTAAAAAGAAGGAAGAAAAAACAGAGGAGTTGTCGGCAGCGCCTCCAGTAATTAATCCAGAGCCTACGCCAACAGTCATTTCACCACAACCTGTTGCAACCGCACCGGTTCAGCCAGTCATAAGTCAGCCCGTTATGTCTGTACCTCCTCCGGCCCAGCCTCCAGCTCCACCCCAAACACCGGTTATGACAGCAGTCCCGCCAGCTCCTAAGACAAGTAAACTACTGTGGCTATTATTGATAGTATTTGCCTTTGTTTTAGCAGCTTTAGTTTACGTAATGCTCAATGGGTCATTTTTAAATAAGCCCAGCAATCAACCAACCTCTCTCACACCTATTACAGTCGTCAGCCCAACTGTTGTTCCTTCTCCGACTCTCACTGTGGAACAGCAGGTACAAGGAATAGATGTGGGAAGCCCCGAAGGCGATATCCAAAATTTAAAAACAGATTTAGAAGGACTTAAATAATTTTTAATTTTTAAACATGGATGAACAAAAGAAATCTTCAAAATTCGGTCTAGGATTGTTGTTAGGGACTATCATTGGTGGTATCGCAGCCTTTTTTTTAGCTCCAAATTCAGGCGAGGAAAATAGAAAATCAGTCATGAAGTTACTTGAAGGGTTGAGAAAAGAGCTCGACAAAATGGAGTTAGACAAAAAAGTTAAGGAGATTTACGGAGAGGTTACGGAAGAGAGCAGGACAACATTTTTAAAGGTTAAAAAAGAGTTAATTAAAGAGCTTGAGGATCTAAAGGACAGGTGGAGAGAGATTGATAAGGAAAAATATAAAATAATGGTTAGCAATCTAGTTGACAACCTGAAGAAAAATTCAAAAACTGAAGCCAAGATATTAAATAAAATGAAAGCAAGCTTCCTTGAGGATTGGGAAAAATTTTCAAAACCATAGTCTGTTTTCTATGCGTCTATTTAATTCATTAACGCAAAAGATAGAGAATTTTATTCCTTTGGAAAAAAGCGTAGTCAAAATGTATGTCTGCGGTATTACTCCCTACGACACAACTCACTTGGGTCATGCCTTCACCTATGTATTTTTTGATACTTTAAGAAGATTTTTAAAGTTTAAAGGTTATAGGGTAGATTATGTTCAGAACGTCACGGATGTGGACGATAATATTTTAGAACAAGCAAAGAAAGTAAATAAAAACTGGAAAGATTTGGGAGAGTTTTGGACTCAAAGATTCTTAAAAGACATGAAAGCATTAAACGTTAAAATGTCAAATTGTTATGTTAAAGCCTCTGGTTCGATTGATAGAATAGTTAAAATTGTTAAAAAACTAATAAGAGATGGAGTTGCTTATGAAAAAAACGGAAATATATATTTTGAGGTCAAAAAATTTAAAGATTATGGCCAGCTATCACGTTACAATGAGAAACAGATGACCAATCTTTTAAAAGAAAGAGGTGGAAATCCACAAGACAAAAATAAAAAAGATCCGCTTGATTTTATTTTGTGGCAGAGATCTAAACCAGGTGAACCGAGTTGGTTGGGACCTACAGGTATTCAAGGCAGGCCAGGCTGGCACATAGAGTGTTCAGCAATGATCAAACAATATTTAGGAGATCAGATTGATATTCATGGTGGCGGCCACGATTTAATCTTTCCCCATCACGAATCGGAGATTGCCCAGTCGGAAAGTTATACCGGCAAGAAACCATTTGTAAGATTTTGGTTACATGTTGCCATGCTCTACTATCAAGGTGAAAAGATGTCGAAATCTTTGGGGAATTTAGTCATGGTTGCCGATCTTTTGAAAAAATATTCTGCAAATGCCATCCGCTGGGTTTTATTATCACACCATTACAGGGAGCCGTGGGAATTTCATGAAGATGAAGTAAAGAAAGCAGAAGAGATCATTAAAAAAATTAAATACTCTTCGAGCAAGGAGCAGAGCGACGAGTCGAGAAGTAGTTCTCGACAAGCTCGAACTATAAAAGAGTTTGAAAATTATTTAGAAGATGATATGAATATTCCTGAAGTTCTAAAATTATTGGAAAAGAATCCTTCAAGAGAGATTTTTAAACTCTTAAGCTTTAGCTTATAATTCTCACAAGAAACAATAATGTCATTCCGAGCGATGATTTTTGGAGTCGTAGAATCCCTTTCATTGATTTTTATATCACTTTTCTTCCAAATCTCTCTTTCGATTGTCTAATTATTTTTTCCCGATTTTCGTTTTTCAAGGCGGGTAGAGGAAGAGTGGTTGCCGGGAATGGGGCAGAGGTCATGTTGTCAATTGAAAGTTTCATCACAGTCTCAAATTTCCCCAGAGCTACCAAATCATTTTCCGTATAAAGTTCTCCGAACTCCTTGCTTAAGATATAAGCGTCTCTTGCACCAACTACAAATGAGATCAAAGTTCCAACATTTCCAAAGATCGCTCGTTGTACATCTTCCTCAAGTTGTTCGATATATTGATTGGCCAAGGTTAACGACAGTCTATACTTCCTTGCCTCGGACAAGATTTTTATGAAAGACGTTGTTGCAAAATTTTGAAATTCGTCAACATACAAAAAGAAATCCTTTCTTTCCTCTTCCTTTACAAATGATCTGTTCATTGCTGCCAGTTGAAGCTGTGTTATGATCATGGCTCCCAGCAGGGCAGAACTGTCTTCGCCCAGTTTTCCTTGAGACAAATTCAGGATTAAAATTTTACCCTCATTCATTATTTTTTCAAGGTCCACAGACGATTTAGGCTTTCCTATAATATTTCTTATCATTTTCGAAGTCACAAACTGTCCGACTTTATTCTGAATAGGGGAGACGGCTTCGGCTTTTAACCTATCAGGCATTTTTTCATATTCGTTTATCCAGAAGTTTTTTAGTACAGAATCATTCAATTTACCGACAATTTTTTTCCTGAAGTTTTTATTCGAAAGAAGGTCTAATATATCTACTAATGTCGATCCTTCGGCTTCAAGCAGAGTAAGAATGACATTTCTTAAGATGTATTCAAGCCTTGGACCCCAGCTGTCTCGATAGAGTTTATAAAAAATTGAGACAATCCCAGAAGCTACCAGATCTTTTTGTTGCTTGTTTTTGACCTCTAAAACGTTTAAGGCGAACGGGCGTTCAGTATCAAAAGGTTCTAGATAGACGACATCGTTTAGTCTCCGTTTAGGAATATAATCTAAAATTATTTCGGATAGATCTCCATGCGGGTCGATTATTCCTATGCCTCGGTCTTTTCTAATGTCGTCAATCGCCATGTTGGCAATCAAAGTAGACTTTCCAGCCCCGGTTTTTCCGATCATATAGACATGTTTTCTGCGATCTGCAGTTTTGATGCCGAAAATCGTTTCCTTATTTTTAAATTCGGTTTTAGCGAAGAAGTTAATATCTTTTTTATGTTCCAGCAATGGGTCCTGTCTCGCAACAGCCCCATCCTCGCTCGCTCCCACTCGTTCAGCTTCGCTGAACGTAGTCGCTCGCTTCGTTGGGGCTCCCCGTTGCTCGACACCCATTGCTATTGGTAAATTTTCGGGTGGTTCGCCCAACAAGGTTTTTCCCCAGGCAATGTTTTTTATTCCAGACAATAAATAACCTGATGGATGCCAAAGTGTTGCAAGTTCTTGAGCGTTTAGAACCTGATATCTTTTTTCAAAAAAATAAGTTGACCGTTTTTTTATTTTATTTAAGAGGTTATTTTTGAAAAAAACAGATCTTTTGAAGCCAAATTGGTTGCCTTCTCCCAAAGAAAAGCTCCCGAAAGTTCCTGCCAGATTATGAAGGTAGGGAAGAAGGGATATTTTGTTATTGCTCCCAACAACAATTCTAACCAGTGCCTTTCCTCCTTGAAATGAAGCCTTCTTCATTATTAAAAGTTGTTGAGGACTTCTGATGTAGCGTTTGCCTTCGGAGTCATAGACTTCCTTTTTAGCTGAAGCCACAGCCACATCTTGCCAAGGAAAACCAGCTGGTGTAACTAAAATTTGAATAGCCATTCTGATATGTGGATCCTGTTTTGAAAGAAAGCCGACAAGAGCCGATAGAGGATCAATGTCCTTAAAATCATAGTAGGTTTTGATTGGTAGATAAGGATAGGAATTCAGGACCATCTCACCTGCCAGCAGGTATTTAGATTTAAAAATGATATCCATCGGATCGGTCGTTTTTTTTACCACTGATTTTGGAAAAGATGATGTCACCAAGCTCTGCACTAACGTTTCATTCTCTTTAGGTGTGGTTGCATAAAAATAGATGGTTTGGGAGATGAGATAAATTTCGAAAGCATAGGTTTTGGGTGTGATATATAATCTTTTAAACCAATTGATATGCGATTGGGGTAGTAGAGAAGCGAAAATCTGTGTTGCCGCTTCAATCGGCGTCTCATCATCCTTAGGATTTCTTATTTGAAGAAATGACAGTCTTGCCATATTTAATGATTATAAATAAAAATGCGATTATAAGTAAAGCAAAGCCGATAAATTCCAGATATTGCGGCCAAAAGATGATTATAATTGTTGCATTGTTGGATTGTTTCATTGATCCATCGCCAAACTTCCACCCGTTGGCCCAGTTATTGACTAAAAGATGATCTTTTATTTCTTTTCCGAAGAGAAATGGGAAATAAGTGTTCAAGAAATTATTTGAATCAACCTGGTAAGCTTTCCAATCAATATTAAATGCTTGGGATAAAGCCAAGACGTAATTATTACGACTTTGATTGACATTGTTTAAATTAATTAAATACAAATAAGGAGCGTTTTTGCTTATCTTTATATCATCTATTATTGTTTCGTTTCTATTTGTATTGATATTATCTTGTGTTAAAGTAATTCCTTTTAAAACTTCATATGGAACAGGATAAATTTCTATATGTTTTAACGTTGTTTGCATAGGCTGTTTTCCTACTGGATCGGCGACAAAATGGAAACCGTATCCGGAATAAACATTTTGTGTTGGAGGTAAGAAAAAAACATTAGTAAAATTTTCCGTTTTTGCAGTTTTAGCCTCTAGTTCTGATCTTTTATCAAATGGATTATCAACATAAAAGTCCAATGGCAGCCCTGTTTCCCAGCTTGCGTTTGCAAATATAATGTAACCGTTTTGGTGAGGTAGATTATCTTTATAGACGACTAAATCTACCTTTTTACCATTTGTTTTAATATTTATTCCTCCATTTTCAGTAATATTACTTTTGTCTCCTAAAATTGTATATTCTTTATTTTCAATCAGCTGATTATAGGAAAGGCTTGATTGTATTTTGGGTATTTGAACGCTGACATTGCTGTTTAATCCGACTTTTATATTAATTTGGCTAGGCTTTATTTCCAACTGATTTAGTCTAACTTGTGTTAGTTCACTGTTTCCTTTAATATCTGTTACCTTTAGCGTATTAGGGAAATCTTTAACTAGATAAAATGTATCTCCTAATTTAAAACTCTGGTTACTCTCGGTTAGTTTAAAAGTTGCAGGATTTGTTACAACTCGCAAGGATAATGAGATAGCAATCGGAGCCGGCGTATATATTGAATTGTCGATAGTTACTATCGGCTGGAGAATAGTAATTGTAGGAGTAGTTCCGTTCATCCCGATTTTTGCTGGGATAAGATAAGAAGAGGAAATAGAAGGTATGTTTAAAGTATAGTCCTGTTGTTTTATTATAGAAGAAAACGGATTATTTTTTGGTTTAAAAACTATTGCATCTTTTTCTTCTATAGCTTTAAATTCCAGGTCATCTTGGGTTTTTTCAGTGAAAAGCGATGGAAATAAATTTATTTCCTGCGGATTTGTTTGATCAACGATATAATTACCATATTTTCCAAAAGAAGGATCTTCGTAGTAGTAGGAAATTTTTGGCGATATGTTATTGGGGTTATTTAATAGATAAATAAATTGGTTATGACTTGGATTATTGACTTTGTATATTTTCAGTTGGCCAAAAACAGTCTCTCTTGTTAATTCATTATCTTTTCGTAAAAATGTTTCCATCTGATCGTAATTTATTGGTTTTGGCGAGAGATCGTTAATGATGGATTTATCTAAAAGTAGATAATCAATGTTGTACTTTTGTAATACCTTATTGAATAAATCTGGACTTTCTTTTTTTTGGGCATAGGCGATTTCATTATAGAATTGTTCGTTATAATTACTCCACGGGTCGAAAGCTCGAAGCATGATTGCTTGTGGTAGCCCATACCATAAGAAACCTGACCCTCTTTGACCCCAATTGCGATTTTCCCAGTTCCAGAAAGAAGGTGTGGGCAAAAATGCAATTCTTTGGTTTTCATTCACATTTTCAAAATAATTTATAGCTTGAAAATAACTATTAGGTATTTGCTGCTTCATAAATGGAGAAATAAAATACCCCTGAAAGGCAGGAAAACTAATGTAAATGACGATAAGAAAAGAGAATATAAAAATAATAGTTTTAAATTTTTTAAAATTGTTTAGTAAGTAAGATAGGCCATAAGCAAAAATGACCGAATAACAGAAAGTGAATAAAATCATAAATTTCGTAAATGGGAATCGAAATGCTTCTCCAATTACTGGTACTAAAAGTCTAATAAGGTTATTTAGCTGTTCTAAAACTGGTGTATTATTTGCAAGGAAAAAAAAGGCTAATAATAGCGCTGCCAAAAAAGGATATAAATCTTTCTTTTTCTCTTTTATTGTTTTATAAAATCCGTAAAAAAATACAGTAGTTACTGCGACAAATAAAATTTTATAAAGTATTGTCGTGCTATGTTTTCTCCATATATCCATAAGATACACATTAGTGTTTGTTTTAGTATCAAGCTCCATTCCGTCCATCATAAATCCCTTAAGGCTCAGGACATTCAATATGTCACCAAAAGCTTTATTACGATAATAAATTTCTTCGGATGAAAATTGATTGATTCGCGTATTTTCAATAATTTTCGCATTAGACTTTGCGCCGTAAACAAAAGGCAGTAGCCAAAAAAGATTAGCAGTCAAAACTATAAAGAAAACTATAATGATACTTTTAGAGTTTCTTTTAAAAACAATACTGAAAAATAAAACAAATAAAAATAGGATGAAAAAAGCACCAAATACTGTCGGGACAAATCCTTGGGGAGTCATAACAATTGAACATAAAAAAAGAAGCATATAATTTTTCTTACTAGGTTTCTCTAAAGCATTAATGGTCAATAATATTAAAAAAGGTAAAGCAGCGAAGTGAACTACGAAGACTTCTAGAGGTGCTGTATAGATTTGAACTACACCCAAGTTAAACAGATAGAGCAGAGCTCCAATAAATGAGGCTTTTTCGTTTTTGATTACCCTTTTTGCTAAAAGGAAAAAACCTATTCCTCCTGCAAGGTGGGTGAGGAAGATAAAAACATATCTAATCATACTTGTTGGGAAAACAAATGATAAAAGAAGTATGTATATAGTATGCATAAGGTTAGAAGCATGAGACATCCCATCATAAAGGCCTAATCCTCTGTATTCCTGCCAAACGCTAAAGAGAGATCTTTTTAGGTTTAACCAGATATTAAATTCGGGCATGAGGTTATCCCAGCCGATTAGATATGTTCCTGGGATAAAATTTTTTATAAATAGAATAAGCTCTAATAAAGCCAAAATTATTATGTAGAACATATTAGCTAAAACCAATCTTTATTATTAAATGAGGCTTTTTAATTCCTTTTACCAAAAGATATATTTCTTTAAGGATTGCTGAAGGTAAAATAAAGATTGCAATAGTTTGCCCAACGTTTGTTATTATTTGTGTAAAAGTTGGTTGATAATTGTGTTTAAACCACATGTTGATCCTCACTTTTAGGGTATTGAGAAATTTTTCTTTTATATTATTGAAAGTGTCGTTGTTTCCGTGAATTCTATAGTAATGCAATTTCTCTTTTAAATTTGCAAATTTGTATCCGGAGCAAAGCATTTTAAAAAAAATATAATAATCGTTGTTGGCACTGTATCTTTTCGGATAAGAAAATCGCTTACCTTTATAGATTCTTCGGAACATAGCCGACGGGTGAATAATCGGGTGAAAGGTGAAATAAGCTTTAAAGATATCTTCATTAGTTTGAGGCTCGAGCTTCTCTCCGATTATTTTTCCTATCTTGTTTATTACATAAGCATTTGAGCCAACAAGAAATATATTTTTATGTTTTTCCAAAAAATCAACTTGTTTTTCTAGCCGTTTGGGGTGAGCAATATCATCCGCATCCATTCTGGCGATGTATTTGCCTTTAGCTTTTTTTAAACCTTCATTGGCACATGCATCTCCACCCCTGTTTAAAGTTTGTTTTAATTGAATAGCAATAATTCTTTTAGAGTGTTTATTTTTGAATTTTCTGATAATTTTCCACGAATTGTCGGTCGAATGGTCGTCAACAATGATGAGTTCAAAGTTTTCATAAGTTTGTTTTAGAATACTTTTTATTGCGTCCACAAGATAATCACCAGCATTATAGACTGGCATAACGACGGAAACCAATGGTTTTTTTTGATTTATTATCTTCATAATTTCCTCTAGCCCGAAAGCTATTTCGAGATAAAGGAAAGAAGGGAAGAGGGTGTGTAAAGTCACTGTGTAGTGACAAGGTGGTTTGTATCGCAATGCATATAAAAATGCATTTTGATAACGAAACCAGTGAAACACACTGTCTCTTTCGAGACAAATCTTCCCTTCGAGGGTCCAGGATAATATTCTTTTAAGGCTGTTTTTTCACTAGCCGGCATCGTCAATAAAGACAATGTCTCACTGTCGATATCTTCCGTACGACTACGAAGCTTGGCGAAAAAGCTGATTCACCAAGTTCATATCCGCCCATCCGGCGTTGTTGGCTTTCTGAGCCAAGCGGCGCTGAATATTAGCGTTAACCTGTGTCTGCACCTGATTGATCGTGCATCCACTGTACTCCCAGATGTGACCGTGTAGATCACGTTCAAGAGTATAACGACCTCCAGTAAGAATGACTTCCCTTTCAGGTTGTCCTTCCCACCAGAATTCCACATGGAGAAAGTAGCCGGACTCGGAGTGAGTCGCGACTTCAGTCATCCCTGGGAGGAGATCGTAATCGTGAATTACACTACACGAAGCGGCTGGTGCAGATGTGGGCTGCGCGGGCGGGGCGGGTTGTGTCGGATACACTGGTGGGGGTACCTGTGTAGGGACTTCGGGGGGAACGCTAGTCGGGTAGACTGGCGGGTTGGTCGGAGGGACCGGAGTGGGGGTCGGAGGTGCACTTTTGCACGCAGCGACAAGGCTGATGACCGCGATAAAGATCATCGCGATCGTTATAAAGCGTTTCATTTTCCCTTCCTCCATAAGGTTGCTTTGTAATTCACTCCTGTAACAGTAAGTGTATTACTCTGCACGACTACTGCTTAGGCTTTCCTTCGACGGTTGTTGCTGACGGTTCTGGGCGCATTATTCGCACTGGGCGATTTTCCCATGGTCTCAAAGCGACGATTGTCGCATAAGCTCCCACGAGAGCAAATCCACCCCACGCATACGTGAAGAGGAATTCTGCTACGACGCCGACTACGATAGCTCCCAAAACGTACAGACCAGTTTTCAACCACGGATTCATTTTTCTCACCTCCTTTCTTCCTGTTTCAAGTTTCGGACCATTTTCAGCAACTAACTGTTGCGTTTCTGACACAATAACTAATGCCAAAATCAGTCCGAGACATATTCCAATAATAAGAACCTCTCTTTTCTTCATTCTCACCTCCTTTCTTGTTAGATTTAGTACCTGCACTTTGGAGGCAAAGTGTTATCTCCAAGGTGCAAGTACCAATCCGTCCTACTCAATACAATCATCTTTCGATAATCGTATCTTTCGACAGAAAGGAAGGTTTATATCAGGAGGTTTTTCCCCATTTTTCCCAGTACCATTCGGTATGGGACTATAGCCCGCATTCCCTAATTAAATTTCGCGGTTAAATTATTTTTACCTGAACCCAAAAGAATCTTAGCACTCGACTTCTCATTCTATTCGAACACGTCTCGTGCTGCGATTCTAGTGGGTAATTCTGCGTAATTCCGATTGCGAAATCGGAAACGCAGTCTATACCCATTTGTTAAAGTGCAATAGGTCTTATTCTGCCTAAGCTTTTAGACAGCTAACTCCTATTACAATGTCCCACCAACCAAGCTGAGCTTGGCGGGGACAAGTAAATGCTCCGCCCTAAGGCGGAGAAGCTTGTCCCCGCCTGGGACGAAACAGTTATGGGCTTTATAGGCCCAAAAGCTAAGTCAAATTATTTGCCTTAGATTTTGAGCCACAAAAAAACCTCACCCTTCCTAATTAAGGTTTGGTGAGGTTAATATGAGCGGTAATGATGCAAAAAAATTTTTCATATGTTCCGTCCCCTGAAACATACCCTATAGTATAGCAAATAATTTCTAGAAATCAAATATAGTCATTATCAATAAGCTCTAACAAATTTTATGCACAAACTATAAACAAAGACCGAAACTGAAAAACTATGTAATAAAAAGTCAAAAGTTAGAAGTCAAAACTCAAAATCATAAGTAAAAAGTTAAAACTTTTGAATTTTAACTTGTATTTTTGACCTTTAAGTTTTGAATTTTGAGTTTATTAAACAGCTTTTCTTTTCAAAAATACACCAAGACCTAAAACAAACACTTCACCTGAAAGAAGCAACGCTCCCATCTCCGGTCCGGCAGATGGAGTTGTAGTCACGCCCTGAACTTGCTTTTCTATACAGAATTGTGAGCTTGAATCATCAGAAACATTGGCATTAAATGCTTGACCCCTATTGATTTCGCAAAATAAACCTTTATCCTGCGGCAACTGACTTTGATTATGTACTTGCATTAAAAAGAAGTAGTCCTGTTCTTGGCCCTGTGCAAAATCACCTGCATTTATGGTTATTGTTCTTGAGTTATTATTAAAAGACCCGGACCCACTTATAGGTTCTACATCCGATGGCACAAAGTCTTCTACCGTAACACCAGTTAATGTGGTATTAGAAGTATTCAGCACTTTTAACTCAAAACAAATAAAGTCGGAGGGGACAAATCTTGGATCAGAGGGAGAGAAGTTATTCTGAAAGGTTAAACTTGAATCACAGATAGTCTGACCTCCTTTGTTTGTTGAAGTTCTTGCGACCATTTTATTTATTAGTATCGATAAAGACGGCGAAGGTCCACCGTATTGGCCATATTGAGCGTATACGGTTGAAACATTAAATATAAAACATAAAACAATAAGAACAGATGCAAAAAACTTTTTCATAGGGACATAGTATACTAAACAGATCGATAGAAGTCAATTATAGGTTATAATAACGATATGAAACTTAATGCTAGACAATTGAGAGAATTGGAGGAGAAAAAAGCAGGAGGAAAATATAGAATTATCAAACGTAATCCTATCTATTTTATCCTTGAAAATATTTATGACACTTACAACATCGGTGGTTTATTCCGTTTGGCCGATGCTCTCGCTGTAGAAAAAATATATTTATGTGGTGAGATAGAAATTCCACCTAACTCAAGAATAAAAAAAGCCTCAATCGGGACTTACAAAGTTGTTCCATGGGAATATAAAAAATCAGTAAAAGATGCAATCGACGACATAAAAACGAAATTCGAAGCTCTAAACTCTAAACAAATCCAAAATTCAAATGACAGAAATATAAAACGTTTTGAAAATTTGAAATTAGAAAATTCGAATTTGTTTCGTGCTTCGGATTTCGTGCTTCGGATTTCTGTTATTGCAGTAGAGCAGCACCTAAAATCCATTCCTTACACAAAAGTGGAATATAGATTTCCTGTCGCTTTGATATTCGGCAATGAGTCAACCGGAATTCTTCCAGAAACTCTAGAGTTGGCAGATCAAATAGTTGAGATTCCAATGTGGGGGATAAATAGGAGTTTAAACGTCATAGTTTCTGCTGCAATAGTAAGTTATTGGGTAATGAATAAACAAATGTCAAATTTCAAATAAATGATTTGAATTAATAAATTTCTAAATTGATTCATTCATAAATTTATTTGTCATTTAAAATTTATCATTTGGATATTAATCTTGAGCCTAGGGCGAATCCTCCTTCGCTAAAGCTTCCCTCTTCGTTAAATAAAACTTCGCGGGACAAGTCGGAGGACAGGTCGAACTCACAATTTTTTGAGCCTGGAGGGAGAATCGAACTCCCGACCTAGTACTTACCAAGTACTTGCTCTACCACTGAGCCATCCAGGCTTTGTTTTGTTTACCCACCGAAGTTTATATAAAGGTGGGCCACTAAACTACCTAGGCTATTGAGTTTAAATATTATAACATCTACTTATTTCTTTAATCTACTTTGCCTCCAGTTATTAATCGGGTCATCTATGAACTTCAGCAATAAATAAGAACCGCCAGTTGTTATTAAAATTGCAGTAACCGTGAACAAAGTGCTGCGTTTTAGAAAATGATCCAGAATTTTTATAAAAAATATATGTGACAAAAAAATCGGATAGGCAAGTTTGCCGAAGAGACGATCTAAACCATTCGTCTTCGATTTAAATAAGATTAAAGGTACGAGTTTAAATTTATAACATATTATTCCCAAGAAAAAGAAGATGAAGTTTTTAAAGAACAATAAAAGTAGTGAAGAATTGTCAAGAAAGGATAGAATTAATTTTGGCCAAAAAGTTAGACTTAAAGAGATTAATGTAAAGAAGACAATAATTTTTTTATTTTGTCTGGCGATAAACGGGGCAATGAGATAAAACATTAATTCGATCTGGACAAACCAAATCTGCGGACCAACAAAAAAATAGGGAAACTGGGTTTTAATATAATCAAAACAAATAAGAAGCGTTAGGTTTTTCCCAAGATAGTTAGCAATAGAGAAAAAGTTTTTGTGAAATATAGGAATCAATTGATTGGTTACTGCATTGTCTGGACCGCCGAAATGAGTAAAATATTTAAACACTGTAAATAGAAGAGTTAGAATCAAAACTGTCCAGTAGAGGGGATAGATTCTTAAAAATCTGTTAGTGATAAATAGTCTGTAAGATTTATTTTTCCTTATATATTTTTCATTTAAGACCAGCGAGATATAAAAACCTGACAAGATAAAAAAACAGTCTACAGCAATGTCTGCCGGGATAAGATAGAAACCAAAGATTGAGTGAGAATGGAAAACTAGGATGCTTAATGCCAAAAGAAAACTAAAAAAACCCATACCAAATTATATACATTTAGTTGGGTGACTAAGCGGACTATAGTTCTGAGCGGAGTCGAAGGATGAATTTCGAACATCAAACTAAATGTTTATTCTTGAATGCATATCCAGACCCTGTTTTTAAATATTTCTCAAATTGTAGTGCTTTTAACTTCAATTCGAATGCAGCGTAAAATATAGGTTTAAACGTTTTATTTATTGTTTGATGAACTTCACCATTTTCATGCTCTCTAAGACGGTTTTTAAGATTAGAAGAGTATCCGATGTAATAAGTATTATTTGTTAATTTTAGAATGTAAACGTAGTACATAAAATCTAGTTTGAGGTAAATAAACGATAGGTGCAATGGATTATATGCTACAAAGTTAAATCTTTTGCTGTCCCACTTCGCTCCACATAACATTAAAGGAATGGAGCTACGTGGGACACACTTCACGGTTAAATATTAATGGGATAGACAAAATTTAGAAGGTGGTTTACCACACGAAACTCCGATGAATTTTATCGGAGTGAAGTGTGGGTGACTGGGCGAACGAACTTCGAACCCAAATAGCCTCAATTTCAACTTAGTATCCAATTTCGTAAGGATTTATATTGTTTAATGTATCTGTTTCGAGTCTAGTCAGGGGAGCTAGGCCGGAAAAATAGATAACATGTGCTATAATGAATAAACTAATGTCATTTTAAAATATATGCTACCACCTGAAAAAATATCCCAACAAACATCAACACGCTGGGGTTGGAATACAAGAATAGCTCCTATCGAAGAAGTATTGGAACTTGGTCCTAATTACCAATCTGTAGATAACATCCCTGATAAGCTAAGTAGAAGGTTTATAGAAATTGCTGGTGAAAACGCACCATTGATAACACAACTGTTTGAGGCAATAGCATCTAAACAAACAGAGATTGGGACAGGTTCTGTATATACCCCTTTCATTTATGACGCTCGGAATCCGAATCAGCCGCAAGTTGTAGGTCTAAAAATGAGCGAGGAAGGTGCATGGCGACTTGCCCAGATAAGACTAGGCCTGTCCACCGAAAGTAAACGTATAACTTTGGCGGTTGAAAACTTTAGGCATTACGGAGAACAACAGCAGCCTGCTCTTGTCATCTCTGCTGACGATAAAGTAGTAAAAGTTGAAAGAAATGAAGACTTGCAATCTGTGCCGGAAAAAGAACAGTGGCTCGATACAGAATTTCACCAATGGCTTGATGCTGTTATAACCCAAGCAAACACACTTCTCTCAGTTGCTGTTTAAACTAGTTCTAACTTCCTCCACGATGGGGAGCCAAATCTTCCAATAAATAAGTCCGAATTTCCTCTACCGCTCGGAGCCAACTTCAATTTAGCTTGTCTTAACAAGCTAAATCCTCTCTTGGGTGACTGGGCGAGGGAACTTCGAACCCAAATAGTTTCAGAAAGATGAGAACGAAAAATAAAAACTGATTTTATCTAGAATTTAAAATTATGCGATTAGTCAGGTTGCTCTTAAATCCTTAACTACCACTTTTTTTATTGCCCATCCGAAAGGGTCGTTAAACTTTCCTTTTGGAGTGGCAGTTGAGGGTAATAACGTTTGCTTAAAATTTCCATTTTCATCGTAGCTGCCAATGGCTCTTCTTAATACTGTACCTAATGCATCATTTGGACTTGTTTGTAACCAATTAGTATACTCATTAGCAGCATCACTCGTATCAAATACTAATTTAAATGAGCTCATGTTGACTCTTCCTGCAGAATCAGTTAAGTTGACCTCCTCCCTGGACAATTATTTTCCCATTCTTTTTTCCCACTAAGCAATATAATGCATTTCTATTTGATAAACCTCCCTCAAAATCATACTGAGTTACTAATTTTGGATCTATTATACGAGCTACCGATCGTGGAATAAGAACAGAACGATTCTTGAAAATACTATCCTGTGGAGAATATGTAACAATGTCGTTTTCTCTGTGTAAATCATAATCATCTGATTTTGTGCTAACAAAACCTTTTATTGAACGAGTAGAGACATAACTATATTCTTGAAATGAGTCAAATTCAGCCTGACTTACTCTCGTTAATAACCTTTCGGCTTTTTGTTCAGGAGTCTCAGTTGCCGGAATATTATCAAATGCAGCTAGAGCTTCAAGTTCTTGTTGGAGCTGGGGAGATAACTGATTCCTAAACTCTTGAGAGAAGAGTTCTCGAATAAGTCTTCGTCGTTGCTGAGAATCAACAGAAGTTAAAGTATCGGTGACTTTAGATCGTAATGTTTCTAGATCTAGTTTTTGCCCTGGTAATTCAGTCATAGATAAAATTATAGCATGCTATAATTTTAATAACTGAGAGATAGATAGTACCAACTTTTCGATGAAAGATTATATCGACCTATTTCAGTTTCGAGCTTAAATTATATGTCCTTCGACTCTATCGTTCGCCCAGGGCATAAGAGCCTATAAGACTAGCTTTAGCTCGTTAAGATGCTCTAATGGGTGACTGACGGGATTTGAACCCGCAACATTCGCCTCCACAGGGCGACGCTCTACCGTTGAGCTACAGTCACCAATACTTTATATTTTATCATTTTTTTTAGCTTTAAAACTGTTCTTAATTTGAAAAATATGAAATGATAGAATTAATCCATGGAGTTTTCAGAAAATCTGCCACTTAAACCTGATTCACTAAACAAAAAAGTAACTCGGAGAGACTTTTTAAAAATGTCTGTAGCGGCAGCTTCATTAATGTTCCCACAACCTCCTAAGCCAGAAAGTATAGAAAAAAACCTGAAAATAATCTCAAATATTTATCAAGCAATAAAACCACCTAGAAAGCCAGACCTTTCACCTGTGAAAGAAATGTTTACTAATCTTTCTCCAAACGAAATTCCCACAATGAACAATTTATCATTTATCCCTAACACTGACACATTTCATCATAGAGATACAGAGAGGTTGAGTGCTGTTTTTAATAGCTCAATAACTTACAGCAAAGACGTAAAAGCTCATCCAGGGCATTTAGATTTAGGTGATTCAGGAATTTGGATAGGTATTCAAGACGCTCTTAAAAGACATCAAAAAATATATTTAGTAATAGAGATACCTCGAGAGACAGATGCAAGCATTGAAGAGTGGAAAAATTATGTTAGTACGATAGCTAAAAATTTTCCAGGAGCTACTTTTATCATAGGTAATGAACTTAATATTAAAGATGATTATTGGGGTCAGCGCATAGATCTTTATGGAAATTATTATATTGCTGCAGCACAAGAAATAAAGAACGCATCTACCGATAATAACGTTTTAATTTATGGTGATGCCTGGAACGGTAATGGTGAAGTTTTGAGACAAGTTTTAGATAATATTAAGGGAAAAGTCGAAAGATCTAACGCTAGCTTAAAAGATATTATCGATGGGATTCCATTTCATTTTTACGATATAGCAAGTAAATTGCCAGACAGGGCTCAATTGTATCAACAAATTGCACTAAAATACGGTCTCACTCCAAAAGTGCATTTGACGGAATTAGGCAAAGGTGAGATTGCATTTAAAGACGTTTCCGATATTGAATTAAAACAAAAATTGCAAAGTCAGCTATTGACTCAAAATTTAGCAACTGCCTTGTATTTAGCTAATCATGATGTAATTGATGGAGTTGTTTGGCATACTGCATATTTAATTAATGACCCTAACGAGCATTCTTTGACAAAAATAAATGATAAAGGAACCATCACAGGATTCAAGCCTGCTTTTGATCAATTCTGGAAAGTAAGCAAACTGCTTCACCATGATATAACAGTAGAAAATATGGATGGAATAACAGTCATAAAAGGTAAGACAAGCGGCAATCAAGACGTTTTAATTGCATGGAATACTGACGGTCCTGTAGAAAAAAAAGCTTGGTGGAAAAAATTACTTGAGTTTGATTTTACTGAAAATTCAAATATAAGAACCTTAAATTTGGATTACCCATCTGTATCCAATATTTCTCTTTCAAGAACAACTAGAGAAGACGTTGAAGGTATACCAACAATTCTTGTTTTTGATAACGCTAATCTTGTTTACCGAGAATAATAAATTATGCTTTTTAAATATTTTTTAAGCCATTGAATTTATTAACTATTTTTGCTATTCTGTTGTTCGTTATTTAGGATTTACAAATTAGGATTTTATTAAAATTATGGATATAAAATATTTTGGTCATGCGTCTTTTTTTGTCCGTACAAAACGAGCTAAACTTGTGACCGATCCTTTTGATCCAAAATTTATTGGGATGAAATTTCCCAAGACAGAGGCAGATATTGTTACAGTTTCCCACCACCATGCTGATCACAATTATTTACAAGGAATTTCCGGGAATCCATTAGTTATTGAAATGCCGGGAGAATTTGAAAAAAATGGAATAAGAATTTTTGGCTATCAGACTTACCACGATAAAAAGAAAGGAGCAGAAAGGGGAGAAAATATCGTATATAAAATAGAAGATGAAGAAGTCTCTGTTCTTCATTGTGGAGACCTAGGTTTGGTTCTCGATGATTCATTTATCGACCAATTGGGCGAAATAGACGTTTTACTTGTTCCTGTAGGTGGATTTTATACCATCAACTCAGATGAAGCTGTCGAGTTGGTAAAAAAGATTGAGCCATCTATTGTCATTCCTATGCACTATGGCAGTCCAAAGCTTAATCCTAATTTACGTGAAAAATTATCTCCGGTTGAAGAATTTTTGAAAAAAATTGGAGCTGAAAACGTTACACCCGTTCCAAAGCTAACTGTTAAAAAAGAAGAGCTGGAAGAAGAGATGAAAGTGGTGGTGATGGAGATTACATATTAATATTCAAATAAACAAATGACAAATGATTCAATAAGAATTCATTGCTAATTTATCCATTTCTAAATTTATTTGGTTATTTGTCGGATTTGTTTATTTAATCATTTAATCATATGGCTACTTCTGATGCACTCAAGGTTCCTCCTCATGACGAAGAGGCGGAGAAATCCGTTCTGGGAGCTGTTCTTATAGACTCTTCAGCTATGAATATTGTTGCCGAATTTTTAAAACCGGAGCATTTTTACATGCCCGAACACCAGGCGATTTTTTCTGCCATGCTTACTCTTTTTGAAAAACAGCAGCCTGTTGATTTGATCACCTTAAGCGATGAGCTAAAACTTGAAGGAGTTATAAAAAAAATCGGAGGTAAGACTTATTTATCTGATTTGATAAATACTGTTCCAACCTCTGCTTACGTCGAACATTATGGAAAAATTATTGTCGGCCATTATATAAAAAGAAAGTTGATTGAGTTTTCTTCAAGGATGATTGAAAAAGCTTTCGCCGATAAATCTGATGTGAAAAAACTTCTTGACCAGGCGGAAGTCGAGATTTTCGCTCTGGCACAGTCTCATCTACATCAAGACTTTATAGAATTAAAAGATATTTTGGCCGAAAGTTTTGAGAGATTAGAGGAATTTATGAAAAGAGGCACAGGTCTTAGAGGTGTTCCAAGTGGATTTAAAGATTTAGATAATAGGTTAGCTGGTATGCAAAATTCAAACCTTTTGATTTTGGCTGCTAGACCTGCAATTGGAAAGACTACTCTTGCTCTAAATATTGCGATGCATGTTGCAACTAAGGAAAAAATTCCGGTCGGTTATTTTTCTCTGGAAATGAGCAAGGAGGAGTTGGTTGACCGGCTTTTGGTTGGACAGGCAGATATTGATGCCTGGAGATTAAAGACAGGAAAACTGTCCGATGAGGATTATAAACGGTTGACTGAAGCGATGGGTGAGCTTTCCGAAGCACCAATATTTATAGACGATACTCCAGGAGCATCAATTTTAGAGATGCGAACAAAAGCAAGAAAACTTAAGGTTGAAAAGAATATTAGGTTGGTAATTGTTGATTATCTGCAGCTGGCCGACTCGGGAAGACGGATGGACAATAGAGTTACGGAAGTTTCATTGATTTCACAAGGATTAAAAAATTTAGCCAGGGAGTTAAAAATTCCAGTTTTGGCTATTTCACAGCTCTCAAGAGCTGTGGAGCAAAGAGGAACAAGAAAACCTCAATTGGCCGATCTTAGAGAGTCTGGGGCTATAGAACAGGATGCCGATGTTGTAATGTTTTTATATCATGAGGAGGAAAGCGAGGATCTTTTAGATCAGAGTAAAAGATTGATCAAATTATATATCGCGAAGCACCGCAACGGCCCGATAGGCGAGATAGATTTGATGTTTAGAGGAGATAGGGTGAAGTTCTACGGGGTAGAGAAGTAAGTTTGGGCTATTTAAATTTTCCGGAGCTACCTTTAATATTCAAGAAGTTCAACCTCTCATACAGACTACTTAGAATTTTTCAGTCAACCCGCCAGGTTGGATAAATGGTTGGTGTATTTTTAAGGAAGCTGGGTAGGAAGGATATTTGCGACAAAGAAAAGGCCCTGCCTCATTAAATCAAAGATATGAAAATTGTTTTGTAAAACTGTAATAATCGCTGTCGCCAATAAACCAACAACAATGGTTTTTTGATCCAATAAAGAAGGTGGTTTTTTGTCTTCAATTAGTCTCGTGATCTCACTCATATAAATTTATTAGCTTATTTTACCATATCAGACTGTCAAAAAAAGCTAAATTTAAAGTTTACGGCGTTTTAATAGTAGTGAGTTGGTAACTACGGAGATGGAACTTAAGGCCATGGTGAGGGAGGCGAAGATCGGGTTGATTTTTCCAAGCATGGCTACAGGTATAAGGATTACGTTATATCCAAAAGCCCAGAAAAGGTTTAATTTTATAGTTCTCATTGTCTTTTTTGACAATTCAATTGCTTTTGCGACTGACCGTAAGTCTTTATTAACGAGCGTTATATCTGCCGATTCAATCGCAACATCGGTTCCGGTTCCCATAGCAATCCCTACATCGGCTGCAGCTAAAGCAGGAGCGTCGTTAATTCCGTCGCCGATAAAAGCCACTTTAGATTTTAGACTGTTAGATTTTAGCTTTGAGACTATTTTTTCTTTTTCTTGTGGAAGAACTTCTGCAAAAACGTTTTTTGAGCTGATTCCAGCTTCTTTTGCAATTGCTTTTGCAGTATTTTTATTATCACCTGTTATCATGTAGACATTAATTCCCATGTTACCTAAAATTTTAATGGCTTCTTTTGCAGATTCTTTTAGGGTATCTGCCAATGCTATTGCCCCAATCGGCTTGTCCTCAATATACATATAAATGACTGTTTTCCCTTGGTTTAACAATTTTTTTTCAAATCCTGTTCAAATTATTTAATCCATCTAGTTTTTTTCCTGCAAAAACTTTTTTTCCATCAATTATTCCTTCAACGCCTTTTCCTGTTATTGCTTTAAATGTTTCGACGGAGCTCAGCACAAGTTCTTTCGACTCTGCAGCATTTACAATAGCTTCTGCAAGCGGATGTTCTGAATATTTTTCTAATGAAGCTGCTAGTTGTAAAACTACGTTTTCAGCTTTCACCCCCGAGGTGGAGTTTGAGCTTTTATCACGCAACACCTCGGGGGTGTTCTCCATGCTGCTATTATTGAGAGTAATAATATCTGTTACCACAGGTTTACCTTTAGTCAGGGTTCCTGTTTTGTCAAAAATCACTGCTTTAATTTTATTTGCAGTCTCAAGGGCTTGCGCATCTTTAATCAAAATTCCATTCTGTGCACCGATTCCGGTTCCGACCATTATTGCAGTTGGAGTAGCCAAGCCCATGGCACAGGGACAAGCGATAATTAAGACGGCAATGGCGTTTAACATTGCAAAAATAAATGCCGGTTGTGGACCAAAATTAAACCAAAGGATAAAAGTTGAAATGGCAAGCATGATGACAATTGGGACAAAATAAGAAGAAACAATATCTGCCAGCCTTTGGATTGGTGCTTTGTTTCCTTGGGCCTCTTCAACAAGTTTTATAATCTGGCCTAACATTGTTTCTTTACCAATCTTTGTTGCCTTATAGAGAAAGGTTCCGGATTTGTTTATAGTTGCGCCAATGACAGTATCACCTTTAAATTTATCCACGGGAATGCTTTCGCCTGTGACCATCGATTCGTCGATTGATGATTCTCCTTCGATAATTACTCCGTCAACAGGAATTTTTTCACCCGGTCTTACTCTGATCAAATCTCCAACCCTGACGTTTTCAATCGGAATGTCAATCTCTTTGTTCTGTCGGACTACTCGAGCAGTTTTTGCTTGCAGCCCGATTAATTTTTTTATTGCATCGGAAGTTTTTATTTTAGCTCTTGCCTCAAAATAACGGCCCAACAATATCAAAGCAATAATTACGGATGACACATCAAAGTAAGGTGTAGTGTTTAGATTGTTAGACATTAGAATATTAGGAAAGAAGGTAACAAAAACAGAATATCCGAAGGCGATAGACGTTCCTAAGGCAACTAAAGTATCCATGTTGGCCGTTCTATGTTTTAATGCCGGAATTGTTGCTCTATAAAATGTTAGTCCTGCCCAAAACTGCACAGGGATTGCTAATAAAAGCTGAATTAATGGACTTCTTAAAAAGGGTAGCGAAGTGTTCATTAAAATCGGAAAACTACCCCAAAGGATTAATCCACCCAAAAATAAACTAATGATAACTTTCAGTTGCAATCTTTTAAGTTCAATTTCTTTTTCAATTTTTTCCTGATCGACATGTTGGACTTTATCTTCTAATAAAGCTTCATATCCGACGTTTTCTACTGCTTGAGCTAGGGATCGATCGTTAACTTTTGTTGAATCATACGTGACAGTTGCCTTTTCGGTTGCCAGGTTAACATTTGCCAGAGAGACACCAGGAACTGAAGAAAGAGCTTTTTCCAAAGTGTAAACGCATGACGCGCAATGCATGCCTTTAATTGAAAATGATTTCTTCATTTTACAATTAGTTTTCCATGGAACATTCCCATTCCACAGGAGAATTTATATTCGCCAGTTTTTTTTGGAGTCAGATCAATTTTTACTTTTTTATTCATCGGTAGATATTTTTTAATATTGAAATCGGATAATATAACTTCTTCTAAACAAGGATTAGCATCTTTACGAATTAAAGTGATAGACGTTGTTTTATTTTTTGGAATAGAAATAGTTTCCGGCACATAACCTCCATCTACAGTTATAGTGATTTTTTCTTTAACTTCAATTACCTTCTCTTTTTTCAGCAAAAAAAACCAGTAGGTTAAAGCAATTCCAAATATTCCAGCAATTGTTACCAATAATTTATCTAAACTCATATTATTCTGATCTTTTAAATACTTCTATGATCTCTTTTATTGCTTCGATGCTGTTTCCTTTTTTAATTGCATCTGAAGCGCAGGTTTTTAGATGATTTTCAAGCACTAAAGTATCAACTTCTTTTAGTGCGCTTTGGACAGCTTGAGATTGATGAAGGACATCGATGCAATATTTATCTTCTTCAAACATTTCAATAACTTTTTTGAGGTGGCCCTGAGAAATTTTTAAGCGATGCAAAATTTTTTCCTTGAAATCTTTTGGTCTGAACATGATGATTTAAATTTATAATTTTTAATTTTTAAGAAATTACTCTTGACAAATCCCCCCTATGGGGATATATTAGAGTATTGTAGATTTTTTGTCAAGCCTTTCTATATAATTTTTAATATGGCGAGAATAAAAAAAGCGACTCTTTATGTTACGGGGATGCATTGTCCTTCCTGCGAAATAATGATGAATGATAAATTCAGAGAACTTCATAATGTCAAAGATGTCAAAGCAAATCATAGGAAGCGGGAAGTGAAGATTTCTTACGTAGGACAATTTGGAGAAGAGGAAAAAGATTTGGTAAATAAAAAAATAGAACCGTTTGGTTATCGAGCTGAGCTCGATAATAACCACGCTGAGCGTGGATATGAAATGGAGCCGTTGTCAAAAAGACTTTTTGATTTTGGAGCAATCGCTTTAATTATTTTTATTTTGTTTTATTTCGCTCAGGAACTCAATTTGATCCCCAGCATTTCAGCCAGTTCTACCTTGACACTCTCAACGATTTTTATTCTAGGTTTGGTTGCCTCAACTTCAACCTGTATGGCGACTTCAGGCGCTTTATTTTTGGCTACTGTAGGGAAATTAAACAATACAACAATGAAACAATCAAACAATTTAATACCTGCAGTTAGCTTTAATTTAGGACGGATTATTTCTTACGGTTTTTTTGGATTTATTGCAGGTTTAGTTGGTAAAACTCTCATAAGCAATTTTCAAATTTCATCTCTACTGACGATGTTTGTCGCTTTTTTTATGGTAATCATTGGTTTGGATATGACAAAAATAATATCCTTGCAAAGTTTTTTTACCCAAAGATTCACCACAAATATTTTTGAGAAATTGGAACATAGATTGATAAAAAATCCAAAAAAAACTGCTTTTTTTCTCGGTGCCATTACTTATCTTTTGCCCTGCGGTTTTACCCAGACAGTTCAACTTTACGCTTTAGGTTTGGCCAATCCATGGACAAGCTCATTGATTATGATTGTGTTTGCAATAGGAACCACGCCTATGTTGTTAACCATTGGATTTACTTCATCTTCTCTGACAAAATCTTCCTATTTTCCGATGGTTCAAAAGGTGATGGGGACCTTAGTTTTTCTGATCGGATTATTTTATCTAAATAATTTTTTAGGAATTTACGGTATCAGCCCAATTTCTTTAGGAAAAACCAGTAACCAAGTTTTAGGCTCAAATGTAGAGCTTAAGAGATGGAGTTCAAGTTGTAAGCATGAATGTCAACTCAACGGGATACAGCCCAAATAATTTTACTGTTAAGAAAAATATTCCTGTCAGATGGAATATAAATGGCGATAATGTTTTTGGCTGCCAGGGATATTTGGTGATGCCAAAGTTAGGAATACAAAAGGTTTTAACTAAAGGTCAAAACGTAATCGAATTTACCCCAACTGAAGAGGGAGTTATCAATTTTTCCTGTGCGATGGGAATGTATAGGGGTGTGTTTAATGTTGTAGGTGGATAATTAGATTCTAGAATAATGATTTCTTACTATTTGTAATGCTTCACTTAGTGAATAGCCACTAGTTCTTTTCCCTAAAACACCTTTAGGATCAAAGGGTTTTACACGTATTCCAAGCATACCAGGATTGTTTTCAGTAGCATAACGTGAATCATCAACTATTGGGATATCAAAAGGTTTTGCAAAAAGGGGAGCTATTCTTTTTCTAGCGGGTACAGCATCAAGAAAATCATTCTTATTAAATTGTTTGCCAATATTTTGTATTAACTGCAAATATTCTTCTACAATCTTGTCTGTATATGTCTGACTTCCTGGTCTAATATCTTCAAATGCAGCATGTTGAGTAATAAAAACCCACGCTGATATATCCATTAACACCAAATCATCCCTCCATAAATTATTTTTCCTTAAAAAATCCTCATATATATTCCATGCCCTATGATCTGAAGTAGTAACAATACAAACCTGGCCTAATTTTCTTGCTTCATTTAAAAAATTAGGCGCTTCTGGATTTAAAGTTAAAGGTGTTAATGAGTCAGCAATCGTCTCGTTAAAATCTACAACAATTGGTTTAGGTAAACTTCTTAACTCATCTAATACTTCGTATGCAGGATTACCCCTCTTGAAAGTTTCATTCAGTGTGTGTGGCTAATATTACTTCTTTTGACATAGATGATTAGAACTAATTTATATTGTAGGATATTTTTTGTAAATTGCAAATTTTTGAGCGTAGATATGGTTACTTCATTATTTTAATAAATTGAAGTGTTTTACTTTTCTTCCTAATTTAAAAATTAATAAAGAAATTGAAACGCCTAAAATTGCTCCAACAAACACATCAAAAAAATAGTGTACTCCGAGGTAGATTCGTGACAGGCCGATTAAAAAAGCAATAAGATAGTAAATCCACTTTCTTTTTTTATCAAAAGCAGCAAAGACTACAGCCGAAGCAAAAGCTGTTGTCGCATGGCCGGAGGGGAAGGAATAGTCAGAAGGGCAAGAATAATTGTTAGATTGCTGGGTTGTTAAACTGTTTTGGCACGGTCTTGTTCTTTTAACCACATCTTTAATTATGGTGGTCAAGATTATTGAAGAGATAAAAACTAAGACAAAATAAATTATAAATTTATGATTTCTGCTTTCCTCGAAAATAAAAAGTAAAGCCAAAATAACTATCCAAATTAAAATAGAGTAACCTCGTTGGGAAAAGAAAGAAAAGAAAAGAGTAAAGAGCTGATTGTGGGGGATAATGAAATTTATGAAGTTTGTAAAGTTAAGATCAAGTTTATAGAGTAAATCCATATTTGATTATATAAGTTCAAATTAGGTTTTGGATTTGATTTGTCATTTGAACTTAAGATTTTGAACTTTAGAAAGTCTTTTTTCAAATTCTTTCTTGTTAAATTTCAGATTCATTGTACCTTTTACCTCAACAGCAAACGAGGCCGTGACTGCCCCCATCCACCCACAAGTTTTTACAGGAAAATTGTTTAGGTAGCCGTAAATAAACCCCGCTCTATATGCATCTCCGGCACCTGTTGGATCAATTGTTTTCACTTTGCAAATCCCAATTTTGTATTTTTTACCATTAGTTAATACTTCTGATCCTTTATCTGCAAAAGTAGTAATCAAAATTTGATTCTGTTTCAAACTACTAGCGAAAGATGCTCCAGTTCTTTTTTCAATAAGTCCTATCTCATAGTCGTTGCCAAAAATTATTTTAGCGAATTTTATTCCTTTCAAAAGCAATTCTTTTGACGCAAGAGGAATATTGAATCCCATGTCAAATACAAACTCCATTCTGTATTTAATACACTCATCTATAAATTTTTCCTTTGCTTTCAGTTCATTCGGAGTAATTAGTACGATAATATTTTTGGAATTTTTTTGAAAAGGAGTAAGACTTAAATTTTTTGTAAATCTCATTACTCCTTGAGAGTACATCCAAATTTGGTTATCACGTTTATCAGTAATTGCGAATCCGGCAGCAGTATGAGTTTGGTTATAAATTTTAATAAAATCAGATGTTATTTTATTACGAAATAAGAATTTTTTATATTCAGAAAAATCATTTCCGCCAACTCCCAATATTAAGGTTGGATGATTCAATTTACTCAAGTAAAATCCTTGGTTGCCGGCAGTTCCTCCAAAGCTTTTTTTGTAATGATCCGTAAGTAAAGAGATGTTGATCTGGTGAATTTTTTCTGGAAGAATATAATTTGAAAAATAATTATTGAAGTCAAATATGTAGTCATAAGCTAATGTTCCAGTAACAACAACGGTTTTCATTGCAATCTATTGTATCGTTTGTTATATTAAAACACAATAAAAAATGAGCAAAGTTAAATATCCAAAACTTGCAAAACAGGGGAAACTTAAGATAGACTGGGCGAAGACTCAAATGCCAGTTTTACTTCACATTGAAAAAGAATATAAAAAGGAAAAACCGTTTATAAATCTTTCAATCGCAGCTTGTCTACATGTTACAAAAGAAACCGCAGTTTTAGTAAATGTTCTTAAATCAGGTGGTGCCAAAGTTTTCCTTGCAGGATCAAATCCTTTATCGACACAGGATGATATTGCAGCCAGTTTAGCAAAAGATGGAATTGAAACATATGCTTGGCGAGGAGCGACAGACAAGGAATATTATTGGTGTATTAATCAAGTTTTAGATAGTAAACCCAATATTACTCTTGATGATGGTTGTGACTTGGTAACAACAGTTCACAAAAAAAGGAAAGAGCTTTTGAAAAATATAATCGGAGGGCAAGAAGAAACGACAACGGGTGTGATTCGTTTGCGAGCCATGGCTAAAGATAAGATTTTGAGATATCCAATGATTGCGGTTAATGACACACCAACAAAACACATGTTTGATAACGTTTATGGAACAGGTCAAAGCACAATTGACGGAATATTACGAGCCACAAATATACTATTGGCCGGAAAGATTTTCGTTATCATCGGTTATGGTTATTGTGGTAGAGGCTTAGCCAACAGGGCAAGAGGAATGGGATCCAAAGTAATAATTTGCGAAGTTGATCCGGTGAGAGCATTGCAGGCTGTTATGGATGGTTTTTATGTCATGCCTTTGATTAAAGCTTCTGAAAAAGGTGATATATTTGTTACTGTTACTGGAGGTAAAAATAATTTAGGAAAAGGACATTATAAAAAAATGAAAAATGGAGTTATTTTAGCAAACGCTGGACATTTTGATGTTGAGTTAAATATTCCTGAATTATCTGAATTAGCGAAATCAAAAAGAGTAATAAAAGAAAATGTCGAGGAATTTACTTTAAAAAACGGAAAGAAAATCTATCTTTTGGCAGAAGGAAGGTTAGTTAATCTTGCTGCTGCTGAAGGACATCCTTCTTCTGTTATGGATATGTCATTCGCCAACCATGCTCTTTGCGCGAGGTGGTTGGTTAAAAATAAAAACTATAAAAGTTTAAACAGTCAAGTTTATGATGTGCCAAAAGAAATTGACGAAAGAATTGCTCGATTGAAGCTTGAAAGTTTAGGAATCAAAATTGACACTTTGACTAAAAAACAAAAAAAATACTTAAATTCATGGAGCGAAGGCACATAATTATGATAAAAACCGTCATCTTCGACTTCGATGGAACAATTGCCGATACTCTTGTGGCCGTTGTTAAACTCTTCAATATTCATGCAAACGAGTTTGGATTTCCAAAATTGAAAAAGCTAGATGTCGAGAAATTAAGGGGACAAGAAATCAAAGAAGTTATCAAGGAATATGGAATTTCGTTAATTAAAATTCCTTTTATAGTGAATAAAATAAGAACTGAATTAAAAAAGCAAATTTCTAAGTTAAAATTATTTTTAGGAGTTAAGCAAATGCTTTTAAATCTTAAAGAAAAAGATTATAGGCTTGGTATTCTATCTTCAAATTCTAAAGAAAATATCGAGGAATTTCTAAATGTTAACAATATTCAAATATTTGATTTTATTCATAGTGAATCGAATATTTTTGGAAAAGATAAATCTTTGAAAAATTTACTAAAAAAAAATAATTTAAAATCTGATGAAACGATATATGTTGGAGATGAAATAAGGGATATTGATGCCTGCAAATCAACTAGAATAAAAATAGTTGCAGTAACCTGGGGATTTAATAAAAAAGAAATTCTAGAAGAAAATAAACCTGATTATTTGATTGATAAGCCGGATGAAATTTTAGGCATTGTAGATAAAAACTGAGTTTTTTCCTTTGATTATTCTTTCTTTTTTTTTCAAACTTTTTATCGGATACATGTATGAGATAATTTTTGCATTCGGAAAACTAGTTAATACTTTTTTCGATACTTTTTCCAAAAACCAAGGCGAGATATACAGGTAAAATGTTAAATTTGAAATGTCAAATGTTAAATTGTTTAATTTCATTTTAAACATATCTCCAAAGACAATCTTTATATTTCGTTTATTCGGATGTAGTAAGCGTCTGATGTTAAGAAAAAGAATTAATACCGGATTAATTTCTATGGCGACAAACTGTGCATTCAAGTGTTTTTTTAATGCTTCTTCAGCAGCTTTAAAAATTATTATTCCGTCTCCTGCGCCGAGATCTATAACCGTTTGATTATTTTTTAGCTCAAGAACTTGGATTATTTTACTTAGATCTTTTTTGTTTGTTGGAAAGTAGGGAATAGGGGAAAAATGTTTGGAAGAAAATAAAATTATAATTCCAAAAACAATAATTAATGATACATAAATGATAACCATTTTTTTATATTGACATTTGTTAGATCTATGCTATATTGTATATTAACATGAATCCACGAGTTGATGTTTTAAACAATTTTTCCCCATCAGCTCACCCGCTTCTTTAGGCGGGTTAAATCTATTAATTAAATAATATTTAAGAAAACTTACCCCGCCAAAGCGGGGTTTTTTTATGGCCAATTTTATTAGTCAAATAAAGGGATTAGAATTTTTTAAATTTCAGGAGTATCCGGTTTCCGTAGGGAATCCAAAGAGCTCGTCGGCTTTATGTATTGTTTGGCAAAGTTTGGATACCATAATTAAATTTTTCCCCTGGCTTGTAGATAAATGTGCAATTGTCGGTAATCTTCGATCGGTATTCGGAGCGAATATTATTCTTTACAATCTTGCTTTAAATCCACAAATTAGGAGACTCTATGTTTGGGCTCCCGACAAATTAAGCAATACTCCAATCGGAGTTGAAGGTAGAAACAACCTATCGGCTTTATGGAAAAACCCAGTATCAAATCTGTCAGTCAAAATTGTTAATGAGGTAGATTTAAAAATTTTCGAAAAAATAAGAACTAATGTAAATCTGATCGATCTAAGCGATCAAAAAAAATTAACAGAATCAATGATCCCAACTTTAAATGAGCAACCCTATATGGAAAAAACTATCTTTCCAACTTTTGTAGTTAAAGCACCTGATACGATGCCTTCAGAAAATTATATTTATCCGATTCGGGTCAAAAAAGGGGCAGATGGATATCTTTCCTTACTGCATCATACATGGAGATATGGCGATAAGGAGATAATTGATAGGCAGAGCGAAGAAGTAAAAGAAATCAGAGGCGCGATAGTTGTTGTTGAAGATGAAGATCCAGACTCGATCTTTCTTCCTGACTGGTTAACTAATAGTAAAGAATTAAATATATCAAAAGAAAGTTTAGAAAATTATTATAGAACTCAATTTTCTCCTGATTTTTACAATATAAAATTATTTGAAAATGTTTATAAATTTGAAAGACCAAGAGATTACTCCTATCTTTATTCTGAGTTGATTTTTGCCTATCCGCGTCCATCGGAGATTGATGATGCTGTATTTAGACTTTTTAAAAAAAATGGCTATAAAGAAGTAAAAAAATATTTGGGAAAATATTCTCGTTTACCGAAAAAAGAAGCAAAAAAATTAATAAAAGAAATCGAAAAAAGCCGATTTTCACCTAGGAAAAAAATAAAAATAATGCTCGAAGCTTTATTAAAACCTATAGATCAAGTTGAGTATGTCATCGATAGAATTAAAAGGAAAAAGGAGGACCTTGATAAAGAAATTGTCTTATGGGATGTCTGGCGAAATACCGAGCTTGAGTCAGGTAGACCATGTCTTTTCAAACTATCTTTTTCTGTCAGAAAGAATATAATCGACGTCCATGTGTTTGTCCGAAGCCACGATATCTTTAAGGCATGGTTTTATAATTATTTCGGTATAACAAAGTTGCTTGGGAAAATATCAAGGGAAACCGGCTACAAATCCGGTTTTATTATTATTGAGTCGCAATCGGCCCACATTTATAAAAGAGACTGGGATAGTACGCGATCTTTGATAAAAAAATTGATCGATGAAAAAGATCCGAGAATGTTTTTTGACCCAATAATTGATTCGGATCCTAGAGGAGTTGTAAATGTTGAGGTGGTCGATAAGAAAATTAAAGTTAAACTCCAAGATTTGAAAACAGGAAACTTATTATTTGAAATAAAAGGTAGAACAGCCAGAGAACTGCTTTATAAAATCAAACATTTGCAGTTAATCTCTCGAGTGGACCATGGAGTTTTTATTGGAGGAGAGTTGGCCAAAGCAGAGATATGCATAAAACTTGGAGTGCCATATAAATATGACAATCCCATAAAGCTTCCAACCGGAGAAAGTATAGTCAGTTGACAAATTAGTATTCTTCTGCTACAAATATAGAGTTCTATTTGCAATCTTCAATGAATAACAGTCTAACCAATATTTCTCCCATCGATGGTAGATACGAGTCTTCATTAGTAGATCTAAAGAAATATTTCTCCGAATTTGCTCTTTTCAAGTCCAGAACACAGATAGAAATAAAGTATCTTTTGAAGTTGATAAGTTATGAAATAGCACCTAAAATTTCAAACTCTAAAAAGAAAGACTTAATTAATATCGCTAAAAATTTTTCCCTGGACGATGCTTTAGAGATAAAAACAATAGAGAAAAAGATCAATCATGATGTTAAGGCGATAGAGTATTTTTTACAAAGTCAGTTTAAAAAGAAGAAACTAAAGAATTTATCTCCTTTTATTCATTTGGGATTGACATCAGAGGACGTAAATAATTTAGCCTATTCATTACTTCTTAGAGATTTCGAGAAGGTGATAGTCGAAAAGGAAATAATTAAAATTAATCACTCGCTAAAGGGATTGGTTGAAAAATATAAAAACTCGCCAATTTTAGGACGTACACACGGACAACCTGCTGTCCCCACCACATTTGGTAAAGAATTGTCAAACTATCTCTTTCGATTAAAAAGACAACAGAAAAAACTAGTCAACTTTAAATTCGAGGGAAAGTTAAACGGTGCGGTTGGCTGTTTTAATGCATTGGCATTTGTCTATCCTAAAGTTGATTGGTTGAAGTTCAGCAAAGACTTTATTCTTTCACTTGGTCTTGAACCAAACCTCAACACGACACAAATATTACCCTACGACAGCCTGATTGAATTTTTTCAGATTACTATTCTTATAAATGGAATTTTACTAAACCTTTGTCAGGACTTTTGGAATTATACAATGCTAGGCGAGATAAAGTTAAGAAAGAATGAGGATGAAGTAGGATCATCAACAATGCCGCAAAAAGTAAATCCTATTGATTTTGAAAACGCTGAAGGAAACATTCAAATAGCAAACCAATATTTTCATTTGTATGAACAGAAATTAGTGGCATCGAGGTTACAAAGGGATCTTTCAGACTCGACTGTTAAACGGACTTTTGGGACAGCTTTGGGGCATACGGTTCTTGCTTGGAGAAGTTTAGTCAGAGGATTGAATAAAATTGAACTTGATAAGTCAGAAACGCTGTTGCATCTAAATGAACATTGGGAAGTTTTATCTGAAGCAGTCCAAATATTCCTACGGTCAAAGAATGATCAACAGGCATACGAAAAAGTTAAATATTTAACTAGGGGAAAACATATGAATAAAAATAACTATCTGGCATTAATTAAAATTTTGAAACTTGATAAAGAAAAAATAAATTTTATGGAACTAAAACCAGAAAAATATATTGGTTACGCATCTAAATTAGCAGCGAATTATAAATTCTAAATATTTTTATCTATGATTACTCTTGTGATAGGAACTCAATGGGGTGATGAAGGAAAGGGAAAGTTTATAGACATATTTGCCGAAAAATCAGATATTGTAGCTAGGTACAACGGAAGTGGAGGAGCAGCCCATACTGTAGTCAATAAATACGGGAAATTTTGGTTACATTTGCTGCCCTGTGGTGTTTTTTATCCAAATACAAAAATACTTATCACTAATGGAGTAATGATAGAACCAGAGCTACTTCTTAAAGAAATAAATGATGTCGAAAAAGCAGGCATATCTTTAAAAAATCGCCTTTTTATTTCTCCTCGCTGCCATCTTGTCTTTCCCTATCATAAGATGCTTGATAGGGCAACTAATGCATTATTTGCCAAAGATGCAAAAACCTCACCAACAACAGGACGAGGAAACGGACCTGTACATGCGGATAAAATTTCTTATCAAGGGATAAGGATTTATGATCTTTTAGATAAAAAGAGATTTGTAGAAAGATTGAAAATAGCGGTAGTTCTCAAAAATAAATTTATTCAAGCTTTGGGAGGTGAGTCCATAAATTACAAAGAGGTGTTAGCCCAATATAATGAATATGCTAAAAAATTAAAACCTTATATACGAGAAACATTATTTATTCTTGAAGATGCAGTTAAAAAAAATAAAAATATTCTTTTCGAAGGGGTGAACGGATTATTTTTGGATAATGATTGGGGTGCATATCCTCATGTTACAGCAGTGTCAATTTTACCTTCAGATGTCTTAAGAGGGTCTGGAATAAATCCATATTTGTCAAAGCATAAGATAGTAGGTGTAGCAAAAGCTTATATGACAAGGGTGGATAACGGAGAATGTCCACTTCCTACAGAATGGACCGACTTAAAGGAAGCGAAAGAATTTCGTGATAAAGCACACGAATATGCGGCGTCAGGAAGACCTAGAAGATTGGCTTGGTTTGATGCTGAAGTAGTAAAAGCATCACACAAACTATGCAATTTTGATTTTCTTTGTCTAACACGATTAGATACACTGACAGGACTAAAGAGAGTTAAGATTTGTAAAGGATATAAATATAAGAATAAAAAAATTTCTTACTTTGATGGAGATGCCGAATTATACAGAAAAGTGAAACCACTCTACGAAGAACTTGATGGTTGGACAGGAAATCTGAATGCATGTAAACTTTATGATGATTTACCTGGAAATACTAAGAAATTTATTGAAAGAATTGAACAGTTAACAAAAATTCCAGTTAAATATATTTCTGTTGGGGCAGAAAGAGAGGCGGTAATAAAAAAATGTTAAAAATAAAAAAAATGGGTTTGACTTTTGATGATGTACTTCTAATCCCTAAAAAAACTAGTTTGTCTTCACGTTATCATGTTGATTTAACGACATATTTAACTCCAAAGATTAAACTGAAGACTCCTCTTATATCAGCCAATATGGATACTGTGACAGAATCAAAGATGGCTATCGAAATGGCTCGAGAGGGTGGTATAGGAATTATCCACCGTTTTTTAACTATTGAGCAAGAAGTAAATGAGGTAGTGTTAGTTAAAAAAGAAAGCTTTCTTGTCGGTGCAGCCATTGGTATAAAAGATAATTATATGGATAGGACAAGGGCGCTAATTAAGGCAGGAGCAGACGTGATTGTAATTGATATAGCACACGGCCATAGCACATTTTTAATTAAGGTTTTAAGAGAGTTAACTAGAAAGTTTCCTAAAAAAGAGTTTGTCGCTGGAAATGTGGCTACCGCTGAAGGTGCGCTGGATCTAATTAAAAATGGAGCAAGTGCAATAAAGGTAGGAATAGGACCAGGAGCTTTGTGTACAACACGCGTTGTTGCAGGGGCGGGTGTACCACAGTTAACCGCGCTTGCCGATTGTGTTAAGGTAGCAAAATCATATAAAGTTCCAGTCATAGCCGATGGGGGAGTGAGGATGTCTGGCGATATTATTAAAGCTTTAGCTGTTGGTGCTTCAACTGTCATGATAGGTACATTGTTCGCTGGATGTGAAGAGAGTCCTGCGTTAACCTTTTATCGGAACAATAGGAAATTCAAACTGTCCAGGGGGATGGCATCAGTTATGGCAAATCATGAACGGCAAAAAAGAGATGGCGGCGTTATGCAGGATTTAAAAGCTTATGCAGCCGAAGGTGTGGAGGCAGTTGTTCCTTATAGAGGTTTGGTGTCGGAGTTAGTGAAACAACTGTTAGGTGGAGTTAAATCAGGATTTTCCTATTGTGGGGCAAAAAATATTAAGGAGCTTTGGCGAAAAGCGGAGTTTATCCAAATCACCCAAAGTTCCCTGATCGAGTCCAAACCACATGATGTGGAGGTGCTGTAGATATTTTTTATGATTTAAAATGAATAAAAATACTATTGATATTTCATAAAGTTTATTTATAATACTTAATATTTTATGGAGATACTAAGGTATCAATCTACAGAACCCTTTAGTCCTACTCAAATTTTACGTCAACTAGCACAAGAAATTCCTAGAACTCCCAATGAAAAATGGTGGTGGCATCGTCGTACTCATATAGACTTTGATTTTCCTACAAACCCAACTGCCGGACAGAAAGAATTTGTAGCTAGATTTACTCAAGCACAAATAGATGGTGGTCACTATCAACCTCAAACACCTTCAGCTACATCAGATACAATCATAGGATTTCATACGATACCTGATGATCCTTCGCGATCTTTCGAGGATAGAATAGAAGAAATTCCGGCAATGGCGCTTGAAGCTGCAAAAAAATATGCAATAAGTTCAGTTGTGAGATCTCTTAGGCCGCTTAATACATTGAAGAAGAACTACACTGCAGTTATTTCAACAAATGAGGATTTACGGGATCTTTCAAAAAGACAGAAAGAAAGGATTTCCCGAATTGCAATGGCAAGATTGGGCGTTTTGGGAATCGTAATTGATCATCCAGAATATTATGGGTTTTCAACTATGGAAGGTCAATTTTTTATTATAGATAAACGTGATCCTCAAGCAATGAGTAAGTTAAGGGACAGGATCGGCATACATTCCTGCACAAGTGATCCGGAGGATCCTATAAAGGTATTTAAAGCTGTAAATGATTATGAATGGGCAAGCGCAAAAGAACCAGACTATTTAGTGGAAGGATTCGGAGAATTAAGAAAAATGCGTCATATTGATAAGCCATTTAATGTTCATGGCTTGGTAAGCGAAAGACGAGAAAAGGAAATAAATAAAAATATGGGATGGAGTATGCAGTCGGAAAGTGCTGGAGTAATACATTCCCCCTACGTTACTTTACCAGCTGGATATGAAATGGAAAATGTTACAGGCGCACTGATTTCTACGGGTTCCGGAAGGTTTAATATAGATAAAGGTCACATGAATAGAGATACAGATTTAGGTGCTGCTTCCATAAGACCTAAATCAGATTATAAACGAGATGGAAAAAAAGACCCCATGGGAGTTTATGCAGATGCGATATATGTTTTTGGACGAAAAGGTGGTCATTATGTTGGTTTAACAATTGAACTAAATGAGATAGCTAAAGCATTTGCATTGTCACCAAGAGTTAGAGTAAGAGAAACACCAGAAGGAGACGGCTATATTATTGATCCTAATGGTAACTTATCTATTCCGAGACTAAGATTATATGTCCATATGCACGATTCTGTTGAACAGGTTACGCATCAGTTGATAGGACAAGGAAAGATGAAGGATGTTTTATATATGATAGAGTACGTACCACATAATTTTAATGTTTATTCTTTTCCGACCGGTTGTGGAAAAAATATTACAGTCGCAATTACTAAAGATTCGGTTTTAAGATCTGAAGGGATTATGAATCCCAATTCAGGAATTATGTTCTCAATATTGGATTACATAGATCATGGAATTGGTTTGACGGTCAATGCGGAACCATATCCGGGAACTAATATAATTCCTAAAAATCCTTTCATTCCATTGCTGCAAGTTATTAATCCCCAGAATGGCGGCATTAGACTTACTCCTGAAGTAGAAATGGTTTAAAGCTACTTACTGCATTTTAAATTTTCTTACTTATAAAATAAGTTATAATATTCATAGCGCCGCGGTGCTGGAACTGGCAGACAGGCAGGTCTCAAAAACCTGTGGTGTGAAAACACCGTGTGGGTTCAACTCCCTCCCGCGGCACTTTTTTCGCCTTGACTTCATATAAATTGGGGAGTATCATAAATTTTGCCACTCTAAGGCTCTTATGATCGAGCTAAAAGATATAATCAAAACAGACAAAATTTTGAAGTTCTCTTCGGAAGATACCCTTTCCCATGCCCTCTCACGCATGCGGACCTCACACGACGCAGGATTTGTCTTTGACGATCAGGGAAAATTTATTGGTATTGTAAATCCCTATTTCGATCTCATAAAATCCTCATTTCCGTCCAACGCTAAAGTTATACATTGTCTAAATCATCCACCTAAGATTAAAATAAATTATTCAACTTCAAAAGTAGCCGAACTATTTATCGAGTCTAAGATCCATTATTTACCTGTATTTGATGATCAAGAAAAATTTTTGGGAATCATTTCCGCTAGAAGACTTTTAGCTTCCTATCAAAACTCGCCAATTTTCAATATCTCAATTAAAGAAATTCTAGACAAAAAAAACAAACCGATCATTACCGTTTATGAAGAAGACTCAATCAGTACTGCAGTAAATATTTTTAAAAAAACAAAAGTTTCCAAACTAATAGTAATTGGAAAAGATTTTAAGTTAAAAGGAATACTAAGTCACTATGACTTGATATCTTACCTAATCGCTCCTAAAGACTCTCCTCATAGGGGAGAAAGAGAGGGAAATCATATAGGCTTTTATCATCTCAAAGTAAAGAATTTTGCAAAGACCTATGCTTTGACTTTATCCCTGTCAGATCGTGCCTCTCATGCTTTAAAACTTATACTAGACAAAAATATTGGAAGTGTAGTTATTGTTGATAAAGAAAGACATCCTTTGGGTATTATTACCACAAAAGATTTTTTGAAGCTCCTAATTAAAGAGGGAAACAACAAAAGAATCGATATTATTACCAAAAATCTTTCCCAACAAAGCCGCCAGATAGTGGGCGGCTTTTTTAATCATCTATCTTTTTTGGTAAAAAGAGAACCCGACGTTGCTAAGGCGAGATTATATGTGAAAGAAGAAAAACACGGTGGTTTATTTGAGGTAGCACTCTCTTTAATCCCTAAAAGGGGAGAGCCAAAAGTAATAAAACGTGAAGGAAAAAATCTTCTTGAAATTTTAAACCCAATCTCTCATATTATAAAAAATAAAAAAGATTGAGATCTTCTATTTAGTATATTTTAAATATAGGGAGCTAAAGACTTTTTGTCCATAATTATCAATATATTCAAAAAAAATTCCTTTAGGAAAACAGTTTTTAAATTTATTAATCATAACTTGGTCGGTTGGATTGAAAATGAACAGTGTACTTTTATTTGAATGTGCTGATGGACAAGAAGTGATAAATTTATCACTTACTATGTTTTTTCTTCCAACTTTATTGTTTAAAACATAAAATATTCCTTTAGGTTCTGGTTGACCCCAATGTCCCCAACAACAGGAAGTAAGATGAACTTTCGTATCATTTGGTAAAGAATCAATATATTTTGCTATTATTTTTCCAAATGGAACATTTTTGTCAGGTAGTCCTGTTGGATAAATAACAAAATATTTATTTAGATTAAGATATGAAATTGAAAAAAAAAGTAGTAAAAAAAACTGAACAGTTATTTTTTTAAAGTAAGATTTTAATAGGCTATAGCAATAATAAAAACCCGAAGATACTAAAATTATTACAAAAGGAAATATAATAAATGTTCTAGCTATGTTTGGTACTTCTGCCTCAGGATGGGTAGGATAAATCGACGGAAGAGAAAGCAAAAAAAGCGAGATTAAAATAAATGAAAAATTCTTAATGTGTTCTTTTTTCAGCCAAAATAAAACTCCAAGTAAAAAAAACAAACCGCTTATTAAATCCAGATGAGGGCTTCCTGATACATTGTAGCGAAAAGTATTGTCTCCTTTGAAATAAAGCATTTTAAGATCAAGAAATGCATACTTTAAGGTCTTAAATAATATCTCACCTGCTGACAAATTCCTAATTTTGAATAATTTCTCACCGATGAAACCATTTGTAAACGTATCAATATTAGTTCTAACTAAAAATACAAACATAATAATTGATGGTAAAAACAAAAGAGGAATGATCATAATTTTTTTCCAGTTGTGTTTAAGTTGTTTTTCTATTAAGAAACCATAAAAGCAGATAATAATAAAAAATAGTGGCAATATAAATGTAGCTGGATAAGTAAATAGCCCTATGGAGGAGAAGAGGATGCCAAAAATTAGATATTTCCAGGATTTCAATTTTATATATTTTAAAGAAAAATAAACTGTAAGAGAAGAAAGAGACGGAACAATAATATTATAATTACCGATTCTTGCCCATACTATATACCAAAAAGAAACAGATGTTATAGTCATTGAGACAAAACCAATTTTAAGAGAAGAAGATATTTCTTTAGCAAGTAAAAATATTGCAATAATACCAAAGTAGCCGATTATTATAGAGGCAACTTTGTAACTTAAATAACTCTGTCCCAAAAGTTTTATTAAAGGACTTATTATATAAGGATAAGCTGGTCCTCCTGATGTTTCAAAATAATGAGGCCATTGAAAAGATAATATTTTAGATACATAGTCACCAACTATTGAGATATCTCCAAACCATTCTCCCGGAATTTCGTTTATTTTGTATAAAGTTACGGTAAAATATATTATTGAAATAAGTAGAAAATATATTATGTATTTATAGAAAGTTTTTACCTTCATGAAAATAATCAAAAAATTAAGTTTTATTATAGTTGTTTTATTATCAATTTTCTTTCGCTTCAATAATTTAAACTGGGATTCGAATACACATCTTCACCCTGATGAAAGATTTCTGACAATGGTTGGAAATGCGATGAAAATTCCTACTAGCTTTTCAGAATATTTAAACCCAAAGGCATCAACTTTAAATCCTGCCAATGTCGGTTTTAAGTTTTATGTTTATGGTGTTCTTCCGCTGACTTTGAATAAAATATTAGCAGTTAATTTAGGAAACGACAACTATAATGCTTTTACTATTCAGGGGCGTTTCCTTTCAGCTCTGGCGGATTTGTTGGTTGTTGTTTTGGTTTATAAGGCCGCAGAATTATTGATAAATAAAAAGATTTCAAATTTCAAATTTCAAATTTCAAATTTTCCTTTATGGGCTGCTTTTTTTTATGCCATCTCCGTGTTTCCAATTCAACTCTCTCATTTCTTTGCCGTTGACACATTTTTAAATTTTTTTATGTTGGCCTCATTTTATTGTTCTCTAAGATATTATTATGCTCCGAGTAAAATCGAGAGGCAAAATAAGGAAAGTTCTCGATCCTCCTTCGCAAAAGCTACGGAGGACAAGCAAGCTCGAACGATAACTTGGTTATTTTTATCTTCAGTATTTTTTGGTCTTGCTTTGGCTTGCAAAATCACTGCTGTTTTTATATTGCCCCTAAATTTGTTTTTCCTTGCCCTTGCTGTTATGCCGAACCTGTTTCGGCATCCCATTAATTTAATAAAGATCCTGAAACTAGTTCAGGATGACAAAGGAAAATTTCTTTTATATTTCATTTTTTATCTTTTAATTTCCTACTTTACTCTTCGTCTTGCAGATCCTTATATATTTCAGAGTAGCAACTTTTTTGATCCTACTCCAAACAAAATATTTGTAGAGAATTTACTACAACAGGAGACTTTTTCCAGCCCGTCAGCGGTATATTATCCTCCAGCCATCCAATGGTTTAGTAAAAAGCCATTTTTCTTTGCCACTCAGAATATAGTTTTTTTTGGCTTTGGTTTAGTCAGCTTTATATTTTTTATTATTGGGTTTATTTTATCCTTAAAGTTAAAAAAGGTTGAGATATACATTATTATTCTTTGGTTGATTACTTTTTTTGTATATCAATCTACCAGATTTAGTCCGTCGATGAGATATTTCATTTTTATCTATCCGTTTTTGGCTATTTTTGCCGGGATTGGGATGCAATCCCTACTTAACTTCGTTAGCAATGGCAAATTCTTAGGATTAATCTTGATTATTATTCTTCTCATCTGGCCTCTGATGTTTTCGTCAATCTATTTAAACAAAAATTCTAGAGTTGCGGCATCGGAGTGGATTTATAAAAATCTACCCAACGGTTCATTTATTCTTTCCGAACATTGGGATGACGGCTTGCCATTACCTTTGGAAAACAACTATAATAAACAGTTTACAGGCGCACAACTGCCAGTTTTTGCTGAAGACACGCCGGAAAAATGGCAGCAAATGAATGAACTTTTTAAAAAAGGCGATTATTATATCCTTTCTTCAAATAGGGGATGGGGGAGTATAACCATTGTTCCTAAGATGTATCCAAAAATGAGCAAGTTTTACAAAGATCTTTTTGCTGAAAAATTGGATTATAAAAAAATTGCCGAATTTACGTCTTATCCTTCAACCTGTTATTTGTTACATCTTTTCTGTTTTACCTTTAATGATCAATGGGCCGAGGAAGCTTTTACAGTCTATGATCATCCCGCGGTTACTATTTTTAAAAAACAGCAGTGGAATGGATATTATTAGTCTTTTTTGACAACTAAAGCAAAATTTACAAAAGTGTTTGTTTTAAGTCTTGAATCCAAAATGTTAGATGGTAGGTCAAAAATGTAGGAAAAAAATTGCGTTATTTTTTTATCTTCATAATTGAAACGATTAAATTCCTTAACACCGAAGAGTTCTATAATATTTTTACCGATGCCATAAAGAATAAAATGAGAAAACGGCCAGCACCAATGTAATGTTTGTTCAAGCGATACGATTTTTAAATTACACTCCATAGTTATTTTTCTTATTTCTTTTTCTTCATATAATCTTTCGTGATCCGCCCAGATACCGGCAAGCCACCAGATATTTTTGTTGACGTGGGTATGAAACAGCCTCATAAGTATCCAGTTTAACGGGTCCCAGGAAAAAGGAAAATTTTTACTGGGGACGGTAAGTAGAAGTGTTCCTTCCTTTTTTAAAACTCTTTTTAGTTCATTTAAGGCCTTTTTGTCGTTACTAAGATGTTCTAGAACTTCAGAGCAAATTACACAATCAAAATAATTATCAGGGAAAGGTAGGGAATAGATGTTAGCTTTTTGGATTTTAAATTTTGAACCGCGACAATTCCGCTTAGCTGTTTTTAAATATTTATCAACAATATCGACACCATGAATTTCTTCTATAAAGTTAAAGTGGCCGAGAGCTTTAAGATAAAATCCTCTTCCACAGCCAGCATCAAGGACCCTTTGAGGTTTTTCTTTTTCAACTGAATAAAATATAAATTTTGCTCTTTTAGCAAAAGCAGGATCAATCTCATTTCTCAATAAAATTTCTAATTTTTTCTGCATTTTTCTTTGCATCTAAAATTTCTAAAACCTTCTGATAATTATTTTTAATTTTATTTCCCTCTTTAACTAATTCAAGAATTTTAGAAGCTAGATCAGACGGATTTTCTTTCTCAAACACTAAACCAAAACCTGTTTTTTTGACTAAATATCTCGCTCCTGGAATATCCGAGACCACAGCTGGTTTACCTGACAGCATCGCTTCGGCTTGAAATAGTGGGAAACAATCGGATCGGGAAGGAATTAAGACATAGTCGATTGTATTATAAAAATAATTGATGTCTTTATCGTCAAGTAACCCGGTCATTGTAATATTATTTTGGATTTTATTATATAAGGGTTTTATTTTTTCAAAAAAATCTTCATAAGCAATTTTTATTTCTCCTGCAAAAACAAAGTGAGCATTAGAGAGTTTTTCCGTTACAAGAGGAACTGCTTTAAATAAAATATCAAATCCTTTTTCTTCAACAAAACGCCCCCCAAATCCAAATAGGATTTTATTTTGTTTTCTAAGTTCTATAAGTTGGGGTAATAACTTTATATTTGGGTTGCGGTTTAGAAAAATAGGGAGGATTGGAGTGAATTTTGAGATAAAAGGTTTTAATACTCTTGAATTTTTAGCATAATCTTTTGTGTACGATGAGACTTTATTGCTAAGATAGAAAGAAATAATCGTTGAAAGGTCAAATATTCTTTCGATCAAGCAATTTGAAGGTCCATTTGGGAGCACCAGATCGCCTTGATGAAAAATCAGAAGTTTTCTATTATAAATTTTTGTGATTATTGAGATTGGAAGGATGTTGGCACAGGGTGAATTAATAAGTATAACGTCAAATTGACCTACAATCCGGAAAAACTTCAGTACAAGACTTGGTGAGTATTTAACTCTGCTGAATGAGAAAAGAAATGGTTCACGAATTATAGTTACTTTTTTATTCTTCTCATACGATTTTAATTTCCCGCTGTAATTTACGGTTAAAACGGTAAAATTTATTCTTTCTTGCAATATTTTTGTAAGATTGAAAATTGATTTTGAAATTCCGGTCCAGTGGGGATAGAAATAATCACTGACAACAAGTACCTTAGTTTTTTTTTGACTCATTGTTTTTTGATTGTTTTTGCGACCTCAACCAAATTGGGAAACTTAAATTTATAGGGAATTCTTTTATCAAAAAAATTAAAGACCCAAAATATCTTACATTTTTCATTTGTCATTTGTGATTGGTCATTTAAATATTTGACTATATCCCAATTATCCTCAATAAAAATATCCAGTTTTAATTTTTTTATCATTTTTTCTTTATATTTGTGGGGCTGTTCATCGGCGCTGTTATAGTAAAATCCTGTAAAATATTTTTCTGCTTCAATTTTTTTTAGCCATTTAAAAAAATCTTCCTTTAAAGAGTCATATCTTCCAGATATGATGTAGGCTTTGATTTTTCTATTATTTGTAAGCCTTTTAATTTCTTCATAACCCGATGCGACCATAAAGCTTGACTTATGAAGAAAAAGCCAAATTATCTTTTGTAATCTGTTTTTTGGCAGGTGAAAAATATTTTTTTCCTTAGGAATAAACATTCTTTTAAAAAAAACAATGATTGGTCTAAAGATGCGTGCTGGATTGTATAGAAGGACTCCGTCAAGGTCAAAACCTACCCGCAGTGGTTGTTTTTTCATGCTTGGTAAATTATACTAAATGAATGCTTCCCGTACTTTTAGATTTGGGATTCATAAAAATTTACACTTTCGGGATATTTTTAGTTCTTGCCTTTTTTTGGGCCTGTTTTTTGCTCTGGAAAAATATAAGGCTTACTTCCTATAGCGAAGAGGATATATTCGATGGGCTTTTCCTATCGGTTTTCGGAGCTCTTTTTTTTGGCAGATTAATTTACGTAGTTTTGAATTTCGATCACTTCGGTTTTGATTTATTAAAATTTATATTGATCAACGGATATCCAGGATTATCTCTCTACGGATCTTTATTGGGCGGTTTTTTGACTTTATACCTTTTTACTCTCATTAAAAAGATTAAATTCAATGAGATTATTGATTATTTTATCAGTCCTATATTCTTGGCTTTGGTTTTTGGTAAGATGGGAGCTTTTTTTTCTGGGTCCGAAGTTGGAACCAAAACTAAAATGGTATTATCGATTAGATACATAGGCTACGACAGCTTTAGGCATCTGACAGCCTTTTATGAAGCATTAATCTTTACTTTTGCAGCTTACATATCATATATACTTCTATTTGAAATAAGAAAGGAAAAATACAGCAAAGGTTTCCTTTTATTTTTTTTCTTATGGTTTCTGGGATTAACTTATTTTCTATTTGACAAATACAAAGTCAACCATATATACTTGCAGGGTCAAAGTTTTAACGCTATAGTTTCTTTAGTATTACTCTTGACAATGTCTCTTTACTTTTTATATTATTTTAGGAGTTCAATTAAATTATATGGCAAAGCAGCTTACAAAAAAATTAACGAGACAGTTGGCGGTTGGTTTACGAGACGAAATGAAAAAACTTCAAAAACAGATAGAAGAGTTGAAAAAAAGTGATCCTTTCCAGGATCCTGATCATGCAGTCGATAATGCTGCGGTTGACACAGATGTTCGAGAGCAGGTTGGGCACGACACGATTGAGGCCGAGGTTAAAGCGTTACAGAAAAGACTCGATGATATCCATTTAGCTCTACTAAAGATGGCAAAAGGCAAATATGGAGTTTGTGAACGGTGCGGAAAACCAATTCCTCTTGCTCGTCTAAAGATTCTCCCCCAGGCTAGTTACGACGTCGACTGCGAACAGAAACTGAGGAAATGACTGACATAGTGATATACTGATAATATGACCGAGATTCCTTTTAATCTTCTTTTGGATCTATCAATATTTTTAATTTTTCCTCTAATAGGCGGATATCTAGCGGTAAAATACAAGATTTCTCCTTTAATTGGTTACATAGTTGGCGGGATCTTCTTGCATGTGATCTTTGGCAGTCGTCTGCCTAAGGAGTTTATAAATAACTTCTCAATGCTAGGTTTGGTCCTACTTGTTTTTACAGTTGGATTACAAACAAATTTTGCCAGCATCCGCCGATTTGGAAAATTTGTCATTATTGGAGGGTTATTGCAGATTCTGGCAAGCAGTATTTTAATTTTTTTTCTATCAATTTTTTTTCATTTTACTTTCCTAGAGTCATTGCTTATAGGTTTTGCTTTTTCCTTATCTTCTACGGCTGTTGTTTCCAAAATTATTCAAGAAAGGGGAGAGGAAGACTCCCTAATGGGTGGTTTAGCAATTGGAGTTTTGATCTTTCAGGACTTGGCATTTATCCCGCTACTGATTGTTTTTTCTTCCTTTGGAAAAGATATGTCGACAGTTAACTTGTTGCAAAATGTAGTTAAAAATAGTGTAAAGGCTGTTTTAGTTCTTGGGGTTGTTTACTATACTGGCCATAGGTTAATACCATTGCTTTTTAACAAATTGGCAAAGGTTTCAAGAGAAATCTTAAATCTTTTTATAATCGTCTTTATTTTTATCTCTTTAGCTGTTTTTTCATTTTTAGGCTTATCCAGCCTTCTAGCTGCTTTTATTGCCGGAGTTCTTCTTGGACAGACGCTTGAGCATTATCATATTTTTTCTCAAATCAGGCCCTTGCGTGATCTTCTAGCCGTAGTATTCTTTGTTTTTCTAGGACTTACCATAGACCCTGGTTTCATTATTAACCATATAATTCCGATACTATCTTTTACTTTGTTAGTCATTCTGATTAAAATTGCGGTAGTTCTTGCAATCTATCTATTTTTTAAATTTCATTCCCGCACATCTTTTTCACTGGCTATTTTTCTTTTCCAGATAGGTGAAGATGCATTTATACTGATTTATCAAGGTTTGAACAATGGAGTAATAAGGGGAGATACCTATTATTTTGTTTTGAGCGTTGTTCTTATTACACTTTTTTTAACTCCTATTCTAATTAAAGAAAAGGATGTTATTTACTCTAAGATTCGTAAAACCATTAAAAAATATCTACCATTTTTAGAAAAGTTCATAAATTATAAATTTGACCGAGATTATCCTGATATTGATGTTTTGACATTAAAAAACCATATAATTATCTGCGGTTATGGACGCGTCGGTCGTTATATAGGCAGAGCCTTGACATTGACAAATATTCCATTCATTGCTATCGATTATAACTTTCATACGGTTGAGCGTGCAAAGAAAGAAGGAATTAACATCATTTATGGGGATCCGACCGAGATCGACGTTCTTGATTATGCAGAGTGTGAACACGCAAGCGTTTTAATATCGGCAGTAGCAGAAAGTTTTTCGCAAGAGATGATCATCTTTAATGCTAAAAAACTTAACCCTAAAATTGTGATTTTGACAAGAGTTCATAGGGAAGATCAACAAAAAAGAATGAAAGATCTTGGAGTTGAGGTCGTGATTCATCCAGAATTTGAAGCTTCTTTATCCATAATAAGAAGAATACTTTTGTGGAGAGGGTTTGATAGAGAAGAAATTGCTAGAAGGATTAAGAGATTAAAAATAGAGCATGGGATGGCATGAGTAAAAAGTTCAAAGTTCAAAGTTCAAAGTTCAAATTAACCCTTCTTTTTTTATTGATTATTCTAATTTATATTGTTGGGAAGAATTTTTATCGATCGGCTTTTTTTCAGAATAAAGACAGAATAAATATTGTTTTTAGTGATGAGCATCCTACTTATTATTCAATGGGTCTTAGTGATAATGTTAACTATGATGTTCCTTTCTTTCCAGATTTGGTGGTTACAATTCCAGGAGGCTATGGAGAATACAGGCTTGGAGCTCTTGGAAAGCTTGTTGATCTTGAAAAAAACCCGGATCTAATTAAAAAAACATACTCTTTGATGACCTCAAGTATTATTGACTACTATTTTTATCGGAGTGCTTCTTCAGATAAAATTAAAATCTATTTTGGAGAAAAAAAAGAGAATTTCTTTCTTCCTGGTTCTTATCTAATCTTTTTTGGGAAAAGTAATGCACATTTCCTCGACCGACTATATGTCTTCATGCTATTTTTCGGGAAAACGAAAGGTCAATTTAAAATTATTTCAAACATTCCATATGATAAACAGGCTGATGGGATAGTCTTTTCAACACAAACTTTTTTTGACACATATCAAGGCTATTTTTACAGAACAACCTATAGAAATGAGAAGCGTAATGTTCAAATTTTATACTCAAAAAGCTATTCCACAGCATCAAAAATATCACAAATTTTGCAGGGTGAAGGCATTAGAGTAGTTGATCTGTCAGAAGTAAATACCCAAGATAGAAATTGTTATGTTAAAGAAGACAATAAAGATTTCTCCCAGACGGCCAAAGTTATCGCAAATTTTTTTGATTGTAAATTGGTTAGATCAAAAACTGAAGCTTACGATATAATATTACAGTTAGGGAAAAGAGAAGGGGAGTGGGAGATAAAATAATGTTAAATGTCAAAACCAAAACTAAAATCTAAAAGCTTAAAAGATTTAAGATATGGATATTACATTTAACATTTAAGTTTTAACATATTAGTATGCTTGTTTTTGTATTTATAATCATCTTAATAATTTCTTTTATACTTGCTCTTCGTTCGATGCGAGACTTCGAGTTGCCGGAAGATGTTAAAAAATTATTGAAGATTAAACCGATCAAAGGAACGATTGTTTTTTTGAAAGATAAAGTGCTTCATTATCGAGCTTAGCTCGATAAAACCAAGCTGAGCTTGGTTACTCTTCACTCTCTTCTTCCTCTTTCTCTGGTTGATAGGGGAGATAGTCTTTGTTATCTTCAGAGGTCAAAGACTCGGCTAATTTTTCTAGATCTACTTCGGCGGTTTCTTCACCTTCTTCTTCGTTTTCTTTCTCGGAATAAACATCCGCCATTTTATCTTGAATATTATGTGGGAAAGATAGATATTGCTGAACTTTTTTTCCCTTTTTTTCTTCCCGAATAAATACAGTAATCCTATTTAAACTTGCTTCTTTTATAAAAACAGAATATATACTTTTGGCTTTTAAAAAAAGTAATAGCCTTCTCGAGAGATCATCAGGAAGACTCCCAACGTATTCTTTGTCTTTGGTTCTAACCTCAACTTTTCTTTTCTTAATAATTAAATAAATTTCTTGACCAACAGAAAGTTGAGCTAGAATATTTTTCTGACCAAGATTCACAAGAACCACACTTTTAGTTTTTCCTGGAACTTCTAAGAAAAGACTGGGGTCTAAGTAGATTGGTGATTTTTTGGTTCTTTTGGTTGACTTTATTTCCAAAACCTTTATTCTTTCTAGATTTTCCTTGGCTACGTTATTGTTTGTTTGAATTTTTAGCACTTTTCGATAATATTTTTTAGCTTCATCAAACTTTTGCATCTGCAGATAAGCAAATCCTACTCTAAGAATGGCAGCAAGATTTTTTTTATCAATCCCAATTATTTTTTTATTGATTTCTATTGCGACTTTCCAATCAAAATTAATCGCTGCATCTACTGCTTCGCTTTCTAAAAGTTGTAGGTCTTCCATAGTTATTGTAAAAGTATATGTTAAATACAAGAGTTGTCAAGTATAATAGAGGAGTTATGTCCGGACATAATAAATGGTCAAAGATCAAACATGCAAAAGAGGCAAAGGACAAAGCAAAAGGAAATATATTCTCCAAAATGTCTAGACTTATCACGCTGGCAGTTGTAGATGGGGGAGGTATTACAGACCCAGATAATAACATTAGATTGAGAATGGTTGTTGATAAAGCAAAAGTTTACAACATGCCAAAGGAGAACATTGAGCGAGCAATTCTGAAAGGTACGGGACCCGGTAGAAATCAGATAAAGGAAGAAATATTCGAAGTTTTTGGGCCCGGTAAAGCCGCTTTCATTGTTTTGGCAACTACGGATAATCCCAACAGAACTTTATCAGAGATTAGAAATATTATTGAAAAACATGAAGGTAAATTAGGCCACAAAGGATCGGTTCTTTATTTATTTAATAAGTGTGGATTAGTTAAATTCCATAAAAAAGAGATAAGCGAGGAACAGGTATTTGCTTTTGCGGATAAGATTGGGGCTTTTGATATTGATCAGGATGATGAATATTTTTCGGTATATTTTCCCTTTGAAAAATTAGGTAAAATAAATGATTATTTAGGAAATTCTAAAATAGGTATTGCAGAGGTTGATTTTAAGCCTCAAACATCAGTTCCTATAAGCAATGAGCAAATAGTAAAAAAGAACTTAGCATTAGTTGAAGCCTTGGAGAGTTTGGATGATGTTCAAAAAGTATTTTCCGATTTTGAGATATGCATAAACTAAAAGAATATCTCCGTCATTTGGTGGCTTTTTTTCAAAAAAAAGCTTTAAAGATAGAAAAAAGGCTTAGGTTTGTTTTCAGTGCGGTTTTTCTTACCATAATGATGCTTATTTCTACTTTTTTCCCCTTTGATTACTCAATATTCTTTATTGCTTTGTTTATTATTTTAGCTTTCATCTTAACCTATTTTTCGCTACTTGAGGGAGTAGAGAAGATAGAGTTGTTCACGTTATTTTTTATGCCAATTATCCTGACCGTTTCTTTTTATCTAGTCTACTTTCTATTTCCCATTAGATGGATAACCAGATTGCCCTTTGTGCTGATTTATGGTATTTCAATTTACGCAGTTCTTCTATGTTCCAATATTTTTAATGTTGGGGTAGAGAAGAGTCTTCAGCTTTATAGAGCGGCTTTTTCTATCAACTATTTTTACCAAATGGTGGTTATTTTCTTTCTTTTAAATACGCTTTTTTCTTTTAAACTTAACTTTTTCCTAAATGCCTTAGCTATTGCCATCATTGCTTTTCTTTTTGGGATTCAGCTTGTCTGGACGGTAAAATTAAACTTATATTTAGACCGAAATATTAAATTTTTAGGGTTATTTATTGCCATTGTTTTGAGCGAAATAGCAATAATTGGATCATTTGTGCCCTTGAAAGCATCTGTCTTCGCCCTGCTTCTTACCTCTTCTTACTATAGTCTAGCGGGATTAGTCTATAACTTCGTGGATCAAAGATTATTTAAAGAGACAGTAAGAGAATTTGTAGTAGTTTGGTTAATTGTTTTAGCAATAACATTATTGTCAATAAGTTGGTGAAAGGGGAGAGATCCACCTGATCTTACTTCGCAACTTAAATCTTCGCTATTCGCTCGGCGTTGCGAAGTGCGATCTTTGGTGGACATAAGAACTTGTAAAACTTTTCAAGAAGAAAAAGTTGACAAGTTCTAATGGGGAAGAGGGTAGAGCTAAAGGCGGTAAGTAAGATAGATTAACGGACGTGAGTTAATATCCTATAATAATTTAAACTCATTTATAACTATAGGACATAGTTTAGATTCAAAACTTAGACTTGCTAATTAAAAAAAGAAGCGCTATCCAAGGCTAATTTTAAAAGATTAGACTGTTACTATACTCTAAACAAGCCTTAACCCTTGTGGATAACTAATTAAATTTTGAAGCTTGAAATGATATATTTAGATTACTGTATTGCTCTAAATTCTTCTTATTCTTATTGTCGTTGCATAATCATTTTAGCCTCAAAATAATAAGTTTAGGATGTCATAATGCTCTAAAATTAATTCCCGAACTATGCAATATATAAGAGATTTAGCCACGAAAATATAAGTTCAGAAAGTCAATGCGCTCTAAAACTAATCACTCTATCAAAGTATATATATAGCCAATTCCAAATACTTAGCCTCGAAAGTGATATATTAGAGCAATAGAAGAGGCCAAAATAACATAGTCAAATTATAAAAAATAAAGTTCCTTTCTTGGTCTCAATTTAAAAAATAAATACTAAATTAGCAAAATGTATTGAATAGCGTTGGTTACAACATTGAGAGAGGTTAGAAGAGACTATTCTCTCGTAGAAAGGTGTGGAAAATCGGAAAGTTCACATAGTAGAAAAAACGACATACACTAATGCTAGAGAAGGAACCTATATAACGTCGTAAATTGTATCTTTTACGACGTTAACCGTGGCTGGTTGCGGGGAAGTGGTCCAAAATTTAAAAATTAATTAACTATTAATTATCGATTAATTATTTTATTTTCACTATTATCCTCTATTTTTATTCAGCCTTATTCTTTCCCAATTTCTACAGGCTTTTAAAATACTATAAGATTAAGTTTGGAGAGAGGTTTTAGCAGTTTTTACTGTCCTTTTGCTCTTTTTACTCCCCTACTCCAATGATTAGTTAAGTAGGTGATTGAAAAGCTCGATACAGTTTTTCTCACTTAATAGGAACACCCCCTCCAAAAGTCATCGGGCTCCTTAAAAGTTCGAAAAAGGTATCTTCGCTTTCATGAAGAAATTAGAGTATTGGATTTATTTACTGGAATATTTTCTTAGAGCAGTTTTGAGGATATCAATGGATTTTTTAAGGTCGTTCACGTTCAATACATAGGCAATCCTAACTTCATTTTTGCCAAGACCAAGGGTTGCATAAAAACCTGCTGCAGGAGCCATCATCACGGTTTCGTTATTTAAATTGAAATCAGTTAAAAGATACTTGCAAAAATCTTCGGCGTTTTTGACAGGTAACCCTACAATACAGTAGAAAGCACCTTCTGGTTTGGAAACTGTTACACCTTTTATACTTTTTAGACCTTTGTAAAGAACGTCTCTTCGATTTTCATATTCCTTGTGGACTTTTTGAAAATATGAATCTGGGATTTCGGTTAATTTTGCAGCCATGGTTTGATCTATCAATCCTGACGACAATCTTCCTTGGGCAATTCGAAGTGCACCTGCCAATATTTCTTCGTTTAAAGTTACCAATGTTCCAAGCCTGGCTCCACAAAGGCTGTAACGTTTTGATAAACTATCTAAAAGTATGGCTTGTTCAGGAATATCTTTGAAATATGATAAAAGCGAGACCTGTTTTCTGCCGTCATAGGTAAACTCGCGGTAAACTTCATCCGAAATTAAAAAGAGATTATGTTTTTCAGCTAGTCTAACCAACATTTCGACCTCATCTTTCGTATAAACAGTGCCTGTTGGATTGTTTGGATTGCAATAAAGAATCGCCCGAGTTTTTTTTGAAATCTTTTTTTCGATTTCTATGGCTTTAGGTAAATGAAAGCCGTTTTTCGCTGAAGTTGTTACCGGAACAATTTTTACACCATTGACCGCCGCATAGGAATTGTAGTTAGTGTAGAAAGGTTCAAAGCTGATAACCTCATCACCGGCTTCACAGGTGGCAAATAAGGCCATTGAGATGGCTTCAGAACCGCCGGTTGTCACTTGTATATGTGAAGTGTTTATAAAGTTAAAGCCGAGCTGATTGTAGTAACTTTTCATTGACTCTAAAAAAACAGGCTCGCCTTGGGATTGAGAGTAAGATATAGGATTTTGTTTCCAGTTGGTTAACACCTTAAGCATAACTTCGGGAGTTTTTATATCAGGGTCTCCGATATTTAAATGGTAGACTTTAATGCCTCTTTTTTTTGCCTCAACGGCATAAGGGACGAGTTTTCTTATCGGGCTAGCAGGTACTGTAGCTAAACGTTTTGATGGCTGTGGTTTTGTCATAATAATTCTCGTTTGCGTCTTTTCGCCCCGCTAAGCGGGGCTCAAATCCGCATTCTTCGAATTCAACAACTTAAATTAATAGTCGAAATACTTCAATATTTCATTCAAAAGTTTCGGATGACAAGAAATGGTTTGGTATATTTTATCAGGAGCATTAAGTTCGAAAACAACCGGTTTGCCTGAATAATCGGTTACTGTTGCTCCAGCTTCTTCCAGAAGTAGTTTTACAGCGGCCATGTCCCACAAATTTGCTCTACTTTGAAATTTAAGTTGTAATCTATTTTCTGCCAATAATGCACTGTCTATAACGTAACACCCTAAAATTCTGACCCCACGTAATAGCGGACATACTCTTGTGATTATTTTTATATCTTTGATTCTCTCTTCTTTATAAGAACTAAGGTAGACCGATGCTAAAGATTCTTTTAGGTTACGGTAGATTACCGATAATTTATGTTTTCCCTTAAATGCACCTTTACCTTTATTAGCAAAGTAAATTATGTTATGAACAGGTTGATAAACTAATCCTGCCATTAGTTTTTGTTCCTTAAAATAAGCTATTGAAACTGCAAATAGGTCAATGCCACTAGCAAAATTAGTAGTACCGTCTATAGGATCGATAACAAAAGTGTGTTTGCCTTTTATATCCATTTTTTCCTCACCTATAAAGCCAATCTCGTTTTCCTTAAAGCCCTTCTTGATCATTTCTTTTAAAATGGTGTCTTTAATAACTGATTGGCTTTCTATGTCCGCTTTTGTTACTAAATCATGATGAGAAGTTTTATATGAAACAGAAATTCCCTTTTTGAAGTAATGTAATTGAACTTTTCCAGCAGCTAGAGCTGCTTTTTTAAGAATATCGATCATTTCTGAATTATACCAAATTGGGAGCATACGAAAATACTAAACGGTGCGAATCTACGAATATTAGTAAATTCGTAAATAATTCGTAATTTAGTATGACACGATATATAATTTAAAGTCATAGATGTTCTTCAAGTCAGGAATCTGACAAAAAAATTCGGTTCGTTTACTGCGGTTGATAATATCTCGTTTTCCTTGCGGGAGGGTGAGATATTGGGACTTCTTGGTCCAAACGGGGCAGGAAAGACGACAACTATTCATATGCTACTTGGTTTAACATCACCAAACTCGGGTGAAATATTATATTTTAATAAAAATTTTGAGACCAATAGACAAGAATGTCTACAAAGAATAAATTATACATCCTCATTTAATATGCTTCAGGGAAGAATATCTGTTTGGGAGAATCTACTTGTATTCTCCTATCTCTATGGGATGAAGAATCCAAGAAAGAAAATTCTAGAGCTAATGGATTATTTTGAGGTTACTGAATTTCTTAATAAAAGATTTTATGATTTATCTTCTGGACAAAAAACACGCATAAACCTTATTAAATCTTTATTGAATGACCCAGAAATTCTTTTGATGGATGAACCAACAGCATCTCTAGATCCAGATATTGCCGATAAAACCCTATCTTTTATTGAAGTACTCAAAAAAAAACGGAACATCACTATTTTATATACAAGTCATAATATGGATGAAGTTACCCGAATTTGCGATAAGGTTGTTTTTATTGATAGAGGCAAAATAATAGCTCATGATACTCCGCTAGGTTTAACCAAATTGATAAAAAAATCACAATTAAGAATTGTGTTTGATGAAAATAAATCCGCAGTCGAAAATTTTTTAAAGGAAGAAAAACAGCAATTCAATTTCATTGATACTCACACTGTTGAAATTAAGACGGAGGAAAGATTAATTCCTAAGATAATTTTCGGAATCAGTAATCAAGAAGTTTGGATTACTGACATTGAAATTAAAAAGCCGACACTAGAAGATGTTTTTTTACAATTTGCTAGAAATAAAAGACATGTCACTGTTAAGGATTAAAGCAATATTATTACAGGAGTTTTTTATAACCGTTCGTTCAGTCGAGGTGATTTTAGATTTATTCTTTTGGCCATCCATATCAATGATATTATTCGGTTTTTTAGCAAATTATTTAACTCACACATCAGGCGCTCAAGTTTCTAATAAAATTTTAGTTGGAATGCTTTTATGGTTTCAGGTTTTTATTGTTCAGTACTCTGTGTCTGTAGGAACCCTTTGGAATGTTTGGTCAAGGTCTCTTTCAAACCTATTCATTACACCTTTATCAGTCTGGGAATATCTAATTGCGCTTACTATATCAGGTATGACCAAAGCTGTTTTAATTTTTATTTTAAATTCGTTTGTCTTATTTTTTTTCTTTCATTTCAATGTTTTAAATTTGGGAGTTTTAAACCTGATTTTATTTTTTATTAATTTATCTTTTTTTTCCTTTTCATTTGGAATTTTCATTTTGGGATTAATTTTTAGATTTGGCACCAGAATTTCCGCATTTGCCTGGGGGTTATTGCCTATATTTCAACCACTCTCGGCAACCCTTTTTCCGGTTCAGGTTTTACCTAAAATTCTTCAGTCGGTTGCCTATCTTATTCCAATAACTTATGTATTTGAGGCGGCTCGATTCAATGTGACAAACTCTCTGATTCAATGGTCATTGATTGGCATCTCGTTTTTTGAAAATATAATCTATTTTGTTTTAGCGATTTGGTTTTTTAAATTGATGTTAAAGAAATCTAAAATTTCTGGTCAGTTTGCCAAGAATGAAGAATGAATTAAATTATATATGAAAAAAAGAAAATTTAAGAAGGCGAAAGTAAATAAGAAAAACAATTGGTCGTTAATTTTGTTTGGATTAATTGGATCATCAATATTTCTGATACTCGTATTATCTATAATTTTTTCTTATAAAACAGAGAAGGCTAAAATCACCAGTCCGATTCTGCCGCCGGATTACAGTCAAAAAGCAGCAATCAAACCTAGTGGTCTTGAACAAGTTGAGGAACTGACTCCTAAAAAACCAGCTGAAAGTTTAAGGTTACCGATAATCCTTTACCATTATGTCGAGTATGTCAGAGATCTGGGAGATTTTATCCGAAAAAGACTTGATATAACTCCTTATACTTTTGAAATTCAGTTAAAAACATTGAAGGAAAATGGTTATGAGACTTATTTTGTCAAAGAAATTCCCGAAATTCTTGCCGGAAGGATTAATTACAATCCAAAAAGTGTATTTTTAACTTTCGACGATGGCTATGAAGACTTTTATACGGTTGCATTTCCACTCTTGAAAAAACATCAGATGAAGGCGACGATCTATGTCATCTATAATTTTATTGGCAGAAATGGGTTTATGAATGAGCAGGAAATAAAAGAGATATTGGCAAGTGGGCTGGTGGAGTTGGGAGATCATACTTTTGACCATCTTTCTCTCCCTTCAATTCCAGAAAAAGAAGCAAGGTATCAGATAATCGACAGCAAAAAAAAGTTTGAGGAAAAGTTTGGAATTGAGGTAAAAACTATTGCTTATCCATATGGGGCTTTTGATCAACAGGTGATTAATTTGGTGAAAGAGGCATCCTATTCGGCAGCCGTTTCCGTAATTCCTGGAGTTATCCAATCCGATGTCGACCTTTATTATTTATATAGAATTAGAGATGGTGCATTTGAGGGACCAGATATGGTGAAAGTCTTGGAGAGTTATAAGAAGTAAAATTATTCTGCTCTTTTTCTACAAAAAAAGATAGTTTGTTTTAAATAGTTTAGAAATCCTGCATATTTCATCATACTTAGATGCATTTTTTGTTCGTCAATTGTGCCTTTTAACCAACCTATTTTATCTCTTTTAATAACATTCATACCAGAAGAAGGCATCCAAAAAACTTTTTTATGATTATCCATCATATATTTATTGATGGCAATCTCGATTTGAAACCCTTTAGGTTTTGTTTTAAATATTTCCAAAAGGTCGCTTTTTCTCAAGATTCTTTCTCCGGAAAAGATGGTGTCAGCCCTAATCCATTGCGATTCCAGTGTTCCATTTATGCGTTTGAGAATGATCATATCAATGGCTGGACTGTTGGTTATTTTTTCGATTGCATTTTCAATTTCCTTGGGATTAAGGTGTTGGAGATCAGCATCCACTGTTAAAATATAATCACTTGATGTATGTTTTAACCCTTCCCAAATGGCTCCAGCCTTACCTAAGTTTTTTTTAAATTTCAGATATTTTAGTTTAGGATTTAGGGTTTCGAATTTTAGATTTTCTTCTGATCCGTCATCTACGACAATTATTTCTTTTAGATTTTTAACTTTAGTAATTTCATTTAAAACCACAAGCAAACGTTCACCTTCGTTGTAGGTTGAAATTATACAGGTACAATAAGATGTTCTCATAGTTAAATGATATAATAATCAATAATTTTATGTTAGAAAGATTGGAAAATTTAGATTTTCGTAGGTGGGCTTTAGACGCTTTTTCTTCAAATTGGCTAGATTTAAATGTCACTAATCTAGAAAATCTCTCTATACTAAAAAATCCTGATCCAGCTATTATCATCTTTAATCATACTAATCATGCAGATCAATTTGTTGCTTCGGGAGTAGTTGCTAGAGCCTTAGCCAATGTTTCCAGATCTAGATATCGTCTAATAATCCCAGTTTCAAGAGGTTACGCTGAAGTAAATCGTGAGTATAAAATAGGAATGAGTTTTTTTGGGAAAGTTGGAGGTGCAGAACTCTGGGGAGTAGGACAAGGATACGAAAATAGAATTGTGGAAGAAGATGATAATATTGATAGAAAAGATGATCATAAAGTTAAAAAAAATAATAACCCAAGTATAGGTAATGATCCTTTATTGATTAAAAAAATGGCTGGAGCAATACTTTCTGAAGGGTCAATAACAGAATTCGCACCAGAAGGGCACAGAAGTCCTTCTTGTTCTTTAGGTCCAGCTGAAAGATCTCTAGGATTTTTAGTGGCAGAAATAATAACGAATAATATAAATGCCCATATTGTTCCACTTGCTATAATTCCAAGATCTAGGCCCGTACAAAGGGGATTTCCTCCCGTCCCAAAATCCAGACATCTTGATGTTGTTGTAGGAGTACCACTAGATAAAAATATGATTTATACTGCAACAAAAAAATTGTGTTCCAATTTTGGGGTTCAATTTTATGATGGCGATGATAAAAGAAAATTTATTGCTGAAAATAGTGAGTTGTTAACACATGTAGTTATGTTGCAATTGCGGGACATGTTACTCAAAGATATGTGGGGTGTATATAATCCAAACGTTCCAGATCAATTTAAATCGGTTTTATGTGGAGAAATAAAATACGCAAAGAGAATGAGCGATGATGAAGTGGTTTTGGCCAAAAGAATTAGATACCACAGATGGGTGGAATATCATCAAGTATAACTTCTTTTTAATTTACCCTTCTCTTTTTTCTTTTCCATGGCAAGTTCAATTAATTTGTCCAAAAGTTTACTATAAGGAAGTCCTGACGCTTCCCATAATTTTGGATACATGCTGATTTTAGTAAAACCTGGTATTGTATTGATTTCATTGACTATTACCTCTCCATTAGGCTCTAAAAAGAAGTCTACTCTGGCCATACCCGAGCATTCAAGGCTTTTAAAGGCTTTTATCGCAGTTTCTTGAATTTTTCTAATCGTTTTTTTTGCTAGATTTGAGGCCGGAATCTTTAAAATTGCTCCGTTTTCATCGACATATTTGGCTTCGTAGGAATAAAATTCATGTTGAGGAATAACTTCTCCCGGTAACGAAGCTATTGGCTTATCATTGCCCAAAACAGAGCATTCCACTTCCCTACCCTTCACAGGTTGTTCTATAAGTATTTTTGTGTCATACAAAAATGCTTCTTTAACGAATTTCTCCAACTCAGATTTATTTTTGGCTTTGTTTATGCCTACAGATGATCCCAAGTTGGCCGGTTTGACAAACATAGGAAAACCGAACACCTTTATAACGTCGTTTAATGTATCACTTCCCCACTGTGATTTTTTTATTGCTTTAAATTTTGCGGTTTTTATTCCATTATGGTTTAATAATCTTTTCATCACGTCTTTATCCATCCCTAAAGCTGATCCAAGAACCCCTGCCCCAACATAGGCCACGTCTAAAAGCTCTAAAAACCCCTGTATCGAACCATCTTCTCCATAGGTGCCATGCATAACAGGAAAAAAAACATCAATATTACTTATCGGGTGGCCGCTTTTCGGACTTATCAGTTCTGAAGAAGTGTGTTTTTTAATTGCTGTGACTTCAGTCGTGTTGTTTTTATTTAAAGCTATAAGTTTCGGATTTGTGGCGTTAAGAAGATAGTTTGAAGAGTTTCCAAGAAGCCAATGTCCTTGTTTATCTATCCCAACCAGGAATATTGCATATTTATTTTTATCTAAAACCTCATAAATCGATTTGGCAGATTGCAATGAAACTTCATGTTCCCCGCTTCTTCCGCCGAAAAGAAGGCAAATCTTTATTTTTTTCATTATTATTTATTAGCTGCGTCAATTAGAAGTTGCTTAAAGTCAGCAAAAGACTGGATATTGTCAAGCCTTTCTCCATTTAAATAAAAAGTTGGAGTGGCGTCTATTGCCGCCTTTTCTCCCGACAAAACATCTGCAGCAACTTTATCTTTTACCTCTTTTGAGCTCATATCTTTTTTAAACTGATCAACGTTAAGTTTTAAATCTTTTGCATATTGTAGGTAGTAAGGTGTGGGATCTGATTTTTCTCCCCAATCGTTTTGTCGGTCGAACACCAAATCTATAAACTGAAAAAACTTGTCCTGTTTACCAGCAGCTTCAGCTGCTTGAGCGGCGCTTTGGGCATTTTGATGCTGGTCAAGAGGGAAATTTCTATAAATAAACGTTATCTTTTTTGTCACATCAACCTGTCCACTTTGGGGTGTTTCTATCTGCTGCCTGATCATGTCATGGAAAACTTTGCAGGCAGGACACTCAAAATCGCTGTACTCAACCAGAATATTTTTTTTCTCGGGAGACCACTTAACGTGATCGGTTGGCAGAATTTTGTTTACTTCAGGATAAGAGGCTTGTTGAGGAGAGTTTGTTAGTTTATAAGCGATAATGAGCAAAACAATTAGAGCAACTCCAGAAATTATTCCAAGAACTATTTTATTTTTCATGTCTGACTATTATAGCAAAAAAGAAGAAAGCCAAAGCGATCAAAACAATTGTTCCTCCAGTAGCTAGATTAAGATAAAAAGAGATAAAAATTCCGGAGACTACAGAAAGAATCGAAAAAACAACAGAGATTAAAATGGTTTCTTTAAATCCTTTTTTAAATTGAAGAGCTGTAAGGACAGGTATAACAACTAAAGCAGAGATCAGCAAAACTCCTATGATCGGTATAGAAAGGGCAATTGTAAGAGAAGACAAGAGAATCAAAAGTGTGTTTATAAAATTTACGGGAATTCCGTTCACCTGTGCCGCTTCTTCATCCAGGGTTACAAAGACGAGCTCTTTAAAAAATAAAAAGATAAGAACCAAGACAAAAAATCCAACAATAGCTATCGTTGTTACATCGGACTGTTTTACCGTAACAATACTACCAAAAAGATAACTGAAAAGATCGACGTTAAATCCATGAGCTATGCCGATGATGACCACTGCCACAGCCAAGCTGCCGGATAAAAAAAGCGCCAAGGCAGATTCTCCGTAGATCTTTTTTGAAAGTCTTAGCTTTTCGATACCCAAGGAAGATAAGGCGGTAACAACAATTGCAGTTAAAATTGGGTTAAAGTTAAAAAGTAACCCTATGGCAACGCCAGCTAAAGAAACGTGAGCCAGTGTGTCGGCTATCAAAGAATATCTTCGCAAAACCAGAAATGTGCCGATCAAGGGGGCAACGATAGCGATTATTATGCCTGCCTCCAAGCCTCTTATGACAAAACTATATTGAAAAATATTGAGCATATTTTTGTCAATGGTGATGAAAAACAAGTTTCAATCCTTCACCATACATTTTTTTCAACTGATCACTTATTAAAATATCTTCTGGATTCCTATCATAGATCAAGGTTCTATTGATGCAGGCAAGCTCTGTTGTTTCATGGACTACAACATTGATATCATGTGAGACTAAAACGAGCGTCAAGTTAAAATTTTGATTGAGTGACTTTAAAAGTGTATAAAAATCAGTTTGAGTTTTAACGTCTACACCTGTCGTGGGCTCATCGAGCAAAATAATTTCAGGCTTTGAACTCAAAGCTCTGGCGATAAAAACTCTTTGTTGTTGTCCACCAGAAAGATCTCCGATAAGCCTGTTGCGATATTCCCACATCTCAACTTGGCGAAGTGACTGCTCAATAATTTTCTTATCTTGGCTATCCAACATGTGGAAAAGACCTTTTTTCCCATATCTGCCCATAGCTACCATCTCTTCGACTGTGGTCGGAAAATTGCTTTCAAAATTGACAGCTTTTTGTGCAACATAGCCAATTTTATACCAGTCCTTAAAGTTAGCAATTTCTTTCCCGAATAGTTTTACTTTTCCTTTATCGGGTTTAAGGAGACCAAGCACGATCTTTAAAAGCGTAGTTTTTCCCCCGCCGTTTGGTCCGATTATCCCGAGGTAATCTCCTTTATGGATATTAAAAGTGATATTTTCCAAGATAAGCCTATTTCCATAAGAAAAAGAAACATTTTCTATCTCAATAATATTATGTTTATGATCTAGGTCTTGCATTCTAAAGCAATCTGAAGATTTTTAAGGTTATTCTTCATTATAGAAAAATAGTCTACTCCTTTTTGCATGTCTTTTTCTGGGATTCCTTCCAGAGGATCCAACACAAGAGTTTTAGCACCGGTTTCTTGAGCAATCGTTTCTGATAGTTTGGGACTGACAAGGCTTTCAAAAAAAATATATTTAATATCATTTTTTTTGACAAAGTCTGATATCTCCGCCATTTTTTGGGCCGATGGTTCTTCATCCGGCGAAATTCCAGCGATAGCCACCTGATTTAGACCATACTCTTTTCCCATGTAAGCAAAGGCAGCATGGGAGGTGACGATGTCTTTTTTTTGACAGCTAGCCAGGCCTTGTTTAAAGCTCTTATCTAGATCATCAAGTTTACTGTTTAGAGTACTTGCGTTCTGGGAGTAAATATTTTTATTAGTTGGGTCTATTTTATTTAGCCCATCTAAAATTCTTGCAATCTCAATTTTGGCGAGCTTCGGATCCAGCCAGACATGAGGATCCGTCGAAGTTTTGCCTTCTTCCGTCAGCTGGCGATTCAATATGCCTTGACCGGCGACCACAACCAGAGTTTTTTTGCCCTGAAGACTATCTCTGATTTTATCCCCCCAAGCCTCGACCGCTCCGTTTAAGATTAGTATCTGACTGTTTTCTATGCGGACTATATCTTGAGGAGTCGGTTCATAGTCGTGCGGTTCTGCTCCGGCAGGCGTAATATTGTAAACTTGAGCCCTATCACCTGCTATTTGGCTTGCAAAAAAATAAAGAGGATAAAAGGAAGCTGTGATTTGAAGTTTGCTTGAGTTGGTTTGTTCAACGCTCTTATTTTTGTTTGCGAGGACAAAAACAAGAATTATTAAGATTAAAGCTATAAATACGAGAAAAAAAGAGATGAATTTTTTATTCATATCATTGACAGCTGGCACATAGGCCGAAAAATTCTAACTTATGACTCGCTATTTTATAATCTGACTTATTCCGAATATTTTTCATGAGCATTTCTTCATTGAGAAAAATATCTTCGATCTTCTTACAACTATTACAGATTAGGTGATGATGATGATTGTCTTCATCTCTTAACTCATACCGTTTTTTCCCGTCTCCAAGCTCTAGTTCATTTACTATTCCCATTTTTACAAAGAGCTCTAGAGTGCGGTAGACCGAGGCAAGATCGATAGCAATCTTTTTCTTTTGCAGTGTTTCGAAGATTTCTTGGACTGTTAGTGGGTATCTGACTAGAAATTTTATTATTTCCTGTCTCGGTTTTGTAAACCTATACCCGTTCTGTTTTAGCTGCTGAAATATTTTCATTTCCTACATTATTGCAAATGATTCGCAATAAGTCAAGAGAATTTTGATAATTTTTAGAATCAATATAAAATTCATCCTCTGGGGGCTGAGAAGGTTGTTGAGACAACAAAAATTACACCTCTGAGGTGTATTTACTTTTTATTTAGAGAAATACTTTCTCAATTTATTAGCATAAGGGACTCTTTCTTCTGGTTTTGTCCATCGAAAATTATCATGGAGTTTGTAAAGATTATCATTTATGTATCGAGGAAATACATGGATGTGAAAGTGCCACATGTCTTGATTACCTGCAGGTTCATTATGTTGTCTCATCGAGGTTCCGTCACATTTATACACTTTCTTTAGTGCAATAGCTATTTTTTTTCCAGCGGAATATACTTTCCCTAATATATCGTCTGGTATATCGTAGATATTTTCAAAATGTTGATTCGGAATGACCATAACATGTCCGGGGTTATTCTTCCACCATTTTGGCGCTATAAAAGCCGTTACGTCATTATCTTTGTAAAATACATCACTCTGCTTGGTTTCTTGATTGTCTGTTCCATTTACCACTCCACATAAGGGGCATTTGTAATTTTGTGGCGCGTGATTATACATAATGTTTAGTTTATCAAATTCTCTGCTTTGAAGATCAAAAATTGAGTGCTGGGAAGATGGAGCGTTTACCCTGAGCAGTTCGACAGGCTCACTGTAAATTTGTCGAAGGGATGTTGGAACTTTCCTTACTTTAGAAGCATGTTTAATTTAAGATTATTTTTAGGTTAAATCAAGTTAAAAGTAATTTACCATTTAATAAAACTGTTTTCCCTCGATATAATGTGGGCTTGCTGAAATCTAATTTCTTTATTTGACTAAAAAAATTTGATAGTGTGCTACCCATATTGATACTTGGAGGTAAATCTTCATCAGGATAAAACGACATTGGATCTATTTCATTAGGATGATACCATCTTTCTTCACCACCTTTTTTAAAATTACGATAATTTGTATACAGACGTATAAATCCTCCATGCTTTGATGCACTTGCATGCACAATGACCCTAAACCATTCTTCTATCATGTTTCCAGGACACAGATGGAGGACCTGTTGAGCTAGAAAACAGTCCTGCCATGATCCATCTGGCATTAATATTTGGTAAGAAGCTTCTCGAATTGGATCATCAGTATCGAAGTCTCTTTCATCTGATATATAAAATCTCCGATCCTTTTCATGATTCATAAATTCCTTTGGTAAATCAGTTCCAAAAGAAGTCCAAAGTTCAATTTCTTTCATAAAGATAATATTATACAACAATAATGGAATATAGATTGTTGGAAAGATCTAAATAACTTAGAGGGGTGAATGCGGGGAAGATGGAACGATGTTGAAACTTTTTTTATTAACCATTCTTAATTTTATTGATTAAGCACTCATATATATTATTTAATAATTCCATATTCTTTTCAAAGTCATAATTAATACCCATATGTGGTACAGGTTTCCAACCTTTCTCTCCCCAAGACCATTCTTTTCCATGTTCGTGAGCCCTTCTCTCTTCTTTTAACTTGAGAAGATCACTTATTAAAACTCGTGGTAATATGAATTTATTATGTTTTTGAAGATTAAATAATTCCTGATATATATAGTTACAGCAGGTAAAAAAGAAATATTCATATATATGGTTTTTTTTAATTAGTGTATGTCCAATTGGGTTATTAAAGCTTTTAAGAGCTTTGTCATAGGTTTCTGATCGATGTTTTAAAATTGAATAACAGATAGCAGCACCATACATTTTATCTTCTATCCTAACAAATGAAAAAGTTCCTTTTAAACCAAAAATTTTATTAATTTTATGTAACCAATACCTATTACGTTTAGGTTTATTTGACCATGTTCTATTAGTAAAGTAAGAATAGCGTTTCATATTTTGATTGCAATTCAATCTACATTGAGCACAAGCCGTAAGACCCCTGGCTATATTTTAACCTTATTAAGTTAACTTGATTAAGTTAACTTGCCGAACCTAATAACGCAGGTCTAGTTTGTCCGTCAATTGATATTGGCCTCATAAATCTCTCGAGTTGCCAAAAGAAAAGCCTTAACCGCTGTTTTTTTGGTATTTTCAAGCTACTGAGTTGGTCTGGATGATTTATGTTGCAATGAAGGTTTAAATGTGCTGGTTGATTTATTGATATTGATAATGTATTTGGTTTAGATCGATCAATTGTTGTATTGAACCAGACATAAGAGTCAACAGGTTTGATCGGATTAAAAACAGGGTGATTTGGCATTTGTTCAACGACCCATCGCCCTAGCGCATCTTGCAGATAAATCTCAATTCCCATAAATGCATTATATAAAGCTTCTTCTCCGTAAGGTATTCCCAACTGACCGCCAAGATGAGCATAGGGTTTAATAAAGAACCTCATATTATTAGGATTGAATGGAAGAATTGAAGTCCAAACGACTCTATCAAGATTGACTCTAAACTGTTTTCCTGCGCTTCCTGCAACCTTCAATTCTTTTGAATAGTTCTCGGGTTCTTGTGTGCCGGCAGGAGGAGCAAGTAAGTTGGAATCATCTGCTATAACCTCTGGAACATACAATTTACCTTGTTTCACTTTTTCCGAAATAACATGTCTTAAACCAAAAAGAGCATCCCATAATTCAATTTCATCTTTTAACATAACGGTGGTATCTGCTAATCTATCTCCAACAGAGCGGCTAATAAAAGTTTCTGATTCTGCAACCCCTTTGTGAAGGATAGGAGCAAACCTTTGTAAAATTTGTCTAATTCTCTCATCTGATATTAGGGATTCACTACTAGGGTTGGATTTCTCTCTACTTGTCACTATATCATCAGGCGTAACTACCACTCTTTTAACATGTTCACCTTTTGTTTCGCTCATAATATGCTATATTCCATCAATTTGTTTAGCGCCTTTACATTGCATTATTTTTTTATGGGTACCGTCCACAATTCGGTTGATGTAAACGATATTTCTCCTTGTAATGATAGCATAAAATAGGTAAAGACGAGGCATATGAAAAAATATATAGATATGTCATTGCGAGCGTTAGCGAAGCAATCTCTTTGTATATTCTGGACAATCCAAATGATTCTTAATAGAGATCGCTTCGGTCATTTCATTCCCTCGCGATGACAATAAGACTAAATATGCTGATTATCCTTTCAAATATTGCTATCTTAATGGTAAAACAGGGGTCATGATGACTAAAAAAGCTCGGGTTGATATACCAAGCTATTTCTGAAAAATATCAACCGTTTTGTGGACGCTTCTTTTTTTATGTTGCGGAGAAGGCGGGATTCGAACCCGCGATGACTTTTCAGTCATACGCGCTCTCCAAGCGCGCGCATTCGGCCACTCTGCCACCTCTCCACGTCTCTTCAAATTTTATCACACTATAAGTAATTTTTATCCAAGCAAATGACTGATTGATTTAATTCGACTAATTTATATATGAAAAAATCAAGAGCTAAATTAACTATTTTTCTCGTAACATTGGTTGTTATATTATTTCTTATCTTCTTTATAAATCAGGTTATCTATTTAAGAAAAGCCCACAGCACGTTTGAAAATTATTATGCTTTTAGAGGATGCACTCAATTACTAAAGAGGACAAGCGACTATGGTTTGTGCAAAACAACCTCCGGAGAGACTATAAAGATTGTTAAATATAATAATAAATGGTATTTAGATGGAGATCTGCCTGTTTGCTATTTTAATATTTGTTTTTGATTTCCTTACTTTAAGACTATTTACGCATACACCTCAGAGGTGTAATTGAGTTATTCATTTAGCCTTCAATAAAAGTAAGCGCTACTCCCCTACTGTTGGCTCTACCTGTTCGTCCGATGCGGTGTATATAGTCATCGTAGCTTGCCGGAACGTCATAGTTTATGACATGGCTAATATTTTGGATATCTAGTCCCCGGGCTGCAACATCGGTTGCGACCAAAATCTTAACGGCATCTTCTTTAAACATTCGAATAGCCTGTTGGCGCTTAAATTGAGGTTTGTCTCCATGGATGGACGTGACTTTATGCCCTTTTTGGTAAAGCTCCCTACTCAACTTCTCCACGCCCATTTTTGTTTTTCTGAAAATCAAAACTTTTTTAAATTCAGCCTCACCTAAAAGTTTATGTAAGACATCACTTTTTATTTCGCTACTTTTAATATGGATTACATCCTGGTGGATGTAACTGGTTGTTTCTTGTGTTTTTACGGAAATAGTTATCGGATTAACTACAAATGATTGAATCAGTCTGTTTATGTCCGGTGAAACAGTAGCCGAAAAGAAAAGCGACTGCCTGATTTTTGGTAAATGAGAAATAATATTTTTAACATCAGGTAAAAAACCCATATCAAGCATCCTGTCAACTTCATCAAGTACTACCATATTAAAAAAACTTAACTTCAAAACATTTCTTTCGATCAAATCCAGGAGCCGTCCAGGAGTACCAATAACAACATGGGGATGGCGTTTCAAATCGTATATTTGATTTCTTATATTTGATTTACCGATACATACGGTACTGTAAATAGGTATTCCGTTTGAAAATACCCGTAGTTCATCCCTAATTTGAATGGCAAGCTCTCGAGTCGGAGCAATAATAATAGCTTTATAAGATGCATCATTAATTATGCTATTGATAATCGGAATGAGGAATGCAGCAGTTTTTCCAGTACCCGTATTGGCAATTCCTATAACATCTTTCCCTTGAAGTATTTCAGGAATACCTTTTTCTTGAATAGGCATAAGAGTAGTAAAACCGCGTTGAATAATATTTTGCTTCAATTTATCCGAAATAGCTAATTCATTGAATTGTCTGGTTGGTCGAATTTCTTCTACGTTACGTTCTTGAACAGAAGCCTTTCTTATGAATGAATGAACGGATTCAGATGAGGGCTGTTTGTAATTAAAACGGTTAAATCTACGGTGATTTCCGTACCTATCTCCACGAAAATATGATGCACGATGGTTATACATAAAATTTAAAAAAAATTAATTTAAGAAAGTAAGAAAACGAAGCTAATATATTTTAGATAAAAGCAGAATCTTACGATCTTGATAGATATTATACCACAGTTTGACCTGATATAATAGAGAATAATAAAGCCGGGGTGGCGGAACCCCCGAAGAACGCTTTTCGTTCGCGAGGTTTACATCCTCGCCTCACGATAGCGCGTCTACGGGACGAGTGGCAGATTTACCCCGTAAAAATTGTGAGGGCGAGTGGCGGAACTGGCAGACGCGTAAGGTTTAGGACCTTATGCCCGTAAGGGCGTGTGGGTTCAACTCCCTCCTCGCCCACAATTTTGTACGGGGCGCGCAAGGTTTAAGACCTTATGCCCGTAAGGGCGTGTGGGTTCAACTCCTCTCCCCGGCACCGAAGGAGACGCTTACAGTTTCAAACATGCGAATAGATTGGTATATCGGGCTAATCTTAAGGGAAATAAACTTATTGAACACCATCTTGTTTTTAAGACTAGTAATTTAGCTTCAAAAGTGTTCAAGTCCACAAAAAATAAATAAACGATAAAGAATAAATCGCTTTTTCAACATCTTTTTATTCTTGACAATCGTCTAATAATCGTCTATAATTTGTCTATATGTTTCAGCCAAAATATTCAATTACTAATAGCCTCTTGGCAAATATTAAACGAATCAACGCACTTATAAATGAACTCAATCATCAAAGATTTCCTAATGTAGTACTTGTGGAACTGGAAAGAACTGCTCGTGAAGTATCTACGTATGCTTCAACAAGCATAGAAGGGAACCCTCTTCCATTAACGGAGGTAAAAAGAATTTTAAAATCTAAACCAGCTTATATACGAACAAGCGAACAGGAAATTCTCAATTACAATCAGGTGTTACAGGATTTAAATAAACGTCTTGAGGAAGGAAATGTAAAACTCTCCTTAAGTCTTATTCTCACTATTCAAAAACGAGTCACTAGTAAACTACTTCCTTCTTTCGAATCTGGAAAGTTGCGACAAAAACCGGTAGTCGTAAATGATCCGGGAAAAGGCAAGGTGGTATATTTACCGCCTGATGTAAAGGATATAAAGCCTCTTATTGATGATTTAGTTGCATTTGTAAACAACAATACAGAAAAAATAGATTCTTTAATTCTCGCTGGCATTTTCCACAAACAGATGGTGATTATTCATCCCTTTATGGATGGAAATGGTAGAGCTACTCGACTTGCTACAAAAGTACTTCTTGCTCAAATGGGGCTTAATACTTTTAATCTTTTTAGTTTTGAGCGTTATTATAATAATAATGTAACAAAGTACTTTCAAATGGTCGGTGAATACGGAAACTACTACGAATTAGTTAATAAGGTAGACTTTACTGACTGGCTTGAATACTTTACGGAGGGTATTATTGATGAACTCTTACGAGTGCAAAAACTATTACCGGACGTTGGAACCACTCCAGAGACACAATTGCAACCCTTTCATCTGAGAATGCTTAAATATATACAAAAAAACAGATTTATTACCGATAAGAATTATTCACAATTAACCAATCGAGCAAAAGCTACCCGAGCACTTGATTTTCAAAAACTTATTGATTTAGGATTAATTGAACGCAAAGGGAAAGGTAAGGCTACCTATTATATTTTGAAAGAAAAATAAAGGAAATTAATTCACTTTTTTCGTATAATAAGATTTGGAAAACTTGGTGTTTTTGGGTCGGAATGGATCGTATTCGCTGTCATTTTGCTCCTGATAGGCAAGCATGACAGTGTGGATCCAGGGTAAAAAGTGTTCAAAAGAAAATGCATCAGGGGCACTTTGTCGTTTCCCTCCTCAGTGTAAACACTTCTTGAAAATTAATTCCATGTCGTTTAATATATTATTATCATACGAAATTACGAATTTTTTACTAATTTACGAATAAAACTTTTTTAAGAAAAAAAGATCTAGTTTATCCTGAATTAAGCTATAAAATTGTCGGCGTTTTATTTGATGTTTTTAATAGTTTGGGTGGAGGATATAGAGAAAAATATTATCAAAAAGCTATTGCCTTAGAATTAAGAAATTCTAAATTAAATTATAGAGAACAAGTTTATTTTCCAATTAAATTTAAAGACAATCTTATAGGAAAAGATTATTTAGATTTTCTTATTGAAAATAAAGTTGTATTAGAAATTAAATGTGGAGATAAGTTTAGAAAAATAAATATAGCGCAGATATTTGAATACTTAAAATCAGCAAATCTAAAATTAGGTATATTGGCGGTTTTTACTAAAACTGGTTTAAGGTTTAAAAGAATAGTGAATATTAAAAATTCGTAGATTCGTACTTTATTAGTAATTTCGTATGAATATAAAAGAGGCGGTTTTGAGGTTTTTAGAGTACTGTGAGCTGGATCGGAATCTTTCATTAAAAACCGTTCGAATGTATGGGTACTATCTTCAATTCTTCCAAACATGGCTTTTAAAGAGCCAGAACGTCCAAGATTTTGATGTTGAAAAAATTGACGACAACACCATAAGGAATTTTCGTTTATTTCTTTCCCATGAATATAAAAATAAATTTAAAGGCGAGCTGAAGCGCCAGACACAGAACTATTTCTTAGTTGCCCTGCGTTCATTTTTTAAATATTTAATCCGACAAAAAGTTAAAGTCATCTCACCAGATATGATTGAACTTGGAAAGCAGAGAGAGCGTGAGATCAAACATTTGGAGATGGATAAGTTGGCGAACTTATTTAAAGCGGTTCAGACTAAAAATATCATGGGTGTCAGAGACAGAACTATTTTGGAAGTCTTATTTTCTACAGGCTTACGTGTTTCCGAACTTGTTTCACTAAATAAAGACAAAGTTAATTTTGCCAGTGGAGAGATGAGTGTTTTGGGTAAAGGGAGCAAGGTCAGGGTTGTTTTTTTATCTAAAAAAGCCAAAGAATGGCTGCAAAAATATTTAGGTATGAGAAATGATCCCTACAGTCCCCTGTTTATCCGCTATTCAGGACCAAAACCAACCCCACTTCGCCCCGACGTACGGGGCTACGAGGGGCAAGGGAAGATTTTAACTGATGATGCTTTTAGATTGTCCGTAAGGTCGATCGAAAGGATGATCGAAAAATATAGAAAAATCGCTGGAATTCTTACTCATATAGGACCTCATGTTCTTAGACATTCGTTTGCGACTGATCTTTTGAGTCAGGGGGCTGATCTTAGATCGGTTCAGGAGATGTTGGGTCACAAAAATATATCTACTACACAAATCTATACCCACGTAACCAATTTTAGGTTAAAAGAAATTCACGAAAAATATCACTCAGGTAACAAATGAAGCCAATTATCAGTGTAAATTCAGATTAATAACAGTAAAATAGGGGCTAAAAATGAGTAAGTACAAAATAATTCTTTGGATTTTCATTCTTGCCTATATTATTTATTTTTCCTACTTTACTATTCTGCGCTTTAAAACTCTTTATGCTTCTTATTACGATCTGGGGATCATGAACCAAACGGTTTACAACACTTTCCAAGCCATCAAAAAGCAAGATTGGAATAGGTTTTTAGAGTTAACTGATGTAGATAGTTCAAGCCAGATTAAACGGATGGCGATACATAACGATCTGCTTTTAGCTTTAATTGCCCCATTTTATTTTATTTATTCGGGTCCGGAAACGTTGTTGGTCATTCAATCGATTATCCTGGGGTTGGGAGCTTTGGCCGTCTTTAAAATAGCCCAGATTGTTTTTAACAATTCAAAATATAAGGATGTTTTATCACTGGTTTTTGCTCTTGCTTACCTTCTTTATCCTCCCTTGGAGCGAGCAAATATTTTTGATTTTCATGCCGTTACTTTAGCGACAACTTTTCTTCTTTTTATGTTTTATTTTTGGCTGAAAAAAAGATACAAATTAAGTTTTTTATTTGTGGTTTTAAGCTTATTATCTAAAGAGGAGGTGGGATTAACTATCGCTTTCTTTGGGTTTTATACAATTTTTTTTCAAAATAAACGGTTTGTCAGGCTGAATTTATTTCAGCATCTGGATAAATTTAAAAAAAAGTCAATTTTATTTTCTATTTTAATTATTGTTGTGAGTCTTTCCTGGTTTTTCCTTTCGATTTTAGTTATCACTCCCTTTTTTAGAGGCGGCCATCATTTTGCGCTAGATTATTATGGAGATTTTGGTGACTCTCCATCTAGTATCATTTTCGGAATTTTAAAAAATCCATATAGCATCTCTAAGTATCTATTTCGATATGATACGCTGACTTATCTGCTACAACTTCTTGGCCCCACAGCTTTTTTGTCACTCCTCTCCCCTATTCAGTTTTTGATTGCACTACCTGAATTAGGTATCAATCTTCTCTCAAGTAATTTTAATATGAGAAATCTTATCTATCAGTATTCAGCGGTGATTACGCCGTTTGTCTTTATTTCGGCGATTTACGGTGCAAGAAAACTAATAAATGTTAAATTTAAAATGTTAAATGTCAAATCTACATCTCAAATGTCTAATCTAGTGGTCATAATGATGTTCATTGCTACATTAGTATTTTCTTACCTTAAAGGACCGTTACCATTTTCTCATGAAGCGGAAATTCATCCATTTCTGTATCCCCAGGTGGAAGCAAAGGATGTAATTTTTTGGGCGAAGACGCTACAAGATGAAAACCTTAAGATATCAACCACAGGTCAAGAAGCGCCATTTTTTACCTCTAGACGTTATTTTTATAATTTTTCCGGATTATATAATTTAGCAAACTATGTAATTCTTAGACTAAATGAGGTTAATGATTATCCCGAAAAAAATCAGTTGATTCCGGTCTATAATAAACTTAAGGAAGATAAAAATTATCAATTAATATTTAAAAGAAACAAGCTAGAAGTGTACAAAAAAGTTATTAGTAATTAGCTATCAGATATAAGATGCTAAGTATAATTATTCCCTTTTATAACGAGGAGGAAAATTTAGGTATTTTAACTAATCAATTAATTGAATCTTTAAAAAAAATACAGATTGATTATGAAATAATCCTGGTTGATGATGGGTCAACTGATAATTCAAAATTAAAAGTCTCTTCTTTAATCAAAACATCGGAAGACAAAGCAAAAATAAAAACTGTTTTTCATAAAAAAAAATTAGGCAAAGGAACAGCACTCTTGACTGGCTTTAAAGAGTCAAAAGGAGAAATAATAGTATTTATGGATGCAGATTTACAGGATGATCCATCAGATTTGCCAAATTTTATTGATAAAATTAATCAAGGTTATGATTTAGTTAATGGTTGGAGAAAAGATAGAAACGATCCTTTAGAAAAAAAAATTCCATCGTCGATCTTCAACTTTCTTCTTTTACGGTCTTTTTTGAAATCGAAGTTTCATGATGTCAACTGTGGATTTAAAGCAATGAGGAGACAGGTGCTTAATCAGATATCTTTATACGGAGATAACTACAGATTTTTACCGATATTGGCGGATAGAGCTGGATTTAGAACAACCGAGATTGTAGTTCATCATAAGCCGAGGATCCATGGGAAATCAAAATATGGTTCTTTAAGGATTTTTTTTGGTCTTTTTGATACTTTAACAACCTATTTTGTTATTAGATTTTCAGAGAGACCTCTTCATTTCTTTGGTTTAATTGGAGGAATTTTATTTTTAATTGGATCTGTGATACTTTTAATATTAACCCTGCAAAGACTGTTTCTCAATATGATGTTATATAGAAGACCTGGACTATTTTATGGAATACTGTTAATAATAGTTGGAATACAAATTGTCATGACAGGAATAATCGCAGAGTTAATCGTCTACCTGCACAAAATGAAAAAATGAATCCAGTTTTAGCTTTAATAATTGCCAATATCATCTGGGGAGTCGCTTCACCTGTTTTTAAGTTTGCCCTTGTTAATATTCCCCCATTTACTTTGGCTTTCATCAGATTTTTTTTTGCAGCTCTAATACTCCTGCCATTCATTTCTAAAAGATGGCAAAACATGACATTGAAAGAACTCACTGAAATTTGCGTTTCGGCTTTTTTCGGAATCACTTTAAATATCGCAACCTTTTTTATGGGTCTGCAAAAATCAACAAGCATCAATGCTCCCATAATAGCATCGGCTGGACCGGTTCTCATATATTTTCTTTCAATATCATTTCTTAGAGAAAAAACCAGCAGAAAGGTTTTTTCTGGGATGCTTATTGCTTTAGTTGGAGTATTAGTAATAATTTTTTCTCCAGTTATTTTAGATCATCAAAAACTTGATTTTGGCCAGCTTGAGGGGAATCTTCTTTTTGTCCTTGCTATGATTGGTGCAGTTGTGAATACGATTATGGATAAAAGTATTGTAAAAAAAATCAATGCATTACAGCTTACTTTTACCGGTTTTATTTTTGGATCGCTTACTTTTTTTCCATTCATGATCATTGAACTAAATAAATGGAGTTTTAGCAGTTTGGATTATCGCGGCTGGACTGGAATTATCTTTGGTGTAATTTTTTCCTCAACGATAGCCTATTATTTTTTTCATTACTCAATGGAAAAGATGGACGCAAAAGATGTGGGTCTTTTTACATATATTGATCCTGTAGCCGCCATTATAATTGCAGGTCCTTTGGTTAACGAATATCCTGATTTGTATTTTTTTATAGGTTCGTCTTTGGTTTTTGGAGGAATTTACATAGCTGAAAAAAGAATACACTGGCATCCACTTAACAAATTTAAAATTTTTAATTTAAAATTAGAAAAGATATGAAGAAAAAAATTCTTGTAACCGGTGCAGGCGGGTATATAGGGTCGGTAGCAACTTATTTGTTTTTGAAGAACGGATACGAAGTTGTTGCAGTTGATAATTATTCGACTGGTTACCGTCAACCATTAGAGCTTTTGCAGAATAAGTTTGGAAAGGATAAGCTTCGGGTGTATGAAGCTGATTTACAAAATAATATCTCTTCTATTTTTGAGAAGGAAAAAGGATTAGATTGTGTAATTCATTATGCAGCATCCTGTCTGGTTGATGAGTCGATGAAAAATCCAGCAAAATATTTTGAAAACAATATTTGGGGTACATTAAATTTAATCGAAAACATGGTTAAATATAAAGTTCAAAATATTGTTTTTTCTTCGACTGCTGCTGTTTATGGGGAAGCAAAAAAAATTCCAATCAATGAGAATAATCCAACAATGCCAATTAATGTTTACGGTGAATCAAAACTGATGTCTGAAAAAATCATTAATTGGTTTGGCAAACTTAAAGGATTAAATTATTTAATTTTAAGATATTTTAATGTCTGTGGAGCATCAGATGATGGTTTGATTGGAGATTCAAAAAAACCCTCCACTCTTCTTGTTCAAAATGCGGTTCGAGGCGCGTTAGGAATAGAACCATTTTATATCACTTGTCCAGAAGTCGATACTCCAGACAAAACTCCGATCCGTGATTATATAAACGTAGTTGATTTGAATGAAGCACATTTGAATGCTTTAAAATATTTATCCAACAATGGTAAGAGTGAAGTTATTAATCTGGGCACGGAAACGGGCAGTTCGGTTTTAGAAATAATTAATAAAGTTCAGGAGGTTACGGGAACAAAGTTCGAAATAAAAAAGACAAGTCCGAGAAAAGGAGATCCTGCAAGACTTGTTGCTTCTATAGAAAAAGCAAAAAAGCTTCTTTCGTGGCGACCTAAACGAACAATTGAAGATAGTATTAAATCACTGGTTCTTTGGTATAAGAGTCATCCGAATGGATGGGAAGAAATAAATTTAATTTTGGAGCAATTTAAGATCTTTATCTTCATAGATACGTTTAAAGTTATTTGAGATATACAATCTAAGTCGATTCAAATTTTTATAGTTTAAGTCCAAAGGCTTCGGGATCACAACTAAATTTGTATTGTGATTTTTTAAATCAGTTAATATTCTATCTTCTAAATTTGCATAATAAACAAGTCCCCCGAGACCAATTAAATCAAATCTTGTTGGTGGTATTTTATCTAAAAAATAATAAAGTTCTACGTTATTACCCAATACATACATATTTTTACCTTTAAGATTAAATTTTTTAATTTGATTAACCAACCTTTTAGTGGAAATTTTTTCCAGATAAGGTATTCGTTGTTTGTATCTAATAAAATAAGCATGTTTCACTTGACGGGTAAGGAAAATTCCAAAAAAAAACAGGACTAAAATAAGAAGATATAAAGATATATTATTTAACTTGGAAAACAATTGTCCGATCAAAATGCTTAGAAAGGCTATAAAGATAGGTAAATCTACGTTCCTGAATCCAGGAAGAAATAAAATAAAAGAAATCATTAAAAATGAAAATATGGGGTTCTTTAAAAAATTCTTTCTATTTAAGAAATAACAAAGTAAAGACAAAATAGTTATTAAAAGTAAATTCCTAAAAAAAATAGGGTCAACAAAAAATTTATGATGAACGAGGTTGACTCCATAAAAAAGGTTATAAAAGATGTAGTTGTCTAAAAAGTAGTTTAAAGATTTAGTAAAGAAGAAAAATACTATCATTAAAACCCAAAAAGCAGTAACTGCTAACAAAGGTATGAAGTTTCTACTAAATAAAATTACTGGAATTAAAATTAACCCAAAAGTTGGTTTTATAAATGTAGCCAATCCAATTAACAACCCGATCAATAACAAATAATTTCTGCTTAATTTTTTGTTTCTTATTAAAATAAAATAAATTAAAAGATAAAAAAACATAACTATATTGTCATCCCATAAGTTGTTTTCTGAAAAATAATAATTTAAAAGGATGAATAAACCTCCAGCAATTATAAAGCCAAGTTTATTTGTAGTTTTTTTGAGGATTTTTAAGACTAAAAATAAGTTCATCGTCTGCAAAACTATATAAAAAATCTTCATGACAGTTAAGGACTTATCAATAGAAAACGGTGCTAAAAGAGTATAGAGAAAAACTCCATGCTGAAAGCTAAAATCTTTGTATGGTAAGAGTCCTTTGGTTATTAACCAAGGATAAATAAGAAATTCGGGATAGATATTAATGTTTGTCGTAGAAATAAGAATAGTTTGAAAAAACAAATAGATCGAGAAAATTAAGTAGTAAAACACAGGATAATTATAAGAAATTTTGCTATACTTTGTTAATATTTGCTAGCACTCCGTAGCTTTAAGCGAAGGAGTGCGGGTGTAGTTCAGTGGCAGAACGGCTCCCTTCCAAGTGCAAAGTGGGATTCAAAAGCTAAAATTAACTTCGTTACAATCTCCCTTTAGAAAAATTGATAATAATAAGTAGTAACAAAATCTTAAATTTTAGTCAATAACAGAAATCGCAATTTATTGAGTGACGCCACGGATTCGGAATTGGAGCCAAGTCTTGACGATTTATTCAAATTATATAGTGGATTACATTTAGCTTCAAAAGAAAGCACTTCTTTTCTCCCTTTAGAGTATGTAACATAAATAAGAAGCAAATCTTTCCGATTAAAAATATTATGCTATTGACAATTAAATTTTAAGCTGCGCATAATAGTATTAATTCATATCATTGTCAAGGGGACACAATGTGATATAATTTAGGTTGTAATAAAGGCATAAAAGTATGATATCCCTAGACAAAATAAAATCAATAATCGTCTACTTTGCTCAAAATACTAATACACAATATTTAGGTAAGGTTAAATTAATGAAACTGTTTTATTTTCTAGACTTTAATCATGTAAAAGAGTTTGGAATACCCATTACATTTGATACCTACTATAAACTTGACAAAGGACCGATACCATCATATATTAAGAATGTTGTAGATGATGCATGTGAAAGTGAAGAAAATTCATTATTAAGTGACTCTATAAGCTTTGAAACCCCAACCGGTACACAAATGCAGAAAGTAGTAGCTCATAGAAAGTTTAATGACAGAGATAAAAAGTTATTTTCTAAATCCGAGCTAGAAATATTGGAAAAAGTTTGCGAAAGATTTTCAGAAGCATCAACAAACCAGATGATTGAATTAACCCATAAAGAATCCCCATATATAGAAAGCGAGTTGTCACAGGTAATTCCCTATGAACTAGCAGCAAAAGATCCCGATAGTAAGTTTAACGCTGATGAAATAAAACTATCTATTCAGGTAACATCATAATGACATATACTTTTGGAACATTATTCAATTTTAATGGTGGTAAGTTTATATATTTAGCAGAAAATCTTAATGAGGTATTTGTGGCTAAAATAATAGATGTTTATACGACTAAAGCGCTTGAAAAAATATATCTAAATAAAATCAGTAGGGGAAAGAAGGATATTGATTATGGAACTCAATTTTGTTTTATAAAACTAACATGTGAAGACTTCAAAGACCAAGGTGCAGTTTATGGCCATCAACCAATTACAGCAGTTTATAGGAAATTTTTTATTCCAAACCTAACTGAAGAAGTAAGTAAAGATGATTTAAGAAGTTTAAAGAAAGAAATAATTGATAGACCCTCTTGGGAAGATTTAAAAGAAAGAGTAAAAAATATTAAAATATAATAACGTCGTAAATTAACTATTAGATGACGTAATTTAGCTTCAAGTAGTTCTAATCCCATGTTTTTTAATCCCATAACTAATAAATTAAGTAGGTTATAGGCTAGTGTAAATCCACAACCGTAAGGATTTACATTGTTTAAGCTTATCAAAAGTGAAAAAGTTACGATACATATGAGACTTTTGGGAATTTCATTTAATCTCTATGAAAGGGTCTCTAGGAGTCTCAACTTCGTATCAGGATTTGTTTATGGACACGCCTCTGTATAATGGGCGAATGAGAAGATCAATACGCTCTGTTTTGTTTTTCAGCAAGTCTCAAATGGCTGAGACTAGGTTAAAGATTATCGAGTTTCATGGTAAGTATGGAACAAGGGCAACCGTTGAAGCCTTTGAGATCTCCAAGCCAACAATATACCGATGGAAGAAAACACTTAAAGATAATTTGGGTAGACTTGAAAGTCTAGTACCAGCTTCGAGGTCTCCTAAAAGAAAAAGGGTCATGAATACTAACTTTAAGATTATCGAATTTATCAAATCACTTCGGGAACAATATGGCCATCTAGGCAAAGAAAAGATTAAACCACTACTTGAAGAATATTGCCTAAAAGAAAATATTAAGTCAATCTCAGAGTCAACTATTGGAAAAGTTATTAAGCGCCATAATCTCTATTCCAAATCAAGAAGAATTTACCATAACCCGCTTCATCGTCATTCTAAAGCGAGGCTATCATACAAACTAAAGGTTAAGAAATCTCCTAAACCGATAGGAGTTGGTTACATTGAGATTGATACAATTGTTAAGTTTATCCATGGCATTAAGCTATACATCCTAAATGCCGTTGACGTTAACCTCAAATTCCAATTCTCCTACGGCTACATCAGACTCAACAGCCAAAACAGCTTAGATTTTATGAGGAAGCTTGAGTTAGTTTATCCTATCCTAAACAAGATACATACAATTCAAACAGATAACGGTCTTGAGTTTATGGGAGACTTTGATGATTATCTTAAAAGAAAAAACATTAAACATTTATTTATCTATCCGAGATGCCCAAAAATCAATGGTTTTGTTGAACGCGCCAACAGAACCCTACAAGAAGAATTTATTAATGGTCATGAAGAATATGCACTTGACGGGATAGACGAATTTAATTCCCGTTTAATGGATTATTTGGTCTGGTACAATACTAAACGAGTTCATAAGTCACTTAACAATGTTTCACCAATTAACCATCTGTTAAAAATTTTACCTCCAGAGTCTCAAATGTATGTGACTTATACAAAAAGTTGATTTTAGAGCATTATTATAATATACTGCTGATATTATGGCTAACGAATATTTTAAAGCAATAAAAGTTCCCTCCCCAGCAGAAATTGAGCAGGAAAGAATATGGATTCAAACAAGAATTGAACAAATTGGGGATGATAAATTACATGAGATCATTGATTTAGCAAGAGATGTAAGAGGTAGGGCTTATAAACCTTATTCTAATTATGCAGTTGGTGCAGCAATCCTCTGTAAATCTGGAAAGACTTATTGTGCATGTAATACTGAAGTTGTAACTTATACTCAAACAGGTCACGCAGAAAGTAATGCAATTAGTAAAGCAATTAGCGAAGGGGAGGCAGGAGAAAATCGTGATTTTATTGATGCTTTAGCTGTTTGTCATTCTGGTAAATCACAACCTTGCGGCGGATGTAGACAAACTATCGCTGAACATTGTGACAATGCTTTAATTATTGATGTAGATCTTGAAGGGAGGCCTTTAAATATAACCTCGCTTAAGATTCTTTTTCCTTATGCTTTTGTTCCAAGCCACTTAGGTAAGTAAATACTAGCCTCAAAATTATCTCTTCAACCAACCCCGCAAGGATTGACATTGTTTACAAGGATATAAACATTAAGAAAAATAATTGCCTTTAATTTTTTTAAATAGATGTCTTGAGAGATAAACTGGGGTTTGATATACTTTAAATTCAGTGCGGGTGTAGTTCAGTGGCAGAACGGCTCCCTTCCAAGGAGCAAGTGAGGGTTCGATTCCCTTCACCCGCTCCCGTGTGTAAAAAACTTCTTTTACTTTTTATTTTCGCTTTCTTAATACGTTTAATCGCTCTAAATCAGTCGCTTTGGTTGGATGAAGCAACAACTGCTAAGGTGATCAGTGAATACGGTTATTTAGGAATAATTAAATATTTTTCTCCTTTTGACTTCCATCCACCTCTATTCTATTTATTAGAGAAATTTTGGGCAGGCTTATTTGGTTACACAGAAGTTTCTTTGAGGTTCCCTTCGGTTTTATTTAGTTTAGCCACAGGTTATTTTGTTTATTTAATCGGGAGAAAAATTAAGAATGAAAAAGTTGCTATTTGGGCTACAGTTCTGTTTTTATTTAATCCATTGATCGTTTATTACTCTCAAGAAGCGCGGATGTACATGATGGCAACATTTTTTCTAACTGTTTCATTGTATTTTCTAGAAAAAAAGTTGCAAACTCAAAACTCAAAACTCAAAACTCAAAACTTATATTCATTTGTTTTCAGCTTATTTATTTCCTTGAGTTTCTTAACATTTTATGGCTCTATTTTTTTAATAATTCCGATGTTATTTTATTTAATTTACAAAAAACAATCCAAATTTTTTTATTTGTCATTTGTCATTTTGTTTTTTTCATTTTTATTGCTCTCTCCTCTACTCTTTCAACAATTTATTAATGCGAGAAAATCATTGACATTAGTTGTTAACTGGAAAAATGTTTTAGGTACTGCAAATTTTAAAAATCTAATCCTAATTCCTATTAAATTTTCTTTCGGAAGAATTAGTTTTTATCCAAAATGGTTATACTGGTTTCTGGCTGGAACATGGACAATTATTGTTACCTTTTTTGTAATTAAGGGTAGTCTAAAGAATAAATTTCTAGTTTTTTTGATTATTGACTCATTAATAATTGCGGTTTTATTTTCTTTCTTCACTCCCCTACTCCAATATTTTCGCTTTATTTATTTGATTCCCCTCGTCTCATTACTTATAGCTTTAGCGCCCGATCTATCGATCAACCCGTCTTCGTTAAAACTTCGACGGGCAAGTCGATATATCATAATTATCGGATTTTTTTTGTTAAGCTTTGTTTACTTATTAGATTCTAATTTCCATAGAGAGGATTGGAAAAGTTTGAGCAAAAGTCTGCCTAAAGATGGGACTTTATATATGATAAAAGCCTCTTCTGATCCCGTCAAATATTATAGGAATGACATAAATGTGGTCGATTTATTGTCAATACAAACTTCGACTCCATCTGCTAAAGAAATTATAGTTAACCCTTACGTCGTGGATCTTTACGGATTAAATTATCAGAAAATCCTAATGGTGGAGGGATATCAGAAAAAGGATATAAAGATGTTTAGGGGTCTTTATGATGAGATTTGGAAGCGTCGTTAGTCAAACATTTTTTTATATTCCTTAACCGTTGCGAAGATTTGAATCAAGACGGCGACTCCTAAAGCTAGAGCAATTGCGTAAGGAGGCCCGAAGACGCCTAGTTTTGGAATTAAAAAATAACAGCCAATGGTTAAGATTAAAAAGAACACAACATTGGAAATTAAAACGTAGATCGGTTTTTTAACAGTATACAAAAGAAAAAGCATAGGTAAGCTTCCTAAAGCATAAATAATAAATGGAAGGCTTAAAGCCTTAGTTACATCTGCAGTTTTGGCAAATTTTTCAGTAAAAAAAAGAATGAATATCTGTTTGGGTACTATAAATAGTAATAAAAATAAACCGGTAGGTAGCAAAAGATACATAAAGCCTGTTTTTAAATGATGGACGACGTCTTTTTTATTTACAATTTTTGAAAAAGAAGGAGATAAGACTTGAGTAATACTTACAACTGTTGTGATTATTGTAAGAATAATTTTTTGTGCCAGTCCATAAAAGCCTACTTCAGGATTTCCAGACATAAAATAAGACAAAAGGAAAAGATCCATCCTAGTTCCCAGATTAAAAAATTGTGAGGCTAAAAAATAAGTTAGAGTGTAGCCAAATCTAAATTCCTCCCGCTTGACCTCCGATTTTAGGAGAATAAAAATTAAATCCTTCTTTTCTAAAAGTAAAAAGAAAAAAAAGATAACAGGTCCAACTATGCCAAAAACAAAAATTATTGAGCCAATAGCTACAGTCTTGGTCAGTATTAAAAAAAATAAAATCAGCGTTTTTAAGACATTGGCTAAGTTTAGATAAATGTTTGTTTTGATAAATTTCTTAGCAGCAAAAAGGATATTTTGGGCAAAGTTTTGCCAGATCAGAAATAAGACAGAAAAAGCCGTCAAATAAAGCTCCCAAGCTGGGGCATGGGTTTTGAAAAAGATTTTATCAAGCCAAGGAAAACAAAAAAATAAAGCCCCAATAACTATAAAGGAAAACAATGATTGATAGAAAAAGGTACTTTTTATAAAGCGATAAAGTCTCTCAGATTTTTCTTCATACATCGCAGGTAAATAGGAGTAGATGGTTGCAGTTGTGCCAAAATCAAGAATGTTGGCTAGTACATAAGCTACCCCTAAAAGTACGCTCAGAACTCCGTATTGTGAAGGAGTGAGGATTCTGACTAGGATTAGGGCAAAAAGAGCAGTAAAAAAAACGTTTAAGTAGTTGCCCAGCGTGTTTATCATTACATTTATGCTTGTGGGTTTTTTTATGAAGTTTAAGAATCTTAAGACCATAAGGAATATTGTAACAAATAATATCAGAACAAAATATGTTACAATATTTCCTATATGGCAAAAACAGCGCTTGTTACGGGGATTTTGGGTCAAGACGGACCCTATTTGGCTAAACTGCTTCTAGCAAAGGATTATAAGGTTTACGGGATGATACGCCGATACTCAAATCCGAATTTCGAGCATCTGGATTTTCTTGGAATTACTGACAAAATCAATTATATAGAGGGTGATCTTTCGGATGAATCTTCACTCTACAATCTCATAAAAAGTCTTAATCCTGATGAAGTTTATAATTTAGGCGCTCAATCATTCGTTGGTTCATCTTGGGACTTAGCCAAAATAACTACCGAAGTCAATGCTTTGGGCGTTCTTTATGTTCTAAATGCAATAAAATATTTTTCCCCAACCACTAAATTCTATCAAGCGTCAACATCAGAAATGATTGGTTTAGTGAGCAAAGATCATTACCAAGATGAAAATACTCCATTTCATCCAAGGAGCCCGTATGGAATTTCTAAGGTCTATGCATATTGGATGACCGTAAATTTCAGAGAGGCATTCGGACTTTTTACCTGCAATGGAATTTTATTTAACCACGAATCTCCAATCAGAGGTATTCAGTTTGTCACCAGAAAGATAACAGATGGTGTTGCTAAAATAAAATATGGATTGACAAACAAGCTTTCACTCGGGAATTTAGATGCCAAAAGAGATTGGGGTTTTGCCGGAGATTATGTTGAAGCAATGTATCTTATGCTCCAACATGATAAACCAGATGACTATGTTGTTGGGACGGGTGAAAATCACAGCGTAAAGGAATTTGTTGAGTTGGCTTTTAAGTATGCAGGAATTCCGGATTGGAAAAAGTATGTGGTAATTGACCCAAGATTTAAAAGGCCCGCAGAGGTTCCTGCCTTAAAAGCTAGAGCCGATAAGGCAAGAAAAGTTTTAGGTTGGAAGCCAAAAGTGAAATTCGAAGGATTAGTTAAGATGATGGTTGAGGCGGACCTGAAAAGATATAGCAAGAAATCCTAAATTCTAATTTATAAATCCTAAACAAACTTAAACTTTCAAATAATACCTTCTTAATACAGTTAAAATAATCGAGGAGAAAATAAAAAGTAAGACAATTATTTTCATTATTGAAATTATCTTTGGATATTTCTTCAAACTTAATAAAAACAAAAACAAGAATGGGACAAGTGTTATAAAATATCTTCCTTGTATTCCTTCCACTACTTTATTCCCTACTTTAGTCCAGGCTAAATAAAAGTAAGTTAGGAAATATATAAAAGTTACAGAAAGAAAAATAAAAAGTATAAAAAGAGTTTGTTTACTAAGTTCGAGTTTTTTATCGATATTTGTCTTAAAAATTATAAGAATAAACAATGATGCATAAAAAATATAGACTATAAGATTTAAAGAATATTCTAACCAACCAAACTCCCCTATCAGACTACTTAGGTAAAAATCTGTCCTGGCAAAAATTGTGTTTATAAATAATCTAATAGCAAACAACGGATTCCTAAGCAGAAAATACATCTGTGAAGAGGGGTTTACATTTGCGGCGGCTGGCTGGGTTTGGATATGGACATATAATTGTTGCAACGAGTTCAAGCGGAAAATCAAAAAAAGGAGTAAAAATACTAAATAATAAATTGCCATCCTTTTAATGTAAGTAGATTTATTTTTATTTATTTTTTTATAAGGAACTACAAGCGGGAGAATAAAAAAAATATAAAAACCTTCTTTGGATAAAACAAAAATTAGAATTAAAAGAAACAATAAGCCTAATTGTTTCATTGTTACATTGCTTATTTTTAAGAGTTTTATAATAAAAACGAAAACAGAAAGTCCGAGCATTATATGTATTGGGTCATAACTATATGATGTTATCTGGTGAACTGACATCGGAAGAGCGAATGTTAAAAGAAGAATATTTTTAAATGCTTCTGGAGTTTTTTTATAAAGAAAGATCAGCCAGATAAAACAAACAAGAAAAATCACGAGTCTTCCCAAGAAAAATGTTATATATTCGTTAAATCCAAGAGATGTGACTAGTTTGATTGTTAAAGCTTGAGGGAGAAATGGAAATGTTGGGATGAGACAAATTACATCTGATTTTTTCTTCACTAATTGAAGGTTCTTTTTTGAGTCGAAGATATTTTTGAAGTAAATTTTATAATTAAAATTTGGACTTGGATTATGAATTAATTTAAATGAATTAATGGTTTTTTCTAAATCATCAAGATATTTTTGATAATAGTAAGTCTTTTGATTTTTAAATAAACATAAATTTCCATTTGCTAAAGCGACAGTTTTTCTAAAATGTGTTAGCTCGTCCGGTTTTTGAAACGGAGGAACAAGGAAAGTCAGAAAGATACCAAGAGCAAAAACCAAAGAAAAAATTAACTTTGTCATAAACTTAGGATATTTTACCAATTTGATAAAATATGGGTGTAGGTATAGTATGTGTGAAAAGGTTTACATTGTTGTGTCGATCTATGTAATGAATTAAAAATGAGAAATAATAATCCAAAAATTACGATAATTACACCATCGCTGAATGGATCTAGATATATTGAAAAGACAATCAAATCAGTGCTCAAGCAGTATTATCCAAACTTAGAATATATTATCGTAGATCAGGGGTCAACAGATGGTACTCAAAAAATTCTAAAAAAATATAAATCAAAGATTATCGTTATTCATCAAAAAAGAAAAGGTATCTCGAGAGCTATAAACGCAGGGTTAAGAGCCGCGACGGGAGACATCATAGGTTGGATAAATACGGATGATTATTATTTAAGCAAATCTTTTAATGCAGTTTTACATTTTTTTAAGTCTCATCCTCAAGTAAGATGGTTAACGGGCGATTACCAGATAGTAGATGGGGACAACAAAAATATAAGAAATTTTATTGTATATTGGAAGAGACTTCTCCGTTTATTTCCATATAAATATACTCTTATCCTCGGAAATTATATTGCCCAACCAAGCACGTTTTATAAAAGAAAGATAATAAAAGAGGTAGGTTATATGGATACTGATTTAAAGTTCAATATGGATGTTGATTATTGGCTGCGAATTTTTAAACTTTATCCTTTATACGTAATTAAGAAACCCTTGTCAGCTTTTCGTGTTTCGAAATCTTCTCTAATCTATAGATATTATAGGAAATCTTTTAAAGAACAAATTAAAGTATTAAAAAAATATTTCAAAAATTCTTCTTTAGTTAACATTACACGATTCATGAATTTTGTTTATGGAGAAATTTACACTTTTCTAAAAAAGAAAAATAGATAATAATAATTTATAGATATATGAAGAGAATTGTTTTGATTGGTACCACCGTTCAAATAGGGAGAGATATTCAAAAAATATTTAAACAAGATAGAGCCTCCGAGTTAGTTCCCTGCCTATTACAAAGTTGACGAAGTCGAAGATAAGCCTGGAAAAGCTTTTTTAGTAAATTGTGTGGTAGAAAAAACATTTCGGTTTGTACCACATAACATCAGAAGGACAATGTTCGTGGTGGGAATTTGCGAGTGAAATATTTAGGTTACTGAAAATGAATGTTAAATGTAATCGGGTGAATTCGGAATTTTTCAAAACAAGGGTTTTAAGAACGAAGTATTCTGTTCTAGAAAACTATAAATTAAAACAAATAGGATTAAATATTATGAAAGACTGGAAGGAAAATCTTAGATTATAGCTTAGAGGAAAAAATTATTTATAGGTAAAATTCCGCGATCTTTCGTCTTTTTTCCATTCTTCAATTGTTAAACCATTTTTATCCTTTTCTGAAATTATAAATCCCTGTTTATTTAATTCATTGAAACTTGATTTTATTTCTTTATCGCACAAAGACCAATCAATATCGTCTGCTAAAGGATTTATTCCTGCTTCATGTTCAGGAGCGTATTCTGTACTGCAAAAATATTCTATTTTGCTTTCTTCGAAATAAAAATTTCCGTGGGCAAAGCCTGGTGGAACCCAAATCCATTCATTAAATTCCCAATCTGAACTTGTTTTCATATTATATCCGATTACTTTACCAAAAGTCGATGAACCCAATCGAATATCCAAAACAATATCGACCATATGCCCTTCAACAGTTCTCACAAGTTTTCCCATATAGGGATCCCACTGGAAATGAAGACCTCTAATTACTCTTTTTTTTGAATAGCTAATATTTGCTTGATGTATTTGAAAGTCTGGAATAATTTTTTTAAAATCACTTTCTCTGAATATCTCTGAAAAGAATCCTCTATCGTCTTTAAACCTTTGGAATTTTATCACTTTAACTTCAGAAAAAGCTAACGATTTTATGCCAACAATTTTCATAGTCCTTTTATTATTTATAGTATACTAATGTCTATTTCTCAAGTCTTTATTAGACATAAAAATAAATGAAGAAAAAAAAGAATAATATTTTGGTGACAGGAGGAGCTGGATACATTGGTGTTGAGCTTGTAAAAGAGCTTCTCAAAAAGGGTTATAGCGTTCGCATTGTTGATACTTTTTTATTTGGAAATAATTCATTAGATCAACTTAAGAATAAGGTAGAGATAATTAAAAAAGATATACGAGCAGTAAATAAAAATGTTCTAAAAGATATTGATGCTGTTATTCACCAAGCAGGATTCTCTAATGATCCTATGGCAGAATTTGATCCCGTAGAAAATTATCAAATTAATACAGAAGGTACTTTACGATTTGCGACTCTTTGTAAGGAAAATAATATTAAACGTTTCACTTTTTCTTCTTCCGCATCAATTTACAACCGCGGGATTTTAAAACGAACAAGAATTCAAAATGAGAATAGCAAAGTAATTCCAAAATCGCCTTACTCTGTTTCAAAGTATAAAGCTGAGCAAGGACTTCTAAAATTAGTTGACAAAAATTTCTGTCCGGTAATTATTCGTCAAGGTACGGTCTATGGTTTTTCGCCCCGAATGCGCTATGATTTGGTTGTAAATACAATGGTTAAGACAGCTATTTCAGAGAATAAAATTTATGTATTTTGTGGCGGTATCCAATGGCGTCCCCTGGTAGATATTCATGATGTTGCCGCTGCACATATTAAAGCTATTGAAGCTCCAGAAAACAAGGTAAGAGGTCAAATTTTTAACCTTCTATATGATAATTATAGAGTTTTAGAGTTAGCACATATAGTGAAGAATACTTTTGGAAAAATAAAGAAGATTAATGTCAAGATTATAGTTGATCATTCTCCAAGAAAAGATAGAAGCTATCGAGTCTCCGGAGATAAAATCTTAAGAACTTTTAAGTGGAAGCCAGAAATTTCATTAGAAAGATCAATAGAAGATATGGTTAATAAAATAAAAGAATTTAATTTTACAGATTATAGCAACCCAAGATATTATAATATCGAATGGATAAAAAAATGAAAAAATATTTTGTATTAATTAAAGTAAATAGAAAAGAAGATGCTTTCTACATAGGATTTCCATTAGTTGTTCGTCAGGATGCTCCTTTTACCCGTAACCAACTGACTGAGTATTTGGAATCAAACAAATTCGGCACAAGGAATTTTATTTTAGGAAATATATTAAGGCATCCAGCTTATTAAGAGATTAAATACAAAACATTTGTTAAAATTATTAACGCTGATATTATCTTAAATAATGTTTAGTAGATTGGAGTTTTTCCCGCGATAGGTAAAGACCAGTTAAGTTATATAAAATTTACGGTTGCTCAATTTCTTGAACGATATAAATGAAATTTTTTAGGAATAACGTATTAAAAACCAACATTTATATAAATTATTTAGTTTATTTCTTAATTTTTTTTAGTATTAACCTGCTCCTATATTTACCTATAAATCACTATAAATTTTTCAGTGGGGATAGTGCGTTTAGTATATATTACTTAAAATATACTTGTCCGAATAATTGTCTGATTCATCTGTTATCGTCTGCAATTACTGACAAATATAGGCCTATATTCTTGTTTATATGGTACTTTTTATATAAGGCATTCGGAACCAACCATGATGCATATCTAATTTTCAATATATTTTTATTGTCGCTGGCAGCTATTTTTTTTATTTCTTTATTAAAAAAAAATAGCAAAAATACGCTTATTAATTTATTAACTTCTATAGCGTTTATAGTATCTTATTACCTCTTTTTTCATATATTCGAGGTAATAGGAGTTTTAGAAATATTACCGATTATATTATTGATATTAATATTGCGTTTTACTGTTTTTAATCAAGGAGAGGTGAAAAATAGCTATATATATACTTTAATTTTATTTACTTTGATTATATTCACGCATGAAAGATATATCGTACTGTCCTTTTTCTTAATTTTCTTTTATTTATTCAATGATTTTAAATTTAATTTAAACGTTCATAGCATAATTAGAATTATAGGTATAGTATTTATAGGAGTTTTAAATTTTTTGATTAAAATAAAACTTAAGTCTAGCATTTTAACAGGAGAAGGTTTTTCTATTTTAGAAACCTTTAAGTTACCTATTTTTTTTAATTTCGTTTATTCCGGATTGCTAAATATCATAGGTTTCGTACCAAATTTTAATGATTGGATGTTTGGTATGAAATGGAGCGATCTTAGCAAATATGCTCAATTAGCGGTTATTTTAAATACAGTCCTTATATTATTTTTGTTTTTCCTTTTTATAAAAAATAAATCAAAAAAAATAATTTTATTTAACGTTTTAAGCTTAATCTCATTAATAATGGTGATTCTCGTTAGCGGATCCGTAACCATATCCCAAGAAGCAAGATTTATTTTTCCCGCCTATATGGTATTACTTATATTAATTAATTATATAAGTGCACAGTTTGGCAAAAAAAATACCAAATATTTATATTGTATTCCGTTGGTTGTATTTATATTTATAAACATCTATTACAGGAAATTTTACAAACATATTTATATATTCACTGCCAATGAACTTGCCGAACAGTATATTAATGTTCTAATATCAAACAGAAGAATATTAAATAACAGAAAACTATATCTAACCAATATACATGAATGGTCGGTAGGGTCAACGGTTAATCAATTACTATATGTTAACAAATATAAAGAATTTCAGAATATAAAAATAATTTTTGCAAAAGACGAAAAAGATATACCAAAAAATAATTATTTTCTTAACTTGGAAAATAACAAAATTACTTTGAGTTATAAATAATAACACTACAAAAATATCAGATATCACTTGTATGAAAAAATATTATGTTATTATTCCGGTATATAACGAAGAGAAAAATATTAAAAAAATAATTGCTAGAGTAAATAATATTTCTAAAAATATTATTGTCGTTAATGATGGATCAAAAGACGGGACAGAAAATATCCTTAAAAGAATCAAAAATATTAGAATTATTAATCTTAAAAAAAATGAAGGAAAAGGTTCTGCCTTGAAAAAAGGAGCGAAATTATCTTGGCGCCTAAAAGCAGATGGAGTAATATTCATGGATGGAGATAATCAACATGATCCTAAGCATATAGAAAAATTTCTTGAATACTTGAATCAAGGTGAGCAAATAATTATCGGTATTAGAAAAATTAAAACTAAAATTCCCATAATAAGACGATTAGGAAATGAGTGTTTTATTTTTATGATGAGACATCTTTTTCATGTCAATATTCAAGATGTGATCTGCGGTTTTAGGGCTTTCAGTAGAACGGGATTTAATAATATAATGTGGCAATCAAATGATTACGGAGTTGAAGTGGAAACGATGACTTTAATCGGTAGGAAAAATTTAACTTATAAAACTGTTGTAGTTGATACGATATATCATGATAAATACAAAGGTTTTTCTATGTTTGACGGAATAAAAATTTTATTAAAGCTTCCCTATTGGCGTTTAAGAAAAATATGAATAACAAGATATTTATTACGGGTGCAAACGGATTTATTGGCCATCATCTAGTTAATTTTTTAAATGGAAAAGAGTTTGAGATTTACTCTTTGATAAGAAAAGATTCTTTACCCACTTTCCAATTAAGAAAAAACGTTCATATTGTTTATGGTGATTTAACCAATAAAGAGTCATTAGAGAAAGTAATTCCTCAAGGTTCGATAATAGTTAATTTAGCCGCAAATCCTTACGATCCTAAGTTGAGTTTTGAAGTCAATGTCAAAGGCACGAAAAATTTAGTAGAAGTAGCTAAAAAAAAATACATAGATAGAATTATTCATATCAGCAGTCAGGCAACAAAATTAAAAATACAAGGAGTCTATGCAAAAACAAAAAAGGAAAGCGATAAAATCATAAAATCTTCAGGGATAAAATATATAATTCTTAAACCTAGTTTGGTTTATGGTGAAGGTGAGAAGGGTCTTTTTAATAAAATTAGATTATTTATAGAAAAGATTCCTATTGTTCCAATTTTTGGTGATGGTGAAACAAAGATTAATCCAATTTACATCAAAGATCTATGTTTTCTCATTGAACTGTTAATTAAAGAGACTAAAAAGTTAAATCGAGTTTATGATGTAGGTTCATCTATTCAGATCACTTATAATGACTATTATAGGTCAATTATTAAATCACTTGGTAAAAAAGTATTTGTTATTCACATTCCAGCAAGCGTCGGATTTGTCCTTGGAAAGGTAATGTTAAAGTTAATGAAAAATCCCACTTTTTTTCCCGATAACGTTCTCGGTTCTACCCAGGAAACATTTTGTAATCCCTCTCCCCTACTCAAACGATATAATTATCGACCAATTGAATGGCAAGAAGGATTAAAAAAAATATTTCATCCTCAAAAAGTAAATGTTGCAGTTGTCGGGCTGGGAAAGATGGGTTCTTTGCATCTCTGCCTATTAAATCTAATGCAAGATGTTCGTATTGCAGCTCTAATAGACAATAATAAGCAGCTCTTTAATACGGTTAAAAGTATGGGTATAAGTGGTAATTTTTATTTAAACTTAGAAGAAGCACTAGCAAAAGAAAAGATAGATGCTGTCTATATTATTACTCCGACGTTTACACATCTTAGCTTGCTAAAAAAAGTATTGGCTAAAGGCAAGCATGTATTTATAGAAAAACCTGTTACATTAAACAAAACAGAAGTTGCAGAGTTAAAAAAAATGAAGACAAGATCTATAATTCATGTCGGTTATACATTACTATTTAAAAAAACCTTTTTTGAGCTAAATAAAATTATTCATGAAAAAAAATATGGAAAGATTAGAAACTTTGAGGCAAGATTTGAACATGGTGAAGTATTTGGTCCGAAGAAGGGATGGATGTTTAATAAGAAGACAGCTGGTGGTGGAGTATTAATGAATCCGGGTCCGCACCTTTTTTCATTAATTAATCTTTTTTTTGGAATCCCAAAAAAAATCAGCGGGAAGATTTCAAGAAAATATTCTTTAGAGGTAGAAGACGAGGCGGATTTAATTTTTACTTTCGAAGATTTTGAAGGAAAAGTTTTTTTATCGTGGTCTGTAAAAAATAGGCCGATTTCTAGAACTAATATTACCGTTAATTTTGAGCGAGCCCAGGTTGTTGTTGATTCAGATAAATTAGTAATTAACTTTAAAAACGGTAAAAAGTTGGTAATTGATGAACAAAAGATACAGCCTCTTTTAGATAATGTATTTAATATTAATCCAGAAGCTAATGGAGACGCTTACTTTATTGAGGACAAGCTTTTCATTGATTCGTTATTAAACCGAAATAGAAATAATTTAAACTCGCTTGATTTTGCCTTGGATACAGAATCTATTATTTATAATGTTTACAAGTCTTGTTCTAAATAAAATGATTAAAAATAAAGATATCAACTTGATTCCTGATATAAACTCAATTACAAGAGATTTAACCAATAAAACTCAAATACAAATTGTTACAGATAGCTTTATGAGATTAAGTAATATAAATAAAATAGTAATGATAATAAACAACTTTATTTTCTTACAAAAAATATTAAAAAAAGATTTTGCGGTTGGAATTAAAATTTTATGCGAATTGGAAATTTTAAAAGCCAGAAAAAAAAGTTATTCTTTACATAATCAGATGGTAGACATGGCTGTTGCACTTAATAACAAAGAAATATTATTCAATTTTTTTTATCTATCAAAAAAGTATAACTTTGTTCCTGAAATAAAAACTTACAATCCTGGATTTTTAATCAATTTTTTATCAAGTTTCAAAGAAATTCCTAAAAATCTTCGTATATATATTCCTGTAAATACTATTAATGAGTTTGGTTTAAACGATTTTATAAAGAAAACATTTCTAACATTTGTCACTTTTTAAATATGATTAATTCATTAAATTTAAGAAAATTAGGATTAGATTATTATAATTGGTCAAAAAAAAATCCAATCGGAAAAATACCTTTAGAGGTGGCGAAAGAAGGAGCCGGAGAAAACAGAATACCTTTTGCGCATTATGCCAACTCTTTACCCGTATATTTACTTTTTAGTGAATTACTTAAGGAAAGCGAAAAGGAAAAAGCATTCATTCTAGATATAGGGTGTGGTACCGGTAGGAGCATTTCCTTTGTAAAAGATATAGTTCAAAAAAGAAACTACAAATATTATGGTATCGATTATTCGGAAGCATGTATTAAATACGGGAGACAGCAATACAAAAAACAAAGCGTAGAATTTATTCAACATGAAGGAAAAATACTCCCCTTTCCAGACAAGTCTTTTGACTTTATTATTTCATCTCACGTAATAGAGCATATTTTAAAAAAAAATGCAGGTTTTTACCTCGCTGAAATTTCTAGAGTACTAAAAAAAGATGGAATCGTTGTCATTGGAACGCCTAATAGAAAATATTGTCAGGATTTATTTCTAGTGAATCCTGGTGATAAAAAAAAATATAGATTAATTCTTCCGCATGAACATGAATATTATTATCAGGAGCTTAAAAATCTATTTAGAAAAAATGGGAGGTTTAATAAGCTTGTAATTTATGGAACCACCAATTTAATCAATAGGCAGTTAATTACTTCCGGTGCAGAGAAAATAAGACCAAAAGAAGGAATTCTTCACAAACTTAAATTCTCAGTTTATTCATATTTAAGGTCATCTTCCCGGTTACAGGATATTATGGCACGAGTAGGGACAGAATATATTTTAAAAAAAATGAAAGTAAGTTATAAAGATATAATCGAAAACACAAGTATAGTACAAAAAAATGTTGTGCAAGCAGACAATTTCATTATTGTTGCTTCTTAAGCAATATAAAATTTTTGCTTTCAGATTTTACTAAATAACTTTTATCATTCTTCAGTTGATCAATTATCTTAATTTGGGTTTTATTATCTAATGGCCATGTAGGCTGACAGGTTGCGAGTAAAAGATAGTCAACTTTATTATAGTAAACTGGAAATAAATAGAGTTTTTTTCTTTGAGATAGTTGAGCTGATATATAGTCTTGCGTCGATACCGATGCATTATTAGGAATTTTCTTAATTAATTCATCAAGCTCTTTATCAACCTTGGAATATATATTTTGGGTGAACACCGTTTTATTAATTTTTTTGCTGGTGAATATTTTATAACTGATTAAAATTGAAAGGACCAATATAGAGATACAAAGTAAAGATAAGAATTTACGATAATTTTTATAATATTTAAAAATATTTTCTATACCCAATATTAGTGAATAATATAAGAAAGGGATACTTAGAGCTTCATAATGAAGTAATGTGGATTTTAGAGAAGCAGATGAAGAGAGTAGATTGGTTATTAAACCACTAAATGCAATTAACAACATTACAGGAGAAAATATAACAAAAGGTAAAGTAGGAGCTGCAACCATTAGTAAATATTTTATATTTGGTTCATTAATAAGTGTTGAGTATAATAAATAAGGTTTTGTTATGGAGTTAGTAATTATCTGGACTATTGAGCCTCCCAATGGATTTCCATATATTCCTTCAAACATATATGAATGATATATCGAAATCATTGAAATTATTACTTTTGTTGCTAAAAAGAAGTAAGCAATGCTTAATAAAAAAGTTATCAATCCTTTTTTTACTGATTTTTCTAGGAATAAAAGGTATAAGCCAAAAAAAATGGTAATAATAGAAGTATTTTCTTGAACGAGAAACAGTAAAAATAAGGTCAAATAATAAATCCATCCTTTACGCCCAGAAAAATAAATTAGCAATATCCCAAAAAAAATGGCCAATGTGTATGCATGAAATTCATCCAACACAGCTGAAACTAGAGCGAAATAAATTAAAAACGATAATTGTATTAAAAGTGAAATGATTTTATTATTTATTTTCTTCAAAGCTATTAGAAAGATTATTAATCCACTCATTGTTATTAATAATGATTGTATTAATAAAAGTGTTTTTGGAGTTGGAAACACATAGTAAATTGGGATAAAAATAAATAAGATTGGGTTAAAGTGAATTCCTAATATATTGCTATTGTCCGGGATATTAGATTGAGGATTTTTGCTCCAAAAATTATGAACGCTAAAGTTAAAAGTATTTTGCATAATTCTTCCTTGTGTAGTGTTCCACATTGCCTGTGCAAAACTTGTCAAGTCACCATGATATCTATGTGCATCATAAAGTTTGAATGATTGATAGGAATATATAAAAAAGAAAAAAAGACAGATGCAAAAAGATATTATATATGGGAAGTATTTTTTTTTAATGTTCATTTTTTGCTAATTTACCAATTACAGCCCAGCTATTAATAATAGTAGGATGTTCAAAATCAAAACCATTTTGTTGCATCCTTTTTCTTATGCATTTATCTAGATTATTATCTTGCTGTCCATAGTTTATAGAAGAAAATTTTTCTAAACCCTTTTTTTCCGGGAAATATCTAAATATAACTTTATCAACTTTATCTATATTTAATGGATAGTAGTAAATTTTATGGTCGCTGAGATTATAGACAGCAGCTTCGGGAGCACTTACTGACGAATTTACTCCTATAGCATCTCTCAATTTATTGCGGTAAATCAGTAGAATATTTTTCTGTTTAATGAAATAAATAAAATTATAGATAACTATCTCTGGCATAAAAGCTGGCTTAGGTTCAAATGTAAGATTATATGGATTGATATATGCAGAAATTAAAATAAGTAAAACTAACATAAACGGTAAAATAAGTTTATTCTTTAATTTAATCAAGCTAAAACCAATAACGCTCACCCAGATTAAAGGAATAAAATAGTTAATGTGATAGTGTGTAGACCAACCAGTTTTTTCTGCACCACCTATGTTTACCAATAGATTTGGTAATAAAAAAAGTAAAGTTAATAAAGTAGTTTGTACACTCGCGAAAGAGAGTATTCCTAAAAAAATAATATTCACAAATAAATATATAAATGCTTTTTGGGACCAAGCATTTCGAAAGAAATTACCTAGCGTTCTTAGAATGTTCAAGCTAAATGTTTCTTTTATAAAGCCTGTTTGAGTTGTATAAGGACCAACGGTTAATTGGATAATGCTGATAGATAAAATACTAAACAGACCCGAGATGAAACCTAATATTAAAAATTTTTTCAGTTCTTTTTTATTAAAGAATAGACCATAACCGAAGAAAATTAAGAGTAAAGAAATTCCATAAATTTCATTGACGCTAAGAGCGAGAATTGTTGCGATAGATAATAAAATATAGTTTATTTTTTTTCTGGTCATCAACCAAATTGCAAAGGCACTAAAAGGTAAGAAAAGTCGGTTAAAATAAAATTGACCAAACAATCCTTCTTGCCACAATGGATGTTGGGTAACAAGCAGTGTAAGAAGTATCGAGTTAAATAGGTTTATTTTTCGATCTCTGGCAAAAAAAAAGGTAAAAAATAAAACAGAAGTATAAATAAAAGCCTGAAGTATTGCAATTAATACGTAAATATTAAATATCCAGGTAAGAGGCGTCAGAGCAAACATAATAAAGTAATAATGACCCCAAGGTCCCGAATAGGGTTTGACTGTCAAAGGTTGACGGCAAACATAGTCTGCAGAACGGTACCAGATAGATTTAAATGATAAGTCTAATGAATCGGTAAATGATGTGGAAACGGAAAAGTTACCCCGTTTAAAATTCTCAAGAATTTGAGCAGCAAAGGTAGTGTCACCGTACTGACTACTAATATTAAAAAAATATAGGATCCAAGTAAGAGTTAGAAATAAGACAAAAAATATCACTGCTCCTATTAGATACTCTTTCTTGGTAATTGAGGATTCTTTATTTTTCATAATTTATCTTATTTTAAAAATTAAATAATTATTATCACTGTAAATCTGTTTTAATAGAGATTTGTTATTGTTAATAGTTTGATAACAAAAATTGTTGGAATCAGTGATCGGATTTGAGGTAATAATATAATTAAATTTTTTAAATAATTGTTTGGTTAGATTTTGATTCTTATTTGTTTTCAAGAATTCGTTGACACCACCGATCCAATACCAGTTACACTCGTAAGTTTTTGCTATAAAATTAAAGCGAGGAAGTTTGTTAAACGAAGTATCTAGAATAGTTAACGATTTATTATTTTTTGTTTCTTTGTTTAAAAAAGAGATTGGATTTTTTTGTGATTTTCTAGTTGTGTAAAAATCAGGTTGGAATAATTTTTCAGGACCTATAGGAAAAAATCTAAAGTAAATTACCATAACATTAACATTAAGAAGTATTACAAAAAATATTATTCCGGTCACTAATTTTTTGGCTTTTAGTCTATCAATCCATTCGATTATATAAAAGAAAGTTATGGATGCAAAAACGAATTGAAATGGCCATAAATACCTATAATACCTAGATATTAATCCGATCATAAAATAGGAAAAAAAAATATATAAATAAAATATATCTCTTTTTTCGATAGACTTACTTAAAATGCGTTTAATAATTAGTAATAAAATGGCAAATTGGACGGGAATTAATAAGATATAAACTAATCCAGGATAACCTCTAGTTGCTTCCATAAACTCGGTTGTTTTAAAAAAAGTTAAGATAGGATATAAGATGAATCCTCCTTTAATCCAACCAGTAGAATTCATCGTTGTTTGAATCATGAAATTATTAGTAAGTTCTTCTCCCGCCCAAAATACGGGGGTTTGAAAGATTGATTGAAAAAAGGGAAAAATTGGACTTCCTGTGTAAAAAAAAGATCTTATCATCCAAATAGTTAGAGGAAGTAAACTCAGAAGTATGGAAATAAGCGACACTGCAATTACATTTTTAATTCGGTTTTTCTTGTTAATAATATAACTAACTATAGGTAAAAATATAAAAACCAAAGGAAAATATTTTATAGCTGCTCCAAAGCCAATTAAAAACGAAGCAGAAAAAGTATCCGTTATTGATCTATTCACATTTTGAAAAAAAAGTAAATAAAAAGCGGCAACAAGCGTTAAGGTAACCAATAAATCATAGTAACCGTTTGAAGCCTGAAATATAACTATGGGAGTGAAAATTATTAGATACCACAAATAACAGGCAGTTTTCGAAAAATTTAGCAGGCTTGAGATATTTTTTATTAGTAATAATAGTGCGACCAGAGGAAAAAGATATGCCATCTCTAGAAGTTTAGCCCCACCTATTTGATAAAAAAGAGTGTAATAACCTATCGCATTTTGGGGGAACAAAGAAGAAATGCTTTCTGTCAAAGGCTTGAATGAATTATTGATGATATACCATTTTGCGTTATATAAATTGGCGTGAACTGCATCCCATTGGCTCTGCGGAAGTGTACCTATAATAAAACTTAAACCTATAATCCAATAATCGATAACATTGAAGTTTTTTAGATAACTATCAAAATCTAGTTGCAATTTTTTAAATATAATTAAATTTTTACCAGATCTAAAAATAACTGAAGCAACCGAAATTATTATTGACGATAACAAAGCAATGCTAAAGTTGGTTAACAAAGCAATGACAATATAAATTTCAAGAAGAGTGAAAAATCCGACTATAAGTGCAATTAAAGTATCATCGAATTTGAATATTTTTAAACCAATAAAAACGGACCCGACTAAGATAATCGTAAACAGAAGTAAAGGAATAAAGCCAAAATAATATATAGTTGACAATAGAAAAACAAGCAAAATAATAATCGTTAACATTCTGTTTTTAAAAATAAAGTTATTTAGAAAAAGGAAAGCCAAGATTGAAATTAGAAATGTGATTATTGTTAAAGGAGTTATTGGTATTTTTATAAATGAAATGAAACGCGTCAATGTTAGCTCATTGGGTAACATAAACTCTTCGTTTAATTAATATTCCTTTCATTATACTATCAAACCCTAAAGGATAAAATTAACTGGATGAGTATAATACTAAAAAATGGAAAAAAATGCTTATATTATTGCTGCTAAAAGAACTCCTAACGAAAAAGAGGTGTGTTAGATGGGTTTCAAGAAATGAAGTTTATAACAACATAATTTTTGATTAGTATCATCTTAGTTATTAATATTAAATCAGTAAAATTATCAGTTATAAATTGGAGGTCTCGAATATCCTGGTAATACATATATTTTATCATTTGATATGTTTACACAGTCATTATTAGATGTTATATCAATCCTTTTTAAGTCATTCTCTATTATAAAATCAGATCCGGATATAAATCCAACAAAACCTTCATTAATATTCTTTAGCTTATTCCCTCCTAAGGTAATATCTGTTATTTGACATTTCTTTTTTAGTAAATTATCTAATTCTACAAAAATTGAAAAATTATTATATTTGGATAAATTATATATGGTGATATTTTTTGAATAAACTAAATTATTTGTATCATTAATATCCTCAATTTTAGAAAAAGTAATAAATTGTTCTATATCTTTTGATTGTTGAATATATCTTAAATAATAAGCATCCGCTTTTTTATTTTTTTCTAATTTTTTAACAATGTGAACCTTCTTATTGGTTTTTAAATAAATGTAATTAGACCAATAATTATTATCTGTAATTACTACTGTTCCTATTGAATCAAATAAAGTCGGGCTTAAAATAGTAACATTATTAGGCAACTTGTTAAACGTATTAGTAGTAATAAATCTATTAAGTGTTTCCCATTTATATCGTGAGAGTTGTTGCGACTTAGAATAACTATAATTTGAAAAGTCAACCACTATACCTACTAATCCAATCCCGCAAGCTAGAAAAATAATAAATAATTCTTTAATAACTTTATAAGGAATATAGTCGCATAAAAGTAATATTAAATTAGTAATAATAAAAATAAAAGCAAAAAAGGAAAATACAGTGACAGGTTCTGATAAAAAAATATGATTTTTTACTATGTTTTGATAATGAGAAGTTAGAGAGAGTAATAAAGGCGGTAAGAAAAAATAAAAAAGACCTATTAATAAATTTATAAAGTAATGCTTTAAAGAGAACTTATAAGATGTTTTCTTTAATATATAAAGAATGAGAAAAAATACTGCAATAAATTTTAATATCCAAATTGGTTGAAAATCAAATAATAAACCTTTAAGAAACATTGAGTTATTGAAAATATTCATATTGATTGCCCAATTATCAAAATAAAACATATACATGGGAAGTGAAGAAATACTAAATTGCCAAATAGTTTTCAGAATAGCAGATATGTCTAATTTTTTACTAATAGTCACTCCTACGTAATTAAATGGAGTAAAATATCTTATTAATAAATATGTAATTAAGTAAAAAATAATTATTAATATTAAATATTTAGTTTTATTAAATAAAACTTTAAAATTTAAATCAAATTTAGTATCTGCTATTGCTAATAATATATATATCGGAAAATATAATATAAATATTTCATAGGTAAACAGAGTACAGGTGTATGAAACACAACTTAATAAAATATATCTTTTCCTTTTACATTCTAAGTATTTAACATATGAAATAAGAGAAAAAAACAATAGCAATAATGATCCAATGAAATTGTTTGTAAATACTACTACACCGTTTGGGTGCCAGCTATTTTGTAAAAAACTTAAACATAAAACTATTGGTAAATAAATAAAAACTTTTTTTAATCTAAGTATTTTAATAATTAAATAAGCAAATAAGAAAAAATTCAAAGTTATTATGATGTAAAAAATACCTTTAAAATAAATAAAATTATCGATTAAAAAAGTAAGATAAGCCCAAAAAATACCAAAAAAATTTGGTCTACCTTGTGATAATACAATCAATACTGCTTGTTTAAATGAAACCAACAAATTTTTATTCAAAAATAATAGATTGGTTAATAAGGAGTCTTGTTCAACTATCCAAGGCCCAAGAAAATTAGCATAAGTAACCACCAGTATTACAAAAGTTAAGAAAATATATATATAATTGTTCTTTATGCTTTTAATTATTTTTTTCATAACTTATTTTTTTAAAGATGTGTTTTTAAATTAACCTTAACTAATTCTTAATTCCCGTCATTTTAGAATTAACTTTTATTTTTTAAATACCATTTCCCATCCGTAATAATAACCTTTTCTTGGAGTCAGTTCCTTTCTAAAGACATTTGCAAGATATGTAATTTCCTTTTGCGTAATATACTTTATTCCTCTTCCTTTAAAATCATATAATGTTTCAAACCATTTCCAATTATCTGGCCAAATACTGCATTTTATTAATTTAAATCCATGTTTTTTGAATAATTTAAACACTTTGTCCTTTGTTAATTTCTGAATGTGTCCACCTCCTTCAGAGTGGATTAAGTGGTAAAAAATATCAGTGAAATTTTTAGAATCAGGGAAACTTACATAAATAATCGCATCTTTTTTAGCGACTCTTTTTATTCCATTTATAATTTTTTCAGGCGAATTTACATGTTCTAAAATATGATTTGCTACAACCATGTCGAATCTATTTTCCCAGTTTATATTTTCCGATTCAAACTTTGAATTAATAAGACTTCTATGGAGTCTTTCTAATTTAGACTTTAGATCTAATTTATTGAGAAGGGTTGCATCGAGTTTATATATTTTAATATTTTTAGGGATAAGTTTCGGAAAAAAATATAGATCGATTCCTATAATTTTAGTGTCCTTATCGGTCCACTTCCACCAATCACTTCCATCAGGTCCACTACCAATATCAAAAACATATTTCTTGTTTTTTAAATAGTTCTTAATTCCAACCTTTTTAGGATTAACCTTTATTTTTGCTTTAAAAAAATCAAACATAGGATCTGATTAAAATGTCAATAATTATTTTAGCGCTATTACCATATCCAAAGGGATTCTTCCATACTCTATCGGAATTAATCATCTTTTTTACACCCTTTATCACATTATCTTCGCGATTACCAACAAGTACGTTTGATTTAGCTTCGGTTGTTTCAGGTCTTTCCGTATTGTTTCGTAAAGTAACACAAGGAACATGTAGTATACATGCCTCTTCCTGGATGCCTCCCGAATCTGTTAGGATTACTTTAGCGTATTTTTCCATCATTAGCATTTCTAAATATCCTACAGGCTGAATTATTCTAAAGTAATTTTTGTTTATTTCAATTTTAAACTTATCGATATTATGTTTGGTCCTTGGATGAATAGGAAAATAAATAGAGGTATTAAATTTGGTTGAAACTTTTTCCAGAGTTGAAATAAGTCTAGATAGAATATTTTTTTGGTCGACATTTGACGCGCGGTGAAGTGTTAAAAGAAAATATTTCTCTTTCTGATAATGAACATATTTTTTAATTGATTCGGCAATTGCTAAATTTTGTTGGACGGCATCGACAATAGTATTGCCTGTCACAAATATTTTATTTTTATCAATACCTTCTTTAAGTAAAATTTTTTCCTGATTAATGGTAGGAGCAAATAGAAAATCTGATAAATTGTCTGCGACAATTCGGTTTATCTCTTCAGGCATCGTGTGGTCGTAACTCCTTAGTCCAGCTTCAACATGACCGATTTTAATATTCATTTTTGAGGCTACTATTGATGATGCAAGAATTGTGTTCGTGTCTCCTTCAATTAATATTAAATCGGGTTTTTCTTGATTTAATATATCTTCAATCTTTATCATCATCTCTCCAGTCATTTTTCCATGTGTTTTTTCTTTAATATTGAGATTATATTTTGGGGGAGGAAGTTTCAGCTCTTCAAAAAAGAGTTGATCCATATTTCCAGAATAATGTTGATTAGTATGAAGTATAAAAAAATTAAACTTTGCCAGTTTAAGTTCTCTAATAATGGGTGACATCTTGATAATTTCTGGTCTGGTTCCTAAAATAACTGATACTTTCATATTATTCCGATCTGTAATGGTGAGGAATCCATTTTGTTTTCCATTTTTCCTCAAATTTTTTCTTATTGATTTCGAAGTACTTCTTATAAAATCCTGGTTCAGAATCGGTTGAAACACTTAAATAATGGTGAACAAATACATCATCTGCACAGAGGATTTTATAACCCCGATTTTTGAGTCTTAAACAATAATCATCGTCTTCAAACAAACCTGGATAAAATCTTTCATCAAGCTCTCCAATCTTTTTAAAAGTTATTTTTTTACCCATCCAACAGAAAGCGGCTATCCTCGGCAAATTCATAACTTCTCCCCAATGCTTAGACGTATAAGATCTTACTGTCTTTTCCATATCTTTGAGGTTATTTGGATCATAAACAATGTCGATTTTTGCTTCATTTCCAATATTATTGGTGACAGGTCCTACAATTCCTATGTCTTTTTTATTAACGTGGTAAATTAATCGACTAATCCAGCCGGGGGTAACAATTGTATCATTATTCAGTAGAATCAAATATTCTCCGGTCGCCTTCTTCATGCCAATATTGTTACCTGCAGCAAATCCTAAATTTTTATTGTTAAAAATCACTCTCACTCCTACTTTATTATTGATTTTTTTTAGGCATTTGATACACTCATAAGCAGAACCATTATCTACAACTATGATTTCATAGTTTGGATAGAAAGATTTTTTTTGAATACTCTCAATACAATTTTTTGTGTAATTATACTTTTCAAAGGAAACTATGATTATGCTTACTTTTGGAAAGAATGAACTCTCAAGAATTTGATTTAAAAGATTACCTCTTTTTTGCCATGTGTTTTCTCGAGCAATATTTAATCGCCTGTTTACAACTTTTTGATCATTTTCCCTCAAAGCTAATTTAATATATTTAGAAAATTCCGTGGAATTATTGGCTATGTATAGTTCATTTTTAAATTTCTCCAGTTCTGGTATTTTTGTAGTTATGACAGGTTTTCCAGCAGCGAAGTACTCATAAATTTTAACCGGATCGGTTGCTTTTATAAGATCATTAATAATAAAAGGAATCAAGCAAACACGAAAATATTTTAGATAGTTTGGTAATTCAATATAGGGTTTCTCTCCTAGTAAATGGATATTTTTATACTTTTTTGAAAGCTGCCTAACACGTTTGTTTTGTATTCTACCCAACAGTACAATTGAGGTATCCCGCTGTTCCTTAGCAATCTTTTCTAGTAAATCGGCATCAAACCAATCAGCGATAGTACCATAATAACCTATAATTGGTTGAGGAATATTTTTTAGATCAAATGGCTCATCAATATCTTCACTTAATAACTTATTAAAGTGAAAAAAATCACATGCGTTTTGTAGTAAAACTATTTTTTCTGGTCTAATTTTTCTAATCTTGTTATGTAAGAAGTTAGAGCTAACAAGAACAAGGTCTGAATTTCTAATAAGAGTTTCTTCTAACTCTTCTGTTTTCGAACTATTTTCTTTAAATCCTTTATGCTCATCCATACAATCATAAATAATCGGCATAGCCAACTTATCAAATAGGGATGCCCAAAAAGGATGATCAATTTTAGCTATAGGATTTATAATATTTGCTTCTTCAATAAGTTTTTTAATTGATGTCATCATTTCATTTAAATCGTCTTCCGTTGGTTTGTCTCGATAAATAAATAAATTTCTTACGGAAGTAATCGTAATTATGTAAGTATTGTTATTTTGTTTCTCAACATTAAACTTACTTTGTGATAATTTCAGAGATAGAGCAGGTAAAAATTCAGTTTCAATATAAAAAATTCGATGTCCCTTTTTTGCCAATTCAGTTGCCAAATGTTGAGATCTTTGGAACCTGTAATTAAAAGTCGTTATGCCAAAATTAATGATATCAATACTATTTTTTGATCTTATTTTTGACCATTTTTCCCACTCATTTTTTATTTTAAAAGAAGTTGTTTTTGTGGATATAAAATATATTAAAAAATATTTAAACTTTTTTCTTATTGCTTCTGGGATTATTATACGAATTATGCTTACAATGAATGTTTGGATTCTTATGATCAATTGCCATATTTTAAAAGCTTTAGCACTTGAAATTTTATTGAGCTGTTTTTGATAATAACGTTTTTCTACCTCTAGGTTATATAATTTTGTATAAAGATCCCTTCCTTTAATAAAAGAAAACTCTATATCTTCAGGAACTTTTCCAAGCAGTTTATCTCTGAATTTACAATATGTTTGCCAAAACTTAAAAAATTTTGTAACTTTAATCGTGAAGAATCGATTTTTAAGTATATCAACTTCTTCCTGTAAACGAGTAATGGATTTTTTAGTAACTTTATCTTTTATTGTCTTGGTCATATTTTAGATAAACTCATTTATTTTTTTATCAACGAATCTCTTAACTTGCAATAAGATTGCCATAACCTAAAAAATTTAGCGGATTTAATGTTGTTTAATATCGATTCAAGGGAGTCAATTTTATTTTGATATGATTTAATACGTGATTTTAATTCCAGGTTTTTAAGTGAAATTTTTCTTATTTTTTCTTTATTTATTGATTTAATATTTAACTTATCAAACATATTTTTGAACTCATCCTTTTTTAATTCATGGTTAAACTGTCTATTTAGCGACACTAAGCCTATTGACAAATCTAGAAATCCCACTTTGGATGAGGTCAAAGATATTAATTTTAATTCAGGTAACTTATAATTTGAACAGACAGCAAGAATAAACTGCGAGTTTTTAATATTCACAGGATGTGAGATAACCGTTTGATCTGTCATAGTAAAGTTTTCTTCAATCTTTAAATTGATTTTATCTTCATGTTTGATAAGTTGAGCCATCTCAAAAGTTTGATAATATAAATTTATGTTTTTAAAAAATTTTTTTAACAATCTCGAAAATTCTATTGGATAAAATTCTTTAACGTGAAAAGGATTATCTTTCTCATATGTGAATTTATTTGGAGTTGAGACAAAAAAAATACCTCCTTCTTTTAACACTCTTCTTACTTGACTTAAGAATTTCTCTTGATTGTAAAGATGTTCTATCAGTTCGAAACTAATCGCGATGTCTATTTTTTTGTTGTGAATAGTCAGTAAAGTTTCTGCATTATCAATCTGAAAGTCTATTTTTTTTTGAGCATATTTATTTTTTGCATATAAAATTGAACTCTCTGATATATCAAGGGCATAAACTTTTTTTGCTTCTCCTAACGTTGATAAAATATAGCTACCGTATCCCGATCCACAACCGATATCAAGTACAGTTTTTTGTTTTGTCAATTGGCAAGAAAACAAATATCTAGCTAGGTGTTCATAATAAAAGGGTGCTCCCTTATTTATTTCTGGAATTAGTCGTTCTCCAGTAAAGACTAATTTTTGATTTTGTCTGTTTTTCATTTTTTTATTATATCAACAATGTTAATCTAAAACTTAAAAACTGATACAATATATGTTAAAATATGTCCAAAATAGAAAAAGTAATAGTCAATTTAAAGCTCATCTGGGAGTACAGAGAACTTTTGTTGAATTTGGCCAATAGAGAAATAACTCAACGGTACAAACAATCTATTTTGGGTTATGCTTGGGTGATCTTAAATCCTTTATTCCAACTTATTGTAATTAGTTTTGTCTTTTCATCAATTCTAAAGATTCCTTCTCTGGGAGTACCCTACATAATATTTTTATCAGTGGCACTATTACCTTGGAATCTATTTTCTACAAGCCTAACCACTTCTACAAATGTTTTAGTCAATAACAGCAGTCTTATTACAAAAATATATTTTCCTCGCGAAATATTGGTTTATGCAACTATAATTGCTAAGCTTGTAGATTTTTTTTATTCATGTTTAGTTTTATTTTTTTTCTTTATTCTTTATCACATATCTATTACTCCTGCAGTTGCTTGGCTTCCTCTGATCTTTGGTATACAATTAATTTTCACAGTTGGACTTTCCTTAATTCTTGCGGCATTTAATCTTTTTTACCGAGATATTCAATACTTATTGGGTTTGATTTTGATGCTTTGGATGTATTTGACACCTGTGATGTATCCGGTTGAAATTATACCCCAAAGATTTAGATTTGTATTTTCCTTAAACCCGATGTCTGTGATAGTAAATGCTTACCGTGAAGTTATCTTAGGTAAAGGCAACCCAAATTTAAATAGTTTATCTTTAGCTTTTATAATGTCTTTAATAGTTTTTTTAATAGGTTTTTATATCTTTAAGAAGTTAGAAGGACAGTTTGCAGACTATGTCTAATAATACCATAATTCAAGCAGAAAACATTTGTAAAACTTACAGTTTGCAAAAACATAAGACTTTCAAGGAGTTACTTCCTGCTCTTTTTGCCGGGAAAGAAACTAAAGTAAAATTCAAAGCACTAAACCATATTAATTTTGAAATACACAAAGGCGAATCTTTAGGAATAATAGGAAGAAATGGATCAGGTAAGTCAACTTTACTTAAATTAATTGCCGGAGTTACAAAACCATCAGATGGGAGAATCACAGTAAATGGTAAAGTAGCTCCTCTTATAGAACTTGGTGCAGGTTTTCATCCAGAGCTTACAGGTAGAGAAAATGTATATCTCAACGGTTCTATTTTGGGGTTCAAAAAAAAACAGATGGACAAACTTTATGATGCCATTGTAGAGTTTGCCGAACTCAAAGAATTTATGGATCAGCCGATTAAATTTTACTCCTCCGGAATGTATATGAGATTGGCTTTTTCCGTAGCTGTAGCGGAAACTCCCGATATATTATTGGTAGATGAGATTTTGGCCGTGGGCGATTTGAAGTTTCAAAAAAAATGTCTGGCTAGGATTAAGGAATTCCAGTCAAAAGGATCAACTCTTGTTATGGTCAGCCATAATCCATCTCAACTTGAAAAATATTGCCAGATTGGTTTATTTGTCGATAGTGGAAATCAGATATTTTTTGGAGACATGATAGATGCTTTAAAGAGATACCAGAATATGCTTTAAAAGTATCTTCAGATTGTTTAACACTTATGATTGGCTTAAGTAAAATCCGTAATTTTGCAATTATTGCTCATGTCGACCATGGCAAATCAACTCTGGCGGATAGACTATTGGAGTTGACTGGAGTTGTCAAACCAGGACAACATAATGAACAGTTGTTGGATACAAATCCAATATCAAGAGAACGAGGAATTACTATTAAGTTGGCACCTATAAGAATGAATTATCAATTGAACAACCAGCAATTTGTTCTTAACCTGATTGACACTCCAGGACATGTAGACTTTTCTTACGAGGTTGACCGGACTTTGTCTTGCGTTGAGGGAGTTATTTTACTTGTTGATGCGACTCAAGGAATTCAAGCTCAAACTATCTCGAATGCACATAAAGCGATCGATAAAAATTTAACAATAATTCCGGTTGTCAATAAAATCGACCTACCTAGTGCCGATCCAAAAGGAACAAAAAAACAGCTGGTTGATTTTTTGGCAATAAAAGAAAATGAGGTATTTGAGATTTCGGCAAAAACCGGAGAAAATGTAGAGAAATTATTGGGTGCTATTGTTGACAAAATTCCGCCACCAAAAGATTCGTCGTCAGAAATTTTATCTCGACTTAACTCGTCGCTACCGCTCCTCAAACAGAAAGTCTCGAAAAATTTTGACTCCTCTTCTTTTAACAATTCAGCAGTTCAGCAATATAACAATAATCTCCAGGCACTAATTTTCGACTCCTATTACGATGTTCATCGTGGAGTGATTGCGTTTGTGAGAATGTTTAATGGGTCGATAAAGAGAAACTCAAAATATAGATTATCAGCACAGAGAGAAAATTTTGAAGCCCTTGAAGTTGGAGTTTTTTCTTTAAAGATGGAAGCCAAAGAAGAGTTGGGAGCAGGAGAGATCGGTTATGTGGTGACAAATCTAAAAGATATTCACAAAGTTAGAGTTGGAGATACAGTAATCGATCAAAAAGATGCTTCTATTGCGTTATCAGGATACAAAAAAGTCAAGCCAATGGTTTATGCATCAATTTTTCCAACTGACACAAATGATTATCCTAATGTAAAAAAAGCTTTAGAAAAACTTTATCTCAATGATTCATCCCTTGTATTTTTCTCAATCTATAGCCAGGCTTTAGGAGCCGGTTTCCGGGTTGGTTTTTTGGGTTTGTTGCACGCTGATGTCGTTCGCGAAAGATTGGAGCGAGAGTTTAACTTGAATTTAATATTAACACCCCCGCAAGTTGAATATTTAGTTAAGGAAGGCCAGTTTTTTGAGCCTTATATAAAAGTAATGATTGTTACACCAGAAAAATACTTAGGCAATGTGATGCAGTTAAATGAAAAATATCGGTCAAAATTTTTAACAATGGATAATAAAAACCAGTTTTCTTTAATTTATGAAATGCCTTTATCTGAAATGATTTCAAATTATTTTGACAATTTAAAAAGTGTAAGTTCCGGTTACGCTTCTCTGAATTGGGAGTTTTTAAGATATGAAAAGGTTGAAGCAGATAAGCTGACGCTTCTACTAAACGGAAATCCTGTAGAAGAGTTTTCCGAGATAGTTGTCAAGGATAGAGCGATGGAAAAAGCTATGTATTTGACTAAAAAACTTAGAGAAATAATTCCGCGTCAGCAGTTTGAAGTTCGAATCCAGGCTCAATATAAGGGCAAAATTATTTCGTCCGAACGAATTGCTCCTTTCAGAAAAGACGTATTGATTAAACACAGTAAAGTTGTCGGCGCTGGAGATTTTGGAAGGAAAAGAAAACTTTTAGAAAAACAAAAAGAAGGGAAGAAAAAAATGAAGATGATTGGAAAAGTTGAGATACCAAAAGAAGCCTTTATGAAATTATTTAAAAAATATTAGTTTATATTTCTTTCCAGGAAATATTCTTATCTTTTTTCATAAAAGTTAATTGTCTCTTTGCATATTGAATTTCTTTTGTTATCCATTCATTTATTGCCTGTTCCTGAGTTAAAGTACCTTTTAAATATTGAATAATTTGTTGATAACCGATTGTTTTTAAACCGGGATCTGATTCTTTGTAACCCATTTTTAAAAGTTTTTTCACTTCATCTATCGCTCCATTTTTTAGTCTTTCCTCTACTCTATTTGTAATCGCTTGTTTTAGTTTTCCTTTATCCTTAAATTTAAGTCCAATAAATACGATTCTCAAATTCTTTATTCCAAGCTTTTCATCCAATTTTATTGTTCGAGCTTGTTGAGAACTATCTTTTGTGCTTCTCGACTCGCTTCGCTCGCTCGAAGAATAAAACTTAGCAATTTCTATCTTTCTAATCAAACGCTGTGGATTATTTTTTTCACTGTTGTTCAATCGATTAAACGATTGAACTCCTATAGTATTAAAAATATTTTGAAGTTCGTTGATAGATTTACTTGCCAATTTTTTTCTCAGTTTAAAATTTGGTGGAATTTCTTCTGTTTCAACTCCATATAAAAGGTGAGACAAATAAAAATAAGTCCCCCCAACGATTATAGGTGTTTTACCCTCACCTAAAATTTTTTTAATAACTTTAATAGCTTTTTGCTGATAATCAAAGGAAGAAAAATATTGATTTGGGTAAACGATGTCGTTCAGATAAATTTTGTTTTTCAGTTCTTTCCCTGTAACAATATCAAGACGTTTATAAATTTGTCTGGAATCACAGTTGATAAGTTCTCCATTAAATTTTCTAGCATATTCCAGGGCAAGTTTGGTTTTACCTGAAGCTGTTTGGCCTGTGATTATAACAATTTTCATTTTAATCTCGCAGATTCTATTAAGTTCTTATAGAGGTAGGCAACATCTATTGGTCCAACTCCACCCGGAGTCGGAGTAAAAAAGCTGGCAATATTTTTAATTTCTTTTTCATCATAATCTCCCTTCAACCTTCCGTTTTCCTTTCTTAATCCCACATTTACCAGGATAACTCCCGGTTTTAGGTTTGCTGGGTATAGAACTTTCTTTCCAACAGCAGTTATTATCACATCGGCCTCTTTGTAATAAGTTTCTGGATCGGGTGTTTGTGAGTTTACATTTATAAAGTTTATCTTCGCCTCTGTAAGAGTTTTTCCAATTGGTTGTCCTCCGGTAATTCCTCTACCGACTAAAACGACTTTTTTATTCCTAAACATTTTTTTAAAAAAAGCTTTCTCATTTCTCAAGTCGACCAATAAATCTTCCCCCTTTTTCGATTTAGTATAAATAGATTTAAGGACAGTGAGAACTGCTAAACCGATTGGTGGTAAAAAGGGAGATTTTCGCTTATGGCCTTCAATTTCTTTTTTGTCGGGAATATAATCATAAAGGCTTTCTGTAGAAAGCTGGGCAGGGAGTGGCTGCTGAATGATAATACCAGTAGTTTTGGGATCAAGTGATTTTTCCTTTATCATGTGCATAAATTTTTCAAATGACGGTGTTGATTTATGGTGCATTAATTCAAAACCTATTTTCAGACGTTTTGCGGCTTTAGCTTTGATTTTAACAAATGATAGTTGGTCAGAAGATTGTCCAATTAAGAAAGCAGTTAACTTAACTGGTCTTTTAGATTTAAGTTTTCTAACATCTTTTTTTAAAACTTTTTCTATAGATAGGGCAATCTTTTTTCCAGGAATTTCCATAAAAAGTAGATAATTAATTATATCACACTAATGTCGCGCTGGCAATCTTGTCGTCTTTTTGAGAAAAGCGCATCAGGATGACCCCTTTTGCTGTCCTCGAACGAGAGGGAATTGATTGAAGAGGAATTTTGACTACCTGACCTTTTGTGCTTGTTATAATTACCGTATTTTTTTCGGGATTTATTATTTGAGCAAAACAAATTTGACCTATTTTTTTATCTACCGATGTTATTTTTACGCCTTTTCCGCCTCGATGTTGCCCTTTGAAGAAAGATAGTTTAGTCTTTTTTCCAACTCCTTTTTCTCCCAAGACGAATATATTTTTTTTAAATTCATCTGTTGAAAAAACGTCTGCTGAAGTTACGAAATCACCATCCTCAAGCTCCATTCCTTTAACGCCTATTGAGGATCTTCCTGTCGGTCTGATTTCGGACTCTTTGAAGACTATGGCCTTTCCACCTCTAGATGTCAAAATAGCATACTGTTTACCATCTGTTAGGTTAACCCAAAGAAGCTCGTCTTGAGGTTCGAGCCTTATTGAAATTATTCCATTACTTCTTATGTTTGCAAAATCAGAAAATAGAGTTTTTTTGACTGTACCAAGTTTGGTTGACATACAAACAAATAACTTCTGGCTGTTTTCTAATGTCTCTTGATTATAGGTGAGAATAGAGGTTACGATCTCATCAGGTCTTAAAGTTAAAAGATTTACAATAGCCTTGCCTTTTGATGTTCTTGAGCCTTGGGGTATATCCCAAACTCTAGTTTGGAAAACTCTTCCTTGATTTGTAAAGAAGAGCATATAATCATGAGCCATAGCCGTGGTGATGTAATAAACATTATCGGTTTCTTTGGTTTCTATACCGGAAACACCTTTTCCACCTCGATTCTGCACCCTAAATGACTCTCTTACGACCTGTTTAATATATCCTTCTTTAGTCATTACAATAATTACATCTTTATTTTCAATAAGTTGTTCATCTGTAATTTCGCCAGGTTTATTTTTTATTATTTGAGTCTTTCTTTCATCTCCATATTTTTTCTTTAGGTATAAGAGTTCATCCTTTATCACTTTCAAGATCTTAAAGATATCCTTAAGAAGTGATTCAAGGTAAGCTATAGTTTCTTTTAGCATTGCCAGTTCATCCTCAATTTTTTCCCTCTCAAGTCCGGTCAACTTCTTCAACTGCATGTCCAAAATTGCCTGTGCTTGAATTTCGGTAAGACCAAATTTTTTTATCAATTTTTCTCTTGCTTCAGGTTCGTCTTTGGATTTTTTAATAGTATTTATTACTTCATCAATATGATCGAGTGCTATAAGATATCCTTGTAAAATATGTGCTCTAGCTTTAGCCTGTTTAAGTTCAAATTCGGACCTTTTCGTGACCATCTCAATTCGGTGTCTTATATAATGTTCCAGAATTGATTTGAGAGATAAAGTTTGAGGAACCCCGTCAACCAGGGCGACCATATTTACAGGAAAAGATGTCTGGAGTTCGGTGAATTTAAATAAGTTATTCAGGACTTTTTTATATGAAGCATCTCTTTTTAATTCTATTACGATTCTTATTCCTTCTCTATTAGATTCGTCTCGTAAATCCGAAATACCAACTATTTTTTTGTCTGTGACTAATCTGGCAATCTTTTCTACCAAAGTAGCTTTATTGACTTGGTAAGGAAGTTCCTTGACAATTATTGCCAGTTTTCCCTTGCCTAAATCTTCATCGTCAACTTTAGCTCTAATTAAAATTGACCCTCTCCCTGTTGTATAGGCCTGTTTAATGTCTGAAACTCCATATATTATTCCGGCAGTGGGAAAGTCTGGGCCTTTAACGTATTGAAGCAGATCTTCAATCGTAACATTAAATGAGATATTTTTACCGTTATCTTTTTTTGATAATAAAGTCACTTTGTCTATCATAAATACTAACGCATCCACGATTTCGGATAGATTATGTGTTGGTATTTTTGTGGCCATCCCAACTGCGATTCCTTCTGCGCCCATCAGTAAAACATTAGGAAGTTTTGCCGGAATATATACAGGTTCCATAAGAGTACCATCAAAGTTGTCGACAAAAGGTACGGTTTCTTTTTCGATATCCAGTAACATTTCTTCAGCAATTTTTGTGAGTTTTACTTCTGTATAACGCATGGCAGCTGGAGGATCTCCGTCGATTGATCCAAAGTTCCCCTGTCCTTTAACCAATGGATAACGCATTGAAAAATCCTGAGCCAATCTTACTATTGATTCATAAACCGGGACATCTCCGTGCGGATGATATTTGCCTAAAACCTCTCCAACAACTTTGGCAGATTTGGAATAATGAGCTGTTGAAACAAGCCCCATTTTATACATTCCGTAAAGCACCCTACGATGGACTGGTTTTAGACCATCTCGAACATCTGGAAGGGCACGTGAGACGATTACAGACATGGCATAATCAAGATAAGCCCTTTTCATTTCGGTGGTGATCTCTGCGTTTTGTATATTAGACGAGTTAGCCATATTTGAGTGATTAGGTTATTTCAATGCCTTTTTTATAGCTTTATAGGCTTCTTCTTTACTTAAAAAATTTTTTGTTTTTACCCATTTATTTGGTTCGAGCTCTTTGTAGTGATTGAAAAAATGTTGAATTTTCTTTTTCGTTGAGTCATCGATATCAACAATATCTTCAATAGAAGCAAGAAAAGGATCGACTTTTTTAGTTGGTACAGCTAAAATTTTTGTATCGATTCCCTCTTCATCTTCCATCTCAAGCATGCCGATAGGTCTTGCAGGTATGACAGAACCTGGAGTAACAGAATAAGTTGAAATTACTAATACGTCAATAGGGTCACCATCTTCGGCTTCGGTTTGTGGGACGAAGCCGTAATTAAATGGGTAAAACATGGCAGTATAGTTGAATCGATCAACCATTACTGATCCTGAATCTTTATCCATCTCATATTTAATTGAGGAACCTTGTGGAATTTCAACTACTACATTTACCTCTTCTGGAGGATTTTTTCCTGGGGAAAGTTTAGATAAGTTCATATTAAAATTATTAAATTATTAACGAGTTAAACATCTATATTTGCTAACCTCGCATGAGTAATAATAAATTTTTTTCTTGGTGGAACTTCCTCACCCATGAGCATGGAAAAAACATAGTCTGTTTCTTGAGCATCAGCTACGGTTATCTGTTTTAAGATACGATTTTGTGGATTCATGGTTGTTTCCCAGAGTTGATCAGGATTCATCTCCCCTAAACCTTTATAACGCTGAATGGTTATGGATTTTGGGGATGTGATGGAGTTAAGGGATTTTATGATTTTGTCTCTTTCCTCATCGGAAAAGGCATACTTTATCGTTTTTCCGCTTTGGACTTTAAAAAGGGGTGGTTGAGCAACATATAGATGACCTTTATTGATAACGTCCGGTAAATGTCGAAAGAAAAAGGTTAGAATTAATGTTCGAATATGTTCTCCATCGACATCAGCATCAGTCATAATTACTACTTTGTGATAGCGAAGTTTTAAATAGTCAACGTTTTCTCCAATACCCATTCCTAAGGCAATTACTAGTTCTCTTATTTCTTTAAAAGCTAAAACGCGATCCAGGTAAGCTCTTTCAGTATTTAAGATTTTTCCACGAAGTGGTAAAATTGCTTGAAATTTTCTGTCCCTTCCCATTTTGGCAGTTCCTCCTGCAGAGTTGCCTTCGACGAGGAAAAGTTCTGACAAAGCGGGATTTTTTTCTTGGCAGTCAGCAAGCTTTCCTGGTAAAGTGGCTCCTTCCAATGCTCCTTTACGTAATACTGCGTCTTTTGCCGCTTTTGCGGCTAATCTAGATTTTTGAGCTAAGAAAACTTTAGATAAAATTTCCTTAGCTATTCGTGGGTTTTCCTCAAGATAGACCTCCAAAAACTCTGTGACAGTCTGTTGTACTAGCGTTTGAATCTCCGAATTTCCTAGTTTGGTTTTTGTCTGTCCTTCAAACTGAAGATTTGTAGCGGGCATTTTTACATAAACAATTGCTGCAAGTCCTTCTTTTACATCATCTCCTGCAAAAGTTTCTTCTCCGCTTTTGTTTCCGAATTCCTTTTTGGCATAATTATTGATAACCTTAGTTAAGGCAGTTTTGAAACCAGTAAGATGAGTACCTCCTTCATGTGTGTTTATTACGTTTACAAATGAAGATATACTTTCTGAGATAGAGTCATTATATTGAATTGCAACTTCAACCTCTTTATCGTCTACCTGTTTCTTAATGTATATAGGATCATGCAAAGTTCTCTTTCCTCTATTCAAGTCTCTTAAAAGGGAAATAATTCCACCATCAAAATAATAAGCAGTATTTTCTATAGTTTTTTTATTGAAAATTTTAAAATAGACGTTTTTTATAAGATAAGCTCTTTCCTTGACCTGTTTTTTTAATATGTTGTGATTTGTTTCAATCGTTTCCTTAAATATTTCTTTATCTGGTAAATATGAAACTGCAGTTCCATTTTTGAAATTAAAATTAAGAATTGATGAAGGGACTTTTTTAACAGGATAAAGTGGTTTCCCTCTTTTATACTCCTGTCTGTATAAAGTTGCTTCTCTTCTAACTTCAACAATGAAATGTTCGGATAATGCGTTGACTACCGATGCTCCAACACCATGTAAACCTCCAGAAACTTTATATGCTCCTACTTGAAACTTGCCTCCTGCATGCAATTTTGTCATCACTATTTCTAGGGCCGAAGTTTTATATTTTGGGATCTTTTCCACAGGTATTCCTCTTCCATCGTCAAAAACAGTAAGATAATTGTTTTCATTTATGAAGATATGGATATTTTTGCAGTAACCTGCAAGAGCTTCATCAATCGCGTTATCTACAATTTCATTTATACAATGATTAACGCCATCTTGGGAAGTGGTGCCTATGTACATTGCTGGTCTTCGTCTGACAGGTTCAAGACCTTCAAGTACCACTATTGATTCAGCACTGTAACCGCCTTGTTTATTTGCTGTCATAATCAAATTTTACTAAAAATTAGGTTCAATTTCTATTGGAGATCCTTCGACTCGTTCCACTCGCTCAGGGTCGCTCGGGATGAACTTAAAATAAAATTCTATTTTAAGTTCACTTTACCACCTACCGCTTCAATCTTTTTTTTCGCTTCCTCTGCCTCATCTTTTTTTACATCTGTCAGTAAGTTTTTCGGAGCGGATTCAACCAATTTTTTAGCCTCCATAAGACCTAAATTAGGAAGTATTTCTCTAACCGCCTTAATCACACCTAGTTTATTATCTCCGGCTGCTGCTAAAACTACTGTGAATGTACTTTTTTCTTCGGTTGGGGCTGCTGCTGGTTGACCTGCTATTGGGGCTGCTGCAGCAACAGGCATAGCTGACACTCCAAATTTATCTTCTAGATATTTTGCCAGTTCGGCCATTTCTACTACTGTTAAAGATTCTATTTCTTTAGCCAATTTTTCGATTTTTTCTGATAGTTTTTTATCTGCCATTAACGTTCACCCCCCTTCGTCCTCCGTAGCTTTATGCGTAGGAGGATTTAATATTTTTTTATTGACTTTATGTTTAATTATTAATTTAATGGGACTTCGGAGGGGCAAGCCTCCTTTTTAATTTGATTTGTTCTTTAATAAATAAACTAATTTATTTAAGTTAAACTTCATCGAATAAACCAATCTTGACGAGGGAGATTTAAATGAACCGATAATATTAGCAATAAGTTGATCTTTAGGCGGTAATTGAGCTATGATTAAAAGTTCTGAATCCTTATATGTTTTACCATCAAGAACTCCAAATTTAAAAGAGAGTGTTTTTTCTTTTTTTATAAATTGATAAAATGCACTAAGTCCTTGACTCCAGTCGACTGAAAGAACTAATAAGGCGCTCGGATCCTTAAGAGGAAAAAAACTTTTCTTTATAGATGAATAAAGATTGTTTGTAGTTGAAAGTTTGTTGATAGTTTTTTCAAATAAAGTATTTTTTGTGACACTAAATTTAGACTGTGATTTTTTTAATTCCTTACGGAGAGTTTCTAAAGCCTGATGGGTAGGGGTTATCAGCCTTATGAAAACGAAATTGTGGTTTTTACTGAGGAGATCAATGTTTTTTTGGACAATACCGATTTTCTTTTGTTGAAGCATTTTTTTTACCGTTCTCCACATAAATGCGGAGAAAATTTATCTGGGGGATAATTCTTAAAACCCACCTTCGCTAAAGCTACGGTGGGCAAGCCCAGAGTCTTAGGTGACAAACATTATACCATAATTAAACAATGGTTGTTGTCAACTTTCACTAAGAAGCTCTTTTAAAGTTTTTGGTTCCTTTTCAATCTTTGTGTCTTTTTTATGTTTTTTCCCGACATGTTCTGACTGATATTTTTTAGCAATCTGTTGCTTTTTCTGGAATGTTTCTACCCTACCCTTAATATCTAAAAACCTATGTTCTCCAGTGTAAAAAGGGTGACATTTATAACAGACTTCTACAGTAATTGATTGTTTAGTTGATCCTGTAGTAAATGTGTTGCCACAGGAAGCACAGGTAACAGTAACATTTGAGTAATATTGTGGGTGAATTTTCTGTTTCATAAGAAATACATTATACCAAAACTTTTTCCCATTTTCCCTCTTCGATTATTTGTTCCAGGTTATAAAAACTTTTACCAATCCTGTGATCAGTGAGCCTGTTTTGGGGAAAGTTATAGGTGCGGATTTTATCAGCCCTTTCTCCTGTCCCTACATTTTTAACATAAGAGAAAACCATGCCTTTTCTCTTTTCTTCTTCCAGCTGATAAAGCTTTCCCAATAGAAGATTCATGGTTATTTTTCGGTTGGCTTCCTGATAGCGTTCTCTTGAGGCCGTCACCACTATTCCTGTCGGTTTGTGGGTCAATCTTACTGCGGTTGAAACTTTATTTACATTTTGTCCCCCTTTACCTCCGCTTCTAAAAAATTGCCATTCCAGATCGGCTTGATTTAATCTCACATCAGACTGGATTATTTGCGGTAAAACTACAATTACAGCTGTTGATGTATGTACTCTTCCTCTTCTTTCGGTTTGAGGAATCCTTTGAACTCTGTGAACACCAGTTTCTTTTTTATAAAAGGTGAAAGCGTTTTCTCCTGATATTTTTACTATGTTATCATCCAAGTAGGAGAATTTAAATCCTTTTCTTTGAGCAAATTTAATATAAGAAAGTAAGAGTTCCTTCATCCATAGTTTTGCTTCATCTCCGCCTACGCCTGGGATAGCCTCAATAATTGCTACATTAGGGTTAATCTGCATAATTAATTATTGTTTATTAACGAGTTCACGGATTAACGAGTTAATGTTAACTTCTTTTTGATCACCGGTTTTCATATTTTTAAGCTTTACAACGCCTTTTTTCAACTCATCTGGTCCGATGATTATAACATAAGGAATCCCCTTTTTATCGGCATACTTGAGCTGTTTATCAAGCCTATCGTCAGCTGGAAAAACTTCAGTTGATATTTTTTTTCGCCTTAAAAAATTTGCCGTTTCTAAAGATTTTTCTCTTGTAGTAATATCGAAAATAGTAACTAATACCTTAGTTTGCCTTACATTTTTAGAAATTAGATTAAAATATTCTGCCGCCTCTACCATCCGATCGAAACCAAATGCAATTCCAACAGCTGGAACATTGACTCCGCCGAGTTGTTCAATCAATTTGTCATATCTTCCTCCGCCAGCACAAGAATCTATTCCATAACCAGGTAAGGTCACTTCGAAAATCATACCTGTATAGTAGTCTAAACCTCGAGCTAGTGTTTTTTTAAATTCTATATCCGACTTGGAGACTCCTAAATCATAAGCTAAAGCCAAAATTGTAGCTAAATTAGGCGAAAGTGGAGCTTTTTTAATCCTTGTTAAGGCATTTGTTACTTTTTCTTCCGACAATCCTTTTTTCACGAGTTCTTTTATCGTTGCTTCTTCTCCAATTTTTTCTAACTTATCAATAGTTTGGATTATGGATAATACATTGACCTTTTCTGTTTCAAACGGTATAAGATTTTGGAATAAAATCCATCGATCATTAACAAGAATTTTAATCTTTGGATAACCAACATTTTTGAATGCAAAATAAGTAGTTGCCAGTATTTCAGCATCAGCAATCGGAGAGTTTGAACCGAAAATATCTATATCACATTGAGTAAATTCGCGAAAACGCCCCTTTTGAGGTTTATCAGCTCTAAAGACATTTTGGACCTGATATCTCCTAAAATATTTCGGTAGCTCTTGTTGGTATTGTGCTAAAAATCTAGCAGTTGGAACAGTTTGGTCGTAACGTAGGGCTAATTCTCTTTCTCCTTTATCTTTGAAAGTATAAATAAGCTTATCGGCTTCTTTTCCATATTTACCAAGAAGCAATGACGAATATTCTAATGTAGGCGTTTCTATAGGTTCAAAGCCAAAAAGTTCAAATGTCTCAATCACTTTTTTAGCCACAAAATCACGGCTTCTTTTCTCAGAAGGTAAAAAGTCACGAAAGCCTTTAACAGGCTGTAACAATACTTTTTGCATATGCATCAAATTATAGCAGAAAAGTTTTATCCACTGAAGGATTCGAGGGTGAGCTGTTTGTTTAGCACTTGGCTATTACGCCAGATTTTTAGATTTACCTTATCGCCTATTTTTTTCTTTAAAATCTGTTTTGCTAAAGCTTGATCATCGTTGCCGTTTACTTTCTGTCCGTCAAACTCTACAATAATGTCTTCTTCTTGGATTCCCGCTTTCTGAGCAGGTGAACTATCAACTACTTGAACAACATAGGCGCCTTCTACCAAATCATTCATTACTGCAGTTTGTTTATCAAGCATTTTATATCTAACTCCAATATAAGGTCTTTCAAATGACCCGCCTTGCTTGTTAAAATTACTTATCAAATCCTTAACGACATTTATGGGGATTGCAAACCCTATATTTTGTCCTCCTTGAGCGATTGCAGTATTAATTCCTATAGTTTGACCACTCGAGTCCAAAAGAGGTCCACCTGAATTTCCCGGATTTATAGCCGCATCAGTTTGGATTACATTATCAAGTTTTTCGACATATCCTTCAAAAGGAGAGCCTGCAGTTATACCCCTTCCCAAGCCTGAAATTATCCCGTGAGTCACAGAATTTCTAAATTCGCCAAGAGGAGTACCTATGGCGATTACTAACTGTCCTAATTTAAGATTGGAGGAATCTCCCAACTTAAGTGGTTTTAAGCCAGTTGCATTTACTTTTAAAATCGCCAGGTCATTTAAAGGGTCTCTATAGATTTTATCAACACTATAAGTTTTATTATCATTCGTAAGAACTTTGTAAGTAGATGATGTATCAGAGACAACATGCTTGTTTGTTATTATGAGTCCGTCTTGGGAAATAATGAATCCACTACCTATATTTTGATCAACCTTCTGAGTTGTGCTTGGAGCAGGTTGAAATGGACTAAAAGGATTAAACGGATTTATCTGGTATCCATTATCTGATGTAATAGATGTGATGCCGACCGTAACGACAGATGGGAGCGATTGTTCGACAACCTTTGTTATCACCGATTCTTCATATACAACTGTTTGTTTTTCAACTTTTTGAGGAGTTGAGGTCTGATTTTGATTTAGAGATAAAGGATTTTTTTGGACTAAGGCTAGTAAAACAATAATTATTGCTAAAAGAAAAAGCAATTTTTTCATATTTGTTATTGTATCAACTGATCAATAGCTTTTTCAAGCTGTGTGTCGTTTTCGTGGGTTAATGTGTTACCATCTTTTAATTGATTTTCTACACTAATGTCAGGTTGAATTCCTTTACTGTTAATCCAGTCTCCATTTGGAAGTATCCATTTTGAAACAGTTACATGAAGGCCAGCTCCGTTATCCAAATCATAAGCTTCTTGGACAGAGCCCTTGCCGAAACTTTTTTCTCCTACAAGTTTTGCTCTTTTGTAGTCACGGAGTGCACCTGCCAATATTTCGGCTGCAGAGGCAGAACCTTTATTTATCAACACCACCAAAGGTATATCTAAAAGTCTACCTTCTCTTGATACTTCATAGGTTTTATTTTCTGAGGTACTTGATTCTTGTTTTACCACAGTTTTGCCTACTGGCAAAAATTCTGAAGCGACATATACGGAGCTTTCAAGATAACCACCTGGATTGTCCCTTAAGTCCAAAATCATACCTTTAATTTCTTTGTTTTGCCATTTTGTAACAACTTCGTCTACAGCCTTATCCCACTCGTCATTCGTATTGTCTCCAAATTGGCTTAACTTTAAATTAGCAAGCTTTTGATTATTCTTTGTTTCGTAAGTCAAATCCACTGACGATACGTTTATCTGTTCTCTTGTTATGATAACATCAAATTCTTTGGAGTCTCTTTCCAAAGTTAGTGCAACCTTAGTTCCTTTGGGTCCCCTTATCTTTGTGACTGTTTCAGGAAGCGTCCAGTTTTTAGTTAATTGACCGTCAACTTTATTAATATAATCACCTGCTCTAACACCCGCCTTCATTGCGGGTGAGTCTTTAATCGGTGCAACAACTATGACTCTATTATCTTTAAGTCCCAACTGCGCTCCTATTCCTTCAAATTTTCCCCCCAAATCCTCTTTGGTTGCTTTATTTTCATCTGGAGTAAGAAAGAAGGTGTACGGGTCGCCTACGGAAGCGACCATACCTTTTATAGCACCATAATACATATTCTGTTGATTAAGTTTTCCTTTATCAATGTAGTTCTGGCTTAGCTTGTCCCAGGTCTCCCAAAAAAGACTAAAGTCAAAATTTCTTGAAGTCTTAAGCAAACTGTTATTTGGACTTCCGGTAGTTCTAGTTTTATATTCCCCCAATTTGTAACCTGATCCAAATAAAAATACTGCGACAGCTAGAAAAAGAATTAAATTTGTAATTTTTTTATTAAACATATTACCGATAAAAATATATCTTACTATAATTATTATTTATTAAGCAATAAGGATAATTTAAACGAAAAATCTTTTTTAAATCTTCATTATTCTTAACTTGGGCATTCGGTGATGATATTTCAGTATCGAGCTTTTTCAAATAAACAAATCCTTTAATCCCAAGCGCTTCTGCTTTTGCCTGCAAATAATTTGTAAAAGATTCAATAATCATAATTGGATTCAAACTATCTTGAGCCGAAATGGACTTATCCTTATCTTTGATATAAAGAGCAAATCCTCCAAAATCTGCATTGACTGTTTTTAAGGCAAATTCTTCTGCCGAATCAACCTTTAATTTCATTTCGTTTTTAGTAATACTATTCACTTCCCCTTTGAAAAATGCTTTTATTTGAGTACTCTGCTGTAAATTTGTAACAAGTAAATTTCCTTCGGAATGATTAATTTCTTTAATAATTCCCGTATTCTCACTGATGATTGTTTCAGTCGAGAATAAACTTTTTTTTTCCGCTATAATCTCATTCCTTTCAATTTTATCTCCTACAAATTTTTTTAAATAACGGAATATTTTATCAGGTTTAACCTTAAGTTTTGCTGAAATAGGAATTATTGAATCGGATGGAATTTTTTTTTCAAGAAAAAAACTGTCAAAATCCACTTTTTGTCCTGATTTAAGCAGGCAAGTCCCTTCTTCTGGAATTGAAATAGTTATAAGCATATTTAAATTATATCAATATTTAGGGTTTGAGGTTGAAAGTTAAAGTTATTATTTTAAACCTTGATAGGAAACGTAAGGTAATAAAGATAGATATCTCGCGTACTTAATTTCTGTGGTTAGTTTACGCTGATGTTTGGCACAGAGTCCAGTTTTGTCTCTTCCAAGGATTTTTTTTCTCGGCGATAGAAATTTGCTTAAATTATCTATGTCCTTAAAGCTTGGTTCAACTTTGTGTTGGCAAAAAAAACAGTTCATATTTTAAAATTAAAATGGTATGTCATCTGGATTAACATCTTCAGTTTCCTTCTTTTCACCTTTTTCCTCGGTATGGTCGGAAGCCGCTGTTGTTTCTTCCTCGGTCGGTGGAAGTTCTTCTGTCACATTTGTCTCGGCCTTAGCTTCTTCCGCGGGTGTTTCTTCGCTTGTTGACGGTTTTCTCCCATCACCAAACACAATAAAATCATCAAGAACTATTTCTGCTATTGTTCTTTGTTGACCATCCCGCCCAGTAAAAGTTCTGTAAACCAATCTACCTTCTAGAAATACTTTTCGTCCTTTAGTTAACAATTTCCCACAAAGCTCTGCAAGTTTTTGCCAGGCAACAATTCTGTGATATTGAGTTTCTTCCTTTGTTTGACCATCTGCTGTTTTCCATGAACGATTTGTGGCTACTCCAAAAGTACAAACTGCCGTACCTGAAGGCGTATATTTTAATTCTGGATCACGAGTGAGATTGCCTATTAAAATTACTCTGTTTAAAGATCTGCTTGCCATATTTTGGTTTAAATTGTTAATAATAAATAACGTATCAGTTTCTCATTAAAATTGAGTTTTTTTCTAAATTCATTTACTTTGTCTTTTGCAATATCTATCTGCCAATTAAAATAGAAAGCCGAAGACGCTTTTTTAATAGGATATACTAAACTTCTTTTACCCCAAGCTTCTTCTTTTTTTACAGTTCCTTTACTTGAATTTACGAGTTCTTTAATTATTTTTGTATCTTCAACTTCAGGAAGAAGAAAAGTCAATTCGTACATCATCAAATTCAAAATCTAAATTAAAAATATTAAAACAACTTTCTATATAATAATAGTTAATATGCAAAAAATCAACAGAATATTAATATCAGCAGTAATTCTCGCGCTCCTCATCTATACACGTTTTATAAATCTTTCTTGGGGTCTCCCCTACCCAATGCACCCAGATGAGAGAAATATGGCAAACGCGGTTCAACAACTCAATTGCGATATTTCAACCCATTCGATAAACTCAGGGCAAGATTTCAAATTTCAAATTTCAAATTGCTATAATCCACACTTTTTTGCTTATGGTCAGTTTCCCTTATATTTGGGTTACGTTTTAAATCAGGATTATCACTTTTTAGCTAGGAAGCTCGACCAGCCGATAACGTTTGTGGAGGCGGTATTATCGCTGAGAATTATTTCAGCGATGGCGTCAATAATTAATGTTTTTATTCTTATTGCAATAGTTAAGCTAATCCTAGAAGATAAAAATTCTAAATTACGAATTACGAATTTCGGACTTATATCGGCATTTGCTATTTCTGTGTTTTCTCCATTTTTTATTCAATTTTCACATTTCGGAACTACAGAATCACTTTTGATGTTGCTTTATTCCTTAATAGTTTATAAATCTCTACAGCTTTTAAAAACTAAAGAAAATTTTAAAAAAAAGGATTTTTTAATACTTGCACTAGTTTCTGGAATTGCCGTTGCAACAAAAGTTTCCTCTATTATTTTTTTAGTTATACCAATATTAGCTATGATCCATAAGGATAAAAAACTTATTTTTCAGGTTGTTTACTTTCTAATATTAACGCTTTTGATTGGCATAATTTTTTCTCCCCATAACTTTATTTCATTTAAAGAATTTTTGGGTTCAATGAAATATGAAACCGATGTTGCCTTTGGAAATTATAGAGCCTTTTACACAAGACAATTTGAATACACAGTTCCAGTTGTCTTTCAGTTTATAAAAATTTTTCCTTATGCGTTGGGAGTTCCGGTACTAATTTTGTTCCTTTTCGGATTTTTCTTTTTGCCGTTCAATAAAGAAATTAATCTTTTGAGATTGAGTTTTTTAATTTATTTCGTTCCAAACGCCTTCGTCTTCACTAAATGGACTAGGTTTATGAGTCCAGTTTTTCCCATGATGATCGTCTTAGCAGTTCTTTTTCTAGAATTTTTTATTTTCAAACCATTCAATAAACTCAAGACATATCCTAAAATTTTTTTGCTAATTTTTTTTATAGCAATTATCACGATATCAGTTATTCCAGGAATAGCTTATCTATCTATATATCAAAATTCAGATGTCCGATTTACCGCTTCTGATTGGATTTTTAAAAATATTCCTTACAATGCATTTATACTTTCGGAGACTGCAAATGTAGTCGATATTCCATTGACCCCGCCTAACTACAAATTAGCTGTTAAAGATTTGCAAGTTGTTTCTTTCAACTTATATGATTTGGATGAAAATCAATTTCTACAAGATGACCTGAAAAATTATATTTCTAGAGCTGATTATATTTTTGTTCCATCGAGAAGAATTTTTGCCAATCAATATTGTATGAATAGTGACAAATTGCAAATGACAAATAAACAAATCAATTTAAAATTTCTTATGACAAATTATAAAAAAAGATGCGAATACCTGAGAAAAATCTATCCTCTACTTAATGATTATTATGATAAATTGTTTTCTGGGCAATTGGGATTTAAAGAAGTAGCTCAATTCAGTTCATATCCAAAAATTCAGTTGTTCGGTAAAACATTACTTGAATTTTCCGATGAACAAGCGGAAGAAACATGGACTATTTTTGATCACCCAGTTATTAGGATTTATAAAAAGATTTAATTATGATAATATTTAACTATGATTAAAAACCTCCTTGGGATTGTCGGTATAACTCTTTTTTTCCTATTCATTTTAATAATTATTAAGATTTTCGATATATCCTATCCTCTATCTATTGTTACAACTACAAAATCAACAGAACTTTCGGTCGTTGGAGAGGGAAAGACTGATGTCGTTCCGGACACTGCTTACGTGGATGCAGGAATAGAAGTAAATAATGCTTCATCTGTCACGGATGCTCAAAAAACCATTGATGAAATTGGCAATAAAATTATTGACGCAATGAAGTCACTTGGTATTTCAAAGTCCGACATAAAAACTTCAAATTACTCTATAAACCCAAATTATGTATACGAAATAGGTCAAAATAGAATTTCAGGTTATAATGCCAACGAGACTATTTCGATTAAAATAAAAAATATATCTCTTGTTTCAAAGGTGATTGATGAATCAACAAAAGCCGGAGCCAATAATGTTCAGGGAGCGCGTTTCACTGTAGATGATCCGCAGAAATATAGAGAGTTAGCCAGGAATTTGGCAATTTCAAATGCTAAGGAACAAGCTCAGAAGTTAGCTAATAGTCTTGGAATTAAACTAGGAAAAATTGTCAATATAGTTGAGTCTACTCCAACTGAATCCTTTCCTGTATTTACTGCTTCTGAAGGACGTAGTTTGGGAGGAGCAGCCCCGGTAATCGAACCAGGTACGCAAGCCATAACTTCAGAGGTAACTCTTTATTTCGAGAAAAGATAATTTTGATACCCGCTATATCTATATTTACACTCTAAACAGTTATTGTAGAAAGGACAGGAAATTACGTTACAGTTAATTTTTTCATTATTTAGAAGCATAGGTAGCCGTTCTAAATGCCTAAGCAATGATCCTTTAAGATAAATAAGATCACCTTTCTTGATAATTTTTTTAAGTATAATTGCTGCCGAATGCATGTTTTTCACCCAGAAAACCCCGTCTTTAACGAAACCGTTTTTTATTGCTGCATCTGCAACAAATTTCTGAAAAGGTCCGACGCACACTAAAAAGTCAACTTCCAGTTTAGGAATTAATGAGCCGATTTTTTTGTGTTCTTCTTCAGGATGTTGCAGTTCCCCCATTTCTGCAAGAACTGCAATTTTTCTTCCAGCAGTATATCCAATTTCTGATAAAGTTTGGAGTCCAGCGGTTGTGGACGCAGGATTTGCTCGTATTGAATCATTCAGAATTATTGTTTTGAGAGGTCCAGGTTCAACACTCATGCGGCCGGGAAGAGATTTTATTTCTTCAACCGCTTTAATTAACCCGCCTACATCGAGATTTCGGCGGGCAAGTTGATTAATTGCAGTTATAGTTAATAATGACGCCATAATAGTATAGATGTGGTGTTTGCCAATTAATTTAGTTTTTATTCTCACCCCCGAGGTGTTTTTATTATTTACATTCACCTCGGGGGTGTAGACATTCAAGATAAATGAAGTTCCTTCAAGCGATAATTTAATTGTTTTTGGATCAACCCAGATATCACAATTTTTAGAATCTGTTCCAAACCACAGTATTTTTGCTTTTGTATAAGAAGCCATTTTCCTGACATTTGGATCGTCATAGTTTAAAATTGCAAAACCGTCTTTTGGCAACGCCTCGATTAATTTCCTTTTTTCTTTAATTAAATTTTCAAGAGAGCCCAGATGTTCTTGGTCGGTATGGACAGGAGAAATTCCTGTAACTATGGCAATCTTTGGGCTGACAATCTCCAGATGTTGATCCATTTCGTTTGGATGATCTATGCCCAGTTCGAAGACTGTAAATTTAGTCCAGAGCATTACTTTAAGAGCGGTTATTGGAACATTGTAAATTGAATCCAGATCGATGTCTGTTGAAACTGTTGGTCCTAAAGTCGAAAGTAAAAATGCAAGTAATCTGGTTGTATTGGTTTTTCCCTGACTTCCGGTTATTCCGATCTGAAGAGTAGGCATTAGCGAAAGCCAGTGTTTTGCTAAAAAGCGTCTAGAACTATGAAAAAGTTGTTTGTATGTCGGAGGTTTATAGCTCATCGTTTATTAACTAATTAACGGATTAACTGGTTAACGATTTTTTTTTATTTTAAATCCATTTTTTTTATCCTCTATTTCAAATCCGCTTGCCGTAATTTTGTTTCTTAATGTGTCTGAAGCTGTAAAATCCCCTTTTTTTCTCGCTTCTTCTCGTTGTTTAGCAATGTTAAAAATTTCATCAGGGATTTTTTCTTCTTGAACTTCATTTAGTTTTAATCCAAAAACTTCATCAAATTCAAACAACAAATCCAACTTATCGGTCGACGGAATATTTGACTTAAGCATCTCCCAGGTAAGCGCTAGAGCTTGAGGGATCTGAAAATCGTTTGAAATGTATTCTCTAAATCTGTCTCTTAGTTGATTTAGCTTATTTAACTTATCTTCCGATAATACTGTTCTTTGAATTTGTTTTTTTAGTGTTAAGACAAATTCTTTTAGTTTATTATAGCCTTCTTTTGCCGCAATAAGTGATTCCCAGGTAAAGTTTTGTTTAGTTCTGTAGTGAGCATTCAAGAAAAAATATCTTAAATCCAAAGGATCAAAACTTTTTTTTTCAATATCGGAAAGTGTCAGGCCTGTTCCTTCTGACTTAGCCATTTTTTTATCGTCAACGATTAAATGTTCATTGTGAAGCCAATAGTTAACAAATTTTACTCCGTTTGCCGCTTCGGATTGGGCAATTTCATTAGAATGATGAACTGCTATATGTTCAATACCGCCCATGTGGATATCAATTGTATTTCCCAAAAGGACTTTGACCATTACACTACATTCAATATGCCATCCAGGAAATCCCTCTCCCCAAGGAGATAGCCATGTTTGCAGGGCGTTTTTATGGGCACCTCTTTTAAAAAACCAGAGTGCAAAGTCGGAGAAATGTTTTTTTTGAGGGTCTTCGACGACTCCTTTTCCTTTACCCGCAAGATTCAAATTCATTTTTTGTTTATTCAGTTTGTTGTAGTTTTTGAATTTGCTGACATCATAATAAATTGCCAGCCCAGTTTTATAAGCATAGCCCTTTTCAAGCAAAATCTTTATCATTTCATTCATTTGATTTATATATTGAGTAGCACGTGGTTTATAGTCCGGGGTAAGAATGTTTAATTTTGCTGCATCTTCTTCAAAAACTTTTATGTATTTTTGGGCAATTTGCTCGGGAGTCAGTCCTTCTCTTTTTGCACCTTTTTCCATCTTATCTTCTCCTTCATCAGCGTCGCTTGTTAAATGTCCAACATCGGTATAGTTTCGGACAAAGATAACTTTATATCCAAGATAAATAAGACTTCTCCTTATCAAATCGGCACAGACCATCGCTCTTAAGTTTCCGATGTGCTGAACCCAATAAACAGTAGGTCCGCACTGATAAAATTTAACTTTCTTATCCTCTATTGGCTTAAGTTCCTCAAGCTGTCTGGTTAAAGTGTTATATAAACGCATAATACAATTCTATCGTAAAGCATATTTATTTCAAATGAAGGTTCGATAATCTAAAAAGTCCAATCGTTTAATCGATTGGACTTTAATTTTTGTGGATTATAATCCATTGACATTCATAAAATTGATTAGTTCAATTAATTGGTGGTACATCTTTCAAAGAGATATTTAGAAAAAGAAAAGCTAATAAAACTTTATCAACTATTATTTGAAATCGTTTCTAGATCTTCAAATCGAGATAACTTTACTTTAATAATGAATGATATTATTTCTCCTCCAGAACAGATAATGGTAGCGAAAAGAATTGCAATAATTTATCTATTAACTAAAGGAGTTAATCAAGCAGCAATCGCAGAATATTTAAGGGTATCTAAATCTACAGTAGCGAAGTTTTCATTACTATTTTATGAAAAGGAAACAGAAGTAATAAAATTAATCAAACTTCTTATTTCGAAAGGAAAAGTTTTAGGGTTCGTCGAAGATTTATTTGCAGATTTGTTTATCAAGCCAGGAATTATGAAGGGTCATTGGAAAATGAAAATGGAACACAAAAGAAGTAAAGAAGAAAGAAAAATGCTAAACGTGTAAATAGTCCAATCGATTAAACGATTGGACTTCTATAGTATTTAATTTAATATTATCGGGATTTACGAAAAGCTTGTCCTGAGTCCAGTCGAAGGATTAAAACAACATTTTATCTCTGTTATTTTTTGCGCGCGCGATTTTGTCGTCCCTTCGAGCGAGTAAAAATTATAATTTGTCCATGCATTGTCTGCATAGGGCGAGAGCATAAACACCTTTTCTAATATTCTCTCTTTCCCATTTAAACTTTTCATATTTCCAAATGTTGGAAATGCTATCTTCTAAAATATTTCCGTAGGCATAATTAGCGCCAAAATCTTGGAAACAAAGAAGGACATCACCGTTTTGTGCAATGGTTAGTTGAGTTGCTGCCATCTGACATCTTTCCAGGTGTAGAACTCTCTCAGGCGGAATTTTTATATGGGGTGGTCTGTTCCATAATTTAATATCATCTAATGTTCTGTCTACAACCCTTTTTTCTTGTTGTTTAGTAATTCGGGTACGTAATTTGTCTAAATTACCTGTCGGAGCACCAGGATGTCTTGTAATAATGAAACGATCGACACCCACTTGAGAAAGTCCTTGAAATAAATCTGGGGTTAAGAGGATTCCGTTAGTGTGAAACCAAATAAGAGAGTGAGGTAGTCGCCTCTTAATTTCCGCTATCTTCTCTACCAAATCTCCCTTATAAGCTGTTGGTTCCCCGTAAAAACTCGGATTTATTACGCCTCTAAAATCGGCTTGTCCAATCTTTGAGAGTTGTTCAATCATTACATTAAATACTTCATCGCTCATTGTCCCGTTTCTACCGGAAGTAACGGAGTTTGGACAATACCAGCATTTATTAAAATTACAATCACCGTTTAATTCGAAATTAACTCGCTGAAACATGTCAATCTCGCCGTAGCGAAGAAGATTCGGTATTCCAACTCTTACAAAATCTTGAAGATCATAGGACAACCTTCGTACCGTTGCCCTATGCTCTTTTGGGGTTAAGCTTCTAGCTATGTTGAAAATAAACCCGTCTCTTTCTAGCATAAATGTTGTTTTGGACAATTGATACGATCTGAATTTTACCAAAAAATGATGAAAGATTGTATGTTTTTTATAAAAGATTTATGTTGTATTGTTTTTGTACTCAAACTAACTTTCGGATTTTTTGATGGCCGTCCTGGGCAGATCCGAAAAGGGTTTGAGTACAACTAGGACGGCCATCTGAGTTTAATAATAGTTCTTTAAAATTTTTGCGTTTTCTTTCCTTCTTTTTTCCGGCAGGTCTCGGCAGAATATAAAAAGGGCTTTGTGGCGTCCAAAAGTGCGGTACACAGAGCACCACCACCGACTCTTTCGATTTTTCTCGCTGTGTCGACTGTGACGAACGATGCTTGCAACTATTATTTGACAAATACTATTGTAAAATAATTGATCTTTGTTGGCCTTTTGTAATCTCCTCAGAAATAATATTTACTTTTATAATTGGATTAATGATATTTAGTAGATCTGACTCAAGTCTATATTGAATTACATCTTCTGTTTTTTCTAGATCATTGTTTGTTGATTTTATTACTTTTTCACCCAAAATTTTATATATTCGCTCATCAAATAGTCCATCAGGCCGGATTGTTCTAAAAGATGCATATCTTAGTTTTTCACCATTCTCCAGTATAATCCCAAATCCGAAATCTGCTTTAATTTCATTATCTCCTTCTTTTACCGTTACCCCAGGAATAGGCAGGTTATCTTTAGTCCATATATCCTTACCGTAAAAAAGACTAATAACAGAAATCGATCCGAGGGGAAAGTGTATTTTTAAGGGAAATGTTGTTGCGTTTGATATATTATAAGATTTTAGTATTGTTTTACTATTTTCTTTTGGAAATGTTGTAGATAGCCATGGTCCATATTGCGGCGAGGAAGAGTAAAAACGAGACAATTTAAAACGAATAAATCCTATAAAAGCTAGTAAAACCAGAAAAATAATAGAAAATACTATTATAAAAATTTTTGCCTTCTGCATGAACACGATAATTAAGTATATCAACTTATCTATAGAACACAAAGGTTACATCGAGGTTTTTGGGTAATTTGGATAATAAAGTTATTCTGATGCTTCTTTTATATTTGTTTTTTGTCCCACTTCGCTCTTCGAGCTTCGAGGGACATTAGAAACTCTAAACTCACTTCGTTCGTTAAGAGTTTCTAATGTCGAGATGAAGCGCTCTTTCTTGAACTCCTAACTATCTCCATTTTAACACACTGGGAACCGATCCGATTGGAAAAGTTTAGTTTCAACCTTGACCCGCTTAACCAATATCGGGGAAGAAATGATGGCGGATACACCTATGCGTTCTGAATTAATTGACAAAGACCTCATACAATATTATTAGGGGTGATCATTATGAATCAAACTGATCTAAAACCAGTTAATTCGTCAATTCAGAACAACAATCAGCAAGTCGTGCCGATTCAACCAGTAACTGAGGTTATAAAAATACTTCAGTCTGCTAATACAACCAAACCAGAGGCGAAGTTAAATGAAACAAGTATCAGCGATGGCAAAGGCGGTCGAATAGAGCTAAATAATGACAAAAATGTTTCAAATGATTTTGAGAAATAACAACATTGTTATAAAACAGTAGCCGACACCGTAACCGACACTGGCGAAAACATTTGATTCAACACCAAAAGGGGGTGAAATATTTATGAATCCTAGTATTGATCCAGAACAGGTACTTAACATTTTTCAAAAGAATGTTAATTTATTAAATTTCAACAATAACTAAATTTATAGATTCAGTAAAACCAAAATTATCAGAGAAAAAATCAATAGGAAGACGTAAAGGAAAGTTATTAGGAGAGGCTAATCCAGCTAAAAGACCAGAAGTGCGTGCCAAAATTAGTGCGAAGCTTAAAGGTAGAAGAGCTCCATGGACAGAAGGCGATAAAAACGTAGCTAAAAGACCAGAAGTAAGAGAAAAGATTAAAAATAATAAAAACAGCCAACAAACTAGGTTCAAAAAAGGTCAGATACCATGGAACAAAAATTTAACAGTTAAGACTAGTCCATTAGTTAAGCTCTATACTCAGAAAGCAACAAAGAAAAGAAGAACAAAAAAATTCAAACGAATGGCGAGACAAAATGTATTGAAAAATTATCTTCAAGGTAAGTGGAAGAGTGACTCGCCCGCTGAAGAAGAAATGGAAGTAATATTACAGAGAGCAGGTTTAAAAAAAGATAAAGACTTTTTTCATCCATACATAATTGGTGATTTTGTGTTTGATTTTTTCATTAAACATCCAAATTTGGTTATTGAGATTGACGGGAGGGAGCATCGTCATAGTAAAAAGGTAAAAGCCTTAGATAAAGTGAAAGAGCAGCATCTACAAGATAACAATTATTTATTAGCTAGGTTTAGGAATGAAGAAATATTTGGCAAACGAGACGAGATTATTAGTTTAATTAATGATAAATTACTTACAAGAAACCATAAAAATTTATAAATATGAAATCAGTTGATATTCAAAATAAAGGATGCGTTCCGCATGACAAGAAATTTATTGAACTCTTCAAAAAAGTAATTCTACGAGAAATTTCTTGTTTTGAGGCAAAAATTAAAACCGAAGGAGTTAAAAAATTCCGAGAATACGAACCGAATGTACCTGACGTTTTTATTCAATATGTCTTTAGTCAGATTAAATCGCTTCAATTCCCCGAATTGCACGTTTATCAAAACATAAATGAAGAATTTTTTACAATGTCCGACGATTACGTTCTGTATAAAGTTTATTTAACATTGGGAATGATTTTATTGCCTTGTATTGTTTTGGGTAACATATTTAATGATAAATTTGTCATCGAGAAGAAAAAGATTGACTATTCTAAAGATCCTGAAATCGTTATTCTTCCCTATAAATAATAATGTGCATCTAAACTTGACAATCGAAAGAGATACTCTTCACTTTTAATATATAAGTCATCAATTATCCCCACAAATTACTAATATATTAGTAAATACCACTATTGATATAAATATTAAAAAAAGTATTATAATGCAAGCAAATGGTGTGAGACCGTGCATTTGTTAAAACAGGACAGTCACGAAAGATTAAAAAACTAAAAACATGCAAAAGATGAAAAAAATCCTATTGTTATTTTTGTTCTTTCTTTTTGTTTTTTTTCTTCTCAATCGCAATACTAAGAATGTAAAAGCAGACACCTTACAATATTCTCAAACAGATTTGGGTTCCTTGACTGGGAAAAATAGTAGTGAAGCAACAGATTTGAATGATAAGGGCCAGGTTGTTGGATCAAGTTACAATGTTGGAGGTGATTGGCACCCTGAAGCATTCCTTTGGCAAAACGGATCAATGACACCACTTCCGACGCTACCAAATGCCGATTCTAGTAATGCAACAGGGATAAATAATAATGGACAAATTACTGGAACTATGCATTTTCCAGATGGAGATCATGCTGTGATCTGGGACAGTGGATCAATTACCGACCTAGCATCAACACCGAGTGGAGCATTTGACATAAACAACAATAAAACTGTTGTAGGAGTACACAATGTTAATAATGGACAACATGCTTATCTTTGGGAAAAAGGAAACGCAACCGATTTAGGTCCTCAAACGACATCTAGTAGTTATGCTTACGCCATAAATGACTCTAACCAAACGGTGGGATACGCAATATTTCCTAATAATATAAATCATACCGCATCGTTGTGGCAGAACGGGTCAGTAACAGATTTAGGCTCGTTTGTTAGCGACCCAAATATTACTAGTAGTGTAGCTTCCGATATCAATAGTTCGGGGGAGATTGTAGGTTATGCCGTGACATCCTCTGGAGGAAATCATGCGTTCATATGGATAAATGGATCAATGTCCGATCTTGGAGTTATTTCTCCCGATGGTTCCATACCAGAGAGTTATGCGACAGGAATTAACGATAATGCAGATATTGTTGGATATAGTAGTAGTGGACACGTTGTCTTTTGGCACAATGGGAATTTAAATGACCTCGGTGTCGTACAGAACCTTGAATTTACAGAGAAATTAAATAATAATGGACAATTTCTTGTAAATACTTATCCCCCACAAAATCAACCCGCTCATGCATTTATCTGGACCCCTCTAACGTATTCATCACCAACACCTACAGAAACTCTAACACCTACACCAACATTAACGCCAACTCCTTCCCCTACAGCGACTCCAACGCCAACAAACACACCTTCACCTACTCCCACAATTACACCTACAATACAACCAACTTCAACACCAGCTCCATTACTATCAACGCCTTCTGGAAAGTGCGGCATATATGATTCAAGAAGCAAAACTACACCAATAACTTTTAAGTGGATGAATGGTATTGGATTGCAAGTTTGGGATAACACGGGATTCTGGTGGTATAACAGCGCTGCAGTATCTCCTATCACAATTTCTTCAAAAAATAATCTAGGTTTGGTTCCAGCATTCCCAACAGGACGAACTGTTTATGCGAGAACTACATATGATTGGATTAAGTTTTCTCGCACAGATAAACTTGTTTGTCAGATTCCTAAAAAGTATGAGGAGAAAAATATTCCTAGATCCAAAAAAAATGACGATTGAACATATAACCGAAAGGATTACAGAGTTGATCCCGAAAACAAACAGCGTAAAAAAAGAACCAAACCTATAAGAAATTGACAAAATAGGAAATTAATTATAAACTATTACTTGAATGAACAAGTTGTTGCTTCTGATAATTCCTCTTGTTTTTATTGTTTTAGGAATCTTCGGTTGGTTTTATATAAAATCAACACCTCAATATTCTCTTTACCAAATGTATCAAGCGGTCAAATCTCATGATTATAAAACCTTTACTAAATATGCAGATATCGACACCATTGTCAGCAATCTGGTTGATAAAGCAATTGAACAATCTAAAAAAGAACAGGCTGCGAAAGCTACAGGAAATGAATGGGAACAACTTGGAGCAAATTTAGCTCAAGGAATCATAATGGGTATGAAGCCATCTTTAATTAGTGCAGCAAAATCTGCAATTCAAAAAGGTGTGGAAGCAGGTAATATAAAAAGCGCATATAAACCTCAAAATTTAGTAAAAACCTTAATGAGTCTTAAGGTTACACAAGACGGTAAAGTGGCAACTGTAACCGTAACTGGTAATGACAACAAGCCTTTATCTTTCAAAATGCGTCAGGTTGAAGGATATTGGCAAGTCTTCGACATGAATCTTGATCTTTCTAATATTAATCCAACTAATGGGACAGGCACTGGTACTGATACAGGAAAGAAAACCCAACAAGTTAAATATGGACAGAGAACCGATATTGGTAGCGGTTGGTTTCTTACTGTAAACGAACCAATAGATTATATTTCGGATAATCAATTTGAACAGCCGAAGGAAGGCAATAAATTTGTTGCAATTGAAGCGGTATATGAAAATACCACAAATAAAACTGATTCTTTTTCCATCTCAAATTTACAATTAAAAGATGTAGATGATCATTCATATTCTTATACATATACGGGTAAAGATCCACAATTACAGTCGGGCGACCTTGAAGCTGGTGGAAAAGCAAGAGGATTTGTCACGTTTGAGATATCAAAATCATCACCTGTCAAAGAGGTTATCTACAATAATGATTTAATGACGGTTATTTTTAGCAAATAAATACAGGTTTATTATCTTCATTTTTAAAACTAATAATTTCGAACCATCCTATACTCCTTCACCTATTGACAACAATTTAAGTATTGTCTATACTATAGACAATTATAAATCCATTATACACCTATGCTGACAGTAAGCCAAGCCGCAGAAGTTTTGGGAGTTGATAAAAAAACCTTAATGAGATGGGATAATGAAGGAAAATATCCCGCAATTAGGGAAAAGCATTCAAATATCAGGCTATATGATGAAACTAATGTGCGAAACCATGCTTTATGGTTCAAGATTAGAAGAAGACATAAAGCTCACATAAGACTACTTCCCCCTTTGAATAAGGAAAGGAATAGATTTATTCGCACCTTACCTCTACAACCAGGAGAAAATCCGAAAATGTTTCCATATGTAGAGATGAAAAAGGCTTACGATGCCATTAATAAATGGGGGGAAGAGGAAAAAGAAATATTAAAGGAATATTCAAAAATCCCTGAAGGATTTAGACCAAAGGTTGACCCATTTTCCTAAACAATTTTAACCTTATGGGTGATGAAATAGATGTAACGAAACTCAAATATGTTTTGTATGCGAGAAAATCGAGCATTGATGAATCTCGCCAGGTTAGAAGCATCCCAGACCAGATAAAAGAATGCCAACAACTTGCTAAGCGATTAGGTCTTCATGTCACTAAAGTTCTTGAAGAAAGTAGATCTGCTAAAACTCCTAATATAAGACCAGTATTTAGTCAGATGATTAAAGATATAGAAAAAGGACTCTATGACGCTATTTTGAGCTGGAATCCCGACAGATTGGCGAGAAACATGCTCGAAGGAGGGCTTATTGTCAATCTAATCGACGAAAATGTCATTAAAGACCTCAAATTCGTTACTCATTTTTTTACCAGAGATGCTAATGGAAAAATGTTGTTGGGCATGTCGTTTGTCCTGAGCAAACAATATAGTGACGACCTGAGCCAAAAAGTCACAAGAGGAGTTAGATCAAGATTCTCGGAAGGAAAAGTACCAACACCAAAATACGGGTATATAAATGAGAAAGGAATTTATGAACCTGATGGAAAGAATTTTGAATTGATCTGTGGAGCATGGCAAAAGAGAAAAAGAGGTAATTCTATAGAAAGCATTTCAGATTGGCTAAACAGGGAAGGGTTATACCGAATAGTTAAAAAGACAGGTCAAAAACTTGGAATGAGTACCCAAAAATTAAGCGAGATTTTTGAAGATTCATTTTACTACGGTGTATTAGTCCAAGCAAAACAGCAGGTTGATTTGAGAGAAATTTATGATTTTCAACCAGCAGTGTCCGAAGAAGACTACAATATTGTTCAAAGCCTATCTTTCAGACGTATAAAGCCAGGAACTCCTCATAAAATAGCATTCTATCCCCTACGGATGATGATTTTATGCTCTTTCTGTAATAATCCTATGTATGTTGGTCCTTCAACATCGGGAACTGGTAAGCGTTACTTGAGTTACCGTTGTGATAATGAGTTGTGTTCACGTCATAAAAAATCAATTAGGGCAAAAGAGATATTTAAATTCATCTACGACTTTCTTGAAGGAGGACTAAACCTAACAGAAATAGATTACAAAAAATATTACAACGATATGGTTAAGATATCTGATGACAAAAGGGTGAAGATTAGAATGGATCTTAACAGCAGACAAGGAGCTCTTAAAGCAGTCAGAAGTGATATCAAAGAGAGATCATTAAAGATTATTGATTACCAAAAAGATAGCCCAATTTGGAAAATCAACAATCAAAAGATCGAAGAGTTATTAGAGAAGGAAAAACAAATTAATCAGGATATTGAGGAGTTAAAAAAACAGTTGACTGATCCTGAAAAAGATAGATTGACTCTTGAAGAATTCTTGAACTTATCGAAAAATGCTTCTACAATAGTCAAAATGGCTGATGAGAGAATTAAAGATGAAATTTGTCGTAGAATTTTCTTGAACTTAACGGTTGATGAGAAAAAAGTAATGTCATATCAACTTAAAGAACCATTTGCGACTCTTCTAAAAAGTAGGTCTCTCCTACCGAGTCGGGGATGTGAGATTTGAACTCACGACCTCACGGTCCCGAACCGTGCGCGCTACCGCTGCGCCAATCCCCGTAGGTAGTAAGATTATTATATCAATTAAACTAACCTTCGAGGTTCTCAATATTATTTCAGAGATTCCTCGCTTCGCTCGGAATGACAATGGAGACATTGTCAAACCTCGAAGGTTAAGGAATCATTGCTTACTCGAGGCGGGTTTGACTTCGGCGTGCTGGCGTTGTGCGATTTTTTTTGGTGAAAAAATACTTCGTCTAACCTTTCCTTTAGGAATTTCCGTTACTTGTTGTTGTTTTTTCTCCTCTTCCTCTTTTTTCTTTTTCTCCTGGAGTTCATATAATTCCTTTCTCTTTTTCTCCTCTTCCTCTTTTTTCTTTTCAAGGATTGCTTTTTCTTCCCCACTTTTTACAAGCTGAAAAAGTCTCTGTTTAAGAGCTTCAGTTTGTTGGGACTCTTTATCTTTATATTTTTTTCCCAGTTTTTCAAAATCCAAAGGCGTATGGTTTCCGTTCTTTTTAACCTCCGAGTTTTTTTTGTTGAGTTCATTAACCTCGGAGGTTCTATCGCTGTCAGTGCCTAGAAGCTGTTCCCACATTTTTGTAGGACTTATGGTTTGTTTTAGTTGTTTAGTACCTTGTTTGATTGCTTTTTTGGCTTGAGTGGTACCCTGTTCAATAATTCTCTCAAATGATTCATCTGGATTTAATATCTTCGGCATAGATTGTTTATTATTTGATAGCGGATTACGAATTACGCATTAAATTCGTAATGTTCATTTCGTAATATACAAATTTATTAATTTTTATATACCTAGCATCGCTTTAGCCCTTTGTGACATTTTTTCCATCGACCATGGCGGATCAAATGTCAGCTCGAACTCAATCTGATTATCTTTTAATCCCAGTTCTTTAAGTTTACTTCTTATTTCCTGTTCAATCATAGAGAAAAGCGGACAACCGATAGTTGTTAGGGTCATAGTAATCTTCACCAATTTTGTTTTTGTTACGGTTATTTTATAAACTAAGCCCAAATCTACTATTGATATATTTAACTCTGGATCCAAAACTTCAGTCAACTTTTCTTTGACTACTTTTTCTGTTATCTTTTGCATGTTTTATTTTAGCAAATGTTATAATTAACTAAAGTTATAATTATAATTTCAGCAGATTCTGTCAGAAGTTTCCTTCCCGCCAGTGCTCACTTCGTTGCGCGCTGTCGGGATCCCTTCCACTTCTGCTACCTGCTGTTCTAAAATAGTTGTTATGAGTTCATATAAACTTCGCTTTATTCCCTTAGGCGGTATTGTTGGTGTTACAAAAAACATGTACGTCTATGAACTTTATGAAAATGAAAAGCTTAAAGATATACTTATAATCGACTGCGGAATCGGTTTTCCACAAGAAAAGGAGCTTGGTGTTGATTTTGTAATTCCCGATATATCATATCTCAAGGGAAAGATAGATAAAATAAGAGGAATAATCTTAAGTCATGGCCATGAAGATCACACATCTGCTCTACCCTTTCATTATGAAGCGCTAGGAAAGCCACCAGTTTATGCCAGTAAACTTACCAGCGTATTTGTAGAGAATAAATTTAAGGAATTTGATAAAAAAATTCATGTCAACCAGATAGATTACAAAAAAGAGTATGAGTTCGGAATGTTTAGGATCAAATTTATAAGAATGACTCATTCAATTCCCGACACGATGCATATCTTGATTAAAACTCCGGTTGGTTCCATATATCATGCACCGGATTTTAAACTCGACCTGAATCCTCCTTACGGAGATTACCCCGATTTTTATTCAATTACAAAAGCAGGTAATGAAGGAATTTTATGTCTTTTATCAGACTGTCTGGGAGCTGAAAGAGAGGGACTGACATTATCAGAAAATATAGTTGGACAAACTTTTGAGGATGAGATGAGAAAAACAAAAGGAAAGTTTCTGATTACAACTTTTTCTTCAAATATTTCAAGAATTAGACAATGCGTGGAAGCGGCAATTAAATTTAACAGAAAAATTGTTTTTATGGGTAGATCAATGAAGGAGAACACTAGGCTTGCCTCGGGAATAGGTTATCTTCCAATACCAAAAAATTTATTAGCTAAAGAAGAAGAAGTAATGAGATTACTTCCCAACAAAGTTTGCCTCATTGTTGCAGGATCACAAGGACAGTATGACTCTGCTCTAGCAAAACTTGCTCACAACCGAAATCCAAACATAAAAATAAAGCCCGGAGATAAAGTGATTTTTTCTTCTGATCCAATTCCTGGAAATGAAAATGAAGTATATGCCGTGATTGAAGAGCTGTCTCTTTTGGGAGCCGATGTCATTTATTCGGACATTCATGATCAACTTCATGCATCAGGACATGGAAATCAAGAGGATTTAAAGTTTATGATTAGATTTACAAATCCTAAATTTTTTATTCCAATCGGAGGAACAATTAGACATCAGAGGCAATATCAGAGTTTGGTGGCAGAGCTTGGTTATAAAAAAGAAAGTGTGTTTATGCTCGATGAAGGTGACACCGTCTGGTTTATGTCGAATAGCGCCTATAGAGGAGATAAAGTTGAGACAGAAAATATCTACATTGATGCTTATGGTGTGGGAGATGTTGGGAACATGGTTTTACGTGATAGAAAAACATTATCTACGGAAGGTATAGTGGCTGCAATAGTTGTTTTAGATAAGGGAGGTCAATTGGTTACACGACCTAAATTATTATCAAGAGGTTTTGTGTTTATTAAAGAAGAAGGAAAAATTTTTGAAAATGCGGCAAGACTTATAGAAAAAGTTTTAAAACCACGAAGAGAAAAAATTATTGATATTGGTAATTTAAAGAAAGAAATAGGTTCACAATTGGAAGGATTTTTCTATAAAGAAACAGGAAGAGAGCCGTTGGTGATTGTTGATGTTATACAAATTTAGATTAATGGGTCCTGTCTCGAAACAGCCCAAACTCGTTCGTTCCCATGCATTTCGCTTTGCGAAAATGTGGTCGCTCATTCGTTTGGGCGCCCGTTTTTCGACACCCATTAACATATGAACACTTTACCTTCAAATCTTAAACAAATTGCCCTTTTTTTAGAACGTTTACCCGGAATCGGTGAGAAAACTGCGAACAGGTTGGCTTTTTATTTTTTGCGACTACCAGAGAGAGATCTTAAAGAATTTGCTGAAAACATTTCAAGCTTGAAATCGAAAACAAAATTTTGTAAAGATTGTATGAATCTAACGGAAGATGAACTTTGCCTGATTTGTCAAGATAAGGCAAGAGATAACTCGGTTATTACCGTGGTTGAAGAAGTGATAGATCTTTTATCTTTCGAAACGGGAAATATCTACAAAGGAAAATATTTTGTACTTCATGGTAAGATTGACCCCTTAAATCATGTAGGACCGGAAGATATTTATATCAATAAATTATTAGAAAGAATTAAAACATTAACGAGTTCACGAGTTAACGGGTTAAAAAACAAGACACAACTCACCGAGGTTATTTTGGCGATGAATCCTGACATGGAGGGAGAGGCGACGGCAATGTTTATTCGTGACAGATTAAATGAAATAAAAAAACAAAAAAAAGCAAAATTCAAAATCACCAGGTTGGCATACGGTTTACCTATCGGCGCTAGCCTTGAATATGCTGACTATATGACGCTGCGAAAAGCAATCGAAGGAAGAAATTCTTTCTAAGTATGCTATAATTTAACAATGGAGAATAGAGCCACACATAGAATTAATTTAGCTGAACTAGGTCAAAGAGTTTTAAGTAAACTTATTACAACGTTTATTGTCCGACCCTTATTGTTTGTTGGAGATCTTCTAGATCGTAGAGAATCTTATTCCACTAGAAAGAATAATAATACTCCAAACACATTTAAATAAAATAATTTATAGGAAGTTTTTGATTTCTTGAGCAATTATTGAAGCTACTGATATTTCTTCAAGTTTGGAAATTTTTTGTTCTGGTTTTAAAGCAATGGTATTGGTGGTAAAAAATTTTTCGATTGGGGTTTGCTTAATAAGTTTGTGTGCCGTTAAGGAAAAATCATGATGGACAATTGCGGCTAAAACCTTTTTTGCACCATTATTAAGGCAAAGTTCTGTTGCAGGAACTAATGTACTTCCTGATATCACCATATCGTCAACTAGAATTGCTATTTTATTTTTAACATTTCCATATAGATCAATCGTTTTGCTTTTATGAATATGATTAAGGTCTCTTTTTTTTTCAATAACTGCTAAAGAAAAGTTATAAGTCCCAAAGAGAGACTCTCCAAAACCTCTGGCTCTTTCTATTCCTCCCTGGTCCGGCGAAACGATAGCTACTTGATTATCTTTAAAACGATTATTAATTAAATATTCTTTTACCTTTTTAGCTAAAAGAGGAAGTGCGGTTAAATTCTTATAAGGAATGGAGAACACTCCTTGGGTTGCTTCATCATGTAGATCGATTGTATATATTTTAGAGAATCCGATCGATTCAAGAAAACGAATAACCACATTGGCCGAGACACACTCACCCGGACGGTGCTGAATGTCTTGTCTAGCGTAGCCAAAATATGGGACATAGCCTACAACATATTTTGCTTCTTGACGACGCAGTGCGTCACAATAGAGAAGTAGCTCCATTAAATTGGTGTCAGTTGGATTAGATGTTGGTTGGATTATCACACAAGTTGTATCCCTGACATTTTCCTGAACAGTTACCTTAACTTCAGAGTTGTTAAATCTGACAATCTCTGATTTAGAGATAGGAATTCTAAGAAGTTTAGCTACTTCTTTTGATAATTGAGGATGAGCTGATCCGGAAAAAAGTTTAATCATAATTATTGTCCTTGTCTAGATGAAATCTCTATTAATTTTCTAGCTGCTAGCTCCTGTGTTTTTTTAACTGCTTCATTGACTGCGTCGGCTATTCTATTTTCAACTACTCCGTCTATTTCTATAGACATTAAAACTTGGTCACCTCTTATGGTGATTTTTACACCGTTTCTTTCCACAACTACAGTTTCTTGCTGTAAGGCTTGTTGCATCTGTTGCGCTTGTTGTTGTAATTTTTGCAGATCTCCTAGACCGCCTAGCGGATTAGCCATTTATTTTTTCACCACCTTTCTTATGATTATAAAACTCGACAATTGCAATCTCAAGTGGTAAAGACTCTATTGGCGAGATTCTCAAGTTATTGTATGCTTCAGTTAATAATTTCATTAATTTAACAATATCATCTGTTTTGAAGTTAGACTCTATGATTTCATCTGTTTTAATATCATTTTTTGCTAAAAGTAAGAGTCGTAGATCACTTAAAATCTGTTCGATTAGGTTTTTCGTATTACCACCCGATTGAGAAAATTGGTCAACCCATGATAGACTATCCTTTAAAGTTTTATTTTGTAGCGTAAGTAGAAGATCTTCTTTAAAAATCCCTAAGAATTTTTTTCCTTCTTCCAAAGATAATTTTTGTTGAGTTACCAACTCCTCAAGAATTTTTGTCGCATCTCGAAAGGAGTGATCAGAATATTTAGCTATCAAATCCAAAAGTTTTTCATCTAACTTGATCTTTTCTTTGGTAACAATTTTTTTAAGCATTGAAACAATGTCGGATTTTTTGGCTTTGGCAAAATTCACAATTAAACATCGGGAAAGGATTGTTTTTGGGATTTTTTCTTGGTTTGTAGTTGCGAGAATAAATATTACCGAAGATGGTGGTTCTTCAAGAGTTTTTAATAGTGCATTAAAAGCGTCATTGGTAATCATATGAGCCTCATCAATAATGAAAACCCTATATTTATTGCTCATCGGAAAAAAATTGGATTCTTTAATCAAGTTTCGGATGTCTTCAATGCCCCTATTTGATGCAGCATCAAGTTCAATAACATCGGGAGATGATGAGGAATCAATAGCAAGACAATTTTTGCATTTATTACAGGGCTCAACTCCTTTTTTATTTAAACAATTGACAGCTTTTGCCAATATTCTAGCTGTCGAGGTTTTCCCGGTTCCCTTTTGTCCGATAAAAAGCAAAGCATGAGGAAAAGATTTTGAGGCAAGTAAATTTTTTATGATTTCTTTTACATAAGTATTATCAAGTTCTTCAACAAGTTTAGGACGATATTTTAAGTAAAACATGATAAGTTTAAATGACAAAATCCAAATTTCAATTCAAGTTCAAAGTTCAAATGTGTTTTTTTAAATTTAGAATTTAGATTTGATTTGGCATTTGAAATTTGTAATTAGAATTTATTGAAATAAGTTTGATATTCCGTGTTCCATCAAATAGATAATAATATTATCGACTTTTTTTTCTCGCTCGGCTGCTAAAAGAATTGCTTGAGGATAACAGATAAAAACTTCACCCAACAAAGACTCATTTTCTACGGTTTCATTGTATTTGAAGGATAAAACTGGCAACGCCTCGTCCTCTTTCTTATATTTAGCAACTAAGTCTTTCATTTTGTTTTTACCAATGAAGATTAAGTTTATTTCAACATTATTAGGTATTGAATTCTTTAGCAAAAATTCAGTCCCAACTTTTCTTAGTAATTTACGGTTAATTTTATATCTTGAGGAAGAAACAATATTCAACATAAAGTATTGACTTAATTAAAATCTACTTCTTTTATTTCTGGCTGATTGCCGACCAGATTTTTTCATTTCTTTTTCTTTTTCTTTTCTCAAAAGGGAAGGTTTTTTATAAAAAAGTTTACTTCTCACTTCATCAACAACATTTTCTTCAATAAAAATTTTCGTAAATTTTCTGAACAAACTGTCTTTTGATTCTCCCTTTTTTTTGCTGACAAAAACCATAATGTAAAACGCCCCCTCTCAAATAATATGATACGAATGATGTGAACTGCGATTATTATTGTATTAGATTTCTTTGATGATTTCAATCAATTTTTTTAAGGACAAGGGAGATGGTTTTTGGTCAGGTCTTTTTGGAGAACCATTCAAAAGCATATGTTTTGATGAATGCAAAAACCAACTACCTACTTTATCGCTTTTCTTGACTTTTTCATAGATTGGTGTTAAATCATATTTGGGATCAGGTAATGTTTTTATTCTTATGTTTCCATGGTCCGGGTCTTTTCTGATTGCTAAATGAAAATTCATTTTTTGGGCAAGCTTTAACGTTTCGTCATTTTCTGTTTCCATGGCAATGCTTTTTCCTAAATAGGAATTAAAAACTAAACCCATTCTGATTTCTTTTTCTGCCGCGATTTTATTTTTCATGATAATCAATGCGGCATCAAGAATTTTAAGTATAAATTCGGTTAATTCTAAATCATCAGACATGGTTACTTTTAATCCATCTATAAGATTGTTTAGCAAAAAATCATATCTATCTTCTGTTGGATCAGGATAATATGCTTCTTGAAAATGATCATCTTCGTTTACAAAGGTTACAAGTCGGTCCAGAGGTTCTTTTAATTTATCTTTAATACATCCTTGATTTTCTAAATAATTTAGTATCAATATAGACGCACAGGTAAAGTCAGCCGTTTGATGGTGGTCAAATTTTCCCAATCCTGTATCAACATGGATTATTTCCGGATTAGAATCAGGAGACATATCGTCGAGTGTTTTACCTGCTGGAACAAATTTCAATTGGGCATTTTTCCAACCAAGCAGAAATTTCTTTATTAACCAGCATGAAGTTATAGCGTCAAGATCTGGTGAAAAATGAGTGACAATTGTTTTCATTAATGTAAAGACTTTAATTCTATCAAAGAAGTTTTATTTTCGTTTCTTTTCTTGAGTTCAATTTTATCTTCAGTTCTTTTTGAAACTACCAATCTAGTTGGTATCCCGATTAAATCTGCGTCAGCGAACTTTTCTCCTGCCGTCACATCTTCCCTATCGTCGAATAATACTTCTAGTTTGTAGTTAGTAGTTAGTAGTTGATAGATTTCAAAAGCTCGTTTTTTTACTTTATCGTCTTTAAGGTCAAGCACAATTAGGTGATATTTATAAGGTGAAACACTTTCGGGCCATATTATTCCCCTGTCATCATTATAAAGTTCGACTAAAGCTCCTAAAATTCTTGTTGTTCCTATCCCATAACATCCCATATAAATAAAATGGCTTTTTCCTTTCTTATCGGTATATTTTAGATCAAAGGCTTCACTAAATTTTGTTCCAAGGTCAAAGATATTCCCAATTTCAATTGCTCTATCCTTCTTTAATTTTCCTATTTTGCATTTAGGGCAGGTTTCATTGACTTTACGTTCAATAATTTCCTCATTTTGTGCAAAATTACATTTCTGACAATAAATTAGGTCAACTTCTCCTGCCGGGGTAAGAACGTTAAACTCGTGAGAGTGTTTTTTTGTAAATGTTCCTCCAGAGGCTTCAGTTATTTTTATATTACTAAAACCCAAACGCTTAAAAATTTTCAGGTATTGATCAATAACTACCTTATAGAACGATTTAAACTCTTCATATGTTGAATGAAATGAATAAAGATCTTTCATGCCAAATTCTCTTCCTCTTAGTAATCCAGATTTAGCTCTTGCCTCGTCTCTAAATTTAGGGGTAACGTGGTAAAGGTATAGCGGTAGATCTTTGTAGCTTCTGATATATTTTTTTGCAAGTGGTGTTACTATTTCTTCATGAGAAAAGCCCAGTCCATACTCTTGTCCATATCGACTTTTTGTTTTAAATAAAATATCCACATTCCACCTTTCAGATTGTTCCCAATTCACTTTTGTAATTAATGTGGGCATTAGGATTTCCTGACAGCCTATTTCGTTAAGACCATCTCTAACAATATCTTCAATTTTTGCTAGGGTTTTCTTACCCATCGGAAGCATACTGAAAACTCCACTGCTTTCTTGATTTATAAAACCAGCTTTTGTCAGTAGTTCATGATTTTTAGATTCGTAAGCTTTTGAAACTTCTTTAGATGTTTTTCCGAAAAGTTTTGAATACAACATTAGGATTATTATAATACAAAAATTAAATTATTCCCGCTTTCTTTACATATTTGAGATGAGTGAGATACATCGAATGGAGCGGCGAAGGAAGATTATTTATTGGAAACCATTTAATTTTATCGATATGGACTGGATCACCTATTTTGACTTTTTTAGGATTGTTAATTTTTACTCCAAAGATGATTGCTATCCAATGTGTATTTTCTTTACCATTTTTCCTTAAAACATTATTTACTCCGCAAAATTTAATATCTTTTTCTTCAACATCTATATAATATTCTTCTTTTAATTCTCGTTTCACAGCTTTTAAAAATGTTTCACCAAATTCTACTGCTCCACCTCCACAATCCCATTTACCATGTTCATCTCTACATTTATCACTTCTTTTTTGAAGTAACAATTTTCCCCTACCATCAATACAATAGAAACATATAGTCACTCCAATATAATCTACTCCTTGCTTCATTTTATTTCATCCAAATTCAATGTGTATTTTGGTTTATAAATTCCATCAGATAATATTATAAATTCATCAATAAGTTTATTGGCACTGGTTAAACGATCTTTTTCATAAAGTAAAATTTTATTAATTCTGACCATAAAATTATTTGGTTTTACATTAAATGTATTTATGTCTTTATAAAATTTTTTTTCTCCAAAAAAATAAGTTTCATTTATGGCGTAAAGAACCTGAACAAGATCATTTACAATTCTTGTTATACATCCAGATACTATATAAATTTCTCCTCGTTCTGAAGATTTTTCGGCTCTAGAAAAGCTGAATTGAGCATCCCACATGAATTTGTTAATGATTTCTGTTTTAAGTTTTTGAGGATAAGATTTAACCATATCTTTTAGTTGAAGAATTGAACTTGATGGATCATACAAGATTTTTGACTCTTTAACTTCAGAGCAATAAATATAACTATAAAAACCATAAGCTGGTTGTTGATAGAAATCGGTCTTAATTTTTCCATTAATTGATTCGTCAATAGTTTTTTTTACAAAATCTAAATCTCTATAAATGAAATCAACTCTTTGTTTGTCAACAATTAACCAAGTTCCTCCATTCATCCAGTAACCCCACTCCCCTATTTTAGTTATGATAGAATTTTTTTCATTGACACCAAGGTTTCTAATAGCTTTTGTTACTTTTTCTATATCCAGTGGATTTTTTGCTTCATAGAAAATTCCAAAGTCTATATCTGAGTCAGGTCTTTGAGTATTTGTAGCGTTAGATCCTCCCAAAACAATAGCTTTTATTTCTTTTATTCTTTTAAGTTCATTTACAATTATATTAATTAACGCAGTTTTATTCATTTGTAGTAATTCTACAAGATACAACAGGCATTTTGTAGTTTATAATCCATTGACTCTTAAGTTAATATTCCTAAAAATAAAATTATGATTTATCGAGTTTTTAGCAATAATTTTTTGCTACTTAAAAAAGTTAGTTTATTCGAAAATAATTTAATATAAATTGAATTTATTTATATAAATTTAGGAAGTATTATTTGTTATGGTTTTTGTGTTCGTAGCCAAGTTTGTCGAGGACTTTTCCCACAGTTTCTAAGGGACCGGAAGAATAAGTATCAATTACTAAATGGTAATATTTTGGTGCAAAGAAGTCATAGTTTCCATAAATTCGATGCCATTCTTTAAAATTTATTCCTTCTCTTTCTTTAATGAATTTCTTCGCTTCTTCAATTGAAATTGTATCCCTATTGACTACTCTATCGACTTGTAAAGCTTTATTATTACAGATAAGAAGAACGCGCAGGGTATTTTTTAAATTTCTCGCCATGAATCCCGAGAGCCATGCTTCAATAACATAGTGACCTTCTTCTGTAAGGAGTCTTTTCGTTCGCTTATCTATCATATTGTGAAATTTTTTATCGGCCAGACTAGCTAGGGGTTGGACGTATTCTTTTGCAAAATCGCGTAAAAGTTGTCCACCAGATGTAAATTTCCAACCTAGAGGTTCAAGATAAGGTTTTAGGTTATTTAACAATGTATTTTTACCTGTTGCAACGCCTCCGGAGATTGTAATATTGTCGAATTTCAATTTCATATTATCTATAAATTTTCATTATATCATTAATCGTGACAAGTCCTGCAAGTGTCAGAAGAATTATAAATCCTGCAAGATTTAAATAACGCTCCACTCTCTGATTGATCTGTTTTTTAGTAACCCATTCGTATACTACAAAAACTAATCTGCCTCCATCAAGAGCAGGGAATGGGAAGATGTTTATGATCGCAAGTGAAAGACTAAGAAGAGCAAGTAAATTAAGAAGATTAATTGTAAGTTTTTTACCAGAACTATGTACCGTTTGATCTATGATTTGAAATATACCTACAGGTCCTGAAGATCCTTCTGCGACTGGTTGAATCGTTTTTTTAATAAATGATTGTGAGATGAGATACGGATATAGATTTAATATTGAAAGCAGTTAGGTTATAAGAGTTTAGAAATCCTGAAAATAGTTTTTCTGGAAAAGTTTGATAATGTATAACGGTAGCTTCAACCAAGTTAATTCCAATTATGGCCCGTTTTAATTGACTGTTATATTTTGGTGTTACGCTGATTGTTTTTTGAACACCATTGGAAATATTTTGAATTTCTAAATAGATCATCACATCTTGAGAGTTTTTTACTATATTAATAAATTGATCGGGGCTGTCTAACGCATACCATTTGATTGAACCATTTTCTTTTTTTCCAACTCTTAGGGCAAGGTCTCCTCCTTCGATGCCTGATTTAGAGGCGGGAGAATTTGACACAACACTTCCTATAACTACCTTATTCTCTTGTTCTCCAAATCTGAAGTGATATGGAACTATGACAGGAAGAGGTTCAGAAGTAAAATTATTTAATGGGATAGTAATGTAATAGAGAAAAATCGCTAAAATAACATTCATCAACACTCCACCAACTATTATTAAGGCTTTTCGCGAAGGTTTCTTGTAAACAAAGGTTCTACCTCTAAGTTTCGAAGGATTTTTATTTTCTAATTCCTGATATTCTTCTCCATACAACTTGACGAAGCCACCTAAAGGTATAAGATTGATGCTATATAAAGTTTCGCCTATTTTTTTTCCAAAAAGTCTCGGTGGAAATCCGAACCCGAACTCTTCGACAAGGACTCCGTTTCTTTTTGCAGCTATAAAATGACCAAATTCATGAACTAAAACAAGGACAGCTAAGATGATTATAAATATAATGATCGACATGTAAGAAATTAAAAATTTGAAATTTAAAATTTCTAATTATATTTCAAGTATTTCCTTCTCTTTTCTCTCTCTGATTATTTGAATCTCCCCCATAAATTTTTGTGTTTCATTATCAAGTTCTTTTTCTAATCTAAATTTTTCATCCTCTCTAAGAGTCTTTGATTCCAACTGAGACTTGATTTTTTTTCGTGCATAATCTCTATAATCTCTTATTAATTTTTTTGTTCCTTCTATTTTTTGTCCTACGAGTTTTATAAATTTTTCTCTCTGTTCTTGTGATAGTGCAGGTATCTTTATTAATAATCTTCCACCTTGAATTGAAGGACTTAAGCCGATCGGAGATTTTAAAATTGCTTTTTCAATATCAGAAATTATTGAAGGATCGAAAGGGGTCACTGATAGAGCTGTGGGACCTTCGTTTATTATTGTTGCCAATTCCATTAGTTTGAGTTTTGTGCTGCCACCATAAGTTACCACAATCAGATTTTCAATCAATGACGGGTTGGACTTTCCGGTTCTAATTGATTTTAAATCCTCTTTAAGAGAGCTTAATGTTTTACCGACCGAAAGTTTAAAGTCTTCTAAAATTTGATCCATATTAACTTCCAAGTTCCCATCTAATAAATCTTCCAATCTTTATGTTTTCTCCAAATTTAAGGACAGCTTCTTTTACCAAATCAGAGATTTTTATGGAAGGATCTCGCATATACTCCTGTTTTAATAATTCATTTACGTTAGAAGTAGTAGTAGAAGCTGTTTGCATTGCTATTTCATGTCCAAGTTTTTGAAAATCATCGTTTCTAGAAACAAAATCAGTTTCACACAATAACTCTACCAAAGATGCCACTTTTTTATTATGATGGACATAACTGAAAATTGCCCCTTGTGATGTGATTCTTCCTGCTTTATCTTTAACATTTTCAATCCCCCACTTTGATAAAAGTTTTTTTGCTTTTTCTATGTTGTTTTTAGTTTCATCCAAAGCTTTTTTACACAAAGCAATTGAAATTCCAGTTTCTTCTCGAAGTTTTTTAAGTTTTTTGATGTCTAACATATATCAATTATTATATTATTTATTAACGGATTAACCCTTCGACTTTGCTCAGGGTTAATACTGAGTGAAATCGAAGTATTAACGAGTTATTTTTGTTTAGCTGTGTATGCTTCTATCAGTTTATTTGTTATATATTCTATAGAAGATAAAGAGTCGTCGTTAGCTGGAATAGGATAGTCAATCAGATCGGGATCAACATTGGTGTCTACAATTGCCACCACTGGAATTTTCATTCTCAATGCTTCGCTTAAAGCATTTTTTTCTTTTTTTAGATCTACGATAAATAAAGCGTCAGGAAGTTTCTCTAGTTTTAATAACCCACCATAATTCTTTTCCAATTTCGAAACTTCCTTTTCTAACTTTACTCTATCGTGTTTAACAAATTTTTGCCAGTTCCCTTCATCTTTATCTTTTTTCATTTGAATAAGTTTTTTGACATTCTTATTTATTGTTTCGAAATTAGTTAACAACCCGCCTGGCCATTTATTAGTGACATAAGGAATTCTGTTTTCAAGGGAAAGAGTTTGAATTTTAGCCGCAGCAATTTTTTTTGTCACAACAACCAAAAGTTTTTTGTTTTCTTTGGAAAGTTTTGTAAGAAATTCTTTTGCATTTTCCAGAAGGCTTACGGTTTTAGTTAAATCTATGATAGAGACAGCATTTTCAACTGTGTAAATATATTTTTTTGCTTTTGGATGTACCCTATTTGTTTTGTGTCCTAGATGGGCCTTTGTTTCAAAGAGTTCTTCAATTAATTTATTTTCAACCATTCATTCATTTTAGCAGGAGAAAGCCAATTTTGCAAGAAATTGCGACTTTTATAAATTTAAATTTTTCAAAAATTCTCTGAAGTCTCCATTTATTTCCTTATGGTGGAGTGCGAACTCAACAACGGTTTTCATATATTCAAATTTATTACCGGTATCATAGTATTTTCCATCCTTAATTTCGATTGCATAAACAGGATGTTTTTTTGCCAGAAGATCTATAGCTTCAGGAAGATAATATTCGCCACCTTTACCGGGTTTTTGCACATCCAAAATCGGAAAAATATCTTGCGTTAAAATATAACCTGATACAATAGCTAAATTAGATGGTGCTTTATCTATGCCCGGTTTTTCAATAAGTTTATCTACTTTCAAAACGCCTTCGGCAATTTCTTTTCCTTTTACAAAAGCATACCGGTCCGCATCTTCTTTTTTATTGGTTTTAATTCCACATAGAATTGTGGACTCATATTTGTAATAAGCGTCAATCATCTGTTTAGCCCTTGGCGGTTTTGCCCATATGAAATCATCACCCCAGAGAACTAAAAATGGATTATTACCAAGCAAATGTCTTGCTGACTTAATTGGTGTAGCATTGCCGTAAGGACCTTTCTGACGTATATATATGAAATTCGCTAGTTCAGATATCGCTCTAACTTCGTCCAACATATGAAATTTCTTACCAAGTTCTAAATTTTTTACAAGTTCGGCATTAGGTGTGTCAAAATGGTCTTCGATAGCTCTTTTACTATAACCTGTAACAATAATAACATCTTCAATTCCTGACATAACTGCTTCTTCTACAACATATTGAATCACTGGTTTATCCACTACTGGAAGCATTTCTTTAGGCATTGCTTTTGTTTGAGGTAGGAAGCGAGTCCCAAAGCCAGCAGCAGGAATTACTACTTTAGTTATTTTTTTCACAAGTTTTTTATTGAAATTTTATACTTACTTTATTTGGGGCGCCATTCGAGTTGGTGAGAGTGATATTCGGTTCAACAATTGCACCTACTTGAGCGGTGCAGTTTGGATCATTTGAAGAAAGTTCAAATGAAGCCTTGCCATTGTTGTCAGTAGTCGATGCAGCTTGCTTGAGTTGACCACAGCTTGTAGTAAGAGTAACAACCTTATTGGAAAGAGGTTTGTCAGACTCGCTGATAATAAAGATATTGATAATGGATGTTTTTTCTCCGTCAGCTGCCACTTCCAAAGGCCAGGCTATTATTTTTGATTTTGTTCCCGAAGGGGTTGAATCTTCTTTAGCTCTTGTAAATTGCGTGATGGGTTTGTTAAATACGGTAACAATAGCAAAAAAAGCGAAGCTGATAAAAAAGAGCGTAATTAGGGCAAAAAGTTTTCTATCCATACTAAATGGAATTATAAGATAAATGCTTATTATTTGTCAAATTAGTTTCTTTTCTTTTAAACTGGCGATAATTTTCTTATGAATCGTTTCGCGAGATAAAAGCTTACCGTTCGAGATACAGTTAATCTTTATCCAATCATATCTAGTTGAAAAATCCAAGTATATTTTTTCAACCACTTTACGATATTCTATGTTTTCTTCCTGTATATCCAATTTTTTCCCATTAAGATAACGTCTATTTTTTTTAGTATTAGTTAAGCCTAAACTAATTTTCCAGGGAACATAGAGATATATCACAATATTTTCTTTTGGTATTTTATTAACTTTATATTCTAATTCATTTAACCATTGTAAAAATTCATCTCGTTTCTTTTTGTCTTTGAGCTTTGCCGATTGATGTGCCATAGAAGAAGTAGCATAACGATTGGCAACGATATAGCCGCCATCTTTAAGAAAATTTATCATTTCATCTTTAGCAGATTCTCTGTCTAAGGCATAGGCAAGAGAAACAAGATAAGGAGAAACTTCGTTTATTTTACCAAATTCTCCTCTAAGAAATCTTGCCACAGTTTTACCATGAAAGGAGTTGTAATATCTAGGAAAATCCATATATTTTACCCTCAAGTTATTCTTAGTTAAATAATCTACAAGCATCTTAGCTTGAGTAGTTTTTCCAGACCCGTCTCCTCCTTCAAAAACAATTAGTTTCCCTCTAAAATCTTTTTCCATAGATTATATTGTGATAATTTCTCCCTTCTTTGTTTTATTTTCTAGAACCAACTTTGCTATTTTATCTTCAATCTCATCTCTTATCAAGCGTTCTAGATTTCTAGCTCCAAATTTTGAATCATATCCTTTTTGTGCAATTTGATTCAAGAAATCATCTCTGACAGTAAATTTTACATTATAAAGTTTGTAGACGTCATTTTCAATTTCCTCAATCATTCTTTTAGCTATTTCAATTACCGCATTGTGGTTTAATGCATTGTAAGCAATCACACCATCGAATCTATTTAAAAATTCGGGTGAAAAAATTCTATTTTCAATTAAATAATTTATAAGATTCTCTTGTGAGGGGTTATTTTTGAAGATAAAATCAGATCCCGCATTGGAAGTTGCAATTACAACCAGATTTTTGCAGTCTACGTTTTTTCCAAAACCGTCAACAAAGTATCCTTCATCGAATACAGTAAGAAAAATGTTAATGATATCATGGTCAGCTTTTTCGATTTCGTCAAGTAATAAAACACCATAAGGATTCTCCCTTATTGCATTGGACAATATTCCTGGATTTCCGGTATCAATTGAGCCTATTAAAGTCTTAATATCAATTTTTGATTGATATAAAGACATGTCAAGTCTAACTAGGTATGTTTCAGATCCAAAAAAAATTCTTGAAATTGTCTTTGCTGTTTCTGTCTTCCCTACTCCTGTGGGACCTAAAAATAAAAAACTGGCCAATGGTTTTTTTCTTTTTCCCAGAAGCAAAAAAGATCTGCGAAGTGAAGAAGACAACTTATTTATCGCATCATTTTGATGGAATATTTGGCTCAACAAGAGTTTTTCCAAATGAACTAATTTATCTTTTGTTTCTTCAGTGATTGTGCTGGGAATATGTGTTTTTTCCGAGATAACTTTATCTACATATTCAGGGGTTACTATATTATTTTTAACTCCAATTTGCTTTGAAAGAATACAGGCGCTATCAAGAAGTTCAATCGCTTTTTCAGGAAAAGGTATGGAAGTTATAAAAAAATCACTTTTAGTGATCGCATCTTTAATAGTCTCGTAGGGAAGATATAAGTTATATCTTTTTTCCAAAATATAGTAAGTTTTAAGTAAAATTGTTTCTGCTTCTTCTTTTGTTACTTCTTTTACTTGAATTTTATTAAAAAGCCTAAAGAGTCTTTCATTGGTTTGGAAATATTTTTCAAACAAAAATGGAGTTGTTATTCCGATAAACTGTAAAAAATTAGTTTTGGAAAATTTTTCAATTGATATAGATAAGTCAACTTTTTTTTGATCAGATGAAATGTATTTATCTATCTCGTCTATAAAAATGATTACATTTTTTGCTTCTGACGCTTCTTGTAATAGTGATTCAAAAAAATTTTCTCGAGTTAAAATTTTTTCCATATTAAGCCTAACTATTCTTTTATACATAAGCAAACTTTTAGTTTTACCCTCATACATTTTTTTAGCTAGTGCATCAACAATCGTATGTTTGCCGACACCTTCATCTCCGACTATTACAATATTTGCATCATTGGATTTAATCAAATCTCGCTCAATCAGATCTATTTCTTTTTCTCTGTCCACGATATTTTTAATATTGGTTTGATAAACATAATTTGTCAAATCTTCTCCGTATTCATCTAATGATGGCGTGAATCCAGTAGACCAATCGCGAGCTAAGGGAGGTAGTGAAAACAAATTGTTCTTTTTCCACCATTGTTTATGAACTAGATTACTTTGATAATAATCCTCGAACCAGAGCTCTACTTTCTGATAATTACTTTGGTCAAGTAAATGATTTCCTATAAATTTTAAACGGGCAAGTTCTTTCTTTTTTTCTTCGGATTCAGAAAAAATATTTTCGAAAAACAAAATTGGAATAATTAAAAGATAGATTAAAAAAATTATTGGGGAGAGTAAAACGAGTAGTGACTGTAAAAGGAAATAAAAAAAAATCAACGAAAATCTCATAACAAAACCTATTACTCTCGATATTGCGTTAAAAGATATTTTATTAAACCAGTCTCCTTTTTTTACTTCCATTCTTTTCCAGGGCCAAAATAATGTCTTATAAAGAGTACTGATCGAGAAAAAGTAAATAAGAAATAAAATGATATTTATAAACGCCTCAAGAAAATTACCAATAGCTTGTCTGTAAAATGAGGATATTTTTTTTGACATAAAATCATTATACATAAATTCCCTCTTGACTTTTTATAAGAATTATTAATAATGATGTATTAATAAAAATTATGATAAATTCTTCTGATGACAAACCTCCCGCTGAAAATGGGAAACGAGTCCTTCCTAAGACCGCAGGTATTGTTTACAGCGATGTAAAGAGAGAATATTTTCCTACAGAGGAACAGTATATCACTGAAAAAGGCGCGAAAGATGATGCGATGACCGTTGCCAAATATCTTGAAAAGTTGAAAATTAAAACGAAATTATATCCTGGTAATTCACTATTAGTAGAGAAACTAAGGAGAGACAAACCGAGCTTAGTTATTAATTTGGTTGGGTCGGTTAAGGGCAATGAATATCTAGCATCAACAATTCCCGGAGTTCTGGAACTATTAGATATCCCTTATACCGGAGCCGGGATTTTGGGTGAATCGTTATCATATAACAAATTTCTAGTAAAAAAACTTCTTGAGCAGAATGGTATTCCAGTACCACATTACCAACTATTTAATTCTTCGACAGATCTTCTCGATCCTACCTTACGCTTTCCCTTGATTTCTAAACTAAACGAAATTCATGGTTCAGTTGAGATAACAAAAGACGCTGTATCCGAAAACGAAAAACACTTGAGAAATCGCCTAAAATATTTAATCAAAACTTATGAACAACCAGTTCTCGTAGAGGAATTTATTGTAGGAAGAGAGGTAACTGCATTTCTTCTGGAAGGGCTTAAGAAAAAAGTATATTTATCGGAAAGGATTTTTCACGAAAGTGAAAACAAATATACTTTTGCGACATTTGAGACGCAGTGGTTGGACAGGGATGACAAACTCTCGCATTATGAAAGATATAAGGATCAGGTATTAGTTGAATACGTTAAAAAAGCTTTTGAGATTACCCGTATGGCCGATTACGGTAAGTTTGACATCAGGGTAGATAGTTCTGGGCGCTACTTTTTTTTGGATAGCAATACTAATCCTTATTTCGGACCAATCGAGATGGGAGCAGATATTTCTTATGTCTTAAACCTGTATGATATTCCTTTTTTAGAAATTTTAGAGCGAGTAGTTATAAATACCATGTATGAAATGAACGGTAAAACATTATGAACAAAAAAAATAATAATCATTTTCGTATGCCAAGATCGGCAGGAATAATTTACAGTGATGTAAAAAGAGAATATTTTCCGACTGACGTTCAGTATGTTACTGAGAAGGATGCTTTTCGTGATGCGAAAGTAATCGCGAAATATTTAAAAAAAATAAAGATTAAGCCAATCCTTTATTCTGGGAGTGCGACAACACCTGAAAAATTACGTCGGCATAAACCCGATTTAGTGATTAATCTAGTTGGATCGGTTAAGGGAAACGAATATCTTGCATCAACAATTCCCGGAGTTCTGGAACTATTAGATATCCCTTATACCGGAGCCGGGATTTTGGGTGAATCCTTAGCTTACAACAAATTTCTGGTTAAGAAACTTTTAGAGCAAAACGGAATTCCAGTTCCTCACTATCAGTTATTCAATACTCCTTCGGATCTTCTTGATCCGACTATGCGATTTCCCTTAATATCTAAGCTTAATGAAATTCATGGAGCTGTGGAAATAACTAAAGACTCCGTTTCGGAAAATGAAAAACATTTGAGAGAACGTCTAAAATTTCTTATTAAAACTTATGAGCAACCGGTATTGGTGGAAGAGTTCATTGTTGGAAGAGAAATTACGGCTATACTTCTAGAGGGGTTGAATAAAAAAGTATATTTGGCAGAAAAAGTATTTCATAAACCAAATGAAAAATTTGTCTTTGCGACCTTTGAGGATCAATGGGAACATAATAAAAAAAACTCATTTGTTTACCATAAATATAAAGATCCACTTTTAACAGAGTATGTTAAACGTGCCTTTGAAATAACTCGTATGGCTGATTACGGTAAATTTGATATAAGACTTGATAATTCAGGTCGTTACTTTTTTTTGGACAGCAACAGTAATCCGGCGTTTGGACCTAAGGAGTTAGATTGTGCTATAGCAAATATTTTAGATCTATACGATATATCGTTCATTGACATATTGAAGAGATTACTTCTTAATACCGTCCGAGATGCACAAGGTAAGAAGTTACTTCCTTTTGCAAGTTAAAACTTTTATTGATTATATTCTATGAAAAAAAATATATTAGCTTTTTTATACAATATTTGGCATAAATACCCGGATCCGAACGATCCGATGACACAGCTTGAGGCAGATTTCGATGACCCAGGAACCATAAAAATGATAATCAACTATTTAGAGAGGATCGGATTTAAAGTCATCCCTATAGAAGCGAATGAAAAAGCTTACTTGACCCTATTTAAAAATAAAAAAAATATTGATTTTGCCTTTGATTTCTCTTTTGGTCTTTATGGTAGTAATAAATACGGGCACATTCCGGCGATTTTGGAAATGCTGCAGATTCCCTTTACCAGTTCCTCTTCTTTCACCAGAATTTTAACGCTTAATAAAGGCAAAATGAAAGAAGTATTACTTGCCAATAATTTGTCCACCTTACCTTTTCAAATTTTTAATAAATCCGATAAAAAAAGAAGAAAATCTCTGAATTTTCCTTTAATCGTTAAGCCTTTGGCCCAGGGATCTTCGGCAGGCATTCTTGAGAATAGTGTGGTTAATAGTGACAAGGAATTAGAACGTCAGGTCGATTTTATTGTCAATACTTTTGGGCAACCGGCATTAGTAGAGCCTTTTTTAAAGTGGAGAGAATTCTCCGTTTCAATGATGGGTAATCCACCGAGAATTCTACCAATAATTGAACCTGATTATGCAATTTTGCCTAAAAACCATCTTCCGCTTGATTCTTTGGATATAAAATGGGTATTTGAGGAAAAAGGCGGTGCAAATCATCTTGTCTGTCCTGCAGAAGTGGATTCAAAATTGAGAAAAAAAATAGCAAATCTCGCTTTTGGCACATGGAAAGCTTTAGATATAAAGGATCTTTGCAGGATAGATATGAGGACTGATTTGCAGGATAACGTTTATGTATTGGATGTTAATGCTCCACCAGGATTGATCCCACCCGAGGTTTCGAAAACATCATATTTTCCTCTTGCTGCAAGAACAGCAGGGATAGATTATAAGAAGATGCTAAGAACGATAATTAGAGAAGCCGGTAAAAGATATAATTTGACATTTAACATTTAACACTTTACATTGATATTATGTACGATTTAATAATTATAGGTGGCGGGCCGACCGCTTTGACCGCCTCAATCTATTCTTCCTGTTTTGGTTTAAAAAGTTTGGTCATTGGAAAAGTTCTGGGTGGACAGTTAATCCTGGCTCCCGACATTATCAACTATCCTGGTTTTGAAGAAATTGCTGGTACCGAGTTAACTCAAAAAATGTTAAATCAAGCAAAAAATAGAGGCGGAGAAATTTTGGAAGATTCAGTTACAAAAATAGAAAAAACGGAAACAGGTTTCAAAGTTTTTACAGAAAAAGCTAAAGAATATGAAGGTAGAACTATTATTTTGGCAACTGGCGTTGAAAGAAGAAAACTCAATGTTCCCGGTGAAGTTGAGTATACAGGGAAAGGTATTGAGTATTGTGCTAAGTGTGGAAAATTTGATTATATGAACGCAGTTGCAGCGGTTGTTGGCGGAGCGAACGCTGCGGCTCAAACAGCAGCGCAGGTAGCGCATTCGGCAAAAAAAGTTTATATTATTTACCGAGGAAGTGAACTTCGAAGTGATGAGATTTGGAAAAAACACATAAATGAACATCCGAATATTGAGGTGATGTACAACACAGTGGTTCTCGAGATTTTAGGAGACGGGCAAAAAATAACCTCATTAAAATTGCAAATAAAAAACCCCCAAAACCAGTCAACTGAAGAAAAAGTGTTAAATATTGACAAACTATTTATCGAAATTGGAGGAGTTCCTGGAACCGCGCTATTGATTCCTTTGGGTGTTAAAATGGATCCGGGTGGATTTATCACGGTTGATGAAAAATTGGAGACTAGTATTCCGGGAATTTTTGCCGCTGGAGATGTGGTGAGCCATCAATATTCGATAGAACAGATTACTTCGGCTGTCGGATCGGGAGCAAGAGCAGCAACCTACGTTTTTTCTCACCTAAAGCAAAAGATTGCCCCGACTTTATGGGGATCGAGTCAGATTAATAGATGAAGTGTGGCCGTTGGAGGACTTGAACCCCCGACCTTCTGAATGTAAATCAGACGCTCTAGCCAGCTGAGCTAAACGGCCCTTCGACTCGCTAAAGCTCGCTCAGGGTAAACCTCTGAACGAGAATTAGTTGGTGCGCGCTGATAGAGTCGAACTATCGCTCTCTTCTTTATCAGAGAAGTGTTTTACCGTTAAACTAAGCGCGCTTATAACCTTAGCCATTATAGCAAAAAAACATAAATAAATTTCTGTTTAAATAACTATAAGATAAATATGATAAAATAAGCTCATGACAAGTATAGAATTAAGAAACGGTAACTCATTCAGGCAGGCTGAAGAGAGATCGCGAATGATTGATGGATTTCGTCTAGTAAGGAAAGCAAAAGCTGATTTATATCACGAACAGGAACGAATCAGTCATGATATCCTAAGTGCTGGAAGCCAGTTACTTTTGCCTAGAGCATCTATTGATGATGTAATGGCATTAGCGAATTACACATTAGGCGATATTTCTACTCCTAGGTTTCATCCAGGCGTTTCTGCAATCGATATTGTATATGAGGGAAATTCTGAAGATCCTATCGGATGGCTATTTATCTGGACTGGACATGAACAAAAAAGAGTTCATGTAAATCTTCCTAAAGAAATCGCAGTACCAATAATGTGTACACTTTTAGATGAGGCTAACGGCAAACTTGCATTTTCAGTATTGATGAAGGATGAAACTTCATTAGTAAAAGATGGATTCACTGAGGAAGATTTACACACTTATCTTTTTGATCGAGTAACCTTGAGGAAAGACAGACAAGGAAAAGAAATTGTTCGATATTATAAAATGGTTTTACTTAGAGATATGTTTAAAAAAGCTAAGAAACCCGAAATTCCTATTTGGATTCAACGTGAAACTGAGCAAAATTATGAAGAGAAAAGAATTTATCTTTCCAGAAAAATAAGAGATAAACTTGCAGTACAAAACCCTCCACATTATATCTATGTTAAACGTGCCTCGCTGAGAGATTTTGATGACGCATCATTATTTCAAGCCAAAAACAGTGATCACCCTACTATGAAGGCTGCGGAACTTAGCTTTCCAATTTATTTATTTAGAGCTGACGGTATTCCAATCGCAATGAGTGGTTCAGTTTTAGATTCACATTTTGCAGTTGATGGTAATGATTATCATCTAGTCATAGCAGGTAATTTAGTAGTTGATAGAAGATGGAGAGATTCAGGTATAGGATACTCGGTAAGTTATGCGCCAAAGGAAAGGATTTTTAAAGATGATCCGCGTGCGATAATAACTGCAGATAACAGGGAAAGTACTAGAAATTTTTGGATGAATAACTATCATTCTCACGTTGTTGCTACGACAGGCTTTATTATGATGGAAAATAAATAAAATAATAAATATATTTTGTATAATCAAAGTATGATTTACTTCTCCGAATTAAAAGGAAAAAAAGTTCTTACGGAAGATAATATTGAGGTTGGTAAATTAGACGATCTAATTTTTTTAGCATCCGAAAACCCTAAGGTTACAAAGTTACTCGTTCTTGATAAACTAAATAATAAACTTTTTATACCTATTTGCGATGTCAAGAAACTAAATAATTTAATCATTGTAAGTAAGTCGTATTTTTCATCTACTTTAGAAGAGAATGAACTTTATGTTTTAAGAAATCTTTTAGATAAACAAATAATAGATATTGTAGGAAATAAAGTGGTTAGGGTTAATGATGTTGCCATTCAAGAAAAAATTCTTCTTAGTAATCTATATGAACTTAACGTTCTTGGAGTAGATGTAGGTCTATTTGGAATTCTTCGTTGGTTGAAAGTAGACGAAATAATCAGTAAATTAATAAGATTTTTGGGAATAAACATTAGCTCAAGATATCTTTCATGGGGAGATATAGCCCCACTAGAATTAACACAAGGAAAAGTGATATTAAAAAAAAAGGAAGAAAAACTACAAAATGTTAGGCCAGAAGATTTAGCAGACTATCTTGAAAGAACTAATGTTATTAATGCCAGAAAATTTTTAAGAATACTTGATAATAAAAAAGCAGCAGAAGTTATAAGTTATTTAAATATTAATTATCAATTAGACTTATTTAAACAATACAAACCTGAGAAAATTGCTGAAATATTAGAATATATAGATCCCGATGAAGCTGTAGATGTTCTTCTGACGCTATCAGAGAAGAAAAGACAACAAATAATGGATCTATTACCAGATAAAAAAAGGAAAGAATTTAATTATTTAATCAATCTTTCAACTACTCCCATAGGAAACCTTTTAACTACAGAATATATAACAGTCTTACCTAATAATATTGTTAAAGAGGTAATTGAAAAAATAAAAAAAGAAACAGCTGACTTTTCATTCTTAACACCCGTTTATGTAATAAATCAAGAAGATCAACTTGTAGGAGTTTTTAGTTTACACGAATTATTATTGGCAGACCTAAATACTCCTATATATAAATTTATGGTACAAAATGTTATCGTAATTCATCTCACGACACCTGCGGCAATAGCTTTAAATAAAATGATTAAATATAAGTTAGCAGCCCTCCCTGTAATAGATAGTCACAAAAAAATTCTTGGGATAGTTTCAATAACTGATATATATAATTCAGCAATAAGAAAATGAGGCTTTTTTTATCTAAATATAAAAGAAGAATTTTGCTTTTATTGGCGGTTTTTGGGCCGGCGACCATTACGGCGATGGCCGATAATGATGCTGCAGGAGTTGCTACTTATTCTCTTGCCGGAGCTAAATTTGGGTACTCAATTCTTTTTATACTTCTTTTTGTCACGGTTCTCTTAGCCATAACTCAAGAGATGGGAATCAGAATTGCTACAGTATCAGGAAAAGGTTTGGGAGATTTAATTAGGGAAAGATTCGGAATTAGAACATCAATTATAGTTTTTTTATGTTTGTTGATAGCTAATGTAGGGACACTTGTCGCAGACTTTGCCGCAGTGAAAACAACAGCTCATCTTTTTAACTTACCTGTTGTTCCGTTAATATTTGGGATAATTATAATTTCTTTCCTTTTCATCTCACGCGGAAATTATAAGACTAATCAGAGAATATTTTTTGTGTCGATCCTGTTTTATTTCTTATATATTTTTTCGGCATTTAAAGCTAGTCCCGACTGGGTTTTAGCCTTAAGAAGTACTTTTACCCCATTGCATATTGTATTGTCAAAAGAATTTATCTTTGCTTCTATTGCAGTATTGGGAACTACGATCACACCTTGGGGACAATTTTTTGTCCATTCATACGTAATTGATAAAAAAGTTTCCCCAGATAAATTAAAGTATGAACAAGTAGAGACATATTTCGGAGCTTTTTTAACTGACTTTTTTTCCTTTTTTATGATTGTTGCTACTGCTGCAACTTTATTTATTCATAATATTCCTCTCATTACAGGTGAACAAGCTTCACTTGCTATAGAACCATTTGCCGGACATTTAGCCGGCCTTTTTTTTGGGTTAGGCATTCTTAATGCTGGATTTATCGGAATAGTAATAATCTCTTTGTCAACCGCTTATGCTTTTTCTGAATTTTTCGGTTATGCTGGAAGTCTTGATGCCCCTTTTGAAAAAGGAAAATTATTTTACGGTATATTCTTGCTTCAATTAATAATCGCAGCTTTAATTGTTTTTCTTCCAACTATAAATCTGTTTTCTATAGTATTTTATACGCAAGCTTTAAATGCCATTCTTTTGCCGGTAGTTTTTTATTTCTTACTTAAGTTTACCAACGACAAGGATCTCATGGGGCAATTTACAAATAAAAAGTGGTACAACTATTTTGCTGTAATTTCTTCTATAATAATTGTAATTTCTGCAATTTTTACAATTATAAGTACCATATTATGAAAAAATTAATTGTCATAGCGGATTGGGCGGCAGATAGTTTAACTTGTCAGGAGGTTCGTTCTGTTGTCGAAGGTTATCTAAAAGATCACAATGGTGGAATAATTACTTTCATTAACTCTTCTCCATCAACTATTCATACAGCATTTTTAGTTTCCCAGGTAGTCGAAATAGAGGAAAGATTTGGTAAACCCTTAGAAACAGTGATTTTTCAAAATACAGATCCCAGACTTCAATCTGACCATTCGTTAAAAAATGGTGAAGGGGCAAAACCGTTGGTAGTTCGTTTAAAGTCTGGTATTTATTTATCTGGTCCAAATGCAGGGTTTGATTTCTCATTAATTAAAAAAAAGATTGACGAGATTTATGAGTATAAAGGATTAAACACAGAGAGTCAGTTTCACTCCCGTGATTTGTATGCGCGAATTGCTGCACATTTAATGGATGAAATGGAAGATGAGATGGAGCTGGAAGAGATTTCCTCAAACATAGTTCCAGAACTTCGAGGATATTATATTACACATATTGACAATTATGGAAATATTAAAACTACTATTACCCATGAAGACTTAAAGGGAAAATATGAATTTGGAGACGAAATTAGTATAGAGATAAATAACGTTAGGAAAAAAGCAAAGTATGTATCTAATCTGTTTGGATGTGATCCAGGAGAATTGGTTATCTATCCTGGTTCATCAGGTCCGACTGATAATCATTATGTTGAAATTTCTATTTGGAGACACTTCACGGAAAAAAATCCTACGACTGGTCTTCAAGAATTTAACTACCCAAAACCAGGGATGAAGATAAATATTTTAGTCTAGTAATCGGGCTAGGTTTTGGAAAATTGCTTAAAGTCCTCATAATTTATCCAAAATTAAAAGGACTAATTTCTTTCTTATAGAAAAAAATTAGAAAGGAGGTGATCCATCCGCTCCTTCCAGAACGGATACCTTGTTACGACTTAACCCCCATCGCCGGAAAAATCCTCTCCCGCTAAGCGGGATTCAAATCATTCTCGACTTTGTTGGCTTGACGGGCGGTGTGTGCAAGAGGCAAGAACGTATTCACCGCGGCATGCTGATCCGCGATTACTACCAATTCCGAGTTCATGAGGTCGAGTTGCAGACCTCAATCCCCACTGAGAGAAGATTTAAGGGATTTGCTTAACCTTACGATCTGGCAAAGCCCGTTGTTTCTTCCCATTGTAACATGTGTGTAGCCCAGGGTATAAGGACCATGCTGACTTGACGTCTGCCCCTCCTTCCTTCCCGAGCTAAGTCAGGGCAGTCCCTCGAGACATATATAACTCGAGGTAGGGGTTGCGCTCGTTGTCCCACTTAAGGGCACTCCTCACGGAACGAGCTGACGACAGCCATGCAGCACCTGTGCTACCATCCTTGCGGATTGTCTCACTATTTCTACGAGAACTAAACGGTAGCATGTCAAACCTTGGTGAGGTTCTTCGGTTCGTTTCGAATTGAACCACATGTTCCACTGGTTGTGTGCCTCCCCGCCAATTCCTTTGAGTTTCAACCTTGCGGCCGTACTCCCCAGGCGGCCTGCTTAACGCGTTACCTTCGCCACACCCATCCCGACCAAAATCGGGACAAATGCAGCTAGCAGGCATTCGTTTAGGGCTAGGACTACGCAGGTCTCTAATCTGCTTCGCTCCCCTAGCTTTCGTGTCTCAGCGTCAGTTAATCCTTTCAGAGACTCGCCTTCGCCACTGGTGTTCCCTAGGGTATCAACGCATTTCACTACTCCTCCCTAAGTTCCAGTCTCCCTAAAGAAAACTCTAGTCCGATAGTTTCTCTGCCTTTCCTACAGTTAAGCCGTAGTATTTAAACAGAAACTTATCGGACCGCCTACACGACCTTTTACGCCCAGTAAAACCGGATAACGCTTGGGGCCCACGTATTACCGACGCTTCTGGCACGCAGTTAGCGGCCCCTTTCTAGTAGGGTACCGTCAATCCCGCCATAGGCGGGACTTCTTCCTCTACCACAGTAGTTTACACTCGTAAGAGCTTCTTCCTACACGCGGCGTCGCGCGGTCAGGCTTTCGCCCATTGCCGACTATTCCTGATTGCTGCCTCCCGTAGGAGTGGGGCCCGTATCTCAGTGCCCCTCTGGCTGACCACCCTCTCAGGCCAGCTACCCGTCATAGGCTTGGTAGGCCATTACCCTACCAACTACCTGATAGGCCGCAGGACCATCCCTTCTCGAACAGTTACGTTCTTTATCCCGCCAAAGGCGGGAACCATGAAGTATTATCCCCGCTTTCGCGGGGCTATTCTCCAAATAGGGGCAGGTTCCTACGTGTTACTCAGCCGTCCGCCACTTTATCCCTACCTTGCGGCAAGGACATCGTTCGACTTGCATATCTCAGGCACGCCGCCAACGTTCATCCTGAGCCAGGATCAAACTCTTAAAAAAATTGAAGAATCCTAACCCGATTACATGACTAAAAAACCAAACAAATTTTCAAAGTGCAAAATAATGAAGGATTATATTCTATATAAAATAAGAAAAAAAGTCAACGTCAAGTTTGACTTGCCAACAGTTAAATTTTAGGTATAGCAAGTTTAACTAAATTGTCTTGGCTGTTGCTGATTTTCATAAGACCACTTATTACAGTATCGTCAGGATCGGTTGCAGCTACAACATCAATTTTAAGTTCTTTCGAGAAAAAATTATTTATGCCGGAAACATTTGCCAATCCACCGGTTAAAACAATTCCCCTATCATATATTTCATCTACAACTTCCGGAGGGGATATCTCAATAAGTTCTTTTATAGCCTCAATGATCTGGCTAAAATTTGTTAGCAATGCTTCCTTAACATCACTAGATTTAATTCTTACTGATTTTGGCAAACCGTTTTCCAAAGACTTTCCTCTGACGGTAAAAGTTTTATTCTCATCTGTAAAGTTAAGTAAATAAATTTTAAGATGCTCACATGTCGCATCACCTAGGACTATTCCATATTTTAAGTAAGCATAATTAGCGAATATATGATTCATATTGTCTCCTGCAATTTTCAAAGTTTTTTCTGACACGATTCCTCCTCCACTTATGATGCTTAGTTCAACCAAACCGGCTCCTAAATCAACCAATAAATTAGGATGATGATAAAAAATATTAATCCCACATCCATAAGCAGCAGCCAAGGGTTTTTCAATTAAAAAAATTGAAGAAAAGCCCACTTTGCTAAGAACTTCTTCGACCGCTTTTTGCTCAATTTCAGTAGCTATATAAGGAACTGAAGCAATGGCTCTAAGTCGTGGTTTTAAAAGAGGATAATTTTTAAAATAAATAGATACTGATTTATTCATGAATTTTTTGATTAATTCCACCTCTGCGTCAAAATCTGAGATTACACCATTGACCACAGGTCTTATGATTTTTATGAATTCAGGTGTTTTTCCAATAATTGTTTTTGCTTCACCTCCAAAAAAAATAAACTCTTTCGTGATGGTATTTAAACCTACGTACGTGGGTTCGCTTAGGACTCTACCTTTATCCTTTATTGCTATTCTGGTGTTGGCAGTGCCAAAGTCAAAGCAGACATCAAACGTGGACAAAAAAGGCAATTTGATTTTTCGCAATGTTTGGATAAAATTAGACATGGTATATATAATTCAAAAGTCAAAATGCAAAAGTCAAAAATAGTATCTTATATTGATAAACTGATTACTTGGTTATATTATTTACTCTTTTTCTTTACTCCTTTGGCTATGGCTTCTTTCACTTCTGAACTTTTTGAGTTCAATAAGATGATGTTTATCTATACTGTCACAGTTGCCATAGCTTTTTTCTGGCTTTTGAAAATGATAATTTATAGGAAAATTATATTAAAAAAAACGATTCTCGACATACCTATTTATTTATTTCTTGGATCTCAACTTCTCTCCACTTTGTTTTCGATAGATATTCATACCTCTATCTTCGGATATTATGGCCGGTTCAATGGAGGTTTATTGTCTACCATTACTTATATCATTTTATTTTATGCATTTGTTTCAAACCTTCCTATCGGAAGGCAGACTATTGAAAAGTTGCTTAAAGTATCGCTTATTAGCTCTACTGCAGTTATGTTATGGGGGTTACCCGGTAGATTTGGTCACGACTTGTCTTGCTTACTTTTTATGGGACAGTTTAATAATAGTTGTTGGACGGATCAGTTTCGACCGGCTGAAAGAATGTTCTCTACTCTAGGTCAGCCAAATTGGTTAGGTGCTTTACTTGCAATTAATTTTTTTATCGGAATGTATTTTTTTGTAAAAGAGATCCTGATCCCGAATGGCTCGGGACAGGATGACAAAAAGATAATAATGTACGGGATATATCTTTTTGCCAATTTTACTTTTGTTTTATTTACTCGCTCTCGTTCTGCGTTGGGTGCGGTGGCAATAGGATTCATTAGTTTCACGATTTACCTATTGTTTTCATACAAATTTGAATTTAGAAAATTAATAGATAAAAAAGCTGGATTATTATTAGTCTCTTTAATTTTTTCTGTCGTTATTTTTAAAACAGGAATTCAGAAAATAGACCAATTTTATGATCTTAATTATTATAAAAGTCTATTTATAAAGACTAAACAAATTAAACCTAATCAAACTCAACCTAAGGCACAAACAACCGTCACCTTTGAAACAGACGTCACCGCTTCATCGGATATAAGAAGAATTGTTTGGAAAGGAGCAATAGATCTCGGCCTAAAGTATCCGATTTTTGGGACAGGTGTGGAAACTTTTGCTTACAGTTATTATTTTGTTAGACCAAAAGAGCATAATCTAACGTCGGAATGGGATTTTCTTTACAACAAGGCACACAATGAGTTTCTTAATTATTTTGCGACAACAGGATTTCTAGGGATTGGAACTTATATGTTGTTGATTGGTGCGGTGTTTTTTGTCATTGCGAGGAGTATAACGACGAAGCAATCTCAATCAAAAGAGATTGCCACGCTCACTTCGTTCGCTCGCAATGACACACTACTAATAATTTGTTTAACTCTTTCTTATTTAACAATCTTAATCACTAATTTCTTCGGGTTTTCTACAACCACCATAAATCTTTTTTTCTTTTTGATCCCAGGTTTTATTATTATTTTAAAGTCTAAAGAAAATTTTGTTGTCGAAACTCCTGAAAATTATAGATTAACCGTTAACCAGTGGATTTTATCTTCAGTTGTTTTTATTGTAGCTGTCCTTCTTTTTATTTATTTAGCCAGATATTATCTTGCCGATTATTACTATGCCAAAGGAGATAATTATTCAAAGATTGGAGATTATCAAAAGTCTGCTCAAGCGTTGGAAAGTGCTTACAATCTTAGGTACGAACATGTCTATGAGGACAAACTTTCCTATGTATTAGCAAATATAGCTTTTATAGCTTCATATCAGAAACAGACAGATTTGGCTAAAAGAATGGTTTTAACCGCCGATGCCCTAAATAAAAAATCTTTGACCGCTTCGCCTAAAAACGTCTTGTATTGGAAAACAAGAGCTAAAAATTTTTATCTTTTTTATCAAATCAATCTGGATAAAAAAGATTTGATTTCTGGAATTCAAGCTTTAGGAGAAGCTGAAAAACTAGCTCCCACAGATCCGAAGATCCCCTACTCTCTTGCCATTTTTTACTCGCTTCTAGAAGACGACACCAAGAATCAATCTGAAAAATCTCAATATGAAGCGTTTTATTTAAGTGAAATAAATAAAGCCATTGATCTTAAGCCAGACTATAGAGATGGGTATTTCCTGAAAGGTCAACTATTAAAGAAAATTGGACAGAGGGAGGAGGCGAAAAAAGTTTTTCAGTTTATTCTAGACAAGTTTAATTCGAATGACCAAGATGTCAAAAAAGAGTTAACTACCCTATAAAACCCTATAAAAAAGCCACCTCCCTTAAGGGGATGGCTTTTTTTATTTTTTATCCATTTAGCCTAAAAATCGTTACTTTATACAATAATAGCAAGTATTTTGATCTGCGGTACATGCATGGCCGACACCGCCAGTACAAACAGCACCACATGCTAGAACCGCGCCTAAATAAACACAACCAGTACCGGGGGCTACATTAGTATTTGTATTAGTTTGATAGGTATTTGATTTTGGTTGGAATCCTACGCCTATATACGTGGCATAATTAGCGTCACTCCACACGTGAATTACATGAGCATTACTACCAGCAGAACCTAAAAAGGTACTTTTAATCTCTCCTACACCAATCATTGTAGTAACAGCTGTTAGTATGCATCCTCCTGAATCTAATAAGAGGCCTGTGTTTGTAGTAAAGCCGGCTTGATCAGTACATCCTCCCGCTACATTGAGTGTACATGTACCTGGAGGGCTTGTATTCAGGCACCAAGGCATGTTATTATGCCCTGCGTAATATCTATCAATGGCATTTTTGAATTCTGTAGATATATCAATCATTGATGTGTCCGTGGCCTTTCTTGTTTGTTCAAGTGGGTTTATCCCAACAAGGACCCCCACAGCAAGAATGCCTATTATGGCAATGACTATCAAAAGTTCAATTAATGTAAAAGCTTTTTTCATATTAATTTTTTTTAAATTTTAATTTTTTTTCACCTCCTAACTATTATCAAGATAAAATAAATAAAAAAGTTTGTCAAGTCCTATTTGGAACCGTATTTATTTGATTGCCGATGTCAAACTATAGATTGGGGTAATGATAGAAAAGACCAAAAAACCTACGCCAATACCTAGAACAACAAGTATGGCTGGCTCAATCAACGTGGTCATTGCTTTAATGGCCAGTTCAGACTCCATCTCGAAGTATTTTGATATCCTCAGTAAGGTTTCATCCAGATGTCCGGTCTGTTCTCCAACAATGGTCATCTGAATCAAAATAGGTGGGAAAATCTCCTCCTGTTTCATAGCTTTTCCTAACGACAATCCTTTTTCTATCTGTTTTTTCATGTTTATAAACGAATTTTGATAAACGATATTAGTTGATGTATCAACTATAATGCTAAGGCCCTCAAGAAGTGAGACGCCGGAATTTATGAGGACAGATAAAGTTCTAGTTGAGTCGACAAGTACTGACATCTTAATTATATTGCCAAAAACAGGCATTTTTAAAAGATAGGTGTCCAAAAGAAGTTTGCCTTTTTCAGTTTTTAAAAATTGTCTAATCATAAATACTATCCCAATCACAGCAACTATAATAATTGGCCAAAATTGACTAAAAAAAGAAGATACGACCATTAGTATTCTTGTAGAAAGCGGAAGTTCAGTATTAAAGTCTTTATAGATACTAAGTAATTGCGGAACTACAAAAGTCATCATTATAAAACCAACTATCGCCATCGCTGTTAAAATAATAGCAGGATATACCAAGGCTCCCTTAAGTTTGTTTCTAAACTCTCTCTCATTTTCAAGGTTGTCAGAAAGTTTAAGAAGTATTTCGCCCAGTTTGCCTGAGGCTTCACCTGACTTAACAAGCGCGATATAAGTACCCGTAAAGTATTGCGGGTAATTTCCTAAAGCTGCAGAAAAATTACTTCCTCCTCGGATCTCTTTATCTATATTTTCGATCATGTTTGTCAGTGCTGTTTTTGTTATCTGTTTTTTCATGATGTCTAATGAATCAATAAGGGTAAGTCCGGCATTAAGCATAATTGCCAGTTGCCTGGTGAAATCTACGATATCGTTGAAACTTACCTTCGCAAATATTGATTCAATAATCGAACTGTTTGAAGGATCAGTTCTTTTTACATATACAGGAAAGTAATCATTTGTTTTCAGAAATCTCAAGACAGATTCCTGACTTTCCGCACTTATTTGGTTTATGAAAACTTTGTTATCCTTTATTGCTTTGTATTTAAAAAGCATATTGATTTCTTACGAAAATACGAATCATTACTAATTTACGAATTTGTAGATTCGTAACAAAATTCGTAATTTCGTATGTTACTTAAGGAATTTTTTAATTTCATTTGGTCTTATTGCATGAGACAAGGCCGTTTCTTTCGAAATCATACTTTTTTCATACAGCAGTAGAAGATACTTTTCAAAAAGAAAAAGCCCTTGTTCTTCTTCAGTCTCTAAGATATTGTCAAGGAGATGGGTTCGTCCTTCTCGAATAACCGTCGAGACAGAAGGAATATTTTGCAAAACCTCTACAGCTGGAATACGTTTTGTTTTATCAAGAAAAGGAATCAATCGTTGGGCGACGATTGCCTTTAAAACACCTGATAGTTGGGAACGGATTTGATTCTGCTGATTTGCAGGAAAGACGTCAATGATACGGTTTATGGTTTCAGGTGTGGAACTGGTGTGAAGAGTTGAAAAGACTAAGTGACCCGTTTCGGCGATAGTTAGCGCAGACTGTATTGTTTCATAGTCTCTCATCTCCCCAATCAGAACTACATCGGGGTCTTCTCTAAGTACTGATCGTAAGGCGATGTTCCAAGAATGAGTATCTTGATGAAGCTCTCTCTGGCTCACAATAGATTTTCCTGCTGGATAAACATATTCGATAGGATCTTCTATTGTTATTACATGCTTTGAATATTTTAGGTTAATTTCATTAATGATTGAGGCTAAGGTGGTGGACTTTCCTTCTCCTGTAGGGCCTGTAATCAAAATTAGTCCCTGTCGCACATCGGTAAACTGATGAAATGTTTCTGGCAGATTAAGCTCTTCGAGTGTTCTTATTCTACTTCCTATCAACCTAAACGCAGCCGCCATTTTGTTTTTGCTGTAATAGATATTTGTTCTAAATCGATTATTTTTATATTCATAACCTAGATCAATTTCCTTGTTGGCTAGAAGATTTTCTTTTTGTTCTTCATTTAAAATGGAAAGGACCAATTTCTCCATATTTTCTTGAGTTAGTACTTCAGCCGACCTCACATATAATAGTTCATTATTAATGCGTATGGCAGGATAATAATCTGGTATTAAGTGAAGATCCGAAGCTTGTTTTTCAATTGTTAAATCAAAAAGGTGAAAAATATCCATTTTTTTAATAAATTATAAAATTTATAATGATTATAATAGTTATAACGGTTATATCTCCGCTACTCTTAAAACCTCCTCAATTGTTGTTATCCCATCTAAAACCTTTAAATATCCGTCTTGTTTCATCGTAATTAATCCTTCCTTTCTTGCTTGGTTTTCTATTTCTTTTGCTGATACTTGTCTTAAAATCATTGTATTAATGGTTGAAGTAATTTTCAACACTTCAAAGATAGCAATCCTTCCAAGATAACCGGTTTTATTGCATTCATCACATCCAATACCCTTACTTAATTGAATAGGCTTTCCCTCTTTATATGGTTGAGGTAGCAATGGTCCAAGTATATCCTTTATATTTCTTTGGATTTCTTCTGGTGGTTCATATGTTTTTTTACAATAAGTACAGATTCTTCTTGTGATTCTTTGAGCTAAAGAGGCATTTAGGACAGAAGCGATTAAGAAAGGCTCTCCACCTAAGTCTATCAGTCTTGGTATAGCTGTTGATGCATCATTGGTGTGCAGGGTTGAAAAAACCAGATGTCCAGTTAGAGCTGCCTGGATGGCAAGTTGAGTTGTTTCACTATCTCTTATTTCGCCAACAAGAATGATATTGGGGTCTTGTCTTAGGAAGGATCTAAGTCCAGTTGCAAACGTTAAACCAGCTTGTGGATTTATCTGAACTTGATTAATTCCGGGTATTTGATACTCAACTGGATCTTCTATTGTTACAATATTTACGCTAGGTTTATTAAGTCGGGATAATACTGAATATAATGTGGTAGTCTTTCCAGAGCCAGTCGGACCAGTGACCAGAATAATTCCATAAGGTTTTGTAATCGCTTCTTCCAGGTCTCTCAAAGGAGAGCCACGAAGTCCCAAATCATTTAAGGAAGGCAGTCCTCCAGTTTTTTTTAGAAGTCGCATAACGATCTTTTCCCCATGAACAGTCGGTAACGATGATACACGGAGATCAACTTCGTCTTCACCTAATTTAAAATAAAAACGCCCGTCTTGTGGCAGTCTTCTTTCATCAATCTTCATTTCAGACATAATTTTAATTCTTGAGACAAGAGCATCGTGTATACCTTTAGGTAGTGATAACTTTTCATTCAAAATTCCGTCAATCCTGTACCTCACTTTTGTTCTCGTATCCTCCGGTTCGATATGGATATCAGAAGCCCGGCTTTTTAGCGCAAATTCAAGTATCGTGTTTACGATTTTTGCAATGGGCGCTTCTTTTATGACAGTGTTTATTGCTTGAATTGGTGTTTTACTTGTGTATTTGACTTCCCTCAATGCTTCTTTTACCTCTGGAGAAAGACTCTGGGCGTAGGCAATCTCAATGGCTTTTTTAATATCATCAGCATAGCCTAAAACCATTATAATTTTTTTTCCGGTCTTTCTTTCCAAAAAATCAACGACCGATATATCTAGAGGATCACTTGATGCAATAGTTAAAGTTTCATTTTCCTGATCATATTTAACCGGGATTAGGTTGTACTTTCTGGCAATAAGCTCCGAGATAAATCCAACTGCCTGGGGATCTATTGCTAAAGTAGCAATGTCCAGATAAGGAACTTTAATTAATGAGGAAACTATCATTAAAATTTCACGTTTATCTATTTCGGTATTTGTCAAAAGGTAATTTATTATTGGCGTATTTGATTTTAGACAGTCAAGCTCGATTTGATTAGCTTTTGTTTGATCTATTAGGCCTTTTTTTACAAGAATACTTAGTACTTGTTTCGGTGTAAAGTTCATATGTTGTATAAATTTCAATATATGTGTTTTTTTGTTAAAATGCAATACGTATGTTTCCCCTAATTTTAGTTTCTCATGATAAAAAATTGATAGAAAAGTATTTAACTAAATTTATTCAGGATAATAATTTTTTGTCTTACAATATATTTAGGATTTCACCGTTAAAGAAAGAACTTTCGATTAACCAAATAAGGGACATTAAGAAAATAATTTCGATTGAGAATAAGGAAAACAGGCTCTATATAATCTATTCATTTAACAGTTCCACTTTAGAAGCACAAAATGCACTGCTTAAATCTCTGGAGGAAAAAACCGAAAGAAATCAATTTATCTTGATAACTTCAAATGAGTATGCAGTTTTACCAACTATTCGTTCGAGGTCAAAATTAGTTTATCTAAATGAAAAGAAAAAAAATAATGCAGATGAATCAGTGCTGAATTTTATTAGAAGACTTGAAAAATCTTCAGGTTATGATTTTTTGTCTGATAAGAATCTTATAAATATTTCGAGAGAAGATACAGTTATATTTATTGATGATATTATCGGTTTTTATGAAAATAGATTAGTTGATTATGGTGTTGTCGGATCAGAGATTTTAAAGAAGGCGATGAAAATTAAGGCGCTGATTGAGAGTAATTATCTTAATTCTCAAATATCAGTTGACAACCTCTTGATTTCTATAAAAAAGCTATATAAGATGAAATAAGAGTTATGAAAAAAGGTCTTACCCTCATAGAATTACTCGTAGTAATAACTATGATTGGAATATTGGGTGTCTGGATCACGGGAGAATTCAATAATTCTATAAAAAGAGGCAGAGATGCAAAAAGAAAAAGCGATTTAAAAGCAGTTCAAGCTTGTATGGAACAGTATTTTTTAGTTCATAATAATCAATACCAAACGTTTGTAGTGGGAAGTATATTAATAAATTCAGTTACTATTCAATGTGGTGGTGGAAATACATTAGTAGTTCAAGATCCAAAAGATGTTGCGCCAAATCGATATACAGTTATGGCATCATCTTTCACAAATTTTACAATATCAGCGCGATTAGAAGCACCGAATGGAACAGAACCAGATCCATTTCAAGTTAGTAATCAACAATGAAAAAATCATTCACTCTTATAGAACTGCTTGTAGTTATTACCATCATCGGAATTCTTACCGCTGTAGCCGCTGTATCATATTCAACGTTAACAAAAAGTTCTCGAGATACCAGAAGAAAAGCTGATATCGAACAGATAAGAGCAGCTTTGGAAATGTATAGGAGCAATTATGGTTATTATCCAATAACAGGAAATGTATGGTTGGCACCTTCAAACGGGGGGATTGTTTCTTCTACAACTGGATTTATAGGAGCAAGGCCATCTGACCCGATAAGCACTCAATTTTATCAATACACTGCTAATCCGGGCGGCCCAGCTTGTAACAATACACCTGGTTTTTTTTGTTCAGATTATGTGGTAGGAGCATTTGAAGAGGTAAATCCTCCGGGTTGCACGTTAGCACCAACTGCAAATTGTAATACATCTCCAGCGAGTCCATGCAATTATTGTATGGGTCCTTATGGACAAAAATAGTTTATGTTACAGGTTAAATGGCATAAAGGATATAGTTTTATAGAAATTCTTGTAGTAGTTAGTGTTATCGCAGTTCTATCAGGACTTTCTTTAGCTACCTACAACAATTTTACTCAACAACAAAATTTAGATAAGGAAGCTAAAAGATTAGTAGATGTTTTAGAAATTGCCAAAAAAAAAGCTGATGCTCCTGATTCGGCAATTACTTGCACCGGTACTTTTTTAGGATATAGCGTAAACGTTTTAGCAGGGAGTTATCAAGTTCAATATCATTGCTCATCAAGTGACACTTCATTAAGTCCAGCAATAACATACACTTTTCCTTCTGGTTTTTCTGCAATAAATACAGGCATTGTTAATTTTTTGCTTCTTACAGGCGGAGCTAATAATATATTTTTTACGTTAAGAAATTCAAATATAAGTCGGTGTATTAATATAACTGTGTCGAACACAGGGATTATAGATATATCCAGTCAATATGGTTGTTGATTATTTATGAAAACTGACAAGTCCTTTTCATTGATTGAAGTTTTGGTCTTTGTCACCATAATAAGTATTTTTTTTGTAATGGCTGTTGCAGCGACTACAGTTGCTGTTCGTAATATGAAATACAATGAGCATAAAATTATTGCTTCTCATTATGCCAGACAGCTTGAAGAATGGCTACGCGCTGAGAAAGAAATTGATTGGAATTCTTTTACAGGCAATATAGGTACACATTGTTTTAATGATATTATTATTTCCTGGCCTGGGACATCGCCTTGTCCACCACCAGCTTTAAATGGTTTAACACCTCCTATTTTCGATAGAGAGCTGATTTTAAGCTGGGATGTAAACCCAATCCAAGTTACAGCGTCAATAACTGTTTCTTGGAATGATCTAGGAAGAAATTACTCTATAACTGAAAATACAGTTTTTGATGTTTTGGAACAACCCTAAATATGTTAAAAAAGCTTAAAAAAAGTTTTACATTTATTGAAACTCTGGTTGTCGTTGGAGTTATGGCGTTGGTATTACCTACTCTATTTGCCATTTTTTTTATCATTATTAGACAGCAGGTCAGAATTTATGCAGTGACAGAGGTAAAAAGACAGGGAGATTATTTAAATAGCATTTTGCAAGACTCTATTAAGAATTATGGGTATACTATTTACGACAGTGGCGGAACTGAGATTTGTGGTCCTGGCGATTTAGCACAGCATGCTGTTGGTTTCTTCAAAGATAAGTATCTTAATGGAATCGGATTTGGAGTTTCAGCAGGAAACACAATAATTTCTATGATTACAAATTTAGGTCCTCCTGCGCCTACATTACCATATACTCCAGGTGATTTGACAAATTCTAAAGTTGGCATAAATTCATTTACAATGACTTGTCAGCGCCAATCGCGCTACTCAGGTCCGATAATCACAACTAATTTTTCTATCTGTTATAAAGGTTCGCAGGCAAGTTGTATTCTGACTGGCGAAGGAAATGTTTCTTTGAATTATAACACTGTAATCAAGTTAAGAAACTTTCCTACCCAATAATTCTCTTGACTTAATCCATATTTTCTTTCATACTAGATAAATATGGCTGACGATTTAGTAACCCTAGATATTGGTGAAAATAATATTCATATTGTTAAGGCTGGTGTGTCAGGTGGAAGGATAGATCTATCTACATTAGGATTCGTTCAAGACACACCACCTATTTATGAACTTGATACTGAAAAAATAATTAATCAGGAATCTGAAATGATAAAGAAACTTGTGGATTATCTAAAAATTGGTAAAAAAAACCTGAATGTTGTTATTCCTGATGCTTATACATACTCACAGATAGTTGAGATGCCGCGCCTTAAAGAAAAAGAACTTCTATCTGCTATAAGGTACCAGGCTGACCAATTCATTCCGATGCCTATGGATGAGACATCTCTGGATCTAGAGATTCTAAATGAAGATAAAAACACCAATAAATTGCTGGTACTGATAGTTGCTTCTTCGCAGAAATTAATTGAAAAAATTGAGAAGCTTTCCGAACGAGTAGGACTTTATCCAGACAGTATAGAAAATGAATTGAGCGCTTCTGCCAGGTTTTTTTCTACTTTTTATAAACCTCTAAATAAAAATGAGGAAGCTACAATTTTTGTAAATCTCGGATACTCAACCACCTCTTTATATTTTTTTAGTCATGCAAAAAATATGATATTAGATCAACACAACTTTAGAGTAGGACTGTCTCTTTTTCTAAAAGAAGCGCAGGCTGATGTTAATGTTGATTTGGCAAAAGCTAAAGATTTATTAAAAAGAATAGGGTTTGTTAAAAGCGACTCGTCAGTTGACCTAGATCAAATCTTAAGTCCTAGCTTTTCAGGATTAACCAACGAAATGGAAAAATTCTTCAAATCAGTAAAACAAAAATTTAACATTAATGCGATAAATAGAATTTTTCTTTTCAATAGGGTCAGTGATATCCAAGCTATAGAAAGAAAGATCGAAGAATTTTTTTCAATTCCATCAAAGATCATAGATATTTATCCTTTGATTAAAAAAAATTCCTCAATTGATCCTTATATAAAAGAATTACCATCGTTTATATCCTCAATTGGAGGTTGTATACAATGAAAAAAGGAATAAACTTATTAATAAAGCAACAGTCTTATTTAAGTTTAGAAAAATCATTTGAAAAGATAAAGACAGGAATAGTTTTACTTTTACTTTTGTTTCTGGTTATTTACGGAATTTTCTTTTTTCTACTTTCTCAACAATCAAAACAGATCAATGATTTAAATCTTGAAAAGCAAAGTATTTTGGATTTTCTTGTGCAGAATAAGGAAGTTGAGGCAAAGTTTGTTTATTTTAGAGGTAAAGAGAAACAGCTTGGAGAAATTTTACAGCAAGACGTTAATTTTTTACCATACTATAATCTTTTAAAAAATAGCTTAACTTATTCAACTCCAGAGGCAAGACTAGATTCAGTGGTAATTAACAAAGATAAGAAAGTTAACTTTAGTGTTAGCTTCAACGATTACGGCGGTATTTTATCTTTCTTAAAATTTGCCGAGACAGACGAATTTCTAAACAATTTTAACACTCTTGTGTTAAGCAACTTCAATACTTTAACTAAAAATAAAACCCAAAAAGAAAGCTACCAATTACAGTTAAGTGGAAATTTTGTTAACCTGCAACAATGAAAATAAAAATTGATTATCAGCTTAGGAGGATGTTAAGAAAAAACTTAGTCTATATTTTGACATTTACTATTTTAGTAGTTAGTCTAGTCATTTCCATAATCGTCTTTTTTTCAAAATTTAATATTAATAATGATAAAATAAGTTCTCTCAAATCAGAAATAAATGGACTGAATAAAAAAAAGGAGTTAATTAATTTTAAAAATGAAGTTATAAAAGGAGAAGTCGATTTAGATAAGATTAACTCAATCTTAACATTTCTTATCCCAAATGAGGAAGATTATTTTTCTATCATCACGGCACTGGATAGACTTTCAGCCCAAACAAATTTTATCATAACATCCTACGATATAATTTTAGCCAACTCTACTCCAAATCAGCTGTCGATTCAAGTAGAAGGGCAAGGAGATCCAAATACCTTTATTGAGTTTTTAAAAAATTATAATTTTTCCGGGGGAAGAGTGATCACTTTAGACCAAGTTAATTTTAGTTCTGGTCCATTTTCCGGAACAAAAATTAACTTAAATTTCTATAGTGGCAAAGGCACCGCCGGCCAAGAATTATCTAACTTTACCGATAAAGAAAAGAAATTAATCTCTACTGTTTTAGATAAAGTCAACATAGATTTAAAGACCGAAGAAGAAATTCTTCCTTTGAACTATCCTACTAAGCAGAATCCTTTTTAAGCTGTTTCTTTAGAAGTTTTGCCGCTCCTTCTGCCATTTGTGCTCCCCTACCAAGCCAGAAGTTAAGTCGTTCTATATTAATATCCAATTTTACAGGATTAGACAAAGGATTATAAAAACCAAGTTTCTCAATATATCGACTATTGGTTTTTTTCCTTTTGTCTATCACTATTATGCGATAGTTTGGTTGACCTTTTTTTCCTATTCGAGCTAATTTGATTGCCACTGTCATAATTTAATATATTATAAACTAAAAAGATGCATTTTCTAGTGCTTTTTTTGCCGCCAGTTCTTCGGCTTCCTTCTTTGATTTTCCAATTCCGACGCCATATCTTTTGTTGTTAATGAGTACAGCTACTTTAAACACTCTATCGTGTTCGGGCCCAATCTCCTCGAGGACCAAGTATTTTGGAGTAGTCTTGAACTTGGCTTGAGTATACTCTTGAAGCCTGCTTTTAGGTGACATATAGAGCTTATTATTTATAATATATTTCAACTTACTGCCAAAAAGATATTTAATAACAAATTCATAAGCGGTTTCAAAATTGACATCGATAAATATTGCGGCAATCAAAGCTTCGAATGTATCAGCTAAAATATTTTTATTATTTCTTCCTTTTTCCTTATCTTGACCTTTAGAAAGATAGACATAGTTTCCCAGATTTATTGAAAGAGCGGCTTCAGCCAGACTTTCTGTTCTGACTATTGAGGCTTTTATTTCAGTGTAGTCCCCTTCTTCAAGTTCTGGATAATTTTTATAAAGAAAAACAGAGGTGACTAAAGAAAGAACACTGTCGCCCAAAAACTCCAGTTTTTCGTTGGAATTGAGATAAAAACTTTTATGTTCGTTTAAATAAGAGCGATGAATGAAAACATTTTCCAAAAGTTGCTTATTTTTAAATTTTATTGCGATCTTATTTTCGAGTAGATGTAGTGGTTTGATCATAGTCTAAAATTTTTCCTAAAACCGCATTGATAAAAGCATAGGATTTTTCTCCTGATAGTTCTTTAGACAACTCAACTGCTTCATTTATCGCAACTTTATGTGGGATTTTTTTTTCTATTGCAAGTTCATAAACGCTTAACCGTAATATTGAAAGATCAGATTTTGCAATTTTATCTATAGGATATCTTGGTGCAAATTTAATTATTAAACTATCTATTTTTTTTAAATTTTTTATAACTGCCAAAGTTTTTTTGTCATTAGCGAAGGGAAATTTTGTTTTGGAACCATTGAAGCTAAAAGCAAAAAGGTTCTGGATTGTTTTTATCCTTTGCAGGTGACGTTGATCCATTCTATATAATCAAGAAATTATTTTATTTCTCGATTACGGATTGCGGATTACGGATTAAATTCGTAATACGTAATTCGTAATTTATAATTATTAAATTTAATTACTTACCGCAGTATTTACAAATTCTGTGCGGTAATTTCCTTTTGTGACAGTTTGGACATTCAACAAGTTTGGGGAAGTTTAGGTTTTTTGTTGACTTTCTCTTCCCTTTTCTTTGGGTTGAATGTTTTCTTTTCGGTAATGGAGCCATTTGCGTATAATAGTTATAAATTTTATAATGATTATATCATATTATGCTAACAATAATCTGTGGTGAGGATATAGTTACCTCAAGAAATTATTTCACTTCCATAAAAAATCAGTATAGCTTAAAAGGATATGAGATAAATAATATAACCCATCAGGATATTGATAAATTACTCATGTGGCTTGGAGAATCTGTTTCTCTTTTTTCTCAAAAAAAACTATTCTCGGCTGAAAATTTAAATAAATATCTTAAAAAAAAAGCAGATGCTCAAGGAAATAAAATACTGGAAGAATTAAAAAAAATTGAAAAGAGTAAAGCGGTCGAACTAATTGTCTGGGAAGGTATAGCTCAAAGAGAGCTCAAACTGGTTAAAACAGGAAAAGTTAAGGAATTTAAGCCAAGTCAAACTATTTTCAAATTGCTCGATTCTTTATACCCTGGAAACAAAACCTCATTTGTTACCCAGCTAAATAATTTAAATAATGTTGAAGATACTTTTATTTTCATTATGCTCACAAAGCATGTCAGAAACTTAATTTTAGTTAAGGAGGGAGAGATTCCTCAGAGAATGCAGTCCTGGCAAATCTATAAACTAAAAAGTCAACTAAAATATTGGAAGATTGATAATCTTATAAATTTCTATGAAGCTTTGTTCAAGATTGAGATGGGTTCAAAAACAAGTTCGAGTCCTTACTCAATAAAAGAGTCACTTGAAATTTTAGCCTGTCATTTTTTATAATAAAAAATCTATGAAAATTAATCCATCCATTTTCAAAGCATACGATATTAGAGGTATTTATCCTCAGGATATAAATGAGGAAAATATAAAGCAAATTGTCAAGGGAATCTATACTTTTTTTGTTCGAAGTCTAAAAAAGAAAAATATTACCATTGGGCTAGGCAGAGACATGAGAGTTTCTGGCCCATCTCTTTTTAAAATTGCCAAAAAAACACTGCTTGAATTAGGCGCTAATGTCAGCGATATCGGCTTGGTTTCAACACCTACATTCTATTTTTCAATTCTCCATTACGGTTTGGATACAGGTATACAGATCAGCGCTTCTCATAATCCTAAAGAATATAATGGGCTGAAATTTGTTAAAAGAGATGGAAAAAAGTTAATCAAGATAGGCGCCAGTACTGGAATGAACGAAGTTAAAAATATAGTTACTAGTGAGGATTTTATTGAAGGAGAAAAGAAAGGAGAGGTGATAGTGATAAAGTATCCAGAAAAAGCAGAGGTGGATTTTGCCTTTAAAGAATTGAATTATCCAAAAATAAAAAAATTTAAAGTTGTTGCCGATCCTGCCAACGCAATGGGAATTATTTTTCTCAAAGAACTCTTTAAAAGACTTCCTTGTGAATTGATAGAAATGAACTTTAAATTAGATGGTACTTTTCCGGTTCACCAACCAGATCCGCTTGATTTTAAAAATTTAGTTCAACTGGAAAAAAAAGTTGTTGAGACTGACGCGGATTTAGGTATAGCACCTGATGGAGATGGTGATAGAGTATTTTTTATAAATGAAAAGGGAAAAGTAATCAAGGCAAGTCTAGTGACATCAATACTTGTAAAAGACATTTTAAAAAACAACCCTGGAGAAAAAATTCTAATTGATGTCCGTTACACCGGTAATATCTCAAATATTACTAAAAAGTACGGTGGAATTCCTCTCATAGGTAAGGTTGGTCATGCTTTAATAACAGAGCGGATGATAAAAGATGACGTAATATTTTCAGGTGAATCCTCGGGCCATTATTTTTATAGAGATACTGGATATGCTGAAAATTCTGTTATAACCATATTAAGATTACTACAGATTATGAGTAGGGAAATGAAACCAGTATCCGAATTGGTAGAACAAGTTGAAACATCTTTTGAATCAGGGGAATATAATTTTATTCTAGATCCGAAAGTTACATCGAAAGATATTTTTACTTTAATATTAAGCGATTATAAAAATGGCAAAGTGACGCTGTTGGATGGAGTTGCCGTTGACTATCCGTCTTGGAGATTCAGCATAAGAGCCTCAAATACGGAACCCTTGATAAGACTAAATGTTGAAGGTAAGAATGCACAGATTGTTATCTCCAAATTAAAAGAGATTAAACAAAAGATAATCGCTATTGGAGCAAAACTAAAAGAATAACATTCCATTTAAACATTATAATGTTATAATGGAATAAAATTGTAGTTAATTGCAAACACTCGCTTGTTCTTCTATAATTGCATTGATATGGATGAAAATTCGAAAACTTCAGTTAAAGCGCTTATGTTGTCAGACTTCACCAAAGCCTTAACCCAAAATCTTAAATCTTTAAAAAAAAGAGCCCGAGTTGAAGAGCTTTCAAAAATTTCCGTTTCAAAAACCGTTTCATTCTTCGCTATCCTATATGAAAAAGTAAGAAACGCTGTTGAGTACAGGGCTGAACATTTAATAAGAAGGGCTGCAATCGAACGAATATTGAAAAGAAGATTACTGCTCAATCCGCAAGGTACTGGAGAAGCTGAAAATGTAGTGAGAGAACTTTTATGGGCCAGATATTTTTCGGAAAACTATCTCTCTGTTCTTGATATTGATTCGGTCCAATCTCTCATAGATAAATATGTTGCAATAAGAAATAAATTGACTATAGGCCAAATTAATGAGAAAAAAGTTTACTACAGTCAATTTCTTCTTGATATTTTAACCAGTGAGATTGAGGAAACTTTGGATTCTTTCGAATCCAAAAAAAACTCACTTTTTACTTTTTATATTTATCAGATCTTGAGGCAGAAAATTAAAATAGAAAACGTTAAAGACGAACAAAAAGACGCATTCGTTTATATTGCAATAGAAAAAGCTTTTGCTAAAAGTGACAATGCATATCTACGTTACCACCTTTTCACTCTTTTGAACAACTCTCTTACGAGTTTAAGCATTCAACAAATAGATGATTTTGTTGCCAAAATCCCATCGATCTTTGGAAAAATTGATTCAATTATAAATAATCAACATACAGATAAACTTACGAAATATGTAAGAAGCCAGATACCTCCATTCTCCATTTTATTTAGTGTTATTGAGAAAAATTTTAATAATCTGGATACAGTTCTCGTCAGCAAGAATACGCTTTGGAGTCATGTAGATCAGGTCTGTCGAGAAAAATATCAGTCTACTGGAGCCAGGTTAAGAAATTTGGCCATAAGAAGTATTATCTATATTTTTTTAACCAAGATGGTATTTGCTTTGATTTTGGAGTATCCTCTTTCTTTATATTTTTATAATGAAGTCAACTTCACATCAATAGGAATTAACTCTATATTCCCGCCGGTTTTGATGTTTTTTATAGTCAGCTTTGTGAAAGTGCCGGGACCTGAAAATACCAAAAGAATTTACGACAGAATAATTGATATTCTTGATGTTGATACAACCTATGAATCAAGCTTGGCTTACGTCTTAAAAAAGCCAAGGGTAAGAAAACCAATTTTAATCTTCGGTTTCACTATTTTTTACTCAATAACTTTTGTTGTCACATTTATTTTAATTTACGAAATTTTGACTTTACTTAATTTCAATGCGATTAGTCAGATTATCTTCATTTTCTTCGTTAGCGTTGTCAGTTTCTTTGGCTATAGAGTCCGTCAGATCGCTAAGGAATATCAATTGAAAGAGAAAGAAGGTTTTTTTACACCTTTTGTCGACTTCTTTTTTATGCCAATTTTAGCTCTGGGAAAATTTTTTAGTCAGGAAATTGCCCGATTGAATTTCTTTATAGTTATTTTGGATTTTTTGATTGAAGCTCCTTTCAAATTGATCTTTGAGATTGTAGAAGAATGGATAGCCTTCGTCAGAGCAAGAAAAGATGAGATTGTTTGAACTTCTTAGTAGTTTGTTATGTTGAGGTTGTTTTCTTTTTGCTGCAGTTCTATTTTTTGTTTGACATCATTAGCCTTATCAATCGCATTTTTATAAGTATTGACTTGATTTTGATCTATTCCAGTGGACACCATAATTATCTTTGTCCATACTAAACCAAAAATGATGGATATTGTAATTAACACAACTAAAAGAAATATCCAAATAACCATTGATCCTCTATTATTTTTTTCATATTTATGTATTAAGTTTATCAGATTCTTTATTAAGCAAAGAGCATAGCTGAACAACGTGATCTAAATACATAATTTACGACGCTAAATAAAATTGCTAATTAAATTCGTTACACTATATTTACTACATATTTATTATATTGTTGCAGGAACCTAAGTATTGAATATGTTGCAAACTTGTTCTATAATTGATATATATTAAGAATAATTATTAAAATATGAATTCATTAGATCTTTTCAAAAAATATAATCTTCCTTTTAATGTTAAGGTAAATGTAAAGGTTACATCCAAAGGTTATTTTTATGCTGAATTACCAGAGTATCCTGGTTGTATTACTGAAGCAAATAATTTTATTGACTTAGTTAAAAATGTAACTGATGCAATATTGACATATTTTGAGATACCTAAAAAAGATGCAGAAAAATTAAATATAATGTACTTTCCCCCTCAAGCTCTTACACCAAAAGTTGAGCCTATTGATAGGCTAATAAAAGCCCAACAAAATAAACAGGAATATACAAATATTGCAGTTAGGTTCAATTATTTTACTTCTTTAAATTTTAATGGGAACAATCCCCACCTTTGGTGATAGAGAACTTACAAAAGCTTGTAAATTACTAGGATTTATTATATGTGAAGATAGAGGTAAAGGAGGTCATATCTTGGCAAAACATCCTAGTAGAAAACCTTTGGTTCCACGACAATACCCCCATATTACTATTCAACGTGCAAACGAGTATCGTACTTTAGATTATAGACAAGCATTAATTAGAGAAATTATGGCATTCGGCTTTACAAAAGAACAAGTAATTCTAGCTTTAAAAGGTAAAAAGAAAATGTTAAGGAGTATTAAACCTTGATTAAACAGATAGTTTATTTCCCACCTCGGGGGTGCGAAATTGAGTATATAATAAAAACAGAAGTTGTATGTTACTTCTTTAATCCGATACAAAGAATACACCCTGGGTTCTGCTATTGCCTTCTTCCACGCCTTAGTATTTTCTTTCCAATAGTCAGTAGTTGATTTATTTGGCACCTCAATTTTCGTAGCATCTATTACTTGATTTTCAGGATCCCATTTTAATTGATAAATTATACTGTTCTGATAACCTATGTGTTCTTGTTGTTTAGGGATTACCTGATATATGACAATATAGTTCCCACCCTATGTAATCTTTTGGAGAAATTCAAAAGGTAACACACCTAAAACTGAGGTAGATGATAAAACCATCATTAAGGTATCAGTATGTTGTCTATGCGTCTGGTAGCGTATTGGTAAGTGAGGTCTAGCATCAAAGCGTAGCACTGCTTGAAAGTGGTATCGTAAATCTCCCTCTTTCATAGCGACAGATAGTTTACCTGATTCTAATAGTTGAGGTGAATTAAATTCATGAGGATTTATTGGTCCCCTTTCCTCGAAGGGATCAATTCGAGCACTTTTTAATAGTGGTACAAGTCCTTTATCTCTTATTTCAGGATATAAAAAGAGACTATCAAACAATATTCCATCCACAGGTATTGCTTCAGGTATTTCAAATCTACTTCTAAATGTTTGAATTAAATCACTGGAGAGAGGGTGATTGTTAAAGGAAGAAATATGCTCTTTATCTCTAATTGTAGGTTGTATCCGAAGCGGCATATGCGCTAGTATAACAAATTACTTTGTCTTGTCAATAATAATTGGCACTCTAATATTTCCCACCTCGGGGTGGGAAATATCTTAAATTTTCGGAATAAAAGTTTTACGGAGTGAAGGAAAGATTCTGTCCATGTTGTCATAGTCGAAGCCATAACCCGTATACCTAACTTTAGAAAGTGCCCTTTTCCATCTTTTAACTACTTCTTCGACTGGTAATATTTCCTTTGGGACAATTGTAGTAACGAGGGGGTTGGGAGATCCTATTGACCGATTAGCATAACTAAAATGCACTAAAGATAAACTAATATGGGAGAAAATAATGTCATCATCTGAAGGATGAGGAAACGGATCGTTTCTTCGATGAAAATGGAAAGGAACTTTTCCCATTATTCCCAATTGCCTTACATCTTCATTTGTCTTGGCAACTATCGACTCGTCAACTTCGTTTTTTCTTAAAGCCGCATCTGGAAAATATTCAATACCCGTTGGAGTAAACCATCCGGCGACTTCATAAAAAGGTCTGCGACCTTGGCAAGCATATCTATAAACTTCAGGCACATGAAGCATGAGTATTCTCTCAGCATATTGAAGTCTTTTTTCAGCACTTGCGGTAAGAAGTCGTTCTGACATTCAATTATTATACCATCGTAACAGATGATATAAGAAGATTGCTTTGTTGTAAAAGGCTAAAGTGAGTCAGAAGGTCCCAGAATGGAACACCTTGAAGGAATATTTGCATAGAGTTTATAAAGCTTTTAGAGAACTTCAGAAAGATTCCTCTTAGGTATTCAAACCAACAGGTGAGCCTGGTAACAAAACTTGGGACGGAATTACAAGATCAAAATTAAAATAACCGCGATCGTCTACCTTTTTGGCTAAATCGCTGTATCCAAAGTTAGCCAGATGTTTTCTAGGATCAATCCCTGAATCAGGTAAATATTGTAAGTGACCATTTTTTATAATCATTGGTATGCTTAATGATAAATGAACTCCGTTCGCGACTACCATTGATAGCACCAATGTTCCATCAGGTAAATTTGGTCCGTATTCCCCATGTGTTAAATTTACAGTGGTAGGTGGTGATAAAATATTTCTTTTGTCACTTAGCGGTTGTAAATATAAAAGCCCAGGAGCTCCTTGGAGTTTCTGCGGTTGATCGGTTAACACATCCAATGATCCGATCGGGTCTGCAACTTTACACTCTAAATAATATGGTATAGCAGCGAAAACATTCTTATCAGCAGATTCAATTGGTAATACAATTTTATGTGAAGTCCCTTGAAGTGGATAAACTGAATCATGATAATGAGAGATTCTATCATTCCATAAATAGACTTCTGTCCATGCTGTAACCGATCCATCTTCACCATAATGATATTCAGCATAAGTTCCGTGTGTTTCGTCTCTTCTTGAGCCCATAAAAGAATCATTGTCGTAATACTTATGCATCATAGCACGAATCAATCCTTCGCTAGTTGACCAGGTTGATAATAATGAGAACGAATCAGTATCACCATAATCACCATAAGGTATTAAAAGGTTTTTAGGATGCATACCCCTTAGACGTTGATTAAAGAATTCAAGCATATCATCAGGGAGGTGACTGTAAGCGCTGTCTGGATTATCATGAGGCGTTGGATAATGAACACCCATACGCGAGGAATTATAAATAATCAATTTTTAAATTGCAACAGCAACTTTAAATTCATGTATAACGTATTTTAATTCTCAGATTAGGAAGTTGTGAGTCCACTACTCCCAGAATGGAACACCTTGGAGGTTTATATGTATAGGGTTTATCAGACTTTTAGGCAGCTTGCAAATCCGAATTGATTTACTATAATACTTACATTATCATGCCAGTTCAAATAGCAGAAAATAAAAATATTAAGAGGACTGAGTATAGACCAGTCGCTGGTCTTATCGGTTGTGGATTAACTGGGGCATTGATAGGATTTGCCTGTATTTTACCTTCGGTTGCCGTAGCTACAAACACAATAAGTAATATTGTTAACATAGAAAATCCTCCCTCTCTAGTTATTGGAGCTGTTACAGCGGCACTTATGGCAATTAGCGGTGGTATTGCAGGGTGGTTTATAAATAAGCATGCTCAAGATGAGTTTTATGCAAAACAAAAACCTTCTTAAAGACTTCTCTACTTAAAATAATCAATAATGACTCGAACACTTTTTGCTCCAAAAAATGTGAGCAGCCAGGTCCCAGAATGGAACACTTTAGAAAGGAATTTATATAGGGTTTATTGGACTTTTAGTCAATTGCGACTAGAAATTTAAGATAAAGTACTTTTCACTTTTTTGAAATTGGAACAGTAGGATTCCTGCTAGCATGCCCATAAATAATTTGAAACTGACCATTTTTTAATTTCTCTCTGTACATTTTTTGCTGTACAGAAGAAGAAGGATCAAATCTATGAACGTTTGAATACATACTTAGAATCCTTTGTACAAAATCACTTGCTAGATCACAAGGAGCTTCAGTTGTACAAGTGAATAGTAACCCAATCACAGCACCAGATAGTTCAGTCATTTTACTTTTAAATCCTTCGGTTAAACCATTATGACGAGGTTCCCTATTTACGTTCATGATGTTGAATGTTACTATATTTATCTTGTCATGTCAAGGAAAACCCGTGAGCCTACAGCTCCCAGAATGGAAATCTTTGGAGGGGTATATTAGAAGGGTTTATGAGTGTTTTAGACAATTACAATTACAGATATCGTATAATACCAGTAATGAGAGAAGTTGTTAGAGAAGGCTGTTTATATCCTATTATTTTACATATTCCTCTTCTCCGACCATTAGCAGGTCTTTTTTTAAGTAGAACGGTTAGACGATCTATATCACAACCTCCATTACACTATACCGAGGGTCTAAAGACAAGAATGAAAAACAAGGGTATCTCATTAGAGGAAGCACATAAAGAAGCGATAGAAGAACAAATGAGAACAAAGAGTTATGAACATATTCCTATTTATGATTCAGCTTACAATAAGTTAAAGGGAAATAAGAAAACTCCATCGCCTAAATAATTTAGACTATCACAATAGTCTAGAAGTAAAAACGTGAGCCACCTGGTTCCAGAATGGAACACTTTAGAAGAGTATTTATATAGAGTTATAACACTTTTAGGCGGTTACAGATCAATTTTGTTTCCTAACTACTATTTTATTGTGACGAATAACCAATCATGTTTACAACGTTGGGCTTTTTCTGCTCCTCCAGGTTCAGCTAAATATTTATACATAACAAGAGCAGCTCCTTTCTTAATTCCTGAGAAAGGAATTATTTGACCAAATAAGTGAGCTACCGTTATATAAGCGTCTTGATATGTTCCACAATCTTTTTGACAATGGAAGGTTCCTATTTTTACCTTTTCTGTTTTGATCAGACCTTCTCTATGAGGTAGTCTTTCAGGCATATTTATTTTATTCCACCTCCACCTCTTGATAACCAAGGATGACGAATTTCGGGGCCTAGTGTTTTTGATCTTCTTACGATTGCATTTGCAACCTTTAACAGTTCTTGAGGTGTTAAAGTACCATAATTTTGTAATGTTAAAACTACGGCTCTCCCTAATAATACAGCCCTTTTATCTTTTGCAGTTTTTATAATTTTTCTTTCGGGCCTAGTAAATTCAACTGTCTCAATGTCTCTTACCGCTTGTCATCTATTGGAATCATATATCCAAGCTGGTAGATCACTTCTGTCAATTTCTTTCATACGCCGAGATTATATCAGCAAATAAGTCCAAATACAAATTTGTGAGCCAGACGGTCCCAGATATGTAGATCGCTCATTTAGCTGAAGCATTGGAACTACCTTTAAAACTAGTTAGTCTTATAGTATAATCTGTCTTCATAATATGAGGGAAGTTACATTTAATTCAGAAACAAGATTTGGATTTGAAATTACCAGGGCTATGAATATCACAACGGCATTATTGGCTGGAAAAGAAGCTAAGATCGGAGTTGCAATTTTACCATCGGTGCACAGGATTTTTTCAATTCTTGGATGTTATCATGTTCCTTATCAACGTATTGAGGATATCCAGTTCGATGCAAATTCTTATACTGGTTTAAATTTAACAAAAAAGCAAATTCATTTAGGACTATCTGCAGTACAGAGTCTTATAGCAGCTTATTATCCAGTTGCAGAATACAAAGCTTACTTTATTCCCCGTGACTTAAAAAGATTCGATCACTCATGGAACGCATTTATAACCCAAGAGATAATTGAAAGAAAAGTCTGGAGAAATTGGCTGCCAGAAGGCGAAACATCTGAAAAACAAGCAGTATCGCTTCGAATGGCAATTTTGGGTACCTTACGGTACCTTCCTCAACTATTTCATCGTTATGACGATAAAGGCGTAGAAACCATTTCGTTCGAAGATGAACAACCATTTACTTGGGAAATGGGGTTTAACTACAAATACGAAGGTGATGGATATCTCGACAATTCAATAACGAATTTTAGCAATTTAGCGCAATCGATCTCATTGCCACAGCTTTTTTATCTTGTTGAATTATTAGATTTTAGAGAAAAGTTGGCCCTTTTTAAAAAATTCGGATATTATAGACCAAACGAAACAATTAATCAGCATTGTAAAAGAGTCGGAACCAATACTACAACATTTAAACAAGATTTAATAAGAGGAATTGAAAAATTACTGGAAATGAAAGATGGCTTACTTTTGACAGGCGATGAGATGCCAACAAAAAAAATTCATACATTAATACATGAGTTAGAACATGGAGAATTATTGCGTACAACGGAGAGAAGGATACTTGTATATAATTCTCCAAGAGGTGTTCTTTTTAATTCGGATTGCTTAAAAAATGATGAGTTTGTTGCTGGACTAACCGATCAAGAGAGAAAAATATTAAGGTTGGCAATGCTTCTGATAGAAGGAACTTTTTGTTACTCTGCCGAAGAGATTGCTTCAGAGCTTAATGTTGTTCCTAACCAAATACGTAGAGTTTTGAAAGATCTTGCTGCTCGCCTTGAATCGGGAGGAAAACAATTGATAAATACTATGGGGAAAGTTATTAAGAGTGATAGCATACAATTTAAACTCATTAAGATGATCGATTCGCTTAGACCTGACCAGATTGCTCAATTGACTTTTTTTCAGCAAGAAGTGTTTAAATACTTTACTTCACAAAACTTATATGGGCGATATCCAACCCAAGAACAAACAATAGAACAATTTGGAATTCGTAGTCCTAATAAAATTTTTCCAAGAATACTTTCAAAATTATCTTCCCATCCAGATTCGTAAGAATAAATAGTTATTCAAACAATGTGAGTGGTACCGTCCACAAACTGGTACCTAAAAACAGTACTTCTCCTTGTAATCATGATCTAATCCTGTAATAGATGGGGTATATGAAAAGATATTCTTGTCCCCATTGTTCGTTAACCCATTCAGTGATTCGTAAAACTAAACGAGGTAATTCAATCCGCTATTTTTGCAAAGCCTGCAGGAAGTATTTTTCCGTGAATACCTACTGGATTGATCAGAAAGGAATCCTTAATGATCATCTGGACGGGTTATCTTTCAGAAAGCTGGCGGTTAAGTATTCAATCAGTAAGTCTCAAGCCTGGGATATCTGTCACGAAGAACTGAAAAAACTCCCCAATAATAATCAATTTACGTTTAAATATTGTAACCGATTCTCCAAAATCTTTTTGTTTGATGGAAAGTATTTTAATGTCGCTGACAAGAAATATGACTGTGTACTTTTATGGGGAATCGATTACCTTCGCCATGATATACCAGTATTTACTATTGCTCCTTCTGAAAATTATCAGTCATGGGGAAAGTTCTTTTCATACTTTAGGATTCTTGAGTGTTATCCGCAGCTTCTTGTATGTGACGATAATGTCAACCTTAAAATGGCAGCTAGATCTCGTTTTCCTGCCGTTAAAATTCAGACCTGTTACAACCATTTTAAAGAAAATATTAGACGGGATCTCCATGTTCGTTCCGATCAAGGGAGACAATACAAAAACTTTATGAATCGAATTGAATCAATTCTTGACTCCTCCCAAAAACTCTCAGATGAAACATTTAATCATTGGTTATGGACCCTCTACCGCGATTATCATCGAGATCTATTATGTGTATCAATACTGACTAACATCGAAAAATACAAACAAGAATTGTTAGCATATCGGGGAACTCCCCAGGCTCCTCTTACCACCAATCTCATAGAAGGATTGAATGGACACTTGGAAGCTCGACTCCAAGCACTACGTTCATTTCAAACAGTAGAACATGCCAGATTGTGGTTTAACGGCTATGTTCTCAAAAGAAGATTCACTAAGTTCACCGATTGCCGTGGTAGATTTAAACACTTAAGAGGTAAAACAGGAGTCATGATGACAAAAAAAGAGCGGATTACTCTACCGCTCTATTTTTAACGGCTAGGTGCCGTTTTGTGGACGCTTCTATGTGAGTCCGGGGAGACTCGAACTCCCAACCAATGCCTTAAGAGGGCACTGCTCTACCAGTTGAGCTACGGACCCGAGGTGCCCCTGGGAAGAATCGAACTTCCACCACTTGTTCCGAAGACAAGTACTCTATCCATTAAGCTACAGGGGCTCAAATATATTATACTATAGAGATGATTTTTACTTTAATTTATCTTTTGGCTATTTTTGCTGAGCTTCTCTTTGCCATAGGATTTTCCATTTTCACCCTTTTTCTATTTTATTCAAGCTTCAAAGGTTCACCATACGTCCCAACCAGAGGAAAAGAAGTAGAAGTGATATTAAAAGAAGCAAAATTAAAGCCTAAACAAAATTTCTATGAGTTAGGTTGCGGTGATGCTCGAATTGCCAGAAATGCGGTAAAAAATTATAGAGTTAAAGCTGTAGCGGTTGATGTAAATCCCCTACTAATAATCTGGGCAAAATTTTTAGCTAAATTGCAAAAGTTAAAAAAAATTGAGTTTAAAACTGAAGACATATTCAAGATAGATTTATCTGAAGCTGATGTAGTTTATCTGTTTTTAATGCCAAAGCTGATTGATCAACTACTCCTTAAACTCAATAGAGAACTAAAAAAAAATACATTAATAATCTCACACGGATTTATTATTGAAAAGTGGGATAGGCTTCTTGTTAAAAAAATAAATCATAAACCATTTCCTACCTATTATTACCGTAAAATTTGACAAAAAACTTTGCATATTTTATATTAAAACTATGGGGAAGAAATTTCTAATTTATACTTTAATTTTTTTTGGACTAATTTTTTTAAATTTTTACCTTGCTTTGATTATCCAAAAAAATTTCAGTAGGCAAGCAGCAATAGAAAGAATCCTAGCGGAAATTGATGAAAATAATTCTCCTATAAATCAATTCAGTCTTTCTAGTGCCCCATTTGACACAAAAGGTATTAAAACAGATGTGAAATTAACCGATGGGAGAGCGGCAAATCTTAAGATTTTTTTTAGGAAGTATTACTCACCTCTTTATGATTATGCAGAGCTGATCGTTCAAGAATCGGACAGGAATGGATTTGACTATCGGCTACTTCCGGCAATAGCAATGCAGGAGTCTAGTCTATGTTTAAAGATTCCTGCAGACTCGCATAATTGCTGGGGTTGGGGTATCTACGGAGACACCATAACCAAATTCTCCTCTTACGATGAAGCAATTGTTGCTGTATCCAAAGGATTAAAAGAAGAATATCTGGACAAAGGTTATGTCACTGCAAGCAGAATAATGGCGAAATATACTCCATCTTCACCAGGTAGTTGGGCCTACGCAGTAAATAAAATATTGAGAGACCTTGAATAATTTCGTTTATTGTACTGATCGAGCCGATTGGAGTTCTTGAGAAAGTGAATACATCGTCCCTTTTTTCTTGGAAAGAGCCATAAAAAGCGATCCTCTTTTCTTTCTTTTTGTAACCATTGCCGCAAGCCAAGTTTTTGATTCGCCTATCTTAGCTCTTAAAGATCTCAAAATGCTTAAGACGATCTCAAAAAAACGGACATGATATATACCTGGTTTTTCTGGCAAGGACTCTATGCTTATCTTTTGAATATCTTTTACTTCTTGAAGAAGAGATGAGTCGGCTTTCTTGATCATTTCTATCTCTTTTTTTATCTGTTCACTAAGTTGTTTTATCTCTCTTTTAACTATTTCACTTTCGTAATAATTTTGATAGTTAAAAATAGAAAATTCCTTTTTTTGCTGAGTAGGTTTTTTCTTTTCTTCCTCTTGCCATCCAAATTCACCTGATCTGTCAAAATCCTGATCATAATTACCAAAAAATTGATCAAATATTCCTGAACCCATCTTTTTAACCTGATCTGAAGTAGTCTTGGCCATATTAGTGCCCAAATCTTTTATAGATTCAATTGGGTTTTTGTTTGAAAATGTCTTCTGCTTTTTGACTTGTGATCCTATAGTATTTGTAAGCATGTGAAGTATTATACTATATAGTCATAAGGTAATCAAGAGTTTTCTGTTTTCGAAGTACTGATGCGTAAAAATAAGAGTTATTTATAGCCTTTTCTCTTTCATTCTTATCTGTAATATTTTCAAAGAGTTTATCTAGGTCTTTTTGTTCTACTTTTATTCCTTCTTTATCTGCAATTTCTACTAAGATAAATTCCAATTTATAGGTTTCTTCGGCCTCTTGTCTATATCTTTTTTTCAACTCTTCCTGGGTTAAATTTTTTGATTTTAGATATGATTCTACAGTAAGACCAATTTTTTGTATATCTGTCAAAAGATTTGCCAGCTTTTGGTTAACCTCTTCTTCCAAGATCAAATCAGGTATCTCACACTTGCTAACTTTAAGAATAGAGGCTAGTATTTGATTTAATAATTCTTGCTGTTTTTTTGAGTCGGGCTCTTTATTCTGTTGTGTTTTTCCAGGAACCCAGATATCTTTTTTTTTATTTTCGGCCTTAATTTTTTTTACTAATTCCTTATAGTCGAGAAGAGTGACAGCAGGTTTTTCAGCTATAGTTATTTTTATCTGCCAATCTTCATCGGCTTTGGCTTTAATAAGTTCTATTTTAGGATTTATGATCGGTCGAAGGTTTTCTTTCTTGACAATCTCCTCATAAAGTTTTGGTAAAAGTGATTTAACAAGTTCTTGGTAAACATCCTCCTTTTTTAGATGTTTTTCTGCTAGATTTTTAGGGACTTTTCCTTTTCTAAAACCCTTAATTGTAAGGTCTGCCTGGAGTTTTTTGAAAGCTACTGAATATTCCTCTTCAATGGTTGCTTTTGGGATGTCAACGTTAATCTCTACAGTATTTTTTGGAAGTTTATTAAGCTTATAATTATACATTTTATAAGTTTACCTTATTTGGATCTAGATATAAATTGATTTTTTCTTCTTCCTGTTGAAACTGTTCCATAAAGTAATTTACCCTAGGAGCCCAAGTTTTGCTTTCGGCATAAATTGGCGCTATTTGATCGACGGTTTCAGCACCTTTATCTATATAGTTTTGTCTTAATCCTTTACCTACTTCATTAATCGCATCTTCCCAGTTTTTAAATGTGGACAATCCCCCACCCCAGCCAAAAGGGTTACTTGAATTTGTTGGTACGAATCGACCAAAAGTTGATTCTAAACCGGTGATTGACGGAAGTAAATAACAGTCCAAGTTATATGTGACACAGGTAGACATGAAACTATCGACAGACTGCAAAAGTGGTGAATTGTATTTTTTCAATACAGTAGCAATAGCCAGCTTCTTTTTGGAAAGATTTTGAGCTGTGTTGTCTTTTACAGCAATTATTGAGATTTCAGCCGACCTTCCAGCCTCCTGATCCGCCTTTACAGTTGAAGGCCAAAAAAGTAAAGCCATAAGCATTATGAAAACTATAGTTGATCTTCTCATATTGAATCCGCCTTAAACTTACCTCAAGACTTAACTCATCGCTATCCGCTCGACGTCTTGAGGAGCGTTTATTCGGCGGATTTGGATTCCGTAATCCGACTTCGTCGGAAACGGAACCATAAAAAAATCCTAAAGCTTATCTAGGTGAACTAGACAAACCTTAGGATCTAGCGGGTATTATAGCAAATAGCTATAAGATTGTCAAGAATATAGGTAGTGGACGGAAGCAATAGATTGACAGGTTATCATAACGTTAAATTAAGCTAAATTAGCTTAAAAAACGACGTAATTTAAATAAGTAATATATTAACTTATAGTTAAATATAGAGTTGATAGACTTAAATATTTCATATATAATTCAATAAAAAATGACCGCTTAGCTCAGTTGGCCAGAGCGTTACATTGACATTGTAAAGGTCGGTGGTTCAAGTCCACCAGCGGTCACTTTTATTTATAGAGCGGTCCGACGTTACTTAGGACAGATCACAGGCTATAGTACTGAGCGAAGCGAATGTATTCAAATCCTGTCGGTTCCACAATAGATTTAAGCTATAGTTCTGAGCGAAGTCGAAGAATCCACCAGCGGTCACCAAGCCCAACTTTCTCACTGAGAATGACATTGACAAATTTATTTAATCATCTAGAATAAAACAACATGCTTACAAAAAACGATCTTAAACAAATAGGAGAGATTGTTGACGAAAAAATTGATAGAAGACTTAGCATATTTGATAGAAGATTTAATGCAATCGATAAAAGATTCAAAGCATTTGATAAAAGATTTACTAGCTGGGGTAGTAAGTTAATGAAAGATATCATTGATCTTTTTAATGTAACTAATGAGAGAATTGATAAATTGGATGAAAAGTTAAGTGGACGTATTGATAAGGTTTTAGATAAATTAAATGAACATCAAGGGCATTTAGATAATCACGAAAGGCGAATAGAAAAAATTGAAGAAAAAGTTTTTACTACCACCGCATAAACTTGCGGGGTAGTTTTGTAAAATTATCCCGCTTATTAGCGGGTTTTTTTATATAATAAATAAATCGAATGAATAAAGATAAAAATTATCTTAACAATCTTCGTCACTCCTGTGCTCATTTATTAGCAGCGGCAGTAATGGAATTGTGGCCGGATACAAAACGAACAATTGGGCCTCCGATTGAAAACGGATTCTACTACGACTTCGAGTTTAAAAAACCGATCTCAAAAGATGATTTAAAAAAGATCGAACAAAAAATGCACGAAATAGTTAAAAACTGGGATGAGTTTAAGCGGGTCGAAGTAACTCCACAAGAAGCAAGACGCGAAAACAAAAACAATAGTTATAAACTGGAATTGATCGATGAGTTTGTTGCTAAGGGTGAAAAGATAACTATTTACCAAGCCGGAAATTTTAGAGATCTATGTCGAGGAGGACACGTTGACTCCAAAGTACACCTTAAAGGTGTACTTCAGCACTTCAAATTGCTCTCTATTGCAGGCGCCTATTGGAGAGGCAATGAAAAAAATAAGATGCTGACAAGGATTTATGGAACGTGCTTCCCTACAAAAGATGAGTTGGATAAATATCTCTGGCAGCTCGAAGAAGCTAAAAAGAGGGATCATAGAAAATTGGGCGAAATGCTGGAAATATTTACCATAAATGAAAAAGTTGGCCCCGGCCTGATATTGTGGCTTCCTAACGGAGAAATAATTAAAGATGAATTAGAAAAGTTTGCCAAGAAAACGGAAAAAGACTGGGGATATTCTCGCGTTTCAACACCTGTTATTACAAAATCGGGTCTCTATTACACTTCTGGCCATCTACCATATTACAAAAACGACATGTATCCGCCTATGAAGTTGGCTAGTGGAGAGGAATATTATCTTAAACCTATGAACTGTCCCCATCATCATATGATCTATGCCTCAAAAAAAAGAAGTTACAGGGATCTACCATTAAGATTGGCAGAGTATGGTGCATGTTATCGATATGAAGCGTCAGGAGAGCTTTTTGGTCTAATGCGTGTTAGGGGTATGACTCAAAACGATGCGCATATTTACTGTACTCTAGAGCAAGCAGTAGATGAGTTTGTCAATGTGATGAAACTACACGAATATTATTACAAAATAATGGGTATTAAAGAGTATCACCTTGAACTCTCATTGCGTGATCCAAACAATAAAAAAAAGTACCACGGAGATGATAAAATGTGGGAGTTGGCCGAAAAACTCATGCGAGAGGCAGTTGCCAAAACTAAAATCAGAATGGTTGAGCAGATTGGCAATGCTGCTTTTTACGGACCTAAGATTGATTTTATAGTTCATTCCAGTATTGGTCGAGAGTTTGCAATTTCGACAAATCAGATTGATTTATTTATGGGAAAAAGATTTAAACTAACATATATTGATAAGAAGGGTAAAGAAAAAACTCCTGTTATAATTCACCGAGCACCTCTGGGTTCTCATGAGAGATTTATAGGTTTTCTTATTGAACATTATGCTGGCGCATTTCCGGTTTGGCTATCTCCAGTCCAGGTTGCTGTATTACCAATATCTGATAAATATTTAAAATATGCGGAGATCGTAAAATCTTCCTTTGAAAAAGAAAATATAAGAGTAAATCTTGATGCGGCTAAAAAAACCTTAGGAAATAAAATCCGTGAAGCGACCTTGCAAAAAATACCTTATATGATTATAATTGGTGAGAAAGAGGTAGGAACAGAACAATGTTCGGTCCGTACAAGAGAAGGAAAAAATTTAGCAATGATGTCTGTTAGTGAGTTTATAAAAAAAATTAAAGAAAATATTGAGAAATTTCAGTAGAGGTTATCAAAGGCCAAAAAGAAAGTTCTATTTTATAAACCAGCGCATAGAAACTCCAACTTTGCGCGTTATTGATCAAGAAGGAAAACAGATAGGAATCTTAAATAAGTTTGACGCGATTAAAAAAGCACAAGAGAAAGAACTTGATTTGGTATTGATTGCCCCAAAGGCCAATCCACCTGTAGCAAAGATCATAGATTTTAAAAAGTTTCTTTATCAAGAGGAAAAAAAACAACACGAAGCAAAAAAAGGAATAAAGAAAAGCACGGTTAAAGACATAAAGCTATCTTTGTTTATTGCTAAGGCAGACCTGGAAAGATTGATGGCAAAAGCTAAAAAATTTCTCGATGAAGGAAATCAGGTAAGAATGAATTTGGTTTTCAGAGGTCGAGAAGTTTCAAAGAAAAGTATGGGTTTTGAGTTAATGGATAGATTTATTAAAAGTCTCGGTGAAATAAATATTTCAAAAGAGCCAAGAATGGAAGGAAGGGTTTTGAGTTCGGTTGTAGCAAAGAAAAAATAACATGGCTAAACAAAAAACTAATAAATCAGCTGCAAAAAGATTTAAAATTTCAAAAGGTGGTAAGTTATTGCACAGATCTCATTATTTGAGACACTTAAGGTCAAAGAAAAGTAAAAAACAGATAAGAAGGTTAAAATTGATGAAGCAAGTGACTGGAAGATATGAAAAAAAAATTAAAAAAATGTTGGGAGTTGCATAAATTCTAAGCACAAAGTCCGAAATCCAAAACAAATTCGAATTTTCGAAATTAGAATTTTGAAAATTGTTTCGCGTTTCGAAATTAGAATTTTGAATTTTATATTATGGTACGAGTCAAAGGTGGAATTACAACTAGAAGAAAACACAAAAAGATATTAAAGCTAGCCAAGGGATATTGGATGACTAGACATAAGCAGATTAAGAAAGCTAAAGAAGCAGTTCTTCACGCTGGTCAGTATGCTTATGTTGGCAGAAAAGATAAGAAAAGCGATTTCAGGACTCTCTGGATAACAAGACTGAATGCCGCTGTAAGAAATTTGGGAATGAATTATAGCCATTTCGTGCATTTACTAAAAGTCAAGAAAGTTGGTTTAGACAGAAAAATTTTATCACAGATTGCAGTAGAACATCCAAAAATATTTGAAAAAATAGTTGAAAGCATCAAATAATTTGTTAAAATAAAACAATGATATTATCCGTCCGAAAGTTTTTCTTTTTCTTTTTTAACCCTTCGAATGGGCGGGTAACTATGCTAGATAAGATTTAATAGTTAAATAGTTTTAAAAATCACTACCCCGCCTAAAGCGGGTTTTTTTATGGCTAAAAAGTCCAATCGATTAAACGATTGGACTGAAAGGAGGTGAAAAAAATGGAAGAAGAAATCAAAATTATTCCCGAAGAAATTGTTATCGCTACGGCTATGTCTGTTATTGAAGCTAGGAGTATTACAAAAGGAAGTAGAATTATAGCTGCCATATTGGGATTAGGAAAAATGCCTAAGTTAGGTCAGTGGATGCTTCAAGAAGCTATGTCAACACTTAAAGATAAAAAAAGTCCTGAAAAACCAGTGGAGCATAATGAAATGAGTTGGTGAAATCATAAAGAGGGGTAGGTAAAGCCCATGAGACTTTAAATACCTACCCCTCTTTGAAAGGAATTATACAATAACAAATTATAGGCAGTTGCAGATTAATCAAGCTGCATTTATAATAAATTTGTTAATACTAACTATGCAAACTAAACAAGTCTATTACGAAGATCCGTATAAAAAGGAACTAGATGCAAAAGTTCTATCTGTTGAAGCGTCAGGAAATTTATTAAATGTCATAGTTGACCAAACAATCTTTTACCCAGAAGGCGGTGGTCAACCATCAGACCGAGGCACATTGGGAGATTCAAGAGTTGAATACGTCAGATTTTCAAATGGCGAAATAATTCATCAAGTAAAAGGCGACATTCAAGCAAATCAAGAAGTAAAAGAAATTTTAGATTGGAATTGGCGATATAAATTTATGAAAATTCATTCTGCCGGCCATCTGCTTCATGATGTTCTAATGACTATGGTTACTAATTTAACTCCGACAAAAGGAGGTCATGGAAAAAAAGCATTCATCGAATATCAAGGTGAAATTGATCCTGCAATAAAAGAAAAACTTGAAGCTGAAGTTAATAAATATGTATTACAAGGATTAGAAATAATTACAAAAGAAACAACTTATGATGAATTGAAAAAAGAGTGTCAGTTTTTACCTGACAATTTACCGAAGAATAAACCGTTAAGAATGATAAAGATTGGAAACTTTCCGCCTATGCCAGATGGTGGAGTCCAGGTAAAAAATACAAAAGAAATAGGAAAGATTTGGATTGCCAACATTACTTTTCAAAATGGTACCACCAATATACGTTACGGAGTTGTTTAAATAGATTATAATTTCAAATATGTTTGATTTGGAAAAAGAAAAAAAAGAATTTGAAAGTGAGTTAAATAAAATTACCGCAGTTAGTCAGTTAGAAAATCTAAGAATTGAATATTTGGGAAGAAACGGATCGATTAATAAACTATTAGAAAACATTCAAAAACTTCCTGCAGGAGAAAGAAGAGATTTAGGAAAAAGAGTGAATGAATTTAAAGAAACAATTAATCAATTAATTGAAACAAAAAGAAATGAGATATTAAAAAAAAATGAAAAGACGGAATATGTGGACATCACGCTTCCTGGAAAAAAATATCCAAAAGGTAGTCTTCATCCGGTGACTTACGCGATAGAAGAAATAAGTAAAATCTTTACAAAAATAGGATTCATTCGCATGACCTATCCGGAAGTTGAATGGGAATATTATGCATTTGACAGCTTAAACATGCCAAAAGACCATCCGGCGAGAGACGATTTTGAGAGTCTATTTATTGAATCTAAAGAGAGTAAAAAAATGGGAAGTTTAGTTCTGTCTCCGCATACTTCGTCAGGGCAAGTTAGAGAAATGCTAAGAATCGGCAAACCGCCAATACGAATGATCAATATTGCCAAGTGTTATCGCAGAAACTGGGACGCAACCCATGCCCCCATGTTTTATCAGTTCGAGGGTTTATGCGTTGATAAAGGGATAAATATTACAAATCTTAAAGGCACGATTGACTATTTTGCCAAAGAATTTTTTGGTGAAAATAGACAAATTCGCTTAAGACCGCATCATTTTCAGTTTACAGAACCATCATTTGAAACGGACATATCCTGCAATATTTGTGGAGGAACTGGTTTTATAAATGATTCTGTTTCTGACAAAATCAAGTGTAAGGTATGTAAATCGGGATGGATGGAGTTGGGCGGGTCAGGAATGGTACATCCTAATGTTTTGAGGGCCGGCGGTATCAATCCGGACGTTTATACCGGCTGGGCTTTTGGTTTTGGTCCAGAAAGATGTCTGATGATGAAGCTGGGATTAGATGAAATAAGGGATCTGTATAGCGGAGATATTAGATTTTTAGAACAATTTTAAAAATGAATATTAAAATTACATATAACTGGCTTCTTGAATTTCTGGAAACTGACGCTACACCTTTTGAACTTCAAAAATACTTATGCATGTGTGGTCCCTCGATTGAAAAAATTGAACAGGTTGACAACGATTACGTTTTTGAAATTGAAATAACCTCCAATAGAGTTGATACGGCATCAGTTTACGGAATTGGTCGAGAAGCAAGTGCTATTCTTCCACAGTTTGGAAAGTTAGCAAAACTGAAAGAAATGGATCTAATAAAAGAGGAAAAAGCTTCCAATAGATTACCGTTGGCCGTTTCGGACACAAGACATTTATGCAACAGAATTATCGCGGTTGTCATGGATAATGTCCAGGTTGGGCAACTGCCTGAATTTATGCAAAACAGATTAGAAGAATGCCAAGTTCGATCTCTAAATAATCTCATTGATATAACCAATTACGTGATGTTAGAACTTGGACAACCGACACATGTATTTGATTATGATCGAATTAAAACTAATAAACTGGTCGTTAGAAAAGCCAAAAATGGAGAGGAATTCGTCAGTCTGGACGGAAAAGTTTGTGAGTTAAATCAAGATGACGTGATTATCGATGACGGTTCGGGAAGAGTGATCGATTTACCTGGAATTATGGGAGCTGAAAACAGCGTTGTTACTTCTCAAACTAAAAGAATAGTTTTTTTTATAGAATCGAATAATCCGACTGTAATTAGAAGGACTTCAATGAGACTAGCACTAAGGACAATGGCTGCTACTTTAAACGAAAAAGGTCCGGATCCGGAACTGCCAAAGACCGCTCTGCTTCGAGGAATTGATCTATACCAAAAATATGCAGGCGCAAAAGTTGCAAGTAAAATTCACGACCTTTACCCTAAAAAATATTTAGCTAAGAAAGTCTCCGTTTCTGTTTCAAATGTCAATAAAATAGTCGGGATCAAAATAGCCAAAAATGAGATCGTAAAAATTCTTGAGAATTTAGGCTTTAAAAACTCAAATATTAAGGGCAATGAAGAAATGGTAACCGTTACAGTTCCTTCATTTAGATCGAGAGACGTTTCAATTAAAGAGGATCTGGTTGAAGAGATTACCAGAATTTATGGGTACAATAAACTTCCCAATCTGGTGCAAAGTGCATCTTATATAAAACAGCCCAAAGACGTAGAATTTCTATATGAATTACAGTCCAAAGTAAAACATTTTCTAAAAAATTTAGGTTTACATGAAGTTGTGAACTATTCAATGATATCTAAGGAGATGATTGAAAATTCAAATCTTTCGGTTTCCGATCATTTGGTCTTGAAAAACTCAATTTCCAAGGATTTTGAATATATGCGCGCCCACCTGATGCCGTCCCTTTTAAAAAATGTTAAAGAGAACGAAGGCAAGACTAACGTAGTCAAATTTTTTGAAATAGCAAAAACCTATAAAGAAAAAAAAGGCGATTTGCCGGAAGAAAAATATAAACTAGGGATAGTTACCAACTCCAGTTATTTTGACTTAAAAGGAATAGTTGATGCCTTATTAAGAGAGTTAAATATAAATTCTTACCAGATCTTAAAAAGCGAACATCCATTACTATTGTCAAATGTACAAGGAAAAATAGTTAAAAATAATGAATGGTTAGGAGAATTTGGCCAACTGAAGGATTACTATCAATTAAAAAATCAAATTAAATCCAAGGTTTACTTAGCAGTTTTTGATTTTGAAAGATTGATTAATTTTGCCAAGGATCTGTCAAATTACAAACCCATTAATCCTTATGCCACGGTAAAACTGGATTTAAACATAGAGCTGAAACCACAAATTACTTATTTTGAAATAAAAGAGAAGGCTTTTAAAATTTCAAAATTGCTGCGAAATATAGAGGTTGTTGACACTTTTAAAAATAAGATAACAATTCGATTTTACTTTGCTTCAACCGTAAGAAACATTAAAGAAGAGGAAGCCAAAAATGAACTTCAGTTAATAAAAGATACAATACAATAGTTTATTAAGGTATAGGAGTTGGAGAACCGGAATCCCAAGATTTATTTACTCCGATGGTAACTATTGAGTCCCCTTGTTTTCCGTTTACATTAGTTGATAGCAATCTTAAAGTATAAACTCCATCCGATAGATTTAAAGTTTCGTTAAAATCCTTATTATCGCCGTCGTAATTTTTATAAACATTCTCGTTTATTAAAAGTTGAGTGTTTTTTATCGGTACTACACTTGCTATTTTACCAGTTATAGTCACATTGTTACCGTTTACTGTTGTTTTATCAGAAGGTGATTTTATTTGTACCACCACCAAATCTGTTGAAGCATCTGAAGTGTCCGTAGGCGGATGGTATTTTGTATCAGATTGAGCTTTTTCCCAGTCATCAATCCCCTCTTGCCAGCGGTTTTTACCGTCGGTGGAAACGGGGTCATTTTCAGTAATAACATAATATTCTTTCTCATCATAGTTTCCGCTTCTAATCTCTATGTCGTTTGCCAACTTTCCGTTGACCTTGGAGATGTCTATTTTTTTATAATATGGAGATAAATCAGTTGGTTGTGTTCCGTCAATAAAATATTCTGTACGCGTAGGAATTCCGTCGTGAGGTAAGCCTCCAAAGAGCGAGTCTACGGTTACCGCCTTTACATCATCAGGCTTAGCCATTATGCCGTCAGGATATTTTTTTAGCAGTGCAATCATCAGTTTATACCAGATTTGAGAAGCTCCTGTTGCGCCAGAGGCTATTTTTGGATTCATCGGACTATTATCGTTATTGCCCGACCATACGCCTACCGTAATTCCGTTTGTATAACCTATAGCCCAGTTATCTCTTTTATCGTCAGTCGTTCCTGTTTTGACAGCTACAGTTTTTCCTGGAATATTTAAATATGAATTTGGGCCAAAAACATCAAGCCTGGCATTATTGTCGGATAGTATATGTGAAATTAAGAAAGCTACTTCAGGTGAAAGGACTTTTTGTTCATTTGTCTTAACCTGTTTAAATAATGCTTTTCCCTGATAGTCGTCGATTTCATTGATTGTAGATAGGTCTTTTTTGATTCCGCCTCTGGCAAATATTGAGAATGCAGAAGTTAAATCCAAAAGTGTAGTTTCTCCTCCACCCAAAGTCACGGCAAGCCCAAATCGCTTTAAATTTTGGTCGGTAGGAGTAAATGTCTCAAGTCCCATATCAGAGGCTTTTTGTAGAAAATCTTTTATCCCTACCATGGCTAAAAGTTTTACAGCCGGAATATTTTCAGAATTTCCTAGTGTAAACCTGAGCTGCATTGGACCTCTATACTTACCATCATAGTTTACAGGGACATAGTCAGGTAGACCTGACGATTGGGGAAAGACCGTTTTTACATCCATAAGAACCGTGGAAGGAGTATATCCTTTTTCAAAAGCTACGGCATAGTTTATAGGTTTTATTGCGCTTCCAGGTTGACGCAGTCCAATAGCCGCATTGAATTTTCCAAACTTTTCATTGTTATAATCGTAAGACCCTACCATAGCTAGGATTTCATTTGTTTGGGAGTCAAGAACAACTACTGCACTGTTTGTAAGATTGTAGCCTTTTAACTGTTCAATCTGATCTTTTACAATCTTTTCAACCGTATTTTGGACATCCAGTGATAAAGTAGTTTTAATTCTAACTCCTTGATCAAGAAGTTTTGCTCCGTAATCTTTTTCAATCTGATCTCTGACATAGAAAACAAAATGGGGGGCATTGATGGCAAGTTTAGGAGAGGTAAATTTGAATGCTTCCAGTTGTTTATCCGCGTTCTGTTCTTGCTGACTCGTGATATTTCCGTCTTCTCTCATTCTTCTTAAAACGTCTTTTGCCCTGGGTCTCCAAAGATCACCCTTTCCAATAAAAGGTGAATAATTGCTGGGATTTTGCGGCAGGCCGGCCAAAATTGCTGATTCAACGAGATTTAAATCTTTAGGTTCTTTTCCAAAATATCCTTTTGAGGCCGATCCAACACCCCAAAATGTTCCTCCGTAGGGCGCTTCGTTCAAATACATTTCCAGGATCTGATCTTTTGTATATTTTCTTTCTACTTCATAGGCTAAAATAATTTCTTTAATTTTTCTTGAAATATTTCGTGAGGAATCTAGAAGGACATTTTTAATTAATTGCTGCGTAATTGTGGATCCTCCCTGAATACTACCGCGAAAAATTATACTTAGGGCGGCTCTTATGATTCCTGTTTCAGAGACTCCCTGATGTTTATAAAAATTTTTATCTTCAATAGAAACTGTAGCTTTTTTCAGATAATTGGAAATATCAGACAGTGCGACAGGATATCTATTTTTATCTTTATACATATCAAAAAGAACCTTATCATCTCTATCATAAAATACAGTTGAGTTATTGGTAACCTGGGACAATTTCCCTGGAGAGGGAAGATCTCTAGCATACCAAGCAAACAGAGCAAGAGTGACGAGAAATGATAAAATTATAAAACCGGTTAGAAAGATTAATCCGTAAAAAATTATTTTCTGCTTAAGATATTGTCGGTCAAGTCTATTTCTTCTTGATATATACATGTAAATATTTTATCATAATGATGCAATGCCTAAACTAAGAAAGTTATTTAAATTTAAAAAAGAATCTGTTTGGAAGGTGATTATTATTGTTTCGTCGATACTTCTTATTCTTTCATCCCTTGCACCGTTACTGTTTGTGAGATAAAACAAAAATGAATTTAGATCAATCAATCGTAAATCTGCCAAGGACAAGTTCTGTTACCATAAGACGTTTAAAATCAATCGGAATAAATACATACTGGGACATTCTTAACTATTTTCCATTCCGTTACGATAATTATTCTTTGGTCTCCCCTATTGAAAAAGTTCAAGACGGAGAGGTGGTTACCGTTAAAGGAGTTTTAGAGAAAATAAGCAACATTTATACGAAGTCCGGTTTAAAGATTCAAAAAGCAATTTTAAATGACGGAAAGTTTAAAATAGAATTAAATTGGTACAATCAGCCTTATTTGTTAAGGATTCTAAAACCCAAATCATTTATTTCGGTCGCAGGTTTAGTAAAAAATTTTCTACATAACCAAACTCTAGAAGTAAAAGAGTACGAAATACTAAAAGATTTAAATCAAGAAACAATTCATACTGGTAGATTAGTTCCAGTTTATTCTGAACAAAAAGGACTATCTTCTAGAGTATTGAGAGAAAAAATTTTTTGGTTGATAAACAACTATGATCATAGTCAAGAGAAAAGTAATTTAGCTGAATTTTATCCTAAAGAAATTATTTCTTTCAATAATCTACTTGATAAATCTTCTGCTTACAGAAACATTCATTTTCCTAAAGATCAATTATTGGCCAAAAAAGCAAGAGAACGGCTGGGTTTCGATGAACTGTTTATTATTCAGCTGTCCAATTCAATTATAAGAAAAGAATGGGATAAGGAAAATGTTGGAAACTCATTTGAAATTTATAAATTTGAAAGCAATTTAAAAAAAATTATCGATGACTTGTCCTTTAATTTAACTAATGCACAGTTAAGAGTAATTGAAGAAATTAAGAAAGATTTAGTAAAAACAAGACCAATGAATCGCTTTTTGGAAGGTGATGTTGGGAGCGGAAAGACGGTAATAGCAGCCATAGCTTGCTATGTAGCTCACCTCAATGGATATCAGTCACTTTTCATGGCTCCAACCGAAATTTTAGCCTTCCAACATTATAAAACCTTAATAGAGATGTTTAAGCACACCTTAAAGGTGTGCTTGTTAACAGGCTCGGATAAACCAAGCGACAATGAAGTTAATAAAGCTGATATCATTATTGGAACGCATGCGTTGGTTCAAAAAAAAATTAAGTTTGGAAAAGTAGGTTTTGTCGTGGTCGATGAGCAACATCGTTTTGGAGTTGTCCAACGAGCCGAGTTAAAAAACAAAGGCTTGAACCCTCATCTATTAACAATGACTGCGACACCAATTCCAAGAACCGTAGCTTTGACATTGTACGGTGAACTTGATTTGTCTGTAATTGACGAGATGCCGAAAGGAAGAATTTCGATTAGAACTTTTCTTGTACCAAAAGAAAAACGCGAATCAGGTTATCAATGGATTAAAAAACAGATTAAGGAACATAAAACACAGGTATTTATTGTTTGTCCTTTGATTGAAGAGTCAGAGATTGAGACCATGAAGACGGTCAAGGCGGCAACAAAAGAGTTTGAAAGACTAAAAAAAGAAGTTTTTCCAGAATTTAAGTTAGGACTGTTGCATGGAAAAGTAAAGTCAAAAGAAAAAAATCAGGTGATGCAAGACTTTAAGGATAAAAAAATCGACATACTTGTTGCAACTCCGGTTGTTGAAGTGGGAATTGATATAGCAAATGCAACTATTATGATAATTGAGGCAGCCGAAAGATTTGGCATGGCTCAACTTCATCAACTTAGAGGTAGAGTTGGCAGAGGAAGTAAGCAGTCTTACTGTTTGTTATACACAGAATCAGACGATGAAAAAGTTCTGGAACGTTTAAATTTATTTACTAAAACTCAAAGTGGGATTCAGCTGGCTGAATACGATTTAAAACTCCGTGGACCCGGAGAGATTTTTGGAACAAGACAACACGGTTATATGAACCTCAAAATTGCTTCACTTTCTGATTTTCAACTAATTGATAAATCAAAACGGGCTGTTACATATTTTATGAATAAATATTCGGTTGAAAAATTTCCTATAATTAAAAAACGATTAGAAGAATATAGAGTTAAACAGGTAAGTAGAGATTAATTCAAGTTTTTACGTGAAAAACCATTAATTCATGTGGAAGACCACCCGCTGTGTGGTCGACCCATAAATTTACACCAATAAATCCAAGAGCAATTTTGTGAGCCAATCTCACCAATGGGATTGAACTTAACATTTGTTCTTTATGACGTTTTTGTTCATCATGAAGACCAACATGTTCTTTTGCAATTTCTACCAATGGTGGATAAAGATTATTTACTTCTTTAATGAAATATCCCATTGAATTGTATTTACTATAGATTAATAATTATGGCTGACCATTTCGATGCTGCTCTCTTAGCTCTTGTCTTAATTTAGGCAATTGTAATTTTGCAGTTTGTCTGGCTATGGAATTATCAGATTTCAAATCTCTTTTAAAAGCTGCTATTATTATATGAGTTACGTTATGGTCAGTTCTCTTATCTCTTGTTTTAACAGAAAGTCTACGATCTAAAACTTCTGGTGGAGTCCATGATATAGCTAAGGGATTAAACAATGTTACTGCAACAATCTTTAACTTGTCAAACGTATTCGTCCTCCGTGATATTAAATTCTCGTTTGAATTTACTATCATACTTAGATAATCTTATTTATATCATATGTACGATCTTATCTCAATAGGCAACATTAGTATTGACCTTTTTTTTAAAGGTGAATCGTTGACTCACAAAGACAATCGATTTCAGCTGGCTGTTGGTGGCAAATACTTTGCTAAAGAATATCATACGGCTGTTGGTGGTGGGGGGGCAAATGTTGCCATCGGAGCGGCTAAAAATGGATTAAAAGTAGCTGTTGCCGGAAAAGTAGGAAAAAATGCTTTTAAAAGCTTTATTCTTGAAGAATTAATAAACGGAAAAGTGTCGACAGGTTTACTTGACTACGAAGATAACTATATCAATCTTTCAACAATTTTCCTTACAGAAAAAGGTGAAAGAACAATCGTTCACTACTCTACTCCTCATCAACATATTTTAAGTAACGAAATTACATTAAATAAACTAAAAAATGCAAAAATTCTTTATTTAGGTAATCAACCAAATGTTGCATTAAGCGAAAGAGAGGAAATTTTGAACCATATCAAAAAATTTGAAGTCACAACGGTAGTCAATTTAGGAGTCGAAGATTGTCGAAGAAAAAAACAACAGCTGGAAAATTTCCTAAAAAAAATAGACATATTAATATTAAATGACCACGAATTTTCAGAGCTAGTCAAGGCGCCATACAAAGACATTCATTTTGCAGATGATGTGGTGAACTGGTATGCAAAATTTTTAAAAGGAAAAATAGTCATTATCACTGAAGGGAAAAAAGGCAGTTATGCGTATTTAAATGGCAAAGTTTTTCATGAAAAAGCAGTTGAGGTAGAAAAAATAGTTGACAGTACTGGTGCAGGAGACGGCTACACGGCAGGATTTATTTCGGAATACTTGAAAACAAAAGATATTGAAAAATCAATGGGAAAAGGATCTAGCTATGCAGCGAAAATATTGGCTAAGTTAGGAGCTAACTAACGAACCTCCTCTAACAGGTTTCTTCCGGTCATCTCTTCAGGCTTTGGAATTTCAAGAAGTGACAAAACAGTTGGCGCAACGTCAGCCAAAATCCCAGACTGGAGTTTAATAAATTTTCCTTGGTATTTATTGCTTATGGCCAGAAAGGGAACTGGATTACTGGTATGCTCGGTAGAAATCTCACCAGTCTCTGGATTAATTTTTTGTTCCGCATTTCCATGATCCGCTGTTACCAACAAGTTATACTCCAGATTTAAACATTCTCTCACTATTTTGCCAAGACAGTTATCAATAACTTTTATAGCCATTGTTGTTGCTTGAATATTTCCAGTATGTCCGACCATATCTGGATTGGCAAAATTAAGTAAAATAAAATGATATTTTTTTTCACTCATTTTACTAATGAGCATATTAGTAAGTTCATAAGCAGACATTTCCGGCTTAAAGTCATAGGTTGGGACTTTTGGCGACGGGATAATTAATCTTTCTTCTCCTTGAAAAACCATTTCGTTCTGTCCATTGAAATAGAAAGTAACAAACCTTTCCTTTTCAGATTCGGACATTCGAAGTTGTGAGAAACCTGCATCAGAAAGTACTTTTCCTAGAGGAGTATGAACCCTAAACTGTGGAAAAGCAATATTTGTCGCTATGTTTTTTTCGTACTCTGTCATAGTAACGAAATCAAGATTTTTTATTTTAGATCCCCTTGCAAATGGAGGATTTACAATTTCTTCTTTCGGGAGGTGAGTTTTAAAATATTTTATAGCGTAAGGATCAAAAGAGAAACTTTTATTAGCTTCATTTTCAAAGTCATCAAGCACAAAAGCTTTAGTAAGCTGTCTGGGACGATCTATACGATAATTAAAAAAGATAACGGCATCTCCTTCACCTATCAAAGAAATCGGTTTGCTATCAGAATTAATTACATTTGTTGGTTCAACAAACTCATCTGTTTTGCCCTGTTTATAAGATTGTTCGATAGCGTCAATTGCACTTTTTGCTTTTTCTCCTTCTCCCTTGGTAAGGCAGTTATAGGCTTTTTCTGTTCTTTCCCAGCGTCTATCTCTATCCATTCCGTAATATCTACCAATAACCGAACACACTGTACCAAGTCTTAAAGAATCTAATTTCTCATTAAGACTTTTTACAGATTCGAGAGCTGATTTTGGAGGCGAATCTCTACCATCAGTAATAACATGGATAAATACATTTTCCAAGTTATTTTCTTTCATTAAATACAGAAGAGCATATAGATGTTCAACACTTGAATGTACAGCTCCTTCCCCGATCAATCCAAGAATATGTAGTTTTGTGTTGTATTTTTTTACATGTGATATTGCATTTAGAAATACTTCATTTTTATAGAATGATCCATCGGCGATTGACATATTGATTCTTGGTAAGTCCTGATAAACAATCCTGCCTGCTCCAAGATTTAGATGGCCGACTTCGGTATTTCCAACTTCTCCAGCAGGTAAACCCACCGCAGAACCAGAGGCTTTTAATGTTGTATTAGGATATGAAAATAAGAAAGAGTTTATGTTAGCTGGATTAGCCAGATATATAGCATTACCAGGACCAGGTGGCGCCATGCCAAATCCGTCAAGAACAATTAGAATAATGGGGGTCATAAAATTATTCTAACAGGGTTCGATTTAAGTAGCAATAAGCAAGACCACAGGCAATTGCATCGATTTCGTCGTCTTCTTTAATTGTCTTATTCAGTTTAACCGTCATTTCTACCATTTTTCTTACTGATTTTTTATCAGCTTGTCCATAACCTGTAACAATTTGCTTAATTTGAAGAGGCGTCAAAAATTCTAATGGTATGTTATTTTCTCCAGCAAGAAGAATAATTACTCCTTGAGTTTGTCCAATGCTTATTGCTGTTTTTTGATTTCTAAAAAAGAAGAGTCTTTCTAAAATTATTTTACCAGGCTTAAATTTTTCAACAATTTTTTTAGTTTCCGAATAGATTTTAAGTATTCTTTTTCCGTAATCCTCTTTTTTATCTGTTTTTATAAGTCCGGAAGTTACAAATTCAAAAGTTTTCTCACCTTTTTTAATAATGGAGAAACCGGTTTTTTCTAAACCGGAATCAATCGAGAGAATTATCATAATTATTTGAACTTCACTTTGTGAAGTATTATATTAAATTATATAGAAACAATCTTAGATACATTATTAATCGAAGTTCTTCAAAACGCAATAGAAAGTCGTGCAAGCGACATTCATTTAGAGCCTGATAAAGAATCATTCAACGTTCGCTTTAGGATCGACGGAATACTTCACTCATACAAGAAGTTAGATAAATCACTTCAAGATAACTCAATTTCGCAAATAAAAGTATTGTCTCAAATGAATATCACCGATCACCGGTATGCCCAAGACGGTCATTTTGAATTTAAATTCAAAAATGTGATCTATAACTTTAGAGTTTCATCCTTGCCGACTTTATACGGAGAAACTCTTGTTTTAAGAATCCTGAACCGTGAAGATATGTTGATGAAGCTCGATTCACTAGGCTTTGAACTAGATCAGTTAGATAGTCTAAAACGTCTAATTCAAATTAGGTCAGGAATGCTGCTTATCACTGGTTCTACTGGCTCTGGAAAGACTAATCTTCTTTATTCGATTATTAATACATTAAACTCCCCTGAAAAAAATATAGTTACCTTGGAAGACCCAGTTGAGTATCAGATGACAAATATTCGACAGACTCAGATTAACGATACAATAGGTTTTACTTATGACAAAGCATTAAGATCTGTTGTTAGACAAGATCCTGACGTCATAATGTTGGGAGAAATAAGAGATAGTAATACAGCACAGATGGCATTTCAAGCTTCTTTGATCGGTATATTGGTTCTGACAACATTTCATACCTTTAATATTCCAGGACTTATCACAAGACTTGCAGAAATGAAAATTTCGCAAACAATTCTAGCTCAATGTATAAGAGGTGTAATAACTACAAACCTTATCAGAAAAATTTGTCAGTCTTGTAAGGAAAACTATCGACCGAGTGAAGCTGAAAATAAAATTTTAGGAAAAACAGTTGCTAACTTATCAAGGGGAAAAGGATGTTATCAATGTAAACATTCAGGTTATTTAGGTAGAACCGGTATATACGAAATAGTTACATTTGATGATGAAATTAAAACAAGCATTATAGATAAAAAACCAATGTCGACAATTTATCAGCTATTGAAAAGCAAAAAAATGAAAACTTTTCGAGATGTTGCTTTAAGTAGAGTTTTATCCGGCTTGACAACATTGGATGAAGTTCTCAGAGTTGTTGGACCAATCGATATATCTTCATAAATTTATTTTCTAACAAGAAAGATGGGAGAGTTGCTACTTAGTACGTCTTGACTAAATCCTTTACAGGACTTACATCTGACGCCTATCAATCCCGTATTCTTCGGGAAAGCTAATAAGGAATTCTAATCTTGGAGTTCGCTTCACACTTGAGATGCATTCAGTGTTTATCGAATGGAGATATAGCTACTCGGCAATGCCCTTTTGGGACAACCGATACACCAGGGATCTCCACATCCTAGGTCCTCTCGTACTGTAGGAGTGTCTCCTCAAAATTCCAAACGCCTGCACCGGATAGAGTCCGAACTGTCTCACGACGTTCTGAACCCAGCTCGCGTACCGCTTTAACGGGCGAACAGCCCAACCATTGGGACCGACTACAGCCCCAGGATGCAGTGAGCCGACATCGAGGTGCCGAACCACGCCGTCGATATGAACTCTCGGGCGTGACTAGCCTGTTATCCCCGGGGTAGCTTTTATCCGTTAAGCCCCGACCGCTATCACAGCGATTCGGGGGATCACTAACGCCTGCTTTCGCATCTGATCGGATAGTCATCCTCACAGTTAAGCCAGCTTTCGCGTTTGCACTATCACTGCGATTTCCATCCGCAGTTAGCTGACCTTTGCGCTCCTCCGTTACTCTTTTGGAGGAAACCGCCCCAGTTAAACTGACCGCCAAGCACTGTCTCCAGCTGAGCTGGATAAGGTGAAAAAAGATAAAAGAGAGGTGTTTCATTGTTGCCCGAAGGCTCCCTCCTACGCTCAACAGTTCATCGTCTCTCACCAATGCCTAGTTTCAGTAAAGCTCCCGGGGTCTTTTTGTCCAGGTGCAGGTAGGCCGCATCTTCACAGCCATTTCAATTTCGTCGAGCGATGATTCAAGACAGTTGTCAACTCGTTACACCTTTCATGCGGGCCGGAACTTACCCGGCAAGGGGCTACGCTACCTTAGAACTCTCAGGGTTAGAGCTGTCGTTCACTGGAGCTTACACCTCAAGCTCGTCCGAAGATTGCTCGTCGGAGTCACCCAAAGTGGTTAACTTACCAGTACCGGACAGGCCTCAGCTCCTATACTTTCCCTTTTGGGGTTTGCAGGAACCTGTGTTTTTGCTAAACAGTCGGTTGACAAACTTTCGCTGCGATCCCGCTAAGCGGGACAGAGCATCTTGCAAAGCTTACGCTCAGTTTTTTTGCCGAGTTCCTTGAATCATTCTTACTCGTATGCCTTGGTGTTCTCCACCAACCCACCTGAGTCGGTTATTGGTACGGACTGACTCAAATCTCCTTATTGTGTTTTTCCCGGAAACTTAAAGAGATTCAGCTTCCCCGCCAAAGGCGGGGTCGTATTCGCACCTCATCCAAACTTGCGTTTGGACTTGATACTTAAACCCCCATATAGAAGGCCTGAATATTCAAATTTCGTCGCACAACAAGTGATAACGATTTAAATCAAGTAGCAGAATATTAACTGCTTGTACATCTCCCGCCGCCAAATGGTGGCGGGATTAGATCCGACTAACCCTCAGCTGATTGACATTGCTGAGGAAACCTTAGGTTTACGGCAACCCGAGTTTTCATCGGGAGATTCACTACTTATGCCAGCATTCTCACTCTCAACAGCTCCACTCCAACTTACGTCAGGGCTTCATAGCTATTGAGAAGCTCCTCTACCCCACGTTCAGTTTACATGAACGTGGTTCCGTCTTCGGTAGATTTTTTAGCTCCGATCATTTTAGGCGCCAGACTTCCATCCCGCTGAGCGGGATTATTTAGGTGAGCTGTTACGCACTCTTTAAAGGATGGCTGCTTCTGAGCCAACCTCCCTACTGTGTTGGAAATCTAACGGCCTTTTCCACTTAAAAATCATTTAGGAACCTTAGACGAGAATCTGGGATGTTTCCCTTTTGCCTGTACCGGCTTATCCCGGTAAGACTGACTGTCCGGAGTAAATTTTGTGTATTCGGAGTTTAGTTGGTCGTAATCGCTTACGCTCTCACAACCATCTAGTCGCTCTATCCCGCAAAATTTCATCGGACCGCTATACCTAAATATATTTCGAGGAGAACCAGCTATCTCTGAGTTCGATTGGCATATTACCTCTAACCACAAGTCGTCCCATGTCATTTCACCGACAACGGGTTCGGGCCTCCCTCCGACTTTTATCGGAGTTCACCCTGCTCATGGTTAGCTCACCCAGTTTCGGGTCTTTCGATAACTACGAACGCCCTATTAGGACTCGGTTTCCCTATGCCTCCCCCCGCTGAGCGGGGTTAATCGAGCAGTTATCGAAAACTCGCTGGCTCATTCTTCAATAGGCACGAGATCACTCGCGCGCTGCGCGAGGATAAATTAACCTAATTAATCTAATAACTAATTAACCTAAGTTTTAGATCAATTAGAAAATTAGAAATTAGAAATTTAGCTCTTGTGCAACGCACAAGCTCTCACTGTTTGTTAGCTAATGGTTTCAGGTTCTATTTCACTCCCCTCACTGGGGGACTTTTCACCTTTCCCTCGCGGTACTAGTTCACTATCGGTTAGTTTAAGTATTTAGCCTTGGATCGTGACCGACCCAGATTCCCACAAGGTTTGCCGTGACTCGTGGTACTTGGGAAACCCACCGGGGTAAACTCTAATTTCAAATACGAGGCTTTCACTCTCTATGGCTGTTTTTTCCAAAGCATTCTTTTACCAAAATTAACTCCCTACTGTGGTCCCGCAACTTTCCAGCTTGCGCTAGAATTTAGGCTGTTTCGCTTTCGCTCGCCGCTACTAACGAAATCTCTATTGATTTCTTTTCCTCTGGTTACTTGGATGTTTCGGTTCACCAGGTTCCCTTCAGGTACCATACGGCACCTGATCCTTTGCATTACTGCAAAGGGGTTGCCCCATTCGGAAACCAACGGTTGGTGACGTCTACTTAAGGACTCACCGTTGATTTCGCGCTTAAGTACGCGTCCTTCTTCGGCTTAAACTGCCAAGGCATCCGCCATTAGCATTATCTCTCCCATCTTTCTTATTAGTATCCGCCGTTTGGCGGATATCATTGTGACCTACCTCTAATTTTCAAAGTGCAGTGGACCTATGGGGAGTTGAACCCCAAACCTTCGGAATGCAAATCCGACGCTCTGGCCAATTGAGCTATAGGCCCATACACATAATAAAAATCTAAAATTTCAAATTAAAAATTAATGCGAGGCTGTTAGGAGAGCTAACTTTGAGTCTCCAATGTTGCCGTCAGAATTGGTTAATTTCCATTGGTAGAATGAAGTTTAGCAAAGCTGTTTTCAAAAGTCAACTAGATCAGATTATATCATTGTCGTTGAGGTATTGGAGCGCAACGTTTGAAAAATGGTGTATATCTATATAATTTCGTTTTTGGTTTCAAATAATGAATATCTAATGGAAACCCCCCTTTTCTACTTAGTCTAATAAGATTTTGCTGACGTAAATTTCCTTCAGCTTTTTCTAATCTGCTTTCGATAATTGCTAGTCCAAAATTTGTTCCACTTGAGTAGTCAGATCCTGATGTATTCGTCAAGCTAGAGTTATCCATCCAGATAAATTCTTCATCAACCTGTGGATCGAGTTTTTCAAATGTATTAAATCCTAAAGAACTGATATTTTTCATAAACTCAAACATGTAGAGATGATCTAAACCAAATTGGTTATAAACCTGAAGATACTGTTTTAACCAATTCAAAACATCATTTACATCTGTTTTAATACCAAGTTGCTTAACTGAAGATTCTATTAAAGCAAAAGTTTGTTTCTCATCAAGCGCGCTTAATTTTTCTGTCATATTTTAATTTGAATCTTAATGCTTTAAATACTATCAAATTATCTTTTAATGTCAAGCTAAATAGTTTATTAGTTGAATTAGTAGCAAATAATTGTTTATATTATAACTTATGACCCAAAAAAAGGACATTGTCTGGTTCGAGGAGGTCGGGAAGGAAGATGTCGGATTAGTTGGAGGGAAAGGTGCCAACTTAGGCGAGATGACCAATTCTAATTTTCCTATCCCCTACGGTTTCATCGTCACATCACAAGCATACTTTGATTTTATTAAAACAGCCAATATACAGCACAAGATAAACCACCTTCTTGGCCTAATCAACTATGAAAATCCCAGCGAACTCCAGCAAGCTTCCGATCACATAAAAGAACTCATAACAACTGCCAGTATGTCTGATGGTGTAGTTCATAAAATTGTTTCGTTCTACGAACAGTTAAAAATAAAAGAGGAAAAACGTTTTTCACGTGCCAACACAATCAAGGAAGGTTTACAGAACGTAAAAAATCTTTATTCCCAGGAAGTCGTCGCCGTTCGTTCTTCCGCAACAGCCGAGGATCTTCCGACTGCTTCATTTGCCGGTCAACAGGAGACCTATCTTAACGTTCAGGGAGAAACAAGATTGTTGAAGAAAGTTAAGGATTGTTGGGCTTCCCTGTTTACTCCACGAGCCATTTATTATCGATATGAGCAAAGATTTGACCATTTTAAAATAGGACTTGCGGTAGTTGTTCAACGGATGGTGGAGTCGGATAAATCTGGTATATCATTCAGTCTTGATCCTGTGACAAATGATAAGAATAAGATAGTTATAGAAGCAATATTTGGTCTGGGAGAGTATATAGTAGGAGGAAAAGTCACGCCTGATCATTACGAAGTAGATAAAAATTCCTTGGTAATTTTAAAAAAAGAAATTAAACTTCAAAAAATATTTTTAAAAAAATTTGCTACATCAAACAAAGAGTATTCCTTAAAGAAAGAAAAAGGTGAAAAGCAGAAGATTTCTGACGAAGAAATTATAAAAATAGCTCTTTTAGTTAAAGAAATTGAGAATCATTACTTCTTTCCTCAAGATATTGAATGGGCGATTGAAAAAGATAGGGTTTATATTGTTCAGTCAAGACCAATCACAACCCTGAAGCAGAACAAGTTCACTTCAGGGCAAGCAATAAAAGAGAATGATAAAAGACTTCCCATTTTGACGGGTTCTCCGGCTTCTCCAGGTGTCGGATCGGGTCCTGTGAATATTATGCTATCACCAAAAGACATCGGTAAAATTAATAAAGGCGATATTCTTGTTGCTCCCCAGACCAACCCCGATTATGTTCCGGCCATGAAAAAAGCAGCTGCAATTGTCACAGATAAAGGCGGAAGGACCTCACATGCCGCCATTGTCTCTCGAGAACTGGGAATACCTGCGGTTGTCGGCACGGAAAAAGCTACCAAAGTTTTAAAAAATAGCGAAATTGTCACAGTTGATGGGTCGGCAGGAGAAATTTATAAAGGTAAAACCAATAAAGTAAATTTATCAGATAAGACCAGTTTAACCAAGAATAAAACGAAGACTCATCTCTTAAAAACAATTACGAAAGTCTACTGTAATTTAGCTGACCCAGATCAGGTTGAGAAGATTGCCAAAATGGATGTTGACGGTATTGGTTTACTCCGGGCAGAATTTATAATTGCTCAGATTGGCACCCATCCTAAAGAGTTTATCCGGCAAAAAAAACAGAAAATTTTTATAAATAGATTAGCCAAAGATTTAATCCACTTCGCCAAAGCTTTCTATCCCAGACCGGTTGTTTACAGGGCGACAGACTTTAAGACAAACGAATACAGGAATCTTAAAGGAGGCAAAGACTACGAACCGCAGGAGGAGAATCCTATGCTTGGTTTTAGAGGAGCCTATAGGTATATTGCAAATCCCGACGTTTTTCAACTCGAACTTGAAGCGATAGGGAAAGTTTATGACATGGGTTATTCGAATCTTCATTTAATGATTCCATTTGTAAGGGTTCCTTGGGAGCTAATAAAAATAAAAAACATTATTCAAAATTATGGTCTAACCAAATATCCTGCCTTTAAACTGTGGATAATGGTTGAAGTTCCAGCCTGTGCTTTGGCTCTTAAGGAATTTATCGACATTGGTATCGATGGTGTTTCCATTGGTACAAATGACTTAACTATGATGTTATTGGGAGTAGACAGGGATAATTCTGAAGTTGCAACTATTTATGATGAAAGACATCCGGCTGTTGTAAATATTTTAAAATATATAGTAGAGACCTGTGTAGAATCTGGTGTAACTGCTTCAATTTGTGGACAGGCAGCCTCTGATTATCCAGATTTGGTTGAAAAATTGGTAGCGTCTGGAATAACCAGTGTTTCTGTAAATCCTGATGCAATTTACAGGACTAGAGAAAACATTTACAATATAGAAAGAAAAATCTATGGCAAACATAAAAAAGATTGAGGCCTATGAAATTATAGATTCGCGAGGATTTCCCACCTTGGAAGGCAGACTAACTTTGGATAACAATCATGAGGTTACGACTGCGATACCTGCCGGAACATCTATTGGTAAATATGAAGCTGTAGAGTTACGAGATAATGATCCAAAGCGGATGGAGGGAATGGGCGTATCAAAAGCAGTATCTTATATAAATGAGCTTATTGGTCCGAAACTTGTTGGTGTTTCCCCATTGAAGCAACAGGAAGTTGATCTATGGTTGATAAAAGCGGACGGTACTAAAAATAAAAGCAAACTCGGTGGAAATACTACATTAACTATTTCTCAGCTAATAGTTAAGGCAGCTGCAAAAGAGCTAAATGTTCCACTATTTCAATATATAAATAGTTTATATAAATCAATATTTAAATCGGAAATTCGGCTCGAAAAATTGCCTGATCCGATCTTTAATATCATAAACGGCGGTAAACACGCAAATAACAGCTTAGAGTTTCAAGAATTTCAGGTAATTCCATCGTCGTCGCTTACTTTTGGTAAAGCCTATGAGTTAGCAGTTGAACTTTTTCATGAGTTAAAAAAAGTCTTGATCTATCGTAATGCAAATATTTCAGTAGGTGAAGAAGGTGGTTTTACGCCTAATTTTACAACTAACATTGATGCAATAGAAGTATTAAATGAGACAATCAGTCAAAAAGGACTCAAAGTCGGTTTGGACGTGTTTATTGGACTTGATATAGCAGCCTCATATTTCTTTAAAAATAACCATTATTATATTAAAGATAAACCACATCCATTAAAGGCCAACGAATATTTAGAGTTTATCATAAGTCTGATTAAAAATTACTCGATTCTTGTTCTTGAGGATCCTATAAATCAAGACGACTGGGAGAGTTGGAGTAAGTTAAATCAAGTGATTCCAAAGAATATTTACTTGGTGGGAGATGATATTTTGACCACGAACAAAATCAGACTTGAAAAAGCCATACATGAAAGAACATGTACTACTATTTTGATAAAACCAAATCAAATTGGCACAATCACAGAGACTCTGGAAGTGATTGATGTTGCTAGGAAAAATAATTTTAATTATATTGTTTCTCATAGATCCGGTGAAACTAATGACAGTTTCATAGCCGATTTTGCTGTAGGTGTCCAGGCAGACTTCGTTAAATTCGGTGCTCCTTGCCGGGGTGAACGTGTCGCCAAATACAATCGCCTGTGGCAAATCGAAAGGGAAGGATTGAAAAAAATAACCAAATAAACAAATTGCAAATCTCAGATTCTGAATATTATCTCCTTAGCTTACAAGCTTCAATAAATTCCAGAAATATTGCGTGGGGTTTTAGAGGGCGGGATTTATATTCTGGATGACCTTGGGTTCCAAGGTAAAATGGATGAATGTCTTTTGGTAATTCTACAATTTCCACAAGGTTTTCTACGACCGATCGGGCAGATATAATCAAACCTCTTTCTTCAAAATTTTTTATATATTTGTTGTTAAATTCATATCTATGTCTGTGTCTTTCAGTTGTCAAACCTGTATTTTTATCAATAAATCCTCCGAATCTATTGTAAGCATCCCAAGCTAAGGTATTTTTCTTAACTCGCGCTTTCCAAGCTCCAAGCCTCATTGTTCCTCCATAAGCTCTTCTCTTCATAAACTCTTTTTGTTTAGGCATAAGATGAATGACAGGATGTGAAGTCTTAGAGTTATTTTCAGTAGTATTTGCATCTTTCCAATTTAAAATATCTCTGGCAAATGAGATAACCGCTAGTTGCATTCCATAACAAAGTCCTAGATAAGGTATTTTGCTTTTTCTAGCATAACCAGCAGCTGTAATCATTCCTTCGGCTCCCCTATCTCCCCAACCTATTGGAACAATTAAACCGTCAACTTTACCAAAGAATGATGTTGGTTCTTCGCGGGAGACTTTTTCAGCATCGATCCAAACTGTTTCAACCTTAAGGTTGTTAAACCAAGCTGCGTGTTGCAATGCATCAAAAAGTGCAGCGTAGGAATCTTTAAGCTGATACTCACCGGTAGCAAAATATTTTCCTACAATCCCAACTTGTATTTTCTTTTCTGAATTTTCTATTTTTTTAACTTTCTTGACAAATATTTCCCAATCTGAGAAATTTTCTTTTTCTTTTTTCAATCCCAGTCTAGCTAGTAATCTGTTATGAAAGTTTTGCTCCTTAAGAAGAAGTGGAAGTTCATAAATAATATCGACATCTGGAGCAGATATCACATCTTCAGGATGTATATTACAGAATAAGGCAAATCTATCTTTCCTACGTTTGTCCATTGTTTTTTCAGAGCGGGCAACGATAAAATCTGGTTGAATCCCCATAGTATTTAATGTTCGTACAGAAAGTTGAATTGGTTTGGTTTTGGGTTCGCCGAGGTGTTTAGGCGTCGGCATATAACCAACGTGAATATGGGCAACGTCTCCCGGGTTTTTAAAAGACAGAATCCTTGAAGCTTCATAGTAAAAAACGTTCTGATACTCCCCTGCTGTTCCGCCCAACTCAACTACGACAACATCTGCCTTATGTTTTTTTCCAGCATCGATTATCCTTCTTAAAATTTCGTTTGTAATGTAAGGGATGGCTTCGACGTCTTCTCCGTTATATTCAAATCTACGCTCTTTTTCTATGACTGATTTGTAAATCTGACCCATTGTTATAAAATTTTCACATCCTACGTCAATATCCAAAAATTTTTCGTAGGTCCCCAGATCCATATCTGCTTCTGTTCCATCTTCACATAAGAAAGGGTCACCATGCTCGATTGGGTTTATTGTCCCGGCATCAATATTTAAATAGTTCTCACATTTGACTGGTGTGACTTTGAAACCTGATTTTTGCAGAAGAAAGGCTACGGAGGCGGCAATAGTACCTTTTCCTATGCCTGATATTACGCCGCCGGAAACAAATACGTATTTTGTTTTCATACCACTTCGCTATTATCCGATTATAAAAATAATAGCTTCGTTAGGTATAGTCGATATCGGTAAATTAAATTTATGCCTAACGTAGTTATTAAATTTATTTTAATAACGGAGTGGCATCACGGAACTTCAGTATACAGAGTAAGAATAAACTTGTCAAACAAATAATTAATTGATAAAATTGCATTATGTTGGATGTCAAAAGTTAAATGTTAAAACTAGATTTGACATTTGACATTTAATATTTAAGATAAATTAATGGCCAACTCATTTATTTATAAAGACAAAACTTTTAGAATTGGAAGTACAGTTAACCTTACTTATAAATTTAAAGAAGGTGACAAAGAACGAAAGCAGGTTTTTAAAGGGATTTTGATAGCTGTAAAAGGTAACACACCCCAAACGAAAATGATTATGGTTCGAAAAATATCTCGTTCTGGAGTCGGAGTTGAGAGGATAATTCCTTTAATATCTCCTTTTCTTGAAAATATAACCCTGCAGAAAAAAGCAGCACCCAGAAGAAGCAAACTGTATTTTTTGAGAAAACTTTCTGATCAACAGGTAAAAGCACACTTATCATAAGAAATTAATTTGTCATTGCGACCCCGATGAAAATCGGGGGAAGCAATCTAGTCAAATGAGATTACTTCGTCGTTTCACTCCTCGTAATGACAACAGTTGTTATAATGACTACTTACAATAAGGATATTGGGAAACTTGGCGAAAAATATGCTTCTGATTTTCTTCGCTCAAAAGGTTATATAATCCTGGAAAATAATTTTCATACTCACTGGGGAGAGATTGATTTAATTGCAAAAAAAGACAAGAAAATATATTTTATTGAAGTGAAAACAAGAGTTGGAGAGAGCAAAGGAAAACCCTATGAGGCTGTCGACTTTATTAAGGTTAAACATTTAATGCGGCCTATCCAGTTATATCTATTGAAAAAAAACCTAAAAGATTATAAGCTTTCTTTAGACGTTATATCGGTTGTGTTAAATGCAGACAGATCAGTTAAGGAAATTAAATACTATAAAGATGTTTATTCTGGGCGAGAAGGGAGGTGATTAAAGATGATAGATATTTTAAACTCGATAATACTAGATTTCCTGCAAAGATCCCTAAACTTTCTACCAAGTTTTTTAAGCGGAATTGCGATACTTTTAATAGGTTTTATTATTGCAGCTTTTTTAAAAAAAGCACTTTTATCTCTTTTTCAGTTTGTCAGGCTAGCTTCTCTTTTGGAAAAAACAAGGTTGATGGCAAAAAGTGAAGTTAGAATCTGGGAGGAGGTATTGACTGAAATACTAAAGTGGACGGTTGTGATAATGTTTCTTATTCCTACACTCGAGGTGTGGAATTTATCACAAGCAACAAATGTAATCAATCAATTTCTCTTTTATCTTCCAAATGTAATCGTAGCGGTGATAATAGGTTTTGTCGGACTGCTCGCAGCCAATCTAGGCCATGATTTGGTTAAGCACAGCGTAAAGACAATTGGGGTAACATCGGCAAACACCCTTGCTGTTTTCACAAAATGGTTGACGTTATTTTTTACTGTTTTGGTTGTTTTGAATCAGTTAGGCGTAGCGCAGGATTTGATAAGTATTTTGTTCACAGGTATTGTTGCCATGTTAGCCCTAGCCGGCGGTCTGGCATTTGGGTTGGGTGGAAGGGATATTGCTAAGGAAGTTTTGGAAGAGCTAAGAAATAAGTTTAAGTAAGCGCTGAAATAAATATTATAGGGTAGTATAATTGTGACGTATGATTCCTAGCAGAGAACAAGCTCAAAGGATATTAACTGAAAATCCTGATGCAATAAGTCGTGAATTCTTACACCTCTGGAGTGAAATATATCGTCTTATTAGTCCAACTTACCTAATCCAATTTTCCGAGTATTTTAATAGTTCTTTTATTTTCTGATCCTCTGCATTTTTTAAGATAAATTGCTTATATTTGTATCCATTATTGCCAAAAGAAAACATAACCTTGTCCGTATTCAACCTTAAAGTATTTGTTGAGGTAATATATGATTCGATTGACGAATAAGGATAGTCGAATATATCTTCCATATTCTTTACTGCATTATGAGCATAGGAATTTGTATGAATATATCTTGAGACATAAATTAGATGTTCTTGGCTTACAATCTTTTTAGATCTAAATTGGGGAAGAAAGATAGGGCCTTTTCTCTTATTTTTAATATTGAAATATCTGGTTAACGAGTTTGAGATATTCGCCATAAATCTGATGACTCCTTTTTCTTTTAATTGTTTAATAAGAAAGTGATAATGATTTGGTAGGAGGCAAAATGAAAGTATATCAACTATAAAATACTTATGATAAAAGACTTCATCCCATCTAGATTTATAAATATCTTTTGGAAGTTGTTTTAAAAGAGAATAGCGTAATTTAGAAGATAAACTAGATCGGTAATAGCAAAAGGTATTTATAAATTCTTGACATAAATCTGGTGTAAATATAAGTTTGTTGTCTATCGTTTTATTGAAGATATGATAAATTCCTCCATTGAAAAAAACATCATGTCTTGATGGCATAATTTCTAATTAAATGAAGATTATGGTTTTAATTCAATGGATTATAATCTACAATGTCTCTAATTTAGACCTTTAGGAAAGTCTAATGCACTCCAGAGGTGTTATAGAGGTGTTATATTGGCTCTGAAAGGAGGTTAATTATGTTTACATATAAAGCTGTAAATAATGCAACAGGTGAAAGATATTTTCCTGTCAAGATAGAATGGAATAACGCAGGTTCTATAATTTCTTTATCAATTTGGAAAGAAAATGGTCAAATCCGGCAAATTAATAATCCCCTAAACTGGATAATAGAAATGGTTTATGATATGTCGGATGGAGAAATTAAAAAAATAGTGGAGGAAAACAAAAATAGAAATGAAAAGTGGAAGATAGGCAAAATAAAATGAAGAAATTTAGTAAAAAATATAAAAATAAAGTTAACTAGATTTAAAGAACCGATAATATAAGTATGCCTTTTGGGTGTACTTATACTTTTTGCTCTTAAACCTATTGATCTTTTCCTTCAATGAATTGGTCTATTGAATAGTTACTATCATCAAATGGATCTGCAATAAATTTGATTCCGTCGGCCTCAATAATAGATACTTCACTAAATCTAGATAAAGGAAGTAATCCATGACGTTCAACGGTCATGGTTATTTGTTCTCTCACATTAATTGGTAAAGCTTCCCATTTCATTGTACCCTGATCATTACCTGCTTTAAAAAAAAGAGTTCTACCGCTTTTGCCAATTACTGGCAATATTGGCATATAGAAAGGTAAAACGGCTAACTCTTGCAAAATCGTATATGCCACATCTGCATAATTATCGGTTATTGGTGCAAATGACTTAGCAAATAACTTATATTCTTGATGTATTACATTTGCTTTATAAAGATTAATCTCACCTACTTTGTGCCATGGTTTTTCTAATGTGATATTGTTTTCAAAATAATGTGTTCTTTGATCAGGATTAAGAATCCTCTGAAGATCTGTATCTAAGGATTCAAATATCTGCTGAGGATATAATCTCTCATGTGCCATGAAGTATTATAGCATCTATATCGTATAAAAACCCGATATAACAATCTAAAACTTAATTTGTGACCCCAAGGGTTTGGAATTGGAACTCTACACTTCTTGAGCTCAAATCGTTATTCGTGACGTTAGGTAAGAGTAAACAATCTGATCCTAGCTATATCCCTATGGAGTATGGAACGTAACTTGGCGGATTAAGAAATTTCATCAACAGTATTATTCTCTTACTCCAACATCATAAAGAGCCATCAATCTATCATCAAATTGGTTATAGAGACCTGAATATTGTAATCCAAATTTAACAAATCGTATGATCTTTTGCGGCACTTTAGGCCTTGATTTATCTTTACTTAGTTTTTCAATCTGAATTTCACCATTATCCTTATATACTCTTATTTGTATCAAATTGTTTTGACGATCGGTCCAAGAAGAAGGATGTTTTGGATCTTGTGGTAATGTTTGGGAAATTGTTTCAAAAACATATTGCCGTCCAGACTCGTCAAGTACAATTCCTCCATTATAATTTAGTCTGTTATCTACAGATAGCTTCACTAATCCGAGCGCTTGACTTTTATCTATTACTCCCCATTGTATAAGTCTTTTAAAATATAAAGAGGAGGCTAATAATTGGTCATAAACTTGACTTGGTCTTCTAACTTCATTTGGACTTACCATAAGTTTTTATATTAACATAAAGACTTGCTTAAATCAACTATAGGACACATTACGAACAAGTAGAAGTTAAATTAAAGTACGTTTAGATTGTTATAGCTGCTTAATCTTCTTGTGAGCCCAATAACCAATACTTCGAACACAGAATCAGAACTTTTAACAGAATATATTTCGCTCTATAACAACCTTAATCGCTATGTACAGACACATCTGCTTTAAGGTTCTGGCACAATGTCTATTTCTTTTAAAGAATCTAGAGCATCCACCATTTCTGAATAAGATTCACCACTATAATATTTTGCATAACGAATTTTAGTGTTCGCTTCTTCAATATTACTATTTGCATTATGGAGGGCTGTTTGCAGGTCTTCTACCTGGGTTTGAAGATCATCTACCTGCTGTTGAAGTTCGTCTATTTTTCCTGTTTCCTCATCATAAGCATTAAACCAATGTTCCGCGTTTTCACCTTCATAGTTACCAAGTCCACCGATAGCATTTACGATAAAAATTATAATAGCTATTCCAATGACCCATCCTAGAATCGTTTTCATATTTTATATGACAAACCTTTTAGGTCTTTTTAGTCGGTTTCCTAGACAACAATTCTTTGTACTGCTCCTTTATTTTCTTTTCATCCAGACCAAACATATTATACAAACTTACGTATTCCTTTGTATCTTTTCCGAATATATTTTTTTGGTTTGCTCCCAAATGAAACCTGATTCTAAACGGTAATGAGTATTTTTCGGCTGTTTTAAATACGTTATATTCAATCACCTTTGTTAACTTAGGAAAAGGAGAAAATATTATAAAGTTACCTGAATCAACATCATTTGATCGTCCTGTAACGTATATTGTTGACTTCGGATTTAAGACTTTCAACTTTTCAAACATTTCCCTGTGGTTCACGGGAACTTTCCTATTTACATTGCATACGATTATTGTATTTGCATCATAGCTTTTTCTTCTTGATAGTTTGGTTGCCTTTAAAAACTCAACAATATCATCACTAGGAAAATGATCTTCAAAAGTCACAATTTCCATCTGTGCAATTTCCATTATGTTAAGCTTCCCTGGTTGTACTATCAATCTTGCCGCCATAATGTCAGGTGACGGGCTTTGTTTATTTACCTGTAACCAGTATTTATTTTCTGGATTAAGTTCGTATGCACCGAGTAAAGTAATAGCAGCGGTAAACATTTCCCTGGCAGTTTTAAATTCTCTCTTGTTTAAATTACTTCCGAAAACATTTCCAAATACCTGGAATTTTTTAACTGTTTCAATAGGTGAATACCACGGGTCTTTCTGTTGGTCATATATTGCTGTCACATAGGACAACGCCATATACGCAGAATTATATCATTATTGTCAATCTTGACAAATAATTATACTCCAATAGTTCTATAAGTAATAAAAAACTGGAGGATGTTCGGTGTTTCCTAAGGGGTTGGTCTTTGAAAAATGGGAATTTCGAACACCAATTTTAGGACGGGCTAATAATCTCACTTCTGCGTTACTTACTGCTAAAGATAACTGGGTGACCCCAACTGTTTGGAATTGGAACTCTACTATACTTGAGCTCAAGTCGTTGTTTGTAGCTTTGGGTAAGGACAAGCATAACAATCTTAACTATCTCCCTTTAGAGTATGGAACCTAGTACTATGTTATAATAGTCTTCTATAGCGGCGTAAACAGTCACCAGTCAATGTAGAGATGATTGGGGCCTGACAAGGTGAATTGTTATAATTTAAAAATACATATGCCAAGCGTACCCAGAGGAGAATTAAGGTTTCTAATACATCATGATAGCCTACATGTAAATTTGCACGAAACCAATACATCACCTGTCCATATTGCATATGCTTATCTATTAGGGATCGTCTCTAGGGAAATAGCTCAACAAATTGTTTTTTCTGAAGTTGATTCCCAGCCAGATGTAGCGTCGAAACTTCTGGGTCAGGCACTTCTCGGAGGATACTGTACTAAAATAAGCGACGAACCTTTAAGATTTAAATATACGCATCAATCGACTACTGTTGTACCAGCATCAAAAACTCAGTTTGATACTGTTCAAGCGTCTGGAAAGATAGTCTTTGAGGATTTCGCTGACAAAGATATTTATGCGACCGATTTATATCTTCGTTAACATTGCCTATTTACGATTTAGATTGTCTTAACAAGTAATAATGTGACCCCAAGCAGATTCGAACTGCTGTAATGAGGCTGAAAACCTCATGTCCTGGGCCGCTAGACGATGGGGCCATACTTCGCTATTTTAATATAAAGCTAAAGCGAAAACAATGACATTAATTTAATTTACTTGAAGATAATCGTCATATTTCAGTTTTTTTCGATCTTGATAGATCACTTTTTTAGCAAAACCTTGTTCTAAGACAATTTCATTCACCAAGGCTTTATTGTTTCTACAATATTGAATTATCTCCGGCAGACAGTCGATCCAAACGTAAGCAAGAATTCTGCCATCCGGTCCAACCCAACACCGAAACAAGAATTAAGCCAACAATTAAGACTTTGGGAACTTTTCGTTTTTCAAGATACTTCAAGGAGCTTGAAAGGATCAACAAGAGTATATCCTCATAATCAAGAATAAGATTGTATATAATGGAAATGTATCAGTAAAAGAGTATGGATAATTCTCTTCCGCAGCCATTCGTATCTCATCATATCAACAGAACATATCTTATATTTATTCTTATTACCACGATCGTTATTTTTTTCGGACTGATAAGCTACTTACTATTTGCCAATCGGCAACCGCCCATAAAGACAAAAGCAGAAGCTGCTGTTATTTATGATCTTATTCCTCCACCGACACCTATCCTGAGAAATTCCGATGTGACTTTTACTGTGACTGTTGATACTCAAGGCCAAACTATTAAAGAAGGTTCAGTTTGGTTAAGCTACCAAACCGATTATATGACATTTGACGATGTCACAGCAGGTCCGGACAATAATTTTCCAAATATAACCCACAGTCTTGACGGAGATATTATCAAAATTCAGGCGACAAATAGTGCCGGCTTCAACGGAACAGGTGTTTTTTCTCTGGTAAAATTTACGATGAAAGATATTGAACCGCCGACAGGAGGTGTCAAACTTTGTGTTCTTGAACAACCCACTCCAACACCCTCACCTACCTTTACACCAACACCTCTCCCAAGCAGTACTCCGTCTCCCACGCCAAGCGCAACACCTACCTTTACCCCGACACCAACGGAGACTCCTAGTCCGACACCAACACTTACTCCAACTCCGATTCCTCCAACTTTGACAGATACCCCCGTTCCTCCAACTCCTATCCCGACCATAATACCGACCGAGCCATCACCTGCACTGACAATTCCACGAACTGGAAACGAAAAACCGGTCAATACAACCTTAGTAGCCGGCACTATTATCTTACTTTTGGGAGCTGTCTTGAAAGTAATCTTTTGAAGTATTTAATTTATTCCACCTCTTTTCTCTCCAAAGCTTCCTCACCTCTTTGTAACTCGTTCATTAAAAATAACCAAGCTTGTTGAAATAATCCTAGCCGTCTCACTTCCTCTTCCTGTCCAGCCGCCACAAGCTGTTTAATATATTCCAATTTTTGGGCCACGTTTAATCCCACTCTTCTATAAGAATTTAGATGAATCTGTCTTTTTAAATCTCGGACGATATGATCGAGGTCGTTTACCAAATTTCTTTCTTGCCTGTCTCTGTCGGGCATATCGGGATTTCGAAAAAGCGCAGATGCTTGTATATCTCCCTTAGGACGTATGCGTCTTGCTATATCTGCGAAAAGTTCTCTACTTGCTCTTCTTTCATATTCCAAAGCTTTCAAATCTCGGCTAAATTCTACACCAATTGTATTTAGACTTTCTAGTCTCCTCATACTATCATTATGTGCCCCGTCCAAAAGCCATTCTATCGCCGGAGGATTTCTTCTTCCTAACCTATCTTTCAACCCGCTCCCTTTGATAGTTCTTTGTACCATCTTCTTCTTATCTTCTTCTTTCAATTTAGCAGGATTTAGATGTGCCTCGGAGAGAATTGTATAAGTTTCTCTCCTTAAATCCTCTAATTTCGCATCGGTCAGATTTGCTGCATTTTTTCTGAATCTGTCGAGGAGTTCATGTACTCTTTGATCCACTAAATTTACTTGCCGTCGCTCTTTATCTTCAAGGTTGTCTAAAATATGTCGTACCTTGCGAATGGCTGTCTCTACATCTTCCGGCATGTCAATAATTGGTCTACGGATTTTTCCATATTGAGAACCTTCGGACAAAATATTTGCTTGCGGTAAAGGTGGATATACTTGTACATACTTCTGCATGTCAAAACCTCTCTTCTCTACCACCATATGCGTCCTTATATAGATATTCCCCTCAGGATCAAATTTCACACCAGAACCATAAAGTCGTGGAAGCCTATCATAAAGCCTTCTCCGTCTCTCTTGCACTGTCGCCTGGTCAAATTGCCTGACTATAGCTGCTTCATAACCAGGTTCCCGTCGCGACCCTCGAGCTTCTTGCTGTACCACCATATCTGCCTCCTTCTGCGAAATATTATACTCCTCCCATCCCTACTTTTTAATCAACAGTTTTGACATCTTTATTATAAGGAAGGTTTTCTGCTAAGGCTCCAAAGTATTCCGTTCTGGGAGCTTTGTGTTTATATTTTTAGGATTGGGTTGTTAGAACACTATTATCAAGAGGGCACAGAATTAGGAGAGAATAAAGAAGTTATTTTTTACCTTTCTTTGACATAGGTTCTATATCTTCAAAAAGCCATAATCCTATTCTTGCCATTTGTGCCTTTAAAGAAAGCGCGATTGATGCCCTTTTAAGAAATCTAATATCTCTAACGTCCAAGAACGCTTGTCCTGCAAATGGGTGACCAGAGACTGGTAGCGTTATATGTCCGCTTGAAACTCCAGACATCGTTTGGTCTTTGCGTATAACTTCTGTACCTTCTGGATATTTTTCGGAGACTAATTTCCTACCCTCCTCGGAGGAGACATTGAATACACCTAATTTGGTAAATGCAAAAGCTAAAACGTTTGAAGCAAATCGGCCAAAAACACTATAGTTAGATTGTTCTACTCTTTTCATACGAGCAGAGATATTTTACTTCTTCTTCTTGTCAAATCAACAAAGTAAGAGGTGTGTAGTTAAAAATTTGGTATTTTCTGAAAATTTGATAAACTCTATACATATAAGCCTCTTAGGTGTTCCATTCTGAGAGTTGTGGGCTCACATTAGCCTCGAATTGGTCTTAATAAAGATAAATTTTTTTTAAATCTGAAGCTAAAAGTATTCAAGTCTTTTTACAACTTCTGACTTTTGAAGTAATATTCTGAAACAATCGCAAGCGGTTTGAATAAAATACATACCTAAAATAGTATAATAGTAGCTTAATATGGCACTAAATGAGACCTTATTTAATAGAAGACTTAAACCTCTTTATGAACCTTTTAGAATAAGCTTTAGAAATTTTAAATTGCCATCAGATATTGGTGTTAGTTGTCGTATGTCTGTAGCTACTTCCATTTCCTCATCAGGCATTTTATTACGACCAACTGCTAGAGAAAATATACCTATAAATTTAATAGGTAGATCGCGTATTTATCCATTAAGCAAGATCGCATTGGTTGATATACCTGCAGGTATTCAAACATCAGAGAATCCAACTGAAAAACAAGTAGTACGATATACTAACGATAACGGTGGAGAATTAGTAATTTATTTGTCTAATCTTTGGAGTATCGCAAGGGATTATGTTTCTGGTGACCTTATGATTAAAAACAAAAAAAAGTGGTGGGTAGACTGGGTTAAAGATACAGAGCGGGGGCATACATACGATTTATTAGATTCAGAGGAAACCGATGGAAATGAAGTCGCAGTAGATGAACCAATTGAACAAGGTAACAATATAGCTAATTCATCATCATCTTTTATACCTTTTGAAGATGACGCAACACAGCACATATATGCTGTTTGGCAACATTTAATTGATAGTTTAATTACTAATCAAGCAGCATTATCATATTTAACAACGAGTGAGGCACTATATAAAAAAACATTAGGTGATCACGAAGTAGAGTATCAAGCTTTAAAATTGCTTCTTCTGGGATCAATGGGCATTCTTGCTAGTATGAAAGGCATTGATACATTAGAGATAGTGTGTATTGGATTATTGAGTAGCGATGGTATTGCGTCATATTTTGTTAATAAGAATAAAATAGAAAAGAAAGTTAAAGAAATTCAATCAAAACTACAAGATGAAATTGGCGATGAACCTTTAATAAAAGTTATATGAAATAACCTTCAATATTAAAACAATGTCAATCCTTGCGGGGTTGGTTTACCTTGAGTTTTCCGAAGTGGTGAAAAGATGTTTTTGAGGCTAAATTCTCCTAAGTTAGTTACCTCTGGAAGCGGGTTAGACACGCTACGTTCATTTTGCGAAAATAAAAAACACTATCTTTCTTTAGTTTGGTAAAGTGGCCAAACATGCCATATACCCTCGGCAGTTTCTATTTTTGGTTCTGATTTTGTTTTTGATATTTGTATCATTGCTAATATGATACTATTTGGTAGCATACTTAACTCTTTCCAAAAGTGTCGTCTCCAAACCTCTCGTTGGTCAATACTTGAATTTGCTTGAGGAACACTAGTTTGTGTCATACTGTGAAGTATTGTAATACGAAATTACCTCAGAAATCAAGTCCTTCTAATCACTTTCAGTTTTGGTCTCATAAAAAACTTTTTTCCATTCTTCTTTGGTTACTATTCATCGTCCTAATGTTCCTCACCCAATTTCAATATCTGATTGTTTAAAAGTACTATAAACCCTATACAAATATTCCTCCAAAGAGTTCCATTCTACGACCTCTGGGCTCACTTTTTAAGGTGTAGGAGTTGGAGTTGGGCTAGGAGTTAAAGTTGGAGTTGTGGTTGTTGGGCTTGGAGTTGGAGAATCGCTTGGAGTTGAGGTAGCTGATGTCGTTGGAGTAGCTTCTTGAAATATTTTACCACCTGTGACTACCACGATATCAAACTCGCTTGTCTTATCTAGATGAGTGGAATCGATTACAATATCATTAAAATTTGCTTTAAGAGTGTCTTTTATGTCACTAGCCACATCATCAAAACTATCTCTAGCCGTTATGGTTGTGACTTTATTATCGTAGGTTTTCGCATTAGCCGCTTTGATATTGTCAGGATTATATCCTGCCTTTTTAAGAGCATCGATAGCAATACCTGCTTGACCGGGAGTACCAGTACCATTTAATACCTGGATCTTTACAGAACTTTTATCAATTTTAGGTTTTTCCGTAGGGGATAGTTGCGTCTTTTGAACCACTGCGGACTTTTTTTGAACAGATTTATTAGACTGTCGAAATACAAGGAAACCTCCAATAAGTATAACTAAAACAAATATTACAACGATAATAGCAGTCCTATCCTTTTTATTTCCTGTTTGTTGATTCGGATTAAGTGAAATCGGTTCTTGCATACCAATATATATACCATTAATTTTAAAATTTGCAAGCGCTAAAAGTAAACCGTTCAAGTGCACTATTATTTATATTTCCGTTTTGTTTTTAGATAAATCCTCATATATAATCTATTAATTGTATGCTTGATAAATTGATTAAAGCTGTAACAGGGTTAATCATATCTTTTATATCAACGACTGGATATACTGGGATTTTTCTTTTAATGTCAGCCGAATCGGCTCTAATTCCCATTCCCTCCGAGGTTACTATGCCTTTTGCGGGTTTTTTAGCCTATCAAGGCAAACTTAATATTTTTCTTGTAATTATTGTTGGTGCTTTGGCAAATCTTTTCGGTTCGTTGCTGGCTTTTGCTCTTGGTTGGTGGGGAGAAGAACATCTTGTCAGACAGCTTATTAGAAAATACGGAAAATATTTGCTGATCTCGGAGCATGAATACGATAGATCGGAAAAATGGTTTAGAAAATATGGTGAAGGAATCGTTTTTTTCTCCAGGGTTCTGCCGATCGTCAGAACATTTGTCTCTTTACCGGCAGGAATTGCAGAAATGAATATCTATCGATTTACAATTTTCACCTTTTTAGGGTCTCTAATTTGGTCATCGGTTCTGGCATATATTGGTTTTATGTTAGGTCAAAACTGGAATTCTATTGAGATTTATTATCGTAAATTCGAGTTCATTATAATATTTATAGCGGTTATAACCGTTATCTACTATATTTACCATAAAATAAGAAAAGCAACTTCTAAAAAGTCTTAAAAACTGCTATACTTATAAGTTTCTCAATTTTATAAGATTGAAAACGTAAATATTTTTTTTGAGCTTTTAAGGAGCCGATGAGTTTGGAGGGATGTTCCTATTAAGCGAAAAAAACGATATTAAGTTTTCAAAAATATATCTATGTTTAAACTATCTTCTACATTTAAACCGACAGGTGATCAGCCACAGGCAATTGATAAATTAAGCCAAGGTATTCTTTCTGGTTTTAAAAACCAAGTTCTTTTAGGTGTAACAGGATCAGGCAAGACTTTTACAATGGCAAATATTGTTCAAAAACTTCAGATGCCAGCACTGGTTATTTCTCATAATAAAACACTAGCTGGGCAGCTTTATCAGGAATTGAGAAATTTTTTTCCAAAAAATGCCGTTTCCTACTTTGTTTCTTACTACGATTTTTATCAACCTGAAGCCTATATTCCCCAGACTGATACCTACATTGAGAAAGAAGCGGAAATTAATGATTTGATAGATAAACTAAGACTTCAAACCACAACAAATATTTTAACAAGAACTGACACCATAGTTGTGGCATCCGTTTCCTGCATTTATAACATAGGTTCACCAGTAGAGTATGGTAAATTCATAGCGGAAATAAATGTTGGTGATCTGTCGGATTGGAAAAAAATATCCCATAGACTAGTTGAACTTCTTTATGACCGTTCCGAATTCGAGTTTAAAAGAGGCACTTTTCGTATAAGAGGAGACTATATGGATTTATATCCGGCTTATGAGGATTTTGGTTATCGTTTATATTCTAAAAATGGCAAAATCGGAAAAATCATCAAATTCGATCCACTTTCAGGAAAAGAAATTAAAAACTTGTCCCGAGTAAAATCGAGGGATTCGAAATTCGAAATTCGAAATTTAATAATATATCCTGCTAAACACTATCTTACCGATCCAGTTATCTTTAAATCTGCCGAACAACAGATCAGGGATGATCTTAAAAAGAATCTTCTGTGCTCAAATCTCAAGGTAAACACGCAGAAGCGGAGAGGTTGATCAGAAGAGTAAATTATGATCTGGAGATGATTAAGGAAGTGGGGTATGTCAATGGGATTGAAAACTATTCCCGGTATTTTGATGGCAGAAAGCCCGGAGATCCGCCTTATTCGTTGGTTGATTATTTTAAAAAAGCCTACGGAGATAAATTTATAGTGTTTATTGATGAGTCTCACATGACTGTCCCACAGCTTAGAGGGATGTTTAACGGTGATCATGCAAGAAAAAAAACACTCATAGATTTTGGTTTCAGACTTAATGCCGCATTTGACAACCGGCCTTTGAAATTTGATGAATTTTATAGATTACCGCCACATCTCATCTACGTTTCAGCTACTCCCGATGAGTGGGAGATTTCAATGTCAAATGTTAAATCTCAAATGTCAAATCCCAGAATACAAAAGCATTTTAAAAACGCAAGTTATAACGGAATAGCAAAACAGCTTGTTAGACCGACGGGAATAGTTGATCCGAAAATTATAATCAGACCGGCAAAAAATGAGGTAACAGATTTGATTAATGAAAGCGAAAAACGAGTTAAACGTGGACAAAAAATACTAGTAACAACACTCACAAAAAAAATGGCAGAAGATCTTACAGAATTTGTTAAAGAAAAAAGTATAAGGGCAGCCTATCTTCATTCAGACATTAAAACTTTGGAAAGATCAGATGTACTAGATAATTTAAGGAAAAATGAGTTTGATGTCTTGATCGGAGTAAACCTTCTAAGAGAAGGTTTGGATCTGCCGGAAGTTTCGCTAGTTGCAATACTGGATGGTGATAAGGAGGGTTTTTTACGCTCTAAGACATCACTAATTCAGACCATGGGTAGAGCTTCAAGAAATGTTACCGGTGAAGTGATCATTTATGCCGACACCATGACTAAGTCAATCAAAGAAGCGGTAGCCGAGATTGACAGAAGAAGGGCTTATCAAGTAGAATACAACATTAAAAATAAAATTACTCCTAAGACGATCTATAAGCCGTTAAGAGAAAAAATCATAGAAGATGCAGAACCGTATCTATTTCTTGATAATAAAAAAACAGACTACACTGAAAAATTTCTTGACAAGATCAATCCCGATGCTTTAACACCATATGATAAAAAAAGAACGGTAAAAAGACTTGAAAAAGAAATGAAAAGACAAGCAGAGGACTTAAATTTTGAGTTTGCTATTAAAATAAGAGAGAAGATACGAGAACTAAATGAATAAATATACAAATGATAAATAAACAAATAAATGAATCAATGTTTTAATAATAAAATGATTTAATAATTAATTCATTTCTTCATTTAGAAATTTATTTGTAATTTGTCGGATTTGTTTATTTGATTATTAAAATATTTTAATATGTTAGATTACATCAAAATACGGGGGGCTAGACAACATAACCTAAAAAATATCAACCTGGATATTCCCAAGAATAAGTTTGTTGTGATTACCGGAGTATCCGGTTCGGGCAAATCATCTTTGGCATTCGATACGATTTATGCCGAAGGCCAAAGACGCTATGTAGAGTCGCTGTCGGCCTATGCCAGGCAGTTTCTTGGTGTTATGGATAAACCTGATGTTGATTTAATTGAAGGACTTTCGCCATCAATCTCAATTGATCAAAAAACTGTTTCTCATAATCCAAGATCAACCGTCGGAACAATTACTGAAATCTATGATTTTCTAAGACTCCTTTTTGCCCGGGTTGGTCATCCACACTGTCCTATCTGCGGTAGAGAGATTACTAAACTTTCCATCGACGAAATAGTTAAAAAAATTCTCAATGAAATCGAAAAACAAGTTTTGAAAGATAAAATAAAACCTCAAAAATATCAAATCCTCTCGCCTATCGTCAGACTAAAAAAAGGAGAGTTTAAAGATCTTTTTGAAAATGTAAGATCCAAAGGTTTTACTTCAGTGGTTATCGATGAAAAAACATTTTCGTTAAACGAAGATATTCAATTAATAAAAACAAACAAACATGATATTAATGTCATAATAGATACCTTGTTTATCTCCAACAAGGAATATAAAGACGAATTATTTAAAGCAAATCTAACATCAAGAATAACAAATGATATCGAGCAGTCAATAAATCTTTCCGATGGATTGGTAATTTTAAAACTACCGTCAATAGAACATCTCTACTCGGAGAAATTTTCCTGTCCAAACTGTAATATTTCTTTACCAGAGATAGAACCAAGGATGTTTTCTTTCAACTCTCCGATAGGCGCCTGTACAAAATGTAAGGGTATAGGAACAATCTATCGGGTTGATCCGGAGTTAATATTAAACAAAAGTCTAAGTGTAAATGAAGGTGGTATAATACCTTTTTCCAAATTTTACTTCGCCGAAACATGGTATATAAGGCTTATTAAAAAAGCAGCAGTGGAAGAAAATATCGATCTAAATACATCACTAGGTGAACTTTCAAAAGAAAAACTAGACATGCTTCTTTACGGCACTGATAAAGTTTATCGCGTTCCGGGAATGAATAGATTTGGCAAGAATACCGTAATCTACGAAAAATTTGATGGTGTCGTTAATGAGCTAACACGTCGGTACTTCGACACTCAATCAGACTATGCAAGTATGGATATACAAAAATATATGCGGGAAGAGATATGCAACATGTGTAAAGGAAAAAAACTTAAGCCTGAAGTACTGTCCATTACCATAAATAAAAAAAATATATCTGATTTATCGGAGATGTCCGTAACTCAACTAATGAACTACTTTGATAATAAGCAAGATCTAAATCTCAACCAGTATGCGAAAGAAATTGCCCAACCTATTTTTAAGGAAATAAATACAAGATTGACATTTCTGAAAAACGTTGGACTTTCTTACTTAACAGTCGCCAGAGCGGCAAGATCTTTATCTAGCGGCGAGCTTCAAAGGATAAGATTGGCGTCCCAAATAGGAACTGGTTTGACAGGTGTTTTATACGTTCTTGACGAACCTTCAATAGGTTTACACCCAAAAGATCTATCCGCTCTGATAAAGACATTGATTAACTTAAAAAATTTAGGAAATACTATTATTGTTGTAGAACATGATAAAGAAACAATTGAGTCTGCCGAGCATATAATAGAGTTAGGTCCTCTTGCGGGAAAACACGGTGGCAATGTCATATTTACAGGCACCGTAAATAATTTAAAGAAAAATAAAAAAGCATTAACAGGACAGTATTTATCCGGCAAAAGGATGATTAAAAGGAGAAATGTGGACTTGAATCTAAATAAAGGAAAGATAACATTAAGCGGTGCAAATGAATATAATTTAAAAAATATTAATATAGATATTCCTCTTGGAAATATGATTGCGGTTACAGGTGTTTCAGGATCTGGAAAGTCTACTCTAGTCGTTGAAACACTCTACCCAGCCTTAAAATACTATCTCAATGGTTATTATCAGGATCGAATAGGAAAATTCAAACGACTTGAAGGCCAACAATATTTGGAAAAAGTATACCTTGTTGACCAGTCACCTATCGGCAGAACGCCAAGATCAAATCCGGCGACCTATGTTGGTTTCTTTGATGAAATAAGAGAAATTTATTCTCAGACGGTTGACGCTAAAGTAAAAGGTTTCAAGAAAGGTAGATTTTCTTTTAATCTAAGAGGCGGAAGATGTGAAAAATGTCAGGGAGCCGGTGTTATTAAGATTGAGATGCAGTTTTTGCCGGACGTTTATGTCACCTGTGACATCTGCGAAGGTAAACGTTATAACAGAGAAACACTTGAAGTTAAATATAAAGGGATCAATATTTATGAAATACTAAAATTGACAGTTGATGAAGCCACGGATTTTTTCATAAATCATCCCAAAATTTCAAATAAGTTAATATTATTAAAAAATGTCGGATTGGGATATATCGAACTGGGTCAACCCGCTCCTACTTTATCAGGAGGAGAAGCTCAAAGGATAAAACTTGCCAATGAACTTTCAAAAAAGGATTCAGGAAGTAACTTATATATTTTAGATGAACCGACTACGGGTCTTCATTTCTATGACATAGAAAAACTTTTAAACACTCTGCACCAGTTGGTTGAGAAAGGTAATACGGTTGTTGTCATTGAACATAACCTGGATGTTATAAAAAATTGCCAATATATCATCGATTTAGGACCTGAAGGAGGAGATAAGGGTGGGTATGTGATTTATCAAGGAACAATTGACAGAATTTTAAAAGAAAAGAAATCCTATACTGCACAATATTTAGGTAAAATTATGTAATGATAAACAAAATATTTAAAATATTTTTCTGCTTTATTCTTTCTTCCATGCTCTATCTTCTAATTTCAAGTTATTCTTATGCTCAAGATTCGCGAAATGACTATCAGGTTGAGTATTTTTTAAATAAAAATGGGAATCAACTTCAAACAAAAGTAAGTTTTGATATAAAAATTACCAACCTCCGATCGGACGTTTATGTCAAACAGTTCACCTTAAGTTTCCCGAGCTCCTTCTTAATTCACAACATTAATGCTGCCGATGATCACATCACGCTCACTCCAACTATTGCCACTAAAAATAACTTAACTAACATTACTCTCCAATTCTCAAATCCGACAACCGGTAGAAATTCAGTTAACAATTTTCATCTAGAGTTTAATCAAGATAACTTATTCGTGGTAAACGGAAATATCTGGGAAGTGATTATACCAACAATAGAAGACAGAAAAGATAGCAGCTATAAAATAGTTGTTGATTTACCAGAAAATAATAATAAAAAAATATCAATCGCTAAACCAATTCCTGACACAATTGCTGGCAATCAAATAATCTGGAATAACCCGTCAGAAAAAACAGTCTATGCCGTCTTCGGTAACGAACAATTTTATAAGACTTCACTAACTTATCATCTAAAGAATGACCAAATTATACCTGTTTATACCGACATAGCTTTTCCTCCCGATACGCTTTACCAAAAAATTTATCTAGACAAAATATCACCTGTGCCGAATCAAATATTTCAAGATGAAGACGGAAATTTATTAGGCAGATATATACTAGGGCCTGGTTCAAAAAAAAACGTTATCTTTACCGGTACAATCGCCGTATTTTCACAGCCGAGAGATGAACTGTTACCAATTATTGCAAGAAATTTTTTGCAGTCAAAAAAATATCTCTTATCTCCTGAAAAATATTGGAATATAACAAATCAGAGTAAAATCAACGGCATATCCACCAACCTTAAAGATGTTTACGATTTCGTTGTAAAAAAACTTCACTATAACTATCAAAAAATTAATAGTAATAAAAAAAGACTGGGGGCGGATCTTACATTAGATAATACAAGCCAAGCAGTTTGTATGGAGTTTACAGACCTATTTATAGCAATCACTAGAGAAAAAGGAATCTATTCAAGGGAAATTGAAGGTTATGGTTTTTCCCAAAATACAAATTTAAGACCGCTTTCTTTAGTTTCAGACATACTTCATTCCTGGCCAGAGTACTTCGATATAAAAAAAAATTTTTGGATTCCGCTTGACCCTACCTGGGAAAATACATCTGGTATAGATTATTTCTCATCATTTGATCTTAATCACATTGTTTTTGCTATTCATGGTATGAACTCCGAATATCCCCTGCCCGCTGGAGCGTATAAATTTGAAGATTCAAAAGATGTAAATATTTCAGCTACCCAAAGTTTACCTAAAGAAACCATAAATTTGTCAGTTGGAAACGTTTCCTTTCCTAAAAAAATAAATGACCAAGATTTATATCAAACAAAGTTGGTTTTGAAAAACAATGGTGATACATATATTTGGAATAAAAATATCACAATTTCCACGACAGGACTTGTTATAATGCCTAGTACGTTACTAATAGATTCGCTAGCTCCATATGAAGAGAAAACATTTGTTTTTTCCTATAGATTAGATAAATCTAATAAATCAAATTTAGCAGGTTTAACAATAACATTACCTTCTGGTAAACAAATGAAAGCACAATTTGCAGTCGTTTCTTATTACTATGATTTAGGATTAAAACTTTCCTTAATAATTTTAGTTATATCGACATTAATATTATATTTTATAAATAAAAAAAGAAATGCTAGACATTAGTTCTGTTCCTCCTTCAACAGGAGTTTATATTTTTAAAAATAATGAAGATGTCTTATATGTTGGGAAATCGATTTCCATCAAGGCAAGGCTAGCCTCTCATATAGAGAATGCCAAACTTGACGCTAAAGAAGCGGCAATCATAAATTCTAGCAATAAAATTGAGTATATCTTAACCGATTCAGAGTTTAAAGCTCTTCTATTAGAGTCTAATCTTATCCAAAAATATCATCCAAAATACAATAGAAGGTGGATGGATGATAAAAGTTTTTTGTATATAAAGGTTACGGTTAAAGATGAGTTTCCTAAAATTTACTCTGTTAGGCGAGAAGATGATAAAAAATCTGCCTACTTTGGTCCGTTTCCATCACAAAAAGACGTCAACGAAATATTAAGAACCATAAGAAGAATTTTTCCATTTTGCACACAGAAAAAAATTACAAGATATCCCTGCTTCTATTCTAAAATAGGTCTGTGCAGTCCGTGTCCTAATGAAATATCAAATACAAAGGATAAAAAGAAAAGAAACGATCTTAAAAGAATCTACAGATATAATATAAGACAAATTATAAATGTTCTCTCTGGAAAAACTGATCTAGTACTTAAAAATAGCTATAAAAAACTTAAGGCATTAAGCATCGAGCAGAAATTTGAAGAGGCGCTTAAATTAAGAAATAAGATTCTAAAATTTGAAAATTTGATTTATCAAAAACAATTTACTTCAGACATTACGGTAAATTATAATTTATCCGGGAAATCAATCGATGATTTGTTGGAAAGGCTAAGGGATTACTTCAAAATCGACTCTCTTCATCGTATAGAGTGTTACGATATAAGTAATTTAGGACAAAAAGATTCTACGGCTTCAATGGTCGTTTTTACTGACGGATATCCTGACAAAAGTCAGTATAAAAAATTTAAAATTAAAAATTTAAAATTACAGTCAGATATTGATATGTTAGAAGAGGTTATTAAGCGTAGACTGAAGCAAAACTGGGAAAAACCTAGTCTAATTGTGATAGATGGAGGAACTCCTCAGATTAGAAGAGTTAAAAATGTCCTGGCAATTCAGAATGTTAAAACACCGCTTTTAGGAATTGCAAAAAATCCCGATAGGATTATTTTAGGTACAGATCAAATTATAACGGTTAAACCACCTACAAATAGCATTGGATTTAACTTAATTAGAGCAATAAGAGATGAATCACATCGTTTTGCAAAAAAATATCACCTCTTATTGAGAGAAAGCAAAATGTTATAATTGATTATGGATCTTTTTAAACGATCCATAATCATCCTGAACAGTTATCTTCAAAAATTAACTGTGAAGGATCTGCAAGATGAAGAGAATCACTAGGATGCTTATTTTTTCAGGTGTAGCAATCTTTCTGACGTCGCTCTGGGATAAAGGATTTCTGGTTAATTTCCATTTTGCTGTTTTTCTAAAAACATTGGTTATAGTTGCTATTTTTTATTATATTGTTATGCCAATTACAAAATTAATACTGCTTCCAATAAATTTTTTGACTCTGGGACTGGTTTCAACCTTGGTTTATTTCCTATTATTTTATTTTTTTATAACTCGGTTTTCTTTGATAAATATAAAAGATTGGAATTTTTCAGGCTACTCCTTAAATAACTTTTCGATAAGTAAAATGCACATAGGATATCTGTTTAATGTCATTCTATCATCATTTTCATTATCATTTATAATAAATTGCCTTGAGGCTTTGTTATGAAAAATATTTTGCTTTTAATAAATATAGTTTTGGCAGTGATAATAGTAATTTTAATTTTAGTTCAGGGAAGAGGTGCAGGTTTAGGAAGCGCATGGGGAGGAGGAGGTGAGTTTTTCCAAACAAGAAGGGGAATTGAGAAGTTAACATTACGACTAACAATAATATTTATAATAATATTCTTCGTATTATCTGTAATAAATTTATTTATTAAATGATATTTAAAAGGAAGATATTTCGTTACTACTACTGGCTAGGATTAGAATTTGTAAAAAAGCATCTGCGGATTATACTTCTTAGTTTTCTAATCACATTTGTTTTTATTATAGGATTTATATCTTTTTCTCCTTATCTTGAAACTTTTTTTCTTACCAGGTCAAATGTTATTGGTATGATTGGCACATATGATATCAATAGTTTACCCGATGATATTACAAAAAAAATATCTAGCGGCTTACTTTTTGTAAATGAAAAAGGGCAGTTTTTACCTGCAATAGCCTCATCTTGGGAAATTGTTAACAATGGAAAGGAATATAGATTTCATATTCGAGAGGGATTAATCTGGTCTGACGGAAAAAATTTTACTACTAAAGATCTAGGCTATAAATTTATGGATGTCGAAACAAAAATCCTTGATGATAAAACTGTATATTTTATCTTAAAAAAAGAAATCCCCATCTTTCCTACATACCTTACAAAGCCAATCTTAAAGTATCCTTTAATAGGGGTAGCAGGACTTTATAAAGTAGATCAAATAAAATCAAAATATGGGAATATTACAGAATTATCTCTTAGTCCAAATAAGAAAGAGTATCCGTTTCTTATCTATAAGTTTTACAACAATGAGGTTCAGCTGGTTAATGCCTATAAGCGTGGTGAGATCAACCAGATGATAATAACAAAAAAATCAATAGCCGATGTATTTAGCAATTGGAAAAACTCGACGATTATTAAAAATGTGGATTATACCAAACTATTGACAATGTTCTTCAGTTTTGACAATCAATTACTTCAGCAAAAAGAGATAAGGCAAGCGATAGAAATGGCTATAGATAGAAACAACTTTATTAATTTTGGTCAACTGGCACAGGGGCCAATTGCTCCAACTTCCTGGGCCTTTAATCCGAATCTAAAACCTTTTGTTTATGATAATATTGCAGCTGAAAAAATAATTAAAAAAACGGTTGGAGCAACTGAATCGGCCCAACTTAATCTTTATACATATTACGATTATTTAAATGATGCAGAAACAATCATAAATGATTTAAATAAAGTAGGTTTAAATGTAAATCTAAACGTTATTTCTTCGGAAAAACCTAATAGTTTTGATTTATTATTGGCTTTTTGGAATGTGCAATCGGACCCGGATCAATACTTCTTTTGGCACTCAACCCAAGCCCAAGGTAATTTGGGAGGATATAAGAATATTAAGATAGATAAGCTACTTGAAGATGGAAGAAATACCAGTGCAATCGAAGATAGAAAAAAGATTTATCTGGATTTTCAAAAAAACATTATTGACGATCCACCCGCTGTCTTCATCTACTATCCTTACGTTTATACGATTAAAAGAAAATAAAATTACACATCAGGAAGCGACCTTCGTATAAACTGGTATTTAATTCTGTCTCATAATAATAATTATGTATCATTGTATTAATACAATGATTCACTTTCGAGAGATTTAGTTATTAAGCCAGACATATCAATTTTATTGTTGCTTATAAGCCATAGACAAATTTAAAATTTCTGAATATGGTTAAGTAATGACACAGATATCTAAAAAATATATTCCACCGTGGACTTATAATAAGATTTTAGATATATTTATTGATTCTTTCATAAAAATTAATAACAAGGGAATTGCAATTAAGTTTTTTGACGATTTTTTAACTCCCACTGAGAAGGTTATGTTATCAAAGCGAATAACATGTTTCTATCTTCTTAATAGGAAAATCTCTATAAGAGAAATTTCTGACATCATAAAACTTTCGACAGCTACTGTAGCAAAATATTCCTTATTAATGAAAAGAAATATAGGAATTAAGGTTATACTTAATAAAATCCTAAAAGAGGAGAATTTTCTAAAACTTATTGACACAATTATAAATGAATATTTACATCCACCTGGAAGTTTTGGAACTAGTTGGGCTTCTGCAGGAGTGGAAAAAGTAGCTTATGAACAACGTAAAAGATCTCCCCTTTAAGTCTGTATCATTGTATTAAACATTGAGTCATTTAATATCGGTCTAAGAAACCTTTTCTTTTAGTAATTTTAGTGTCGGGGACAGGACTTGAACCTGCATTCCTTTTTAAAGGGAACTAGCACCTCAAGCTAGCGCGTCTGCCAATTTCGCCACCCCGACTTAATTTGTCAAGTTGCACGCCCGTCCTTTATTATGCGTCCTCGGGCAGAGTCGAACTGCCAGTCTACTCCTTAGAAGGGAGTCGCTCTATCCAGTTAAGCTACGAGGACTAAGCTTTTCTAAATTATATCATGAGCCTGAGAGGAGATTCGAACTCCTGACCTGCTGTTTATCCCAGTATCATTTAGCCGACTCATGATTCTGAGCCGACTGTCGGATTCGAACCGACGACCACCTGTTTACAAAACAGGTGCTCTACCGCTGAGCTAAGTCGGCGTAAATATACGGGATCCCGTCCCGATTTAATCGGGACTGGGACAAAACAGCTGCTCCTTTGTCCTTCCGAAGTCAGGTATTTATTCTCTATACCTGACGAAGGAGGATACCGCTGAGCTACCCAGGCAAAAGAGTGTCCTCCATATCTTACTTCAAAACTTAATTCCTCGCTATTCGCTCGTCGTTTTGAAGAGCGATATTTAGAGGACATAAGAATCTGTAAATTCGTTAACTCGCTAAACTCGTTAACTAATTAACTGATTCTAATGTGCCGGGGGAGGGACTCGAACCCTCACGACCTATGCGGTCACAGGATTTTAAGTCCTGCGCGTATGCCAATTCCGCCACTCCGGCTAAACTAGGTCTCACTATTTATCTTTTTCAATTATATCAAAAATAGCTTCAGGCAGTTAAACCAATGATGGCTGATCCACCGAAGATCTTTTATATCCCAGATGTTCTAAGCCTTTTTTTGTCACTACTCTACCTTTTGGTGTTTTTTTAATAAACCCCAACTGTATAAGATAAGGCTCAATAAATTCTTCTACTGTCCTTTTATCTTCAGACATAGATAATGCTATAGTATCCAAGCCAACAGGAATATTTTGAAATTTTATAATAAGATAGTTTAAATATTTTTTATCTACAGATGTCAATCCGACTTTGTCTATCTCCAGAAGTTGAAAAAGTTTTTCTAAAAGTGCTTCATCGATTGTTTTCAATTTATCTACATCAAAAATGTCTCTAGCTCTTTTTAGAATCCTATTGGCTATTCTTGGTGTTTTTCTCGATCGCTTTGCAATTTCTTTTGCAGCTCTATCGGTTATAGGCATATTTAATAACCTACTCGACCTTTTTATTATTTGTTCAATCTCATCTTCTGTATAGTAGTCTATTCGTAATACCAAACCAAATCTATCCCTGAAAGGAGCTGATAATAATGCTAGTTTAGTTGTAGCGCCAACTATTGTGATGTTGGGAATAGGAAGTCTAACTGTCCTGGCCGAAGGTCCTTTACCAACTATTAAATCTAAAGAAAAATCTTCCATCACCGGATAAAGAATTTCTTCAACTGGTTTAGGTAAACGATGTATCTCGTCTATAAACAGCACATCTCTTTCTTTTAGATTTGTTAATATTGCTGCCAAGTCCCCTGTTTTTGTTACAGCTGCTCCTGATGTAATTTTTATTTCACCTTCTAATTCGTTGGCGATAATATGGGCCAAAGTTGTCTTACCTATTCCCGCTGGTCCATAAAGAAGTAAATGTTCCGATGCAGTTCCTCTTTTTTTTACGGCATCGATAAATAGTCTTAGTGTTTTAACTAGATTTTTATGACCTATATATTCAGATAATCTTTTTGGTCGCAAGCTCGATTCATTTTTAGCAGTTTTATTCATTTTGTGGCTAATTTTAGTCCATATTTTATTCTTTCTGCAACAGAAAGTTTTTTTGGTATCTTATTAAAAATTTTTCCTACGTCGACTGATTTAAAACCTAAAGAAATTAATGCATCAATCACAATTTTGTCATCTTCAGATAAATACATTTTTTCCATTTTAAATTCGGATTCTAACTTTTGTGAAAGCTCCAAAATTATCTTCATGGATGTTTTTTTTCCTAGCCCAGGAATTTGCTTAAAAAATTCACTATCATTATTTTTCACTGCACTAATCATATCCTGAATTTTTGAAAAAGAGATTACGGAATAAGCTGTTTTAGGTCCTACACCGGAAACAGACAAAAGCATTTTAAAAAAGTCATACTCTTCTTTTGTTTGAAAGCCAAAAAGAACCAATGCATCTTCTCTAACCTGTAGATAAGTATAAATGGCAATAATTTGATTAATTTTATTAGTGTTTATTATAGAAGGAGTTAAAAAAACCTGATAGTAGACTCCTCCAGCCGTTTCTATAAGACCGACATTTCCTTCAAGTTCTACTAATTTTCCTTTAATTTTTCCTATCATAATTTCTCATATTAAATTTCCATGATGACCAGTTGCACTTTGGATAATTTTCGCAACCGTAAAATCTTCTTCTTGATTTAGTATACCTTATAACAACTCTTCCACCGTCTTCAGGACAGTTTCTTCCATCAACAAATTTTAGAAAAGGTTTTGTGAATTTACATTTGGGATATGTACTGCATGCCATAAATTTTCCAAAGCGTGAATATCTCACAACCAATGGCGAACCACATTTAGGGCAGTTTTCTTTTACTTCTTCTTCAACGTTAATTACACTTATATCGGCCTTTTTAATTGTAAGTTCATCATGAAAAGGTTTATTAAAATCTGTTAATAAATCAATTAAATTTTTTTTTCCTTCGGCGATTCGATCAAGACCATCCTCCATCGAAGCTGTGAAATCCAAGTTAAAGAGATTGGGAAATGATCTGGAAAGATAATCTGATATAGCTTCTCCTAATTTTGTTGGTATAAAGTAACGATTTTCCTTCTCAACATAATATTTTTCTTGGATTAATGAGATGATTGGAGCATAAGTTGACGGTCTGCCAATACCTTTTTCTTCCAATGTTTTTATCAATGAGGCCTCGTTATAACGTGGAGGGGGCTTTGTCTGACTTTGTAGCGCTTCAATATTTTCTAATTTTAGTTGATCATCTTTATTGCAACTTGGAACTTTTTGATTTTTTTCAACAAAGTCCGGGTTTAAAAGTCTAAGAAAACCATCAAACACTACCTGTTGCATCTCCGATTCAAAAAGATAACCTTTTAAGCCGCCTATTGCTATTGTGAAATGCTTTATTGTAGCCTCTTTCATTTGTGTTGAAACAGCTCTGTCAAAGATTAGTTTGTAAAGTCGTTTATGATTTTGAGTTATTTTTGTGTCTTTATGATTATTTGCAGCGTTTTGATCAAGTTTTGTTGGTCTGATGGCTTCGTGTGCTTCTTGAGCTAATTTTGATTTAGTTTTATATCCTCTTGGTTTATCAAGAGCATAAGCTTTTCCGAATTTTTCGGATATATAATCTTTAGCTCGAAAGACAAACTGTGTCGACAAATTAAATGAATCTGTCCTGTGATATGTAATTAAACCACGCTCATATAAATCTTGAGCCAATCTCATTGTCATCTTTGAACTAAATCCATGCTTATAAAACGCATCTTGAGTTATTAATGAGGTTGAGTAGGGAGGCGGAGGATATCTTGTTTGGATCGTTTCAGTCACTGATGAAACCCGATAGTTATCCGTAATAAGATCATTTTTCAATGTATTAACATTACTTTTATTTATAGTTGTCTTACTATACTGATAATCACCTGCAAATAGTTTTATTGTAAATTTATTTTCATAGGCAATATCGTTTTTACTGACTAATTTAGCTTTAATCAATTCTCCATTTTTAAATAAACCAAGTATCTGAAAATAATCATCTAGCTTAAAGGAATTGATCTCTTTTTCTCTCTCCACTATTAGTCGAAGTGTCACCGTTTGAACACGGCCTGCCGAAAGCCAATTTTTTCCAATTTTTTTCCAAAGTAAAGGCGAAAGTTCATAACCGACAATCCTATCTAAAATTCTTCTTGTCTGTTGTGCTTTAACTAGATTAAACCTTATATCTTCAGGTTTGGCTAAGGCATCATTTAACGCTTTTGCTGTAATCTCATGAAAGACAATCCTTTTTATTTTTTTATTACGTTTGAGATTTGCTTCAGGCCATTTTTCATCTATAAAACCTAAAAGATAAGCTGCATGATATCCTATCGATTCTCCTTCTCTATCAGGATCTGTGGCAAGAATTATTTCTTTGTTTTTTTCGCCAAGCTTTTTTAATTCAGATACCACTATTTGTTTATTTCGGATAATATGGTAAGTAGGTTTGAAATTATGTTTATAATCTATAGAAATTTTATCTGAAGGCAGATCTCTAATATGCCCCATCGTTGCAAAAACAAAATAACTATCCTTATTATTTTCTGATTTTAGGATACGGTTAAATGTTCTTGCTTTGGTCGGTGATTCAACAATTATTAAAGTCATTATATTGATCTTTGTTTTCTTCTTTTTACTAACTTCATATCGACCACTGAACGTCGAAGAAGCGAAATAGCTTCTTGTCTTTGTTTTCTATCCTTAGTTTGCTGAATAATTTTTTTAGCTTCTTCAATAGCTTTTTGAGTTAACTCTTCATCTATCTCGTCTTGACCATATGCTCTTGATACTAAAATATTTACCTCTCTGCCATCGGTTTCTAAATATCCACCTCCTATAGCTAAATGTTCTTCCTCTGGTGTATTTGATTTAGAAGTCGATATTTTTTTTATCTTAACCAGACCTTCAACTAATAAAGAAAAAAGATTAGTATGATGCGGCAAAATTGTAATTTCACCTTCATATGAAGGAACTGTTACCAAATCAACATCTTCTTCCAATGCTATTTTTTTAGGTGTAATGATTTTTAGATGGAGCGATGCCATATATGTATTATTTTACCTCATCAATCGTACCAACCATATAGAAAGACATCTCTGTTTTATCGTCGTGTTTTCCATCGAGGATTTCTCTAAAACCGCGAACGGTTTCATCAATTGAGACATATTTCCCCGTTCGTGCGGTGAAAGGTTCGGCAACAAACATTGGCTGGGTAAGAAATCTCTGAATTTTTCTTGCTCGATTAACAGTCAGTTTATCTTCTTCAGATAGTTCTTCCATTCCTAAAATAGCGATTATATCTTGAAGATCCTTATATCTTTGCAGTGTTTTTAAAACCATTTTAGCTACATCATAATGTTCATCTCCAACTATGTCTGGATCAAGTGCCCGTGAAGAAGATGTCAACGGATCCATAGCCGGAAATAGGGCTTGTTCAGCTAGAGAACGCTCCAGTGTAATCGACGTATCGAGGTGGGCAAAGGTTGCGACAGGAGCTGGATCTGTATAATCATCTGCAGGAACATAAACGGCTTGGATTGATGTTATCGATCCTCTATTTGTTGATGTGATTCTTTCCTCCAAAGCTGCCATCTCTGAAGCTAAGGTGGGTTGGTAGCCGACAGCCGAGGGAATCCTTCCCAAAAGTGCGGAAACTTCAGAACCCGCTTGAGCAAATCGGAAGATGTTATCGATAAAAAGTAAGGTATCCATTCCTTTAACATCGCGAAAATATTCAGCCATGGTAACTCCTGTTAAACCTACTCTTAATCTGTTACCTGGAGGTTCATTCATCTGACCAAAGACCAAAGCTGTTTTATCAATAACTTTGGTTTCTTTCATCTCTAACCAAAGGTCATTCCCTTCTCGTGATCGTTCGCCTACTCCCGTGAAAACAGAAACGCCTTGGTGTGCTTTGGCTACATTGTGAATCATTTCCTGGATGATAACTGTTTTACCAACACCTGCTCCGCCGAATATCGCAACCTTACCACCTTTTGTAAATGGAGCGATGAGATCGATTGCCTTTATACCTGTTTCAAAAATTTGTTGCTCAACTGATTGTTCAGTTAAAACAGGTGCTTTCTGATGTATTGTTTTTTTAAGCGTTGCTTTAAAAGGATTTTCGTCAATAGGTTCACCAAGCACGTTAAAGATTCTTCCTAATGTATTATCGCCCACTGGAACCTCTATGGGTTTTCCAGTATTTTGAACTGTCATTTGCCGTTTTAAGCCAAAGACACTTCCCATAGCAAGAGCTCTGACAAGCCCGGGTTCGAGAATAGATTCAACCTCTAGGACTAAATGCTCATTTTTTTTATCCAAATAACGGGCAACTAGGGCATCGTATACTTCAGGAGTCTGATTTTCCTCAAACCTTATATCTACAACAACCCCTCTGATTGATATTATTTTTCCTTCGTCCATATAAATATAATTATTATAACGATTATAATCTTTATATCTCGCTAGCTCACCTCTACTGACTCTTTAGCCGTAATCATATCAAGTAATTCATTAGTGATTTTTTCCTGCCTTAATTTATTTCTTAATAAAGTTAAGTTATAGATTACGTCTTCAGCATTGTCTGTAGCATTTTTCATAGCGATCATTCTTGAAGAATGTTCTGCCGCCTGGCTGTCAATAATTGCACCTCTTATCTTTTCTTCAATAAAACTGCGTAACAGTGAGTCAATGATCATTCTGGGAGCTGGTTCAATCAAATACTCTCCTTTATTGATTTCGCGGTTTTCTTTTATATCGGTTTCGTAAATAACAGGTAATAGTTTTACTTTAGTTGGCTCATAGTTTAAAGTATTCACAAATTTATTGTAATATAGGTATACTTCTTTATAATGACCATTGATAAATTCTGTCAAGGCAGTATAAAATATTGCTGAAACTGTCTCCTCCGGTGCATTTGAAGAAAAATCGGCTATAATCTTTCCAGACATTTTATTAATCAAAATTATTGCTTTTTTTCCATTAGTTATAAAATCAGTGTTATCAAAATCGACTTCTTTAACAAGATATCTGAAAAGATTAAAATTAAATGCCCCACATAGACCTTTATTTGAGGATATAATAATTGCTAAGTTTTTTTTACCCGATTTTTCAACATAACTCATTAAAAGGGAATATTTAGTTTCTAGATTGATTAAAACTTTCCTGATTATCATATCTAAATTTGTTCTATAAGGTTGACCTTCTATTGCTAACTGTTGGGCCTTCTTCATTTTTATAGCCGATACCAACTGCATGGCTTTGGTAATTTTTTTAACATTAAATACTGACTTTATTTTTTTTCGAACAAATCTAATATTCATTTTTAGGATGTTAATTTAACACTTTGATTAACATACTTTTCCAGTTCTTTCTCATCACTTTCTGATAAAATCATATTTTTATTAATTTTCTCTATCCATCTTTTATCTTTACCGTTTAAAGCACTCAAAAGTCTTTCCTCAAATTGAGAAATTTTACTTAATTCGATATCTCCTAAAAAACCTTTATTTGCAGCCCAAATTACTGCTATTTCCTCGGCTAAACTGTAAGGATTATTTTTTTTCTGAATAAGAACTTGCGTTAACCTCGCACCTCTATTTATGAATTTTTTAGTTTCCTCGTCTAGTTCAGATTCAAACTGTGAAAATGCAGCCATCTCACGATATTGGGCTAAATCGAGTTTAAGTTTACCCGCAACAGTCTTCATACCTTTTGTTTGAGCATTGCCGCCAACTCTGGAGACTGATAAGCCAACATCTATAGCGGGTCTAATTCCGGAATTAAATAAGTCCGTATCTAAAAATATTTGACCGTCGGTTATTGATATCACATTGGTAGGAATGTATGAGGAAAGATCGCCTTCCAAGGTTTCAATTATTGGCAGGGCGGTTATTGAGCCTCCACCGTATTTATCATCCAATCTACAAGCACGTTCAAGTAAACGCGAATGCAGATAAAATATATCTCCTGGATAGGCTTCTCTTCCTGCAGGACGCCTCAAAATCAAGGATATTTGCCTATATGCCCAGGCATGTTTTGTTAAATCGTCATAAACTATCAAAACATCTTTTCCTTTATCCATAAAATATTCACCTATTGCACATGCAGAATAGGGAGCGATATACTGAAGAGACGCCGGATCCGAAGCCGAGGCATTTACTACAATGCTATATTTTATGGCTTTTGTCTTACGTAGAAGATCAATAACTTTAGCTATCTTTGAGTTTTTTTGTCCTATTGCACAATATATACAAATAACATTCTGCATGTTTTGATTCAATATAGTATCAATCGCTATGGTCGTTTTACCAGTACTCCTATCACCAATGATTAACTCTCTTTGGCCTCTTCCGATTGGTACTAAAGCATCTACGGCTTTAATTCCAGTTTGTAAAGGTTTATTAACAGGTTTTCTATAAATAACTGAAGGAGCTATCTTTTCCAGAGGATAGAGCTCTTTTGTATCAATCTTTTCTAAATTGTCTTGTGGCATTCCCAATGGATCTACAACCCGGCCAAGAATTTTTTCTGATACAGGAACAGATAGTGTTATCCCTAGAGCTTTTGCTTGTTCATTTGCCTTAATCTTTAAATAATCACCAAAAACTATTACTCCTACTCTATCTTCGATTAAGTCAATAACATAACCAGTAGAACCAGATTCGAACTCTATAATCTCACCATAGCTTACATTATCTAAACCTTCAAGTATCGCAATGCCATCTCTCACCTCGACCACACTACCAACCTCCTCTGTTTTTACTTTTACCCTGGATTTAGTTAGTGATGCTTCGATTTCTTTTAAATATTGATCAATTAGTCTCATACATTAATCTTTTGAAATTACGCAATTGAGAGGAGAACGACAAATCAATAATCTTGCTCTTAAATTTAATTACTACGCCAGCTAGAATATTAGGATCTATCTGATTCACACAATTATTTTTGTTTAAAAAAGGAAATATATTAAGCACCTTATCAATTTCCTCTTGACTAAGATTATAGGAAGATATAATAATTGTTTTATCTCTCTCTTCCTTAATTTTAGTTTCCAAATATTTTTTTACATCTTCTTTTAGATTCTTATCTAATTGCATAATTAAAATTGTTCTTTGTCTACTCTCTTTGCTAGATTTGAAAGAATATAATTAGTAATATTTCTTCTCATTTCATCAGTTAATAGATCCTTTAAGGCCTGGTTAACGATTAAAACGCTAAAATCCGCAATACGATTTTTAAGATCGTGATGTAGAGTCTGTCTTTCTTCATCAATTTGCCGTTTTGATCTGGCTATTATATCATCGGCCTCGTTTCTTGCCTGAATTAAAATCTGATCTTTTTGCTTCAATCCGGCGGCTTTTGCTTCTTTTAATGCAACATCCATGTCTGACTTAATTTTTTTATTAAATTCTTTTTCCTTCTGGATCATTGACTCTTCCTGTTTTTTAAGGTCATCTAAAACTTTCTGTTTTTCCTTTTCTTTATTAATCTCTATATTTAAAAAGTTGGAAAAAGGTTTTACGATAAATTTCCTGAATATCCAATAAAATAACGCAAAGTTTATAACTTGAGCAATCAATAGCTTGTAATCAATCCCTAGACTATTCATTAGTTTATAACGGTTATAAAGATTATAAAAATTATAATTTTATACAAATTTGAAAATCAAGGCCATCACCAAAACATAAATGGCTACTGCTTCAGCAAACGCAATTGACAGGATCATCATTGTTCTTACCGATGATTCAGCCTCAGGATTTCTACCCAGAGCTTCAATTGCACTTGTACCTATTTTTCCTATAGCAAGAGCCGGTCCTAACACACCTACCCCAATTGCAAAGGCCGAAGCTATTAGTTTTATCATTTCTAGTGTCATAAAGTTCACCTCATTTCTGATGTATTTAATTTTATACAAACTTCAAAATTAATGCTATAACCAAAGCATAATATTAATGGCTTCTTCTTATTGCCATATTTAAAAATACAGCAGTAAGCATACTAAATATTAAAGCCTGTATAAATCCTACAAATACCTCCAATAGTAAAAACGGAAAAGAAACTAAAATAGGTATTAAGAATGCCATTACGGTTAACAACACTTCTCCGGCGAAAATATTTCCAAAAAGTCGGAAAGCAAACGAAATAACTCTTGATAGCTCAGAAATAATTTCCAGTGTACCTGTAAACAAAGTCATCGGATCTCTAAGATTGTAAAATTTGCCTAGGTAACCTTTGATCCCAAGATATTTAATGCTATAAATTTGAATCAAGATGACAGAAAGCAAAGCTAAAGATAGTGTCGAGTTAAGATCTGCCTCATTTCCTCTAAATAAAGGAACAAACATGCTATGACTATTTTCATTTACTTTGATAAGTAAACTTCCGACGCCAGGAAGTAATCCAAACCAGTTTTGTAAAATAATAAATAAAAAAAGTGAAGTAACCAAAGGAAAGAAATAATCAGCATGTTCCTTTAAGACTGACTCAAAAAGCTGATATAATGCTTTCAGAATATAGTTAATAAAGTAAAAAAAACCTGACTTTCTTTTTTTAAGTGATTCATTGTTAAATTTTATAGCAATAATAAGAAAAGAGAACAAAACTATAACAGAAAGAAGAAGCGAGTTTGTAATTTCTAAACCAAAAAAAGAAAAAATAGTGGTTGCTTTTATGCTTATCTCCGGCATATTTTTTAAATTATTCTTTAAGAGTCTTCCAAATATTATAAAAACTTGCAATGGTGCCTAAGACTAGAAATGACAATATAAACAAAGGTTTAGTTTTAAAAATATTATCCAAAAATAAACCTAAAAAAACTCCAATAAATAAAGGAGTAATTATATAATAACCAACATTAAAATTTTTTGCAAGCTTCAAATCTTCTTCCACATTATTCTGTCTTTTTTTTAACATTAATTCTTTTTCCTTTTTCATCTCCATATTTTTGTCAATATGGTGAATAGTTCTTTTAATATATTGGTTCATAAACGCTTAGCTACTTTTTATTCTATCAAGATCGACGGCATTGTCCACTATAATACTTATTCTGCCGTCTCTATCATTCACCTTTCCTTTAAGCATAATGACTCTGTTTATAGCTATGACATCACGCAGTTTTACAAAAAGTTTTGGAAATATAACACATTCTATTGAACCTGTTTCATCAAATATGTTAATGAAAGCCATTTCAGAATTATCTCTTTTAGTTTTAATAATTTTTCTTGCACTTACTATACCAGCTAATATGACTGTTTTATTTGTGTCTTCAGCAGTTATATCGCCTATTTTTTTAGTCACTTTTTCATTAATTATATTTTTAAACTTTAATAAAGGATTTTTCGTTATCAAGAAACCAATCACATCTTTTTCCATCTGCAAAATTTCATCTTCATTGAAATCTTCTACAGGAACTATATTGTCAGCCAAGCTTTCCTTTATATCTCTCTGGCCAAATAATCCATATTGTCCTTTCTCTTGATCTGTTTTTAAATCTGCCACTTCTTTAACTATGCTAGGATAATATGACAACAATGAGGCTCGATTGGCAAACTCTTTAAACGCACCTGCTTTTATCAAACTCTCAACTGTTTTTTTATTGACTCTTCGCATGTCAACTCGATAAAGAAATTCTCTTAAACTTTTGAAAGAACCATTCTTGCGTACCGATAATATTGCTTCAATGGCTGCTTCTCCAACGTTTTTAATCGCCGATAGTCCAAAGCGGATAGCTTTTCCCTCAATAGCAAAACTGTGTTGGGATTTATTGATATCTGGTTGTAAAACTAAGATGACCATTCTCCTGCATTCTTCAATCGCTTGTGCCATTTTTATTTCTCTTTGAGATCCTGCTATGCCTTGCAATTCGGCTGATAGAAGAGCAGTCATGAACTCAACCGGATAGTTAGCTTTCATATAAGCTGTCCAGTAAGCGATTAATCCGTAAGAAGCAGAATGAGGTTTGTTGAAGCCATAAGAAGCAAATTTTTCTATAAAGTTAAATATTTTTTCGGCCAAGTTTTTTTTGTAACCATTTTTTATACAGCCTGAAATAAACTTTTCTTTTTCCTTTTTCATCAGTTCTTTTTTCTTTTTACCCATCGCAATTCTTAAGTTATCTGCTTGGCTCATGCTATACCCAGCAAGTTTATGAGCAATCTCCATAACTTGTTCTTGATAGACCAATATTCCATATGTTTCTTCCAAAATAATTTTTAAGTCCGGATGCAAGTACTTTATTTGCTTAGAATTTTTTTTATTTTCTAGAAATAATGGTATAAGATCCATAGGACCAGGTCTAAAAAGAGCTACCATGGCTGAAATGTCCGTAATTTTTGTTGGTTGAAGATCTTTTGCCAATCTCCTCATTCCTGAAGACTCAAGTTGAAATACACCGACTGTCTCACCACGACTTATAAGTTTATATGTTTTTATATCGTCTAATGGCACATCATGAATATCAATCTTTTTGTGTGTTGAATTGTATACATAATCCAAGGATTTTTCTAGGATTGTTAAGTTGCGTAACCCTAAAAAATCTATCTTCATGAGGCCAATAGCTTTATTAGGAGACGTGTTTAAATCCAAGCAATACATATCGTATTGAGTAATAATTTTTTCTTCTTTTGACTCCCTTTGAAGTGGCACATATTCGGTAAGAGTTTTATCGGCAATAACAACACCGGCCGCATGAACAGAGGAGTGTCTAGGAAGTCCCTCAACTTTTTTTGCAATATCAATTACTTTTTTTGTATCCTGTTCAGACTGATAAGCAAATTTTAAGGGTCCTGACTCTTCTAAAGCTTGTCCTAAAGACATTGGAAAGCCTTGTTTCCCTTGAGGAATCATTTTTGCGAGTCTATCTCCTTGCGAATAAGACATACCCAAAGCTCTAGCAACATCTCTAACAGCCAATCTCGCTTCCATTGTTCCAAACGTAATTATCTGTGCTACTTTTTCTTCCCCATACTTTTTAGTTACATAGTGTAAAACTTCGTCCCTCCTAATATCGGCAAAATCTATATCGATATCAGGTGGAGTAGGTCTATCCGGATTTAAAAATCTTTCAAATGGAAGATTATATTCTAATGGGTCAATGTCTGTTATACCTAAAATATAGGCAACCAGTGATCCGGCAACCGATCCTCGACCGGGCCCAACCGCAATATTGGCCTTTTTGGCCCAGTTGACAAAGTCTTGGACAATTAAAAAATAGGTTGAATATCCACGATCAAAAATTATTTTGAGTTCGTAGTCTACACGTTTTGAAACTAATTCCTTATCATATTTTTCTACACGATTCATTCTCAGATTCACTAATTTCCTTAAATAATCATTGACTGGTTCTTTATTTGGTGTTTCGTATTGAGGAAGGATCCACTTCCCATAAGGAATTTCTAGATTGCATTGTTCAGCAATTTTTAATGTATTTTCAGGTGCTTCAGGTATGTCTACAAAAGTTCCTTTCATTTCTTCTGCCGACTTAAAATAAAAATCAGGGGTCTTATACATTGATAAAGGTCTGTTATTTTCGACAATTGTTCTCAAGGTTTGAATGCATAATAATATCTCTTGTGAATATGCATCTTCCGCATCCAAGTAATGGACATCGTTTGTGGCAACCACTGGAACTCCGAATTTTCGGGAAAGTTTAATCAATTCTTTATTGACATTATCCAGCTTTTCGATATTTGGATGGCGTTGCAGTTCCAAATAAAAATCTTTATCGAATATATTAATATACCGTTCGAGTATTTTTTCAGCCTGAGTATATTGATTCTCCGAAATTAGATAAGGAATTTCACCTTGAAGACAGGCAGAAAGGGCAATTATTCCTTCATGATATTTTTCCAAAAGTTCGAAATCAACCCTCGGTTTATAATAAAATCCCTCAAGGTGAGCAGATGTAACAATTTTTAATAAGTTTTTATATCCTGCGAGATTTTTTGCTAAAAGAACGAGATGAAATTGATCTTTCTCAACACCTTGCGGCCTATCAAATCGACTTTTCTTAGCTTTATAGGTTTCAACACCAATAATTGGTTTTATCCCTATCTCTTTAGCTTTTAAAAAGAATTTAAATGCTCCATATAATGCGCCATGATCAGTTATAGCTACTGCTGGCATTTTATATTCCTTGGCTCTAGCTAATAGATCATCAATTCTTGCCATACCATCAAGTAAAGAATATTCAGTGTGATTATGAAGATGGACAAATGACATCAGGATTTGATTTTAATTTTTTCTAATATTTTTTCTTTTACGAGTTTTGCATCTACTTTTCCTTTCATTTCTCTCATTACCTGTCCAACCAGAAACATAACAGCATTTTCTTTCCCCTTTTTGTAATCTTCAACAGCTTTTTTATTTGTTTTAATTAATTGATTAATTAAATTATCTAGCACTTTTTCATCGGTTTTCATAGGCGATAACAGTTCTAAAGCCCTTTTTGTAAACTTATCAATAGATAATGTAGTAGATATTTTTTTATTAATAATAAAATTGGCAATAGATTGTGCAAGACTTGCAGATTTAACATTTAGATTTGACATTTTAACTTTGACATTTGACATTATTTCTTCAAACCTTTGAGAAACTCCTAAATCTCTAGTAAGAATAAAAGCACTTTCCAGCTTTAATTTAAATTCGTTAACATATCTATCTAATTTTTGCTGTGGAAGTTCCGGCAGTTGTTTAAAAATACTTTCTAAATATTTTGCCTCAAACTCCATAGATGGAATATCCGGTTCTGGAAAGTAACGATAATCTTGTGCTTCCTCTTTTGCTTCTTTGGCTAAAAGTAACTCCTTTATTTTCATCAAACCCGCGTGTCTCTTGTTTTGGTGTTCCCCCACGTTCAAATAATTCTATCTGACGTTCGATCTCATGCTCAATAGCCAATTTAACAAATCTGAATGAATTGATATTTTTCACCTCAACCTTATAGTTAGGTAAATAATCTTGAATTTTGCTTGTCCTTCGAAGCTTTAGCGAAGAAGGAACATTTGACATTTGAGCTTTGACATTTTTTACCGATATATTCGGTTCCAACCTCATAGAACCTTTTTCCATATCTGCGTCAGAGACATCCAAATAACGAATAATTATCTGTAACTCTTCTAAAAATTTTTTTACATCCTCTGCATTATCAAAATCAGGTTCAGTGACAATCTCAACCAAGGGAACGCCCGATCGATTGAAATCAACTAATGTGTCAGAACCAACATGCAGTAATTTACCTGTATCTTCTTCTAAGTGGACACGAGTAATCCCGATTCTCTTTTCGTTAATTGTCAAACTGCCTTTAATTGAAAGAGGTTGGTTATATTGACTGATTTGATAACCCTTTGGCAGATCTGGGTAAAAATAATGTTTTCGGTCAAACTTTGATATTTTATTTACCTCACAATTTAAGGCTTTACCTATAAGAATTGCCCACTCAACGGCTTTTTTATTCGGAACAGGAAGTGCACCGGGTAATCCTAAACAGACAGGACATGTATTTGTATTTTCTCCTTTGCCGAAATAATTGGAAGAGCACTGACAAAACATCTTGGATTTTGTCTTCAACTCAACGTGAATTTCTAATCCTATAACAGGTTTATAGTTACTCATATTTTTTAAAACATTTTTTTAATATTCCAAAAAAATCTGTTTCTTTTTCAAACTGATAGGCTAAATTTAAAACTGTTTCTTCATCAAAATATCTTCCCATGATTTGCATACCAATAGGTAGTCCTTTATCATCTAAACCAACTGGTACGGAGAGTGCTGGAATACCTGCAACGGAAGCTGGTTCGTTTAGCTGATCCATCAGTTCTCCAAAGAAAGGATATTTTTCAAATTCTCCAATTTTCAAAGCCGTGACTGGAGTATTTGGTCCAACAATAACATCTACATCTTTGAATACTTCTTTAAAATTATTTATAACCAATGTTCTAGCCTTTTGCCCTTTTTTATAAAACGCGTCATAATAGCCATAGGAAAGTGTATAAGTACCAAGCATTATTCTTCTCTTTGCTTCGTTTCCAAAGAAAGTTCGATCATTTGCAAATCTGATTCCGTCGTATCGGCCTAAATTTGAAGAGACTTCAGCTCTCTGTAAAATCGTGTAAATTGAGATAGCATATTTAGGTGAAATCAGCTTAATTTTTTTGATTTTGTGACCTAGCTTTTCTAAAATTAAAATGGCTTCATGAACCCTTTCTTTAATCTGTCTGTCAACTCCATCAAAGTAGTCGATCGCAACTCCAATGGTATATTTTTTTGATTTTTTTAATAGTTTCAAATAGTTGGGAACTGGTTTTTTAGCAGACGTAGCGTCATATGGATCATGCCCTGCCATTATTTGTAGTAATAAAGCGTTATCTTCAACATTTTGTGTCATTGGTCCAGGACAATCAAATGACGAACCCATAGCTATTATTCCATATCTTGAAACCCTTCCATATGTTGGCTTTAATCCAACTACTCCACACCAAGCCGAAGGATGTCTAATCGAACCACCTGTATCAGTCCCAATGGCTGCGGGCGTCAAATATGAAGCTATGGCTGCCGCTGAACCACCTGAAGATCCGCCGGGATATCTAGACAAATCCCAGGGATTTTTTGTAACGCCGTAATCTGACGTTTCCGTAGATGCTCCATGTGCCCAGGCATCCATATTGGTTTTCCCCAGTAAATCAAATCCAGCATTTTTTAACTTTTGGGTCACCGTAGATTCATAAGGAGATATAAAATTGTCAAGCACTTTTGAAGAAGCTGTTGTTCTTATTCCCTTCGTACAATAATTATCTTTTACCGCGATAGGAAAACTTTTACATTCATTTACTGTTAGAAACGCGTTAATTTTTTTATTATATTTTTGAATTCTTTTAGCAAAATAGTCAGAAACTTCTTTTACAGAAATTTCTTTTTTTTCTATTAATCTCTTTAATTCAATAACTGATTTTCCTAATAAATTCATACTAACAATTTAACAATTAAACAATGTAACAATCTTAAAGTATTCTCTTTACTACAAAAAAATTTCCCTTTTTCTTTTTAGAATTTGCTAATGCTTTATCCCTACTTAAGCATCTTTTATTTTTTACTCCATCTTTAAAATAAACATTTTTTAAATTTGTGGTGGTAGATGTAGGAATAACATTTTCTGTTTTCAGCTCATTAAGATTCTTAACAAATTCCACGGTTTCTTCGAGTTGTTTTTGATACTTTTCTAGCTCAGCTTCGGTCAGTTTCAGATTTGAAAGTTTGGCAAGATGTTTTACTTCGTCAATAGAAAGTGAAGGCTTTACTTTCATGAAAGAAATTATACATTAATCCTTATTGCAGATGAAAGAGAAATATTAAGTTCTAGTTACTTGAAAATTCATATTTGCGAATCCTTGTATGGCTTGTAAAAGTGGAAATGGTGGTTTACCTAGCTGATTATAAAAATCCACTGATTCTTTTGGTCTAATATACCTTTCTGCTATAATCGGCATTTGAGGGAAGTATTTTCTAATTTTTACGATTAAAGGATCAACAGGAGTTCTCCAGTCGTCTAAATCTTCGCCTATAAAAGATAAATTTACTTCATTTTTAAGAAATTCATCGGGTAGTAAAGCGAGCGCTACTTTAAGCTTACTTGCTGATAGAACTAGATAACCTAGATGTCTGTAGTCAATTAAATTAATGGTATCCCTCCTAAATCTTATATCCTGTCCAAAATAAAAAATCTTAGCTTCCATATTGTTTAAATATTTTTAAGATACCTATTTATTTCCCAATCAGTCACGGATATTCTAAAGTTGTCCCACTCTTCTTTTTTTGCCTCAATATATCTATTCCAAGTATATTCACCAAAAACATTTCTAACAATCGATCCATTTTTTATTTCTTCCATAGCTTCATTTAAATTTGACGGTAATTTATTGATATAATACTTTGCCAATTTTTCATCATTAAACTCAAATAAATTTTCTTCAACCGGATTCGGAGCCCTCATATTTTTCTTTATTCCTTCGAGCCCGGTCTTTAATAAAACAGCAAATGTAAGATACGGATTGCTAGACGGATCAGGACATCTTATTTCTAAACGGGTCGCATTATTTTCGTAGCCTTTGGACGTTTGAGGAACACGAATTAGAGCTGATCTATTAATTCTAGCCCAGCATGTATAAACTGGAGCTTCATATCCAGGCGTTAATCTTTTATATGAGTTAACGGTCGGAGCAAATACGCCGGATATTTCCTTAGCGTATCTTAACTGTCCAGCTAAGAATTGACGTGCTACTTTAGACAGACCATATTTATCTCTTTTATCATAAAATACGTTCTTTCCATTCTTCCATAAACTTTGGTGCGTATGCATGCCACTTCCATTTATGCCAAAAAAAGGCTTGGGCATGAACGTTGCATAGAAATTATGTTTGAAGGCGATAAATTTTGTTGCCATTTTCAGCGTGATCGTATTATCTGCAGTTTTTAGAGCCTGGTCATATCTGATATCTATCTCATGTTGATTGTCAGCAACCTCATGAGTACTTGTTTCAGTGTCAATTCCCATTTCTTTTAAAGACTCCATAATTTCTCGTTTTATGGAGTAAGCCTCATCCATTATTAAATTGAAATAAAAACCATTACCTTGTGATTCAAAGACAATATGCCCTTTATCGTCTTTAGGAAATAAAAAGAATTCACATTCAGGCCCAGTAAAGTATTCGTATCCCAGCTTTTTTGCTTCAGCAACTACTTTTTTTAATATAAATCTCGGGTCTCCTTCAAATGGTTCATGATTTGGCTTATATACATCGCAGATCAGTCGTGCGACCCTACCTCCTTCTTTATTATTTCTCCAAGGTAAAACGGAGTAGGTATTGGGATCCGGCATAAGAAACATATCTGATTCATGTATTCTGGCAAATCCTTCGATCGAAGATCCATCTATCCAAATACCTGAAGTTAAGGCGCCCTCTAATGTATAAACTGGAATGGTTGAGCTTTTTATGTTTCCTAAAAAATCTGTAAATTGAAGATCGATAAATGATACTTTATCTTTTTTTACTTTGGATAAAATTTCTTTTACTTTTTCCTTTGGCATAAATTAATTCATTTAGTATATATCATTTTTTTTCAAAAACAATCGTTATAGGTGTTTGTTCATCTGCCTGACCCATCGGATTATCTGAAAATATTTTTTCGATTAATTCATTCTTAAGTGGTGTAGAGTTACCCAAGACGGTTTGGCCAAGATCGTTGGCATCAATAATCACTACTCCAAGAAAATTATTGACAATAGAACCATTCAACAATGCAACAATTTGTTTATTAATCTTTTCAGCAACCTTCTGTGGTTCTTTCGGACCTAGCTTCGCCGAAACATTTGATGGATAGAGCGAATACTCCGTTGGTCCATCAATCGCAGCTATCTCTTTACCAACAATCCTGTAGAACATTCCATGAACACCGAAAAGCTTTGTTATCCCTGATACGATCGTGGCAAAGATAATTTTTGGCAATCCAACATCATCAATTGCCAACTGCATAGTCCAAGGGCTTCCCAATCCAATTCCATATGGTGTTTTTTTTACGTAGTTAGACAATATTTTTGCAGTATTACTCGGTTTTATATCCCAAATAAAATAAGATCGGCCTTGTGCTATTGCAACTATTTTTTCAGATACAGCAACAAAGAATGACTTCCTTTTTAAATGTTTAAATTTACCATAGGAGTCCAATCGATTAATCGATTGGACTATTTGGCTTGCAATTAATTTTTCAACGTTTTCACCTTTTTTTACCAGTTTGGTTTTTATTGGAAATCTAAAATAATCTTTTTTTCCTACCTTAATCTCTATTTTCTTTCCTTCATTCGCTTCAAAACTTAACTTGTCCCTCCGAATCCCGCCTATGGCGGGAGAAGGGGGATCAAAGAATATCCTTAGCCATAACTCAAGATTTAATAATCTCCAGAAAAGCATCGTGTCATCTGTTTTACCTTCAATAAAAAGTTGGAATGCTTTAATAATTTCTTGTTGATTAAAATATTTCCTTTTTGTAAACGATTCGCTTAAAAAAATCTGATAGATCTTATTCTTCATCCTCATAAACCACTCATATTCTGGAGTTGTAAATCCTATCTTATTTCTTCTATTGACAATTTTTTCGGGTAATAGATCTTTTATACTCTGTCTTAAAATATATTTATTCCAGCCGTTTTTAATGATTGCCTCATCAGGAAGACTAAAAAGGTATTTAATTAAATTAAAATCTAAAAAGGGAACCCTACCTTCAATTGAAAAATGCATGGCATTCCTGTCTTCGTATCTAAGTAGAGACTGAACGCTATTATAGAAAACGTCTTGTATAAGTCTTTTTTTCAAATTATCTGAAATAGATTCAAATTTTTCAGTTTGATATTTATTTGAAAATTTAGCGTTCATTAAATTATCCACATTGATGTTCTTTTTTATTCCAATCGCTTTAATTAATTGATTAATTAAAGCATTCTTGATTACATCAATAGATAATAGACTTTCTTTAATTAATTTTAAATAATTATTCTGCCTCCATAATTGTTTAAGATAAACATAATAATAGGGCAGATATCCTGCCGTCATCTCATCTGAACCTTGACCATCAAGTACAACAGTGACATACTCGTGTACTTTTTGCATGACTTTATATTGAGCATAGTGCCCCGAACTTATCAGAGGTTCTTCTTGAGTCATTAAAAATTCGTTAATTTCATTAAAAAATTCCTCGGGTTTTGGATAAATCTTAAAACATTCAATTTTTGTTTTTAGGTTTTTAACTAATTCATTAATGTAGACTTCTTCATCGTTGGAAGAACCAGGAAAAACGGCTGAAAAGGTTTTTTGAATTTTCCCTACAGAAGCCGCCTCCTTTACTTTTTCAGATAACAACTTATTTACTGTTGCTACAACTGTTGATGAGTCCAATCCTCCTGATAGACATGTGCCGACTGGAACCTCGGAAATTAAACGTAAACGAATAGCTTCAATTAATCTTTTCTTGAATCCTACTATATCCTTCTGCAACAATACATTTCCACCTCGGGGGTGGAATGACGTCAACTTGACAAGTTCTTCTTCTAGTTTTGTATATTTTTTAATTTCTAATTTTAAATTTTGAATTATCAACATCTCTCCCGGCATCAACCTGTATACTCCATCAAAAAAAGTTTCTTTCTGGTCGTCGTGAACACGATATTTAAGATAACGATAGATAACCTTATCATTAGGTTTTTTATCTATTAACCCCGAATAAACTAAAGGTTTTATTTCGGAAGAAAATAACAATCTTTTTGTAACGGCGTCAGTTGAAATAAGACTGTAATATAACGGTTTAATTCCGAAGTGATCTCTTGCTAAAATTAATTTTTCATTCTTAATATCGTACAAAGCTACAGCAAACATTCCATTAAATCTGTCAAAACATATATCTCCCCATTCTTCATACCCATGGACAATAACTTCTGTATCTGATTTTGTTGAAAATCTATGTCCTGCTTTTTTAAGCTTATCTCTCAAATCCTGAAAGTTATAAATTTCACCATTATAGGTCACAACAATAGATTTTTCCTCGTTATAAATTGGTTGATCTCCGCCTTTTCTATCAATAATTGCTAGGCGTCGATTTAATAAAGTAACGTTATCATTTATATAGTAGCCTTCTCCATCAGGACCTCTATGAGATAATTGTTCAGAAAATTTTTTGATCAGTTTATCATCTCTATAACCGTAGAATCCAGCTATACCGCACATAAATAATATGTTAAAGCTTAAATGTTAAATGTAATATCTATTTTATAATAAATTTTTAGATTTTATATTTTACATCTAACATATTACATGCTACGCAGTATTCTAATTCTTTCCTCGATCGGAGGATGTGTATTAAATAGAGAGATAAACCATGAGGAAAGCTTCTTTTTTTTAAATGGATCTGCGATGAAAAGATGTGCGGTTGATGTCGTTGCTGTTTTTAAAACATGGGGATCCGCACTGATTTTCTCCAACGCCCTCACCAGACCTTCAGGGTATCGAGTCAAAAGTACTCCTGAAGCATCAGCTAAAAATTCTCTTCTTCTTGAAACTGCAAGTTGGATCAATGTAGCTACAATCGGTGTCAAAATTAAAACCACAATTACAAAAATCAACATAAAAGGATTCCTTTGCTCCCTTTCTTCATCTCTACCCATGCCTCCCCACCAAAGACTTCGCATAATCCAATTTGAAACTAATGCGACAGTCCCCACCAACACAGCTACTATTGAAGAAACTAGAATGTCATAGTTTTTTACATGAGAGAGTTCATGAGCGACAACTCCCTCAAGTTCGGTCCTGTCCAACTTCTCTAAAAGTCCCGAGGTGGCACAGACAACAGCGTGTTTATAGTCCCTACCTGTGGCAAATGCGTTTGGAGAAGGATCATCGATGACGTATAGTTTTGGCATAGGTAGTCCGTCAGCCATAGAGAGGTTTTCTGCCACCGTATAAAAGTCAAAATAATCTTTTTTTGTTGCCGATTTTGCTCCGGTTGTAAAAAGAACTATTCTGTCTGAATAAAAATAACTTCCAACTGTAGAAAAAAGCGTAAAAATAAAACCAATTGTAAAATAAGTCAAAGGATCATTAAAAAACTGACCTATCAAATAAAAAAAACCGCTAACTATCACAATAAATAACCCAATAATAAGGTATGTCCTCAACTTATTGTTGGCAATCTGATCGTATACGGTCATATTAGAATTTTACATCAACTTTCTTTCTTTCCTCTTGTGCAGCTTCAAAGAACTCCTCCAACTTAAATGAGAACATGTTGGCTAAAAAGTTACTAGGAAAAGTTTGGACCTTCGTATTATAATCAAGAACATTGCTATTATAAAATTGTCTGGAATAAGCAATTTTATCTTCAGTATCTTCCAACTGCCTCTGTAAGTCTTGAAAATTCTGGCTAGCTTTAAGGTCAGGATATGCTTCTGCAACTGCAAATAATGATTTCAAAGCTCCGGTGAGCATATTGTTTGCCTCTGCTTTTTCCTTTGGTCCTTCGGCAGACATAAGCGCACTTCTCGCTTTGGTTACATCTTCAAAAACACTTTTTTCATGTTTCGCATAGCCTTTGACGGTTTCTACTAAATTAGGAATAAGATCTGACCTTCTTTTTAATTGAACATCTATGCCTGAAAATGCTTCCTGGATTCGAGTTTTTAAAACAATAAAACCGTTATATGTTGCGACAAAATAGACAACTAGAAGAATTAAAACTCCAATTAAAATGTATGTTATAGGCATTTAATTTCACCTCCTTCAGATAAAAAGCCATTTTTTAAACTTTTCATGGGATAATGTATTCATTATATCATTTTTAATGCACCAACCTCTACGAGCAACAGAAACGCCATAGAACATGTTGGCCATTTGACTGATGGCATGCGCATCTGTATTAATAATAAACTTTGCATTAAATGATAGAGCATCGTGGACTAATGAGTCTGGCAAATCTAGTCTTTCCGGCCAAGCATTAATTTCTATGGCAATATCCTTTTTTGTGCAAAATTCAAATATTTTTTTCCATTCAAGCTGATAGCCATCTCTTTTTCCTAGAAGCCTTCCAGTAGGATGACCAAGTATTTTTACTTTAGGATAAGTTAGAGCTTTTAAAATACGATTTGTCATTGTGTCAATATCCATATTAAATACACTATGAACGGATACAATTATATAATCTACAAAATCCAGTGCTTTAATGGGTAGAGATATTTTACCATCAGGTTGTATATCAACTTCCAATCCAATAAAATATTTAACTTTTCCATATTTTTTACAGGTTTTATCAATATATTCCTTTCTCTTTCTCATTATCTTTAAATTTTCATTAATATTTAAATTAGACATTTTCGGATTATGATCGGCAAAACCAACGTACTCATAATTTAATTTTCTTGCTTGTTCAAGTAATTCTAAATATGAATTCATGCCAAGATCATGCGAAGGTTTCAAATCGTATGATGAATGAATATGTAAATCTCCTTTTACGTCTCTCAATTCAACTAAATTTGGAATTTTATTTTTACTTGCTAATTCAATTTCGTTTGTTCCTTCCCTAATTTCCGGTGGAATATACTGTAAACCTAAAAAGTTATAAAAATTTATCTCATTACTAAATTCAAAAAGATTTTTTTGTTTATTGAAATTTGAGAATTGAGATTTGTTTTGAACTTTGCTTGTCCTCCGAAGCTTTAGCGAAGGAGGAAACTTTGAATTTTGAACTTTTTTTCCCGGTTTAATTCCATATTCGGAAAGCGAATAACCTTTTTTAAGGGCAAACTCACGTAAGTTAATGTTATGAGCTTTGCTACCGGTAAAATACTGTAACATTGAGCCGTAGCTTTTTTCAGGTTCGACCCGCAAGTCAACTCTAATGTTTGGTCTTACAATTATAGAAGCTTTCTTCTCTCCGGCATTATCTTCTCTAATAGACTTAGGATACTTAAGAAAATATTCAACTAAACCTTTAGACCTATAGTTAGAAATGGTTAAAGCAATGTCTATGTCCCCAATTGACGAGACCATTCTACGGAGAGACCCTAAAGCGTCGACTCTTTTTACTCCTGAATAAGTTTTTAAATATTTAATAATTTCATTTGCAAGGGAAAAAGCGTATGGTAAAGGCATTCTATCAACTTTATGAAATTTCTGTTCATATATATTGATCGCATTGAGAATATCTTCTTGTGATTTAGCTCCAAAACTACTAATTGTTTCAATTTTTTTATCAAGACAGGCTTTCTTAAGATCATTGATAACTGTTTGAGCGTTAAATAACTTTAATGTCATAACAAGTTTATAAGCTTTTTTTGGACCTATAGTTGGTACTTTCATCAATACGAACATTGAATTTGGGACTTTTTTTAAGACCGAATCAAAGTGTCTTGATCTCCCCTTTCTGAAATATTCATCAAGATGTGAACCGATTGAAGAACCTATCCCTGGAACCTCAAGTATCCTTCCCTCCTGCCATATATCCCTTAACTCTCTATTTAAATGTTCAACGGTATCTGCGGCCTTTTCGTATGCTATAATCCTGAACTGAATTTCACCTTTCAGTAGGTAGACGGCCGCAATAGATCTTAACAATTCAGCTATTTCTTTGTTTGAATACTTGTCAGGTTTGTTGTCCATACTCTTGCAATCGTTAAATTCTATGATATGATAATTATACATTTTCATTTTGAATTTATATTGGGTGTGTGGTGTAGCCTGGTTTAACACACCTCCCTGTCACGGAGGAGACCGAGGGTTCAAATCCCTTCACACCCGCACTAGAATCCGTTTCAGAGGAACGAAGAATTACGGATTCTTGTGTCCGCCGAAGTGAAGTTTCGACTGCGTGGACGTAGACCACGAGGCGAACCTGAACGAAGGCGGACTTAAATAAAAATATGCCACGACATAAACCGGTAGCTCTAGATTACAGAAATCTTGTTTTAGCAAAAGTTAAAGAAAAATATCTTTATATTCTCCTTGGAATAGGAGTAATTCTAATTATCCTTTCTTCATTAATGCTTGTTTTTAAAGCAACTGTTATCAATGTTTCCGAAAAACCAAATAAAAGTGTTGTTGTTAAAGAAGTAAATAATCAAGAACAAAAAAAATATCTGGTCAAAGAAGGTGATTATCTTTGGAAAATCGCCGAAGAAACTTACGGGTCAGGTTTTAACGCATATGATATAGCTAAGGTGAATAATATTGCCAACCCAAGTTTGATAGAACCGGGACAAACTTTGATCATACCTAAAGTTAAACCTCTGCAACCAACAAAAGGTGAGATAGCTGAGGCCGTTACTGCAAAAGTTACTTACACAGGCGACAAATATACTATCAATAAAGGCGACTATCTCTGGAAAATTGCCCTTGAGGCTTATGGTGACGGATATGCTTGGGTAAAGATTGCGAAAGCAAATAATCTAGAAAATCCTGATCTGATTCACGTAGGAAATACTCTCGTTCTGCCAAGATAAATAATCAGACTCAAAATAAAGACTACTAGCATTACCAACTGACAAGCTAAGCATACAGGACAAATAACCTTTAATTTAAAAATTTCCTGATAAGTTATGAAGAGGCAAAATAGCATTCCGAATGTAGTCATTCCCAAAGTAATTTTTGCCCATTTTTTCAAAGACGATATTAAGATTACAATATAACCAATCAAACCGATTAACGATACCGGTATGCCTAGTAAAGTTCTTAACGACCCTTTAGTTACCGCATCACAATTAATCCTCGAGTTTACGTAACAACTCTCAATCTCGGGTCTGGTTAGGAAGTTATAGAAAAGATAAATAGCCAAACAGATTCCAATTATTGACAAATAGGTTATCGCTTTCCAGACATTGACTTTTTTCATGATAATCGTTTTAAGAATATAATAGCACAAAAAATAATGTTAAAATATCTATATTTGCGGTGGTAGTTCAGCGGTAGAATGTCTCCTTCCCAAGGAGAAGGTCGGGGGTCCAAATCCCCTCCACCGCTCACAAGCGTAAAAATATACCAATACGAATAATTTTGCTTCAAAAAATGTTCAAATCCGTTCAATATCTCCTTGTCAATTATATTGACAATTAACTTGACAATTATAAGAACATCGTCTATAATAGGAATATGTTTAAACCAAAGTATTCAATAACTTGCAAGATCTTAACTAATATTAATGAAATAGAACGACTCTACGGCCGACTTGAGGGAATAAGAATACCTGGAAAGCTTCTTCTAAATCTTGAAAGAGAAAACTTAATCCAGTCTTCCTTTGCTTCAAACAGTATTGAAGGTAATCCGTTATCTCATGTTGAAGTCAGCAACCTGCTTCTTAATAATAGAGTACCTGTAACCCGTGACGAAAAAGAAGTAGTAAATTATTTTCAAATACTAAAAACCTTAGATACAAGAGTAAGCAGACGATTAGATTTACCTTTAATTTTGGATATTCATAAAAAATTGATGACAGGAGTGAAGGATGAAATAAAAGGAAAAATCAGAGAAAGACAAATTGTTGTTGGCAGCCGTGATGAGAATAATAAACTTTTCATTAAACATAATCCGCCCTATCACACAAAACCTAAAATTGAGAAAGCAATACAAGAGTTACTTGAATGGTTACAAAACACAAAGGAGTTACCGATTCTCAAAACAGGTTTATTCCATCATCAGTTTGTTTATATCCATCCTTTTGAAGACGGTAACGGAAGAGTTTGTAGATTATTGACCGCTCTCTTATTTCTTAAACATAAATATCTGATTAACAAGTATTTTGTTCTTGATGATTATTATGATATTGACCGGCTACAATATTCGGATAAACTCCATTCTGCCGATATCGGCAGTCAAACACAGTGGCTAGAATATTTTACTGACGGTGTGAAATATTCCCTTCAGAGTGCTTTAGGGAAAATCGAAACAGGTTTAACCAAACTTACTTTCGATATACGACCGACGCCTAAAGAACAAGAGGTTTTGAAAATCGTCCAAAAGTATCGGGAGTTGACTTCTCAGGATTTAACCAAAGAACTACATATTTCAAGACAACAAGCTTTTAATCTTTTGAAATCCTTAACGGAAAAAGGATATATAGAAAAAAGAGGGAGCACAAAAAACAGTTTTTATATTTTGAAATAAAGATCAATTTTGTTTATAAATATCTTTATCCAAATCAAAAAAATCTTTCGATAAATAACTTTCTGACCATTCCTCTTCGTCTATTGGATGACGCCAACCCGATTCGTTTTCCCAGATTAATCTTTGCTCACAATGTTCACAAAAACCATACCGGCCGTATTCATCAGATAAAATACTAACAGGGTAATATTCACAGCGTTCATTTTTGTAATAATATTTTCTGATACCAATTTCCAAATCATTTGTTAATAGATGGCCTGACCAACTTAACATTTTATCTCGGGTTGATATTAAGAAACGTTTATCATTCCAGATTGCTTTAGTTAAATAATCAGGTGGGACTGGATCGTTGTATGGAAAAACAAAAAGATATTTTCTTATTAAAAACATATCCAATTCATATTTCGGAATGGTGTAGGAGAGGATTTTATAAACCAGATTAGACAATTTTCTGTTTTTTACTTTAATGATAAATTCATTTCGATCTTCTTTTTTCTGATGAACTATTTTATATAGTTTTTGTTTAAAATCTAAACAAGTAAACAAAACGTCATCTTCAGATTTGAAGCCTACTTTTCTATACCATTGAGCTAAACCCCGATAATAAGAATATGTTCTTTTTGATGCGGCTTTATGTTTTTTTAGAAGATATCTATTACCAGAGACATCAATCAAAGTAATATCTGTCCAATAATCACGGGGAGCTGTTAAAAACAGATGAAGATCTTCCTCAGCGAACAGCCAACCTTTTTGTACTTCGTTTTTTCGCGGTGTATAACGGAATGTCCTACCAGGGTAAATTCTTTCTACCGTATCATAAGTTTTAGGCCCGGTTCTAACGATAGTTGTGTCATAAGTTGTTAATGTTTGGCGGATTTTTATCTTTGGAATTCCAGTGAATTTTACCAATTCATCTATCGTTAAAGGTCTATTCTTTTCCTCAATAAGTTTTTTAATTATTTGTCTTCGGCCTGGTGGTATCTCACTTTTTAACATGAAAATATTTTATCATGAAATTTAAAAAAGTATAAACTTAGACATTAATCAAAATCTGGTATATAATATTTCATACTACAAGTCTGATAAAAAGTTCTGATTTTGTACACTAAGGAGCTCTAAAAGTTCGTCTTGTCCTACGAAGCTTTAGCGAAGTAGGATTCCCCTATCCCGCTCATTAGTAAGAATAAGGTCGAGTGCGAAGGGACGTTTGACGTTCTTCAAATTCCATCTGGTTAAATTCCAACTAGTCACGAAAAGAACCCTTAAATGTATGTTTGATTGGACCGACATCATTTAGTTCTTTCTATATGGTAACATTTACTCATGAAGTCGATAATTTATGGATTAATTCTTATTTTAATTTTACCTTTAATTATTACTGTTATAACTTTTGCATTAAGAAAAAAGGTAGAGAGAGTAGATAATAAAATGAAGAAAAAACTAATCATATTGTTTGTATTTATAGTTTTACTCTTCTCTATAATTATTTGGTTTATTGCATCACCACATCTTAAGGGAACTATAGTTTTTAATGATACATCATGCTTATCAAGTAAAAGAGTATCATGTGCAATTATATTTGATGATGATTCTGGTATTTCAAGGGACGTTGATTATGCCGGAACTTCATTAGTTTACTGCCCGTCATTTCTTTCAGGTAAAGTTGATCCTGACATTTATAATTCTAAAAAGGGAGATCGAATCGAAGTGTATGGACTCTCTAACCCGAATTTATTTTCGTTTTCGTTAACTCTATGTGGTTCGCCTACTTATTACCTGAGAAGAATTTATCGGTGAGTGATTAACTTATATTAAGTCTGTTTATATTATTAATATTTTGAAGAAATTATAAAATGAAAATTATATTGAGTTTATCTTAGTTTTTTTCATAATTAATTTATAACAAGGATAAATAACCTGTTGTACCTGATTGATTAGGATAATCTTTCCTTAGCATCTCAACGTCTGTACTATCCATTTGCCAACCAACAGCTCCTAGATTTTCTTTTAAATGTTCTATTTTAATCATTTTACAGAGAACCACAACGTTTTTTTGAGCAATAAGCCAGTTCAACATAATTTGAACGGGACTTTTATTATATTTTTTGGCTAAAGAATGAATAATATCGGCAGGATTTTCTAATAAGGCTCCATTATCAGTAGGTCGATAAGCGGTTAAAATAATATCGTTTTCTTGGCAATATTTTAAAAGACCGTCTTTTTCAGGATATCGAACTTTAACATTATAATAAACTTGATCTGTGACTATTTTATTTTTTGTATTCTTTTGCGCTTCAATTAAACGAGTAGTTTTAAAATTGCTAACACCAATATTTTTTACCAAACCATCTTCCACTAATCTATCCATAGCTTTCATAGTTTCATTTAATGGAAATTCGTCGTTTGGCGCGTGAATAAGATATAGATCCAAATAATCTGTTCCTAATCTATTTAAAGAATTGCTACATGCCTTAATCAACGCATTATAACCAAGATGGGATTTGTCTACCTTTGAAGTAATAAATAAGTTCTTTCTATTCAGATTTTTAATTGCCTGTCCAATTAATCTTTCTGCCCAACCTTCGGCGTAATTTTCAGCAGTATCAATATGAGTAACACCTGCCTCTATTGCATTTTTAATACCTAAAATTTGTTCATTATCATTATTATTTGGATCTCTAAATTTGTCTCCTCCTATTAGCCAAGTTCCTAATCCCAAAACTGGAATTTCAAATCCATTTTTTAATTTTTTTCTCGGAATTTGCATAGTTTTATAATATTTCAACAAGATGTGCTAAAATTATACCAATTATAGATAGCCGATGTAGCTCAGATGGTAGAGCGACTGTATCGTAAACAGTAGGTCGTCGGTTCGATCCCGACCATCGGCTCATGGGAAGACTTGAACGGCATAAAAGAAAACAGTTAATGACTACTATCATATTCAGCGTCCTTGTACTTTTGACAATAATAGTATTTCTATTTACGATTGGCTTAAAAATTCTTTTGAACGCCTCGGTGTTTGTTGCAAATTTAGGTCAAAAACAAACTAAAACTTCACCTTTGAATAAAAATCAAGACTTTATCGGAAGCATTGATGTCAATGATATTCCTGTAGCTACCAATAGTCCAAGAATAATAGTCAGCGGATCTGTTGTCAGCTTTAACCAGTTAGAGTTCTACATAAACGGAGATATCGTTAAAGATGTGTCACTTACTGCATCAGATAACTTTAGTGAAGAAATTAGAGATCTGAAAAAAGGTGACAACGAGATATATATAATAGCGAAACTAAAAGACCAGGACCAGGAAAAAAAATCAAAGGTTTTCTCAGTTGAATACAAAAGTGACTTACCTAAATTAGACATAAGCCAGCCAATGGATAACGCAAAAACGAATCAGCAAGAAATTACAGTAAGTGGATCAACCGATAAAGATACTTATGTAAAGATAAACGACTTACCTATTGTTGTTGATGCTCAAGGAAATTTTCAAACAACTGTCAGATTAAAGGATGGAGACAATAAAATCAATGTTATGGCCCAGGACATTGCTGGAAATATTTCTTCAAAAACAATTACTGTGACTTATCAAAAAGATTATTAGAAAATGTCGCAAGAATCGAAAAAGTAAGAAATAGAATAAACGGCTGCAGTAAAATATTATCCAATACTGAAAGTAATCCCAAATATATAAGAAGATATTTTGAAAACTCATCTGCCAAAGACAACTTTAAAAATATTAGGACAAAAAGAGTTAGACCAATTATGCCCCCAGACACAAGAATTATTAGAAAGCTTGAACTAAAAGATGCGCCCGAGTGTGTTATATTAGAATTAAAAGCTGGAATAATATTTAGCTCCGATTTTACGTAACGGATTCTGTTATATCCAACACCGAACAATGGGTTTTTAATCCAGAGTTTGTATGCATTTTGATAATCCTCAACCCTACCTACAATTGATGCTGTCCTAAGTAAATTAACTCCTTCACCAAATGGTTTGGGAGAAATTAATACCAACAACATAAATAAAACCAATAAAACAAATAATTCCTTAAGTTTTTTTCTAGAAACCAGATAAACGATCGCTAAAACAGTAAATGTTATATATAAAGTTCGATTATAACTTAGAATAATTGCCAGAAATAAAATGGCTAATAAAGTTCTTCTTCTAATTTTGTTTTTTATAAACTTTTCCTTATGCATAAATATTAATAGGAACAGTAATCCGTAGATTGCGCCAGATACTGATGTGTCGAAAAACACTCCAAACATCCTATATAAGTGAGGATCCCATCCCTGATAGATTAAATTTCTTAAATCTTGATAGAAGATATACTGAACAAATGATGATGTAGCTGTCAGAATAGTGAAAATAAATAATCCATTCATTACATTAGATTTTATCTTCCTATTTTCTTTTAGATAGAAAGAAAGATAGATAAAAAAAGCAAAATATAATAAAAGTCTAAGAAAGTAGAGAATCCCTACAAAATTTTCTATAAAGCTGAAGTGATTTATTCCCAGCAAGAAGGAGACAATTAAAGATATAAAAAAAAGATAGATTACCTTATATTTTTTCCATACCGCAAATAAAGGTTTTAATTTATATTTAGCTAATAAATACAATAAAATAATTAAGACAAATATCTCATAAAAATAACCAATTCACCTGTTGACCTAAAAAAGAAATTCTTCCTAATCCTCCAAGAGAAAAAATAAAAAAAAGTAAATATATAAGAATTGTAAAAATCATCTAGTTTCTAGTTTGGTTAATTGATACATTTTCGCACGAACTAAAAAGGAATGAAAACTCATGAAAAAGGCGTAAGCAAATCCAGCTGGTCCGTCAAGAAATCCTAATTTTATAAAATATGTAAGAATAAACTTCCCGAAAGTATAAAAAATTATCTCTAGAATATTTACATTTTTACCCTGTGCTTGCAATTCTTTAGCCCGTAAAGAACTGTAAAAGTTAATCTCTTCTAAAAAATCTTTGACTGTTGGATGTGGGTAATGGTTGATAAAATTTTTTAATTGACCGACTTTTCCAGTTGATCTAAATTCCTCATGAACTTTACCAAACCACTTACCAGAATTTTTTTTGACCAATCTAATTATTCCAAGATTCCTAGCCTTACTGGTTTCTCCATATTTCAACTCTCTCCCCCACCAATAATCACGTCGTTTAATGTAATATGAATTATAATCATTTTCTTTTAATTTCAGAGTCTCTTTCTTCAGTTCATTTGTTATAACCTCATCAGCATCTAAAAACAAAACCCAATCATTCCTTGCCAAACTCATCGCATAATTTCGTTGACCTGAAAAATCTCCGTTTAAATGTCTCTTAATAATTTGAACTTTCAGCTTTGGACTTTGCTTGTCCCACGAAGCTTTAGCGAAGTGGGAAACTTTTTCTACAGTCTTATCTCCGAATAATCGTCAACTATGATAATCTCATTACAGAAACTTAAAGACTTTAAAGCTTTCTCTATATTTTCTTCCTCATTTTTACTAGAATAATGCATGAGATTTTCATAAAAAATAATCTTAACTAATCTTGATAGGTGGCGTGAAGAAAGGGATCCCGACAGCGTGGAACGAAGTGAACCCTGGCGGGAATGAATTCACGACAGAATCTATCAAGATTTATCATTTAAAATTTATAATATAAATTTGAATTGTTTTGCTGTTTTTTTACTGTCGAGCTCCTTCTCCACCTCTCTCTTCCCATTCTACCAAGTTTTAACCTTAAATCGTTGTTTTTAAGTAAATTAACTAAATTTTTCGTCAATCCATTAATATCTGCCTTCTTTTACTAGTAAACCTACATCATCAACCAATTCAGAAATTGCACCAGTATCATAAGCTACAACGGGTAAACCTGACGCCATAGCTTCAATAAGGACCATCCCATATTGCTCCTCCCAGGTTTTAGTCTTTTTTGACGGCAAAACAAATACGTCAGCATCGCGATAAACTTTCGGCATTTCTTCATAAGACTTTTGATCAATTGAGATAGAGTTTTGTAACTTATCGCTTTTTATGTTGTTCACAAGTGTTGTTCTTAAAGGACCATCTCCGATAATTTTCAAGTTGATTTGATCCCGATTCAATCGGGATGACATTTGAAATTTTATATTCTTGTACGCTTCATACAGATCTAAAACTCCCTTCTCTTCCACCAAACTGCCAACAAAAAGAATATTAATGGTTTTAATTTTTGAGTTTTGCTTGTCCCACGAAGCTTTAGCGAAGTGGGAAACTTTAAACCTCTTCAAATCTACTCCCAATCTAACGACCTCAATTTTATTTTCATCCACTCCTTCTATTATTAAACAATCCTTCGCCATATTTGTATAACAAATGAAATAATCAGAGTACTTTAGCGTAAAATATTTAATAATTTTTTTCCTTTCCACAGTTTCATTATTAAACGGTATTGTTTCCCATGATGTCACAATGAGTTTTTTTATTAATTTACTTTTTCTTAGTTTAGCGAGCTGATAACTATAGTAATAATGCGGATCAGCAGTGTGCAAAATATCAAAGTTAGGAGCTATTTTTTCCAATCCAAATAAAATCTGACTATCGCCCAATAACCTATTAAAGAGAACCTTACCAAACCTTCCTAAATTAATGTCGGATAAACTAAACAATTTGATTGACTTAAATGGAAAGTTATTATGAATTGGGTAATATGAAGAAATTCCGGTAATTTTAACCTTATTAGGTTTGAATAAATAATTCTGGCCTTCAAAATTATTTAGATATTTGCCTCTAACGAGTGCAACTTTAATCATATAGTTTTATCAGTTTTGTAATATATTTTCTCCAGGAAAATTGTTTCCTAACTTCTAGGTAATTAACTGTTGTTTCCTTCCCTTGAGCAACTTGCTTTACTGAATTGCAGGATAAAGAGATCGGGAGAACACGCCCAGGGATGTGATGATAAATGCCAGCGGTATGAGGATGATGGCCGCGAATAATGCCGAAATCTTGGCCTCCCTCGGGCTGGAGGCGGAAAGCAGGCGCGAATACATATCCGGGCCGACCAGATAGGCCGAGCCCACTACTATTATCATGGATAATACCTCCCATCCGCCCATTTGAGCCGAGGTGGGAAAGCTCTGGCTTAAAATAGGGCCGCGTGCCGGCGAACTGAGCGCCGCAAAAAATAAGATAACCATTCCTGTTATTATTATTAGAAACTGCACCAGATCGGTTCTCACTACCGAGCTTTGCCCCCCGTGCGCTGTGTAGAGAACGAATACCAGGGTGCAGGCAATCATAAATATTATGCCGTCTCCTCCAAAGAGGGCGCTAAGGACCTTGCCCGCTGCTGCTATCTGCACAGCAATCACTCCAACCCAGGAGACGGCAATGAGAAGCGAGGCGGCAGTCCTCACCCTCTCGCCATAAAAAGAGCCCACCAGTTCCGGCAGAGTATAGCATCCCTTGGATCGGATCTTCTCCGCAAAAAAAAGAGACAGGATTAGCATTCCTATGGTGCCGGAGAGCATCCACCAGGCTCCCGGCAGGCCGCTCTGAAATCCCAGGCCGGCCATGCCGATGGTGGAAGAGGCCCCCACAATTGTGGCACAGAAGGTGCCTGTGAGCAGGACCTTTCTCAAGCTTCTGCCCGCCAGATGAAAATCCTCCAAACCTCTCAAGCGTAGCCCCCAGGCTCCAATCGTCAGCATGGCCAGCAGGTAAACCACTATTACGATGGCGGATTGATTCGTAAACATATCTCCTCGAATTGTAAACCAAATACTAAATTTTGGTTGACAATACGGCAAAGGCAATATAAATCTTTCCCAGAAAGCCAGGTAATATGGTGCCGGCAGGTTGCAGGGAAAACAATATAATATAGAATGCATAACTAGAATGCATAATCTAGTGAATGAATCATCTTTAAAAAGATATCATCGAGGGTGAAATCATATGCGGATGTTTGCAAAGGCGATATTGGTCTTGCTGGTAGCAGCATTATTGCTGCCTATGCTTGCTCTTGGCGTGGGCGAGGTTGAGACGCGTCCCGTAGAAACGGCTGCAGAGAATCTCTTTAACAAAGGCATCGGAAATGCGTGGGTAGGCGGCGATTCCTTTGCATCGAGCACCGGAACGGGCGACAATCAGATGCAAAGTGCGGCAGGCCTCGGTTCAGACTACCGGATCATCGGATATCTGAATGTGACCACCGGTTTAATTGTGGCAAGCGACAGTGGCAATAGCCTGCATTTCACTCCGGGGCCGGGCAATTATCCTGTTTACGGATACTTCAAAGCAAACAAAATGGTGGGGATTTTCATCGATTTTGGCTCGTCCGGCATGGGCATGTAGATCGATCTCTCCTTGGTAGGCAGATGGTAAAGGCAGATGGCAAGGGCGATTTGCCACTGCCGCAAATATTTTTTTAGGAATTGTGCCTCGAATTTGCCTTCTGAAGTAGGAGATGAACCTATCCGATCTCATCCCCTTTAATCAAGAGCACAGGAATTGTGGACTGCAAAACCACTTTCTCGGCAACGCTCCCCAGGATATATTTTTCTATGCCCGTCCGGCCCAAGCTGCCCATGATGATGAGGTCCATTCCCAGCTTTTGAGAAGCCTTGAGCAGCTCCTCACTAGGGCTGCCCTGGGCCACGATCTTTTGGCAGGAAACGTTCATCATCTGTGCGTGATCTTCAACGAACTGCGTTGCTTGCTGCCCCTCTTCTTGCATGAGCTCTAAAATCTTCTCTTTAAGTCCCGGCAAGGTCGCATATCCTGGCAGGTGGGCCAGGCGCAAGATCTCCATGACATAGACTGCAGTGATGCTGCCGTTTGCGCGGTGCGCGATGTCTATGCCAATCATTGCTGCCTTCTTGCTCGTATCCGATCCATCCGTGGCTATCATAATTTTTTTGATCATAGTATCCCTGACATCATTGTCTTGGAGGCGACTCCCGCCAATGAATTGGCAGGAATTTGCCATGAGTTAATCCTAACTCTGATCATTCTTCATTCGCCTGGTTCTTTTACTTTTCCAAAGGCTAAAAAAGAGGTGTAGTCCCGAATGCTTCAGGGTGTCCTCGAATTATTGAATATTTCTCACCCCAATCTGAAATTTTTTTTATGCCTTTTCTCGTCCCACGCTTTCAAAATGGCTTTCTCTTCAGTATAGGTCCAATTCGTCTGATGGGATATAAGATATAGATATCAACAGATTCATATGTAGTTACAATTGACAGTAATATTGACGGTTCTATTCATAATTTGCTTATAAATTCCATTTTCGGCCGAGATCGTCTTTCGGTTACATGGCTCCTACATAATCAAAAGCTATTTATTTCGACAATAGCCTAGATAGTATTAAGGCGAAAGTCGATAATACCTTGGTCAATCCCTCCGAACTTGTCGGCTTTCCCTTTCTCCTATCTTGTATTGTGGCCCCGAAAGGCCGGGCCGATGATCTCAAAACTAGCGAAATCACTAGAAAATTCGATTGTGCCCATGAAATGAGAAGGTAGCATAAAAAATGGCAATAGAGGCATTAAACGAACGTGTGGAAAAGCTGGAGCAGATGGAAGTAGACCTCAAGAGGCTGGACCGCATGCTTCAGGCAGCCCACCGAAGTTCCATCGACATAAAAGATAGCTATGACTTTTACGTTCTGGCCCTAAAGGAGTTCAACAAAGAGAACCTCTCCGAGTCATTCCTCTACTGCGACCGGGCCAGGTACGAGCTTACCTCTGCCATCAACGATTCCAAGATCAAGATCAAAGGCTCTCGATTTCATAGCCTGAGGACCCTCTCTTACTTCTTCAAGCTCTACGGGCTTTATGCCGTGATCTTTGCCTCTCTGGCCATCATTCTCTTCAGCTTTTTGATCACCAGATTCTCCGAGGTGAGCGTTCTGGGCGTGCCCCTCTGGTCCTCGTTCTTCGCGGGCCTGGGCTCCTCGGCCCAGATACTGACGGGGATTGCCGACGACCTGCGCCGCTACGGCATGGCCTCGCGCTACAAGAGGCTCTGGTACATGGCATTGCCGCTGCTGGCCATGGTCTTCGGCTACATGGCCTATCTGTTCGTCAGCTCCGGCTTTATTGCGCTGGACGGCAGCACAGAGAGCCGGGAGTTTTCCATCATGTTCATCTGCTTCCTGACGGGATTTCTCACCAAATGGCTGATTGGAAGATCGCTATTGTCCCGATTGTGAGCGTGGTGCATCGCAGCTTTCCAAGAGAAAAACTTAGCCTAACTCATCCTTATTCCTTCAAGAACGCGAGCCGTTAAGAGGAGAGGCAAATATAGGGGCGGTAGGGCTGAAGACCGGCCAGGCCCCGCTGCCCCATTTGTCCACTCGGAATCCTAGATTTTTACAGGCGCATGTGTATCCGGCTCAAAATCGATTTGCGTGATCGCTGCTCCTCACGATAGGCCCAACATCACAAGCTTATTATCTTTAAAGGCGAATGTCGATCTATGAAACTGATTGCTTTGCTTCTATTTCGTCTCCCTGATCGCATGTACCCCAGCAGTATTGGCTCAAGGCTGCGACTGGAGTGGCACCTGGATCACCGGCTGGACCGGTCAAAGCGCTCCGAGTAATGTGAATATGAATCTTCACGAGGTTTCGCCGAACATTTTTGCAGGAACTTACGAGCACGATGAAGGACAAATTGTTGATGCGACGGTGAACGGCAATGTGCTGAGCGGCACTTGGATTCAATCGGGTGGTCTGCACACAGGTGGTTTCGAGTTTCGCATGAATGCAGATTGCAGCTCCTTTGAAGGTACCTGGACTTCTGACGAACCAGGGATCGGGGGTGGGGAATGGAATGGCCAAAGGCCGTAGGGTGAATGCACTCCGCCCGAAATTGTTTTGTTTTCACAGGATGATGCATATTTGAAACAGTTCAAAACATGGTTTCGCTAGAACAACAAGAACTCCTACAGCATTGCCGCTCTGATGCCGCTGGTAGAGGCAGGCATCGCCCGGGAGCCGAAAGACGGCATCATGCTCTACAGCTTTGCCAGCGCCCAGGCGGAGGAGGTCTACAGCGAGGTCTCAGCCAGGCGCGGAGGTGGACGCAATCTACATCGCCGGCGGCCCTCATCCTTCTGCTCTGCCCGAGGAGGTTCTGGAGCACTTCGACTTCGTGGTGATAGGCGAGGGAGAGGAGACGCTGCCGGAATTGATAGAGGCAATAGAAGAGGGCCGGGATCCGGCCACGGTTAAGGGCATCGCCTACAAATGCCAGGGGCAGGTTCAGATTCACGGAAAAGAGGCCTCCGGTGGACCTGGACTCTTATCCGCCCTTCGCCAAGATCCTGGCGCCCATCGAGATCTCTCGCGGCTGCCCCTGGGGCTGCACTTACTGCCAGACGCCGCGCCTCTTCGGCTCCTGCATGCGCCACAGATCGATTCCGATCATCGCCAAATACGCCCGCCGCCACAAGGATATCCGCTTCACCTCCCCCAACTCCCTGGCCTACGGCTCCGATGGCCGCAGGCCCCGGCTGGAGAAGGTCGAGGCACTGCTCAAGGCTCTGGCCGAGCAGAAAAAGCCCATCTACTTCGGCACATTTCCCTCCGAGGTCAGGCCGGAGTTCGTCACCCCAGCGGCCCTGGAGCTTATCGTCAAATACTGCGCCAACAAGAGCCTCAGCCTGGGCGGTCAGTCCGGCAGCCCGGCAGTTCTGCGCCGCATCGGCCGGGGCCACGGGCGCGATGAGATCGAGGCGGCCTGCGAACTGGCCCTGGATTATGGTCTGTGCCGCAGGTGGATCTGATCTTCGGCCTGCCCATGGAATCGGCGGAGGATCAGCGCATGACCCTCGACCTGGTCAAGATGGATCGCGGCCAAAGGCGGCAAAGTGCGGGCGCATCGCTTCATGCCCCTGCCGGGAACGCCTCTGGCGGGAACGCGGCCCGCGCCTCTGGCCAGATGAGGTGGAGGCGTGCCTGGGCAGCTGGCCCTGGAGGGGCGTCTGACAGGCACCTGGGGCCGGGAGACAGGGCCGATGACTCTAGAGGTAGAATTGCTTGAAAGGCTTGCGGTACTCGTCCTGCAGCTCGTATTTTATTATCATCTTATCGGGCATGACATGAATCTCTTTTACCGACTGGGAGAAGAGGTACCAGATAAAGCCTCTGTCGGGGAGCCTGTACCTATCCGGCAAGGTAGTGGTGAACTCAGAAGTGCCCAGGATGTAAGTTCTGAGCATCTCGCTTCCCGAGGCAAAGAGGAAGGGAAAGCTGACGTTTTCAATCTCTCGCTGGCAGGAGCCCTGCAGGCGCAGGCGCTGGGCCAGGAACTCCAGGTAATCTTCTTTGGTTACCACCAGCTCTCTGTACTCGCTCATTGCAATCACCCCCGATAAACTGGCAGAGGGTGAGATAAAAGTTATCGTCGCTGACAAGAGGCTAAACCATCAGCTCGATTCTCTCCTTTTCGCTTGCCTGGACTGCTCTGTCCCGGCTGGATGAATGAGAATGAAAGTGCTCGCTGGATAAGCAGCCTTCCTGGACGTGCTTTTTGCCCGCATAAAACTCAGGGATAATGGACCCGAGGTCATTGATCTGCGTAATTAAGCCTGTAAAGGCCTCGATCTCCTTTTCCAGCACCTCTTCTAGCGTAATGTAAATGCTTCTTTCCGATACAACCGTGAGTTCATCAGGGCCTCTGAAGACCAATCTTCTCTTGCCGTCTCGCCGTAAGGCTCTGTGAATATCTCTATCATGAGCCAGCACCATGCCTGGGATAATCACTCTTTCTTTAACATTTTTCAGTGCGAGCTTCTCAAAGTCTTCCAGGGTGATCAGATTGCCGATCTCCTTTTCTGTGGCCACGACATTTACTTCGTCTCCCAGTTCTTTGAATATCGATGATAAGAAGGGATAGGCTACGGAGCTGGTAATAATAGTCGCGCTCTTCTCTATGGCCGGAAGCCTCTGTCAGCTCCTTCCTTGTGGTGGGCCAGGGCAAAAGGCGCTCCTGTGATGGGGATCCCAGAGCGGGGTGCCGATAACCCTCATGTCATAGTTTTCGCTGATTTTCGTCGCGATGCGGCGAATATCCTCCACGCCGTAGGGTGTTACATCCGGCATTACGGGCTCATTGCCGAAGATGAGACCCTGCTCTCGACTATTGGCAAACGACATGAGCATGAGGCCCTTGGCCCCCATGTCCTGCAGATCCCGGCAGGTCTTCTCCAGCTCCAGGCCATCGTTTACTCCGGGAATGAGGACGATCATGGCGTAAAGTTCAGATCTCTCGCAGAAAGTTCGAAAATTGTGGAGCACGATCTCCGGATGCTTATCATTTACATACTTGCGGCGAAGATTTGGATTGGTGGAGAAGATTGAGAAGCTTATCCTCTGCACGCCGGCATCGATAAGGAGATCTGCTTCATCTTCTTTTGTAAATCCTTTTCCGCTGGTGTAATCTAAAAATACCGGCACATTGCCGTTGCTTACCGTCCTCACCAGATTGAGAAGATGTGGGTAGCAGCTTATATCGCCGTTTCCCTTGATGGTGATCATCTCCGGCGTAGAAGAGACGCTTTTTTGGGAGACCTCGAAGATCAGTTGATCCAGGGGCTTATAGCCCGGTTCGATCTCGATTACCTCTCTCGAGCAGTAATCGCAGCCTTTTTTATAGGGGCTGCATCGCCTGCATCCAGATGGTTCTACTCTTTTAACACCTATAAAATAACAAAAGCTGCAAAAACCTCTGCAATCCAGACCGGGCCTGCCACCTACATCCACAGTCACTTGCATAGTTACTGATCGGTCGTAAGGTAGTTAAATCTTACGAAAAATTATTTAACTGATTTAAAAATATTATTAAAAATTTCATTAATTATTATCTAGCATTTCCCCACCTAATATCGGGGGTTATAGTGTCCAGGGATGCACCATCCGTCATGGATGCAATGGGATACCGCTGTCCAGCAGCTTTCTTGCCAGGCATAGCTCTGCCAGGCTCATCTGCCCGGGAGCCGTGCTCTGTGTGACAAAGCCGTAGGTAAGAGCTGAGCCATAGAGAGGAGCTACGGCGCGCAGATGCCTGCCCATCCGGCCCATGGCGATCATGCAAAGGGGCATATCTGCATCCAGCAAAAACTGCAAGATCCTCAAATTATCATGGAGGCTCTTGGGCGTCACGGCGATCTTGGCAATGGCAGCTTTTGTCTTCTTCATCTCCTCGTAGATGCCGGTCAATTGCAATTCCTCCGGCATGCCCTGAAAGTCATGATAGGAAACTATCACCGGTTTCATTATTCTGGCAATGGCATTATCTCTTTGATCCGCTAAGAGCTCCACATCCACATAGTCGGCATAGTAGGCGGCCTTGATGAGCAGATCGATTCTCTCTCTTTCGCTGCCCTGAAACATTCCGCCCTCCGTCTTGAGACGAGCTGTGGCGATGATCGGCTTGGCGGTGGCCTTTCGGACGGCCTTTATGGTTTGAAGGGGATCGCCTGCGGCGAGCAGGTCCAGTCGCAACTCGATCATATCCGCATCGCCTGCGGCCTGAACATCTTTTTCTGCATCCTTTCCCAGGACGGCTACTATGCGCGACTTGTGATTCACGGTTTCATTTCTCCACAATGCTCTCCTCGATCTTCATGCCGAAGTGGCGGGCCATCTCTTCCAGATGCACCAGCACCTCGTTCCCGGCTTTGAGATCGGTCACCGGCCGGAGTATGCCGTCGGAGCCGACCAGCTTTATGGTCTCGGCATTTTGCAGCAGAGTGCTTATCCTCTGCCCATTGGCCTCCGCCTCGATGAGGATCATGGGCCTCTTCTCGATCTTGGCGCGGCCAACTATGGCCGTTCTGGCCAGGCCCTCCTTGCTGACGATGGTAACCTCATCTCCCGATTTTAGCTCGGAGAGGTAGCGCGTCTTCTCTCCCACCCGGATGTAAGCGTGCACCGCGCCGGCATTCACCCGGAAGGGCCGCGCTGCCACGTAGGGGCTGTCTTCAGACTCGCTGTGAACCAGGAAGAATCCTTTGGCCTGGGAGCCGATGAGCATGCCCTCTCCAAAAGACATCATGCTGGCCGTGTCCACGCAGACCCGATCGCCCATGCCCACAGCTTTGACCGCGGTCACCTTGGCTGAAATCAGCTCTATTCGGCCTTTTTCCGACTGCTCGACAGCGTCCATGACCCTCTTGATCTCAGAAGGATCGCGTGCTGTCCAGCAGCACTCCATCGGCGCCCTTTTCCAGAGTAGCCAGTGCCAGGCGCTGCCTCTTCTGCCGTCTTGACGCCGCTGATGATCTTAACCTGCGCGCCCTGCAGTCCGGCAATCATGTTCTCCAGGGGAATGACCTTCCAGTCCGTGCCGATGACGAGAAGATAGTCTACAATCCTGCCCATCTCCACGGCGAACTCTTCATACTTCTTGTTGGCAATGACCACATAAGCAGCCTTTGTCCCGGAAACGGTCTTGGCGAGAGCCCCGTCCAGGGAGCTGCTCGGGTCTTTGGGCAGAGCCACAGTCCCGTCGCCTTCGCCGCCCTTGCCCACAACCAAAATATCCTCTGTCCCTCTTTCTGCACCAAAGCAGGCCACCTTGATCTTGCCCAGCTCCCTCACGCGCTCGATGTTCTCTTTGTCCACCAGCACGCAGTCGAAGCCCGACTCGAGAGCGGTGGTGATCCTGGGCTTGATCTCCTGCCACGACCCTTCGGCCATGAGCCACTTCTCTTTCATGTGTTACACCATGGCATACCATTACTAATCTCTTTTGCCGGCCAAGCTTAAAAATTTATACACGGAGAAAAGAATGAGTCTATGGAAAATCGGTTGGTTTATAGCCCGGTGAGCATGCTTTTTATGCTCATATTTGCATTTTTGCTCTTCGCCGTGGTGGGCTTTCTCTTTCTGGACCTGGCCAGGACGGCCTTCACCAAGATCGGTTTTTCCTGGGGCCAGGCGCTCTTTGTCCTGCTCGCTTCCCTCTTTGGCAGCAGCATCAACATACCGCTGACCAACCTGCAGTGCAGCGCTCCCCTGGTGCGGGAGCGGTATGTTCGGGCCTTCGGCATCGCTTACCGGGTGCCTGTGGTGGATGTCGTGAGCTGCAATACTCTGCTGGCCGTCAACGTGGGCGGAGCGGTGATACCGTCACTGATCTCCATCGCGCTGATCTACCGGTTTCCCGAGTCTCTGAATTATGCCCTTGTCGGCATCGCTTTTGTGGCCATCTTAACCAACCGTGTGGCCAGGCCCGTGAAGGGTCTGGGAATTGTCACTCCCGCTCTTCTTCCGCCTCTGGGTGCGGCAATGGCCGCGATCCTGCTGGTCTATGTCGGGGGAGCTCCGCATGATCTCATCTTTCTCATCGCCTATGTGGGTGGAACTTTGGGGACGCTGATTGGCGCAGATATCCTGAACCTGGACAAGATCCGGGATCTGGGGGCGCCGGTGGCCAGCATCGGAGGAGCCGGAACCTTTGACGGCGTCTTCCTGTCCGGCCTGATCGCCGTGCTGCTGGTATGAAAGCAATTTGCGCAAATTCATGGGTGAAAAAACATGAGTGGTAAGGCAAGAGTGTGAGGGAGAAAGGATTGTCATGATGTGGCGTTATTGGCTTTATTATTGGTTTTGGTTTTCATGCCCGCAGCTTTCGGGCTGCCTGACGAGGCTGTCGGGCGTGTGGTAAGCGTAATCAGCGGCGACTCGCTGGGCATAGAGATGCTGATTGCCGATGCGAGGACAAACAACATCGACAGCATCAAGCTCGCCGATATCGAAGCGCCCTCAACCGTAACCGCCGAAGGCAAAGCCGCCCAAAAATACGCCTTTTCTTTGCTCAAGAACAAGATGGTATATCTGGATATCAATGACAACGCCTCCGGCACACGCAACGAATGGAGCCAGCTGATCTGTGTCATTTATCTTATGGATTCGGAATATCCGGCCGGTCTGGCCGCCCGTAAACAGAATCCTTGTGGACGGCGGCTATGCCAGGCTAAATGACGACCCGAATAATGAATTCAATTCATCTGCCTGGTGGCAGCAGCCTCCCGTCTTTCCGCCGGGTGAAAAGAGAGATCGGCTAATGGCCATGCTGGAAAAACAGCCTCAGCCAGAACAGGAGACCCTTGCCGGGCCGTCTTCCTCTCCGGCCGGTGTAATAATGGGCAGTTCCAAGAAGGGCAGCATTTTGGAGAAGGACAGCGCATCCGGGCGCATCAGCATCGGATATCGCAAATGAGGCGCAGGGAACTATCCTGAAAAAAGAAATGAAATTGGAGCAAAAAGAAGATAAAAAGATGGTCGGGCCCTGTACCATCTTCATTTGTATCATTCAGTACTGCCGGGCCATGTAGGTTCTGCCCCGCGCTCTTCTTGCCGCAGACCGCACAGGCAGCCTCGGGGAAGCTCTGGTACTGCGGCTCGCCCAGCATGTTCGCCTCTACCTGGTCCTCCAGCTGGTGGCCGCAGTCCACCTCGACCGCACCAGGGCACCAGGGCCACGCCCGCCTGCGTCTGCTGCCTTGGCCTCCTCGATGCTGGCGACCTCTTTTACCTTGGTCTTCCATGAACTGCCTGGCCTTGGCGTAGAGAGCTGCCTGAAGCTCTTCGGCCTCTTGAGCGATGGCTCGCACCAGGCCCTCCATGGGCACGGCTTTCTTAACTCCGTCGCGGCGGGCTAGGGTGACGACTCCCTTCTCGATGTCCCTGGGCCCCACCTCCAGACGGATGGGCACGCCCTTCATCTCCCACTTGTAGAACTTGGCTCCCGGCCGCTCGTCGCTGGTGTCCAGCTGCACGCGCACGCAGGCGAGCAGTAAGCTTGCTGCTGCAGCTCCCTGCAGACCTCCAGCACCTTCTCCTTGTCGCCCAGCAGGATGGGCACTATCACTACCTGAGTCGGGGCCACGCCCCAGGGCAGGACCAGGCCCTTATCGTCCCCATGCACAGAGATCAGAGCGGCGATGCAGCGCTCCGATATGCCGTAGCAGGTCTGGCTGACCAGCTTCTGCTCGCCGTCTTCCGCCTCGTAGGTGATCTCGTAGGTCTTGGCGAAGGTCGAGCCCAGATGATGCGCCGTGCCCACCTGCAGCGTCTTGCCGTCGGGCATGATCACGTCAATGGCCGTGGTGTAGTCCGCTCCGGGGAACTTGTCCCAGCTGGGCCTCCGGCTCACCAGGAAGGGGATGGCCAGGCGCCGGTAGAACTCCGAGTACCTCTGAATGGCCACCTCCACCTGCTCTGCCGCCTCTTCCCAGGTGGCATGAGCAGTGTGAGCCTCCTTGAAGGAGGTGATCTCCCGCAGGCGGATCAGGGGCCGGGTGTGCTTTGTCTCGTAGCGGAAGGTGTTGACGATCTGGTAGATCCGCAGCGGCAGATCGGCATGCGACCTGATCCAGAGCTTGAACATGGGATAGATGGCCGTCTCGCTGGTGGGCCGCAAGCGCCAGCTTGACCTCCAGGGGAGATGTCCCGCCGTGGGTCACCCAGTAGACCTCATCCTCGAAGCCCTTGATGTGCTGGGCCTCCTTCATGAACTCGTTCTCCGGGATCATGAGGGGAAACTGGGTCTCCTGATGATCGGGATCCAGAAGCTCCCGGATTATGCCGTAGACATTCTTTTGATGGCAAAGCCGAAGGGAAACCAGACGCACATGCCCTTGACAGGATAGCGGTTATCGATGATCTCCGCCGTCATGAGCAGCTCGTGATACCACTCGCTGAAAGCTGTCCTTTGCAAGGAAGCTTGGCTTGCTTGTTATCCTTTGCCTTGGATTTAATTGTCTTGGAATCGGTCATGCAACCACCGATATGGCAATAGGGGTGATAAAAGTTTCAATGGCCGCGGCCAGGAAGAGCAGAGGCGAAACCCAGCGCCACAGGAAATGAATGGCCATCCTGGTCTCGCCGGACAGGTCGGCCTTCTCTCTGCCAGGGTCAGGGCCAGCAGATAGCCCAGCCGAAAGCCGATGGCAATGCTGACCAGCACCGCGGGCAGCTCGATGATGCCGTGGGGCAGGATCCTGCCGCCAGAAAGAGCAAGTCCCTGCTTCTGCACGGCCCGTAGCCTACTATGCCCAGCAGAAAGCCGTTGCTGGTAACGACCAGCAGGGGAATGAGCCCCAGGCCCAGGCCCAGCAGCATGGCCATAGCCGAGGCCAGGAGATTCTTCAGGAATATTATTATCATTATGAGGATTGGTGGCTGGTCCATAATCCACTTCAGCATCTCCAGCTCTTTCGTCCAGTTGGCTGCCAGCTCGGGATCGACTGCTGCGGCATAATAACCCATGACGGCCGTAAGCCCGAAGATGAAGACGGACAGGCCGATGAAGACGCGAATCGACTTCAGATAGGCCAGATCATCCTTTATTGACAAGCAATATCTCCCCATTCAACCTCGCCCGGCCTTTATTTAAGGATAGCGCGGTTTTACTGATAGCGAGGAGAATGAAAAAGGCAGTCTCGGCCAGGACAGCGAAAGCCGCCGGAAGGCCTGGCCTCCGGTCCGAAGAGCATCAGAGAGACGGCCGCCGCCAGCCCCAGATTTTTGTAAGAGCCGAGAAGGGTATAGGATATCGCTTTTGATCTGCTCTGGCCCGCCAGAATGGCGGCAATGTATATGGCCAATCCGATGGCAAAGGTGCGCGCCAGCGCGATTGCCGCCACGGCCGCGCATGCCCTGCCAGAGGGCGCCATGATTCAGGCCGATCACAGTATAGGTCACGAGAAAGAATCCCAGGTTGATGGGAAGAACCGGATTGATGGGGATACGCGCTGCAGCCCGGGAGGCCAGGGCGGGCAGAAGAATCAGGGCCAGGGATATCTGCACCAGGTAGCTGAGGCTGATGCCCGTCTGGCTGGTGAGGGCGAAGATGATGGCCGGCATGAGCACAAGAGACGCCAGATAAGAGACGGCCTCGGAGCACAAAGAGAGGAGAGCGTCCCCTTGCAGGAGCCTGGTCATGGGCAGGACCGCGACCGCGGGAGGCACGGCCGCCATGACGATGAATCCCTGGCGCAGGGCCTCATCCTGCAGATTATAGGATAGTAGTAATATGAGCCCGGAGAGAAGGCCGTAGTTCAAGAAAAGACCCAGCAGAGAGCTCTTCAGGTAAATGCGCCAGGCCGTCTGTTTTGCCTGATGTCGACCTCGGTTAAGGAAAAGGCCATCATGAGCATGAGCGCGGGAGTGATGAAGCCCTCTGTGACCTTGGCCGGCCCGGGAAAGGCCAGGCCCAGGAGCAATGGAAAGCAAAGAATGAAAGATGAATTTTTGAGAAGGCTTACCGCCCATTTTTCCGGCGTTCAGATGCTTCCACCTGGTCCTCAGGCAGCGCTCAGGAAATAGATGCCAAAGCAGACCAAAAAGCCGCCGCATATTCCCAGGATTCGTCTGATAATTCTTCTCGGAGAGGATGCTCCTGTCCCCTATCCAGGCTGATCGAGACCAGGAGTGTACCATCCGAAGTCCGCAACCCAGTGGCCGATCATGAAGAGGGCGGCCATAATCAACTCCCGACTGCAGGCCGGAGAGCACCAGGGCGCTGCCGATGGAGAGCCACCAGATCCAGAAGTAGGGATTGGCCGCGCTGGTGATAATTCCGGCCAGATAGGCATTGCCTATCGCTCTGCCCTTCCGGCGCGGCCAAGGTGGCGCTGCGGCTCCCTTCACAGTCATAAATCCAAAGACAATCAGGGCCAGGCCGCCCGCCAGGGCGATGCAGCGGGAATACTGCTTGCATGGCATCGGCCAGCCCGCCGACGATGAGCAGAAATATCAAGGTCTCCACCAGAGCGTGGCCTGCTGCCACTTTGGGGCCTGCCGTCCAGCCTTCTTTAAGCGAGGAGTTGACTGTGGCCACCAGCGTCGGCCCGGGGGCCAGCGCGCCAGTGAGGCCGATGGTAAAGGCCATGGCCAGCATCTCCAGGATCTCGTACATCTCTCTCACTCCATTTGCCAGTATTTCCAGGCTAATAATAAGCCTTTGCCCAAAGCAATGATGCTCGAAAGAATTCAGACACGCCGAAAACAGACAGAAATGGACAGGTCGGGATTTGAACCCGAGGCCTCTACCATGCCAAGGTAGCGATCTTCCAGCTGATCTACCTGCCCAACAGCACTGAAGGTAAGTCGTACCCCATTTAAACATGTCGGTAGGAGGGCGGCCATGGGCTATCCGCGTGTTCGCCTTTCCCCATCCTTCTCACAGGAAAAGCAGTATCATGCTTTTATTGGTTGTGGGTGAAGATTACTGAAAATCATCGCGAGAACCGGATGCATGGGATTCATTTTGCCAGTAAAAATCAATTGCGTTACATGTTAGCGTTTTTCAGTAGCTGACCTACGCGACCCTTTTTAAAATGAATACCCAGCAGCTTGCTGCGCGGGTGCACCGCCGCAGTTTGACAACTTTTAGCTAATCACTTCTCTTCTTCTTTCTTGGTCATCGCGGCATCCTGGTCTTCGCGGGCATTGATCTCTGCCAGGTGCTTGTTCAGAACCTTGGCTAAGGTGTTGAGCTTGACTCGGGTACAGGCGGCACCCGGGGCTCTCGCTGCATAGCTTCAAACTTTTTTTGGATGGCATAGGTTCGGATAGGATCTGCCGGAATCGCATTTGGGATTCTGGACGATCCTTAAAGGTTTCGTAGAGGTCCAGATATTCCTGAATGAGTCTCTCAGACATGTCTGTCAGTTCGCGTATTTCTGGCAAGGAATATTCGCGACTGTAGAATCGAACTACCTTCGAGAACCCTGAGAGATACCTCTGAACCGAAAAGCCGGAGTGTCCGGTCTTGCGTTCGATGTCGGTGTACTCATAGCCTTCGAGCCACATCTTTACAACTTTCGATTTATGTGTCACCCCTGGGCCAATATCTTGAAGCGTTCCGCGGGTGGGAACATCGATTCCTTGCTGTTTCAACTCCTTAACATCTCGCCGGATTGTTCTTCTGGAGGTGCAGAGAAGTACTGCCAGATCTTCTTGCGTCAGAAGACCGCTTTGATCCAGAGCTTCGTTTGCCATCCGAATAACTTTGTGCTTTCGCAATGCAGAAGTGCCTTCCTCGGATAGGACATTTAAATCGTTTCTATCATGAAATGTTAGATGGACTGGGACCGTTTTTATGTCCGAAATTCTTTTACCAGGAGGCTCTGAGGCGGAGGCTGCATGGAAGACGATCTGGCCTTCATGAATCTTTTCGCCAAAAGTCTCGTTGACGAAATCCCATATCAGATTCACCAGCGAGCGACATGTTGCTTTGGGAAAGGCGTAGTCGGTTTCAAGCGTTTGGAATAATCTATGCTGAGCGCTTCTCACCCAAGGACCCTTGTAGACCAGATCGGGCTCGTCCATTTGTGTCATCCATCCCACCAATGCACGAATTCGTATGCAGAGGTATTTTAATGTAGGGGACATTTGGACGAATAGTAAAA
>CAWJTN010000002.1:0-53664 GCA_963845895.1 Candidatus Roizmanbacteria bacterium
ATTAGATACGGCGACGACACCGTGTGAGTTAAGAGAAGATATGTGTGGTCCTCCAACCGAAACGAAAACCTGATTTATTTTGTGGCCAGCCATTCTTTCGGCTTTTTCAACACTTTGTTCAACACTGCTTGAAACCTCATCTATATCAACAATAAGTCCCTTTTTTACTCCCATGGCTGGACTGCTGTTAAAACCTATAATTCTAAGTTCATCATTTTCTTGAGATGTTATGCCAACAACTGTGGCTATTTTTGAACTCCCAATATCAATAGCAGAAATTATTTTATCTGGCATAATAAATAAATCTTAAATGTCAAATGTTAAAACTAAAAACTTACAATGGGTTTATCAAAGCGTAAATCAAGAGTTTTGAAATCTTTAGCTTCGATTTTGAACTGTTTTATTAGGGTTTCCAGCTCATAAGCTTGTTCCTCGCTACTCTTTTGGCTTGTAAAATAAATTTTTTTGTCTTTTAGATTAAATACTATCATACTTAATCCATTAATATCAATACTATCAATCTTTAAATTTATATCGTGGGACTTTTTAACTAAAAAAAGTGCCGTGGTCAAATCTTTGTAGTCTATTCTTGACCCTAAGTTTAATTGAAAAAAGTCGAACTGTTGATAATAATTTATTACGGGTAAATCTAATATTTTATTCTCGCTTTTATTTATGATTTTTCCGTTTTCATCAAGAGCAGCAAAGCCTTTATTTAATTTAAAGTACGCTGCTGCCTGTGCTGGTTCGATTTTCAAAAGAACTGTTTTAGGGAATTTTTTGCTTACGGTAACTTTGCCTATTGCAGGATTATTCTCTAATATAATGTTTTCTATTTCTTGATTTGAGATAAAAATAGCAAATTTTGATTTCTTATGTTATCTAGTCCTACTATCTGATTTTCGGGCGTATCTCCCTCAATTAGAATATCTTTTACTTGGAATATTGATGTAAAAAAAATAAGGACAAAAAAAATAGTTAGGGAGAATAATAGAATTAGCGAATAAATTCTTAATTTATTTGAGAGATTCCTCGATATTTTGAATGATAATTTTCGCGGCATCTTTTTTATAAAGTTTTTCTAAATTTTTAAAATTGTTTTTATAAGTCTGGTAGTCTGAAAAAATTTTTTTGATCAGAGTGACAAGTTTTTCGGGATTGTCAGACTGATTAAATATTTCTCCGGCTCCTGCTTTTTTGTAAAGCTCGGCATGTTTTTGTTGTTCTCTTCCGGCAGACCAAGGTAGAGGAATAAAGATGGCCGGTTTATTTAAAGCTAAAAGTTCAAAGAATGTATTTGCTCCGGATCTCCCGATAACCAAATCACTGATAGAATAGATAAATCCTATCTCATCCTCGAAAAAATGTTCTTTCAGAAAATAGTTTGTTTTAAGCGAACTATCTAATTTAAGTTTTAACTTTATTAATCTCTGATAGTCATCATATTCTTTAATATTGCCAGTCTGCTGGATAATGATATAGTCCTTTAACAGTTTTTTTATAATTTTCTCCACTATTAAATTTATACTGTGAGAGCCAAGAGAGCCGCCGGTAAAATAAATAACAGGTTTATCTTTATTGATATTAAATGTTTTTTTCCGGACATTTAAAATATTTGTTCTTACTGGATTTCCACTCAAGATAACTTTATGATCTGGTAAAATTTTTCCTTGCCTCTTCGAATGAGATAAAAACTTTCTTTGAAAATTTAGAGATTATTCTATTGGCTAGTCCTGGATTTAAAGTCTGTTCGTGGGTAAAAATAGGAATTTTATAGAGGTAACCTACGAGGCAGAGAGGTAAAGCAATATAACCTCCAAAAGATAAAATTGCGTCAGGCTTTTCAGCTTTCAAAATTTTATTGGTCTGATAAAAGCCGATCGGAAATTTTAGAATATTTAGAATAGTCCTTAAGGATGCAAGCCGAGTCAATCTACCAGCAGTGATAGGATAAAATTTTAAACCTCTTTTTGTTATTTCTTGGTATTCAAGCGATACGGTTTTTTCCTGATCTAAAGAGTATTTTTTTCCAACAAAGACAATTTCATTATCCTTTGAAATTTCATCTACGACTCCAAGCGCAGTCCCCAGATGTCCTCCTGTAATTAAGATCTTCATGTAATTTTAGTTTTTTTAGCAATGTTTATTAGTATACCCATAAAGACAAATGAAATCAGTAGATTTGATCCGCCATAAGAGATAAAAGGTAAAGGAACTCCGGTTAATGGAAGCAGATTTACCATACCAGCTAGATTAATAATAATCTGAAGATTAAAAAAAGCAAAGATTCCTGCTGCCAAGAGTTTTCCGAATCTGTCGGTTATACTAGTCAGTATTTTGTAAATACAATACATCAGGTATATATAGCCAAAAATTAATAAAACTCCTCCGATAAAGCCAAATTCCTCGCCAATGATTGCAAAAATTGAATCCGTGTGGGCTTCCGGTAGATATAGATATTTTTGCCTGGATGCACCAAACCCTAAACCCATGAGTCCTCCACTGTAAAGAGAGATCAGAATTTGGTTAATATGATAAGTTATTCCCAAAGGATCCAGATTCGGGTCAAAAAAAGCCAGAATTCTTTTAAACCTATAAGGCGAGATCTTTACAAGAAGGAGGCCAACGCCAAACGAAGCAGGCAATAATAAAAAGAGATAGGAAAGTTGCACTCCTGCAAAAAAATAGATGATTATGCTTAAGCAAAATACAATAATGGCAGTTCCCATGTCAGGCTGAAGAATTATTAAAAGCATTAGAATCGAAAGTAAGGTTAGGAAAGAAAAAAACCTCTTTTTTTCTCTGTTGATAAACCAGGATGAAAGATAAATTACCACGCTTAATTTTGCCAGTTCGGTTGGCTGAATATTAACTATTCCAAAATCTATCCATCTTCTTGCTCCACCTGCCTGCTGTCCAATGCCTGGTACTAAAACTATAAACATAAGAAACATCGTAAAAAGCATCAAAAATAACGAAAAGAAATAGAGCTTTTTATAATCAAAAAAGGAAAAAAAGATCATGGCGGATATTCCTAAAACTATCCAGAGAAGCTGGAGTTTAAAATAATGAAAACTTTCTCCGAATTCATTAAAGCTTCTGACCGATGAGGCTTCGAAAATAAAAAATAGGCCAATAAAAGATAGTATTATGGGCAAAGTGAAGAGCCAGCCGATGAGTTGTTTCTTATATGGTTTAATAACTTTCATTGGTTGTTACTTCTGTATTTTTTAACAAAGAATTGAAATTGATCTCCTTTTTCCTCGAAATTTTTCCATAGGGTGTAGCTTGGGGAGGCTGTCGAAAGCAAACAAATGAAACCCGGTGCAGTGTTCTCATATGCAAACTTTACGGCTTCTTCCATTTTTTCGGTTTCAAAAATTCTTGGCAGTCTGTAGGTTTCTGATTTTAGCGCTTTAAGGATGTTGGCGCCGCTGTTTGGGAAAAAAACTATATTACGGATATGATATTTAATAAGAGTTTTTGCCAATTGAGAGAATTCAAATCCTCTGTCCAGTCCGCCAAGAAATATCGTATCAATATTCTTTAAAGCCTCGATTGCGGCAATAGTCGATTCCGGCGCCGTCGAGATAGCATCATCGTAAAACGTAATTTTCTTGTGAGTTCCGATATTTTGTAAACGGTGGGGGAGCGGTTTGAATGATTTTAAGGCATTCATCATATTCTTCTTATTTAAACCGATCAAACTGCCGACTGTGAGGGCAGCTTTGATATTTTCAAAGTTATGACTACCGAGGAGAGGTGTGTCGCTTTGGTCGATTGGAATATTTTCTTCTATTGGCAGAGCTATGCATGGAGCTTTTCGCGCCCAGTTTTTTAGTATGGTATAACGGGGATTGTATATATAGTAGTCTTTTTTAGTGGATTTTGAAAAAATATTCTGTTTTGAATTGTAATAGTTGTCCAGGTTACTGTGATAGTCAAGGTGCTCGGGAAAAAGGTTTAAGATGAGCGAAATATGAGGTGAATAGTTGATATCCTCCAGTTGATAGCTGGAAAGTTCGAAGACAAAAATATCCTGGGGAGTGATCGGACTAAGCATGTTTTCCAAAGCTGGATGACCGATATTTCCTATGAGATTTGATTTCAAACCTGCAGTCATTAAAAAATGATGTATCAAACTTGAAGTCGTACTTTTTCCTTTAGATCCTGTGACCCCGATAATCATATTCTTGCAGTTTGCAAAAAAAATATTCGTGGCTGTCGTGTAGGGGATAGTGACGAGGCGTCTTGAAATGCCTGGAGTTTTGATAACCAAATCAAATTCTTTTTGCCGTTCAAGATAGTTTTTATCCATGGTCTGATCAGCCACCTGGACTTTAATTTCGGGAAACTTCGCCTTTAAGAATTTGAAAGTTGCCTTGCCTTCTTTTCCATAACCAAGAATCAGAATTTTTTTATATGTTTTAAGCTCTTCGATTTTCATTCACTGTTACAAACATTTTTAATACGACATCATCTTTATATTCTCCCTTTTTTTGAATAATTTCAAAAGCCTCATTCGTTTCTTCAAACGTTCCGACACAATCGAAGGGTTTGATTTTGTCAATTCCCAATAATCCCTTATATGTGTCTATTAATTTATCATCAGCAAACAAGTTTTTGCCAAATATTTCTATTACCTTCACCTTTGGCAAATATGCTGCCAACATTGTAAATGTAAAGGCACATTTGGGACACTCGCCGCACCACTTTTTATTCATTTGATTGCCTTTAACTCTGAAATTTTTATTGCAACTGGAAAAATTATGAAAATAAGCATCGTATCTGACAAACTCTTTCGTTATGTCAAGTTCAGTATATTGCCGTAGGATTGAATAAAAATTTATTCCTTGAGCTATATAGTTTGAAATATATTTTCGGAACATTTTTTCGAATTCTTCCGATTTGCTCCATTCGTGATTAATCATCTCACCTAAGTATTCAACGTTTCCGACATTGGCACTTTTCCCGTTGCCGGTTACTACAAATGAATAACCATAACATAGTGCCAAAAGTATTCCGACAAATGCATAGATAGCGGAAATAGGGATATGACCGTTATAAGAAGAAGGAAGAGCGTTTTTCACGATAAGTTTTTCGTCCATAAACCTTTGGACGTACAAACAGTCTATCTGCATGACTTTTAAAACGTCTTCTTTTATGTTTGAATTATTTTGTTCTTTAAGGATATAGCCGGTAATGTTTTTTTTGCTGGATTTTAATAACTCGACTGCTACTATTGAGTCTTTTCCACCTCCGATTCCAACTAGATATCGAGAATTTGTGTCATTCCGAACGATGTAGCGTCGAGGATCCGACGCGAGTGAGGAATCTCCTGCGGAGCAGGTTTTTAAAATAATGGGAAAATTTATTAATCCTCTATAATCAATTTTGTTCTCATAAAAAAACTGTCCGAGACCTTTGGTATACACAATATCCCAGAATTTGCTTTGTTCTTTTGACAATTGGTAGGGTAATGTGATATTTTTCGGACAGTAGGTTTTCCAATAACTTATTCCCAAAATCAGATGAAGACTTTCCAAAATACTTGCTAATGCCTTTCGGTCGACAGCATCAGGAATTTCTTTAGGTAAGACAATCTTCTCGCTGAAATTTGTTTCACTTTTATCCTCAAAACTTATTTTAAAGTTAAAAGTTATGGTTTTTTTGTCGTCGAGGATTTTATAGGAAGTAAAATCGAATGTCTCCGCTTTCATGGTCATATCTTATATTATATCTCAAGTTTCTAATAAAATTAAGCTTGCAGCTGAGAGGGAATTAGTATAAAATAAAGGGATATGAAAAAAGTAAAAAATGTTTATAAAAAATTATCTGCCTTGGTGTGGAAGGAAAATGATATCTATGTGGCAAAGTGTGTCGAAGTTAAAGTAGCTAGTCAAGGGAAGACTAGAAAAGAAGTTCTCGATAATATAAAAGAAGCACTAGAATTATATTTTGAAGATGAACCTTCATTCAAAAAATTGCCTTCACTAGATGAGATTTCCCTTGAGGAAATCAAAATTTCTTATGCCTAAAATTTATTCAGCAAGAGTGATCTTAAAAGTTTTAAGAAAAGCTGGATTTGTTATGGTTTCGCAAAAAGGAAGTAATATAAAATTAAAAGGAATAAGAAATGGAAGGATCCTAACGGTTATAGTTCCAAACCATAAAATAATAGCTAGAGGTACGTTTATGAGTATTTTGGAACAAGCTGAAATGACAAGTTTAGAGTTTGAACAATATGTTTAAACCAATTCCGGCAAAGTTTGACTTTATTGAGATGGAGAAAAAGTGGTTGAAGCATTGGTATGAGAAGGGAATAATTCAAAAATATCTTAAAAAAAATGACGACTCAAATAAACAATTTTCCTTTCTTGACGGTCCGATCACTGCAAATAACCCCATGGGAGTTCATCATGCCTGGGGTAGAACTTACAAAGATCTTTGGCCAAAATTTTTTAATCTTTTAGGTTATAAACAGCGCTTTCAGAATGGATTTGACTGTCAAGGTTTATGGGTTGAGGTTGAAGTAGAAAAAGAGCTGGGACTTAAAAATAAAAAAGAAATTGAGAATTTAATTCCAGGCGATCGAAAAGCTTCAATTGCAAAGTTTGTCGATATGTGTAAAAAGAGGGTAGTTAAATTTTCCGGAATTCAAACAGAGCAGTCAATACGCCTGGGTTACTTTGCCGATTGGGAGCATTCCTACTTCACGATGAGTGACGAGAACAACTACATGATCTGGCATTTTCTTAAAGTATGTCATGAGAACGGCTGGATCTATAAAGGTCATGAATCGGTTCCCTGGTGTCCGAGATGTGAGACTGCAATCTCGGAGCACGAAATATTGACCGAAGACTATAAGGAGCTGGTACATGAATCAATCAATTTTTTATTAAAAATACGAAATTCTAAATCCGAAATCCTAAACAAATCCAAAATCAAAAATTCAAAATCTCAAAACGAATACCTACTCGTCTGGACCACAACTCCATGGACAATTCCTGCGAACATTGCCGTGGCTGTGGATGAAACAATTGATTATTCTTTGGTGGAAAGCGAAAAAGGCAACGTTTGGTTGGCTAAAGACACAATAAAAAGAGTTATGAAGTCAAAAGCTTATAAAATTATAAGGACGGTTAAAGGAAAAGAATTGGTTGGGTTGAAATATGAGGGACCGTTTGATGATTTGCCAAGAGTTAAAAAAGTGGCAAAAGAAAATCCTAAAACATTTCATACCGTTATTCCAACCGATGACAGAATTTTACCCATAACCGTAACTGAGGGTACCGGAATGGTCCATACGGCTGTTTCTGCCGGAACCGAGGACTTTAAACTTGGCAAAAAACTTGGATTGCCTATGATTCCAGTTATTGCCGATAATGCTGACTATCTACCTGATTTAGGTTTTCTGTCAGGGAAAAATGCAAAGAAAAATCCGAGAGTCATTCTAGATTATTTAGTTGAAAAAGATAAGAAAGATTCTAACCGCTGGGTTTACGAAATTTTTAAATACAAGCACCGATACCCAGCTTGTTGGAGGTGTAAGACGGAGTTGGTCTGGAAAGTTGCTGACGAATGGTATATTGCTATGGATAAAGTTCAAAGTTCAAAGTTCAAAGTTCCAAACAAATCCAAAATCCAAAATCCAAAATTAAATAAAACCTTGAGACAAATGATGATAGATGTGGCAAAAAAAATAGAGTGGATGCCGGATTTTGGGTTGGAGAGGGAGTTGGATTGGTTGAAAAATATGCATGACTGGTTGATCAGCAAAAAAAATCGCTATTGGGGATTGGCTCTGCCAATTTATGAGTGCAAAAAATGCGGGAATTTTGAGGTTTTGGGGTCAAAAGAAGAGTTAAAAAAGAGGGCTGTTTCGGGTTGGCAGAAGTTCGAAGGACATACACCACATAAACCCTACATAGATGAAGTTCTGATTAAATGTTCTAACTGCGGGCAAGAGATTAAACGGATTGATGATGTTGGTAATCCTTGGCTGGACGCAGGGATAGTTCCTTACTCAACAATTACAAAGAATAACCAAAGTGAACCATTGTATTTGAAAAATAAAAAGGAATGGAAAAAATGGTTTCCGGCTGACTTTATCACAGAGTCATTTCCAGGACAGTTTAAAAACTGGTTCTATTCAATGATAGCGGAGTCGACCGCATTAGAGGATACAAATCCATTTAAAAGAGTTTTGGGTTTCGGAACTTTATTGGGTGAAGACGGAAGACCTATGCATAAGAGTTGGGGTAACGCAATAGAGTTTAACGAAGGAGCGGACAAAATCGGAGTCGATGTGATGCGTTGGATGTATAGTCGGCAAAACCCTTCCGAAAATATGCTTTTTGGTTATAAAAAAGCCGATGAAGTAAGGAGGCAATTTTATCTCCTCTTATGGAATGTTTATAAATTTTTTGTGGAATATAGCAATTTGGATAGATGGTCGTCGATTCGGAAACACAATTTTTATCACACGAGAGTCTCACCATCCCGACTGCGTCGGGACGGTCCCCTCGAAAGTGAAAAAATTGCTTTTTCCTCATCGAATATTCTTGACAAATGGATTTTGAGCAGATTTACAGGACTGACTCTTTCTGTTGAAAAAAATTTGAAAGACTATAATGCAAAAGATGCGGCTTTGGAAATTGAAAAATTTGTCAACGACTTATCGACTTGGTATATAAGAAGAAGTAGAGATAGAATTTGGCTGAATTCGGAGGATGCAGAAGATAAGAAAAACTTTTACTCAACCCTTTATTACGTTTTGCTAAATGTTTCCACTGTTATGTCTCCTTTTATGCCATTTATAACAGAGGAAATTTATACAAACCTTTCAGATAACAACTCTGTTCATCTAGCGGAATGGCCGATAGTTGAAAAATCATTTATAGATAAATCTATTGAGGAACAGATGGAAAAAGCAAGAAAAGTGGTTGAAGCAGGTCACTCAATAAGAAAAGCAAAAAATATCAAAGTCAGAGTCCCCTTAAGAAAGCTTGAGATTAAATTGGACGGTAATTATTCTAAAATTAATAATGAAATCTGGGATCTGGTTTTAAAGGAGCTAAATGTCAAGAATATGTTAGTGAATAATAAAATAAAATATCCTAAGAAAGAGGTAATAGTTAGTGATGAAGAGTTGAAGAAACAAGGAGAACTTAGAGAACTCTTGCGAATGATCCAATCAAGAAGAAAAGAATTAGGGTTAAAACCTATAGATAAGGTTAGGCTTACAGTTCCGAAACAGTTTGAGTCCGATATTGAATATTTAAGAAAAAAAGTATTGGCTAAAAAAATTAGCTTAGGGGAAAATCTTAGAATTGAACTATGATCCAGCTGCTGATTCCCTCGGTGCTTCTTTCTTTAATTGGTGCATTTAATATTTTTGGCATAAAACAAGGTCTTTTTTTAAATCAATTTTTATATATAATTGTTGGTTTCCTGGCATATTTTATTGTTAAAAGAATTGGCAGAAATTTTTTTTTAGCCAACGTAAAATTTTTTTATTGGTTTTTTATCTCCGCTTTAATCATCACCTTTATAATCGGATTTGAAGTCAGAGGATCTAGAAGATGGCTAGATTTTTATCTTTTTAATTTTCAAGCATCAGAAATTTTCAAATCTTTTTTTATCCTATTTTTAGCTGATTTTTTGGTAAAAAATTATAAGTTGGTAAATCCGGTTAAAATTTTTTTAAAAAGCTTTTTATATTTTGCTTTACCGACCTTAATTATTTTTAAACAGCCTGATCTGGGAAATGCGGCTGTCTATTTGTTCATTTATCTAATGATGATTTTATTTTCAAAATTACCTAAAAAATATTTATTATATTTTCTTCTCATAATAGTTCTTGTCCTCCCAGTCGGTTGGCATTTCTTGCATAGTTATCAGAAGGATAGGATTTCAGCTTTTTTCAATCCGCACGTTGATCAACAGGGTACTGCTTATAATATGACTCAAGCGATAATTACAGTCGGATCGGGAAAATTTTTAGGCAAGGGATTGGGATTAGGTACTCAATCTAGGCTTTTGTTTCTTCCGGAAAACCATACGGATTTTGCCTTTTCATCATTAGTTGAACAGTTCGGATTCTTGGGGGGTTTGGTGACAATAATACTTTATCTGATAATTGTTTTCTTGTTGATATCAAAACTTCTGACTTACTCTTTTAAAAAAGAAGAGGTAGATAGAAAAGGTTTTCTTTATTTGATTGGGTTTTTGTCCTATTTTATTTTTCAGATTTTGGTAAATGTTGGGATGAATATGGGTCTTTTCCCAATCACAGGAATTGCACTTCCATTTATCTCCTTCGGAGGTTCCTCATTCGTAGCGCTTATGATAGGCCTTGCTCTAATTCCATAAAAATTTGATAAATATCTTTTTTGTATGCCGACATGTTTAATGTAATAATATCATTATGGCTAATATTAGAGCTTTACAGCAACCTTCTTAACCTTCGAGGTTCAATCTATTAGTTCCATATATACAATATATTTGCAAAAAAGATATTTTGTGATATTATATTGAAATTATGATTGCAGAAGTAAAAAGGGGTGACATTATTAATAATGTTTTTTCTTTTTTCTTTCGTAATAAAGATCTTTACACTGATTATATAATTCCTCCTGTTCTGGATTATAAAATGCCTTTGAAAAGTCAATCTGCACTAACACTGCAAGGACCAAAAGATGACTTAAAAGTCCAACTTGAAGCTTCAGGAAAACAAATTTGGCTTAATACACTTGCTCCAAAAGATACACGATTTGCTGTTAGTGGATATACACCATCAAGTATGGTGTTGACAAATGTTGATGAAAAAAAAATTACAATTCCAGCAGGAAAAAACCATAGAGGCATTTTGCCCTATGCAGTTCTCCATGCAATTGGACGACTTGAAGTCCACGAAGAAGATCAAGAATGGGATTCTAAAACACGGGAAGCACATTTATTATTAAATGCAAGAATTTCTCATTTGCGAGCATTTGGAAAAGTTATTTTACCAAAAGACTCTGAAGAACAGGATAAGGAATTAAAAGCTTGGCAAATTGTTGCGGCTGAAGAAAGAGTAGCATCGGAGAGAGCTGTATCAAAATTAAAGTATTTACTGCAAAACGGTGTGAACCCATTTCCAAATATAAAAAGCTGTGAAGAATTAACAAATAGAATAGTAAATGGATCAGAACTTCTACGGACCATGCAACAGATCGTGACAGATCCAAAAAGGACTGGAAAACAAATTGGTATTCCAATGACTTTAACTCCAGATCGTGTTAGATACTTAGTTGAAAATTATTATCGATAAGTTATCAATAAGATTCAAACATTCTCCAAGATTGTATTTCTTCTTAAAGTTTAAAATTCTACCCATACTAACAGGCTAAAGAGTTTTGGAGCGTTGGGATAATTAGCGGCAGGAATTGGATTATGTAAGAACGAGTTTATATTTTACTTAAGTTGAGAACATTAACATATTTCCCATATCTGTACAAAATTTGAACAAAATTATATCACTAGTCTGAATCCTAAACGGGGTTAAAGTAGTTTGATGTATGAGTGAGGCTAAAAAGTTGGCTGGCGGACATAGATGCTATTCGGACCTATTGGATGATAAAATCAGTGCGATTTAATATTCCAAGCTATTCATAAACTTTAGATCGATGACCAGCGGTTAAAATTTTAACCATCCTATCTTTATTATTTATCGTATAAATAATTCTGTATGGACCGACTTTGTATGAATATTTTCCAAACAATTCTTTAATAAGGGGTTTTCCTATGAATGGATTTTCCTTTATTTCTTGGAATGTCGATTCGATCGCATCATAATAGATTTTTTTAATTGTTTTAAGTTCTTTTTTTGCCTGTGCGGTAAGTTTTATTTGATACATCATGTACTACTTTAGAACCTAATTCTTTCTTTACATCCTCCCAGTCATACATTCTACCGGCTTTAATATCTTCCTCTCCCTTTTTGATTATTTTCATAAGTTGAGAATCTGCAAGAATTTCATTTGTTTCTTTCCAAGATTCATACTCTGCTGCAGAAATCAACACAGCTGAGGGTGAGCCATTAACAGTAATAATATATTCATCTAGTCTCTTATTTGCATTATCAACTAAATTTGTTAATTCTTCTCTAGCTTTAGTTATGGGAAGTGTTTTTATCATATTTAATATATTACATAATTATGTACAGAAAGTCAAGTGAAATTTGATTTTATAGTAAAAAAGAATACAGCAGGTTTCTTAACCTTCGAGGTTCAATTTGTTTTGTTTGGTTGCAGTTTCATTTTTTTTAAGTATAATTTAACAATGGCAAAATATGCGGTTGTGAAGACAGGTGGAAAACAATATCTTGTTAAAGAAAATGACGAGATAGTTGTTGATAAACTGGAAGTCAAGGAGAAAGATAAAATTGAACTGGAAACTTTAGCAACATTTGATAATGATTCATTGGATCTGGATCTAGGCACTCCTGATTTAAAAGCTAAAGTCAGCGGGGAAGTTCTGGCACAGCTAAAAGGTGATAAAATTAGAGTTGCGAAATTCAAAGCTAAAGTAAGATATAGAAAAGTGATGGGATTTAGACCGAGACTGACGAAGATAAAGATAACTAAAATATAAATTCTAAGCACTAAATTCTAAACTCAAAACAAATTCGAATTTTCAAAATTTAAATTTTAGAATTGTTTAGGATTTCGATATTAGAATTTCGAATTTAAAAAGTTATGGCCCATACTAAGGCTCAAAGAGCAGTCAGAGGCAACAGGGATTCAATATCTAAAAGGCTTGGTGTGAAAGTATATGGTGGAGAATCCGTAAATTCAGGAAACATAATCATTCGCCAAAAAGGAACAAGAGTGAATGCAGGACAAGGTACATATCTATCTAAGGACTTTACTATTATCGCAGCCAAGTCCGGAATTGTAAAATTTGGCAAGAGAAGAGGCGAAAAATATGTCTACGTTAGCTGAAATAGATGAGCTACTTGATTCAGTTAAAAAAGAGACAGACATAGTAAAAAAAGTAAAACTATTAACTAAAACAATTCACGATAACGATCTAAGGATAAAAGATGTTGCCAAAAAACTCGAGGTGAAGGATTCGTATGTTTGTCACCTCTTAAGACTAAATAGATTGCCTGAAATGATTATAGATGGTTACTACACTAAAGATGTGACATTGAGTCATCTTTTTATAATCTCGAGACTTAAGAATAAAGAGCAAATAATTGAAGCTTATGAAAAAATACTTGGCGAAAATTTAACCATAAAAAAAACCGAGGAGTTGGTTAGAGATATGCTTTATGGCATAAAAACGAAAGGTGAGTACATTAAAAGAGAGGAAAAAGAAGCAATTGCCGGTAAACTGAAGTCGATGAAAAAAAGCATTGATTTTAGTGTCATTCAGACCAGAATAAAAAGCAAAGTAATTTTAGAAATAAAAGGTAACCTTGAATATACATCGAAAACCTTAAGAAATCTTATAGATTATCTTAAGGTTTGGCAAGAGTGACTGAATTGATGTTGGAAGTGGATCCATGATAAATCCCATCTTATTTGCAGGAAAATATCTATAGAATACCTGACCTATAATTGAGTCTTCGGGCACCGGCCCAAACTCTCTGGAATCGGATGATCTTGGTCTATTGTCTCCCAAAACGAATATATCACCAGGTGGTATGGTAATTGGCATTCCGTCTTTTAGATATCCGCCTTCCCATAAGTTTGTTTTATCTGAAATATATGTCTCATTTAAAGGAGTTCCGTTTACATAGACTATTGCGTTTTTTACCATTATCTTATCACCTGGTAATCCTATTATTCTTTTTATATAGTCAATATCTTGATTTGTTGGAGCTTTAAATACGATGACGTCTCCTCTATGAGGAGATCTAAACCTGTAGGTTACTTTACTTGTCAAAATATATTCCCCAGAATAAAAGGAAGGCTCCATTGAGGCACCTTTTACTTGGTTTGGTTGGACTATAAAAAGATAGACTACTATGAAAAGCGATCCGATAAAGACAACTGTTTCAAGAATGTCCATCACGAACTCAATGATTCCTTTTGCAATGCCCATAAATTTCAATTTTAGATAAGTGAAAGCTAAAAAACAATAGGTCATTTTAGATAATATCTTTTATTTAACTTTTAAATAATAATTAATAATAACCCATAAGAATAAATATAATTTATTATTTATTATCTTAAGGCTATATTGACTTCTATGATTTAATTTGATATAATCCTGTAGCAAATTTTAAAAGACAGAGATTATGTCAAAATATTCATTTTTAAAACTTCTCATATCTTTTTTTCTCCTTTTGAATTTATTTTTTGTGTTCAATACTAAATCCGTAAATGCTTTGGTTTCACCTCCGGAATTTCCTTTATGTCTAAACCCTATTGGCGCATTGGTTGAAAGTTTCAGTTCTGGAGTACACGGAATCCCGGGTAATGTTGAAACATTCCAGGGAAGTGATTCCGTATACTCTGTCTCACAAAACAGTCTGATTCAATGTTTCTGTCCGACTAACGGTTCAGGAATTCAGACAAACTGGTGGCAGATTCCCGAGCTATCAGCAAATGATATTGAAAGCTTTAAGTCACAGGGTTGGATCTTTATACCTGATGGGTCAGCTTGGGGTCTTCAACCAGCTCCATACTTAACTATGAATTTAAACTATGACTGTTCGGCTGGAGGGGGAAATAGCGGAGGAGGTGGGGGAAGTTCAAGTAGCGGCTCATCAGGTGGCGGTGGTTCATCGGGTGGTGGAAGTAGCTCGTCAAGCGGTCAGACGTTAGGTGAGGTATTAGGTTTAGCCTTTACTGGAAACATTATGTTTATCTATGGTTTACTGGCAACAGGTATTATCTTTCTTTTCGCCGGCCTGACTTTGAAAAAGTTTTCTTCAGAAAAATAATGAGACGGGTTTCTAATTTTTTTATCTTCTTCGGATTCTTATGTCTTCTATTAAGTTTGACTTTATTTTTGGAGAGGAATAATCCCCGAAGGTTGTACTTTTCTACAAGACCAAACTATTTAAGTAATAAAATCTCTAAAAATAATTCTTTACCGCTGGAGGTTAAGATAAAAGACATAAACATAGATTTACCCGTTATTCCCAGCAAAATTAATAATGAGACATGGGAAACAACCACTAAAGGCATTTCATGGCTTATGTCGTCTCCCATTCCGGGTGAAACAGGAAACAGCATTCTGTATGGTCATAACTGGACAAATCTCTTAGGCAATTTGGTAAAAATAAAGCCCGGACAGAAGATAGATATAACATATCAGAATAAAGCAAAACAAAGTTTCATCGTAACTTCCTCGGCAGTCGTTTCTCCAAATGACGTAAGCATTCTTTCCCAATCAAATGATACAAGAATTACTCTCTATACCTGTACTGGTTTTCTTGATTTAAAACGATTTGTAGTAGTTGCGCTTCGTGATTTAAATCACTAACTAAAACTATAGCAAACTACTTATGACTAGTGCATTTAATTGATTTAATGCAACAAATCATGTAAAATATCACCTTACATTTGAAAATACTAGCTTATAGTACTATATGAAAGACAGTCAAAATGAGTCAAACGGTTACAGGGAGGCGATCTCAATTATTATTCCTGTAGTAAATGAAGAGAGGAATATCAAACCCCTTGTTGAAAGAACAGATTTAGCACTAAAATCTAGAGAAATTAAATATGAATTAATTTTTATTGACGATCGTTCAACTGATAATACAGTAAGGATACTTAAAAAGCTCCAAAAAGAATATCCCATCAGTGTTTATGAGAAAAAAGGAAAAAAAGGAAAGGCTTATTCACTGATTGAAGGTTTTGCAAGAGCTAAATACGAACTTGTAGCGATGATTGATGCTGACCTGCAGTATCCTCCCGAAGCAATTCCCGCGATGGTTGAGAAAATTGATGAAAAAATTAGCATTGTTGTTGCAAACCGTGTGAAAAGCACGACAAGTATCCTGCGAAGATTAGTCAGCCGCATGTTTCTTATCCCGTTTGGAAAATTTCTGCATGGGTTTGATTGCGATGTTCAGTCAGGTCTTAAGGTTTTTAAAAGAGAAATCGTTGAAAGAATTAAACTTAATCCTGGCCCCTGGTCATTTGACCTTGAATTTTTAGTCAAGGCAAGAAACGCAGCCTATAAAGTTGATAGTGTAGACATCGTTTTTGATAAACGGCATAATGAAAAAGCAAAAATATCCTTGATTCCTGCCGCACTAGAGATAGGAATCTCCGCTCTTAAACTTAAATTTAAACCTGCTGACATCGTGCCTTTCCCAGGCGGGTTTCACTATAACGGGATAAAGTTTATACATCATACTGATTTGCCTGAAAGGGAAAGCGCTGTTCGTTCTTTCACCACGACACAAAAAATGATAATATTCGGGCTTTTCTTTATTTTGTTAGCAGGACTTTTGATCAACTGGATAGCAACAGTTACTGTTGTAGTCGCAACCTTGACTCTGATTTATTTTAGTGACCTCTTTTTTAACCTTTTTCTAATTATCAGAAGTTTCAGTAGAGCTCCGGAAATTAATATTACTGCGAAAGATTTTTTATCAGTAAAAAATAGTTGGCCAAGCTACACTATTTTATGTCCACTTTACAGGGAATGGGAAGTCTTACCACAGTTTGTCACGGCAATCTCAAGATTAGATTATCCAAAGGACAAATTGCAGGTACTGCTTCTTTTAGAGGAAGACGATAAGGAAACTATTAAGCATGCTCAAAGCTATGATTTACCAAGTTATTTCAAAATTGTTGTTGTTCCTGATTCACTTCCTAAAACCAAACCTAAAGCTTTAAATTATGGGTTGAAACAAGCCACAGGTGAGTACGTAGTTATCTATGATGCGGAAGATGTTCCAGAACCAAAACAACTTAAAAAAGCAGTTTTAGCCTTTAAAAAAACAGATAAGCGAACGGTATGTATACAAGCCAAACTTAATTTCTACAATCCTCACCATAATATCTTGACTAGAATCTTTACGGCAGAGTATTCTGTATGGTTTGATCTTGTGCTGACCGGACTACAATCTATTGTCGCACCGATTCCGTTAGGCGGAACCTCCAATCATTTCAGAAGATCAGATCTTCACAAATTAAAGGGTTGGGACTCATTTAATGTGACAGAAGACTGTGATTTGGGAGTTAGGTTGGTAAAACATGGATATAAAACGGCTCTGATGAACTCGCTCACGTTGGAGGAGGCCAATAGTAATATTAAAAACTGGTTTAGACAAAGAACCAGATGGATTAAGGGCTATCTTCAGACCTATCTTGTCCACATGCGAAATCCAAAAGAGTTGGCTAAAGACTGGAAAGAGCCGCATCTTTTGACTTTTCAACTTATAGTCGGGGGCAAGATCCTATCAATGTTTATCAATCCTTTTATGTGGGTGACAACGATTCTTTATTTTGCGTTTAGATCTTCAGTCGGAGTTTTTATTCAGCAATTTTTTCCTGCCCCAGTTTTATACATGGGAGTTTTTTCTTTGGTATTCGGAAACTTCCTCTATATGTATTATTATATGGTTGGAAGTGCCAAGCGTAATCATTACGAAATAATAAAGTACGTTTTTCTAGTGCCGTTTTATTGGTTGGCGATGAGTATTGCTGCTTGGTTAGCTTTAATTCAACTGATCCGCCGACCACACTACTGGCCAAAAACCATTCATGGCTTTCACTTTGATAGTGAGAAAGCATTTAATCAGGCAACCGAGACAATAGGTAAAAGACTTGTTGACACAAGACTTATCTCATATCCGGTCAACTTTAATCCGACTTACGCACAGGCAAAAAAGGTTGAGGATAAATATACCTGGTCAAAAAAATCAATCTCATCAGGTTCAATACTGCTTGCGGCTATGATGGGCGGCAACTTCATCAATTTTCTTTATAACGCTTATCTAGGTAGGACTATTTCATTTGAAGACTTTGGTTTGATCACTCTTATAAACAGTTTTTGGTTTATCTTAAGCATTTTTGTAGGTTCGCTTGGAACAACTGTTAATCACAGAGTTGCTTATCTGACGGCTAAAGTAGGACCTGAGGGAGCCAAAAACTTCTTTTTACAGATAGCTAAAAAAATCCTTGTAATAAGCGGAATATTTACAGTAGTCTGGTTATTAGCATCACCGCTTTTGGCTAACTTTTTCAGAGTTCAGTCAATGATTCCTATAATAATTTTTGCTCCGTTAATTATTCTTGCTGCAGTTGAGAGCATTTCCGAAGGTTTTTTGAATGGTAGTTTTGCGTTTTTAGCAATTGCAGTAATTATTTTGTTTACTGGGATTTCTAAATTATTAACTGCAATAATTTTAGTTCATTTTAAGTTTGACCAACTTACTTATTTGGCAATTCCAATTTCGATATTTGCCTCCTTTATAATTGCGTTTAGTTTAGTTCTATTGAAGATAAGAAAGATAAAAATAAAAACCGAGCGGACTTACTCCAGTTTTCCTAAGCGATTTTATACGGCCTCGATAATGACCGGATTTTCCACAACGGCATTCCTCACAATTGATGTACTTTTGGCAAAACATTTTCTTTCTCCAACTTTAGCCGGTGAATATGCTTTTTTGTCGCTGATCGGAAAGATGATATATTATTTCGGATCGATTCTTAACGTTTTCATAACACCTTTCGTCAGCCGCGATCTTGGAGCAAATCGAGATCCAAAAAAAAGTTTTTACCGGTTATTAGCAGGGACGGTTATTCTTACGTCAGGTTTGTACTTTACTATTGGCATATTCGGCAGGTTTTTTATCCCGATTCTTTTTGGAGCTAAGGCTTATGCAATATTGGACTATCTTTCCCTCTATTCTTTAGCCATAAGCATCTTTGTAATTTCAAACAGCATCATTGCATACCATTTAATCAGACATCATTACAGTTTTCCGGCTTTTGCACTTTTTATATCTGCGTTCATGTGGATAGGCATCTCACTTTTTCATTCAGGGATCGGGCAGATTACACAGGTTTTATTTGTGACAAGTCTTGTTTCATTTGCGATATTAATCTTCCTGCATCTATTACAGCGAAACGAAAAATTTTTATTGAAAAATATCATAGATCTTTTTGGGCTTTTCCTTCCATTGCCAAAAACCGCGCCCCAAGTGATGTCAGGTAAGCGAATTCTTGTTTTCAATTGGAGAGATACAAAGCATGTATTTGCCGGAGGTGCGGAAGTTTATATTCATGAACTGGCGAAACGCTGGGTTAAGGCAGGCAACAGTGTTACATTGTTTTGCGGCAATGATAGTCATTGTTTGCGCGAGGAAATGATTGATGGAGTTCAGGTGATCAGACGTGGTGGTTTTTATTTTGTTTATATCTGGTCAGTTTTTTATTATTTACTGCGGTTCAGAGGTCATTACGATGTGGTTATCGACAGCGAAAATGGCATTCCTTTTTTTACCCCTTTATTCGTCAAAGAAAATAAATTCTTACTTATTCATCATGTTCATCAGGAAGTTTTTTTGAAAAGTTTAAAACCTCCTTTTTCCTGGCTGGCTTTATTTTTGGAGTTAAGGTTGATGCCCTTTGTTTACCAAAACATCCAGGCCATCACCGTTTCCCCTTCTTCCAAAAAGGATATTTTAGATAAACAGTTGACGACCGTGGATCCGGTCGTGGTCTATAACGGAGTTGACTTAAACAGATTTAAACCGGGATTAAAAAGCGAGGTGCCGTTAGTTCTCTATCTGGGAAGACTGAAACAATATAAAAGTCTTAATGTTTTTATTCACGCGGCAAAAAGAATTTTAAATAAAATACCAAAGACCAGATTTATCATAGCCGGCGACGGCGAGGAAAAGGAAAGTTTGATCAGGTTGGCAAAAAAAATTGGAGTTTTAGATAAGATCGAATTTTTAGGCAAGGTCAGTGAGGAAGAGAAAATAAGTTTGTATCAGAAAGCTTGGGTATTTGTAAATCCTTCGCTTATGGAAGGATGGGGAATAACGACAATTGAAGCGAATGCGTGTGGTACTCCAGTTGTCGCGTCCAATGTTCCCGGGCTACGCGATTCGGTAGATAACCCTCACTCCGGATTTTTAGTTCCCCATGGTGATGTTTACAGATTTTCGGAAAGAATTCTTTCGATTTTGAGACATGAGGATATAAGAATAAAGTTATCTTTAGTTGCAATCCTTTGGGCACAGAAATTTGACTGGCAAAAAAGCGCTGATAAAAGTTTAGAGTTATTTAAATGAAGAAAAACAATAAAAAATTACAAATAGTTTTTTTGGATTTTGATGATATCAGAAATCCACTACTTGGTGCGGGTCAGGCAAGAGCCACTTTTGAAGTGGGAAGAAGGCTTGCAGCCAAAGGGCATTCTATAACCAGTATTTGCTCCCGTTATCCTGGCTGTAACGATAGAACCGAAGGAGGCATCAGATACAGACATATTGGACTGGGAAGTAACAATATTAAATTGAACAATTTAGCTTATATTTTTGCGATACCTTCCGCTGTTAGAAAACTCAAAGCAGATATCATTATCGAATGTTTTACAGCACCTATCTCTACGCTTTTTTCACCTCTTTGGACAAAAATTCCTGTTGTTGCGATTCCAACTTCTTTTGAAGCCGAACGCTTTGCAAAATCGTATCATTTTCCTTTCGATTTGATAGAAAAATTTGGATTAAGGTATTACAAATACTTCTTACCTTACTCATCTTATCAAGAAAAAAAAATGAAGAATATAAATCAGCATGTAATATCTATGATAGTACCAGAAGGTGTAGGAGAGGAGTTTTTTGCGATCAAACGTGCCCAGCCAAAACACATTCTTTTTTTGGGACGTTTCGATATAGACCAAAAAGGAATAGATATCCTTCTTAATGCCTATGCAAAAAAGCAGGATGAAATTCATTTTCCGATTGTTATAGCGGGAAAAGGGCCTGATGAAAAGAAAATTATTTCAACTATAAAAAGTCTAAAACTGGAAAAAAAAGTTAGTATAGTAGGAGAAGCATACGGAGAAAAAAAAGAAAAATTATTGGCTGAAGCAGTTTTTGTTGCAATGCCTTCAAGACACGAAGGGTTTTCGCTTTTTTCTCTTGAAGCTTTAGCTTCGGGAGCCCCACTCGTCGTATTTGATATACCTGGAATGTCGTGGTTTAACGGATCGGTAAGTTTAAAGGCAAAACCATTTGATATAGACCAATATGGTGATCTGCTTATCAAGGCAAGCAGCATTTTCCCAACCAAAAAAATGGAAACTGCGATAAAAGAATTTGCTCGAAAATTTAGTTGGGATTTTGTTGCCGATCAGTACGAATCATTTTTTTTAAAAATTATAAAAAGGGGCAACTGATATGAAAGTTCCATTTTTCACACCTTATCTAACCAGTAACGAGATTAAATATATCCAGACGATTCTTCGGGATCATTCAGATATTGCCGGAGATGGTGTATATACAAAAAAAGTTAATAAATTCTTAGAAGATAGATACGGCATTCCAAAAGTTTTATTAACTACTTCGGGAACAACTGCGTTAGAAATGGCAGTACGTTTACTAAGTCTCAAACCTGGCGATGAAGTAATCGTTCCGTCATTTACTTTTTCCTCTACAGTAAATGCTATTTTGCTTGTTAATGGACTGAAGCCTGTATTTGTCGAAATTCAAAAGGACACGTTAAATATTGATCCCAAAGACGTGAAAAAGAAAATAACAAAAAAAACAAAGGCAATTATGGTTGTGCATTATACAGGTGTAGCATGTGATATGGATAAAATAATGAGTATTGCGAGAGATAATAAACTGAAAGTAGTTGAGGATGCTGCTCAATGTATCGAAGCGAAGTATAAAGATAAATATCTCGGAACAATTGGTGATTTCGGTTGCTTGAGTTTTCATGCAACAAAAAATATCACTTGCGGAGAAGGTGGTGCTTTATTCATTAACAGTAAAGATAAATCGTTATATGAAAAGGCAGAAATAATAAGAGAAAAAGGCACAAATAGAAGTAAATTTTTCAGAGGTGAAATAGATAAATATACCTGGGTGGATGTTGGATCAAGTTATCTACCCAGTGATATATTAGCGGCATTTTTATATGCACAGTTGGAAGATGTTGAAAAGATCACAAAACTTAGGCTAAGAATATATGATTTCTATAGAGAAAAACTAACTCCATATGAAAAAAAGGGAATCATCAAACTACCAACAATTCCAAAATATGCCACTCACAATGCACACATTTTTTATGTACTATTCAGAGGTGTGAAAGAAAGAGATAGAGTTTTGAAATATCTTAAAGAAAATGGAGTAGGTGCAACATTTCACTATATCCCACTCCATTCATCTCCAGAAGGCAGAAAGTTAGGTAATAAAGCGGACAATTTACCTATTACAGAATATGTTGGAAGCAGTTTGATAAGATTACCGTTGTACTCTGGAATGACGGGCGCGGAAAAAAGATATGTCATCGAAACATTAATCAAGATATTAAAAAAATTATAAATTGATTTAAATTTTATGATAACGATAACTATTGGAATTCCAGTCTATAACGAAGGCGCAAATATTAAGAATCTTCTTTATTCAATTTTGAAGCAAAAAGAGGAAGGTTATATGGTTAAAGAAATTATAGTTCTTTCTGATGGAAGTACAGATAATACTGTAGCTGAAGTGAAAAAAATCAACGATCAAAGAATCAGGATTTTGGATTATAAAGTAAGAATGGGTAAGTCATACCATTTAAATACATTTCCTAAGATCGTCGATACTGATATTTTAGTATTATTTGATGGAGATGTGGTTTTACAAGGACCAGAAGTGATCAGAAAACTAATCCAGCCAATCGTTGAAGAGAAGAATATTGGTTTAGTTTCAGGTAACTTTCAACCAATTCAAGTTAATAATTTTATTCAAAAATCAATAAAAACTTCTATTAATGTCTATGAAGTATTAAGACAAGAGTGGAAGGGGGGGCACAATGCCTTCGGTTGTACGGGAAGAATTATGGCTCTGTTTAAACCTTTTTACAAGGTATTAAAAGTACCGCCAACAATGGTATTAAATGATATCTATACTTATTTCGATTGTCTTAATAATGGCTTCGAATTTAGACATGTAAAATCTATAAAAGTTTATTATCAGCTTCCAACAACTGTTAAAGATTATATCTCACAGTTTAAGAGATTTTATGTAGGATCAAGCAGGATGGATAGGATTTTTGGCGAGTTATACAGATCCGAGTATGCTATTTCCAAAAAACGTTATTATGTCCTTATGTTTAAGGAGTTTATCAAAGATCCAATTCATTGTTCTTTTTTCTTTTTTATTAACACCATTACTAAAATAGTCGCTTCGAGAGAAATGAAAAAATTGGATGGTAAATGGGAGATGGCGACTACTACTAAAAAATTATTTACATAACAAAATATGAAAAGAAAACCATCTGTAACTGTTGGGATAGTTGCTTACAACGAAGAAAAAAACATCAAAAACGTAATTGCTTCAATCCTGAATCAAAAACAGGAAGGTTGGCAGCTGCATGAAATTCTTATTTATTGTGATGGATGCATTGATAGTACAGCTAAAATTGCCAAATCAATTAAACATACAAAAATAAAGGTAGTCGAGAGTCAAGAACGAAAAGGAAAAGCATTTAGAATAGAAGAAATATTCAAACAATATGAAGGTGAAGTTCTAGTAATTTTCGATGCCGATATAAAGATGAAAAATAATCTTGTTATTACTGAACTTGTAAAAGGATTTGATTCCGATAAATCAATTATGCTTGTTGGTGGGAATTCGCAACCGATCAACCCCCAATCGTTTATTGAAAGATCTATCTATACAACCACGCGTGTCTTTGAATTGACTAAAGATAAAATTAACAAGGGAAATAACGTCTTTAATTGCAGTGGAAGATGCTTTGCTGTCAAAAAAAAACTCAGTGATTCGCTTACGTTAAAGCATGTTATAAACGAAGATGAATTTATTTATTTTAGCTGTATTTACAAAGGTTATAAATTCAATTACGCTAAAGACGCCGTTGTTTATAATAAACTCCCTAAAAATTTAAGAGATTACCTGAAACAACTGTTACGATGCGATCCCCAAGTAGTTTCAATAAATAATAAAAAGATATTTGGTAAATTGGTAGATCAGGAGCTCAAACGACCTTTTTCTTTATATATTTTAAGTGTTCTGAAAGTTTTTCTTGAATATCCATTAGAGGTGATTTTCATCAGTCTTGTTATTATTGCAGCACAACCTTTCATCCCTTACATGACAAAAAATTATAAGTTATCTTGGTATACGGCGGAATCAACAAAATAAATTAGTATGCATTTTTTAACTTACAAATATCTGATCCGCGGCAAAATATATAGCTTCATTGGTACTCTTGTAGGAGCAACATCGATGACTCGTCTTTTTTCTTCAGCGGACTATAAACTTATCAAGAAATTCCCTTTCCGCGGCAAAAAATATTCAAGTAAAGTAGGTCTATATAATAACAATAAAGGAGAACTTATAGTTATAAGGAAACTTAATTATGTTTTAAAAAACATAAACTACGAATATGCTATTAACGATACATCTCTACTCACCCTTATAAATAAACTTGCTCTTTTAGATAAAAATGATTCGTCAGTTTATTTTCCCAAAATAATTCTCATGAAAGATACAGGAAACGAATTAATTATAGTAAGAGAATTTATTACGGGAAAAAGGCTGAGTTCCTTAAAGAAGATTGACAAAATAAAAATATTAACTAATTGCTTTATCAGACTAAAAAATTTGTCATCGTACCTGACGAGTGGAGAAATAAACGAGTTACCTTCTCGAGGAATTTTCTACCTGTTATTTTTGTATCCATATTATTTCTTAAAGGTAATAATCAAAGATCGGCGAAATATAAGTTTATTATTTAGATTATCGCTATTATTTTATAAAAAAATATTAAATAGAACTTTTATAATGTCTCAAATGGTCTTGACACACCGTGACTTGAATCAGAACAATATTATTATTTCTGGAAAACAAACGTATATTATAGATCTGGAAAGCATGCTGCTTTGTCATGAAGAAACAGATATTGCAATTACTGCAAGATATTTTCTCGAAGAAACTAACATAACACGAGTTTTAAAATTACTTTCTGCCAATTTGGATAACAGACGTAAAATTAATAATTTCATAGGTCTCACAATTTTTTATACGGTTTTAATTATGGCGATGGAACCGAGGTCTAGTAAATATTACATGAATGGTTATGAGTACCTAAAAGTTGTAGATACTAAAATAAAAAATTATTTAGAAAAACTCAATAAAAATTATTTTTAGGGTCGAATGTTATGAAAAAATATACCGTAACCGTTGGAATAGTCGCCCACAATGAGGAACTGAACATTGAAAATATATTGATATCGATCATGAGACAAAAAAAAACAGATTATATTCTGGAAAAAGTACTGGTACTCTGTGATGGGTGTACGGATTCAACCTATGAAATAGCCAAAATATATGCTGATAAAAATCCTATTATTCAAGTTGTTTCCAATAAAAAGAGGATAGGTAAAAAGTATCGCCTTCAGGAGCTTTTTGTCAAGAACACAAGCGATATTGTTATTAGTTTTGACGCTGATACGATTCTTTGTACTGTAGAAACGATAAATAAGATAGTAAAACGATTTGATGAAAATAAAATAGTTTATGTTTGTAGTAATGGACATGCTATCAAACCGAGAAATTTTTTTGAGTCACTTTTAAATCTTTGGGATGATTTATGGAATGATATAGCTTCAAACACTTCGGAGGGTGACAATATACTCAATGTTAGAAGTTATGGTTTTGCCCTACGTGGTTGGTTTGCAAAAGATATATTATTTCCAAAAAAGATTTTGGCAGAAGCAAAATTTATATATTTTTTTGTAAAAGTAAAAAAAATGAAGTTTCGTTTTGCAGATAAGGCTATCGTATGCTATCGAGCGCCTTCAAATTTTCATGACTATATGTTAAGGAAAGAAACAAGTGTAAATCAACCTAAATTATTAGCCCGTTATTTTGGAGACTGGATTTATAAAGACTATAAAGTTTTTAAAAATCGCATAAAATTATTTTTTATTATGAAGTATCTATTTCGTCTACCTATCCAGACCATTTCAGCAATTTTCCTTCAGTTATATGTTAGCTTTATTCATATTAATAAAAATCATACGGATTCAAGTGAATTTTTTGTACAAGCAAAATCGACAAAAGAACCAATAATTATTATAAAATAGCTAACTAAATAAATAGTATATATGAGACTTATTTTATTATCAGTGTGTGTTTTTCTTTTCGGTAGTATTTTTTATTTATTAACCATAAAAGGAAGTTTCGGGAATCCTAGTGTAGACAAAAATGTCCCCGATATGACTCAGGCAACCGGAGCATTTGAGTCATCGCATGAGAGGTCGCCTTATGCACTTACCGTTTCATTTGTTGAAAACCATTCATTGAATCTTACTAAAAAACTTGCGGATTTTGCTTCTCCTGACGCTGTTTATAATAATGGCAAGTTTTATATCATTTTTCCAGCAGGTATTTCCTTTTTGGCTATGCCGTTTTATATTTTAGGGAAAAATTATCATGCAGCCCAGTTAATAACATTCGCAGGAATGACTTTATTTTCGGTTTTAAACCTTTTTTTTATATTTCTTATCGCAAGAAAAACTCTGAAACTTTCTCTTTTTACTTCAATTTTTACGGCGTTAATCTTTGGTTTTGCCTCCACCTCTTGGAGTTATGCCTCGGGATTATATCAACATGAGGTGACAACATTTTTGATACTTTCATCATTTTTTGCTGCCTGGAAATATGCAGAAAAAAAGAAATTTTCCTGGATTTGGTCGATTTGGGCATGGATAGCCTATGGAGTAGGAATTTGGGTGGATTTTCCAGACGCCGTTTTTATGTCACCGATTTTTGTCTATCTGTTTTTGAAATCTTTTGAATTAAAAAATGAGAAGAAAGGTATCGTTCTACAGTTTCGCAGCGTTTTTTTCTTAGGAGCTATTTTTTTTGTGATATTTGCTGGATTACAAGGTTATTATAATTATAAGAGTTTTGGAAGCTGGAAAACTGTAGCTCAATCATTAAAACGATATGATTCTAGTACATTTGGAAAAGGACAAACAACTCAAAAAGCGATTACATCTAGTCAAACTGCTAAGAATGGGATAGATGTTTCAAAAATTATTAGCGAGTCACAACTTCCATTTGGTGCTTATGAACTAACCATAGCTTTAGATAAAGGAATATTTTTTTTCTCACCAATCTTTTTGCTTTCATTGCTTGGAATGTTTATTGTCTTAAGAAGGAATAAACTGGAGGAAATGATTTTATTAAGCATTGTTATTTTAAATTTCTTTTTTTACAGCAGTTTTGGAGATCCATGGGGAGGATGGGCTTATGGACCACGTTATCTTATTCCGTCAATGGCAATACTGTCGATATTTATTGGAATCTGGTTAAATGAAACAAAACATAAAATATCATCAAAAATAATCACTTTTATTTTATTTGCCTACTCTTGTGCCATTGCTTTGTTAGGTGCTCTGACGACCAATCAGATTCCGCCAAAAGTTGAGGCAGATTATCTTCATATGAAATACAACTTTCTTTTGAATATTGACTACTTATTGAGTGATAGAAGCGGCAGTTTTTTCTACAACCAATTTGCTTCTCGTTACATGAACTTAACGGTGTATTTCAGCATCATCTTCTACTCGCTTTTATTTATCGTTTTCGTCTTGTTATTTATAATTCCGCACTTTGATACCACTTCGTCCAAAAAAAATCGGGACTATGTTGGGTATAAAAAAAAATGAATATAGCAATTTCAATTCCAAAATTATATCTACAAAAAATATCAGGTTATCTGACTCGTGTACGATGGCTTAGGGTTGTAGTGGTTTCTTCAATCTTTTTGAGCGTTGTTTCAACTTTATTTTTTCTTTATAAGGATCTAATTCTTGCCTATGGAGACGCAGAATCGCATTTAAACATTGCGAAACGCGTAATTCAAGGTCTGACGCCGGGATTTGCGCAGTTGGGAGGAATATGGTTGCCTTTACCACACGTGTTGATGATTCCATTTGTTGCAATTGAACCTTTATATCGAAGCGGATTAGCTGGTTCTATAGTATCAGGAGCCGCATTTGTGGTCTGTAGCATATTTTTATATAAGCTGTCTCTACTTTTGACAAATAATAAGGTAGCATCTTTTTTTGCATTTCTTGTTTTTGCCTTAAATCCAAACATTCTTTACCTTCAGGCAACACCAATGACAGAGCTTCCGCTCTTGGCTTTTTTTATTCTTTCTAGTTACTTTTTTATTAAGTACATTAGAGATGATAGTCTTCCATCATTATTACTTTCAAGTTTTTTCGGATTCTGCGCAGTGATGACAAGATATGACGGCTGGTTTCTGGTTTTATTTGAAGCTCTCACAATAGTATTACTTTATTTCCATAAGAAGGAATCATTCAAAAAGATTGAAGGCAAATTCATACTTTTTTCAACATTAGCATTCTTTGGAATAATGCTTTGGATGATGTGGGACTTTCTGATTTTGGGAGATCCATTTTATTTCACCAACAGCCAGTTTTCAGCCAGAGCTCAACAACAGAGTTGGTTGGTTAGACACGAATTACCCGCTTATCACAATCCATTTTTAGCTTTTGCTTATTATTTTGTGACATCAATGAGCGATTCCGGAATCATCATATTTCTTGTTGCGCTTGTCGGCTTAATTATTTTTTTAAGAAACAAAGAAAACATCCATCGTTATTTTATTAGCTTTATAGTTCTGGTTCCTTTGATTTTTAACACCTTTACTCTATTCGTCGGCCAGTCGGTAATCTTTATCCCTCATCTGACTCCGGTTGGATTTGAGTGGAGGCTTTTTAATGTGCGTTACGGGGTTTTAATGATTCCTGTTGTGTCACTTTTTTTTGCCTATGTATTTTATAAAAGTAAAAATGTCGGAGTTAGATTACTAATTATTTTCTTATTCTTATTGCAGTTTGGATTATATGCAGTCGGTTACTCGAAAGTAATTACTCTTGCGGATGCTACGGAAGGACTCTCTATGGCGAAGAGACCCAACGCTGAATACTGGATAAAGTCACATTATGATAATGGTCTGATTCTCTTGGATGACTATGCCAGAACTTTAAGCATCATAAGAAGTGGGATTCCTATGCAGAATGTTATTTATGTTGGTAACAAACCCTACTGGGAAATTTCTCTTGTAGCACCAGAGAGATATGCGAAATGGATAATAATGCAAAAGAATGATGATGTTTGGAAGAGCGTTTATGACAACAAGGATGTTAGAGGCAGATTGTATAAATACTTTCAAAAAGTTTACACCTCTCCACAGATACTAATATTTAAGAAAATAAATAATGGTTAATAATATTTGTCATTTCGACCGAACAAAGTGAGTGGAGAAATCCCTCTAATTAAATTAGAGTTAAGAGATTCCTCGACTTCAAAAATCTTCGCTCGGAATGACTAGAGTAACTATGAAAAAAAACATATTAATAGCACTATTATTAACGATATTTTTTACCAAACCTGTAATAGCACGTGAGCATTTTTTTCAGGTTCAGTCAATCGATACCATGAAATATTCGCGCGATCTGGCGCGAGAAAAGATAAATGACAACGTGTTCGATCAGGAAATCGACAGACAGGTGAAGGACATAGCAGGCACAGGCGCAACTCACGTAGCTATAGATACTCCTTATGATGCAGAATTTTTACCTTACCTTAAACGTTGGGTTCAGGCAGCAAGAAGATATAATCTTAAAGTTTGGTTTAGAGGTAATTTTTCAGGCTGGGAGCGATGGTTTGATTACCCAAAGATTGATAGAGCAACCCATATTGCAAAAACCAAGGAATTTATTCTAAATAATCCCGATCTATTTGCCGATGGAGATATCTTTACATCCTGCCCAGAATGTGAGAATGGTGGGACAGGGGATCCGAGGCAGACAAGAGATGTAGTTGGTTTCAGAAATTTTCTTAAAACCGAATATCAGACGACAAAAGATGACTTCTCAATGATTGGGAAAAAGGTGACCAGCAACTACTATTCGATGAATGGAGATGTTGCACGACTGATCATGGATCAGAAAACAACTAAAGCGTTGGACGGAGCCGTGACGATTGACCATTATGTAAAAACCCCTGACAAACTGGTTTCAGACATTCAGTCATTCGCAGATACGAGTAACGCTAACGTTGTCTTGGGTGAGTTTGGCGTACCTATCCCGGATATCAACGGAGATATGTCAGATAAGGATCAGGCTAAATGGATCAACGAGTTGATGCTGAAGATTATTAAGATGCCCGAACTTATCGCGGTAAACTACTGGACAAACAAAGGAAGCAGTACCCAACTTTGGAATGATGACAATACAGCAAGAACGGCAGTTGGTGTTCTCAAGACGTATTTTGATCCGATAAATATTTCCGGCAGTATCAAAGACGAACAGGGGAATGACGTCAATAATGTTACTGTAGAGACTAATACAAGGAAAGTCGAGTTCCAGGATAGCCAGTACGTTTTACCGGTTTTAAAAGGTGAATCAATAAATTTCTCAAAAAACGGCTACATTTCCTTAAGTATAAATGTTAGTAATGATTCCGCACACGATGTTCAGCGCGATGTGGTGCTAATAAAATTGAAGCAGTCATTTGTAGAATCATTCATACAAAGAATAATCATTTTCTTCAATAGACTAATCAACGGATCTTCTCTCTAAAAGAGGGGAGTGATATAATATTCATAGGCCGATTAGCTCAGTCCTGCCAAAGCGCGTATAGCTCAACGGTAGAGCGTTTCGTTCACATCGAAGAGGTTCATGGTTCGAATCCATGTACGCGCACTTTTCAGGTGTACTTAATAATGTTATAATTGGTTTATATATAGATATGGAAGAACTAAAACCAACAGCAAAAAACCCTTATTATAAAATAGGACAAGACTATGTGAGAATACTACCAGAGAATAACAAGTCAGGTTTTTTGCTCTTGAGACTCTTGGTTCTTTGGCTTAAAACCAACCCATTAAACGAACAGCCTGAAGAAAAAGTGTCTCCGATTAGTGTAATAACCTTCTTCAAATAACGATTGATTTTTTTGCCTGTCTAAATTAGAATTTTTGTCAGTTTCCTGGCGTTGGAGGATTTTGATCGTGCCAATCTGCAGCAGCATCAGTGTCAAATCCAGGTGATTTTCTTTCAGTTGAATGTCCTTTTGCTACTGTCGGATTTGTTCCTGGAGGTGTAAATCCCGAAGTATCATTTCCCCAGCTCATTCGATCAACTTCACTTCCTTGGGAATCTTTAAGAATTAAATGGTCTCCATCAATATCCAGTCCGTCTCCAAAATAATGTCCAAGATCTATTTTTTCTTTTCTATCTGCATCTTTCCAAAATTTCCAGAGGGAGCTGTCTTTGGATAAAATGATAAACCCTCCTGCTTTGATTTTGGAGTTGGAGTTAATAGTGACAAATCTGCCAGAATTGGTGATTAATTTCCAGTTTTTCAAAGAGATGTCTCTGTTTGTCGGGTTGTATAGTTCGACCCATTGATATTTAAATCTGGTCTTTGGTTTTATATTTTGTAATTTGTTTGTTCGATCTTCATTTTCTTCATCTCGATCTTTGGGTTCCTTCAATCCGTGTTTATCATCTACGTTATAGAAAACTTCATTGATTACGACATTATTTGCAGTTATGACACCAAATGTCAGATCAAATACCACTGATTTTCCTTGAAAGGCGTTTCCGGCTAAAGTTGGAAAGGTGACTATAAAGTTGTAAGTGTCGAAATTTGTCGGACTGATATTATTAAGCATTATTCCGTTGGTGTTTAAGCTGTCTTGAAAAAAATCAGATATTGTTTTTGGACCGGTTGGACTGCCATTGCCATAAACAGCGGTAGACCCATTTTTGATTACAAAATCTAAAGCTGTCTCGATCTTCGGATTGGTTCCGTTTCCATTTTTTCGAATTCCTCTTACGCTAACAAATCGTGAAACTATTCCATTATTTGTTACATCGACGGGTTTTGTTTCAGAAAATCCGGGAGCAATATTTGATTCGTTGAATATAGGTGTTCCCGGGGGTACATGAAAATTTACTAAAAGATCTCCGAAAGCTCGTACTGTAGAAGGATTAAAGTAATCTTTAAATCCTCCGTTTAAGGCAACTATCCCTGAAACAACAGAAATCAAAATTATTATTCTCAAAATTCTTTTTTTCATATTAAGTTCCCGGGGTTGGTGGATCCCTAACTACAAAATCACCTGCAGCATTTGTATCAAATCCGGCAGGACTTCTCTCTAATGATTGTCCAGTACCAGCGCCTGGGCAGGTTAAACCGCATCCGGAACTAAAACCGGAGTTATCAGATTCCCAACTCATCTTATCTATTTCAGTGCCGTTATTTTTAAGAATTACTCTGTCTCCGCCATTAGCTAAATTATTCCCAATATTTCCACCACTGGCTAATATAAATAATGTACCTGTTGGTACAGAAGGCCATTTTGCTCTAAAGTCAGATTCCGATGCTCCAGTCAAAATTAGGTATTGATGTGACGCTAATGTCCCGGATAAACTTTCTGCAAACGAAGATCCTCCATTATCTTCTACTGTCCAGCTTGTCAAATCTTGACTAGAATTTGTGGGATTATATATCTCAACAAATTCACCAATATGTATATCATTATTAATATCCTGTGCCAGGCTTGGATCATATAAAACCTCATTGATCACTAAGTGGTCGGCTAAGGTTATTGTTGGAGTCGGTGAAGCGGTTGGAGTAACGGTAGGAGTAGCTGTCGGAAAGGCAGTCGAGGCAGATATGACATTACCGTTATTTGATGCAGCGCTGCTAAATAATGCATAGGATATTTTATAAAAAATTAACACTAATAAGATAAAACTTAAAAATCCGAATATTAAATATTTTTTATTCATGTTGTTGTTTGCATTTTTCTTAATAATTTTTTTTCTATTTCTTTTGTCAGTTCATTTTTAATGTTGATGATCTCAAAGATGATATAGATTAAAGCCGGTAGAATCACAAAGATCAAAAAGCCCGGGATAGTTTTTAAGAAAAAAACCGATCTGCCAATGTACGGAACAGAATAAAACGCTTTTCCTAAGATATCGTTGGTTGAAATGAAATCCGTATCGGCAGTATTGTTGGCATCACCTTTTGTTCTATATAAAATCTCTCCATTTTTATTTTCCGTGTCTACGATTCTGTGTGTAACTGTAATTGCACCCTTTTTGAAAGCAATAACGTCATTCATCTGATAGGACGAAAATTTTTGAGTAAAAACTACACTGCCTACGGGGATAGTAGGTTCCATACTTCCCGATACAACTACAAAGGATTGTATTCCCAGAATAATAGGCGATCGGGATGTAATTAAAAGGAATAGAAGAAACGGCAGTATGCCAAAAATTACTGCTTTTAATAAATATTCAAATATTATTAATATCGTTTTCATACACTCATCAGCTGGTAGCGGGTTATGCGAGGTCAACCCGCCACCAGCTTTTTAAAATTTAAATTATTGATTCGCCTGAAAATTCAAATTAAAAGTTAAGGTTAGACCTTGATATGAGTTGTCGGCATCAGAATCAAAGGTGATCCTTGCTCCAAGATGATAAATACCTGAATGCGGTAATGTTACTCCTGGAAGTGTATAACCAGTCCAGCTGGAATCGCTTAAATGACCTGTTCCTAAGGAAACATCAGATCCGTTGAAAATACCATCGTCATTTTGGTCATAAAATAACATAAGAGTTAATTTGTCTGCTAATGCTGTGTTACTACCTAGATCTATTTTTGTAACTTGTATGGAACTAGCATCAACTGATCCGGTATTAGTTAAAGTTATTTTTTGATCCCTAAACTGACCTGGTGCAATTCCTGAGAAAGTAAAAACTGGTAAAGATGCTCCATCACCATATCCCATTATGTTTAAAACTAATGTTCCTGCGCCGAAAGTGTTTCCGTTATTGCTTGCTTGAGATGAGAATAGAGCGAATGTGACGCCGCCGACGAGGGCGACTACTCCGGCGATTGATAATATTCCAAATAAAATTGACCTATTCATTTTTTTTCACCCCCCTTCGCACTACGAAGCTTTAAGCGAAGTAGTGTTCGGTTAAAGCAACTATTAACTTTTAATGACAGAACTATTTTTTAATCTGTGCTTCGGAGGGGCACAGCCCCCTCTTCGTTAAAATCTGTTTACGAATTTACTAATGAGTAATTACAGATTCTTACGTCCACCGAAACTTTAGTGAAGGTGGACTCCTTTTCAATAAAAATCCAATAGGTAAAAATAAAGTATTAAAAAAGTATCTTGACCGAAGAGTTTGTTTGGTCATGTTTTTAAAAAATGAAGCTAAATTGTGGACTATAATCCACAATTAACCAAGAGTATAATCTTGTAAAAAAATCTTGTCAAGACAATCAAAGGAGATAAAAAGTAATCAGATCACATCTTTAAGAGGCAAGATAAATAAAATAATTTTTAATTTTAAATTTTTAATTTTTATTCAATTTTTAACAATACAATTTTTAAACACTTTGAGAGATTTTTGAGAAAATTAATATCAATTCGTGAGCTTCCAGATATAAATCCGAAATTCGAATATAGAAATCAACTAAATAATTTTTAATTATTAAATTACGTATTACGGATTACGAATTATGAATCGCGGATTTTTTTAAGAAGTTTTTATCTAGTTTTCTTTTTGATAAATATAGAGTAAAACCACCTATCTGTCCACCTAGGTTTATTAATTCTTCGTTTAACCTTTTAAATTCAATATTAGAAATGTATGAAATAGCTAAAGCTATATGAAGCTGATTTCTCACTTCTCCTACGGAGCCCTTAGCTATCTTTAAAAATCTTACAAATTCATTATTATTACTTTTTTCAAACCCTTCAACAATATTAGAACTTACTGATACAATTGCTCTTCTTATCTGATCTCTTAGCCCAAAGTCTTTAGAAAATCTATTAATTGATGTAATATCATATATTTCTTTAGTAATCTTTAAACTTAATCTCCAGATTGGTAATTCTTCAAAAGTCTTTATCAGCATTTTAATGCGTAATTCGTAATCCGTAATTATTAATTTAAGATTGTTATTAAAGATAGTCAACGGATTATAATCGACAAATTGGTTAAACCAAGCTGTCCAGAAGCTCTTGAAGTTTTACAGTAGCAACACCAACAACGCTATCGGCTGCGCCGTAGTAAACAAATATTTCATCATTAATCACAACATTTCCACAGGGAAAAACGACATTTTTTGTCTGTCCGACTCTTTCATAGATCATATCCGGTCCGAAGATCGCACTGTCAGATCTGGCAAGTACAACTCTCGGATCATCAAGTTTCAAAAGAAGCGCCCCAACCCTATATTTATAATCGATATTGCTGATTCCATGATAAAGCAATAGCCATCCCTTATCCGTTTTGATCGGGAGACCGCAAATACCAATTCTTTCATTATCCCAATAATCATTTCTCGGACTGATATAACCCTCTACCTTAAGCCATGTCTTGCCGTCAAAGTTTAAACTATCTTCAAAATCCACGACAATATCGGGAATTATCCTGTGAAAAATTACATATTTTCCATTAATTTTTTCTGGAAAAATACAGGCATCTTTATCATCGATTCCCGGCGGTGAAATTAATACAGGCTTTTCCCAATACCAGCGTTTATTTAAAAAATCATCAACCTTAATTGATGTCATGGCAACTCGAGGCGGGTTTTCTCCATCAAATGCCGTATAAAGCATGTAAAATTTATCATCGATCTTTGTGATACGAGGATCTTCGCAGCCGGAATTGCCTAATTTTTTCTTGTGCTCAAAAGATTCGTGTGGAATGTAGATTGGCTCAAATAATCTTTCATCAATATGGAAGCCATCACTTGAGGACGCATATCCTAAAGTTGAGGTACCGTCATTAGACATGGCTCTATAGACAATGTGTACCTTTCCGGCTTCGTAAAAAGCAGCAGGATTAAAGACGGCTTTTGCTTCCCAGGCATGGTCTAACTTCGGCCTTATAATTGGATTGTCATTAAATCTTTTTAAACGAATATTTCTTGTATTAAATATCTTAATTTTCGAAAAGAGAGATTTAATGTTGGCTGTAGCCAGGCAACAAGTTGTATCGGCAGCACCATAATAAAGGTATAGTTGATCTCTGTATATCAACGCGCCGGTTGGAAAAACAATGTTTGGTACATTACCGTAAAGTTCGTAGTGTGCTTCAGGCATAAGAAGAGGTTCCTCGATTCTTCCAATAACATGTTGAGGATTTTCAAGATCTAAAAGGACCGCTTCGATTGTAAACTTCTTACGTGGTGTAAAGTAATTTTTTATGTAGGAATAAAACAAGAGCCATCCCTGATCCGTATAAATTGGAGGAGTACCTGCTTCAACATGATCATTCTTTGATCTTTGAAGATAGATGACATGGCTATCCAAATGTTTATGCCAATCGTTCCAAAAATCTTGAGACCAGATGTCTTCTTGTTTGTCAAACGTGGCGAAGGCAATTTTTGATGGTGGATTGTCTGTGTTGACGGTAAGGAATGCAGCAAATTTGTTATTTATTTTTCTAGGAAACAATGCCATGGCTTTAGCATTAAAAGGAGTGACTAAGTGTTTTTCTTTAAAATTGTTTAAATCTTTCGAAATTGCCACACCAATTTTGATTGTTTGAGCGTTGAATGGAACGCCAGACAGAGCAGTATAGAAAATATAATACGTGTCATCCACTTTTGTAATTCTGGGGTCTTCACAACCAAACTGATCCCAGTCCTGGTCAGGAACTATTATTTGGTTTCTTTCAGTAAAGTGGACTCCGTCTATACCTGATCCGTGACCGATAGTCGAAAGCTGCATCGTTATATTTTTATAATCTTGGGCATGAGACATTGCTCTATAAAATATATGAAAGTCGATGTCATTTATTATTACCGATCCGTTAAATGCAGCTACAGATTCCCATTCATGATCCAGATCAGGATTCAAGACAGGATTTTCCGAAACCCTTCGCATCAATGTCATACATGATTTATTTTTTTAATATTAACGGGTTCCAACCTGCCGGACTCCGAAGTTTGGAGATCGTTGAGGAATTTATTAAAGTTTGCGGTAGCAACGCAGACAACCATATCTGCTCCGCCATAGTAGACAAAGAGTTGATCATTTATGACCACGGCGCCGCAGGGATAAGCTACACCATATTTAAATCCTTCATTTTCATATAATTCCGTGGGTTCTAGGATGGGAGTATTGCTTCTGTGAAGTACTTTTGTTGGGTCATTTAAGTCTAAAAGCATTGCTCCGATTTTATATCTTGCCGAGTCTTGGTCTCCCACGGCATGATAGATCAAAAGCCAACCGTATTCTGTCTTAATCGGCGGCGCCCCCGCAGCTATTTTTCTACTATCCCACATATGAGGTCTAGGTCTTATGGAGAACTCACCTTTTAGCCAGGTTTTACCATCAAAATTTAGGTTGTTAACAAAGTCGATGAGGATATTGGGAAATACTCTGTGCATGATGACATATTTGCCATCTATTTTTTCAGGAAAAATAACTGCATTTTTATCAACAACATCCGGAGGCGATATGATCACAGGTCTTTCCCAAAGCCATCTTTGATTTAAAAAATCATTTATGTCTATTGAGGTCAGGGCTATCCGTGGCGGTTCGTAATTAGAACAAGCCACATATGTCATATAAACTTTGTTATCAATTTTTGTCAGTCTTGGATCTTCAGCTCCTCCAAATCCTCCGCCCGACCAATATAGGGCAGGTTGAAAAGATGTTTTTTGCTGCGGGTGATTCTGTTCCATGTGAGTATAGATAGGCTGTTTGGATCTATAAGGAAAATCTATACCATTAGAACTTGCAGCATAGCCTAAAGTTGAAATATAGTCTTCTCCTACAGCTCTGTAAACCAGGTGGACCTTTCCTTTTTCATAAAGAGCTGCCGGATTGAAGGTTGCTACCGACTCCCATTGATAATCTTTCCTCGGTACAAGAACGGGATTTTCCTTAGATTTGGAAAGCTTTAAGGCTATATTTTTTTTATCGGCAAAAGTATGTTCAAGAAGCGAGTAGACAACGGCATAGATTCCTTCTCCTTCGACTCCCCAGTAGCCAATGATTTTAGCGTTAAAGATGATAGTTCCAATAAAGTAGGCTTTTTTATTATTCCAATCAGTCGGAGCTTCCCAAACTGGTTTAGTCGGATTGAAAAGACTATCCTCAGGATTTTTAGTGTCAAGCATTGCGGTATAAACCTTATTTTGTTTGTGATAAATTACCGTAATCCCTTTTTTTGTAGGTATGACTGTTTCGACTTCGGCTGGTGCCTCCAATACTGTTTTACTCCCGATTTCCCAGTCAACAAAATTTTTGGAATAAGCAATTTTTGTCCCATCTTTTTTATAAACTAGTGCTACATACTGTTTCTTTAACAAGTAATTGGGAATTACCAAGCAAGCATCACTGATCTGATATAATTTTCCTCTAACCTTCCATTGAATAAGATGATTTGAAGTTGAATAGTATATATCAGAGGAATTTCGTTCTTTAAACAAGAGATAGTAAAGTTTTTTGTAAAGAAAAAATGAAAGAAATTTTTTCCCTTCAACATTTAGAGGTTTGTTTTTCTGATCGTAAAGTGAAGGATTTATTTTGCTTCGTGTAAAATCGAAGCCGTCTTCGCTTTGTGCCAATCTAAAAGGAGAATCAGAAGCATCCGAAGCATAGAAATAAAGATAAACTTCTTTGTCTGTGGCAACAACACCTAAGCCTTTGAAGTTGCTTTCTTTACCGTTCTTTAGCCTACCTAAAATGTCTGATAAACCTTTCATTACTAATATAACCTCGCTTAAGCGGGGTAAAATCTAGATATAATTTCAATATAGGAGAAAACAAAAATTATGTCAATAGCCTTTGTATAGTTGAGGATTATTTAGAATATTTGCATACTGATCCATAAAGTTTTTGAAGACGACAAACATGATTATTATGGATAGAACTGTCAATATAATTGCGATAGCCCCAACCATTTTAACCTTTGGATCATTTTTTGTGATATATTTTAGTCCCCAGCCAAGGCCTAATGGAGCAAGAAAAAAACTTACAAGATAGATAATGATTTGTTTTCCAATAGAAATGACGATAGGCTTTTCTTTTAACATTTTTCCACAGTTCGGGCAGAAATACCAATCGGCTTGAATCTGATATTTACAGTGGGGACATGCGTTTATATTATCCATAGAATGATTATAATGTATATCTTATAAAAGTTTCTTGCGAATGATAAACAGAGTGTTATAATAACAAATAATAGATATGGAGAATCCAATTTTTGTTCGAAGACAAGCAAACATTGAGTCACGAGAAACATTACCTCTGGCAAACAGGGTAGTTCTTATCACGGGTGGAGCTACAGGGATTGGAGCTCAAGTTGCAAAAGACATCTCCGGTCTAGGAGCGGAAACAATACTTTTGACAAGGAGTTCTGAACATTTCGCCAATGTTCAAAAAGAATTGGGAGAGACTGGAGTGTTTCCTTTAATCGCAGACATTACTAATCCTCTTGAGGTTCAAGAAGGTTTGCGGCCATTGGAAAATGAAGGAATAGTCCCGACAGATATTGTAATTTCGCATGCCGGTGGTATGGAGAAATTTTCTTCAAACTTGGCTAGAGGTATTATAAGGTTAAAACGATTTAGCGGTGAGGAGTTAACGCGTGAATTAACTCTTCTTCGGACAAAAATAAATAGTTGGGTGGAGAGGGATATGGATTTTGCAACCAATGTTAACTTTAACGGTTCAGCTGCTTTTGTTGAATATCTGGCAAATAACCTGACTGGGACTCCGAAGAGATTGGTGTTCGTTTCCAGTTTTTGGTCAAGCTTGTATGGATCAATAAAAGTTCCTTCCTTCTACGAAGGTGTTGCCAAAACTAAAAAAAGTTTTGAAGTCTGGTTGGCTGATAATTTTGATCATCTTACAGAAAATAATCTCTTTCCTACGATATTGAGTGCCAATCTTGTTCCAGACACTCCGGTCGGAAATAACTTAAAAGATCTGACTGGCATGATCCCTGGGGTTCACTTACCTAATTTGGATGATTTTCCTAAGATGGCTGACGTAAGCAGACATGTTGGTGATCTTTTGAGGAGTGGAATCTCTGAACTGCCGAAAATAGAATTTTTGGTTAAAAAGCATGATTTAAGGTCGGAACTTGATCCAAACGACCCGGATCTAGACCTTCATCTCCCAATATAGTTCAAGTTATAATTCAGCTTTTATGAGTTTAGAACAGTTTTTAAATCAACCTAGACCTTTGGAGATTCCCAACAAATGGAATATTTTAGCCAGAAATGCTTTAATCGATCTATTTAAGATTCTTCCAATTGCACGTGCAAATGTAGATATAGTTGACAAAGTGTCGAAAAAACCAATAAGTTGTTACAGGAGGGTTACGCTGTATGGATTCTCGGAACGCACTTTTCCAGACGCGAAGGCTTTGAGATAATCGGACGTGCGGCGCAATTTATAAAAGAAATAATGGATAAACCTGTAGTTATGCCAATATCTTTCCATCAATACATAAGGGCGAGGAAATTACTAGATAGAGTGTGCCAAATTTTTGGAATTACAATAGCACCTGTTGTAAATATGGATACAGTTAATGAGGGTGAAAATTTCGATCCTGAAACAGGTTTAGAACTGCCTATCGGGACAGGAATTCCCGTGTATGCGCAGTTGGTCAGCGACGTTACGCAAGAAGGTGGAGCGGCAGGGATCGCACCACAACAGGGGAGAAGAGAAACGATCGATTTAAGCCAGACAAAAGGACGTCCGATACAGTATCTTTTAAGGACGAAAGGAATAAATAGAGATGCTCATTTAGCTTTTTTATTTATGCCGATCAGTCCCTGGGATAAAGTAAACTTCAAAAAAATTAAAGGAAAATATAACCTTGGCATGATCTATGATATAAGGCTTGGACCTGTGTTAACTCTGGAACAGACATATCAAATGTTGGATAATATTAACGAGCGATTGGCAAAAGATCCTATTGTAGCAGGCGACCAAAAAATCTCTAAAATTAATCTAGACATGTTGATTATGACAATCTTATCCTGTGCAGCAGATACGGATTATAATCGGGTTCCTAGGGAACTACAGAATGAATTTCTTATGGAGTATGCCATAAATTTTCTCGATGTTGCTGCGTAGATGCCGGAGATGGTAGGTTATGAATGAAAAAGGAGGTTAGCTATTTATTTAATCTATCTTCAGATTATTCAAAACCAAACCAACGTCACTTTTTGATCTTCTTTATTTCGACTAAAGCGTGCTCTAATTTCCTTCCCTAGTCTTAATATTTCCTTGTTCATGTCTGAGAATGGCTACGCAATCACTTAATTTTTTTGCCATCTCTCCAGCATTTTTAGCCTGAAATCTTTTTATCTCGGCAAAATTAGGATCTTTTTCATTTTTGGCATGTAATCCTTTTATGAACTCTAACTGTTTATATCCCTCTGCCATCATTATACCTTCATCTATCGGTGTTAAAGTTGTTAATCCGAAATCAGGCGCTAGAGTTAAAGCTTCGCCAATACTTATAACATTTCCATGAGCAACCGCCTCTGCTAAAACAGCTGTAGGGTGAATACCATTTTTCATTTCAGTTACGACTAAAGTCTCTCTACCATTGATAACGTTTCCTGCTAAAGACCGTTTGGTCATGGCTATTTCGAATCTGGCATCATATTGCGTAGGTAATTCTTGTGTAGGAAATTGATTCATAATAAATCACCTCCTTTTAAATAGTCCTTTATTGACAATTGTTATCAACTTATTGAAGCGCAGTATACCATTTCATTCTGATTTACACAAGTTTATAAGATAAATATCATCCGAATTACTTTCACCTCTGAGGTATAAAAAGCAAGTACACCCTGCAGGTGTACAAAACATAGTAAATTTCATTAGCAAATTGGACAGAATTGATTTAAATTCATAAAAAAAATTATAAACGATTATTTGTTGTTTGCCTCTCACAATCCTGTTAGAGTATTAAGTAATGAGAAGATGTTCTTGGATATCATCTCTTTTTTTGTCTTCATCTTTGTTTCTCATCTTTCTTCTTTCTTTGTTCTTGTTTCATCCTCTCTCCATTTCTGCCCAATCTCCAACACCTATAATTGGGAATGGAGATGCCAATGGAGATGGAAAAGTAGATATGAAAGATATTCTTGTTGAGATTCAAAACTATGGAAAAAATCAGGGTATACCTCTTGATCAGTACCAAGATGGCCTTGTCAATACCATTGATTTTACCGTTGTTGTCTCCTCAATCCCTGGTACTGCAAACATCCTCTGGTCGAGTGGTATGGAAAATGGAAGTTTAGATGATTGGTGGTCTCCTGAAACACAAGCAAACCATGGTTGCTGTAATTTGGGAGGTGAATTTGACAGTGGTATCGGAAGTTCTTTAGCAGCAAAAGATTTCGCACACACGGGAGATTGGAGCGCAAAGATGACCATAACAACACCTTCAGGCACATCTGAAATGTCTGGTACCCGACTCTTCAGATGGGGAGAACCACAGACCCACTCTGCTCTTTATTACAGCGTCTGGTACTATTTCCCTCAAAGATATTCTGCGCCAAATTGGTGGAATGTATTTCAATGGAAATCAAAAAGATCAGACACAATAAACGATCCTTTTTTCATCTTAAACATAGGCAATCGCAGCGATGGATCTATGTACTATTATCTCTACGATTGGCAAAAGAATATTTCCTATGATCAATCTCTTATGAATATCCCTGTAGGTCAATGGACTCAGGTAGAAGCTTTCTATCAATGTGTAGGAGATAATACAGGACATGTGACTTTCTGGCAAGATGGTAAACAAATATTTGACGTATCAAATGTCCAAACGCGTTACTCCGATGGGGATTGTCAGTGGAGTGTTAATAATTATTCTAATCTATTAAGTCCTTCTCCTGCTACGATTTACATCGACGACGCTGTTATATCTACAAGCAGAATTGGAGGTGTAATTCCTTAAACTACAATCTCTGTATCCACAATTTGTATTTTTTTACGAGCTAAATTTGACTTAATAATTCTTCAGAGGATTTGAGGAGGCTTTCTAACCGGTCCTGTGACAATAATCAACTTCGCGAAAATTGCGCCGAAATTGTATACGTTTCCTCTAAAATTGATCATTCCTTTAAAACCATTATGAATGGGTAGGGAAGCATAATCAGGGTAAGCGAGTGCCCAGGTTGTAGGCTTTGCATTTATTAGGACATCCCACGAATTCTTTCCAGGAAAAAGATCAACTACCGTCACTTTCTGACCTTCTTTATTTCGTCTGAAACGTGCTGTTATTTGGCCAATGAAATTTTCGAATTCCTTCATAATGGGCCAATTATACCACTAGTAAAAGATATTTTAAATTATTTTCAATACACCTTTGAGGTACAAAAAGTATGCACACCCTGAGGGTGTGCAGGCACGATTTCAATAAAACTGTAATTTTTGATTAATAAGGAAGTTTGCCATGAACTCGGGGTGTGATTATTAGGTATGGTGTATCAGGGTCACGTTTCCCATCTTCAAGGAATTTTCTTACAGCCTCCTTTGTGACTCTCTCTCCTTTTTTAATCCCTAAAGGGCCTAAAGATCCTATAGCAAAAAGATCACTATGCAAATTATATTTTCCGAGCCCAAATCTTATTTTTCTTTGTAAAAGATTATCAAATTCAAAATCTTCGTCATCATTTCGCCGTTTTGTAGTGTCATGAGTTAATACTAGGTATGGACAATAATTTGCTGGTATAACTCCTTTAGCTAGATCTCCAAAAACTATTATTCCAAAGATACCATAAGGTTCAGTTTCTGAAAACTTCTTTTTAAGGTAAGAAGTCCTTTCATGTATTGCATTACTTACAGACTGAGTAAGTATCTGGTTTATTAGACTCGCAGTTTCAGGAGTTGTATCCATAGAAGCAATCTGATGAGGAGCTTCAGAAAGAGTCATATCGGAATTATATGTAATGATTATTTTAAAATCAAGTGTTTTTCACCAATAAAAGATATTTCAAATTATCTTCAACATCTCTTCGGCAGATTTGAGAATAATTTCAGAGTAGTTGAGATTTTTTTCTTTTATTGTTTCTTCAGCCTTTTTTATCTTTTCATCAACCAGCAAAAGTAGATATGCTTCTTTTGTGATATCCTTATGCTGAGACTTTTTGTTCTCAAATCCTTTCAATTAAAAACCCGCCCTACTGCAGTAAGGCGGGGAATAGGGCTTAACCTTCTCCTTTCTGAAGGTGCTTTCTCTTTTTTAGGTGTGAAACGCCCATCAGAACACCAAACAATAGATTACTAAATATGATTTATTTTGTCAGTCGCTTATATGCTACAAAAATTGAAGAATAGATTATTAAATTAAGCTAAAAGCTTTATTATATATTTATGGTCTGGAAGAGAAAGCCTTATCTAACACAAGTAAGTTTCATTAAGAAATATTTTAACAAATATTAGTTTTAGTATTATAATACAAGCTAATGGAAACAATTCTGAAAACGAACCCAAAAGCACATGTTACTCAGGTATTTAATATTAATGCTAAGGAAAGCGAACTTGATTTTTTTGATACAAACTTAAACTACGATTCCAGACTCTTCATAGATCCTTTTCTTATTAAAACAAGCGAAATAGAGGAAGAAAGAAAATTATATGAAAGGTTTACAGTTTACTTCCAAACAGCATTAGATAAATCAATTACAGCGAGTAATAGTTATAGAGAAAGTCATAATTTATATGAATTCTTTTATTTTAAAGAACCAAAAGAAATCTGTTTAGGATATACAGAAAAATCAAATGACGGCTCAGGATTAAATAAGGAATTTGCATCCGGAATGTATAAATTTTTTATTGAAGGAATTATTAGCAAATTTATAAGTAATAAGGATCTATATATTAATAAATTAATTAATCCGGAAGTTTTTGTTATTTTTGCAAATAAAGTAAATCAAGACGGGATAAGTGATTTAAGTGCGAACCTTACCATGGATTATTTAATCAAATATACCCAAGCTCAATGTATTAAATGGAATATTAAAATCGATAAGTTTCTTCCTGTCAGACAAACATTTGACACTCAAAATTTAACATGGACAGCAGGTAGATATTATCGATTACCTGAAAATCCTTTTAAACCAGGTGAACCTTTTATATTAGTCCCTAAACGGTTTTTAAGAGCTGATATAAATGTTAGGCAAGACGCAAAAAAAGAAATAAGAGGTATTTTATCCACAGATCCTGAATTAGCATCCAAATTCAGTAATTTAATTGAAAAGCCAATAAATGAAATTACATTAGAAGAACTAAGGGAAGCACTAATCAATGAAAGTGTATTAAAAAAATTTATTGGTTATTTGGAAAAGAAGGAAGTTAAATCTTATGATTTTAATATAGATCCTCTAGCGTTCTATGCATTTAAAAAATATGAAAATTATTTTAAAGATTTTTCTAAATTTAATTCGCCAATTAATTGCATAGAATTATTGAATTTTACGAAACAATTTTTATCATTAGTAAAAGAAGAATTTGAACTTAGGGATTCATGGTTGGATACATGGGTACCACCGACCCTAAAAGGTTTACATCCATGTAAAGAAATAGTTTGGGGTAGAATAATTAGAGGAATGGGATCAAACTTTTTTTATCATTGGCCTAACATTACATTTTCTGCACAATTTAATACCGCGAATGGCTCAATCGATTTCTGCATAATATATAAAGATTGTAAGATTGCAATTGAACTTAAAAAATTAGCTAATGATGCTCTAACAGGATCAATCCCAAAATTGCCAGCTTATATACATGGAATTGTTAGACAATTACCCGCATACATTTTGAATGTTAAGGCAAAATATGCATTTTATATAACCGGACAGCATTATAAAGAAACAGTAAAAGTTAAAGGAAAAGAATTAAAAAACCACGATGGCAGAATTGCAGAGGTTCAAAAGTATATACCAAATGTAATAAACCAAATTAAAGAGAAATATCCTGATTTTCAAGATTTATTTTATATAAATATTGATTTAAGTAAAAAACTTCCACCTTCTAAATTATAGATTCTTCTAAAGCACAATATTTTAACAATCCATGGTAAATAAAGTTAAAGTCGATAAAAAGTTGTTCGTAAGTTCCGATTACCGGCTCACAAATCTAGATGAGAGGATTGTTTAGAAAGAAGCAATGGATTATATGCTACATTTTGTTTAATTTCTCTTTATATAAAGCTCTAGAATACTACCTTTATGGTTTATATTTAAAAGAGGTGTAAATATTTTGGCAATTATATTATCAAATATTATATATTTGGCCAACTTCATTATTTTAATAAAATGAAGTGACATAGAAGAATTTTGTTTATTATTAGATCTTATTATTTTTTTAATGATTCCCACAAAATGCTCCGGTGCGCTGTATGTTGAGACGTTACTAATATCAGCTCTTGGAATCTGCTTAAAAATATAATTAAAAGATTTAACTGAGAATATCCAAATGTGATCCGGAGGTGTGAGAAAAGTATAGTTTGTTTTTTCGGAAGCGAATAAATGACTGTTTAAATTAGGCGTCTCAATATATAAAATTCCTCCAGGATTTAATAATTTTAAGGCTTTATTGATCATTTCTTTTGGGTTAAATACATGCTCAATCGTATGTATTATTGCAATGAAGTCATAATTTTGCTTTTTATAATTCATATAATACTTTTCAAAATCTGATTGAATTACCTTAACGTCCAATCGATTAATCGATTGGACATATAAAAATTTTGACGGCTCAATTCCTATTGTGTCTAATTCTTGTTGTTTGGCTTCATCTAAAAAATATCCTAAACCAGAACCAACATCTAATAATGTTTTCGCATCAGGTTTTAGATTGAAAAGGTGTTTAAGTATTATTTTTGCCCGTTTTCTAATATTTTTTTCATTTGTTTCTCCAGCTGTGTATCGAAAGCTTTGTCTGTAATAATTATTTATCTGCTTTTGCTTTGGCTTTGGAAAAAGAAATAATGTTTGGCATTTTTGACAGAAAAAATAGGAATATTTATTGATTTTGTGAAAGAACTTTGTTTTTTTATTTCCACAGATCGCACATTTAAGCATTAGGGAATTATTGAAGGCATGAATAGAAGAGACAATGGATTATATGCTACAAAAGTAATAGAATGGGTTATACTAATAAGATAAATTTTATGATATGCCATCTGTGTAAAAATAGAAATATAAGAAAGTTAAAGACCGTTAAAGGGATAGTTATTTATAAATGTGGCGATTGCGATTTGGGTTTTGTTGATCAAAATAAGACTAAAAAACTTTCCGCAAGTCATTTATATAAATTCAGTGAATATAAGAAAGTGGAGAATAAGTTTAAAATGAGATTTAGGAAACTTGTTAACACAATTTATAAATTTAAAAAAAAGGGAGAAGTATTAGATGTTGGTGGTGGATTTGGCCTATTTTCTTCTATTCTCCAAAAAAAAGGTAAGTTTAATATTGACGTTATCGATCCTGAATTCCAACCAAGATATTTTAAAAAACCTATTAATTATCAAAAAGTTAGTTTAGAAAATTTTCTAAAAGCTAATTCAAAAGAATATGACATGATTATTTTGATGGATGTAGTTGAGCACTTCAGGGATCCGATGGAAAACTTAAAAAAGATCAAAACAAAGTTAAAGAAGAATGGAATGTTGGTTATTCAAACTCCAAATTACAAGAGTTTGATGGCACGTTTATGCAAGGAATGGTCTTGGTGGATGGTCGAGGATCATAAATTTTTTTTCTCGCCAAGTTCAATGAATTTATTGTTACAAAGATCTGGTTATAGAGTTAAACACTTCACTACCTACGAGGATTTTGTGGATTTTAAAAAAAACCTAGACGGAAATTTTATAGGAATAAAAAATAACTTCATCAGAAGAACATTAAAAGCTATTTTTTTCTCCGTTTTTATACCTCTATATTTTTTATTTAAAAACTTAATTTGGGCATTGGGTAAGGGAGGTTTGATTTATTTAGTAGCAGAAATAAACCCTGCAGTTTGAGGCGGAAAATAGCGGTAAATTGCTTTTCCTTCAATTGAGGAAATTGGGATGAAACCAAAAGCGCGTGAATCAAAAGAAGCCTGTCTGTTGTCGCCCATTACAAATAATTTACGTTGGGAAATAATCACAGTTTCACCTTCTTTTAAAAATTCACCTTGATAAATATTTGTCGGGGAGAATGTATAGGTCTCAATCATTTTTTGGCCATTTACATAAACGCTTCCATTTGTTATTTCTATCTTGTCTCCAGGTACGCCAATAATTCTTTTAAAAAATTCAATATCCTGATTTTGGGGAGATTGAAAGGCGATTACATCTCCCCTTTGTGGTTCATGAAGTTTATAGCTGATTTTACTTAAAATTACTCTATCTCCCGAATGAAAAGTTGGTTCCATCGAGGCTCCTTGAACTTGAGTAGGCATGAATAAATATAGATAGATGACAATATAAATCGAACCAATAAAAACAACAGTTTCCAAGATACCCATCGTGAAATTGATCGTTGATTTAAGGATTGATTTGATCATTTTTTGACAAATAATACTACATTTGGTAAATCTCTGCCGGGTCCAGCCTTATATCCGCCAAACCAGAGAGCAGTTGATCCTCCATCGTCAAGGTTAAGAGCGTTTTGCAATCCCAAAGTTGAAAGGGTTTTTGCAGCTTCAGCGACAGTTGCATTAAAAACGACACCTATGTAGACAGTATTACCGTTATTTCCAACAAAACTTCTGGATCCTCTTGAGAGTTCTTTTGCTTGATCTGTGCCGCCAAAGACGTTTTGTCCGTTAAATACTAAAAGCGGTCGATTTGCAATTACTGCATCAATTCCTGTATCACGGCCCCATTCCAGGCTTTGAGCCACAAACCTGGCTTGATTTCCAAAAAAGATTGCCGCCGGGACAGTGCTATAGACATTATTACCCGAATTAATATACTTTTTATTCTTATTCATAACTAAGGTGTCGTAGGAGTTAGTTTTTCCAGCACAACTTGGATAAGATGCAGGACAAAAGTAAGATCCATTTACTCCAGCAAATGCTCCGTTTCTTGAAACATAGTCACCTAATGAAAGGACCGGACAGTTATTACCACAATCACCGTCTGTTGCAGTATCGACTATAACACGAGTAGAGTTTAAATCAGCAGAAATAATGTCGACCCAAAAATCGCCCAGATCTGTATGAACAGTTTGACTGGAATATCCTGATGAAGGCGGTGTATTTGAAGAAGGGATGTTATTCGGAATTGAAAATGAGGAAACTATTTTATCTCTCTCTTGCTGTATTCCAGAGATTAAAGAGTTTAGAGTAGCTTCGGCAGATGAATATTTTCTTTCGGATAAAAGTGTTAGAGAATCTGCGTATTCATTGTCATACTTATCGGTTTTATTTGATATGGTTTTCAAATCAAGGAGTTTTTCATAGGCGGAAACAGCTAGATTATAGGTTTTTTCAATGCTGGTTATTTTAGACTGAAGGTCTTTATTAATCTTATACTGATCCTGGTTTTTAAGATCATCAAGTTCACTTTTAGTTTTAGCCAATTGAGAAGAGATGCTTACTTTCTGGACAGAAAGTTGAGCAACTTGATTATTAAGTTCTCCAGCTTTTTTAAAAAAAAGAATGATTGTTACTATGTAAATTAATGAAAGAAAAATTAAAAAATAAAAGAGGTTGTATCGAGCGTATTTCAAAGCAAATTTTTTGGGATGCATAATTTAGGGTATAATAAGGGGAAGATGAAGTCAAGACTATCTCTTTTGATGATAACAAAAAATGCAGAAGAACTCTTAGAACCTTGTTTGAAATCTGTTGAAGGTTTGGTTTATGAGACGATTATTATCGACAACTATTCAAATGATAAAACTAGAGAAATTGCCAAGAAATTTGGGGCAAAAGTTTATCTTCATGAGGAAAATGATCTAGGTAAGCAGAAAGCTTATGGACTGAAAAAAGTTACCGGAGATTGGGTACTGAATTTGGACAGCGACGAAATAGTTTCTCCAAGATTGAAAGATGAGATTAAAAGACTAAAAAATTACGAATTACGAATTACGAATTATTCAGGATTCTGTATTTTTTATCAAAATCATTTTTTAGGACGTCCAGTTGATTACGGCGGAGAAAACTATAAAATGTTACGGTTATTTAAGAGAAATGCTGTTGAAATAGAATCAACATTAGTTCATGAACATTTTATTATTAAAAAGGGAAAAATTGGTTTTCTTAAACATAAAATATTGCATTATTCCTACAGAACGCTCTTTCAAACATTTAAAAAATTCTCCGATTACTCAATTAGGGAAGCCCGTCAGAAGAATATAAATGAAGAAAAATCTTCACTGGAAAAAATATTTTTATATCCTATTCATATGTTTTGGGCAAGGTTTATAAAAGATAAAGGATATAAAGATGGAATTATTAGAATTCCACTAGACTTGGGCTTTGCTTATATGGAGTTTCTTACTTACATTCTATTATTGTTTTATAACTTGAGAATATTAAATGACAAATTTCAAATGACAAATAAATAAATGAATAAGTTAAATTTAAAAATTGCTTATATCTACGTTACTTATAAAGAAACTGATGAAATGAAGAAAGAAATAAGAAGAGAAATTGAAGAGTTAGGATTTGAAAATCTAAAAATATACCATATTGACAACCTAAAGAATAACATCGGTTATGCTGCAGGTGTGAATCAAGGTATAAAGTTAGCCTTAAAGGATAATCCAGACATATTTATAGTTTCTAATCCAGACATTTCATTAAAAGGCATAAGTAAAAAAGACATTATTAAACTTAGTGAACATTTTGACATCGGTGGGTTTGCGGTAGTTCAAGATAATAAAACTTACTATGGAGGAGAAATAGATAAGTGGAGGATGAGTGGTGCGTTAATAAATGAAAGACCAAAAAAAAGATTTGTTGAAAGAGATTTTGTCTCTGGATCTTTAATGGTTGTAAAAAGAGAAGTAATAGAAAAAGTAGGTTTTTTTTCGGAAGATTATTTTCTTTACTATGAGGAAGTGGATTATTGTACTCGAGCGAGGAAGGAGGGGCTCAGAATTGGAATTGATAGCCAAAAAAAATATGCCCATTTTGAAATTTCCGATCAAAATCCAAAAAAGGAAATGTATTTAAAAAAAAGTAGAATCAAATTTTTACTTAAATATGGTACCATTTGGCAAAAAATATACGAGCTGGCAAGACTTCCTAAAACAGTGCTTGAATATTTTTTTGCTAACAAAATTACCCAATCTGGTTTTCTGGTCAACTTTTTTAGCCTAAATGCATCGTCATTTTGGAGCAAATTTCTTAATTTTATTCTCTTTATCTTTTTAGTGAGATATTTAAATCCAATTGATTACGGTGTTTATACCTTGGTATGGGCACAAATTACTCTATTTGGTCCACTAGCAGATCTAGGAACAACGACCTATGGGATTGTTCATCTTCCAACAGAAAAGCAATCAAAATTTATTTCCTTATTTAATCTGCGTTTTACTACGGCTGTCGTAGTTTTTGTTATGACTATTTTTACATCTTTTGTTTTTTTTAGATCAAATATTAGGATCTTTAATTTAATTTTTTTGGTTTCATTTACAATTTTTTCAAATATGTTCTCTGGAACATACTTGATTAAAAACTCAATTTCCGGCAAAATCTATAATTCTTCAATAGTATCAAGTATATTCAACGTAATCCTTGTTCTTAGTTTGATCATTGGCATACTGATGACAAAATCATTATCTGTAGTTTTCATACTAATTTTTATTTTCTATAATTTTTATTCATTTGTTAACTATTTTCTAATAAATAAAGATCTGAAAAAATATTCCTACAAGATTGACCTAAAAAGTTGGATTGGATTTATTAAAAAGTCATATATATTTGTTCTTATTAGTTTTTTTGCTGGTTTATATTTTAAATTGGACGTCTTTTTATTACAGTTTTTAAAAGGATCTAAAGAAGTTGGTATTTATTCAGCCGGTTATAAGTTTTTTGAAGCCTTAATCCTTATTGCTGCAAGCTATAATGTAGCCAGGACTCCGATTTTTGCGAAGCTATTTAAAAAAAATAGGAATCTGATGTTTAAAGCAATGAAAATAGATTTAAGTTTGTTATTTTTTTTAGGATTATTGATCTCAATATCATTCTTTTTTATTTCACCTGTAGTCCTTCCTTTCTTTATGAAAGGAAATTACTTAGAGTCTATAAAAGTCAGTAAAATCGTTATTTTTGCTCTACCTTTTATTCTTCTTAGCTCCGTATTCCTGAATGCCCTATATGTTTTAAATAAAGCATATCTTGTAATATTTATTTTTTTGTCTCAAACAATAATTAATTTTATACTTAATCTAACTTTTATTCCAAAATATTCGTATTTCGCATCCTCATTCATTACGATTATATCTGAAGCTATAAATTTCTTATTATTATTCATTATTTTTAAGTATGAGAGTATCAATAGACGGAGGAGCACTTTGCACAGCACCAGATAACATGTTTGGGAATTACATCTTCACGAAAAATCTTTTAGAGGCAATCTATCTCTTTGATAAAAAGAATACATATTCGATATATTCTTTCTGTAAAAAACCTAGTTGGTTAAAGCTAAATGATAAATTGAATTACAAAATTCTTATTCCTAATTATCTTTGGCTATCTACCAGAGTTAGCTTGGAAGAAATTACTGAGAAGAAGGATGTTTTCTTGGCATTAAATCAAGCTTTACCTATCATTGCATCTCCAAAAATTATATCATTTTCTCATGGACTTTCGTTCCATTTTTATCCTGATTTTTATCCAGATTCTTATTATGCCTTAGAAGATCAAGTAAAACCTATGGTAAGAAGGTCTAAAAACATAATTGTTTCTTCAATAAAAGTTAAAAGGGAACTTTCCAAACTTTTTCCTGATTATAAAGGATTTGTTGTAATTAATTATGGAATCCCTTTCGGGATAATACCTTTCAATAGAAGGATAAAAAAAAAGTTTTTTCTTTATGTTGGTATGGATCATCCTATAAAAAATATTCAATTTATAATTAATGTTTTTAATAAGATCAGAAAAGAAAAAAGTTTCAGTGATTATAAATTATTCCTCATAGGTAACCTATCTCGTTACCAGGATATAAAAAATAATATCTATACAATAGAGAGAATTGAAAGAGCCAAATTAAGAAAACTGTATTCTAAAGCCACAGCTTATCTCACGGCCTCTTATTATGAAAGTTTCAATTTTCCAGTCTTAGAGGCTTTAGCAAAAGAATGTCCTGTCGTCGGATTAGAGTCAGCTATAATCCCAGAATTAAAAAAATATGTATTTCAAGCAAAAACTTTTGATAGATTTGTTG